>NZ_CADESR010000007.1:0-279515 GCF_902830285.1 Burkholderia sp. BCC0419
GCTGTCGTGCTGGTTGTCGCGCAGGAACATTTCCGTCGCGGGCAGCGCCGACCATTCGGTGATCGCGTTCATCTTGATCGTCTTCGCCTGCTCGTCGGTGAGCAGCGAAGCGTCGAACTTGTCCCACGGAATGTCCTTCTCCATGTCCCAGCGGACAGCTTCGAGCGACCTGTAAAGTTCCGGATAAAGCATGGTGTTCATGATGGTCCCACCCCTGTTCTGCGCAATGCGACTTCTCTAAACGTGACTGTTGCCGCGCAAGCGCGCCACGCGCGCTTTTTGCAGCCAAGACTCTAATTTTACGCGGGAAACCGGCCCGCCGGACGTCGATTCCTCGTCCGGCGGCCAGGCGGCCGCGTTGCCGCCGTTGGGCATGCCGCCACCCCGCTCCGTTCGGGCGGAGCCGGGCGCGCGTGCCTGAGTGGGGGCCGGCGCTGGCCGGCTCGGTGGCGCGCCCGTCCCCTGCCCCAGGCGGGTTCCCCGAAAGGTCCCGTGCGGATGCCGGATCGGCGGGCTGCTCGATATGGTGTATACGGCGGCGGCCATGATAGCACGCGTGCATGACGGTTCCGAGACGCCTGGCCGGTCGCGCGCCGCCCACCGCGGTGCGGCGATCTGTCGCGGCCGACCGTCGCGAAAACGCAACCTTACATTGTGCCTGCGCGTGTCAGACCCGCATTTCGCCGGTCGCGAGGCCGTCTTCCGGCGGCGTACCGGCCGCCGGCGCGCTGCTGCCATCCGCGTGCGCGATCCAGCCGGCGAGCGTCTCGCGCTGCGCCCGGCCGTCGCGGTAGCCGAGCTCGATCAGCTCGCACGTGAAGGCCTCCTCGAACAGCAGGTAGCTGGCAAACGATGCACCGGCCGGCTGGCTGCCGCCGATCGCGCCGAGCAGCCCGCGCATCGTCGCCGGCATCTGCTTCAGGTGCTTCGCGGCAATCAGCTCGATGCGCTCGGACGGCGCGATCGCGAGCACGTCGACGTGCCGCCAGCCGCTGTCGACCTCGATCTGGTGCGGCAGGTGCTCGATCATCCGGTTGATGTGCTCGATCCGTTCGATGTCCGAGCCGATCGAATCGAGGAACACGCTCGCGAGCACCTGCTGGCCGATCTGCGCAAGCGTCGGGTAGCCCCGGGGCCGCCCCGCGCCGTTCGCGGCCGGAATCTCGGGCCGCGGATCGGCCGCGCCGACGACGACGATCCGGTGCGCGCCGAAATGGATCGCCGGCGACAGCGGCGCGATCTGCCGGATCGAGCCGTCGCCGAAGTACTCGATCTGCCCGTCGAGCACGAGCGGCACGGCTGGAAACACGAACGGAATGGCCGACGACGCGAGCAGGTGCGACGCCGACAGGTCGACGAGCCGCGCGGTGCGCTGCGCGCGCCGCCACGCCTGGATCGGCTCGGCGGCCTGGTAGAACGTGAGGTGCCGGCCGCTCGAATAGCTGAGCGCGGTGATCGCGAGCGCGTGCAGCTGGCGCGCCTCGAGCATCTGCTCGATCCGGTGAAAGCTCAGCTCGCGCTGCAGCAGGTGCGCGAGCGGCGTGTTGTCGAGCAGCCCGCGCGGCGAGCGGCGGGCCGCCCAGCCGAACGTCATCGTCGCGAGCCAGCGCGCGCCGGCGGCCGCGATGCCGAGCCAGTCGGTGCGATACACGTATTCGGCGCGCAGCGGCTCCCAGAATTCGAGCAGGCGCCGCACGCCATGGGAAAAGTCGTCCGCGTGGCTCGCGATCGACGTCGCGTTGATCGCGCCGGCCGACGAACCGCACACGACCGCGAACGGCAGCGTGTTCCGTTGCGGATCGGCCTCGCGCGCGATCTCGGCCAGCGCCTTCAGCACGCCGACCTGGTATGCGGCGCGCGCGCCGCCTCCCATCAGAACGAGCGCGAGCCGCATGATCGACCTGCTACCTGCGCCGCGTCACGTCGAGCGCTTCGGCGGACGCGTGTCGGGCGACGAAGCGGCCGCCGCGCGCGCCGCGGCCGAACCGGACGGCTTCGCGCGCTTCGCGGCGGGCTTGCGCGGCGCGGTTGCGGCCGCAGCCGGCTTCGCGGCGGGTTCCGGCGCGGCAGCGGCTTCCGGCGGCGCCGCAGGCTGCATGCCCGGCTGCGCCATCGCGAGGCCCGCGAGCTGGTTGAATTGCGTCTGCAGCAGGTTCCACCAGCCGGCCGGGTCGAATGGCTGCTGCGCGGGGTCGCCTGCAGGCGCATCCGCGGCGGACGCCGCGGCATCGGCCGCGGGCGCGGGCTCACCCGCCGCCGCGGTTTTGGCGGCCTGCGCGGCGGCAACGGCCGCCTCCTCGGCCGCCGACATCGAACTTTGCGCGAACGCGCCGAACGCGCGCAGCGTCGCGAGCGTCGCGCGCTGCACCTCGAGCGCCTGGATCGCGGACTGCAGCATCCCGAGATTGAGCTTCAGCCACTGCTCGACCGCGCGCAGATCGGTGATCCGCTTGTCGAGTTCCTCGACGTTCGTGAGCGGCGACATCATGTCGGACATGCTCGACAGCGACGGCGGCAGCCCGTGCGTAGCGCCCGGAAACGGCGCCATCCCGCCGAACGGCGACATCCGCATCATGTCCCACATCCGGTCCATCATGTCGGCGGGCTGGAACCCGGCAAAGCCGGCGAAAGGGTTGGCGCCGGAGGCATCGGTCGTCATACGGGCATCCTGGTTGACTGGGGGAGCGAGGCGGCTGCCGTGCGTCGCGCAGCCGCGCGTGGTTCGATCATAGCGCGCACGTCAGAACGGCGCGTCGCCGGGGAACGCGGGCGGGCGCCGTTCGCGCAGCGAGCGAATGCCTTCCTGCACGTCAGGCCCCGAAAAACCCATGAATTCGAGCGCGAGCGACGTGTCGAAGGTCGGCCCGGCGGTGCGCAGCCAGTTGTTCAGCGCGTACTTGGTCCAGCGGATCGCCGACTGCGAGCCGTGCGCGAGCCGCTCGGCCACTTCGTACGCCTTCGGCAGCAGGTCGGCCGGCTCGACCGCGAGCGAGACCAGCCCGATCCGCTCGGCCTCCTCGCCGCTCACGGGCTCGCACAGCATCAGGTAGTACTTCGCCTTCGCCATCCCGCACAAGAGCGGCCACACGATCGCCGCGTGGTCGCCGGCCGCGACGCCGAGCCGCGTATGGCCGTCGATGATCCGCGCATCCCTCGCGGCGATCGAGATGTCGGCGAGCAGCCCGGCGACCAGCCCCGCGCCGACGGCCGGGCCATGCATCGCCGACACGATCGGCTTGCTGCAGTTGATCACGTTGTAGACGAGGTCGCGCGCCTCGCGCCACACGCGGGCGCGCACGTCGAAATCGTTCGCCATCGCCTCGACGAGCGCGAGATCGCCGCCCGCCGAAAAGCCCTTGCCTTCGCCGCGGATCACCGCGACGCGCGTGTCGGGATCGCGATCGACGTCGCGCCAGATGTCGGCGAGCTCGCGATGCATGCGTGCGTTCGCGGTCGCGAGGCCGCTGCGGTTCGCGCCCTCGCCGCTCATCACGATGTCGAGCACGCCATGGTCGCGGCGCGTCACCTTCAGTGCTTCGTAACCGCCATATGCGGCGAGATCGGCCATGCGCAGCTCCCGGGTTCTTGAACGCTTGAATCGAGTGTAGCCAAGCCCGCGCGGGCAAACATCAGGCGAAACCCGGCGCGCGGGCCAAAGCCGGGTTTCGCCGCTGCGTTGCGTCCGCCGCGAGGCTTATGCCGCGCCGTCGGGCGGGGCGACCGATTGCTCGATCGCGCCGAAGATCGACTTGCCGGCCGCATCGAACATCTCGATGCGCACGGTGTCGCCATAACGCATGAATTCGGTCTGCGGCGCGCCGTGCTCGATCGTCTCGAGGCAGCGCTTCTCGGCGATGCAGCAGTAGCCGCGCTTCGCGTCCTTGTTCGATACCGTACCGGAGCCGACGATCGAGCCGGCACGCAGGTTGCGCGTCTTCGCCGCGTGCGCGATCAGCTGGCCGAAGTGGAACACCATGTCGGTGCCCGCATCGGGCTGGCCGACCTTCTTGCCGTTCCAGTGGACGATCATCGGACGGTGCACGCGGCCCGCGCGCCATTCGTCGCCGAGCTCGTCCGGCGTGACGGCGACCGGCGCGAACGCGGTGGCCGGCTTGCTCTGGAAGAAGCCGAAGCCCTTCGCGAGTTCGGCCGGAATCAGGTTGCGCAGCGACACGTCGTTCACGAGCGTGACGAGCCGCACGGCCTTCAGCGCATCGTCGGGCGACGCGCTCATCGGCACGTCGCCGGTGATCACCGCGACTTCCGCCTCGAAATCGATGCCCCATTCCTCGGACGGGCACACGACGTCGTCGCGCGGCCCCAGGAAATCGTCGCTGCCGCCCTGGTACATCAGCGGATCGGTCCAGAACTCGGGCGGCATCTCGGCACCGCGCGCGCGGCGCACGAGCTCGACGTGGTTCACGTACGCGGAGCCGTCGGCCCACTGGAACGCGCGCGGCAGCGGCGCCATGCAGTTGGCCGGATCGAACGCGAACGTGTTGCGCGCGCGGCCGTGGTTCAGCGCGTCGTACAGGTCGCGCAGTTGCGGCGCGTAGAACGCCCAGTCGTCGAGGACGCGCTGCAGCGTCGGCGCGATCGCATCGGCAATCGCCGCGGTGTGCAGGTCGCGCGACACGACGATCAGCTGGCCGTCGCGCGTGCCGTCCTTCAGCGAAGCAAGTTTCATAGGGAGGATCTGCCGTTGTAGTGACGATGGAGGGAATCTATTTTACGATGGTGAATCCCTGCGGCGCGCCATGATCGCGCACGCCGTTTTCGCCCCGTTTCCTGTCGCATTTTCGCGCACCCGTTGCCCATGCCCGCCAGCCCGCTTCCCGACGACGATCTCGCCGACTCCGATACCGACGACGCCGCCTCCGGCGAACACGGCGAGAAGGTCCGTTCCGGCATCCAGTCGATCGAGGTCGGCTTCCGCCTGCTCGACGTGCTGACGAGCGAGCCGCGCGCGATGATGCTGCGCGATCTCGCGCAGCGCGCGGGCATGAGCCCGGCGAAGGCGCACCGCTATCTGGTCAGCTTCTCGCGGCTCGGCGTCGTGTCGCAGGATCCCGTCTCGGGCCGCTACGAGCTGGGCGGCTTCGCGCTGCAGATGGGCCTCGCGCGGCTCGCGCGCGTCGACGGCGTGAAGCTCGCGCGGATCGCGCTGACCGAATTCCGCGACCGTCTCGACCAGACGGTCGGCATCGCGGTATGGGGCAACCAGGGGCCGACGATCGTGCACTGGATGGAATCGAGCCATCCGGCGAAGGCGTCGCTGAAGCTCGGCGACGTGATGCCGCTGCTCGGCTCCGCGACGGGCCTGCTGTTCGCCGCGTACCTGCCGCGCAGCAAGACCGCCGCGATGCTCGAGCGCGAACTCGCCGATACGCGCCGCTCGCCGCACCACGGCGGCCCGCGCACGCTCGACGAAGTCGATGCGGTGCTCGCCGACGTGCGCGAGCACCAGGCCGCGCGCGTCGAAGGGATGCTGCTGCCGACGATCCACGCGTTCTGCATGCCGGTGTTCGACGCGGTCGGCGAACTCGCGCTCGCGATCGTCGCGCTCGGCCAGGAAGGCTCGTTCGACATCGCGTGGGGCGGCGAGATCGACACCGCGCTGCGCGCATGCGCACAGAAACTGTCTTACGAACTCGGCTATAGTCCCGACGCACGCGACGCCTGACGCATCCGGTTCACGCCACGTCACGCATCGCGAACGCGCGGCGCATCCGACGGTCCGATTTCTGTGGCGCGCGCCGCGCGCCCGACGTCACGCAAGCGCCCCGACCCTGTTCCGATGCCCATGCAGCCTGCCGACCTTCGCCCGAGTCACGCCCTGCCCCGCCGCTGGCTGCGCGTGGGCGTCGCGCTCGTCGCCGTGCTGGTGCTGCATGCGCTCGCCGGGTTCTGGCTGATGCGCAACCGCGAATCGTTCACGCCGCCGCCCGCTGACATCCCGGTGCAGATCGAATTGCTGAAACCGCAGCCGATCGAGCGCCAGCCTGCGCCGCCGGAGCCGAAGCCGGTCGAACGTCCGGCCGCGCCCAAGGCCGCCCCGCCGACACCCGCGCCGTCGCACGAGCCGGTCCTCACGTCGACGCAGACGGCCGAGCACGGCGAACCGCCGGCGGCTGCCGCGTCCGCTGCGAGCGGCACACCGGGAGCCGCGGGCGCACACGCCGCGTCGGCCGCAGGCGCCAGCGCCGCGACCCCGGGCCCCGCGACGAGCGGCGTGAAGTTCGCCGCGCCGCCGTCCGGCGACCTGCAGTACGACACGTTCTACAACGGCATGCAGAACATGATCGGCACGATCCGCTGGCGCACCGACGGGCACACCTACGACCTGTCGGTGTCGATGCCGGTGCCGTTCGTCGGCCCGTTCACCTATCGCAGCGAAGGCCGCATCGACGCATTCGGCGTCGCGCCCGACCGTTACGTCGAGAAGCGCGGCAAACGGCCGGAAGACATCGCGATCTTCAACCGCGAGATCCGGCAGGTCGTATTCACGCGCACGCCGAACAACGCGCCGCTGCCCGACGGCGTGCAGGACCGCTTCAGCATGCTGATGCAGTTGTCGGGGCTCGTGCGCGGCAATCCCGCCGCCTACAAGCCGGGCGTCACACAGCAGTTCTTCGTGATCGACAACAACAGCGGCGAGACCTGGCCGATCACCGTGATCGGCGACGAGCAGGTGCAGACGCAGTCCGGCATCATCGCTGCGCGGCACTTCATGCGCCTGCCGCGCCGCGACGGCGACACGCGCCGCATCGACATGTGGCTCGCGCCGTCGCTCGGCTGGCTGCCCGCGCGGCTCGTGCAGAGCGAGCCGAACGGTGCGCAGATCGAGCTGCTGTGGCACGGCCGCCTCGCCGCACCGAACGTGCCGGCCGATGCCGCACCGCCCAGCGGCGCAACGAACGCGCCCGCCGCCGCACCGGCAGCCGATGCATCGCCTGCGCCGCCCGCGGAACCGGCGCAATCGGCACCGCCCGCGACGATGCAACCACCTGCGTCATCGACTGTCACACAGTGAACGCGCGTGAATGCGCGCCAATCGGCAATTTCGACCGATTACAGATTTACAAAAAATGGCCGATGACACTCTTTAACAACTATTTCAGTCCACCGGCTCACAATGAGAAACGTTTGATAGACATCGGCTTCTAACCGATACACCCCACGCAAACGGGAGAACGGGGTGTGCAGCGCAAGCCCCTTGAAACCGGCAAGGCTTGCCCCACCTAGGGGACAACAAGGCCAGATGCCACTGCGAAGAGGAGTGCCGCCATGCAAATGATCTACAACAGCCCCAACTACTGCGTCGTCGAATTTGCGCCGCAGGCCGGCCATCACCTGATGAATGCCGGCGGATACGAAATCGTCGACAAGAACGCGCAGCGCGAAATCTTCATCGACGGCGAACTTGCCGAACGATTCCGCGCACACGTGAAGCAGCTGATCGAGGATGAACCGTCGCTCGACGAGGTCGACGAATTCCTCGGACAATTCGACAGCCTGATGATGATGCCCGTCGTGCTGCACTGACGACCCGCGGCCCGGCGCGTCACGCGGCCGGGCCATTCGCCGCGCATCGATGCGGCGCCGCGTGCACTCCGATCATGCCCCCGTCCGGTTCGCCGGCGGGGGCTTTCATTTGGCGGGCCGTCCGGCCGGCGCGGCGAGGGCGGCGACCGCTTGACGCACCGGCTACAATGACGGTTTTCCGTCTTCGCCGGTCTTCCGCCCATGTCTGCGACTCCTCTCGCCGCTTCCGTCCCGCTCGACGCGCCCTACACGCGCGGCGCCGCCCTGCCCGCGCTGCTGAAATCGCGCATCCTGATCCTCGACGGCGCGATGGGCACGATGATCCAGCGCTACAAGCTCGACGAAGCCGCGTATCGTGGCGAGCGCTTCAAGGATTTCCCGCGCGACATCAAGGGCAACAACGAGCTGCTGTCGCTCACGCAACCGCAGATCATCCGCGAGATCCACGACCAGTACTTCGCGGCCGGCGCCGACATCGTCGAAACCAACACGTTCGGCGCGACGACCGTCGCGCAGGCCGACTACGGGATGGAAGATCTCGTCGTCGAGATGAACGTCGAATCGGCGAAGCTCGCGCGCGAATCGGCCGCGAAATACGCGACGCCGGACAAGCCGCGCTTCGTCGCCGGCGCGATCGGGCCGACGCCGAAGACGGCCAGCATCTCGCCGGACGTCAACGATCCGGGCGCCCGCAACGTCACGTTCGACGAGCTGCGCACGTCGTACTACCAGCAGGCGAAGGCGCTGCTCGACGGCGGCGTCGACCTTTTCCTCGTCGAGACGATCTTCGACACGCTGAACGCGAAAGCCGCGCTGTTCGCGCTCGACGAGCTGTTCGAGGACACCGGCGAGCGCCTGCCGATCATGATCTCCGGCACCGTCACCGATGCATCGGGCCGGATCCTGTCGGGCCAGACCGTCGAGGCATTCTGGAATTCGCTGCGTCACGCGAAGCCGCTCACGTTCGGCCTGAACTGCGCGCTCGGCGCGGCGCTGATGCGCCCGTACATCGCCGAGCTCGCGAAGCTGTGCGACACCTACATGTCGTGCTACCCGAACGCGGGCCTGCCGAACCCGATGAGCGACACCGGTTTCGACGAAACCCCCGACGTCACGTCGGGCCTCTTGAAGGAATTCGCGCAGGCCGGGCTCGTGAACCTCGCGGGCGGCTGCTGCGGCACGACGCCCGAACACATCGCCGAGATCGCGAAGGCGCTCGCCGACGTGAAGCCGCGCCGCTGGCCGAACCAGTACAGCGATAACGCCTGACCCGACCGCCCCACGTCCTTCATCACCAGAATTCGCACCGCCATGACCGATCACATGATGCGCCTTGCCGGCCTCGAGCCGTTCAACGTCACGCCCGGGACGCTCTTCATCAACGTCGGTGAACGCACCAACGTCACCGGCTCGAAGGCGTTCGCACGGATGATCCTCAACGGCCAGTTCGACGAGGCGCTCGCCGTCGCGCGCCAGCAGGTCGAGAACGGCGCGCAGGTGATCGACATCAACATGGACGAGGCGATGCTCGACTCGAAGGCGGCGATGGTGCGCTTCCTGAACCTGATCGCGTCGGAGCCGGACATCGCGCGCGTGCCGATCATGATCGACTCGTCGAAGTGGGACGTGATCGAAGCCGGCCTCAAGTGCGTGCAGGGCAAGGCGATCGTGAACTCGATCTCGCTGAAGGAAGGCGAGGACGCGTTCCGCCACCACGCGAACCTGATCCGCCGCTACGGCGCGGCCGCGGTCGTGATGGCGTTCGACGAAACCGGCCAGGCCGACACCTACGCGCGCAAGACCGAGATCTGCAAGCGCTCGTACGACTTCCTCGTGAACGAAGTCGGCTTCCCGCCGGAAGACATCATCTTCGACCCGAACATCTTCGCGGTCGCGACCGGCATCGAGGAGCACAACAACTACGCGGTCGACTTCATCGAGGCGACCCGCTGGATCAAGCAGAACCTGCCGCACGCGAAGGTGAGCGGCGGCGTGTCGAACGTGTCGTTCTCGTTCCGCGGCAACGACCCGGTGCGCGAGGCGATCCACACCGTGTTCCTGTATCACGCGATCCAGGCCGGGATGGACATGGGCATCGTGAACGCGGGCCAGCTCGGCGTGTACGCCGATCTCGACGCGGAGCTGCGCGAGCGCGTGGAGGACGTGATCCTGAACCGCCGCGAGGATTCGACTGACCGCCTGCTCGAGATCGCCGACAAGTTCAAGGCGGGGGGCGCGAAGAAGGAAGAGAACCTCGAGTGGCGCAACCAGCCGGTCGAGAAGCGGCTCTCGCATGCGCTGGTGCACGGCATCACGACCTTCATCGTCGAGGATACCGAAGAAGTGCGCGCGAAGATCGACGCGGCCGGCGGCCGCCCGATCAACGTGATCGAAGGCCCGCTGATGGACGGGATGAACATCGTCGGCGACCTGTTCGGCCAGGGCAAAATGTTCCTGCCGCAGGTCGTGAAGTCGGCGCGCGTGATGAAGCAGGCGGTCGCGCACCTGATCCCGTTCATCGAGGAAGAAAAACGCCTGCTCGCGGAAGCGGGCGGCGACGTGCGCGCGAAGGGCAAGATCGTCATCGCGACCGTGAAGGGCGACGTGCACGACATCGGCAAGAACATCGTGTCGGTCGTGCTCCAGTGCAACAACTTCGAAGTGGTCAACATGGGCGTGATGGTGCCGTGCAACGAGATCCTCGCGAAGGCGAAGGTCGAAGGCGCGGACATCATCGGGCTGTCGGGCCTCATCACGCCGAGCCTCGAGGAAATGGCATACGTCGCATCCGAGATGCAGCGCGACGACTACTTCCGCGTGAAGAAGATTCCGCTCTTGATCGGCGGCGCGACCACATCGCGCGTGCACACGGCCGTGAAGATCGCGCCGCACTACGAAGGCCCGGTCGTCTACGTGCCCGATGCGTCGCGCTCGGTGTCGGTCGCGTCGAACCTGCTGTCGGACGAAGGCGCGGCGAAGTATCTCGACGAGCTGAAGTCCGACTACGAGCGCATCCGCGACCAGCACGCGAACCGCAAGCAGCAGCCGATGGTCACGCTTGCCGAGGCGCGCGCGAACAAGACCAAGGTCGACTGGGCCGGCTACCAGCCGGTCAAGCCGAAGTTCATCGGCCGCCGCGTATTCAAGAACTACGACCTGAACGAGCTCGCGAACTACATCGACTGGGGCCCGTTCTTCCAGACCTGGGACCTCGCGGGCCCGTACCCGGCGATCCTGAACGACGAGATCGTCGGCGAATCGGCACGGCGCGTGTTCTCCGACGCGAAATCGATGCTCGCGCGCCTGATCCAGGGCCGCTGGCTGACCGCGAACGGCGTGATCGCGCTGCTGCCGGCAAACACCGTCAACGACGACGACATCGAGATCTACAGCGACGAGTCGCGCTCGGAAGTGCTGCTCACGTGGCGCAACCTGCGCCAGCAGAGCGTGCGCCCGGTGGTCGACGGCGTGATGCGGCCGAACCGTTCGCTCGCCGACTTCATCGCCCCGAAGGAATCGGGCGTCGCCGACTACATCGGGATGTTCGCGGTGACGGCCGGCCTCGGCGTCGACGTGAAGGAAAAGCAGTTCGAAGCCGACCACGACGACTACAGCGCGATCATGCTGAAGGCGCTCGCCGACCGCTTCGCGGAAGCGTTCGCGGAAGCGATGCATGCGCGCGTGCGGCGTGAGCTGTGGGGCTATGCGAGCGGCGAGACGCTCGACAACGACGCGCTGATCGCCGAGAAGTACGCGGGCATCCGCCCGGCGCCCGGCTACCCGGCCTGCCCCGACCACCTCGTGAAGCGCGACATGTTCGACGTGCTGCATGCGGACGAGATCGGCATGAGCGTGACGGATTCGCTGGCGATGCTGCCGGCGGCGAGCGTGTCGGGCTTCTACCTCGCGCATCCGGACAGCCGCTATTTCTCGGTCGGCAAAATCGGGCAGGATCAGCTCGAGGACTACGCGAAGCGCATGGCGCTGTCGCTCGACGACGCGCGCCGCGCGCTTGCGCCGCAGCTGTAACTGATCGAGCCGCGGCACCTCAGCCGCGACTTGCCATCACGCGCCCCGATCCCGGGGCGCGTTGTACATCTTGCCATTCAATCAGGATAACTAATCTCAATATTAGCCGATCAGAGCCGCAGCCTCTCGACCCGACATTCGCCCCGCCATGCCCTCCTTCGAGATCAGGATCACCGACACACCGCTCGACGCCATCGGGCCCTTCCCGCCGACCCGCTACCGCGGCGAAAGCTGGGACCTGAGCCACTTGCGCCCGTTGACGTTCACATGCGATCTGGAAACCGGCTTCGACGTGACGGTCCTGGTCCTGTTCTCCTGTCACTGCTTCACACGCAGCTTCAAATGGGACGGACGCACCCGCGACGCCATTCCGGACGACGAGATCTACGACGACGGCCGCGAGACACGCGTACTCTGCGCGGAACGGTATCGCGCGTCACGGCAGCTGTTGCGCGGCGTGATCGTCGGGCTGGCGACGCGCCGGATCGTTGTCGCGGATGAACGGCAACCCAATTTCGTGACGGTGGAGACGGTCGCAGCGGACGGCACTCAACGCGTGTATGCCGTGTTTTTCGAGGTTGCGAAGGACCGGCTCAGGAAACGCCGGCTCATCCTGCGCGTGCAGTCAGCCTACATGCTGGATGGCGACCTGACCCGACGCCAGCGGGAAGCCCGGAAAGTCGCGTTGCGCACGTTGCTGCGCGCAAGCCTGGAAGGCCGCAAGATTCGAGCGTAGAAAAACCAACGGCCGCCTTTCGGCAGCCGTCGCATGCGGGACTCTCTTTCCGTCTTTCGACGAAATACCCACTCCAGGTGGGACCCGATTGCTCGGGCGGCGCTATGTTTTCGCACCCGCTTTCACATAGTCTTGCATTGAATTATAAGGAATTTTACCTTTCGGTCAAGGCAGGCGCCGCGCTGCCGCCCCGATTTCGCGCCCACCTTCTGCCCGGCGCAATTATCATCAGACAAAAGAAAAAACCCGCTCGAAGGCGGGCTTTTTCCTGTCTAGCGAACCTTTCGATTCGCCACGCAAGGAAGCTCAGAAGCCCCAGTGCACGTCGGCCTCGCCGGCCTTCGCTTC
Source organism: Burkholderia sp. BCC0419 (assembly GCF_902830285.1). NCBI lineage: Bacteria > Pseudomonadati > Pseudomonadota > Betaproteobacteria > Burkholderiales > Burkholderiaceae > Burkholderia > Burkholderia sp. BCC0419. The sequence goes on from NZ_CADESR010000007.1 coordinate 12,659, forward strand.
GCGCAGCATCGTCAGGAACGGCGCGACGCGCTGGGCCAGGCTCGGCGGCACTTCGTGGTGCGCGTGGTCGGCTTCGTCCTCGTGGAAATGGCCGGCGTGCTCGGCGCGCTCCTGCTTCGCCTGCGCGACCGCGCCTTCCAGCTTGGCGATCGCGTGGTCCAGTTCGTCGTGCGTAATCACACCGCGCTCGCCCAGCTGCTTGCCGACGAGACCCAGCACATACACGGCGAAATCCTTCAGCACGTCGAGATCCTGTGCCGCCTTGCTCTTGAACGTAATCATGACAATTCCCTTTTCATCTTGTTGTGCCTGCGCGGCGCGGTTGGGGAACGCCGACAGACCGGCGTCCGGCCTCGCGGACGCGGGCCGCCTGAGCGGCATATTAGCACCTGTTAAAATTCTGCGATCCCTGAAACGCGCGCTTAAAAAGCGCGCCGGCGGCCCGGCGTTTCCGGCCGCCACCAACGAAGCCTTCTACCAGCATGCTGCCAGCACACAAACAGACTCTCGAAGCCCTGCTCGCGGATAGCGTCAAGCAGGTCGCACACGCGCTGAAAGGCGCCGACGCGGCATTCGTCGCCCCGGCCATCACGCTGGAGCGCCCGAAGGTCGCCGCGCACGGCGACGTCGCGTGCAACGTCGCGATGCAGCTCGCGAAGCCGCTCGGCGCGAACCCGCGCCAGCTCGCCGAGCAGATCGTCGCCGCACTCACCGCGCAGCCGGCCGCGCAAGGCCTCGTCGAAGCCGCCGAGATCGCCGGCCCCGGCTTCATCAACCTGCGCCTGTCGGCCGCCGCGAAACAGGCGGTGATCGCCGCCGTGTTCGACCAGGGCCGCGCGTTCGGCACGTCGGATCGCGAGAAAGGCAAGCAGGTGCTGCTCGAATTCGTGTCGGCCAACCCGACCGGCCCGCTGCACGTCGGCCACGGCCGCCAGGCCGCGCTCGGCGACGTGCTCGCGAACGTGATCGCGAGCCAGGGCTACGCGGTGCACCGCGAGTTCTACTACAACGACGCGGGCGTGCAGATCGGCAATCTGGCGATCTCGACGCAGGCCCGCGCCCGCGGCCTGAAGCCGGGCGACGCGGGCTGGCCGGAAGCCGCGTACAACGGCGAGTACATCGCCGACATCGCGCGCGACTACCTGAACGGCGAAACGGTCGCCGCATCGGACGGCGAGCCGGTCAAGGGCGCGGGCGACGTCGAGGATCTCGACGCGATCCGCAAGTTCGCGGTCACGTACCTGCGTCGCGAGCAGGACATGGACCTGCAGGCGTTCGGCGTGAAGTTCGACCAGTACTATCTCGAGTCGTCGCTGTACAGCGAAGGCCGCGTCGAGAAGACGGTCGACGCGCTGGTCAAGGCCGGCATGACCTACGAGCAGGACGGCGCGCTGTGGCTGCGCACGACCGACGAAGGCGACGACAAGGATCGCGTGATGCGCAAGTCGGACGGCACGTACACCTACTTCGTGCCGGACGTCGCCTACCACGTGACGAAGTGGGAGCGCGGCTTCACGAAGGTGATCAACATCCAGGGTTCGGACCACCACGGCACGATCGCGCGCGTGCGCGCCGGCCTGCAGGGGCTGCACGTCGGAATCCCGAAGGGCTATCCCGACTACGTGCTGCACAAGATGGTCACCGTGATGCGCGACGGCCAGGAAGTGAAGATCTCGAAGCGCGCGGGCAGCTACGTGACGGTGCGCGACCTGATCGAATGGTCGGGCGGCGCAGCGGCGGGCCAGGAAGCGGCACCCGACCTGATCGACGAGGCGACCATCACGCGCGGCCGCGACGCGGTGCGTTTCTTCCTGATCTCGCGCAAGGCCGATACCGAGTTCGTGTTCGACATCGACCTCGCGCTGAAACAGAACGACGAGAACCCGGTCTATTACGTCCAGTACGCGCATGCGCGGATCTGCTCGGTGCTCAACGAACTGAAGTCGCGCTACAACGTCGACGTCGCGCAACTGCCGGGCGCCGACCTGTCGCAGCTGACCAGCGCGCAAGCGGCGTCGCTGATGCAGAAGCTGGCCGAGTACCCGGACATGCTCACGCACGCGGCGAACGAGCTGGCGCCGCACGCGGTCGCGTTCTACCTGCGCGATCTCGCTGGCGAATTCCACTCGTTCTACAATGCGGAGCGCGTGCTGGTCGACGACGAAGCGCCGCGCAATGCGCGCGCCGCGCTGCTCGCCGCGACCCGGCAGGTGCTGGAGAACGGTCTGGCGGTGCTCGGCGTATCCGCGCCCGCCAAGATGTAAGGATGTCAGCGCGGCCCCGAACCGGGCCGCGAATGGCCGCGGCAGCGCCCGCCGTCGGATTGCCGTCGCCGGATGCCCGTCGCAGCCTTTTCACGATTCTTTTTGCAGGTAACTCAAGCAATGGCACAACCACGCCGAACTTCGAAGCAATCGAAACAAGCCGGAGGAACATTTCTTGGAATCGTGCTGGGCCTGATCGTCGGCCTCGCGATCGCCGTGGTGGTGGCGCTCTACATCACGCGTTCGCCGTCGCCGTTCGTGTCGAAGGTCGCGCCGCCGCCGGCCGACAACGGCGCGAGCCAGCCGCAGCAGTTCGACCCGAACCGTGCGCTGCAGGGCAAGACGCCCGGCCAGCCGGTGCCGCAAGCCGCCCAGCCCGCGCCGCCGAACACCGCGCCCGGCCAGGCCGCGAACCAGACCCAGGGCGGCGGCCTGCTGCCCGAGCCGCAGATCGTCGAAGTGCCGCCGTCGGGTAACACGAACGGCGCCACCGGCTCGAGCACCCCCACCGCGTCGAACAATCCGTCGTCGGGCAACGGCGTCGCCGTCGCACCGAAGCCGGCCGACACCACGCCGCCGCCGAAGAAGACGCAACAGGCGCAGCAACAGCAGCAAGGCGGCGAGGACGACCTCGCGCGCTTCGCCGCGCAGAAGCAGGCGCAGCAGGCCGCCGCGCAAAAGCAGCAGCAACAGCAGCAGGCCGCGAACACGCCGAAGCCGACGTCGTCGGCCACGGCCGCAGCGGCAGCAGCAGCGAAGCCGCCGACCGCGAACGACGCGAACACCGGCTACTTCCTGCAGGTCGGTGCGTACAAGACGGAAGGCGATGCCGAGCAGCAGCGTGCGCGCCTCGGCTTCCAGGGCTTCGAATCGAAGGTGTCGAAGCGCGACGTCAGCGGCGTGACCTATTTCCGCGTGCGCGTCGGCCCGTTCTCGAAATTCGAGGATATGAACTCGGCCCGCCAGCGCTTGTCCGATGCAGGTGTCGATACGGCGGTGATCCGTTTCACGAAGCAGTAAGCAGCCGGCCGCACCCACGCAGAACCCGTTACGTTTCGTAACCCGAGCAACTGATTCGACGTCCACAACATGAAAAAACTGCTTAGCACGCTCCTTCTGTCTCTCGGCCTGGTTGCCGGCCTGGCCCAGGCATCGCCCGCCGCGCCGGTGTCCGGCAAGGACTTCGAGGTGATGAAGTCGCCGCAGCCGGTGTCCGCGCCGGCCGGCAAGGTCGAGGTGATCGAGTTCTTCTGGTACGGCTGCCCGCACTGCTACGAATTCGAGCCGACGATCGAGGCCTGGGTGAAGAAACAGGGCAACAACATCGACTTCAAGCGCGTGCCGGTCGCATTCCGTGACGATTTCCTCCCGCACTCGAAGCTGTTCTACGCGGTGTCCGCGCTCGGCATCTCCGAGAAGGTCACGCCGGCGATCTTCAATGCGATCCACAAGCAGAAGAACTACCTGCTGACGCCGCAGGCGCAGGCCGACTTCCTGGCCACGCAGGGCGTCGACAAGAAGAAGTTCATGGACGCGTACAACTCGTTCAGCGTGCAGGGCGAGGTGAACCAGTCGGCCAAGCTGCTGAAGGACTACGCGATCGACGGCGTGCCGACGGTCGTCGTCCAGGGCAAGTACAAGACGGGCCCGGCTTACACGAACAGCATCCCGGGTACCGCCCAGGTGCTCGACTTCCTCGTGAAGCAGGTTCAGGACAAGAAGCTCTGATCCCCGCCCGCGCGCCGGCATGACTACTCCGCTGAAGGTCTTCATCACCGGCGCGTCGAGCGGCCTCGGCCTCGCGATGGCCGAGGAATACGCCCGCCAGGGCGCCACGCTCGCACTCGTCGCACGACGCACCGATGCACTCGATGCGTTCGCGCGGCGTTTCCCGAAGCTGTCCATCTCCGTCTATTCCGCCGACGTGCGCGACGCCGATGCGCTCGCGACGGCCGCCGCGTCGTTCATCGCCGCGCACGGCTGCCCCGACGTCGTGATCGCGAACGCGGGCATCAGCCAGGGCGCCGTCACGGGCCAGGGCGACCTCGCGGCGTTCCGCGACGTGATGGACATCAACTACTACGGGATGGTCGCGACGTTCGAGCCGTTCGTCGGCCCGATGACGGCCGCGCGCCACGGCACGCTGGTGGGCGTCGCGAGCGTCGCCGGCGTGCGCGGCCTGCCCGGCTCCGGCGCGTATAGCGCGTCGAAATCGGCCGCGATCAAGTATCTCGAATCGCTGCGCGTCGAGCTGCGCCCGGCCGGCGTCGGCGTCGTGACGATCGCGCCCGGCTACATTCGCACGCCGATGACCGCGCACAACCCGTACCGGATGCCGTTCCTGATGGACGCCGACCGCTTCGCCGCACGCGCGGCGCGCGCGATCGCAAAGCAGCACGCGTTCCGCGTGATTCCGTGGCAGATGGGCGTCGTCGCGAAGGTGCTGCACGTGCTGCCGCGCTGGCTGTACGACCGCCTGTTCGAAAAGGCGCCGCGAAAGCCGAAGGCCGGCGCGCACTGAGTGCGTCGTGGATCCGGCGCGCGTCGCGCCGGATCGCTGTCAGGCCTCGGCCTGATCTGCATCGCCGTACCGCGCGAATCCGCGCAGGTCTCTACCCTCGTGTCGCATCACGTACCGCGCACCGCTGCCGCGATCCTGTGCGTTCCGTCGCTCACACCGCGCCGCGCATTTCCGTCACGCGTTCGAAGCCGCCCACCCCGTCCCGCCCCCTCGCCTCCTGCGCCGCGCTCGCACTATGCGAACCGCCGCATCAACACCCGTTCCGTCGCGAACGCAGCCGTTTTTCGGTCAATTCGCCGCGTTCCGGCGCCTTTTTTCACGTGTCGCGCGCTTTGACGGTATGCTGTTCGCCAGCCGCGCCGGCCGGTCCTCGACCGCGCCGCGCCCGCATTCCGACATCCAGCAAAAATCACAAGCCACGTGGGAGAACCTATGCACGTCAAGCTGTTCGCCGCGGCCGCGGTGGCCACGACCCTCGCCGCCCTTGCCGCCCCCGGCCTCGCCGCCGCCAAGCCGCTCACCGTCTGCACGGAATCGAGCCCGGACGGCTTCGACGTCGTGCAGTACAACTCGCTCGTCACGACCAACGCATCGGCCGACGTGATCTTCAACACGCTCGTGTCCTACGACGAAGCCGCGAAGAAGGTCGTGCCCGCGCTCGCCGACAAATGGGAAGCCAGCGCCGACGGCCTCACGTACACGTTCCACCTGCGCCCGAACGTCGCGTTCCAGACCACCGACTATTTCAAGCCGGGCCGCACGCTCAATGCGGACGACGTCGTGTTCACGTTCACGCGGATGCTCGACGATGCGAATCCGTGGCACAAGGTGGCCGGCGCGAGCGGCTTCCCGCACGCGCAGTCGATGGGCCTCGTGAAGCTCGTGAAGTCGGTCACGAAGGTCGACGACAGCACGGTGAAGTTCGTGCTGAACGAATCGAACGCGACCTTCGTGCCGATCCTGACGATGGGCTTCGCGTCGATCTACTCGGCCGAATACGCGGACCAGTTGCTGAAGGCCGGCAAGCAGGCCGACCTGAACGCGAAGCCGGTCGGCACCGGCCCGTTCGTGCTGAAGAGCTATACGAAGGACGCGCTGATCCGCTACGACGCGAACCCGACGTACTGGGGCACGAAGCCGAAGGTCGACCGGCTGATCTACGCGATCACGCCCGACCCGTCGGTACGCCTGCAGAAGGTGAAGGCCGGCGAATGCCAGATCGCGCTGTCGCCGAAGCCGCAGGACGTGCTCGCCGCGAAGGGCGAAAGCGCGCTGAAGGTCGTGCAGACGCCCGCGTTCATGACCGCGTTCGTCGCGCTGAACACGCAGAAGAAGCCGCTCGACAACGACAAGGTGCGCGAGGCCCTGAACCTCGCGTTCGACCGCGCGACCTACCTGAAGGTCGTGTTCGACAACACCGCGACGGCCGCGAACAACCCGTATCCGCCGAACACGTGGAGCTACGCGAAGGACGTCGCGCCGTATGCGTATGACCCGGCGAAGGCGAAGCAGCTGCTCGCGCAGGCCGGCTTCCCGAACGGCTTCTCGACCACCATCTGGACGCGCCCGACCGGCAGCGTGCTGAACCCGAACCCGAAGGTCGGCGCGGAACTGCTGCAGGCCGACCTCGCGAAGATCGGCGTGAAGGCCGAAGTCAAGGTGATCGAATGGGGCGAGCTGATCAAGCAGGCGAAGCTCGGCCAGCATGACATGCTGTTCATGGGCTGGGCCGGCGACAACGGCGATCCGGACAACTACCTGTCGCCGCTGTTCAGTTGCAACGCGGTGAAGTCGGGCATCAACTTCGCGCGCTTCTGCGACGCGCAGCTCGACAAGCTGATCGCCGACGGCAAGTCGACCGCAGATCAGGCCAAGCGCGCGAAGCTGTATGAAAGCGCGCAGAAGATCATCCACGACCAGGCGCTGTGGATCCCGCTCGGCTACCCGACCGCGGCCGCGCTCACGCGCACGAACGTGAGCGGTTATCACGTGAGTCCGTTCGGGCGGCAGAATTTCACGACGGTCGCCGTGCAGTAACCGTGCGTGGCGCGCAAGCGACGGCGTACGCGCCGCTCGCTTGCGGCCCGCGCGCCGCGCTTGCTACACTGCGCGCTCATTCCTCATACCGGACGCCAGCCAAAGTGAACAACTAAGCCTTCCCGAAATGTTTTCGCCGCCCGTGCCACGCACGCCGCGCGCGAAGGTCTTCACGCATTTTTGGAGGTGCTTATGGCTGCTGCCACGCCCACCGGCGCGCTCGTCGCGCTTCATCACGTTTCCTTCCGCTTCGACGACGGCGTCACGCTGTTCGATTCGCTCGACCTGTCCATCGACCGCACGCCGACCGGCATCGTCGGCCGCAACGGCGTCGGCAAGAGCCTGCTCGCGCAACTGATCGCAGGCCGCCGCGCGCCCAGCGCGGGCATGATCGAGCGGCATACGCACGTCGTCTACGTCGCGCAACAGCAAGATCACGACGATGCGGCCGCCGCCCCGCGGACCGTCGCGCAGATCGCCGCGCTCGATGCGCCGCTCGGCGCGCTCGCGCGTCTCGTGGACGGCCGCGCCGAGCCGCACGACTTCGACCTGATCGGCGATCGCTGGGATCTCGCGGAGCGGCTGCGCACGGCGCTCGACGCGGCCGGCCTGCACGACGTCCACGCCGACACGCCCGCGCACGCACTGAGCGGCGGTCAGCTCGCGCGCGTCGCGCTGATCGGCGCGCTGCTGTCCGGCGCCGGCCTGCTCGTGCTCGACGAACCGACCAACCATCTCGACGCACCGGGCCGCGCGTGGCTGCGCGCGGCGCTCGATGGCTGGCGCGGCGGGGTCGTCATCGTGAGCCACGACCGTGCGCTGCTCGCCGGCGTGCAACGCATCGTCGAGCTGACGCCGCACGGCGCGCGCTCGTACGGCGGCAACTACGCGCTCTACCGCGCGCAGCGCGACGCGGAGCAGGAAGCCGCGCACGCGGCGCTCGACCATGCGCGCACCGAGCGCGGCCGCGTGCGGCGCAGGCTCGAACAGGAACACGACACGATCCAGCGCCACGCGGCCGCGTCGCTGCGCGACGCGAAGACGGCCAACCTGTCGTCGATGGCGCGCCAGAACCGCAAGGGCGCCGCGCGCGCCATCATGGGGACGGTCCGACGTCATCAGAGCGACTTCAAGGCGACGCTCGACGAGCGCGTGCAGGAAGCGGCCGCGTGCGTCGAAGCCGACGCGCCCGTGCTGGTATCGCTTCCGGGCACGGAGATCAGCGCGCGCCGCCAGCTGTTCACGCTCGAACGCGCGCACCTGCCATGGCGCGTCGCGGGCGACACCGACGCGATCACTTGGTCGGCGAGCGGCGCCGTGCGCATCGCGCTGACGGGCCCGAACGGCTGCGGCAAGTCGACGTTGCTGAGGATGCTCGCGGGCGAGCTCACGCCGCGCTCAGGTACCTGCACGACGCACGTGAGCGCCGCGTATCTCGACCAGCGGCTCGCGCTGCTGGACCCGGAGCGCTCGATCGTCGAGCAACTGGGCTTGCTCGATACGCCGCTCGCCGAAGGCGACCTACGCAGCCGTCTCGCGCTGCTGCAACTCGACGCGACGCGTGCGACGCAACCGGCGCGGCAACTGAGCGGCGGCGAACGGCTGAAGGCCGCGCTCGCATGCGCGTTGTGGCGCGGCACGCCCGCGCAACTGCTGCTGCTCGACGAGCCGACCAATCACCTCGATCTCGAATCGGTGCGCGCGATCGAAGCGGCGCTGGCCGGCTTCCCGGGCGCGATCGTGGTCGCGTCGCACGACACCACGTTTCTCGCGGCGCTCGAACCGACGCACACGATGCAATGGCAGCGCGACGGGTGGCGTTACGAACCCGTCGCGTAAGTGAAGGTCACGATTGCTCGTCCGTCCGCGCATCGGACGATGCGGCAAACAACCGAGTGAAGAGTCGCTCCGATGCGCGCAAGCCTTCATCGGTCAGGACAACGGATTTCGCCTTGTTGACCGGATCGCCGATCAGCCCGCGCTCATGCAACCGGTTCAGCGCGTCCCAATCGAAGCTTTTCCACGCGCGATTGCCGTCGTGCAACGTCAGATGAAGAAGCGCGAGCACGGCGTCGTCGACGGCCTGCAGATCGATATTCATGTCGATGCCCTCCTTTCGTCGTGGTCGGATCACGCGTCGAGCTTCGCGAGCAGCTTGATGAAGTTGCGCTTCGCACGGTAAGTCTTGCGAATGGCTTCGAGTTCCACGTCGAATATCGCCTGCTGGCGATGCGCCACCCGCAGCGCCCGAATATCGCGCACGACGCCAAATGCCTCGTCGTACCGCGCATTGCCCGCGCCATGGTCGAGCGCGAACGGCAGATAGCGGTGATACAGCGCGATCGCCTCCTCTGGATGCGTCTTCGCACGCGCAGCGGCCATCGTCGGCCATACGAGGACATCGACCGGGCCGCCCTGAAACGCGTCCCACGCTGCGTCGTCGTCCCGTTCCGCCAGCAAAAGCTTCACCAGTTCGGCACGCGGCGGCGGCTCCCAGCGCCGTGCGCCGGTGTTCGGCCGCCCCGCCGTTTCCCGCTTGCGGGCGAGTGACTGCAGATGCGAAATAGCGCGCGCTTTCACGGCGGCATCTCGCTTGGTCCGCTTTGCCACCTTCATCAATGCACGGAATGCGTCGGCCGTCGGATGATGTGCAAAGCGTTGCCACGCGAGCTCGTCTGCCCGATCGAACGCGCGTCGACGCAAATACTCTTCGATGCAGAAGCCCAGCAGGCGATCGTCGTGCCGGTCCTTCAACTCGTGCATCCCGCGTTCGGCCCACGCCAGCCCTTCGTCGAACCGCCCGTGCTCCGCGCACAATTCCGCGATCTGCGCATACCGGTACGACGCCGACAGGTCCTTCGACCAGATGCGTATCAGCGCGTCGACGTCGCCGTCATGTTTCGCGAGCGTCTCCATCGCATGCTCCAGATTGTGGCGCACCGTGTCATGCGCGTACTCGTCGCGCTTGTTCGCCGGCCGCGTGGGCAGCACGGCCCAACTCTCCTCTACCCGCTCCCGATAACGGCTCAATCCCGCGTCGCCCAGCACCTCCGCGTAGGCCGGCAGCACATCGTGGAACGTATCCCACTGGCCTTGGGCCTGCAGGCGAAACAGCCGGTCGGCCAGCTTCACCGGATCCGGCCGCGTCTGAATGCACGCATCGAGATGCAGAGCGGCCAGTTCGCCGATGCCGGGCGCGACGCTGCCGTCCGAGTCGTCGATCTGTTCGAGGCTCGCTTCCGCGTCGGCAATCGCCCGCTCGGCGAGCTCGACGACCTGCTCGGCATGGGCGCCCGCCAGTTGTCGGCGCAGCATGTCGGCGAGTTCGAGCAGCCCTTCTCCAAAAATATGCGCTTCGTCCCAGCCAAGCGGCCGCGACACGCGGGCCATTTGCCGGACGGCAGTGCGCAGGCTCGCGATGTCGTCGGCGTTCGCGGCACGTGCGTCGAACAGCAGCCTGTCGCGCAACGATCGGTCGCGCTCGGCCGCGTCGAGCAGCCAGCGGCGCAACGCGTGCTCGTCGAGCGTCTCCAGATGATCGCGAATCAGCTCCGCGTGGGTCTTGCGTTTGCGCCGCGGCCGCTCCGGCTCGGGCGCTTCGGCGTGAAGAAGCGTTTCGCCGCGGTTCTCCAGCCACGACAACGCGACCGCCACCGCGTGCTTGCAGAATGCGCCGTCGTCACCGACCGGACAATTGCACGCATAGTCCAGCGTGTCGTCGTCGCCCACCGCGAATGCGACGTGATAGCGATACGTGCCGCGCACGGTCGCCGACAGCTCGCCATCGCGTTCGGTCAACCGCGAAACGACGCCGTCGCGATGGTAGGCTCGACCCCGTTCGAAGGATTTCGGGTCGGCCAGTGTCCGGACGGCCGACAACGTGATGAGGTCGGAGAGACTGACATTGCGTGGCATGACTGATGAAGCGTGTCGGGGCGGATGCGGCAATGATGAACAACCTGTACCCGCTCCGCAACAGGCAAACTCAGGCCCGTGCGAAGCGAATCACCCCGTCGCCGCCCTGCTCGCGCACGAGTTCGCCCGCGAGCCAAAGCAGGTTCAGGTGCGCGAGCGCCTCGCCGAGCGCGAACGTCATCTGGTGGATGTCGAGCTCGCGGCGGCGGAACATGATCGGCACGATATCGGCCGCGCTCATCGGCTGCTCCGCGCACGCGATGCGCACTTCGGCCAGACGCGCATCGTGGTGTTCGCGCAGTTGCGCGATGCGCGTGCGCACGCCGCGGAACGGCTTGCCGTGCGACGGCAGCACGAGCGTGTCGGGCGCCATCGTCTCGTAGCGACCGAGCGATTCGAGGTACAGCGCGAGCGGGTTCGCTTCCGGCTCGAGGTCGAACACCGACACGTTCGTCGAGATGCGCGGCAGCACCATGTCGCCGGAAATCAGCACGCCGTCCGCTTCGCTGTGGAGCGCGCAATGTTCAGGCGAATGGCCGAAGCCGGTGACCACGCGCCACGTACGCGCGCCGATCGTCACCGCGTCGCCTTCGCGCAGGCGCCGGTAGCGCGGCGGCACGGCAGGCACGAGGTCCGCGTAATAGCTGCGGCGGTTGCGCAGCTTGTCGAGCGCGGCCGGATCGGTCAGCCCGTGGCGCGCGAAGTGATCGGCGGCGGCCGCGCCGCCCGCGTTCGAACCGTTGCCGGCCGCCATCAGGCAGCCGAACAGGTATTCGCCGAGCGTCATCCACAGCCGCACGTTCCAGCGGCCTTTGTCGCCGCCTTCGCACAGCCAGTTCGCGAGGCCGAAGTGATCGGGGTGGCAATGCGTGACGAGTACGCGCAGCACGGGCAGGCCGTCGAGCTGCGTGTCGAAGATCTGCTCCCAGTGCGTGCGAATCGCATCCGACGCGATCCCGCAATCGACGACCGTCCAGCCGGCCTGCCCGTCGATCTCGTCGCGCAGCAGCCAGAGATTGATGTGATCGAGCGAGAACGGCAGCGGCATGCGCAGCCAGCGCACGCCGGGCGCGACCTCGAACGTGTCGCCCGCGGCGGGCAGCGTATCGGCGAAGGGGTAGTCGAGTTGGTGTTCCAGGGCATTCATCGGTGGGGCGTCTCGTCGTTATCGGTGCGAATGCGCGCCGGCGACAGGCGCGGCGGGCGGTGCGTCGATTCTATCGCCGTCGCGAAAAACGCGTGCCCGGCGAGCGCCGGGCGGCCCAAAAAAGTTCGTGTCAGAATCGGTTCTATACCCGTATCTTTACGCGAAGATGCACTGAACGGCGCCCAACGGCGATCAACACGCCGATTGGCGATCGTTCGCACATCACCTCAAAAGTCATTGAAACGCCGACTTGGGCGCTAAAATGGCGGGTGCTTACAGCCCCTTCCGAACGAGCCTGCACGCGATGAATCACTTCCCCAAACTGCTGTCGTCGCAGATCGGTTTCGACGTCGCGCAGACGATGCTCGAATACTTCGATCGCCATTACCGGATCTTCCGCGAAGCGGCGGTCGACGCGAAGACGCTGTTCGAGCGCGGCGACTGGCACGGGCTGCAGCGGCTCGCGCGCGAGCGGATCACGTCGTACGACGATCGCGTGAAGGAATGCGTCGAGGTGCTGGAAGACGAATACGACGCGGAGAACATCGACGACGAAGTGTGGCAGCAGATCAAGCTGCACTACATCGGGCTGCTCACGTCGCACCGCCAGCCCGAGTGCGCGGAAACCTTCTTCAATTCGGTGTGCTGCAAGATCCTGCACCGCTCGTATTTCAGCAACGATTTCATCTTCGTGCGCCCGGCGATCTCGACCGAGTATCTGGAGAACGACGAGCCGGCCGCGAAGCCGACCTACCGCGCGTACTACCCGGGCACCGACGGGCTCGCGGTCACGCTCGAGCGCATCGTCACGAACTTCCAGCTCGAGCCCCCGTTCGAGGATCTCACGCGCGACATCGGCTGCGTGATGCAGGCGATCGACGACGAATTCGGCCACTTCGACGAAGCGCCGAATTTCCAGATCCACGTGCTGTCGTCGCTGTTCTTCCGCAACAAGAGCGCGTACATCGTCGGCCGCATCATCAACGCCGACCGCGTGCTGCCGTTCGCGGTGCCGATCCGCCACGTGCGCCCGGGCCTGCTCGCGCTCGATACCGTGCTGCTGCGCCGCGACCTGCTGCAGATCATCTTCAGCTTCTCGCATTCGTACTTCCTCGTCGACATGGGCGTGCCGTCCGCGTACGTGGATTTCCTCTGCACGATCATGCCGGGCAAGCCGAAGGCCGAGATCTACACGTCGGTCGGGCTGCAGAAGCAGGGCAAGAACCTGTTCTACCGCGACCTGCTGCACCACCTGTCGCATTCGAGCGACCGCTTCATCATCGCGCCCGGGATCAAGGGCCTCGTGATGCTCGTGTTCACGCTGCCGTCGTTCCCGTACGTGTTCAAGATCATCAAGGATCAGTTCCCGCCGCCGAAGGAAACGACGCGCGCGCAGATCATGGAGAAGTACCAGCTCGTGAAGCGCCACGACCGCCTCGGGCGGATGGCCGACACGCTCGAGTATTCGAGCGTCGGGCTGCCGCTCGCGCGGCTCGATCACGCACTCGTGCGCGAACTCGAGAAGGAAGTGCCGTCGCTGCTCGAATACGAGGACGACAAGCTCGTGATCAAGCACCTGTACATCGAGCGCCGGATGACGCCGCTGAACCTGTACCTGCAGAACGGCAGCGACGCGGACGTCGAGCACGGCGTGAAGGAATACGGCAACGCGGTGAAGGAGCTGATGAAGGCCAACATCTTCCCCGGCGACATGCTGTACAAGAACTTCGGCGTCACGCGCCACGGCCGCGTCGTGTTCTACGACTACGACGAGATCGAGTACCTGACCGACTGCAACGTGCGGCGCGTGCCGCCGCCGCGCAACGAGGAAGACGAGATGTCCGGCGAACCGTGGTATACCGTCGGCCCGCACGACATCTTTCCGGAAACCTACGGGCCGTTCCTGCTCGGCGACCCGCGCGTGCGCGGCGTGTTCATGAAGCATCACGCGGACTTTTTCGATCCCGCGCTGTGGCAGGCGAGCAAGGACAAGCTGCTGCAGGGCGAATTGCCCGATTTTTATCCGTATGACGCGGCGCTGCGCTTTTGCGTGCGCTACCCCGCGCGCTTCGGCGCGACGGGCCGGAACGACGGCGGAGGCGACGCGCAGCGCGCCGCCTGACGCCGGCAACACCGAATCCCATATCGACCCGATTTCCGCCAACGGAATCCACACCGATGACTACCCAAGACAATCCGCTTTCACATCTGTTCGACAACAACGATGCCTGGGTCAAGCGCCAGCTCGCCGACGATCCCGATTTCTTCGCACGGCTCGCCGACCAGCAGGCGCCGGAATATCTGTGGATCGGCTGCTCGGATTCGCGCGTGCCGGCGAACCAGATCATCGGCCTGCCGCCGGGCGAAGTGTTCGTGCACCGCAACATCGCGAACGTGGTCGTGCACAGCGACCTGAACTGCCTGTCGGTGATCCAGTTCGCAGTCGACATCCTGCGCGTGAAGCACATCATGGTCGTCGGCCACTACGGCTGCTCGGGCGTGAACGCGGCGCTGCACAACCGCCGTGTCGGCCTCGCGGACAACTGGCTGCATCACGTGCAGGACGTGCGCGAGCGCCATGCGGCACTGCTCGACGAATGGCCGGTCGGCGAAGCGCGGTATCGGCGCCTGATCGAGCTGAATTCGATCGAACAGGTCGTCAACGTGTGCCGCACGACGATCGTCAACGACGCGTGGGCGCGCGGCCAGTCGCTCACCGTGCACGGGCTCGTGTACGGCGTGCACGACGGCCGGATGCGCAACCTCGGGATGTCCGTGTCGAACTTCGACGCGCTCGACGCAACCTACAGGCGCTGCGTGGCGGCGCTGACCGCACGCGGCCAGCATGCGCCCGACAACGACATGGTCGCGGCGGATGCCGCGCAACTCGACGGCGTCGCGCAGGCGGTCGCCGCCACGCTGAAGCCGTGCGACGACGCGCAGTAACGCGCCGGCCGCCTGGCGGCGGCTGCCACGCGGGCGCGGCACGCATCGAACGGATCTGACACCGGCACTGCCTCGGCGGCGCCAACCAAAGGAGCCACGGGCATGAAAACCGTATTGATCGTCGGCGCATCGCGCGGCCTCGGCCGCGAATTCGTCCGGCAATACCGGCGCGACGGCTGGAACGTGATCGCCACCGCGCGCGACGCGGCGTCGCTCGACGCGTTGCGCGCGCTCGGCGCGCAGCCGCATGCGCTCGACATCGCGCAGCCCGAGCAGATCGCGGCGCTCGGCTGGAAGCTCGACGGCGAGCGGCTCGATGCGGCCGTGCTCGTGTCGGGCGTGTACGGACCGCGCACCGAAGGCGTCGAGACGATCACCGCCGAGGATTTCGACGCGGTGATGCATACCAACGTGCGCGGGCCGATGCAGTTGCTGCCGATCCTGCTGCCGCTCGTCGAGGACGCGCGCGGCGTGCTGGCCGTCGTGTCGAGCCGGATGGGCAGCATCGCCGAGGCGACCGGCACGACCGGCTGGCTGTACCGCGCGAGCAAGGCCGCGCTGAACGACGCGCTGCGCATCGCGTCGCTGCAGACGCGCCATGCCGCGTGCATTTCGCTGCATCCCGGCTGGGTGCGCACCGACATGGGCGGCGCGCAGGCCGCGATCGATCCGGAAACGAGCGTGACCGGCATGCGTCGCGTCATCGCCGAATCCGGTTCGGACGTGTCCCAGGCGAACGGCCGGTTCTTCCAGTACGACGGCGTCGAGCTCAGCTGGTGAGCGGCGCCGGCAACCGAGCGTTGTTAATTCACATTTCGCATGATTTTGAACCGACCTGACGCGTGCCCGTGCGGCGGCGCGTCCCCCGCGCCCGCCGGCAAAGCGCCAGCGCCGCGCTACGCGGCCTGCTGCGGCCGCTTCATCGACGGCGGCGAGGCCGCCCCGACCGCGCTCGAATTGATGCGCTCGCGGTACAGCGCGTACGTGCTCGGCGCGACCGATTACCTGCGTGCGACGTGGGCCGCGCGCACCTGCCCGCCCGATCTCGACACCGACCCCGAAGCGCCGGACGCGCCGCGCTGGCTGGGCCTCGCGGTCAAACGCCACGCGCCGCTCGACAACCGGCACGCGGAGGTCGAATTCACGGCCCGCTACAAGGTTGGCGGACGCGCGTACCGGCTGCACGAGACGAGCCGATTCGAGCGCGACGAGCACGGATTCTGGCGCTATGTCGACGGCGAAGTAAGTGAACGCTGACAAATAGTTGCCATGTCAGACGCCGGGTAATTCCCGCATTGCACAACCTGATTTTGTCGGGCTACGATGGCCTCGAATTGGTCATGTTGCGTGGCAGGGCTTACGGATGGCGTTCAGCAAGGTATTGGTGGGATGGATGGCGGCCTGTGCGCTGTCGGCCGCTCAGGCCGGTACGCTGCCGAGCGTCAATACGGGTGCAGGCACCCGCGGATCGCTCGCCCATGCCGAGCACTTCGATTACGGCGACTCGAACCTGCCGCAGGTCAGCGCCGACCTCAACGAACAGATCCTCCGCATTCCGGCCGACGCGTCGGGCGCCGTCACACTCGAGGCGACGCTCTTCAAGCCGAACGGCCCCGGCCCGTTCCCGCTCGTCGTCTTCAACCACGGTAAAAATACCGGCGATCTCCATCTGCAGCCGCGCAGCCGGCCGCTCGCGTTCGCGCGCGAATTCGTGCGCCGCGGCTATGCGGTGATCGCACCGAATCGCCAGGGCTTCGCCGGTTCGGACGGCACGTACCAGCAGGAAGGCTGCAACGTCGGCAAGAACGGCCTCGCGCAGGCCGCCGACGTCGATGCGACGGTGCGTTACATGTCGCGCCAGCCGTACGTCGATGCGTCGCGCATCGTCGTCGCCGGCACGTCGCACGGCGGGCTCGTGTCGGTCGCATACGGCACCGAAGCCGCAGCGGGCGTGCGCGGCATCATCAACTTCTCCGGCGGGCTGCGCCAGGACCTCTGCGACGGCTGGCAGCGCAATCTCGTCGAGGCGTTCGACCACTACGGCGCGCACACGGCCGTGCGGTCGCTGTGGCTGTACGGCGACAACGATTCGGTATGGACGCCCGCGCTCGTCGCGCAGATGCACGATGCGTACGTGTCGCATGGCACGCAGGCCCTGTTCATCGATTTCGGCCGCTACAAGGACGACGCGCACCGGCTGATCGTCGATCGCGACGGCGTGCCCGTGTGGTGGCCGGCCGTGCACGCGTTCCTCGCCGAACTGAACCTGCCGACCACGGTGCGCTATGCGGTCGCGGACCCGCACGAGCCGAAGGCCACCGGCTATGCGTCGATCGATGCGGTCAACGCGGTGCCTTATGTCGACGAAGCGGGCCGCGAAGGCTATCGCCGCTTCCTGAACCAGCATCCGAGCCGCGCGTTCGCGGTGTCGTCGGAAGGCGCGTGGTCGTGGGCCGAAGGCGGCGACGACCCGATGGCGCTCGCGCTCGACAACTGCGCGAAACAAGGCGCAGGCGCGTGCCGGCTGTATGCGGTCAACGACCGCGTCGTGTGGAACGCCACCACGACGCAAACGGCCGACAACGGCGACGATCACACTCGCGACGCCGATACGCGCGCACTGGCTTCGCGCTGACGCGCGGCTGTCGTTCTTCCGCTCCCGCTTCGCGCCCGTCCATTCAAGGTCATCGCGGCGCGCCACCGCCTGCTCGTCAAATCGAGCACACACTGCGTAATGCTCGTTTTTACGAGCAATCGACTTGAATTCGCGCCGGATTTCGTCCCGTCGCCCGGCCTTGCGCCGCCCCCGTCGATCGGACAATCCGCGAAGCAGGATCGCCCCTTGTCGCCGCAAACACCGCACCCTCATCGCTCCCCATATTTCGCCGCTGAATCGCGCCCGTCCCGCGATTTTTTTCTGTCGGGGGGTGTCACTCGAACGTCGTCATCTGCGTGCATTTCGCCCGATCCGCCGCGTTCCGTTCCGAGCACCGCCGAACTGCGCCGAACTCCCGCCCGACAAGGCTTTGCGGCGTTTGTAACCGCTAGTGCAACGTCCGGCGGAACACGCTAATCTCTGCGCGTTTCGTGTCCCGCCGCGCGGCATCCCGTCGATGCCGCGCGGTCGTTTTTACCCCCGGAGTCGCCTTGAGTACGCCAGCCACCGACGACTGGGTCGCGCGCAGCCTGCGCGCGGTCTGGCATCCCTGCACGCAGATGAAGCATCACGAGCGCCTGCCGCTCGTCCCCGTCGCGCGCGGCGCGGGCGTGTGGCTGTATGACCGTGACGGCCGCCGCTACTTCGACGCGATCAGCTCGTGGTGGGTCAACCTGTTCGGCCATGCGAACCCGGACATCAACGCGGCGCTGAAGGACCAGCTCGACACGCTCGAGCACGCGATGCTCGCCGGCTGCACGCACGAACCGGCGATCGAGCTCGCCGAACGGCTGCATGCGCTCACCGCGCGTACGCTGGGCCATGCGTTCTTCGCGTCGGACGGTGCGTCGGCCGTCGAGATCGCGCTGAAGATGAGCTTCCACGCGTGGCGCAACCGCGGCCGCGCGAACAAGCAGGAATTCGTCTGCGTCGCGAACAGCTATCACGGCGAGACGATCGGCGCGCTCGGCGTGACCGACGTCGCGCTGTTCAAGGATGCGTACGACCCGCTGATCCGCCACGCGCACGTGGTCGCGTCGCCCGATGCGCGCGGCGCGCTGGCGGGCGAGACGGCCGCCGACGTCGCGGGCCGCGCGCTCGCGGACGTGCGGCGCCTGTTCGTCGAACGCGGCGACCGGATCGCCGCGCTGATCGTCGAGCCGCTCGTGCAGTGCGCGGCCGGCATGGCGATGCACGATCCGTCGTACGTGCGCGGGCTGCGTGCGCTGTGCGACGAATTCGGCGTGCACCTGATCGCCGACGAGATCGCGGTCGGCTGCGGCCGCACCGGCACCTTCTTCGCGTGCGAGCAGGCCGGCGTGTGGCCCGATTTCATGTGCCTGTCGAAAGGGATCAGCGGCGGCTACCTGCCGCTGTCGCTCGTGCTCACGCGCGACGACGTGTTCGCGGCGTTCTACGACGACGACACGACGCGCGGCTTCCTGCACTCGCATTCGTACACGGGCAACCCGCTCGCGTGCCGCGCGGCCGTTGCAACGCTCGACCTGTTCGCGCGCGACGACGTGCTCGCGCGCAACGCCCGCAAATCGGCGACGCTGCGCGCGGCGCTCGCGCCGCTCGACGCGCATCCGCACGTGCGCCACCTGCGCGAGCGCGGCACGCTGTTCGCGTTCGACGTCGCGCTCGACGGCGACGCGGCGCGCGGCTTCTCGCGGCGCTTCTTCGAACAGGCGCTCGCGCGCGAGCTGCTGCTGCGCCCGATCGGCACGACCGTGTACCTGATGCCGCCGTACGTGATGAGCGACGACGACATCGCGTGGCTCGCGCAGCGCACGCGCGACACGCTCGACGCCACGCTGGAGGACCTCGGCCGATGAGCCTGCTCGACACCCTGCAACGCGGCCTCGCCGAGCTCGACGCCCAGGGGCTGCGCCGCGTACGCCGCATCGCCGACACCGCATGCGACGCGCGCATGACCGTGAACGGCCGCGAAATCGTCGGCTTCGCGAGCAACGACTACCTCGGCCTCGCCGCGCATCCGGCGCTCGTCGCCGCCTTCGCGGAAGGCGCGCAGCGCTACGGCTCCGGTAGCGGCGGCTCGCACCTGCTCGGCGGCCATTCGCGCGCGCACGCCCGGCTCGAAGACGAACTCGCGGGCTTCGCGGGCGGCTTCTCCGATGCGCCGCGCGCGCTGTACTTCAGCACCGGCTACATGGCGAACCTCGCCGCGATGACGGCGCTCGCCGGCAAGGACGCGACGATCTTCTCCGACGCACTGAACCACGCATCGCTGATCGACGGCATGCGGCTGTCGCGCGCGCACGTACAGGTCTATCCGCACGCCGATACGGCCGCGCTCGCCGCGCTGCTCGACGCATCGGAGGCCGAAACGAAGCTGATCGTCAGCGATACCGTGTTCAGCATGGACGGCGATATCGCGCCGCTCGCCGAACTCGTCGCGCTGGCCGAACGCCACGGCGCGTGGCTCGTCGTCGACGACGCACATGGCTTCGGCGTGCTCGGCCCGCAGGGTCGCGGCGCGCTCGCGGCCGCCGCGCTGCGTTCGCCGCATCTCGTGTACGTCGGCACGCTCGGCAAGGCGGCCGGCGTCGCCGGCGCGTTCGTGATCGCGCATGAAACCGTGATCGAATGGCTGATCCAGCGCGCGCGCAGCTATATCTTCACGACCGCCGCGCCGCCGGCCGTCGCGCATGCGGTATCGGCAAGCCTGAAGGTGATCGCGGGCGACGAAGGCGACGCGCGCCGCGCGCACCTCGCCGCGCTGATCGAACGCACGCGTGCGCTGCTGCGCAACACGCGCTGGCAGCCGGTCGATTCGCACACGGCCGTGCAGCCGCTCGTGATCGGCAGCAACGACGCGACGCTCGCGGCGATGCGCGCGCTCGACGCACACGGCCTGTGGGTGCCCGCGATCCGGCCGCCGACGGTGCCGGCCGGCACGTCGCGGCTGCGCGTGTCGCTGTCGGCCGCGCATTCGTTCGACGATCTCGCAAGGCTCGAAGCCGCGTTGATCGAAGCCAGCGAGGCAGCCGTATGACCACCGCCCCGCTCTCCGTCTTCGTCACCGGCACCGACACCGAAATCGGCAAGACCTTCGTGTCGGCCGCGATGCTGCACGGCTTCGCGCGGCACGGCCTGCGCGCGGCTGCGCTGAAGCCGGTCGCGGCCGGCGCGTACGAACGCGACGGCGTGTGGCGCAACGAGGACGCCGACCAGCTCGACGCCGCCGCGAACGTCGTGCTGCCGCCCGAGCTGCGCACGCCGTTCCTGCTGAAAGCGCCGGCCGCGCCGCACATCGTCGCCGCGCAGGAAGGCGTGACGCTCGACCTCGACACGATCGTCGCGTGCCATCGCGAAGCGCTGACGCGAGCGGACGTCGTCGTCGTCGAAGGCGTCGGCGGTTTTCGCGTGCCGCTGAACGACACGCAGGACACCGCCGATCTCGCGGTCGCGCTCGGCCTGCCCGTGGTGCTCGTCGTCGGCGTGCGGCTCGGCTGCATCAGCCACGCGCTGCTGACCGCCGACGCGATTCGCCAGCGCGGCCTCACGCTCGCCGGCTGGGTCGCGAACCACGTCGACCCGGCCATGTCGTTCGCCGACGAGAACGTCGCGACGATCCGCGACTGGCTCGCGCGCGAACACCGCGCGCCGCTCGTCGGCCGCATCGCGCACATGACGCCGGCCGCCCCCGAATCCGCCGCGGCGATGCTCGACATCGCCGCGCTCGTCGAGTCGCTGCGCACCGCGCGGCATTGACCAACCGATCCCCCAATCCCGCCCAGGACAGGAAAACGAAATGACCCAAGCCCAGACCGCCGCCGTGCAACCCGACGCGATCCCCGTGGCCGCTCCGGCGCCGCAGCGCTGGCGCGTCGCCGACGTCGTCGCGCTGTTCGAGCTGCCGTTCAACGACCTGATGTTCCGCGCGCAGCAGGTGCATCGCGAGCACTTCGACGCGAACGCGGTGCAGCTGTCGACGCTGCTGTCGATCAAGACGGGCGGCTGCGAGGAAGATTGCGGCTACTGCTCGCAGTCGTCGCACCACGACACGGGCCTGAAGGCCGAGAAGCTGATGGACGTCGACACGGTGCTCGACGCCGCGCGCGCGGCGAAGGCGAACGGCGCGAGCCGCTTCTGCATGGGCGCCGCGTGGCGCAACCCGAAGGAGCGCCACATGCCGGCGCTGACCGAAATGGTGCGCGGCGTGAAGGAACTCGGCCTCGAGACCTGCATGACGCTCGGCATGCTCGAGGACGAACAGGCGCAGCAGCTCGCCGACGCGGGCCTCGACTACTACAACCACAACCTCGACACGTCGCCGGAGTTCTACGGCCAGGTGATCTCGACGCGCACGTACCAGGACCGCCTCGACACGCTCGACCGCGTGCGCGACGCGGGCATCAACGTGTGCTGCGGCGGCATCATCGGGATGGGCGAGTCGCGCCGCGAACGCGCGGGCCTGATCTCGCAGCTCGCGAACCTGAACCCGTATCCGGAATCGGTGCCGATCAACAACCTCGTCGCGATCGAAGGCACGCCGCTCGAAGGCACCGCGCCGCTCGATCCGTTCGAATTCGTGCGCACCATCGCGGTCGCGCGCATCACGATGCCGAAGGCGGTCGTGCGCCTGTCGGCCGGCCGCGAGCAGCTCGACGACGCGATGCAGGCGATGTGCTTCCTCGCGGGCGCGAACTCGATGTTCTACGGCGACCAGCTGCTGACGACGAGCAACCCGCAGACGCAGCGCGACCGCGCGCTGTTCGAGCGCCTCGGCATCCGCGCGAGCCAGGCCGGCGCGCTGGCGGAAAACGCGTAAGCGATAGCGGCCGGCGGGCCGCGCCCGCCAACGAAAAAGCCGGGGCGTGCCCCGGCCTTTTTCATCCGATTGTCTGCACCGGATTGCCCTGCGCGTCGCGGATCACGGTCTTCTCCACGCGCCAGCGCACGCCGTCGAGCCCGTCGATCGCATACTCGCCGGCGCGCGGCTTCAGCGTTCCCGCGAGCGCTTGCACCGTCGAGTCGGTGAGCCGCAGCGTCAGCGTGCCGTCTTCGTCGGTCACGCCGTTCGCGTCGCCGCGCACGAACCGCACCGCGCCGTCGTGACCGACGAGGCGAAACGGCCGGTCGAACGGCAGCCGCAGCGGCAGCAGCGTGACGAGTTCGTCGACCTGCCGCGCGCCGACGGTGATCTCGATCACCGGCGCGCGCAGCAGCCGCTTGCGGGTGTCCCATCCGAGCACGTCGGTGAACAGGTAGCCGCTCGCCGAGCCGTCGCGCTGCGTGCCCGCGTCGACCTGCTCGCGCACGTCCGCGCGTTCGAGCAGCGACGCGCGGCCGAGATCGGTCACCCAGAGCGGCATGTGCGGCAGCAGCGTGTCGAGCAGCGCGCGCGTGCGCCAGCGCTTCGCGGCGCGCTCCTCGTCGAGCGTCAGCCCGACGACCTGCAGGAACGCGAGACGGCCGTGCGGTGTATCGATCGCCGGCAGTTCCGGATCGAACGCGAAGCCCATCGAGCAGAGCGCCGTATCGGTATCGAGCGCGATCGGGCCATTGGCCGTCATCCAGTGGCCATCGTCGAACGCGTTGCCGCTCTGGAACACGTAGCGCGCGAGATTCTGCAGGAAGCTGAACACCCAGCGCGGCGGTTCTGCGTCGTCGGCCGCGCATGCGACGCGCATCGTCAGCTCGAATCCGAAGCCGCTGACGGCCGGATCGTCCGATTCCTTCGCATACAGCTCGCTCAGCCCGTACGTGACGAAATGCCAGTGCGGCACGGGCGCCGTGCGCTGCCATACGCTGATCCCATCGAGCGGATCGGGGCCGCCGAACCGCCACTTGACCAGCGTGCCGTAATGCTTCGGCTCCTGGCCCGGATAGAGGCGATCGAGCGCACCGTCGATCGCGTCCCAGCCCGGCGCGGCATCGTCGTCCGCGCCGTCGTGCGTGTCGTGCGTGGCTTCGCTCATGTGGCCTTCTCTCCCCGATGATGTTCTGGTGTGTCGTGTCCGTGCGCGCGTCACACGTGCGACGCCGCGCCGTCGAGCGCCGCGCGCACGCGTTCGACGCGCTGCGCGTCGACCGGCGCCAGCACCTCGCCGCGCGGCCGCACGCCCGAGCCGAAATGCACCGCGCGCACGCCGGTGGCGCGCACGAAATCGCCGACCGCGTCGATCGTGAGCCCCGAGCCGGCCAGCACCGTGCAGGTCGTGTCCGCCGCCTGCCGCACGAGCCGCGTGATCGTCGCGACCGCATCGAGCACCGACGGATGGCCGCCCGACGTCAGCACGGACGTGACGGCCGGCACGCGCAGCAGCGCGTCGAACGCGGCGTTCAGATCGCGCGCGACGTCGAACGCGCGGTGGAACGTGAGCGCGCGCCCGTCCGCGGCGGCGGCGATGTGGGCCAGCGCGCCGAGATCGACGTCGCCGCGCGCATCGAGCGCGCCGAACACGACGCCGTTCGCGCCGGCCGCGACGGCCGCGCGCACGTCGCGCTCGATCACGCGCAGGTCGTCGGCGTCATAGACGAACGAGCGGCTGTGCGGACGCACGATCACGTTGACGGGAATCGGCACGGCGGCCACGACGGCCTCGATCAGGCCGACGCTCGGCGTCAGCCCGCCTTCGGTGATCGCGGTCACGAGCTCGAGACGGTCGGCGCCCGCGCGGGCGGCAACCTTCGCATCGCCGACGGTCGTGGCGATCACTTCGAGGAGAACGGAAGAAGCGGCGTGTCGGTTCATGGGCGGCCCGCGAATCGTCTGGACAATTCGCGCATCCTAGCCGAGCCGCGTGACGGACGCCAGCGTCCCGGCGGCCGTGTACTTCAGCCGCGCCGCACGAGCCAGATCCCGACGAGTGCGGACAACGCCGTCACCGCGGTGCCGGGCACGAACCTGAACATCCGCGCGTCGACGTGCGCGCCCTGCGGCTGCATCACGTCGACGAGCGCCGGTGTGAGCATGAGCATCCCCCAGCCGATCATCCCGAGCGCGGTGGTCGCGGCCGCGACGAGCAGCACGATGCCCGCGCCGCGCGCACGCGGCCGGAACGCGCCGGCAAACGCGCCCGCCGCCAGCAGCACGGCCGACACCGCGAACAGCACGGCGACGAATATGACCGTCGCGCCCGCCTGGCCGACTTTCATGAACGCGACCATCTGCGCGGCGATCACGCAGAAGCCGGCGATCGAGAACAGCACGATCGCCAGCGCGTTGCGCACGACGCTCACACGAGGGCCTGCCTGAAATACGCGGTCGCGGGGCGTCGGAACAGCAGGTAGATGAACAGCGCGAACAACAGGACGCCGGGGATCAGCACCGCGAGCATCGACACCGGCATGTTGATCAACGAGAACGCGATGCCGATCACGAACGTCACGATGTACGCCTTGCGCGACCACTCGCGCCCCTTGAGGATCGCGATGCCGATCACGACGTTCGCGGCTTCGATGATCACGCTGATGCCGAGCGTCGCCCAGACGGGCAGCAGGTAGTGCGACAGCAGCGCCTGGGTGGTCGGCATGCCGATCGAGAACGGTGTATAGACGCAGGTGATCGCGTTGGTCACGATGATGACCCACGCGAGGATGGTCAGCGAAAGCGGTCGCTTCATGGTGTTTTCCTTTTTTTATTCGCCGCCATGGTGGCCCCCGGGACGGCGCGAGCGCGGTCACGATGGCCGCGCTCGCGCCATTGTCGGGGAAGCGCGCGGCGAACGCAACGGCCGCCCCCGCGCCCTGCGCCGCGCCGCCGCGCGCCGATCGCCGCATGCGAACCGTGCGTCGCTACGCTGCTTCGGCCTCGTCGTCGACCCAGTCGATATCGCCGCACAGCACGCGCTGCGCATCGCCGACGCGCACGGCCACCGACAGCGTCACGCACGGCTGCGCCTCGTTGATCGACAGGTACGGCCGCGTGACCTGCACGCGCCCCGGTTCGGCGATCGCCGAGCGGAAATACGGCCGGCGCAACCAGTTCGCGCCCTGCGCGTCCGCCAGCGGCGAAAAGCGCGCCTCGGCCAGCGCGCGATCGGCGCGCAGCACGACGTTGCGGCCCGACTGCCGGCCGTGTGCATCGAGCAGGAAACAGCGCGCGGCCGCGTCGAGCGCGAGGAAGTTCCAGCACACCTCGTCGAGCGGCTCGCCGGCCTCGAGACGCTCGGCCGCCCGTTCGAACGCGCGCAGGTACGGTGCGAGCCGCTGCGTGTCGCGCCGCTCGCGCGCTTCGGTCTGCTGACGAAAGCGCTCGGTCAGCTCGCCGATGCAGCCGGTCGCGGCCGCGCTGTCGGGCAGCCCCGGCGCCGGCCGGCCGAAGTAGTAGCCCTGCACGAAATCGGCCTCGCACGACAGCGCGATCTGCGCTTCGTGCTCGGTCTCGATCCCTTCGACGAGCACCAGCTTGCCGGCCTCGTGCAACAGCGTCACGAGCCCGTGCAGGATCGCGGTGAGCCCCGTGCGGTGCGCCGCGTGCGACAGCATGATCCGGTCGAGCTTCACGATGTCCGGGTTCAGTTGCCAGATCCGCTCGAGGTTCGAGTGGCCCGCGCCGAAATCGTCGAGCGCGATCAGGAAGCCGTGCGAGCGGAACTCGCGCACGGCCTCCGCGAGCCGCTCGACGTCGTCCGCGCGCTGTTCGAGCACTTCGAGCACGATGCGCCGCGCCGGCATGCCGAGCCGCTTCAGGTTCGCAAGCAGCGCGGCCGCCTGGAACGGGTCGGTGAGCACGCCCGGATTGACGTTGAGAAACAGCCACTCGCGCTCCGCGCCGAGCAGCGCGAAGTTCTCCAGATGCAGCGCCTGCGCGAGCCGGTCGAGCTGCAGCAGTTCGCCCCGGCGCGCGGCTTCGCCGAATACGTCGAGCGGCGACACGGCGCGGTCGAGCGCATCGTGCGCGCGCAGCAGCGCCTCGTAGCCCACCGCACGCTGGTGCGACAGGCTGAATATCGGCTGGAACACGGTCGTGAGCGTCAGGTCGCGGTGCTGCGTCGCCAGCCGTTCCAAGCCGGAGCTCATCTCCCGCTCGAACCGGTACGGCGACGCGGCGGCCGGACGCTCCTGTTGCACGATCGTCATGCCTTCCTCCTCGTGATGCACTCAGGCGCGACGTCCTGCGTAACGGACGACCAACGGAACGGCGCGCAATGTCATTGGTTGGACCCTCGGTTGCCCGGCGCAAGCCGGACGGCTGCTCTCCCTGAAGCAAGCTCCGTGCGAGGTGCCGACAACCCGTGCGCCACGCGGCTGTGCCGGGCTGCCGCACCACCGTGGCGCGCCTTCGACGCACCATTTCCGTGCGCACGCACCGACCACTTGAGCGCATCCGTCACGTCGGCACGCTACACTCCGTACGATCGTTTCATTCCGCGTCATTCGCCGTATCGATGGAAATCGTTTTCACAGTCCTCATTCTGCTGCTGACCGTCGCGCTGTCCGGCGCCGTCACGCGTCTCCTGCCTTTGCAACTGCCGCTGCCGCTGATGCAGATCGCATTCGGCGCGATGCTCGCGTGGCCGAAGCTGAACCTGCACGTCACGTTCGACCCTGAAATCTTCATGCTGCTGTTCATTCCGCCGCTGCTGTTTGCGGACGGCTGGCGGATTCCGAAACGCGAGCTTTACCTGCAGCGCCGCGCGATCCTGATGCTCGCGTTCGGGCTCGTGTTCATGACGGTACTCGCAGTGGGCTACTTCGCGCATTGGCTGATTCCCGAGTTGCCGCTGCCGATCGCGTTCGCGCTCGCGGCGGTGCTGTCGCCGACCGACGCGGTCGCGCTGTCCGGCATCGCCGGCCGTGGCCGCATTCCGCCGCAACTGATGCACATCCTCGAAGGCGAGGCGCTGATGAACGACGCGTCGGGCCTCGTCGCGCTGAAGTTCGCGATCGCGGCCGCGCTGACGGGCGTGTTCTCGCTGCGCGCCGCGTCGGTCACGTTCGTGATCGTCGCGGCCGGCGGGCTCGTGACGGGCGCGATCGTGTCGTGGGTGTTCAGCGCGCTGTCGACGCGCTTCCTGAATGCCGAGCAGGAAGGCGACCCGGCCCCCGGCATCGTGATGACGCTACTGGTGCCGTTCGCGGCCTACCTGTTCGCCGAGCATCTCGACCTGTCGGGCGTACTTGCGGCCGTGTCGGCCGGGATGATGATGAATTACACGAGCTTCTCGCGCAAAAGCACCGTCGCGTCGCGCGTGCGCGCCGAAAGCACGTGGGCGATGATCGAGTTCGTGTTCAACGGCATGGTGTTCATCATGCTCGGGCTGCAACTGCCGCACATCATCGGCCGCGCGCTCGTCGACGCGCACCATACGAGCGACGCGCTGGTCGGCCGCATGATCTTCAACGTGTGCGCGATGATGCTCGCGCTGTATGCGATCCGTTTCCTGTGGGTGTGGCTGCTGCGCTGGTTCGCGAGCCGCCGCGCCGCACGCCGCGGCCTCGCCGGCACGATGGCCGGCGTGCGCACGATCGCGGTGATGACGGTCGGCGGCGTGCGCGGCGCGGTCACGCTCGCCGGCGTGCTGTCGATCCCGGTCGCGCTGTCCGACGGCGCGCCGCTGCCGGGTCGCGACACCGCGATCTTCATCGCGTCGGCCGTGATCCTCGGCTCGCTGATCGTCGCGGTGATCGGCCTGCCGCTGCTGCTGCGCGGCGTGCGCTCGACGCGCAACCCGCTCGGCGACGAGGAACGCATCGCACGCTCGGCCGCCGCGCAGGCCGCGATCCGCGCGATCGATTCGTCGCACGACGCGATCTCGGCCGATCTCGACGAATCAGGCGCGGCACGCTGCGCGGACATTTCCGCACGCGTGATGGACCAGTACCGCCGCCGGCTGGCCGCGCTGGCCGAGGACGGCCCCACGCCGCGCGCGGAAGCGAAACAGGCCGAAACGATGGAGCTGCAGATGCGGATCGCGGCCGTGCGTGCGGAACGCTCGGCGCTGTACCGGCTGCGCAGCGACAGCAAGATTTCCGACGAGACGCTGACGAAGCTGCTTCGCGAAATCGACCTGTCGGAAACCGCGCTGTCGACGCGCAAGAAAGGCATCGTCTGACCGTGAGGCAGCGCGGCGGCCTGCCGTGCTGCCGGGTTTGAAGCCGGCCCGAGGCCGAGCCCCGTGTTACCCGGGGCTCGGCCTTTTCGTTTGGGCTCGCGCGTTCGCAGCCGCGTCTTCAGCGGGTTTCAAAAAAATTAAACAATACATCCTTATTATTTAATACAGGCCGACACGATACCGGTTCCCGCTCGTACGTCGACACGGTCGATTCCATGCGGATCGGTCGCTTCATGCGTCGTCGGCAACGGGCGACGCCCGGAATCGCTGATCCGGTGCATGCGAAGCTTGCCCCGCCTCATTCCACTTTCGTCGCAATCCTAATCAAGACGCGCACGTCATCGTCCGCGAAACAACCCACCCCATGATCAAACCCCTCTCGCTCCAGAGCCGCCGACGCTTTCTCGCACAAGGCACCGCCATCCTCGGCAGCGGCATGCTGTCCGCCTGCGGCGGCGATTCGATCGACTCCGCCGACGCATCCGCCCGCTTCGCCGACGACTTCGTGTGGGGTGTCGCCACCGCGGCGCCGCAAATCGAAAGCCGCGACGGCCGAGGCCGAAGCAACTGGGACGTGTTCGCCGACCAGCCCGGCACGATCGCAGACGGCTCGACGAACGCGCGCTGCATCGAATTCGAGCAGCGCTACCCGGGCGACCTCTCGCTGCTCGCGAACGCGGGCGTCCAGGCGTTCCGCTTCTCGACCGCATGGCCGCGCGTGCAGCCGGACGGCGCCGGCGCGCCGAGCGATGCGGGCCTCGCCACCTACGACCGCATGGTCGATGCGATGCTGGCGCGCAACCTCACCCCGTACCTGACGTTGTTTCACTGGGACATCCCCGTATGGGCCGGCGATTTCCGCGACCGCGATATCGCGTACCGGCTGGCCGACTACGCGCAGATCGTGTCGCGCCGCGTCGGCGACCGGGTCAAGCACTGGATGATGCTGAACGAGCCGAACGGCGTCGCGCTGTCGGGCTACGCATACGGCGCGTCGCCGCCGCGCGCGCAGTCGATGGGCGCGATGTTCGCCGCGATCCACCATCAGAATCTCGCGCAGGGATTGATGTTCCAGGCCGTGCGCGCGAACGTGCGGGGCGCCGCGCAGGTCGGCACGACGATCAGCGGGCGGCCCGTCCTTGCGGTAACGAATTCGACCGCCGACCAGGCCGCCGCCGCGCAGTTCGACGCGATCTGGCATCGCGCGTTTCTCGATCCGTTGTACGGCAAGGGCTATCCGGCCGAGCTTCAGGCGGCGCTGGCGCCGCTCGTCCAGCCCGGCGACATGACGACGATCGCCGCAAACCCGGATTTTCTCGGCGTGCAGTATTACAACTGCTTCTACGTGAAGGCCGGCGCCGGCGGCACGGGCTTCACGCTGGCCGCAAGCCCGGCGAACGAAATCCAGACGATGGGCTATCCGGTCGAGCCGTACGGGATGTCCGAGATGCTGCTGCGCGTCCACCGCGACTATGGCGCGCCGCGCATCCTCGTCACCGAGACCGGCTTCGCGATCGCCGAACCCGCGCCGAGCGGCGGCTTCGTCGACGACGGTCCGCGCATCGACTATCTCGCCAGCTATCTGAACGCCGCACACGATGCGTATCGGCAGGGCGTGCGCCTGCACGGGTTGTTCTACTGGGCCGGCATGGACAGCTGGGAATGGTCGAGCGGCTTCGCGAAGAAATTCGGGCTGATCCACGTCGACCCGGCCACGCAGGCACGCCTGCCGAAACGCAGCCTCGCGTACTACTCGCGCTGCATCGCGGGCAATCGCGTCGCGTAGGCGGCGAGAGCGGCAAGAGCGACGCGGGCGGGCACGGCGCGAACCGATGTGCCCGGCTACCCGCGGCGTCCCGCCAGCCCCTCGCGTGACGCGGTGCCCCGTTGCCGCGCCGGCTTGCCGGCGCGGATCACCGCGCCCGCGCCCCGCGTTCGCGCTACTTCGCGACGACGACCGGAATCCCCTTCAGCATCCCTGCGCCCTTCATCTCGTCGAGTGCGTGCTGCACGGCCGCGCTCGTCGCCGCGTCGATGCCGAGCTGCAACGCGAGCTCGCGTTCCGCGCGCTTCACGCCGGCCAGGTTGCGCACCTTCACGTGGCCGAAGCCGCGCACGCGCGAGTGCAGATCGGCCAGTTGCACGACCTGCGCCGCATTGCCGGGGGTCATCGCGGCGAACGCACGCGCGAGCGTGGTCTCGTAGTCGTCGGCCAGCGCGCGCTCCATCTTGCGCTCCGCGGTGCGGCCGAACGGATCGAGCCACGTGCCGCGCAGGCTGCGCACGCGCGCCAGCATGCCGAGCACCGGCCACATCCACTGGCCGAACACGCGCTTCTTCGGCGTGCCGCCGTCGCTGCCGGCCTTCGCGACCGTCGGCGGCGCCAGGTTGAACTTCACGCGGTACGCGTGGCCCGGCACGCCTTCGAACTGCGCTTCGAGCGCCGTGCGGAACGCGTCGTCCGTGTACAGCCGCGCGACTTCGTATTCGTCCTTCACCGCGAGCAGCCGGTAGAACGTCGTCGCGACCGCACGCGTCAGCGTATCGTCGCCCTTCGCGCGCGCCGCGTTCACCAGCGCCCGGTAGCGCTCGACGTAGCGCGCGCCGCCGTATGCATCGAGGCGCGCTTCGCGATCGGCGATCAGCTCGGCGAGCGTCTCCGGCGCGGCGTGGGCGGCCACCGCATGCCGCGCGTTCCACAACGCGTCGAGGCCCGCCGCGTCGCCAGCCGCCATCCGGCCGATCGAGAACGCGAGCTTGTTCATCGGCACCGCGACATTGTTCAGCTCGATCGCGCGCATCATCGCGGCGAGCGACACCGGCACGAGGCCGAGCTGCCACGCGTAGCCGAGCATCAGGATGTTCGCGCCGATCGAATCGCCGAGGAATTTCGCGGCGAGCGCCTGCGCGTCGCAGCTCGACAGGTAGCCGTCGCCGGCCGCGTGGCGCATCTTCTCGAGCAGCGCATCCGCATGCAGGTTCGCGTCGGGGTTCTGCACGAACGACGCGTTCGGGATCCGGTGCGTGTTGACGACGATCCGCGAACGCGCGTGACGCACCGTCTGCAGCGCTTCGGCGCTCGCGCCGACGACCATGTCGCACGCGAGCAGCACGTCGGCCTGCTGCGTGTCGATGCGCACCTGGTTCAGCCAGCGGTCGCTCGACGCGATCCGCACGAACGACAGCACCGAGCCGCCCTTCTGCGCGAAGCCCATGAAGTCGAGCACCGACGCGCTCTTGCCTTCGAGGTGCGCGGCCATGCTGATCAGCGCGCCGACCGTCACGACGCCGGTGCCGCCGACGCCCGTCACGAGCATGTCGAACGGCGCCGCGTCGAGATGCGTCGCCGGCACCGGCAGCGCGTCGACGCGCGCGGCGAGCGCCGCCTCGTCGAATGCGGCGCCGGCCGCCTTCTTCAGCGCCGCGCCTTCGACCGTCACGAAGCTCGGGCAGAAGCCGTTCACGCACGAATAGTCCTTGTTGCACGACGACTGGTCGATGCGGCGCTTGCGGCCGAGCAGCGTCTCGAGCGGCTCGACCGACAGGCAGTTCGACTGCACGCCGCAGTCGCCGCAGCCTTCGCACACCGCGTCGTTGATGAACAGGCGCTTGTCCGGGTCGGGAAATTCGCCTTTCTTGCGGCGGCGGCGCTTCTCGGCCGCGCAGGTCTGGTCGTAGATCAGCACGGTGACGCCCGGCGTCTCGCGCAATTCGCGCTGCACCGCGTCGAGTTCGCTGCGGTGATGGAACGTCGTGCCGGTCGGGAACTGCCCGTGATGGCCGTCGTACTTCTCCGGTTCGTCCGACACGACGACGAAGCGCGACACGCCTTCCGCCTCGACCTGCCGCGCGATCTGCGGCACCGAGATGCTGCCGTCGACCGGCTGGCCGCCCGTCATCGCGACTGCGTCGTTGTAGAGGATCTTGTACGTGATGTTCGTTTTCGCGGCGACCGCCTGGCGGATCGCGAGGATGCCCGAGTGGAAGTAGGTGCCGTCGCCGAGGTTCTGGAACACGTGCTTCGTGTTGGTGAACATCGCGTGCGCGGCCCAGTCGACGCCCTCGCCGCCCATCTGGATCAGGCCCGTGGTGTCGCGCTCCATCCACGACGCCATGAAGTGGCAGCCGATGCCGGCCTGCGCGATCGAGCCTTCCGGCACCTTCGTCGACGTGTTGTGCGGGCAGCCCGAGCAGAAGTACGGCGTGCGCTTCACCGCGTCCGCCTCGTTCGACAGGATCTGCGGCGCGACGAGATCGACGACGCGTTCGCGGCGGTCGAGCGCCGGCTTGTGCCGCGCGAGCCAGGCGGCGAACACCGGCAGGATGCGCGACGGACGCAGCTCGCCGAGCTCGGACAGCAGGCACGCGCCGGCCGCGTCGTGCTTGCCGAGCACGCGCGGGCGCGCGCCTTCGGTGCGGTTGTACAGGTAGTCCTTGATCTGCTGCTCGATGACCGGGCCCTTCTCCTCGATCACCAGCACTTCGGCGAGCCCGTCGACGAAGGTCTCGAGGCGCGTCATTTCGAGCGGATACGACAGGCCGACCTTGTAGATCCGCACGCCGGCCGCGTCAAGATCGGCGACCGTCAGATCGAGGCGGCGCAGCGCTTCCATCAGGTCGAGGTGCGCCTTGCCGCAGGTGACGATGCCGACGTTCGCGTGCGAGCTCGGCGCGATCCACTTGTCGATGCTGTTGGCGCGCGCGAAATGGCGGACGGCGTCGAGCTTCGCCGCGAGGCGCGCCTCGATCGTGAGGCTCGGCAGGTCGGGCCAGCGATTGTGCAGGCCGCCCGCGGGCGGCGTGAAGCCTTCCGGCGCCGGCCAGCGCGTCTGCAATGCATCGAGGTCGACGGTGGAGCCGGACTCGACCGTTTCCGAGATCGCCTTGAAGCCGACCCACGCACCCGAGTAGCGCGACAGCGCCCAGCCGTACAGGCCGAATTCGAGCATGTCGGCGATGTTCGACGGGTTCACGACCGGCATGTGCCACGCCATCATCGCGAAGTCGCTCTGGTGCGGCATCGACGACGACACGCAGCCATGGTCGTCGCCCGCGACGACCAGCACGCCGCCGTGCGGCGACGAACCGTACGCGTTGCCGTGCTTCAGCGCGTCGCCCGCGCGATCGACGCCCGGGCCCTTGCCGTACCACATCGCATACACGCCCTCGACCGTGCGCTCGGGGTCGGCCTCGACCCGCTGCGTGCCGAGCACGGCCGTGCCGCCGAGTTCCTCGTTGATCGCGGGCAGGAAGCGCACGCCGCTCGTGTCGAGCAGTTTCTTCGCCTTCCACAGCTGCTGGTCGACCATGCCGAGCGGCGAGCCGCGATAGCCGCTGACGAAGCCGGCCGTGTCGAGCCCCTGTTCGGTATCGACCGCGCGCTGCATCAGCAGCAGGCGGACCAGCGCCTGCGTGCCGGTCAGGAAGATCCGGCCGCGCGTCGCGGTCAGGTTGTCGGTCAGGCGGTAGTCGGACAGGGCAGGCGGGCCGTCGACGGGCAGGCGGGCGGTCATGGGGGGAAGTCTCCGGATTGTGCTGTTCTGGGCCGTGCGCGGCGGAGCGTCGGATGACGCAGGGTGCCGGCAGCGAATGGCTCTATTTTTTCGCGCGCAGCCGAGAATGTTTTTCCTCATCTTGCTCGGACCGGCGCGCAGCGAGAAAAACTGCGCAGCTTTTTGCCGGGATTTGAGAGAGTTCTCGCGCGGGGTGCTGGCGCGCGATGGGTGGCGCGTCGGGGCGGTCGGGTGGTTTGGCGGAAAAGGCGGTGCAGGTCGCCAGGGCTGCCGCCTGCCCGGCGATCGGCTCTCGAACCCCGTCCGACAAGGGTTTCGGCGGCATCGGGCCGTCACCCTCACCGTTGAAATGCACAGCGTTCCGATTGGTCGGCGGCGACGGATGTCCACAATGCCGCACCCTTCGGCCGATCGGGCTCGCGCGCTCACCGTTCGATTGCACAGCATTTCGAGTGGCGTCGGGGCCGGGATGTCCACGTCCGGAATCGGCATGCGGGGCGCTCGGGCCGCGACGCTCACCGTTGAAATTCACAGCTTGGCGAGTGGATGCCGGTGGCGGATATCCACGTCGGACACCGCGCGTTTCGTCGGTCCGACTTTCACTCTCACCCTTCGAATACACAGGGTCGAGAGTGGGCTTCCCGATCGAATATCCCCGTCCGAACGCGCATGCCACGCGCCTGCCGTCCCGCACTCACCGTTGAAATTCACAGGGCTTCGACTGGCTGCGGTGGCAGTTGTCCACGCGCGGATCTGCGTTGTCTCCCGGGCATACGCGGACCCTCACCGTTGAAAACCACAGCACTCAGAGTGATTGGGCGGGCCGGATATCCGCGTCTGAACACGCAGGCCGCGCGATCGCCGACTCGCTCTCACCATCGAAATACACAGGGCTTCGTCTGGCCGCGGTGTCAGTTGTCCATGCCCGGATCCGCGTTGCCTCCCGGCCATGCGCGGACCCTCACCGTTGAAAACCACAGCGCGTCGAGTGATTGGGCGGGCCGGATATCCACATGGGCGAGCGCTCTCTGATCGATAGCAGAGGCGCGTTTCGAAGGACGCCGATGGCTGGCAATCCATACCGGAAGCGGCTCATCACCCGATCGGGCGCTGATGCTCACCGTCGAAATACACAGTGCCGCGAGTCGTTTCCACGGACGGATATCCACACGGACACGTGCGTCGTCGTTGCTCGCAACCTTGCGCCCGGGCCTGACAGGAACACCGTTTCGCGCGGCTTCGGCGGTCGAACGGCCGCATCCTGACGGGCTGCGCGCCGATCGCAGGCTCACGCTCACCATTGAATTGCACGGCGCGCCGAGTCGCTGGAGAAAGCGGATAGGTGCGTCGAAATCCGCACGTTGCGAACCACGCACCGGCACTCACCGTTAGAATGCACGGCCCTTCGATTGGGGCCGGAGCCGGATATCGACGTCGCGGGGCGCGCGTGTAGTGGCCACGCACTCGCGCCATTCGGCTAGAATGCGCGGCGCTCCGAACCGCGGCAACGGCCGGAAACCCGCGCTGGTGCAGGCGCGCCGCCAGATCGGGGGCGACACTCACCATTGAATTTCACAGCATTTCGCTTCGTCTTGCCGCGAGTTGTCCACAACCCGCTTCATGTATCGCGCAGCATCCGGTCATCCTCACCTGTGAAAACCACAGGGCGCCGAGTCGTTTCGAGGCCCGGATATCCACAACCGGGCGCGCGACCGGATCTTCATCTGCCGCTCGACGGACGACTCGGGCGCGACAACCAGGAAAAGCCGGAAAGGCTTGTCCGATGGGCCTCGGCGGCACACTCACCGTTCAAATGCACAGCGTTTCGAGTGGCTGTGGCGATGGGTTGTCCACATCCCTCCCCCCGGGGTTTTATCGCGCCGGCGCGCGCCCGGGCGACGTTATTCCGCGATCGACCGGATGATCTTCGCCGGATTGCCGCCGACCAGCGTATTCGGCGGAACGTCCCGGGTGACGACGGCCGCGGCCGCGACGACCGCGTTCTCGCCGATCGTCACGCCGCCGATGATCGTCGCACCCGCACCGATCCATACGTTCCGCTCGATCACGATCGGCTTCGCGACCACGCAGTCGCGCCGCCGCGAAGGCTCGACCGGATGACCGGACGTGATGAGGCTGACGTTCGGGCCGATCATCACGTCGTCGCCGATCTCGAGTCCGCCCAGATCGTAGAACGTGCAGTTCTGGTTGACGAACACGTTGCGCCCGAGCTTCATGCCGGTGCCGCCCGTCGCATGGAACGGCGGGATCAGCACGAAGCCGTCGTCCACCTGCGTGCCGATCAGTTCACCGAACAATGCGCGCACGTCCGCCGCATCGTCGAACGTCAGCCGGTTGAGCCGCGCGGCGATCGCCATCGCCCGTTTGATCTCGGCCACCATGGCCGCCGATTCGGGTGTTCCGCGCGAAATGATCGTGGTGCGATCGTCGTTTGCCATGCGTGACTTGTCTCCGGTGAGTGCGGGGTTGCGTGATGCGTTGGCGTTGGCGTTGGCGTTGGCGTTGGCGTTGGCGTTGGCGATCGCGGGCGGGCGGGCGATTGCGTTGCCGTGTGCGCGGATATTGCGGGATGGGCCGGGCACATTGTAGTGATGCCGGTTTCCGCTGGGATTTTCTGGATTTTTTTTATAACTAGTTTTCATATAACTAGTTATTTATTGAACCACCGTCACATAAGGCTTCACGGCGCATTTCGCCCGCTTCACCGCATGCAACCGAATCGAACGCCCCAGCCGGGCGCCCCTAGCCGGGCGCCCCTGTCCGAACCTCCTGCGCTCGGGTACGCTTGAGCATCCACCGGATCGACACCTGCATCCAAACGCGGAGGCGCGATGAAGCTCTACTACTGGCCGAAGACCCGGGCATTCCGGGCGCTGTGGATGCTCGAGGAAATCGGCGTGGTGTACGAACTCGTGCCGATCGACCTGCGCTCGCACGAACAGGGCAGCGATGCGTTCGTGCAGGTCAACCCGATGGCCAAGCTGCCCGCGCTCGACGACGGCAGCGCCCCGTTCGCCGAATCGGGCGCCGTGCTGCTCTATCTCGCCGACCGCTGCCCGGGCGCCGGGCTCGGCATCGCGCCCGACGATCCGCTGCGCGGCCGTTTCCTGCAGTGGATGTTCTTCACGCCGACCTGCCTCGAACCGGCGATGGCCGAGAAATTCACCGGCGCGTCGAGCAACCCGGTCGCGTTCGGCTGGGGCAACATCACACGCGTGCAGCGCGCCCTCGCGCAAGCGCTCGCCCACAGCCGCTGGCTCGTCGGCGAGCGCTTCACCGCGGCCGACCTGCTGCTCGCCAGCACGCTGAAGATCGCGTTCGACGCGCATCTGCTGCCGCACGAAGGCGTGCTCGGCGACTACGTCGCGCGCGCCGAGGACCGCGACGCGTTCCGCCGCGCGGTTGCGATCGAACAGCGCGAAGCGGCGCGTCTGCTGCACGCGTGACGCGTGAAGAGGCGGCGCCCCGCCGCCCTCGCTCACGCCTGCGCGGCCGGCCCCGGCGCCGACGCGCCCGCGTCGATCACCACGCCCGGCGAACCGCGCTCGTCGGTATCGACCTCGATCGGCACGACGTCGTGAAAATGCGTGTAATCGATGTGCGTGATGCCGTCCTCGTCGTGCATCAGGTCGACATAGCGGTGGCGCCAGCGGATCTCGCCATGCGCCCACGCATGACGCGCCTGCATGACCTGCGCGGTGGTCTCGTCCGAGCCCTCGATCGTGATCAGCAGCGACGCATCGCGCGCGGCGAGCGATTCGGGCGTCTCGCCGAACAGCGCGCTCGACTCGTCGATCACGTGCATCAGGTTCCAGCCGAGCAGGAAGATCGGATGCTCGTTGCGCACGAGCGGCAGGTCATGAAGCTTGCGCAGCGAGTAGCCCTCGTGCGTGCCTTCGACGCGCATCAGCCGCAGTTTCGCCTGCGCCTCGGCAATCACGTTCTGGCGGGCATTCGCGGCGCGCACCATCAGCGTCATCCGGCCGTTCAGCGGCCGCGCGATCGCATAGCG
Organism: Burkholderia sp. BCC0419; assembly: GCF_902830285.1. Lineage (NCBI taxonomy): Bacteria > Pseudomonadati > Pseudomonadota > Betaproteobacteria > Burkholderiales > Burkholderiaceae > Burkholderia > Burkholderia sp. BCC0419. The sequence continues at coordinate 50,721 of NZ_CADESR010000007.1, forward strand.
CGCGAACAGGATCTTCGCCTGCGGCCGCGAAAACCGTGCGAACACGAGCCCCGTGGCCAGCGCGATGCCCGACATCCCGACGAAGATCTCGAACGTCGCGACGAGGTGCGCATAGACCGTCTGCGGATGCATGTCGCCGTAGCCGACGGTCGCGAGCGTCTCGACGCTGAAGAAGAACGCACCGCCGAAGCCGGGCGGCGACTGGTTCGCGATCGGCGCATGGCCGAGCAGGTAGAGCATCGCGAAGCCGCCGTTGAGCAGCAGGAACAGCACCGCGAGCGACAGGAAGAACACGGGCCAGCTCACCGTCAGCGCGCGGTGATAGAAGTCGCGCCAGCCGAGCGGCGGCATCCCGTACGCGATCACCGGGCGGGTGCCCGACCAGATCTTGCGGCCATGGCCGCGGGAGGCTGGGGAGGACGAATCGACGTTCATCGCGCGGTGCCGGTTGCAGGGAGGCGATGAGCGTAGCACGCGCGGCAGCGGCCGGGAATGCGGGCCGGTTCGGAACGGCAATCCGCCGCGCAGCCGCAAAAAACCGGCCGCACAAGCGGCCGGCTGCGTCGTCATGCGGACTCGCGCGTGGCGCGCGCCGCGATCACTTCCGGTCGACGATCACCTGGTCGAACGTGCCGCCGTCGGCGAAATGGGTCTTCTGCGCGTTCGCCCAACTGCCGAAGACCTGCTCGACGCTGAACGTCTTCAGCGCCTTGAACTCGGCCGCATGCTTCTTCAGCACGGTCGCGTCGCGCGGGCGCAGATGGTGCTGCGCGATGATCTCCTGCGCTTCCGGCGTGTACAGGTAGTCGAGATACGCCTGCGCGACCTTGCGCGTGCCCTTCTTGTCGACCACCTTGTCGACGACGGCGACGGGCGGCTCCGCGAGGATGCTCGCCGACGGATACACGGCGTCGAACTGCGCGCCCGAGGCGCCCGTGTCCATCAGCGCGACCTCGTTCTCGAACGTGACGAGCACGTCGCCGATGCCGCGCTGCGTGAACGTCGTCGTCGCGCCGCGGCCGCCCGAATCGAGCACCGGCACGTTGCGGAAGATCGCCTTCTCGAAGTCGAGCGCCTGCTGGTCGGTCGCGCCTTTCTGCTTCTGGAAGCCCCATGCGGCGAGATACGCATAGCGGCCGTTGCCCGACGTCTTCGGGTTCGCGATGATCACCTGGACGCCCGGCTTCGCGAGATCGCTCCAGTCCTTGATCGCCTTCGGGTTGCCCTTGCGCACGAGGAACACCATCGTCGTCGAGTACGGCGAGCTGTTGTCCGGGAAGCGTGCGCGCCAGTCCTTCGGCAGCAGTTGGCCGCGCTCGGCGAGCAGGTCGATGTCGTTCGGCTGGTTCATCGTCACGACGTCGGCCTGCAGCCCTTGCAGCACCGACAGCGCCTGCGCGCTCGACGCGCCGTGCGACTGCTTGAGCGCGACCGTCTCGCCGGTCTTCTGCTTGTAGGCGGCGGCAAAGCTCGTGTTGATGTCCTTGTACAGCTCGCGCGTCACGTCGTACGACACGTTCAGGATCGACGTGTCCGCGTGCGCGGCCGTCGCCGCCACGACCAGTGCCGCCGCCGCGCCCGTGTGCAGCCAGCGGCCGATCCCCTTGATGCTTGCCATCGTGATATGCCCCGTTTCCAGTGGTGGTGAATGTGCGTGACCGCACGCGTACGCGCTGTCATCGAAACGTAAGCGGGCATTCTAGCGGCCGGGCGCGGCGGGTCTTCCAATCAGTCGTGGAAAGCAAATCTCGAATCCTGCTAAACGGCGGCCGGGGCTCGCGCGCGCCGCCGCCCCGGTGTTAAGATCGCCGCTCAGCCCACTCACGGTTCATCCATGTCCGCTCCCCTGCGCTCGCCCTCGATCCTCGCCGCCGTCGCGGCAGGTGCGCGTGCGGCCGGGCTGAAACTGAAAAAACGACTCCTCGACTGACGGGGACGTCGCGTCCCGTCAGGCGAATGCCGGACGGGATGCCCGCAGGTCGTTTCTTTCTCCTTGCACGCACGCCTCGCTCCGGCACGCCGCCGGCGGAACGGTTCCTTCCCACTCCGTTTCCACCATGAGGCTTTGCATGAACACACGTTTCGAAGGTATCTGGCTGCCGATCATCACGCCGTTCCACCACGGCGAGGTCGACCACGCAGCGCTCGCGCGACTCGCGCGCCACTATGCGGCCGCGGGCATCGCGGGCTTCGTCGCGGGCGCGACGACCGGTGAAGGCGTGCTGCTCGACGCGCGCGAACAGGACGCGGTATTCGCGACGCTGCGCGACGCGGCGCCCGGGCTACCGATCGTCGTCGGGCTGACCGCGAGCGCGACGCACTTCGCGGCCGCCCGCGCGCGCGAACTCGCGGCGCTGCGCCCCGACGGGCTGCTCGTCACGCCGCCCGTCTACGTGCGGCCGACGCAGGACGGCATCCGCCGCCATGTCGAGACGATCGTCGACGCGGCCGACCTGCCCGTGCTCGTCTACAACATCCCGTACCGCACCGGCGTGAACGTCGAACTGGACACGCTGCAGGCGCTTGCACGCGATCCGCGCGTCGCGGGCATCAAGGAATGCGGCGGCACGCTCGACCGGATGAGCCGGCTGGTGCACGACACGCCGCTCGCGATCCTGTCCGGCGACGACAACCAGAACTTCGCGGCGATGTGCGCGGGGGCGCACGGCGCGATCGCGAGCAGCGCGCACGTGCTGCCCGACTGGCATGTGCGGATTCATGCGCTGCTGCGCGACGGGCGGCTCGCCGACGCGCGGCGCCTGTCGGTCGCACTGCAGCCGCTCGTCGCGGCGCTGTTCGCGGAACCGAACCCGGCGCCGGTGAAGGCCGTGCTCGCCGCGCAAGGATGGTGCGAGGACGGGTTGCGGCTACCGTTCGTGCCGGCGAGCGCGGGGTTGCGGGAGCGGCTGGGCAAGCTCTGTGCGGAGCTGGAGGCGTCCGCGTCGGCTGGCGCAGCGGCGTAGGGATTCGATCCCGAAACTGTTTCAGACCGTCAAAATTCTTGACGCGCCATACTGCGCAAGATGGCCGTCCGCGGTGATGAGCACCATTGGTTCGTACCAGGCCTGCGCGACCAGCAATCGGTCGAACGGGTCGCCGTGGTAATGGGGAAGATGACGTACGGCCGCACCGTGTGCGGCCCGAACGGGCAGTTCGCGGTATTGGTTCGCCTTGATCTTGTCGATCAGCCGATCCACATCGACGTCCAACTTCCCCTTCCCGGCTTTGATGGCCACTTCCCAGATGCTCGCGCTGCTGATGAACACTTCATCGGCAGCGACGATCAGATTGCGCGCCCGCGCGCTCAGCCTGGAATCGTTCGCCACCGCCCAGAGAAAGATGTGAGTATCGAACAGCAGCCGCATTACTTCCCTTCGAACGCGGCCAGCTCTTCGGCGGAAAGCGGTGCGTCGAAATCGTCCGCAATCCATATCTGTCCCTCAAGGGCGCCGAATTGATGGATAGGCCTGAGCGGCACGAGCCGGACCGACTGCTTACCGCTCTGCGTGATCACGACACGTTCGCCGGCAATCGCGGCATCGAGCAGCCGCTGAAGATCGAGCGTGGCTTCGGGGACAGTGGCAACTTGCATGATGGGCTCCATTGAGTGACCCATCATTGTTACGACATTCGCCTCGTTGCTCCAATAGGCCAAACGTCCAGCCGCTCGGACACCGGCCTGCCCGCCACCTCCGGAATCACGCTGCAAGCGCTCCCTCCGTCGCCCCCCGCACCGCCTGCGTCACGATCCGTGCAAGCCGGTCGACCGTCTGGGTCGCCGACGACGTGCGCCGCAGCAGGATCAGCGGCAGGCCGGGCAGCGCCGGCAGCCCGCACGACGCCGCATCGAGCACGCGCACCGACGCCGGCAGCCCGTAATGCGAGCGCACCGTCAGCCCGAGGCCGGCCGCCGCGGCCGCCCATAGCCCGGCGAGGCTCGGCGTCGTGAACGCGACGCGCCACGGCACGCCGGCACGATCGAGCGCATCGGTCGCCGCGCCGAAGAACCGGCACGGCCGGTCGAACACGACGAGCGGCAACGGCTCGCCCGTCGCATGCATGGCACGACCGCCGGTTTCGCCCACCCTGCGCTCACCCACCGCCCCGCCCTCCCCACCCGCATCCCCGCCGCCATCCGGCACACCGAAACCCCCGCCCGCCACCGCACCGATCCATTGCATCGGCACCTGCGCGATCGCCTCGCTGTCGATTCCCGCCCGCGACACGAGCGCCGCCGACGCCGGATCGCCCCATACGAGCGCCAGATCGAGCTGGTTCGCATCGAGCCGGTCGAGCAGATCGGCATTGCGCGCCACGCGCGCCTCGATCTTCACCTTCGGATGCGCGCGCGCGAACCGCCCGAGCACGTCCGGCAGGATCGCCTCGCCGAAATCCTCCTGCAGCCCGACCCGTACCCAGCCGTCGAGATTCACGCCGCGCACGGCCGCGGCCGCCTCGTCGTTCAGCTCGATCATCCGCCGCGCGTAGCGCAGCATCGCGTCGCCGGCGTCGGTCAGCGCGAGCCCGCGCCCGGCCTTCACGAACAGCGGCGTGCCGGCCTGCTCCTCGAGCTTGCGGATCTGCGCGCTCACCGCCGACGACGAGCGCGCAACGCGGTCGGCCGCCTTCGCGAAACTGCCGAGATCCACGCCCGCGACGAGGCTGCGCAGCGCCGCAACGTCGAAGTTGGGCCGCGCCAGCGTGGCATCGGCCACCGCGAGCGGCTCGCCGCCGTCGCGCGGAATGTCTTGTCCGGGCATCTCAATCATCCTGATTTATCGAACGATTCATCAAAAACTTTCCGATTTTCAGGACGAATGTAGGCCGCCAGACTGTGGACGTCAACTTCGAACCGGGCCTGCCGTCATGGATACCTCGTGCATCGCTTCTCCCTCTTCACCTGCCCGCGACGTGCGCGGGCCGGCCCATCGCTGGCGCGTGCTGGCCGCCGGCGTCGCCGCGAACATGAGCTTTTCGGCCGCCGCGGCCGGCATTCCGACCACGGCCGTGTGGATGCGCACCGCCTATCACCTCGACAACGGCGCACTCGGCCTCGTGCTCGGCGCGCTCGGCTTCGGCGTCGCGCTGTCCGAGCTGCCGTGGGGAATCGCCGCCGACCGCTTCGGCGACCGCCGCGTGCTGCTGAGCGGGCTCGTCGCGACGGCCGCGATGCTCGCGCTGATGATGTGCACGATCGCGCCGACCGCGCACGCGGTGCCGCCGCTGATGCGCGTCGTCGCGGCCATGGGCTGCGTCGGCCTGCTCGGCGGCAGCGTGAACGGGTCGAGCGGGCGCGCGGTGATGCGCTGGTTCGGCGAGCGCGAACGCGGGCTCGCGATGAGCATCCGCCAGACGGCCGTGCCGCTCGGCGGCGGCTTGGGCGCGGCGCTGCTGCCGTCGCTCGCGTCGCATGTCGGCTTCGCCGCGGTGTTCGGCGCGCTGATGCTGCTGTGCGCGGGATCGGCCGCGCTCACGTGGCGCTGGCTGCACGAGCCGCCCGCCGAGCCGCCCGCGGCGAACCTCGCCACGCGTCACGCCGCCCAGTGGCCGCCGGCCGCCGGGCACGCGCGCAATCCGCTCGCGAGCGGCCCCGTGTGGCGCATCGTGCTCGGCATCGGCCTGCTGTGCGCGCCGCAATTCGCGGTGCTCACGTTCGCGACGGTGTTCCTGCACGACTTCGGCCGGCTCGGCCTCGCCGGCATCAGCGCGGCGATGGTCGCGCTGCAGCTCGGCGCGATGGTGATGCGCGTCTGGAGCGGCCGCCATACCGACCGGCACGGCAACCGGCGCGCGTACCTGCGCGGTTCCGTGTTCGTCGCGGCCGGGTCGTTCACGCTGCTCGCGGCGGCGACGGCCGGCAGCCCGCATGTGCCGCTCGCCGCGATCGTCGCGATTCTCGTGTTCGCCGGCATCTGCGTGTCGGCATGGCATGGGGTCGCGTACACGGAGCTCGCGACGCTCGCGGGCGCGAATCACGCAGGCACCGCGCTCGGGATGGCGAACACGATCGTCTACCTCGGGCTGTTCGCGACGCCGCTCGCGATTCCGCCGCTGCTCGCCGCGAGTTCGTGGAGCGTGGTATGGCTCGCGGCGGCGTTGGTCGCGGGCGCGACCTATCCGCTGTTCGCGCGATGACGGGCACGCACGGCGCGGTCAGAACTTGTACACGGCTGACAGCATTGCCGAACGGCCGTCGCCGAACTCGACCGCCGACGACCGCGACTCGCTGCCCGACACCTGTCGCACGCGTTCGACGTAAGCGCGATCGAACAGGTTGTCCACGTTCAGCTGGATGTGCAGCCGACGGCTCACGTCGTAGCTCGCCATCAGGTTGTGCACCCAGTATGCGCCGAGCTTGCCGTCGCCCTGCGACGTGACGTTGCGCCGGCCGACGAAGTGCGAACCATAGCCGACCGTCCAGCCCGCCGGCAACCGATAGGTCGTCCACACGTTGAACGCGTGCCGCGGCGTGTTGCCGAGCGCCTGCCCGTCGCGCCGCGGCGACGCAGGCGAGCTGAGCGTCACGCTCGCCAGGTACGTGTAGTTCGCGAACACGTCCCAGCGCGGCGTCACCTTGCCGGCGGCACCGAGCTCGATACCGCGCACGCGTTGCCGGCCCACGAGCGCATAGCTGCCGTCGGCCATTCGTTCGCGCGCGTTCTTCTTTTCAGTCTGGAACAGCGCGCCGTTCAGCGCGATACCCGCGAGCCCTTCCCATTTCGCACCGAGTTCGAAGCTCTCGTTTTTCTCGGGCGCGAGCGCGCCGGTCGCCGCGCTCAGGCCGGAGCCGGTGGTCACGAGAAATTCGGCGGACGGGTTGAACGACGTGCCGTAAGCGAAATACGCGCGACCGTTGTCGGTCGGCTTGAACACGAGCCCCGCGCGCGTGCTCAGATGGCGATCGGCGGTGTCCGCGCGCTCGGTGGGCTTGCCCGCCGCGGTGCCTTCCGACCGGCCGTCGATCCAGTCGTGCCGCAGCCCGACATCGATGTCCCAGTAGCGGCCGACCGCGATCGTGTCGAACGCGTACAGCGCCTTCACGACCAGCGCGGTGTCGTTGCGCGCACTGTCCTGGCGCTGCGCCGGGCCGCGCCACACGCCGGGCGGCGCGGCGAGCGGGAAGCCGTCGGCCGGGTAGAAGCGGTTGAGCCCGTACGAATAGGTCGTGCGGCCGTACGTCTCGCGCGAGATCTCGAAGCCCGTGACCAGCGTGTGTCCGATGCCGAACGTCGAGAACGCACTGGTGACGTTCGTCTGGTTCGCCCACATCGCGGTCGACGCATCCCGGCCATAGCCCTGCGGCCCGGCCGGCTTGTAGCGCCCCGGCGGCAGCCCCTGCAGGTTCACGTGCGATGCTGAAATCACCGTGTCGCGATTCAGGTGCGCATAGCGGCTCAGGTTCTGCACCTTCAGGCCGGATGACACGTCGTGTTCGGCCTTCACGGTGAACGTATCCGACGTGATGCGTTCGCGGTCGAGATTGCGCCAGCCGAAATAGCGGTCGCGCGACACGCCGGCCAGCACCTGGCCGTTGTGCGCAGGCAGCCCGTAGTCGGGCAGGTTGTTGTCGTACTGGTGGAAATAGCCGAGCGTGACGCGCGTCGGTGTGCCGAGACCGAACGCGAGCGACGGCGCGATGCCCCAGCGCCGCTTGCGGATGTCGTCGCGGCCCGGCACGTCGTTGACATGCGCCATCGCGTTCAGGCGGAACGCCGCGCGGCCGTCGGTGCCGGGCAGCGGCCGGTTCGCATCGAGCGTCATGCGTCGGTAGCCGGACGTGCCGAGCATCGTGCCGGCCTCGGTAAACGCGCCGGCCTTCGGTGTCTTGCTGACCAGGTTCACCGAGCCGCCCGTCGTGCCGGCGCCGCCGAACACGGAGTTCGGCCCCTTGATCACCTCGACCGCCTCGACGTTGAACAGGTCGCTGCGATTGTTCTGTGCGCTGTCGCGCAGCCCGTCGAGCTGCAGGTTCGCGTTCGCGCCGAAGCCGCGGATATTGAACATGTCGCCCGACCCGCCGCCGCCCTCGCCGGCATTGAACGTGATACCCGCCACGTTCGACAGCGCCTCGCGCAGGCTCAGCGCCTGCTGTTCGTCGAGCACCGCGCGCGGCACGACGGTGATCGTCTGCGGCACGTCGAGCAGCGGCGTTGCGTACTTGGCGGAACCCGACCGGTCGACGCGCGAACCGGCGTCGCGCTCGCCATGCACGACGATCGGGTCCAGCCGCGGCGCGTGGCGCGGCTCGCCGTCTTCCGCGCATGCCGGCGCGGCCGCACTGGTCATCATCGCGAACGCGATGGATGCGGTCGCGCGCCGCGGCGGCGTCGCACTCGACTGGAAGCAACAGCTCATGTTCACTCCACTCCATTGATGAGAATGATTCTCATTCAATCGGATTGGGTGCGACATGACAATTGGACACGTCCGAACTTCGCGATCCGAACGAACTGCCGAACGAAACGGCCGGGCCACCGGCCGCCCACGTGCCGTCGCGTCAAACCGCCTCGCGCGCCAGCGCGCGCCGCGCGGCCGGCCGTTCGGCCTCGCGCTGCGCATGAGCGGTCCATGCCGGATGCCGCGTCATGTCCAGCCCGATCGCGACGCCCCAGCGATACAGCACGAGCAGGAACGGATCGACGATCGAATGCGCGCCCGGCTCGGCCCACCTGCGGCCGTCGGCGAGCGCGGTTTCGATCGACGCGTTCGCGGCGTCGATCGTGCCGCGCCCGTGCGCGCTGATCGCGCCGTGCAGGGCCGGATCGTCGATGAAGCGGCCCGGCCGCCACAGCGCGCCGTAGCCGACGCCATGCACCCAGCCGACCAGCCAGGCGAGCCATTCGTGACACCGCGCCTCGCGCAGCGGATCGCCGAGCGGCAACAATCGCGCATCCGGATAGCGGCGCGCGAGATACGTGAGGATCGCCGGCGTTTCGGTCAGCACGCGCGGCTCGCCCGGAATCGCGAGCACGGGCACGCGCGCCTTCGGGTTGATCGCGAGGTAGCGCGCCTCGAGGTTCTGTTGCTGCTTCACCGAGACGATCTCGACGTCGAACGGTGCGCCGGTTTCCTCCAGCGCGATGTGGGCGGCGAGCGAGCAGGCGCCCGGCGAAAGATAGAGACGATAGGCGTTCATGGTGGTGTGGCCCGACGGGCTGTGGAAGACGGAACCGAGTGTAGGAACGCCTGCCGATGCGCGGCAAACGATGAATTGTCGTGCTCGGACATTAGTGTTACTAATACCCGCATGCGACGCATCCACCTCCCTCCGCTGCAGACGCTGCGCGCGTTCGAGACCGCCGTACGGCTGCAGAGCTTCACGCGCGCGGCCGACGAACTCGCCCTCACGCAGGGCGCGGTCAGCCAGCACATCCGCGCGCTCGAAGCGCAGCTCGGCTATCCGCTTTTCACGCGCGAACGCAACGGCGCGACGCCGACCCACGCCGCACACGCCCTCGCGCTGCAGATACGTCAGGGCCTGAGCGTGCTCGAACGCGCGTTCGAGCCGGCGCTGGCGGTACGCCGCCGCCCGCGCACCTGCGACGCGACGCTGAACGTGAGCGTGCTGCCGAGCGTCGCCGAGCGCTGGCTCGCGCCGCGCCTGCCGCGCTTCTCGGCCGCGCATCCGCACATCTCGATCGCGCTGCATCCGGACGTGGCGCTCGCGCCGCTGCGCAAGCGCGACCGCATCGACGTCGCGTTGCGCTACGGGCCCGGCACGTGGCCCGGCGTCGTCGCCGAGAAGCTGATGAACGAGACGATCTTTCCGGTCGCGAGCCCCGCATACCGCAATCGCGACGGCGTCGCACCGCGCACGCCGGCCGACCTCGTGCGCGCGACGCTGCTGCGCCATCCCGCGCAGCCGTGGGAGCCGTGGTTCCAGGCCGCGCGGCTCGACCTCACCGAATCCGCGCGCGCACCGCGCTTCACCGATGCGAACGCGTTGATCGACGCGGCGCTGAAAGGACGCGGCGTCGCGCTCGCGCGCCGCTCGCTGATCGAGCCCGAACTCGCGGACGGCACGCTCGTGCGCGTGTCGACGGTGCGCATCACCGACGTGTACGCGCACTACGTCGTGTGGCGTCCCGGCCATCGTCACGAAGCGGCGATCCGCACCTGGCTCGACTGGCTGCGCAGCGAAGTGCGGCGCAGGACGCCGCGGCGCTGACGCCGGGGCTCACGCGCGCATCGGCATCGCCACCTTGTCGAGCGTGATCGGCAGATCGCGCACCCGCACGCCGGTCGCGTGATAGACCGCATTGGCGATCGCGGCCGGCACGCCGGTGATGCCGATCTCGCCGATGCCGCGAATGCCGAGCGGATTGAAATGCATGTCGCTTACGTCGACGAAACTTACGTCGAACTCGCCGATGTCCGCGTTCACGGGAACGTGATATTCAGCGAGATTCGCGTTCGTGAAGCGGCCGTGCCGCACGTCGGGATGCGAGCCCTCCTCGAGCGCGGTGCCGAGCCCCCACACCATCCCGCCGATCAACTGGCTGCGCGCCGTCTTCGCGTTGAGCAGGCTGCCGACGCTGTAGACCCCGACGATGCGCGGTACGCGAAGCGTGCCGAGCTCGGCATCGACGTGCACTTCGGCAAACAGCCCCTCGCCGTGGCCGGGTCGCGGCGCTGCGTGCCGTGTAAATGCGCGCAGCCTCCTCCGCTGCTGGAAAATTCCGCCACGCGTGCCGGCGGATCGCCGCGAAGGCATTCGGTAGTCAGCCTGACGAAAACATGTCGCGATCGCGCCCCGATCGCAAACGATTCACCGAAACGTCGCATCGCGGCGGCATACTCGGAAACGTTTCCCGATCAGCCTGCCAGGAGAGAAGTCATGCGTCGCGTTTCCGTCGCCGTCGTTCTGTGTGCCGCCGTGTTCGTCGCCGCCTGCAGCGACGACGCACCGCACGACGCCAACGCGACCGACGCCGTGCCGCAGGCCGGCGCATCGAGCGGCGCCGCCAGCGCGTTCAACAGCGACGCGAGCGCGAACGCCGCCGCATCCGATGCCGCGCCGCTCGCGCCGCCCGTCGTGCACTACCCGCCCGATGACGACGACGATGCGAAGCCCGCCGCGAACGCGGCCGCATCGAGCAGCGCCGCGTCGTCGCCGGGCTGATTCCGCCGCCGCGTGATATGAGTCAGTACCGCTCGGGGAGAGCGGTGGGCGCTCGCGTCGAGCCACCACGGGCATGACGTAACGGTCGGCGACGGCGCGAACGGCACCGTGTCACGCCGTTTCGCAGGCCACGTCGGGCACGGCCGGCCGAGCGATTCGGACCCGGCCGCCGTCAGGCCTGCCTGCGCGTCGCAAGCGCGACGGCGCGCCATGTCGCGACAGCCGCCGCGCAGCCTGCGCCGTGCAACCCGCCGTCAGACCGCGTGCGCGAGCGCGCGGTCGACGAGCGCGGCCTCGAAGCCGTCGTCCGCGTCGCGAAAGCGCAGCGGCGCCGCGCAATGAACCAGCGTGTCGATGAAGTATTTCGCGCGCGGCCACGGCCCGAAGCCGGCCGCCGTGTTGATGTGCCCGGCATCGCCGAGGTTCACGAACGCGCTGCCCAGGTGCTGCGCGAGCGTGCGCGCATCGGCCAGCGGCATCCACGGGTCGGTCTCGCTGCCGATCACGATCGACGGCACCGCGAGCCGGCGCGCGTCGAACGGCCCGGCAAACGTGAATTTCTTCGGGCTGGCCGGCGCGACGAACAGCACGCCTGCCACATCACCCACATGCGGCCACTGTGCGAGCGCATGCGCGGCCGCGAGGCAGCCGAAGCTGTGCGCGGCGAGCACGAACGGGCCGCGCTCGCGATCGAGCAGCGCGCGCACCGATTGCGCCCAGCCCGCGAGATCGGGCGCACCCCAGTCGTGCTGCTCGACGCGCAACGAGCGCGGAAACTGCCGCTCGAGCCAGGTCTGCCAGTGAGCGCCTTCACTGCCGTGCAGGCCCGGAACGGTGACGAGCCGCGGCGGCCACGCCGATTTGCTGCATGCGCGCATGATTGCCCTCGCTTGCTTGAAGACGAGATTCGATTGTGGCGTCGGGTACGCGGCGGCCGAACCAATATTTTGTGCTTTGCTTTTGCGCGGGGCGGTGACCGGTGGCGGCCCGGCGACGGCGTGACCGCCGCACATCCCGCGCGGCGGCGCAATGGGCCGCGAAACCGTAGAATGTGGGCTTCCCGTCAGCTTCACACGGAACCGGTCCCGGCGCGTGACGCGCCGGCCGTCGTCAGGAGACGCCCGATGTCCGCTACGTCCGCCGGCGCGCCGCGCCCGGCTTCGCTCGCCGCTCCCGTGACGCGCCTCGCCGGCGCGCGCGCCGTCACGCCATGAAGATCCTGTTCCATTCGCCGCATCAGGATGCCGGCGCGTGGCGCGACGAGATCGCGCGTGCGCTGCCGGAAGCCGAACTGCGCGCATGGCAGCCGGGCGATACGGCCGCCGCCGACTACGCGCTCGTGTGGCGCGCGCCGCGCGAGTTCTTCGCGCCGCGCGACGGCCTGCGCGCGATCTTCAACCTCGGCGCGGGCGTCGATGCGCTGCTCGCGCTCGACCGCGCGCATCCGGGCACGCTGCCCGCGCACGTGCCGCTGGTGCGGCTCGAAGATTCGGGCATGGCGCAGCAGATGGTCGAATACGTGACGCACGCGGTGCTGCGCTACCTGCGCCGTTTCGACGAATACGACCTGCAACAGCGCGAACGCCGCTGGCAGCCGCTCGAACCGCATGCGCGCGCGAGCTTCACCGTCGCGGTCCTCGGCCTCGGCGTGCTCGGCGCCGAAGTCGCCCGCGCGCTCGCAGCGCTCGGCCTGCCGGTGCGCGGCTACAGCCGCAGTGCGAAGCAGCTCGACGGCATCGCGACCTTCGCCGGCGACGGCGCGTTCGACGCGTGCATCGACGGCGCGAAGGTGCTCGTCAACCTGTTGCCGAGCACGCGCGACACCGACGGCATCCTGTCGGCGCGCGCGTTCGCACGGCTCGCGCCCGGCGCGTACGTCGTCAACGTCGCGCGCGGCGCGCATCTCGTCGAAGCCGACCTGCTCGACGCGCTCGCGAGCGGCCAGGTCGCCGCGGCCACGCTCGACGTGTTCCAGCACGAACCGCTGCCGGACGACCATCCGTTCTGGCACGCGCCGCGCATCACGATCACGCCGCACAGCTCGGCCGAGACGCTGCGCGCGGAAGCCGTCGAGCAGATCGCCGGCAAGATCCGCGCGTTCGAGCGCGGCGCGCCCGTCAGCGGCATCGTCGACTACGCGCGCGGCTACTGAATTCCGCCCTACACAAAACTGGAGACAACCATGACGTTCCCCACCGCCGTCAAGATCGTCGAAGTCGGCCCACGCGACGGCCTGCAGAACGAGAAGACCTTCGTGCCGACCGACGTGAAGATCGCGCTCGTCGACCGGCTGTCGCGCGCCGGCTTCCGCAATATCGAGGCCGCGTCGTTCGTGTCGCCGAAATGGGTGCCGCAGATGGCCGACGGCGCCGACGTGATGGCCGGCATCGAGCGTCGCACGGGCACCGTGTACTCGGTGCTCACGCCGAACCTGAAGGGCTTCGAGCATGCGCTCGCCGCACGCGCGGACGAAGTCGTGATCTTCGGCGCGGCGAGCGAGGCGTTCTCGCAGCGGAACATCAACTGCAGCATCGCCGAAAGCATCGCGCGCTTCGAGTCCGTCGCGAAGGCCGCGAAGGACGCCGGCCTGCGGCTGCGCGGCAGCGTGTCGTGCACGCTCGGCTGCCCGTACCAGGGCGAGGTGCCGATCGCGTCGGTCGTCAACGTCGTCGAGCGCTTCGCGGCGCTCGGCTGCGACGAGATCGACATCGCCGACACGATCGGCGTCGGCACGCCGAAGCGCACGCGCGAAGTGCTCGCGGCCGTCACGCGCGTGTTCCCGCGCGAACGCCTGTCGGGCCACTTCCACGACACCTACGGCCAGGCGCTCGCGAACATCTACGCGGCGCTGTTCGAAGGGATCGAGATCTTTCACGCATCGGTCGCGGGCCTCGGCGGCTGCCCGTACGCGAAGGGCGCGACCGGCAACGTCGCGACCGAGGACGTGCTGTACCTGATGCAGGGTCTCGGCATCGAGACCGGCATCGATCTCGCGCAGGTCGTCGCCGCCGGCGATTTCATCTCGAACGCGATCGGCCGCGCGAACGTATCGCGCGCCGGTCGTGCACTGCTCGCCAAGGCGCAGAGCGCGGCCGATGCCGCGAACTGCGTCTGATCACCTCGTTCCACGGATTCCTCGACATGACGACACCCGCTTCATTCGATTCCCTCCCCGATTCCGCGCGACGCGTCGCGCTGCTGCTGCGCGAGCGCGGCCATGCGAAAGGCATCGTGATGCTCGCCGAAACCGGCAAGACGTCGGCCGAGGCCGCAGCCGGGCTCGGCTGCTCGGTCGCGCAGATTGCGAAGTCGATCCTGTTTCGCCGGCAGGCCGACGGCGCGCCCGTGCTGGTCGTCGCGAGCGGCGTCAACCGCGTGGATGAAAAGAAGGTCGCCGCGCAGGTCGGGCCGGTCGGCCGTGCGGACGCGAAGTTCGTGCGCGACAACACCGGCTATGCGATCGGCGGCGTCTGCCCGATCGGCCATCTGGTCGAACCCGTCACGCTGATCGACGCCGACCTGCTCGCGCTCGACAGCCTGTGGGCCGCCGCCGGCCATCCGCACGCGGTGTTCAACCTGTCGCCGCACGAACTCGTGTCGCTGACCGGCGCGCCGGTCGCGGACGTCGCGTTGCGGGAGCCCGCATGAGCGACGTGGTGACGATGCCGGTCGCCACGGTCGCGTCGCCGTGCACCGACGTCTGCCGGATCGATCCGCGCACCGACTGGTGTGCGGGCTGCCTGCGCACGCGCGGCGAGATCAAGGGATGGCGCACGTCGGACGACGACGCGAGGCGCGCGCTGCTCGCGCGGCTCGACACGCGGCGGCGCCTGATCGCGGGAAGCGAGACATAAAAAAAAGCCGTTCAACCTCACGGGCGAACGGCATCGAGATCGGAATCCTGTGAACGTGATCAACGTCACAGCCCGCATCATACGAGCGACGCGGCCACATCGCATCGGGTGTTTCCCTACAACTTCTTACAGCGCTTTTTACGGCTGTGCGCGACGGCATTCGGCGCGCAATCTTCATTCCACACACGTCCATTCGACGGGCCGCGGGCGACCGCGCAGCCGCGCCGAATCGTACGACCGTTTCAGTTGCCGACCGCCGCGCGACGTGCCGGCACGATGCGCCAGCCGAGGTTCACGCCGGCCGCCGCGAGCAGGATCAGCAGCGCGCCGAACACCTGCGTCCACGCAAGCGTCTGCCCGAACGCGACGCGATCGACGACGATCGCGACGACCGGATAGACGAACGACAGCGCGCCCGTCATCGCAGTCGGCAGCTTCTGGACCGCGCCGTACAGCAGCACGTACATCAGCCCCGTGTTGACGATGCCCAGCACGATCAGGTCGGCCCATTGCCCGCCCGTCGCCGGCAAGGTGTCGAAGTGCGCGAACGGCGCGAGCAGCAGGACGCCGAGGCCGACCTGCAGCAGCGCGAGCAGATGCGGCGGCGTGCCCTTCAGGTGCTTCGTGATGATCGACGAGATCGCATACAGGAACGCCGCGCCGAGCGACAGCGCGACCCCTTCCAGGTATTCGCCGGGCACCGCGAGCACGGCCGGTTCGACGCGCACCACGAACACCAGCCCGGCAAACGCGAGCACGAGCCACGCGACCGTCGACGCGGTGATCCGCTCGCGGAACACGATGGCGCCAAGCGCGACGAGCATGAAGGGCTGCGTGTTGTAGACGGCGGTCGCCATCGAGATCGACGCGCGCGAATAGGCGGCGAAAAGCAGCAGCCAGTTCGCGACGATCGCGAGGCTGCCGAGCGTCGTGAGCACGAGCATCCGCGGCGAGAACAGCGAGCGGCGCAGGAAACCGAGCGCCGCGCAGACGATTGCGAGCGTCGCGGCGCCGAACACGCAGCGGAAGAACACGACATTGGTCAGCGGCTGCTGCGACGACATCACGAGCCAGCCGATCGTGCCGGACATCAGCATCGCGACGATCATCTCGGCGGCGCCGCGGCGAATTTCATTCGAGGCCATCATGAACTCCGTTGAAAAGCGTGGATGAGTTCGATTCTAGAAACTTGCTTTCGCCGCGACCACGGCTAAACTGAGGTGAATCAGCCGATTCACCTTCGAAAGCAAAGCAATCATGCCGAAACGCCTTTCCGCACCCGCCGTCGCGTCGCTCGACGCGACCGACCGCGCGATCCTCGCCGCGCTGGCCGACGACGCCCGCATCGCGACCAGCGAACTCGCCCGGCAGATCGGGCTGTCGGCGCCGGCGACCGCCGACCGCGTGCGGCGGCTCGAGGCGCAAGGCGTGATCGCCGCGTTCACCGTCGAGCTCGACCCGCGCGCGCTCGGCTACACGCTGCAGGCGATCGTCCGCGTGAAGCCGCTGCCGGGCCAGTTGCATCTGGTCGAGGAGTTGCTGCGGCGGATCCCCGAATTCGTCGAATGCGACAAGGTCACCGGCGACGACTGCTTCATCTGCCGGCTCTACCTGCGCACGATCGAGCACCTCGACGACATCCTGTCGAAGGTGACGGAGCGCGCGGAGACGAGCACCGCGATCGTGAAATCGACACCCGTGCCGCGCCGCCTGCCGCCGCTCGTCGAGGACGACCACGCGCACCGCTGAGTCGGGGCGGCGCACGTCGCTGAGCCGCAGACGGCGCGCGCCGCCCGCCCACACCGTCATGCCGCCGGGTCGCGCGCCTCGAAGAATGCAAGCAGTTCGTCGATCAGCGCGGCGGGCGCCTCTTCCGGAATGTAGTGCCCGCAGTCGAGCGCGCGGCCGCTGACGTCGCGCGCGACGCGCCGCCACTCGTCGAGCGGATCGAAGCAGCGGCCGACGACGCCGTGCTCGCCCCACAGCACGCGCAGCGGGCACGCGACCTTGTTGCCGCGTTCGAGATCCGCACGGTCGTGCTCGAGATCGATCGTCGCCGACGCGCGGTAGTCCTCGCACATCGCATGCACGGCGCCCGGCTGCGCGAGCGCCGCCCGGTACGCGTCGAGCGCCTCGGGTGCGAACGGCGCGAGCCCGGCCGAGCGGTTGCCCATCACGCGCTCGATGTACGCATCGGTGTGCGCGCCAACCAGCGTCTCGGGCAGCGGCTCGGGCTGGATCAGGAAGAACCAGTGGAAATACGCGGTCGCGAATGCGCGATCGGTTTTCTCGTACATCGCGAGCGTCGGCGCGATGTCGAGCAGCATCATCCGCTCGACGGCCTCCGCGTGATCGAGCGCGAGCCGGTGCGCGACCCGCGCGCCGCGATCGTGCGCGCACACGTGGAAATGCTCGAAGCCGAAATGCCGCATCACGGCGACCTGGTCGGCCGCCATCGCCCGTTTCGAATACGGCGTGTGCTGCGCGTCGCTCGGCGGCCGGCCCGATGCGCCGTAGCCGCGCAGGTCGGTGGCGATCACCGTGAAGTGATCCGCGAGCGTCGCGGCAACGCGATGCCAGATCATGTGGGTCTGCGGATGTCCGTGCAGCAACAGCAGCGGCGGACCCGCGCCTCCTTTGACACCGAAAATGTCGGTGTCCTGCACCGTCACGCGAAACGGTGCAAACGCCTCAAACGACATGGTTTGTTTCTCGTTGGTTTGTTATGGCGGCTATTTTATGAGCGCTGGCGCGTCTTCACAGCGGGGTCGCAGCCAGAATCCCTAGAAAGAGAACACTCACTCGATTGCCGCCACACCGCACATTTTGTTAAGCTCGCGTAGAATCGCACGACCGTTCGTATTAATCTCGACGAACGACTTGGTTCCGCAGCTACACTCGAATCACCGTTCGACCGCAAAGCATGGTGTTGGCATCGACGCGACCGCGCCGGCGCCGACCGCCCCCGGAGACTGGAGACATCACATGGCATTGCCCACCGTCCTGCAGAACCTGACGCTCCCCGTCATCGCGTCGCCGATGTTCATCGTCAGCTATCCCGAACTCGTGCTCGCGCAATGCAAGGCGGGCATCGTCGGTTCGTTCCCCGCGCTCAATGCGCGCCCGGCCGAACTGCTCGACGAGTGGCTCACGCAGATCCAGTCGGAACTCGCCGATCACAAGGCGAAGCACCCCGAGGCGGTGATCGGGCCGATCGCGGTCAACCAGATCGTCCACCAGTCGAACGCGCGGCTCGAGCACGACGTGCGCGTGTGCGTCGAGCACAAGGTGCCGATCTTCATCACGAGCCTGCGCGCACCGGCGCGCGAAATCGTCGACGCGGTGCACAGCTACGGCGGCATCGTGCTGCACGACGTGATCAACCTGCGCCACGCGCAGAAGGCGCTCGAAGCCGGCGTCGACGGGCTGATCCTCGTCGCGGCCGGCGCCGGCGGCCACGCGGGCACGACGTCGCCGTTCGCGCTGGTCGGCGAAGTCCGCAAGATCTTCGACGGCCCGATCGTGCTGTCCGGCTCGATCGCGAACGGCGGCTCGATCCTCGCCGCGCAGGCGATGGGCGCCGACTTCGCGTACATGGGCACGCGTTTCATCGCGACGCAGGAAGCGCATGCGATCGACGACTACAAGCACGCGATCCTGAACGCGAAATCGTCGGACATCATCTACACGAACCTCTTCACGGGCGTGCACGGCAACTACATCCGCGAGAGCATCGAGAAGGCCGGCCTCGATCCGGAAGCGCTGCCGGAATCCGACAAGACCAAGATGAATTTCGGCGGCGACAAGACGAAGGCATGGAAGGACATCTGGGGCGCCGGCCAGGGCGTCGGCCTGATGGACGATCTGCCGAGCGTGGGCGCGCTCGTCGAGCGGCTCAAGCGCGAGTACGACGACGCGAAGGCGCGGCTCGGCATCCCGCGCTGACGGATGCGGCGGCCGTTGCGGTCGCCATCGACGCGAGATCGTCGAACCAAGCAAAAAGCGCGAACCGCAGCGGTTCGCGCTTTTTTATTGCCCCGCCGCGGCGGACGATGCGGCTCAGACCGCGCGCTTCATCCGCGTGATCGGCAGCACGCGCAGGCGCGATTCGATCGACGGGCATAGCGACTGCCCTTCGAAACGCGCGGCCAGGAAGTCGACGAACGAGCGCACCTTCGCGGAGACGTGACGACGGCTCGCGTACACCGCATAGATCGGCGCCTCGTGCGGCGGCACCGAATCGAGCAGCACCGGCACGAGCCGGCCCGATTCGATGTCGTCGCCGACCACTTCGGTGCCGAGCAGCGCGATGCCCGCGCCGGCGAGCACGGCCGCGCGCAGCCCTTCGAGATGGTTCACGATCAGGTTGCCGTTCAGGCTCACGCGCGACGCGGCGGCCGCGTCGATCACCAGCGAATCGAGCATCGTCGAATTCGAGTCGCGCCGCAGGTAGTTGTGATTCGCGAGATCGGCAATCGCCTGGGGCGTGCCGCGCTTCTCGAGATACTCGGGCGACGCGACCAGCAGGATGTGCGCGGTCGCGATCTGGCGCGCGACCAGCGACGACGATTTCAATCCGTTCGGCGCCGCGCGCACCGCGACGTCGTAGCCTTCCTCGATCAGGTCGACCACGCGATCGGACAGCGTCATGTCGACGGTCACGTCCGGGAAGCGGCCCGCGTAATCGGTGACGGCCTGCATCACGTGCCGCAGCCCGAACGCGGACAGCGACGTCACGCGCAGCCTGCCCTGCGGCACCACGCTCGCGGCGCCGACGGCCTGGCCGGCTTCGTCGAGTTCGGACAGCGCCTGCACGAGGCGCTCATAGTATTCGCGTCCCGCCTCGGTCGGCGCGACGCGTCGTGTCGTGCGATGCAGCAGCCGCGCGCCGAGCTGCTGCTCGAGGTGCATCACGTGCTTGCTCGCCATCGCCGCCGACATCTGCATGCGCTCCGCCGCGCCGACGAAGCTGCCCACTTCGACGACGTAGCGAAACACATTCATGCTGACGAGGGTATCCATCGAACTAGCTCGCAATCCCGGGGGAATCAACCAATTACGAGATAGGGTAACAAAGGCGAGGAAACAGAAAGGTCAAGAAAGGCAAAACGGCGCCGCGAGTGGCGGCGCCGTTTCGGGCGGGAAAACATGCAGCCGAAACGCGCGATTGACGCGCGCGGCCGGCGCACCGATCGCGCGGGCGCGTCAGAACTTCGCGCGGATGCCGGCGCCGAACGTGTTGCCGTTCGACA
Source organism: Burkholderia sp. BCC0419 (assembly GCF_902830285.1). Lineage (NCBI taxonomy): Bacteria > Pseudomonadati > Pseudomonadota > Betaproteobacteria > Burkholderiales > Burkholderiaceae > Burkholderia > Burkholderia sp. BCC0419. Next base: position 70,949 of record NZ_CADESR010000007.1, read on the forward strand.
GGCCGCTGATGTGGTCGTTCATGTAGGCCGCGTAGACGTCGGTGCGCTTGGACAGCGGATAGTCGTAGCCGACGGCCCAGGTCTGGCGCGTCTGGTCGAGGCCGCCCGCGTCGCGCGAGTACGCATACGACGCCATCGCGTTGCCCACGCCGAGCGGCACCGACACGCCGCCCTGCGCGGTGTTCACGTGCCAGCTGCCCGCGACCTGGTCGTTCTTCGTATACATGTACTGGCCGAACAGCTTCACGAGCTTCAGGTCGTAGGTCGCGCCGACCAGCGCGATACCCTGGCTCTTCAGGCCGGTCACGAGCGCGCTCAGATCCTGCGGGCCGTTGTTGAAGTTCACGTACTGATACACGGCGGTCGCCGCGAACGGGCCGTTCGCGTAGTTGAACTGCGCGCTCCACTTCTTCGAACGGTTGTCGCCGGCCTGGTTGCCGAGTGCGTACATCGCGCCGAAATTCAGGCCACCGAACGAAGGCGACGTGTAACCCACCGCGTTGTTCCAGCCCGAATCGCCCACCGCGCCCTGGTCGCTCGGATAGGTCGGGAACGTGCCGAGGCCGAGGAACACGTGGTACACCATCGGCGAGAAGGTGTACGAGTCGTAGAACGGGTTGAACAGGATCGTCGACAGGAACAGGTGCGTGGTCAGGCGGCCTGCCGTCACCGTGCCGTACGGCGAGCTGATGCCGACGTACGCGTTGCGCGCGAAGAACGTGTCGCCCTGGAAGCGGCCGTACTGGCCGTTCTGCGCACGGAAGAAGCTCTCCAGCGTGAAGATCGCCTTGTAGCCGTCGCCGAGATCCTCGGCGCCATGCAGGCCCCAGTACGAGGTCGACATACCGCCGCCCGACACGTTCCACGCACGATCGCTGCCCGGGAACTTGGTGGCGCCGACCCATTCGTCGACCTGCCCGTAGAGCGAGACGCTCGACTGCGCATGGACGGGTGCGGCGGCCGCCACGCAGGCGGCTGCGGCGATCAGCTTGACGGACGTGCGCGACGCACGGCGGGCGAATGCTTTCATTGGATCTCCAGGTTTTGTCGAATAGTCGATAAGTGGCGCGAGCGTTGTTGTTTGGAGCCGAGTGCTTGCGTCGTATGGGGCGCAGCCATCTTTACGGATCATTTGTCCGGTCAAAATTGCGCACACTTATTGCGGGTATAGCGCCGGCATTAACTTCGCGGCATATATCCATGGCCGGATGGACGGCGGCGGCCCGGCGCGAACGCGGTCGCACGGGCGGCGGCGGCGTGCCATGCGCGCACCGGGCGCGAAAGATAGCGCAATGCGGCGGGAAAATCAGCGGAAATCTGCGCGCGACTGTGGCGAATTCGCATCAGCCGGCAAGGGGACGAGCGCCGGGGCGCTCAGTTTCGGTAGAACGGGGAGAAAGAAGGCGAGTGCGCAGGCTCTTCCTGCGAGCGGGGCGGCGGCATCGGGCGACCGCCGCGCTCCTCGTTGTAGCGGGCGACGTCGGCGCGGATCGAACCGGCCCGCAGCGGGACATTGCCGCCGCCCGGCGGGCGCGGCATCTGGCGGACTTCGGCGCTGATCGGCCGATACGGGCTTTGCGCGGCGTAATGACCGTACGACGGCGTCGGGCGCAGCCCCCAGCGGGAGCCGGCGCTGCTCACGCCGCCGGGACGCATGCCGGCTGGCGGCGGAACGCGGCGCCACACCGGACCACCACCGGGACCGCCGGCCGGCTGACCGTACGCGCGCATGTCGCCGCCACCGAAGCCGTGGCCGCCGAACCCGTGACCGCCATGGGGCGGCTGGGCCAGCGCGAGCGGCATCAGCAGCGCGCCGAGCACGCCTGCCACCCATCGTCCGATCTTCCGTTTCACCCGTTCCGTCATCGTTCCGTGCCCATCCACGCCCGCCGTCGGCTCCTTTCGGCCGACCCAAGGCTTTCATCAGTAATTTATGAGCGGGCGGAAAGTGTGTCGAGCCAAAAAGTGTTATGTCGCGGGCATCGGTGTAACACCATGTTACTGCTAGGTTTTTCCGCTTCGGCACGCGATCGCGACAGAACATTCTTCTGCGGTTTCACGCTTGGCCGGACAGGTGCGGTGGCCGCCGCCTCATGCGATCGATTCATCAATCGATTCGCACAATGAATTTGTGTAGTGAATCGCCAACCGGGACAATAACGCCATCCGCGCGCGCGACGCGCGCCTTCGCCATTTCCGAATCGAGTTCCCGATGGCCCGTCCCCGTTTTCTTCCCGACAACTTCACGCTCGCGCTCGTCGGCACCGTGGTGCTCGCGAGCCTGCTGCCCTGCCGCGGCCCGGCCGCCCATGCGTTCAACTGGGCGACCAACATCGCCGTCGGCCTGCTGTTTTTCCTGCACGGCGCGAAACTGTCGCGCGAAGCCGTCGTCGCGGGCGCGACGCACTGGCGGCTGCACGCGGTCGTGCTGCTCAGCACGTTCGCGCTGTTCCCGCTGCTCGGCCTCGCGCTGAAACCCGTGCTGCAGCCGCTCGTCACGCCGACGCTGTACGCGGGCGTGCTGTTCCTGTGCACGCTGCCGTCGACGGTCCAGTCGTCGATCGCGTTCACGTCGATCGCGAAGGGCAACGTGCCGGCCGCCGTGTGCGCGGCATCGGCGTCGAGCCTGCTCGGGATCTTCGTCACGCCGGCGCTCGTCGGGCTGATGATCACGTCGCAGTCGGCCGCGGCCGCGTCGCCGTGGAGCACCGTCGGCAGCATCGTGATGCAGCTGCTCGTGCCGTTCATCGCCGGCCAGTTGCTGCGGCCCGTGATCGGCGGCTGGATCGACCGCAATCGCGGCGTACTGCGCTTCGTCGACCAGGGCTCGATCCTGCTGGTCGTCTACGTCGCGTTCAGCGAGGCCGTCAACGAGGGGCTGTGGCACCAGATTCCGCCGCGCGCGCTCGGCGGCCTGCTCGTCGTCAACCTCGTGCTGCTCGCGATCGCGCTGCTGCTGACCGCGTTCGTCAGCAAGCGGCTCGGCTTCAACCGCGCCGACCAGATCACGATCATCTTCTGCGGATCGAAGAAGAGCCTCGCGGCTGGTGTGCCGATGGCGAAGGTGATCTTCTCGGCGAACGCGGTCGGTGCGATCGTGCTGCCGCTGATGCTGTTCCACCAGATCCAGCTGATGGCGTGCGCGGCGCTCGCGCAGCGCTGGGGCGCGCGCGACACGAGCGGCGAGCACGAGGGCGACGCGACAGCCGCGTCCGGCGCGCTGAGCACGGGCAAGCGCTGACGCGTCCGGGGGCGCGATGGCCACGGCTTTCCGCCTCCCGCTTCCCGCCTCCCGCCTCCCGCCTCCCGCCTCCCGCCTCCCGCCTCCCGCCTTCCGCCTTCCGCCTTCCGCCTTCCGCCTTCCGCCTTCCGCCTTCCGCCTTCCGCCTTCCGCCTTCCGCCTCCCGCCTCCCGCTTCCCGTCCACCGCCCCTTCCAGCCGCGCCCCCAGCCATGTCCGGCGCGACGCACCAGCAACGCCCATCGCGTCACGAAATCTTCATTCAATTCTCCGCGAGCGGTGCCGTTAAGCCGGTCGTCCCGTCGATCCGGCTGCCCTCGCCCATGCCCGCGCCCTCCTCCGATTCCGCCGCCACCCGCACCACGCGCCTGATCGCGGATCGCGCGCTCGCCGCCGTTTTCCAGCCGATCGTCGACCTCGGGTCGGGGACGGTCGTCGGTTACGAAGGGCTGATCCGCGGCCCGCTCGGCACCGACCTCGAGCCGCCCGCCGCACTGTTCGCGCAGGCCGCGCGCGAAGGCGCAACCATCGCACTCGAACGGGCCGCCGCGCTCACCTGCCTCGACGCGTTCGCGGCGCTCGGCTGCGACGGCAAGCTGTTCCTCAATTTCAGCGCGGGCACCATCCTCACGCTCGCCAGCGAACGCGAGCGCGCACGCCAGTTCCTCGGCCGCGCGCGGATCAGCGCCGAGCGCATCGTGATCGAGCTCACCGAGCAGAACGCGATTCCCGATATCGCGGACATCGGGCCGGCGGTCGCGTCGCTGCGCGACGCCGGCATCCAGTTCGCGCTCGACGACTACGGCACCGCGAACGCGAGCATGAACCTGTGGCTGCGCCTGCATCCGGACGTCGTGAAGATCGACCGCTTCTTCATCCACGACATCGCGCGCGACCCGCTCAAGTTCGAGGCCGTGAAGGCCATGCAGCACTTCGCACAGGCAAGCGGCGCACAGCTGATCGCGGAAGGCATCGAGAACGAATGCGACCTGATCGTCGTGCGCGACATGGGCATCTGCTGCGTGCAGGGCTTCCTGCTCGGCCGGCCGAACGCGCAGCCGTCGCGCGTGGTCGCGCCGGCCGCGCGCGACGCGATCCGCGCGCCGCACATCGCGGTGTTTCCCGGCGTGACGCGGGCGGTGCGGCCGGCCGGCACGATCGCCGGGAAGATGCTCGTGCCCGCCCCGGCGCTGCCGCGCGACGCGACCAGCAACGACGTGCTCGACCTGTTCAACCGGATGCCCGACCTGCACGCGGTCGCGCTCGTCGAGCGCGGGCGGCCCGTCGCGCTCGTGAATCGCCGCGGCTTCATCGACCGTTTCGCGCTGCCGTATCACCGCGAGGTGTTCGGGAAGAAACCGTGCCTGCAGTTCGCGAACGATGCGCCGCTGATGATCGACAACGCGACCACCTTCGAGCAGCTCGCGATGCTGCTCGCGCGCCACGACCAGCGCTATCTCGCGGACGGCTTCGTGATCACCGAACACGGCCGCTACGTCGGGCTCGGCACCGGCGAGAGCCTGGTGCGCACCGTGACCGAGATGCGCATCGAGGCCGCGCGCTACGCGAATCCGCTGACCTTCCTGCCCGGCAACATCCCGATCAGCGCGCACATCGACCGGCTGCTCCAGCGCGACGCCGGCTTTCACGCGTGCTACGTCGACCTGAACCAGTTCAAGCCGTTCAACGACCAGTACGGCTACTGGCAGGGCGACGAAGTGCTGAAGTTCGCCGCGACGGTGCTGGCCGGCGTGTGCGATCCGCAGCGCGACTTTCTCGGCCACGTCGGCGGCGACGATTTCCTGGTGCTGTTCCAGCGCGACGACTGGCGCGAGCGCGCCGCCGACGCGATCGCGCGCTTCAACGACGGCGCGCGGCTCTTCTACACGCAGGCCGACCGGCAGGCGGGCGGGCTGCGCGGCGAGGACCGCCACGGCAACCCGGCGTTCTTCGGCTTCGTGACGATGGCGATCGGCGCGGTCGGCGTGCCGGCCGGCGCGCACGGCGCGAAACGCTACGGCAGCGACGAGATCGCGTCGGTCGCGGCGCTCGCGAAGCGGCGGGCGAAGCAGCAGCCGGACGGGCTCGCGGTCGTCGACCTCGATGCCGGCCGCGCCGCGCTGCGCCATCGCGGCGAACCGCCGGCCGTGGCGATGGCGGCGGGCTGAACAACGGACAGACAGTCGGCGAGGTGCGCACGGAAAACGCCCGCGCACCATGCGACCAGCCCGATGCCCGTCCGGCGCAAGGCCAGGCTGTTGCGCAACGGCTTGCCGCCGTCGCACGCGGAGGCCACGGGGCGCCGCGCCCTCATGCTGGCCCGCAAGCCCGCGCGCCGGCTGCCGCCACTTTTTCCTGCGCTCCGCCGGCACCGCCGGACACCCGCACGCCCACCTTGCCTTTTTCGCGTTTTGTTTAGTATTTTTAGTAACGGCGTTTTCGCAGATTAGCGCTTAAAAAGCCGTTATTCGCGGGTATTCCCCGGTTATCCGGCCCGAATTCCGCGATGAGTTTTACTATACAATCGCCTCCACCCTAAACAAACCGGACCCCGAACGATGGGTACGACCATTCGCGATGTGGCGCGGGCGGCAGAGGTTTCGATCGGCACCGTCTCCCGCGCGCTGAAAAACCAGCCCGGCCTGTCCGAAGCCACGCGTGCGCGCATCGTCGAGATCGCGCGGCAACTCGGCTACGATTCCGCGCAGCTGCGGCCGCGCATCCGCCGGCTCACCTTCCTGCTGCACCGCCAGCACAACCGCTTTCCCGCGAGCCCGTTCTTCTCGCACGTGCTGCACGGCGTCGAGGACGCCTGCCGCGAGCGCGGCATCGTGCCGACGCTGCTCACGGTCGGCCCGAACGACGACGTGCTGCGCCAGATGCGCCCGCACGCACCCGACGCGATCGCAGTCGCCGGCTTCATCGAGCCCGAGACGATCGAGGCGCTCGCCGCCACTGGCCGGCCGCTCGTGCTGATCGACCTGTGGGCGCCCGGGTTGCGCTCGGTCAACATCGACAACGCGACGGGCGCGGCGCTCGCGATGCGCCACCTGCTCGCCACCGGCCGCTCGCGGATCGCATTCATCGGCGGCTCGGCCGCGCACTACAGCATCGCGCAGCGCGCGATCGGCTACCGGCGCGCGTTCTTCGAAGCCGGGCGGCTGTTCGATCCCGCCTACGAAGTGACGATCGATGCGGGCCTCGACCCCGACACGGGCGCCGCACGTGCGATGGAGCAATTGCTCGACGCGCCCGGCCCGCGCCCCGAAGCCGTGTTCGCGTACAACGACGCGGCGGCGCTGGCCGCGCAGCGCGTGTGCATCGCGCGCGGCCTGCGGATTCCGGACGACATCGCGATCGTCGGCTTCGACGACATCCCGGCTGCCGCGCACGCGAGCCCGCCGCTCACGACGCTCGCGGTCGACAAGGAAGCGCTCGGCCGCCGCGGCGTCGAACTGCTGCTCGCGGAAGCGCCCGAGCGCACCGAGATTTCCCTGCCCGTCGAGCTGATCGTGCGGGCCAGCAGCCAGCCCGCCGGCTCCCCGGCATTCGATACCGTAACGGCCACCGAATCATGAACATGCCCCCGGTCCAACCCTGCACGGCCGCGCCGGCCGCCCACACGCAAGCCGCCCCGTTCGTCGCGAGCTTCCGCGATCCGTCGTTCCTGCTGTCGCACATCGAAGACACGCTGCGCTTCTACGCGACGAACGCATTCGACCCGACGGGCGGCTTCTACCATTACTTCCGCGACGACGGCAGCGTCTACAACCGCACGTCGCGCCACCTCGTCAGCACCTGCCGGTTCGTCTTCAACTACGCGATGGCGTACCGCCATTTCGGCGATCCGCGCCACCTCGACTACGCGCGCCACGGGCTGCGCTTCCTGCGCGACGCGCACTGGGACGACGCGCTGCAGGGCTACGACTGGGAACTCGACTGGCGCGACGGCGCGAAGCACGCGACGCTCGACGGCACGCGCCACTGCTATGGGCTCGCGTTCGTGCTGCTCGCGGCCGCGCACGCGACGATGGCCGGCATCGACGAAGCGCGCCCGCTGATCGCCACAACCTACGAGCTCGCCGAGCACCGCTTCTGGGATGCGGCCGCGGGCCTGTATGCGGACGACGCGACGCCGAACTGGAACGTGTCGTCGTACCGCGGCCAGAACGCGAACATGCACATGACGGAAGCGCTGCTCGCCGCCTACGAGGCGACCGGCCATCTCACGTACCTCGATCGCGCGGAAAAGCTCGCCTCCCACATCACGCAGCGCCAGGCCGCGCTATCGGGCGGCCTCGTGTGGGAGCACTACCATGCGGACTGGTCGGTCGACTGGGACTACAACAAGGAAGACAGCTCGAACATCTTCCGTCCGTGGGGCTTCCAGCCCGGGCACCAGACCGAATGGGCGAAGCTGCTGCTGATCCTCGAGCGGCACCGCACGCTCGACTGGCTCGCGCCGCGCGCGGCCGAACTGTTCGACGCGGCGCTCACGCACGCGTGGGATGCCGATCACGGCGGCCTCTGCTACGGCTTCGGCCCCGACTTCACGATCTGCGACCACAACAAGTATTTCTGGGTGCAGGCGGAAACCTTCGCGGCGGCCGCGATGCTCGGCGCGCGCACCGGCAGCGAGCGCTTCTGGGACTGGTACGACGAGATCTGGCGCTACAGCTGGGCGCATTTCGTCGATCACCGCTACGGCGCGTGGTACCGGATCCTCACCTGCGACAACCGCAAGTACAGCGACGAGAAGAGCCCGGCCGGCAAGACCGACTATCACACGATGGGCGCCTGCTACGACGTGCTCGCGACCCTCGCGCGCGCGCAACGCAGCGAGCCGACGCAATGAGCGGCGGCACGTTTCCGGCTTTCGTGTCGGCCGGCGACATCCTGACCGACATGGTGCGCGCGGGCGACGCGCAGTGGACCTCGGTGCCGGGCGGCGCCGGCTGGAACGTCGCGCGCGCGGTCGCTCGGCTCGGCGTGCCGAGCGCGCTCGCCGGCTCGATCGGCGAAGACTGCTTCTCCGACGTGCTGTGGCACACGAGCGAAGCGGCCGGGCTCGACCTGCGCTTCCTGCAGCGCGTCGCGCGCCCGCCGCTGCTCGCGATCGTCCACGAGACGCGGCCGCCCGCATACTTCTTCATCGGCGAAGCGAGCGCCGATCTCGCGTTCGATCCCGCGCGGCTGCCGGCCGGCTGGACCGATCACGTGCAATGGGCGCATTTCGGCTGCATCAGCCTCGTGCGCGAACCGCTCGCGGGCACGCTGGCCGCACTCGCGGCCGACCTGCACGCGCGCGGCGTGAAGATCAGCTTCGACCCGAACGTGCGGAACCTGATGACGGCCGCGTACCGGCCGACGCTGGAGAAGATGGCCGCCCTCGCCGATCTGATCAAGGTGTCCGACGAAGACCTGCGGCACCTGTTCGGCGGCGACGGCCCCGACGCGATCGCGGCGGTACGCGCGCTGAACCCGCAGGCGGCCGTGCTCGTCACGCGCGGCGCGCTGGCGGCGACGCTCTACGCGGACGACGACGTGCACGAGGCCAGCCCGCCGCGCGTCGAGGTGGTCGACACCGTCGGCGCAGGCGACGCGTCGATCGGCGGCCTGCTGTTCAGCCTGATGGCCGCGCCGCAGCGCGGCTGGCGCGAGCATCTCGCGTTCGCACTGGCGGCCGGCGCCGCCGCGTGCCGGCACACGGGCGCGCACGCGCCGACGCTCGACGAGGTCGTCGCGCTGCTCGAAAGTTGAAGGGACGATGCAGGAACGGTGACCGGTCGCTGATCGGTCACCGATAAACCGCACGCACCATGCTGCGCCGCAGTGCTACGATGAAGTGTCCTTTTGCGGGAGAGCACGATGGACACCAACACGTTCACGAAAGGCATCTACACGGCCAAGGCGCATACCCAGCATGCGGGCAACGGCCAGTTCCAGGGTTACGTGATCCTCTCGCGCGACGACGGGGACGACACCGAGAACATGCGCTACGACGTCCACTCGACGAGCCCCAGCGAGGAAGAAGCGTTCGACGAGGCGAAGGCGCTCGCGCACCGGATCCTCGGCGAAATCGAGCTGTGACGCGCCTCTTTTTCGGCGCGGCTCAGAGCAGCCGCGCCACCATCGATACCAGCATCGTCAGCACCAGCGTCGACATGAACGGGAACGGGTAGCGCCGCCCGCCGAGCGTCAGCGTGACGTCGCCCGGCATCCGCCCGATGCCGAGCTTGCCGAGCCACGGCCAGCAGCGCGTCAGGATCATCACCGCGATGAACGTCGTCAATAGCCAGCGCAGCATCCCGGGTTCCTCGTCAGAGCGCGTGCGAGCGGTCGCCGCGCGCGAACGCGTCGAGCGTGCCGTCGATCCCGCGCGAAAACGCGATCACCTTGAACAGCTCGCCCATCTCGGCCTCCGAGATCAGTTTCTGCACCGCGTTCGCGGCCGGCAGGAAGGCGCGGATGTCGGACGGGTCGATCGCGGCCAGCGCGTCGGTGATGCCCGCATTCAGCAGGAAGCGCGCCTGCGACGTGTAGCCGAGCAGATCGGCGCCGGTCGTGACGCCCGCGTCGTAGATGCCGGTGAATTCGACGTGCGCGGTGATGTCCTGCAGGCCCGGGTACACGAACGGATCGTCGTGCGCGTGGTGACGGTAGTGGCACATCAGCGTGCCGCGGTCGCGCTGCGGGTGGTAGTACTCGTGCGCGGGAAAACCGTAGTCGACCAGCAGTACCGCGCCGCGCGCGAGCATCGTGCAGACGGTGCGCGTGAACGCGAGCGCCGCCTCGTGCGTTTCGGTCACGTAGCCGTCGCCGACGTCGAGCGCCTCGAGCACCGCCGGCAGGCCGGCTGCACCGACCGGCCGGTCGTCGAACACGAACGCGTGCCGCGCGTCGAGCGCGACGCCGCGCTCGCGCCACGCGCCGTCCGCCTTCGCGAACAGCCGCACCGGCATCGCGTCGAGCACTTCGTTGCCGACCACGACGCCATCGAACCGCTCGGGCAGCACATCGAGCCAGCGCACCTTCGCGGCCAGCGCCGGCACCGCGGCTTCGATCGTGTCACGCTGCCGTTCGCGCAGCTCGCCGGACAGGTCGACGATCAGGTATTCGTCGAGTTCGACGTCCCGCGCGTCGAGCGCCGCGAGCAGCCCGGCCGCGAGCTTGCCGGTGCCGGCGCCGAATTCCATCACGCGGCGCGTGCCGCTCGCCGCGAGCGCCTCGGCCACCGGTTGCGCGAGCGTCTGCGCGAACAGCGGCGACAGCTCGGGGGCCGTCACGAAGTCGCTGCCGTCGTCGGCGCGGCGCCCGAACTTGCGCGCGCCGCCGCTGTAATAGCCGAGGCCCGGCGCATACAGCGCGCGCTCCATGAAGCGGTCGAACGGCAACCAGCCGCCGGCCGCCGCGATCTCGTCGCGCAGTTGCGCGGCAAGGGTTTCGGACTGCGCGAGCGCGTCAGGGCCGGGAGCAGGTAAACTAGCGGGTTCGTGAGCTTTCGGGTTCATCCCGGCATTGTAAATGACCGTTTCAGCCGTTACGTCGACCCCACGCGTGGTGCTCGTCACGGGCGCCCTGGGCAGCGCGGCCGACGCCGCGTCGATCGGCCGCGCGCTCGCGACGGGTTTCGCGCGCCACGGCTGGGACGTCGCGCTGCAGCGCAGCCACGGCGCGCCGCGCGCAGCCGCCGACGCGCTCGTCGCCGAAGTCGCGGCGCTGGGCCGCCGCGCGGCCGTGCTCGACGCCGATCCGGCCCTGGAAGCCGATGCCGCGGCCCTCGTCGCCGCGTGCGGCGAAGCGCTCGGCCGGCCCGCGTGCGCGGTGTTCGTCAGCGCCAGCGCAGGCGCCGACGACGCGTACACGGTGGACGGCGCGTCGCTCGCCGCCGCGCTCGCGCGCAACGTGACGGCGCCGCTCGCTTTGGCGCGCGCACTCGCCGACGCGACGCCCGACGCCGCGCGCGACGACGAAACGCTGCGCGCGTGCGCGATCCATGTACTGGATCAGGCCCTGTTTCACCCGGCACCGGCGCAGCTGTCGCACGCGCTGATGCAGGCCGCGTTGAACCGTGCGACGTCGGCGCTCGCACTGGCGCTCGCGCCGAAGGTGCGGGTCGCGGCGCTCGTGCGCGGCCACGCGCCGCACGCGGACGACATCGCGGCGGCCGCCTGCTATCTCGCGAGCGCGCCCGGCGTCACGGGCGCGACGCTGACCGTCGACGGCGGCGAGCACCTGGTGCCGCCCGCCGCCGGCCCGAATGAATGAACCGCGCGGGCGCGGCCTGACCGCCGCCCGCGCCGCTTTGCGTGCGCGCACGCCAATTTGACTGGGACGACCATGTTTTCCGCTCTCCTGCACCCCCGCCTCGCGGATTGCCGCAGGCTCTACCTGCGCGACTACGAGGTGCACATCAACATCGGGGCCTTCGAACACGAGAAGCGCGGCGAGCAACGCGTCGTCATCAACATCGACCTGTTCGTGCCGCTCGCGCTGTCGACCCCCGTCGACGACCGGCTGCACGAAGTCGTCGACTACGATCTGATGAAGCAGAGCGTCGCGCAGTGCCTCGCGCGCGGCCACATCCACCTGCAGGAAACGCTGTGCGATTCGATCGCCGCGCACCTGCTGGCGCACGATGCCGTGCGCGCGGTACGCGTCCGTACCGAGAAACCGGACGCCTATCCGGACTGCGACGCCGTCGGCGTCGAAGTCTTTCGCATCAAGGACGAGGAGCGCCCATGAACGCCCCCCACATGAACGACACGGCGGCCGACGCCGCCACGCTGGACGAAGCCGCCGCCCCGGCCACCCGCCAGGCGCTGACGCGCCGCGAGCAGAAGGAAGCGTACGAGAACAACAAGCTGTTCAAGCGGATCGTGCGCCAGGTCGGCCAGGCGATCGGCGACTACAACATGATCGAGCAGGGCGACAAGGTGATGGTGTGCCTGTCCGGCGGCAAGGACAGTTACGCGATGCTCGACGTGCTGCTGCGCCTGCGCGAGCGCGCGCCGATCGACTTCGACATCGTCGCGGTGAACCTCGACCAGAAGCAGCCGGGCTTCCCCGAGCACGTGCTGCCCGAATACCTGAAGCAGGTCGGCGTACCGTTCCACATCGAGAACCAGGACACCTACAGCATCGTCAAGCGGCTCGTGCCGGAAGGCAAGACGACCTGCTCGCTGTGCTCGCGGCTGCGCCGCGGGATCCTGTACCGCGTGGCCGGCGAGCTCGGCGCGACCAAGATCGCGCTCGGCCATCACCGCGACGACATCGTGCAGACGCTGCTGCTGAACATGTTCTACGGCGGCAAGCTGAAGGGCATGCCGCCGAAGCTGCAGTCGGACGACGGCAAGAACATCGTGATCCGCCCGCTCGCGTACGTGAAGGAAACCGATCTCGAGAAATACGCAGAGTTGCGCGAATTCCCGATCATCCCGTGCAACCTGTGCGGCAGCCAGCCGAACCTGAAGCGCGCGGAAATGAAGGCGCTGATCCGCGAATGGGACAAGCGCTTCCCGGGCCGCGTCGAGAACATGTTCAACGCGCTCGCGAAGGTCGTGCCGTCGCACCTGATGGACACGACGCTGTACCCGTTCCAGTCGCTGCGCGCGACGGGCGAAGCCGATCCGCAAGGCGACATCGCGTTCGACGAGGAACCGTGCGCATCGGGTGACGACACCGCCACGCCAGGCGCCTCCCGACCGATCTCGATCGTCCAGTTCGACGACCTGTAAGCAGGGCCGGAACACCCGCCGGAATCGGGGTCCTCGGCCCCTTTCCGGCGCTGTCGCCCCGCCGCGACAGGCCCGGAGCGCCAGGGGCCGCATGCTAAAATGGACGGCTTCGAACTCCCTGACCAAGCGCGCGCCATGAATATCGTGATTTTGGCGGCAGGCACCGGCAAGCGCATGCGTTCCGCGCTGCCGAAAGTGCTTCACCCCCTGGCCGGCAGGCCGCTCCTCTCCCACGTCATCGACACCGCGCGCACGCTGCAGCCGTCCCGGCTCGTCGTCGTCGTCGGCCACGGCGCCGAGCAGGTCCAGGCCGCCGTCGCCGCACCCGACGTCCAGTTCGCCGTGCAAGCAGAACAGCTCGGCACCGGCCACGCGGTGCGCCAGGCGCTGCCGCTCCTCGATCCCGCCCAGCCGACGCTCGTGCTGTACGGCGACGTGCCGCTCACGCGCGCGTCGACGCTGCAGCGCCTCGTCGATGCCGCGCGCGAGGGCCGCTACGGGATCCTGACCGTCACGCTCGACGACCCGACCGGCTACGGCCGCATCGTGCGCGACGCGTCCGGCTTCGTCACGCGCATCGTCGAGCAGAAGGATGCATCGCCGGACGAGCTGAGGATCGCCGAGATCAACACCGGCATCATCGTCACGCCGACGGCCCAGCTGTCGATGTGGCTCGGCGCGCTGAAGAACGAAAACGCGCAGGGCGAGTACTACCTGACCGACGTCGTCGAACTCGCGATCGAGGCCGGCTTCGAGGTCGTCACGTCGCAGCCCGACGACGAATGGGAAACGCTCGGCGTGAACAGCAAGGCGCAGCTCGCGGAGCTCGAACGCATTCATCAGCGTAACGTCGCCGATGCGCTGCTCGTCGACGGTGTCACGCTCGCCGATCCGGCGCGCGTCGACGTGCGCGGCACGCTGCGCTGCGGCCGCGACGTGTCGATCGACGTGAACTGCGTGTTCGAAGGCAACGTGACGCTCGCCGACAACGTGACGATCGGCGCGAACTGTGTGATCCGCAACGCGTCGGTCGGCGCCGGCACGCGCATCGACGCGTTCACGCACATCGACGGCGCCGTACTCGGCGCAAACACCGTGATCGGCCCGTACGCGCGGCTGCGCCCCGGCGCGCAGCTCGCGGACGAAGCGCACGTCGGCAACTTCGTCGAGGTGAAGAACGCGGTGATCGGCCACGGCTCGAAGGCGAACCACCTCACGTATATCGGCGACGCCGACATCGGCGCGCGCGTGAACATCGGCGCGGGCACGATCACCTGCAACTACGACGGCGCGAACAAGTTCCGCACCGTGATCGAGGACGACGTGTTCGTCGGCTCGGACACGCAGCTGGTCGCGCCGGTGCGCGTCGGCCGCGGCGTGACGATCGCGGCCGGCACGACGATCTGGAAGGACGTCGCCGAAGGCGTCCTCGCGTTGAACGAGAAGACGCAGACCGCGAAGAGCGGCTACGTCCGCCCGGTCAAGAAGAAAAGCTGAACCTTTTGCGGGCGCCCGAGCGGCGCCCGCTTCGACTGACAGGATTGACCATACATGTGCGGCATTGTCGGCGCAGTTGCGCAACGTAATATCGTCCCGGTGCTGATCGAAGGATTGCGGCGCCTCGAATACCGTGGCTACGACTCGTGCGGCGTCGCCGTGCTCGAGCCGGGCGCACCGAAGCGCGCGCGCAGCGTCGCGCGCGTCGCCGATCTCGACACGCAGGTGCGCGAGACGCACCTCGAAGGCACGACCGGCGTCGCGCACACGCGCTGGGCCACGCACGGCGCGCCCGTCACGCACAACGCGCACCCGATCTTCTCGTCGAACGCGCTCGCGCTCGTGCACAACGGCATCATCGAGAACTTCGAGTCGCTGCGTGAAGCGCTGCGCGCGAAGGGCTACGAATTCGTGTCGCAGACCGACACCGAAGTGATCGCGCACCTCGTGCACAGCCTGTACCGCGGCAACCTGTTCGACGCGGTGCGTGAAGCCGTGCACCAGCTGCACGGCGCATATGCGATCGCCGTGATCCACAAGGACCAGCCGCACACCGTCGTCGGCGCGCGCCAGGGTTCGCCGCTCGTCGTCGGTCACGGCGACGGCGAGAACTTCCTCGCGTCCGATGCGCTCGCGCTCGCGGGCAGCACCGACCGCTTCACGTTCCTCGAGGAAGGCGACGTGTGCGAGCTGTCGCTCGACGGCGTGACGATCGTCGATCGCCACGGCGCCACCGTGCAGCGCGAGATCCGCGTCGTTAGCGCCTACGGCGGCGCGGTCGAGCTTGGGCCCTATCGTCACTTCATGCAGAAGGAAATCTTCGAGCAGCCGCGCGCGATCGGCGACACCGTGCCGCAGACGGAAGCGTTCGACGCGACGCTGTTCGGCGACGCCGCGCCCGCCGCGTTCGCGGAGATCGACAGCCTGCTGATCCTCGCGTGCGGCACGAGCTACTACTCGGGCCTCACCGCGAAGTACTGGCTCGAATCGATCGCGAAGATCCCGACCCAGGTCGAGATCGCCAGCGAGTACCGCTATCGCGAGTCGGTGCCGAACCCGCGCCAGCTCGTGCTCGTGATCTCGCAGTCGGGCGAGACGGCCGATACGCTCGCGGCGCTCAAGCATGCGCAGTCGCTCGGCCACACGCATACGCTCGCGGTGTGCAACGTCGCGACGAGCGCGATGGTGCGCCTGACCGAAATGCAGTTCCTGACGCATGCGGGCACCGAGATCGGCGTCGCGTCGACGAAGGCGTTCACGACGCAGCTCGTCGCGCTGTTCGTGCTGGCCGCGACGCTCGGCAAGCTGCGCGGGCACGTCGATGCCGCGCAGGAAGCGCAATTCCTGAAGGAGCTGCGCCACCTGCCGGCCGCGCTGAACAGCGTGCTCGCACTCGAGCCGCAGATCATCGCGTGGTCGGAGGAATTCGCGCGCAAGGAAAACGCGCTGTTCCTCGGCCGCGGGCTGCACTACCCGATCGCGCTCGAAGGCGCGCTGAAGCTGAAGGAAATCTCGTACATCCACGCGGAGGCCTATCCGGCCGGTGAACTGAAGCATGGGCCGCTCGCGCTCGTCACGGAAGCGATGCCGGTCGTCACGGTCGCGCCGAACGACACGCTGCTCGAAAAGCTGAAGTCGAACATGCAGGAAGTGCGCGCGCGCGGCGGCGAGCTGTACGTGTTCGCCGATGCCGACACGCAGATCGTCAACGACGACGGCCTGCACGTGATCCGGATGCCGGAACACTACGGGCAACTGTCGCCGATCCTGCACGTCGTGCCGCTGCAAATGCTTGCTTATCACACCGCGTGTGCGCGCGGCACCGACGTCGACAAGCCGCGGAATCTCGCGAAGTCGGTGACGGTGGAGTAAGGCCGGTTTGCCGGACGGGCCGTCGCCGGCCCGTCCGGGCGTCGTATCGGCGTCGTATCGGCGTCGTATTGGCATGCAGCGGCCATTCGGCCAGGTCGAAATATGTACCACGTAGTGGTATATAATCCTGTGCTAACTCGACCGGCTCGACATGTCTGCTTCCGTACGACGCGTCTTCAAGACGAAGTGGTTTCACAAGGCAGCCGGGAAAGCGGGAATCGCCGATGGCGAGCTCTGCCGCGCGGTGCGGGAACTGGCCCGCGGCCAGGGCGTCGATCTCGGCGGCAACGTCTGGAAGAAGCGCCTCGACGGGAATCGGCAACGCGGGATCGTGCTGGGCAAGGTCGGGCACACGTGGGTGTTCGTGTTCCTGTTCGCGAAATGCGACCGCGACAACATCGACGCACGCGAGCTGCGCGCCTTCAGAAAGCTCGCCGCGGACGTGGGTCGACACACCGACAGCGACATCGCGACGCTGGTCGCACTGAAAGAGCTTGTGGAGATTTGCAATGGCTAAGGGTCGATTCAAGAGCGACGCGACGGAGGCGGTCCACAGCGCCGCGTCGGGGCTTTATCGCGCCAGCCTGATCGACAAGAAGACGATGCGGGAATACGACGATCTCTGCATCGAAGCCGCCCCGCAGTTCGATCCGGAAGCGATCGCCCGCATCCGCAAGTCGGTCAACGTCAGCCAGAGCGTGTTCGCGCTCTACCTGAACACGACGACATCGACGATCCGCCAATGGGAACAGGGCGACAAGCGGCCGAGCGGCATCGCCGCGCGCATGCTCCAGATCGTCGAGAAACACGGGCTCGAGGTGTTCTCCTGAGCCGGCTTCCCCGAATGCACAGGGTCGGCCCCGGCCGGACGCGCGCCGCAACGAATATGACGGAGAGACAATGGTAAGACTGTTTGGATGCGGATTGCTGGCGCTGACGTTCGCGTCGACGGGCTGGGCCGCCGAGCACTATGTCGAGGTCTGGAACCCGCCCGAGGCGCGGCAGCCTGCGGCACGTACGCCGACTGCACGCACGGGTGCCGATGCGCGCACAGGCAAGAGCGCGGAGAAGCACGCGAGCGCCACGCCGAAAGCCGCCGCGAAACCGCCCAAGCGCCGCGTCGCGCAGGCCTTGAAAGCCGGCTCGCACCGCCCGGCCGCGGCCGCGACCGAAACCCCGGTCGCCCCGCGCCCCGTCGCGCAGCCCGCGCCCGGGCGTCTCACGGTGATGCAGCCTGCCGCACCGGACGCGACACGCGCGCTCACCTTCTCCAACATCCCGCGTCAATACACGCCGGACGGCAACGTGCTGCAGGTCGGCACGCACGGCCGCTCCGCGGAGGTGACTCGATAATGGAAGCGCAGACCTACCACGGCTACCAGATCTGGGGCCACGCGATCCTGCAGCAGGACGAGATCATGCAGCCCGAGCGTTTCGCGGCGAGCGGCACGATCACGCAGAACAACCGGCTCGTCGAGGCGTCGGGCGTACTCGGCGTGTTCGACACCGAAGACGACGCGCGCGATGCAGGGCTCGAATGGGCGCGCGCGTGGATCGACAACCACTGCTGATCGAAGCCAGCCGCGCGCATCCGCGGCCGCCGGTGCCGCGCAGCTGCGTCGCGCACCGCAAATGAAGAAGGGGCGTCCATGACGCCCCTTCTTTCATTCGAACCCGGAAACAATCACGCCGCGGCGTGCGGCGGCCTCACCGTCTGCTGCGGCCGGCCGACGAGCCGTGCCAGCACGAGGATCGCCACCAGCGTCGCGACGTACGCGGCGATCTGGATGCCCGCCGGACGCGCGGTATAGCCGATCAGCGTATGCAGCGCCTTGCCGACGATGCTCGATTCCTTGAGCAGCCACGACGTGTCCCAGACCGCATCGCCCCACGACGGCACGAGGCCGGCGGCGAGCAGGAAGCCGACGCACTGGCTCGCCATGCCCGCGGCGAGCAGCACAATCAGCGCGTTGGTGACGGAGAACAGGCGCTTCAGCGGAATCTGCAGCAGGCCCGCATACATCGCGTAGCCGAGCCCCGCGCCGCCGAGCACGCCGAGCAGCCCGCCGGCGATCATCTGCGGCGTCTGGCCCGGATCGCCTGCCGCGATCCCGTACAGGAACAGCACGGCCTCGGAACCCTCGCGCAGCACCGCGACGCCGACCACGATCGCGAGCCCCGTCAGCGGCCGGCGGCCGGCCGCGACCGCCCGGCCGACCTCGCCCATGTGCAGCGCCATTTCGCGGCCGTGCCGGCTCATCCAGATGCAGTGCCACGCGAGCATCAGCGTCGCGACAGCCATCACGCCCGCGTTGAAGACTTCCTGGCCCATGCCGGACGCCCATTGCGAGATCGCGTCGGCGAACGCCGCGATCAGGCCGGCGCCGACCACGCCGCCGACCAGCCCGCCGCCCACCCACCAGCCGCGCCGCGGCACGCCCTTCGTGGCGGCCATCACGATCGAGACCACCAGCGCGGCCTCGAGCACTTCACGAAAGACGATCAGGGCAGTAGACAGCATGTCGGTATCGGCTTACTTGACGGTCAGGTGCGTCTTCGACTGCGCTTCGTGATACTCGTCGTGGAACTCGTAGGTCCCCGCCTTCAGCGGCCCGACCAGGATCTCGACCGACTTGCCGGCCGGCACGACCTTCTCCGCCTTGAAGTCGTCGCTCTCGAATTCCGCGGGCGTCGCGTCGAGGTTCTTCACGACGAACTTCACCTTCTTGCCGGCGGGGATCGTCACGCCCTCGGGCGAAAACTTGTGGTCCTTCAACGTCAGGTTGACGACGTCGTCGGCAGCGAATGCGGACGTGGCCGAGGCGCCCAGCAGGGCCAGTGCGAAACCGATAGCGAAGCGGGTCATGTGCGTAATGAGCGGAAATATAGAAGGGAATCGATACTAAGATCGATTCGCATTTTCACCTCGGAGTACCCTTACTCGGGTCATGGGGATCGTTCGCCATCGATCCCACCCGCTCGTTACTGCACAAGGCTCCGCCGGATCTCGCCCATAATGTGCAGCCGTCAATCGGGAAAAATTCGGACTGACGCGCGCACGCGAATGGCTATTCGTCAGACCTCAGCATTACAAATGGCTGATGCGATGCGCATCGCTGCGTGCGCCGCTTGACCTTCCCACCATGGCAAGCTTCATGCTGAACGTACTCGTCAACCATCCACCCGGGAGAACACGATGGAATTCGAAGTCCAGGACATGACCTGCGGCGGCTGCGCCAACGCAATCACGCGTGCGGTGACGGCCGCCGACCCCGCCGCGAAGCTCGACATCGACGTCGCGGCGAAGATCGTCAAGGTCGACTCGGCGCAAGGCGCCGAGCGCGTGCAGTCGATCATCGAAGCCGCCGGCTTCCATCCCGCGCTGCGCTCCGCGTAACGCGCGCCGAAGGCCGCGGGTGCAGCGCCGGACGGCGCCGCGCCCGCGCCCGGCGTCGCGTCAGCGCAGCCGGATCAGCGTCGACTTCAGTTCGGTGTACTTCTCGAGCGCATGCAGCGACTTGTCGCGGCCGTTGCCCGACTGCTTGTAGCCGCCGAACGGGAAGTTCATGTCGCCGCCCTCGTCATAGCAGTTCACCCACACGGTGCCCGCACGCAGCCGGCGCGACACGTCGTGCGCGGTCGTCAGGTTCGACGTCCACACAGCGGCGGCCAGCCCGTATTCGGTGTCGTTCGCGATCCGCACGGCCTCGTCGACGTCGTCGAACACGATCACCGACAGCACGGGCCCGAAGATTTCCTCGCGCGCGATCTTCGCATCGGGCTTCACCTCGAACACCGTCGGCTCCACGTAGAAGCCGCCCGTTTCCGCGTTCACGCGCGCACCGCCCGTGACGAGCCGGCCTTCGCTGCGCCCCGCGTCGATATAGCCGAGCACGCGTTCGAGTTGGATGCCGTCGACGATCGCGCCCATCGATACCGACGGATCGAGCGGATTGCCCGGCACGTATGCGCGCGCGGCCGCGACGAGCTTCTCGAGGAACGCATCCTTGATGTCGCGATGCACGAGCAGCCGCGAGCCGGCCGTGCACATCTCGCCCATGTTGTAGAAGATCGCGCCGGCCGCCGTCTGCGCCGCGCGGTCGAGATCGGGGCAGTCGGGCAACACGATGTTCGGCGACTTGCCGCCGAGCTCGAGCCACGCGCGCTTCAGGTTCGACTGCGCCGCGTACTGCATGATCAGCTTGCCGACCGCCGTCGAGCCCGTGAACGCGATGCAGTCGACGTCGCGATGCAGCGCGAGCAGCTTGCCCGGTTCGCCCGCGCCCGGCACGACGTTGAACACGCCGGCCGGAATGCCGGCTTCGAACGCGAGCTGCGCGACGCGGATCGCGGTCAGCGGCGATTTCTCCGACGGCTTCAGCACGACGCTGTTGCCGGCCGCGAGCGCGGGTCCGAATTTCCATGCGGCCATCAGGATCGGGAAGTTCCACGGCACGACGGCGGCCACCACGCCGACCGGCTCGCGCGTGACGAGGCCGACGAGATGGTGATCGGCCGGCGCGACCTCGCCGCCGACCTTGTCGATCGCCTCGGCGAACCATTCGACGCAGTATGCGGCGCCCGGCACGTCGACCGTCGTCGTGTCGCCAATCGGCTTGCCCGCATCGAGCGTCTCGAGCAGCGACAGTTCATCGAGATGCTCGCGCATCAGCGCGGCCCAGCGCAGCAGCACGGCCTTGCGTGCGCGCGGGTTCAGGCCGGCCCACACCCCTGCGTCGAACGCGCGCCGCGCCGCCGCGACGGCGGCATTCACGTCCGCTTCGCCGCAATCGGCGACCTTCGCCAGCACGCGGCCGTCGATCGGGCTCACGCAGTCGAATGTCCTGCCGCCGTGCGCGTCGCGCGACGCGCCATCGATGAATGCGCGCCCTTCGATCTCGAGCGACGCTGCCTTGTCTTGCCAGTCAGCCAAAGTCAACTTGTTCATCAGGATGCCTCAATGGTTTGACATTCGCGATGCGGCACGCCGCGCGCCTGGCACGCAGCCGGCCTGCAGCGAATGCGGTAACGCGCGGTCAGAAGGTCGCCGGCGAATTGGCCGAGACGACCTCGCAGAGCAGTTCCGCGCTGGGATTGCGAAAACGATGCGGCAAACGGCTTTCGAAGTAGTAGCCGTCTCCGGGGTCGAGCAGCCAGGTCGCGCCGTCGACGGTCAGCTCGAGCCGGCCCGACACGACGACGCCGCCCTCGTGCCCCGCGTGCACCAGCATCTCGGGCCCCGTGTCGGCCAGCGGCTGGTAGATCTCGCGCAGGATGCACATGTTGCGATCCTTCACGTTCGCGCCGACCAGGTGAAACGCAAGCGACTCGTTGCCGAGGTTCGGCATCTCGTCGCGACGCGACACGATCGCGCGCGATTCGACGAGCTCGAACGTGAAGAACTCCGCAAGACTCATCGGGATGCATTCGAGCAGTTTCTTCAGCGAGCCGACCGACGGGCTCACGCGTCCCTGTTCGATCAGCGAGATCGTGCCGTTGGTGACGCCGGCGCGTTTCGCGAGTTCGCGCTGCGACAGGCCATGCTTGTTGCGCACGAAACGCAGGCGCTCGGCGACTTCGGTGGACATCGATTCGGTTTCGGACACGATAGTAGTGCGGTGAAAAAGTGAAACGACGCGTGGAGCTGCCGTTGAATATTCTAATCACTTTATGCCGCACATCAGCGGGGAAAACCCTGAAAGGCGTTCGAAATAATGGACACCGTGTCGATTATTCCTTTTGCGAATCTTTTGTTCGCACTGCCCGGGAAAGCCCTGATGCAGGACCGTTAAAAAACATTTGACGCCGTTATTGTCTCGTATATGCTGGCTCTCAGGTCAGCGTCATCAGGCTTTCACAGGCATCGAAAAGCGTTATCGCAACGCAACAATCGATTCCCGTCAATGCAAATGACGCCGGGCCGGCGCCTTGATTATTTTAAACGCCCCGCGCGTCGAAACGATCAGGTGTTCAATACTTTCAACAAACCAGTCGAGTGTAATCGTGAGAGTCCGTGGCCCTCTGGTGAGGTGGGATCGAGGCGATGTGCGAAGTTTGCGCAGCGCCGTTCCCGCTTCCGATGGCAGTTGCGGCTGGCATAGTCCTCGCCTGCTTCACCTGTCGATCTACACCATCCTGTCCCGTCGTTCCGTTCGGCGCCACAACGCCGTTTCCGCACGCGCATTCGTCGCCGTCGATACCGACGAAGTGGCGTCGCTGCTGCCGTAGCGCCTCTCCTTTCTTCACGTCGTTCGTTTCGTCCGTCGATTCGCCAACCGCATTGTCCGTGCGGTGACGGAATGCGTTCGCGCATTCGTTGGCGCGTCGCGTATCGCGATGAAACGAACGACGGCCTGACCGTCGCGCGCAGCGCGGATCGCCACGCCATCCTGTTGCGCCCATTCACCAGCGGCCGTGCGCCCAGCGCCCGGCTGCGGGGTCGTGTCGCGCCTGCGTTTTGCTGCATCCGGCTCGGCGCACGTCACGTCCCTACGGATTACTGATTGACGTCATGGAAAGGAAACCTCTCGTCGGCATCACCGCCGACCTCACCCAGATCGGCGCCCACGCGTCGCATACGGTCGGCGACAAATACGTCGCCGCGATCGTCGACGGCGCGCATGCACTCGCGATGGTGCTGCCGGCCCTCGGCGAGCGCCAGTCGGCCGCCGACGTGCTCGACGCGGTCGACGGGCTGCTGTTTACCGGCAGCTACTCGAACGTCGAGCCGCATCGGTATGGCGGCGAACCGAGCGCACCGGGCACGAAGCACGACCCCGCACGCGACGCGACGACGCTGCCGCTGCTGCGCGCGGCGATCGTCGCGGGCGTGCCCGTGCTCGCCGTGTGCCGCGGCTTCCAGGAGCTGAACGTCGTCTGCGGCGGCACGCTGCACCAGCATGTGCACGACGTCCCCGGCTTCGCCGATCACCGCGAGGACGACGACGCGCCGATGGACACGCAATACGGCCCCGCGCACGTCGTGCGCCTGACGCCCGGCGGCACGCTGCATGCGCTCGCCGGCGGCCGCGACGAAGTGCACGTGAACTCGCTGCACAAGCAGGGCGTCGCGCAGCTCGGCTCCGGCCTCGCCATCGAGGCCGTCGCGCCGGATGGCCTGATCGAGGCCGTGAGCGTCGTCGATGCACCCGCTTTCGCGCTGGCCGTGCAGTGGCATCCGGAATGGCGACATGCGCAGGACCCGCTGTCGAGCGCGATCTTCCGCGCATTCGGCGATGCCTGCCGCGCCCGCCGCGCCGCCCGCCCGTGCGCGACGGCCGCCGCCGCGCTCGCCTGAGCGCGCCGCCCCACAACCGAGAACAGACAGGCAAGACATGGAAGACTTTCTGAAGCAGCACCGGATCACCGAGGTCGAGGCGATCATCCCCGACATGGCCGGCATCGCGCGCGGCAAGATCACGCCGCGCAACAAGTTCACGTCCGGCGAATCGATGCGCCTGCCGCAGGCCGTGATGGTGCAGACCGTCACCGGCGAATATCCGGAAGACGGCTCGCTGACCGGCGTGACCGACCCCGACATGGTGTGCGTGCCCGACACGTCGACGATCCGCCTGATCCCGTGGGCCGTCGATCCGACCGCGCAGGTGATCCACGACTGCGTGCACTTCGACGGCTCGCCGGTCGAGATCTCGCCGCGCTACGTGCTGCGGCGCGTGCTCGACCTGTACAAGGCGAAGGGCTGGAAACCGGTCGTGGCACCCGAGCTCGAGTTCTATCTGGTCGACATGAACAAGGACCCCGACCTGCCACTGCGTCCGCCGGTCGGCCGTACGGGCCGCCCCGAAACGGGCCGCCAGTCGTATTCGATCGAGGCCGTCAACGAGTTCGATCCGCTGTTCGAGGACATCTACGAGTACTGCGAAGCGCAGAACCTCGACATCGATACGCTGATCCACGAAGTCGGCGCCGCGCAGATGGAGATCAACTTCATGCACGGCGACGCGCTGTCGCTGGCCGACCAGGTGTTCCTGTTCAAGCGCACGGTGCGCGAGGCGGCGCTGCGTCACAACATGTACGCGACGTTCATGGCCAAGCCGATGGAAGACGAACCGGGTTCGGCGATGCACGTGCACCAGAGCATCGTCGACGAGGACACGGGCCAGAACCTGTTCACGTCGCCGGAGACCGGCGGCGCGACGTCGATGTTCTACAACTATCTCGCGGGGCTGCAGAAGTACACGCCGGCACTGATGCCGATCTTCGCGCCGTACATCAACTCGTACCGCCGCCTGTCGCGCTTCATGGCCGCGCCGATCAACGTGCAGTGGGGCTACGACAACCGCACGGTGGGGTTCCGCATTCCGCATTCGGGCCCGGCCGCGCGCCGCATCGAAAACCGCATCCCGGGTGTCGACTGCAACCCGTACCTCGCGCTCGCCGCGACGCTCGCAGCCGGCTATCTCGGCATGACGCAGCGCCTGGAGCCGACCGAGCCGCTGGTGAGCGACGGCTACAGCCTGCCGTACCAGTTGCCGCGCAACCTCGAGGAAGGGCTGACGCTGATGGCCGCGTGCGAGCCGCTCGGCGAGATCCTCGGGCACAAGTTCCTGAAGGCGTATTTCGCGCTGAAGGAAACCGAATACGAAGCGTTCTTCCGCGTGATCAGCTCGTGGGAACGCCGCCATCTGCTGCTGCACGTTTAAGCGCGCATCACCGCATACGGAATCACGGAGGAAACATGACTTACCGCAACGAATCTGCCTGGATCCAGCCGGCCGCTCCAGCCGCCGCGCCGCGCGCGACGCAGGCACGCTCGACCGCCGAATACCGCGCGCTCGACGCCGCGCACCACATCCATCCGTTCTCGGACATGGGCGCGCTCAATCGCGCCGGCAGCCGCGTGATCGTGAAGGCCGACGGCGTCTACCTGTGGGACTCGGACGGCAACAAGGTGATCGACGGGATGGCCGGGCTCTGGTGCGTGAACGTCGGCTACGGCCGCAAGGAACTCGCCGACGCCGCGTATCGCCAGTTGCAGGAACTGCCGTTCTACAACACGTTCTTCAAGACCACGCACCCGCCGGTGATCGAGCTTTCCGCGATGCTCGCGGAAGTGACGCCCGCCGGCTTCAACCACTTCTTCTACTGCAACAGCGGTTCGGAAGGCAACGACACCGTGCTGCGCCTCGTGCATCAATACTGGCGCGTGCAGGGCAAGCCGCAGAAGAAGTTCGTGATTTCGCGCAAGAACGGCTATCACGGCTCGACGATCGCAGGCGGCACGCTCGGCGGGATGGGCTACATGCACGAGCAGATGCCGTCGAAAGTCGAGCACATCGTGCACATCGACCAGCCGTATTTCTTCGGCGAAGCGCAGGCCGGCGAAACGCCGGAAGCGTTCGGCCTCGCGCGTGCGCAGCAGCTCGAAGCGAAGATTCTCGAACTCGGCGCGGAGAACGTCGCGGCGTTCATCGGCGAGCCGTTCCAGGGCGCGGGCGGCGTGATCTTCCCGCCGTCGACGTACTGGCCGGAAATCCAGCGGATCTGCCGCAAGTACGACATCCTGCTGGTCGCCGACGAAGTGATCGGCGGGTTCGGGCGCACCGGCGAATGGTTCGCGCACCAGCACTTCGGCTTCGAGCCGGACCTGATCACGATGGCGAAGGGCCTCACGTCGGGTTACGTGCCGATGGGGGCAGTGGGCATCCATGAGCGCATCGCGCGCCCGATCATCGACAACGGCGAATTCAATCACGGCCTTACGTACTCGGGGCACCCGGTGGCGGCGGCGGTCGCGGTCGCGAACCTGAAGCTGCTGCGCGACGAAGGGATCGTCGAGCGCGTGAAGTCCGACACCGGCCCGTACTTCCAGGCGCTGATGCGCGAAACCTTCGCGCGTCACCCGATCGTCGGCGAAGTACACGGCCACGGCATGGTCGCGAGCCTGCAACTGGCCGAAGCGCCGGCCGAACGCCGCCGCTTCGCGAACGGCGGCGACGTCGGCACGATCTGCCGCGACTTCTGCTTCAACGGCAACCTGATCATGCGCGCGACCGGCGACCGGATGCTGCTGTCGCCGCCGCTCGTGATCTCGCGCCAGGAAATCGATGAACTCGTATCGAAGGCGAAGAAGGCCGTCGATGCAACCGCCCAGCAACTGGGTATTTCGTAACGGCCTTGCCTACAGGCGTGCGGCGGGCGCCGCACGCTGCCATCACTCAAGGGAATTCCACGATGCGTGCCTGCATTCTTCGCCAAGCCTGTTCCGTCGCCGCCCTCGCCGCCGCGGCCGCATTCACGTCGGTCGCCAGCCCGTCGGCGCATGCCGACGAGCTGAATGTCTACAACTGGTCCGACTACATCGCACCGGACACGATCCCGAACTTCCAGAAGCAGACGGGCATCCACGTCAAGTACGACAACTACGACAGCGACGACACGCTGCAGGCCAAGCTGCTGGCCGGCAGCTCGGGTTACGACATCGTCGTGCCGACGTCGAACTACATGGGCAAGCAGATCCAGGCCGGCGTGTACCAGAAGCTCGACAAGTCGAAGATTCCGAACCTCGCGAACCTCGACCCGTTGCTGATGAAGATGATCGCCGACGCCGATCCGGGCAACCAGTACGGCGTACCCTGGGCGTACGGCACGGACGGCATCGGCTACAACGCGCAGGCGGTGAAGAAGGCGCTCGGCGACAAGGCGCCGGTCGACAGCTGGGCGCTGGTGTTCGATCCGGCCAACATGGAGAAGCTGAAGAGCTGCGGCGTGTCGTTCCTCGACCAGGCCGTCGACGTGTTCGCCGCCACGCTGCAGTACATGGGCAAGGATCCGAACAGCAAGAACCCAGGCGACTACCAGGCTGCATTCGAAGTCCTGAAGAAAGTCCGCCCGTACATCACCCAGTTCAACTCGTCCGGCTACATCAACGACCTTGCGAACAACGACGTGTGCGTCGTGCTCGGCTGGTCGGGCGACGTCGGCATCGCGCACCGCCGCTCGGCCGAAGCGAAGCGCTCGTACGACATCAAGTTCTCGAACCCGAAGGAAGGCGGCCTGCTGTGGTTCGACGTGATGGTGATCCCGAAGGACGCGCCGCACCCCGAGAGCGCGCTGAAGTGGATCAACTACATTTCCGACCCGAAGGTCAACGCGGCGATCACCAACACGGTGTTCTACCCGACCGCGAACAAGGCCGCGCACCCGTTCGTCACGCCGGCCGTCGCGCAGGACCCGACCGTCTACCCGCCCGAAGACGTGCTGAAGAAGATGGTGCTGATGAAGCCGATGCCGGCCGACATCCTGCGCCTCGAGAACCGTCTGTGGGCCCAGTTGAAGACGGGCCACTGATCGCCATGCATCACGGCGGCGCAGGCATCGCGGTACGCCTGCCCGCCTGACATTCGCGGACCTCCGTCCGCCCGCGCGCCGCGCGCGCTGTTCCATCCGGCACGAGCCGTCGTCCGCGAGTCGCGTTGCGCGCCTCGCGCGGGGACGCTCACGCCTGCAATCCGTGAAGAACGAATGGTGACTCCCATGCAATCGATACCCTCTTCCGCTGCTGCACGACAGACCCAACCGGCCACCGCGCCCCGCACGCAAAACGACGCGTTCGTGCGCATCGAAAACGTCGTGAAGAAATTCGGCGACAGCACGGCCGTCGACAACGTGAATCTGACGATCGCGAAGAACGAGCTGTTCGCGCTGCTCGGCAGCTCGGGCTGCGGCAAGTCCACGCTGCTGCGCATGCTCGCCGGGCTGGAAACGGCGACCTCCGGCAAGATCTTCGTCGACGGCGAGGACCTCGCGTCGCTGCCGCCGTACCGCCGCCCGGTCAACATGATGTTCCAGTCGTACGCGCTGTTCCCGCACATGACGGTCGAATCGAACGTCGCGTTCGGCCTGAAGCAGGAAGGCACGCCGAAGAACGAGATCAGGGAGCGCGTGGCCGACGCGCTCGCGCTCGTGCAGATGAGCAAGTACGCGAAGCGCAAGCCGCACCAGCTCTCGGGCGGCCAGCAGCAGCGCGTCGCGCTGGCCCGCTCGCTGGTGAAGCGTCCGAAGCTGCTGCTGCTCGACGAGCCGATGTCCGCGCTCGACAAGAAGATTCGTCAGAAAACCCAGCTCGAACTCGTGAACATCATCGAGAAGGTCGACGTGACCTGCGTGATGGTCACGCACGACCAGGAAGAGGCGATGACGATGGCGAGCCGCCTCGCAGTGATGAGCGAAGGCAAGATCGTGCAGATCGGCTCGCCCGGCGAGGTCTACGAATACCCGAACAGCCGCTTCTCGGCCGAATTCATCGGCTCGACCAACCTGTTCGAAGGCCGCGTCGTCGAGGACGAGCCCGATCACATCTTCGTCGAAAGCGACGACCTCGAAACCCGCATGTACGTGAGCCACGGCGTGACCGGCCCGCTCGGGATGCCGGTCGGCATCTCGGTGCGCCCGGAGCGCGTGCACGTATCGCGCGAGAAACCGGGCTCGAAGCACAACTGGGCGCGCGGCGTCGTCACCGACATCGCGTACATGGGCAGCTATTCGCTGTACCACGTGCGCCTGCCGAGCGGCAAGACGGTGGTGTCGAACCTGTCGAGCTCGCACCTGATGAACGACGGCGCGCCGGCGTGGAACGACGACGTGTTCGTGTCGTGGTCGCCCGCCAGCGGCGTCGTGCTGACGCAGTGAGGACGCCACGATGAGAACCTCCGCTTCCACGCCTTCCGCGCCGGTGCCGACCGGCGCGACCGCCGCCACACCGGCTGCCGGACGCCACCGCCGCTTCGCCGCGCTGTCGCGCTTCCTGCCGTCGGGCCGCAGCGTCGCGATCGGCGTGCCGTTCCTGTGGCTGGCCGTGTTCTTCGCGCTGCCGTTCGTGCTGGTGCTGAAGATCAGCTTCGCCGACCAGGTGATGGGCATCCCGCCGTACACGTCGCTCGTCGAGTTCAAGGACGGCGTCGTGCACTTCGCGCTGCAGCTGTCGCACTACGCGTTCCTGCTGCAGGACGACCTGTACATCGCGACCTACCTCAGCTCGCTGAAGATGGCCGCCGTGTCGACGGTGCTGTGCCTGCTGATCGGGTATCCGATGGCGTACTACATCGCGCGCTCGGAGCCGAACCGCCGCAACGTGCTGATGATGGCCGTGATGCTGCCGTTCTGGACGTCGTTCCTGATCCGCGTGTACGCATGGATCGGCATCCTGAAGGACGACGGCCTGCTGAACCACACGCTGATCGCGCTGGGCATCATCCACACGCCGCTGCGGCTCTATCACAGCGATGCGGGCGTCTACATCGGGATGGTCTATTCGTACCTGCCGTTCATGGTGATGCCGCTCTATGCGCACCTCGTGAAGATGGACCTGACGCTGCTCGAAGCCGCGTACGACCTCGGCGCGAAACCGTGGGTCGCGTTCACGCGCATCACGCTGCCGCTGTCGAAGAACGGGATCATCGCCGGCAGCCTGCTGGTGTTCATCCCGGCAGTGGGCGAGTACGTGATCCCCGAGCTGCTCGGCGGCGCCGACACGCTGATGATCGGCCGCGTGATGTGGGATGAATTCTTCAACAACATGGACTGGCCGATGGCGTCCGCGGTGACGGTCGCGATGGTGCTGCTGTTGCTGGTGCCGATGGCGCTGTTCCAGTACTACCAGGTCAAGGAACTGGAGGACGCGAAATGATCAAGCCGAGCAAACCGCTGTCGACGGGCGTTCTCGCCTTCGGCTTCCTGTTCCTGTACATCCCGATCATCAGCCTCGTCGTGTACTCGTTCAACGAGTCGAAGCTGGTGACGGTGTGGTCGGGCTTCTCGCTGAAGTGGTACGCGGCGCTGCTGGACGACGACGAGCTGCTGACCGCCGCGTGGCTGTCGCTGAAGATCGGCCTGTTGACGGCCACCGCGTCGGTCGTGATCGGCACGTGGGCCGGCTTCGTGCTCGCGCGCTTCGGCCGCTTCAAGGGCTTCACGCTGTACACCGGGATGATCAACGCGCCGCTGGTGATTCCGGAGGTGATCCAGGGGATCTCGCTGCTGTTGCTGTTCGTCGCGCTGGAGCAGATGTTCGGCTGGCCGAAGGGCCGCGGGATGGCGACGATCTGGATCGGCCACGTGATGCTGTGCGTGTCGTACGTGGCGATCATCGTGCAGTCGCGCGTGAAGGAGATGAACAAGTCGCTCGAGGAGGCCGCGCTCGATCTCGGCGCGACGCCGCTGAAGGTGTTCTTCGTGGTGACGCTGCCGCTGATCTCGCAGGCGCTGCTGTCGGGGTGGCTGCTGTCGTTCACGCTGTCGATCGACGATCTGGTGCTGTCGGCGTTTCTCTCCGGGCCGGGGTCGACGACGCTGCCGCTGGTGGTGTTCTCGCGTGTACGGCTGGGACTGAACCCGGAGATGAATGCGCTGGCGACGCTGTTCATCACCGCCGTGACGATCGGCGTGATCGTCGTGAACCGGATGATGATCGCGCGCGAGCGGCGCCGGATGGCGGACTTGAAGGCTGCGTTCGCGCTGGCCTGACCGCTGGCCTCGTGCTTCAAAGATAACAAGCAGTGCAGACAAGCATGACGCGCTGCCCCAGGGGGGGCGCGCGATTCGATCCCGATTTGACAGGCACACGACTAGGAGAATCCGCAATGAAGAAGAAACTGATCTGCCTGCTGGTGGCCGGCGCGTTGCCGGGCATCGCGCTGGCCGGCTCGACATCCGCCGAAATCAAGGCGCTGCAGGCGCAGGTCGCGGCGCTGCAGAAACAGATGAAGGCGATGCAGGCGCAGCTCGCCGCGAAGCCGGGCGGCGCGGCAGTCGCGACGTCCGGCGCGAGCGGCGGCATGGCTGGTGGCGGCAACGCCGTCGCGGTCGCCGCCGACCCGGGCTCGCCGGATTACGGCCGCGCACGGGCCACGCTGACCAACGACGAGGTCAGCGAAATGAAGCAGCAGATCGCGAACCAGCAACTGAAGGTCGACTCGCTCACCGACGCGGCCACCACGGGCCCGCTCGCCGGCCTGTCGGTCACCGGCTACATCGATCCGACCTACATCTACAACCGCGCGGCCGGCACGTCGTCGTTCCTGTTCGCGAACCACGAGAACGCGTACAACTATTTCAACAGCACGTTCGGCGATCTCTACCTCGACATCAAGAAGACGTTCGGCGTCGGCCCGATGGCGCCGTCGGCCGAAATCACGTTGATGCCGAACCGCGGCAACGGCATCACGCTGCTGCAGAACTCGCGCGGCTCGATCACCGACAACCTGCTGAACACGGCGGTCATCAACGTGCCGATCACCGCGGAAACGACGCTGGTCGCCGGCCTGATCCCGAGCTTCGGCGGCTACGAAGTGCAGCAGTCGAACCAGATGCTCACGCTCACGCACAACCTGCTGTACGATTTCTCCGATCCGGGCAGTTACGTCGGGATCGGCGCGAACTACACGAAGGGCGCCTGGGCGTGGAAGTTCTTCCTCGGCAACGAGCAGTACCGCACGTACGGTTCGGTCACGCAGACGGGCACCAACGCGCTCGGCGACCCGATCACCACCAGCAACAAGGTGCCGACCTTCACCGCGCGCGCGGACTACACGTGGTCGAGTGCGCTCGACATTGGCGGTTCGTTCAACATCGGTCGGCAAACACTGTCGTCGGCACCTGTGACAGATCCGGTGACGGGCCAACAAATCGGCACCAACTATGGTCCGGGTGGTGCATCACCGAGCGCATACGGTTCGTTCTTCTTCGGCGAACTCGACGCGACCTACACGCTCGCCGACATTCAGTACAACGCCGAAGTCGACTACGGCCGGCAGCAGCATGCGGCGTTCAACGGCGGGCTCGCGCAGTGGTACGGGCTGTCGCTGCTCGCGCACCGCAAGTTCAACGCACCGGTGGTCGGCCGCATGGGCGTGACGCTGCGCTACGACCTGCTCGCGAACTCGAAGAACGGCGGCGGCGGCGGCGGCATCGCGCTGAACGGCAACGGGATGGACCCGAGCAACGGCTTCGGCGTCGATGCGGACTGCCTCGCGCAGTCGAAGGCCGGCGGCGGCCTGGGCTTCGAGTGCAAGGGCGCCGTGCGCCAGGACGTCGCGCTCGACCTGCTGTTCTATCCGACCCAGCAGATCACCGTGAAGGTCGAATACCGGCACGACTGGGCGAACAACAAGGTGTTCCTGCGCAACGACGGCTCGTACGGCAAGTCCAACGACCTGCTCGCGACGCAGTTCATCTATTCGTTCTGATGCAGGACGCGCGGGGCGCCGTGCCGCACGCACGGCGTCCCGCGCCGTTTTCGAGGTGGCTGCGCGCAGGTTGCAGCCTTGTCGAGGGAGTCGGTTTCATGACGCAGTCTTTCACCCGCCGCGCCGATGCGCTCGTGCGCGACTCGTATTACGAAACCACGGCCACGCGGCCTGTGGTCGATGACCCTGTGCTCGACGACGCGATCGACGTCGACGTGTGCGTGATCGGCGCCGGCTTCGCGGGCCTGTCGACGGCGCTCGACTGCCGCGCGCGCGGGCTGTCCGTCGCCGTGATCGACGCACACCGGCCCGGCTGGGGCGCATCGGGCCGCAACGGCGGCCAGGCGATCACGGGCTTCGCGAAAGACGAGGTGATCGAGCAGCAGCTCGACGCCGACGGCGCACGCGCCGCGTGGTCGCTGTCGCTCGACGGCGTCGCGCTGATCGCCGAGCGCATCGCGCGCTACGGGATCGACTGCGACTTCACGCGCGGCTACCTGACGGTCGCGACGAAGCCGCGCCGCATCGACGACCTGCGCGCATGGATGAACGCCGCGACGTCGCGCTGGGGCCATCCGTCGCTCGCGTGGCTCGATACCGGCGAGATCCAGGCGCGCATCGCGTCGACGCGTTATCTGGCCGGCGTGCACGATCCGCTGTCGGGCCATCTGCATCCGCTCAAGTACTGCCTCGGCCTCGCCGATGCCGCGCGCCGCGAAGGCGTCGCGCTGTATGCACACACGCCCGCGCTCGACGTCGTGCGCGGCGCGCGGCCCGTCGTGCGCACGCCGTCCGGCGAAGTGCGCTGCCGTTTCGTCGTGTCGTGCTGCAACGCGGGCCCCGGCGGCGTGCTGCCGGCCGCGACCGCCGCGCGCATCGCGCCGATCGCGTCATACATCATCGCGACCGAGCCGCTCGGCCGCGCGCGCGCCGACGCGCTGATCGCCCGACGCGAAGCCGTGTGCGACAACAACTTCTTCCTCGACTACTTCCGGCTGTCGGCCGACCACCGGATGCTGTTCGGCGGCCGCGCGAATTCGGCCGGCGCGTCGCCCGCCGCGCTCGCCGAAGCGATCCGGCAGCGCATGGTCGGCGTGTTCCCGCAGCTCGGCGACGTGCGCGTCGACCACGCGTGGGGCGGCTTCGTCGACGTCACGCGCAACCGCGCGCCGGACTTCGGCGCGATCGATCCGAACTTCTTCTACGTGCAGGGCTTCAGTGGCCACGGCGTCGCGCTCACCGGCATCGCCGGACGCGCGGTCGCCGGCGCGATCGCGGGCGACACGCGCGCGTTCGACCTGTTCGCACGCTTGCGTCACCGGCGCTTTCCCGGCGGCGACGCATGGCGGCAACCGGCGCTCGAGCTCGGGATGCTGTACCACCGTGTGCGCGAGCTGTTCTGAGCCCTCTTTATCCGTTCTCCTACCATGCAGACATTCGCCAACCAGCCGCACGTCGCGTCGTACTATGCGGCGACCGCCAACGATACGACCCGCCACACGCCGCTCGCCGGCACGGCCGACGCCGACGTATGCGTGATCGGCGCGGGCCTCACGGGCCTGTCCGCCGCGCTCAACCTCGCCGAGCGCGGCCATTCGGTGACCGTGCTCGAAGCGTCGCGGGTCGGATGGGCGGCGAGCGGCCGCAACGGCGGCCAGCTGATCGGCGGCTTCGCGTGCGGCATCGACACGTTCGCGCAGTTCATGCCGGAAGGCGACGTGAAGCGGATCTGGGACATGGGGCTCGAGACGCTGTCGCTCGTGAAGTCGCGCATCGCGCAGCACGACATCGACTGCGCGCTGGTGCCCGGCTACTTGACGGCGGCCAACACCGAACGCGACGCCGATGCGCTGAGACGGTGGCGCGACGAAGCCGCGAAGCGCTTCGGCTACGACCGCTTCCACTTCGTCGAAGCCGACGCGCTCGGCGACTACGTGCAGTCGGCCCGCTATTGCGGCGGCCTGTACGACCCCGACAGCGGCCATCTCCATCCGCTCAACTACACGCTCGGCCTCGCGCGAGCGGCCACCGATGCGGGCGTGCGCATCCACGAGGACAGCTGCGTGACGCGCGTGCGCGACGTGTCCGGCGGCCACGTCGTCGAGACGAGCGGCGGCAACGTGCGTGCGCGCTTCGTCGTGCTCGCCTGCAACACCTACGTCGGCACGCTCGCGCCCGCGCTGTCGAGGAAGATCATGCCGGTCGGCACCTACGTGATCGCGACCGAGCCGCTCGGCGAAGCGCGCGCCGCCGCGCTGATGCCCGCCCGCGCGGCGATCTGCGACAGCCGCTTCGTGCTCGACTATTTCCGGCCGGCGCCCGACACGCGGCTCGTGTGGGGCGGCAAGGTCAGCTATTCGACGCGCGAGCCGCGCGACCTCGCGGCGGCAATGCGCGCCGACATGCTGAAGACGTTCCCGCAGCTCGCGGACGTGAAGGTCGACTATGCGTGGGGCGGCTTCGTCGACATCACGATGAACCGCGCGCCGCACTTCGGCCGCCTCGCGCCGACGACGTACTTCGCGCAGGGGTTCTCAGGGCACGGCGTGAACACGACCGCGCTCGCGGGCAAGCTGATCGCCGAAGCGATCGACGGCCAGGCGAGCCGCTTCGACCTGTTCGACAAGATCCGGCATCGCGACTTCCCCGGCGGCGAGGCGCTGCGCACGCCGGCGCTGGTGCTCGCGATGAGCTGGTACCGGCTGCTGGATGCGTTCGGCGTGCATTGAGCGCGTCGCGCACTATTGCCGCGCAGAAGCAGAACGGCCGCTCGTTCGAGCGGCCGTTCGGTCGGGCGGCAGGATTTGCGTGTAGCAGCCGCGCGTCAGTCGGTACCGTACTTCGGCGAGCGCGGCCCGTACAGCAGCCCGTTCGGCGGGCCGGCCGACAGCAGCCGGGTGCTCGTCAGCCCGGCGACGTCATGCGCTTCGTCGGTCAGCGAATGCGCGACCTGCTTGACGGCCGCCTGCACGAGCGCCCCGACGATCCCGAACGCATTGACGCCCATGTTGTTGCCGATTTCCTTGCCGGTCGCCCGGCCCTCGCCCTGCCACAGCACGTCGCCGCTCTTCAGGTCGACGAGCTTCGCCGACGCGGAAACGATCGTCGTGCTGTCTACCAGCTGGTAGACGGAGCCGTACTGCGTGACCTTCGAATACAGCGCGGCGTCCGCGCCGAAGATCTCGCGCAGCTTCGCCGGCGACGTCGCCTGGATGTCGGTCGCATTCGTCAGGCCGTTCTGCTTGAACGTCTCGTCCATCACCGCGACAGGCACCACGTAGTAGCCCGACTCGGCGAGCGGCAGCGTCATTTGCGACAGCACGCCGTAAGTCGCGCCGACGTCGGTGGTTTCGTTGACCGGCGGCAGCACGAGGATCGAGCGCGGCTGGCTCTTCTTGAACGCCGTGTAGTCGGGACGTTGCACCGGCTGCGCGCACGCGCTCAGCAGCGCGGCGATCGACAGCACGGACAGCAGCTTGAATGAAAGTGTCTTGAACATGGCGGGCGTGTCACTGTTTGGCAGGGTTCGAATCGGCATTCTTCTGACCGGCAACCGTCTGGCCGGCTGCCGTCGGATTCGCGGCTTTCGATGTACCGCCCTTCTTCTTCATCAGGAAATCCATATACGACGCGGATTCCGGGAACAGTTGCTTCTCGGCCTGCAGTTCCTGCTCGGCCTGCTGCTCGTTGCCGACGCTCGCATACAGCATCCCGAGATGCGCATGGAAACCCGGCGGCGGCGTATGGCCCTTCGCGCGAATCTCCTGCAGCGCTTTTTCGAGCGCATCGATCTGCTGCTGCGGCGCTTGCTGCCCCTTGAAGTATTCGTACACCTGCGGCTGATAGCCGGTCCACTGATACAGCGGCGGCGTGGTCGGCGCCGCGCAGCCCGCGAGCAGCAAGGCAGCCGCCGTCGCCGGCAGCCAGATTCCCCGTTTCATGGTCTTGTCTCTTCTGGTTGGTGAGATGATTCGTTCGTCCCGCATCGCGCGCGGCACTTACTGCGCCGCCTTCAGCGCGCCGGCGTCGACCTGGTCGACGAGATGGTTGACGGCTTCCTGGATCGCGAGGTCCAGCACCTTGCCGTTGAGCGTCGAGTCGTAGCCGGCCGTGCCGCCGAAGCCGATCACCTCGCGGTTCGACAGGCTGAACTCGCCCGCCCCCTGGCTCGACGCGATGACTTCCGACGTCGTCGTATCGACGATGTTCAGGTTGACCTTCGCGTATGCGACCTGCGTCTTGCCGCGGCCGAGAATGCCGAACAGCTGATGATCGCCGACGTCTTTGCGGCCGAACTCGGTCACGTCTCCCGTCACCACGTAGTTCGCGCCCTTCACGGCCTGCGCTTTCTTCATGAAGCCGGCTTCCTGCTTGATCTCGTCGAGGTTCTCGCGATCGAGCACGTTGAAGCGGCGGCTCTGCTGCAGGCGCGTGACGAGGATCGTCTTCGCCTGTCCGCCGAGACGGTCGATGCCGTCGGAGAAGATGCCGCGCATGTAGCTCGAGCGGTTGTCGAACTTGCCGACGGCGATCGCAACGGGCTTGCCCGCGTACGGCTTCTGCGCGCTGCTGACGGCCGGCACGTCGAGCGTGCGCGACGATTCGGTCGCGCAGCCGGACAGCGCTGCGACGACCGCTGCCGCCACGAGGACGGTGCGTCGTGTCTGAATGTTCACTGCTGGTCTCCTTGCTGGAAAAGAGGGCACTACGCGGGCACGCGTTCATCGCCGGTTCGGCGATCGCGGTAAGTCATGGAGGGGGCGCGCAACAGATGCGTTACGGCAAAAAGCGGATGGGTATTGCGATGCGCGCCTGCATCGCGCGCACGGATGACTCCGTTATTCTGGTTACCGCGCTGTTGATCGCGCATGGTCGGCCCCGTATATGATTTTTCGCGATCATATCAAGCCTGTTTATCAAGACGACGTATCTTGATAATAATTGACGATTTTCGCACTTATATTAAATACGCGACCCATTCGTGCGCGAAGCCTTGCAAGCACGGGCTCGCGCGACACACGACCGATACGCGTCGGCTTTTCCGTGTCGATATCGCCGGATTAACGAGCAATCCAACGATATCGGCACACGTCATCCGTACATTCGATCCGAACGATCAATATCTCGACAATAAGCCGTCCGGCATGCCAGCCGCACGCGCACCTGCATCGACGCAAACGCGCGTGCGATTCCCGCTAGTCGGCCACCTTCTGCCGCATCGTCACGAACTCCTCGGCCGCGGTCGGATGAATGCCGATCGTGTCGTCGAACTGCGCCTTCGTCGCGCCCGCGCGAATCGCGATCGCGATGCCCTGGATGATCTCGCCCGCATCGCGGCCGACCATGTGCGCGCCGACCACGCGCTGGCTGTCGCGCGCGACGACGAGCTTCATCAGCGTGCGCTCGTCGCGGCCCGACAGCGTGTGGCGCAGCGCCTTGAACGACGTGCGGTAGATATCGACGTCACCCAGCGTGCGACGCGCATCGGCCTCGCTCAGGCCGACCGTCGCGACCTCCGGCTGGCTGAACACGGCCGACGGCACGTACGCGTGATCGACCGCGACGCGCGACCCGCCGAACAGCGTGCGCGCGAGCAGCCCGGCGTCGCGCGTCGCGACCGGCGTGAGCTGCGGCCGCGACGTGACGTCGCCGATCGCGTGGATCGACGGCACCGACGTCGCCGAATACGCATCGACGGCAATCGCGCCGCGCGCATCGAGCAGGATGCCCGCCTGCTCGAGCCCGATCCCGTCGACGTTCGGCACGCGCCCCGTCGCATAGAGCACCTGATCGTACGGCCCGTGCCGCGCGTCGCCGACGCGCACGAACAGCGTGCCGTCGCTCGCGCGCTCGATCGATTCGATCACCGCGCGCGGATGAATCGTGACGCCCTGCTTCGTCATCTCGTCGGTCAGGAACTGGCGCACGTCGTCGTCGAAGCCGCGCAGGATTCTTTCGCCGCGATAGAACACGTCGACGTGGCTGCCGAAGCCGTTGAAGATGCCCGCGAACTCGACCGCGATATAGCCGCCGCCGACCACCGCGATGCGTGTGGGCAGCGTCGCGAGCGACAGCGCCTCGCGCGACGTGATCGCATGCTCGATGCCGGGCCGCGGCGGCAGCGACGGCCGCGAGCCGGTCGCGATCGCGATGTGGCGCGCGCGGATCGTGCGCGCGCCGATCGCGACCGTGTGCGCATCGACGAGCGTCGCGCGGCCGGCGTGCATGTCGACGCCCGATTGCCGCAGCAGGTTGATGTAGATGTCGCTCAGCCGGTTGATCTCGCGATCCTTCGCGGCGATCAGCGCGGGCCAGTCGAGCGTGCCGGCGCCGAAGGTCCAGCCGAAGCCCTTCGCGTCGTCGACTTCGTGCGGGTAGTGCGATGCGTAGACGAGCAGTTTCTTCGGGATGCAGCCGCGCAGCACGCAGGTGCCGCCGATCTGCTCTTCTTCCGCAATGCCGACGCGTGCGCCGTATGACGCGGACATCCGCGCGAGCCTCACGCCGCCCGAGCCGGCGCCGATGACGAACAGGTCGTAGTCGAAATCCATCGCATCCCCTCATCGCAGTTCGGATGGAGGCACGATAGCAAGATTCGGGAATTCGTGCGGCGCATGGCGTGTGCGGCGCGCCCAATAAAAAACGGCGAGAGACGAGGCCTCTCGCCGGTCAAACCGGCTGGCGGTTGTACCATGCGTCACCGATCGACCGCATGCCCGACCTGCCGATTGCGCGGCACCGGTCCGCCCGGGCGCGCGAAGGGCGCGCCCGCGGCCGGACCGGCCGCCATGCTCATGCCTGCGACGTGTCGCTGCCGTCCGTCGCCTGCGTATCGTCTGCCTGCTGCGGCTGCTCGTCCTTCTTCTCGAGCAGGCCTTCGATCGCCTCGGCGCCCTTGAAACCGGCGACGGCCGCGGCCGCCTTGGTCAGCAGGCCCGCATCCGGATCCAGCTTTTCCGCGCCTTCGACGGCGGCGACCGCACCGGCGATTTCACCCACGACGTTCAGGATACCCATCGTCATCCCCTTTCAAGAAAATCGTGAGCGCATCGTCCCACGAAAAAAACCGGCAGACCGTGTTTGTCATCACCGGATACACAAATTACGCGCCAGGCCGGCCGCGCTCACCGAACACCGCCGGAACGACACACGCGCGTGCACGGCGGCACGCAGCGGGCGATGCACGCAGCGTAGCGGAAAGCCTGCGCGCGTACTGTAAAAGTATGTTCTGGAATGCCGACGGATCGCTTACGGCGCGGGGATGCCGTGATGAAGCGATTGCCGAATAGTCGTGTGCGCGTATGAATGCCGCATGACGAAAAAAAGAGGCTCCTCGCGGAGCCTCTTCGATGCGCGCCGGACGAAACCGGCGCA
Source organism: Burkholderia sp. BCC0419 (assembly GCF_902830285.1). Lineage (NCBI taxonomy): Bacteria > Pseudomonadati > Pseudomonadota > Betaproteobacteria > Burkholderiales > Burkholderiaceae > Burkholderia > Burkholderia sp. BCC0419. Next base: position 110,874 of record NZ_CADESR010000007.1, read on the forward strand.
TGCGTTCCGACGTTCGTCAGAAGATATTGCGCAGGCCGATCGCGATGCCCGTCTGGTTGCTGCGGCCGGGCAGCTCGACGTTCGCCGCGCCGTTCGTCTTGTTGAAGTCGACGGTGCCGTAGATTTCGGTGCGCTTGCTCAGCGCGTATTCGGCGATGCCGACGATCGCATAGCGGTTGCCGCTCGCGAGCGTGCCGTTCGTGGTCATCGCATTGCGCATGTGGTCGTAGTAGAACGCGCCCGTCAGCGTCAGCGGCGCGCTGACCTGCCAGCTCACGCCCGCGAACGGGCCGTCGTCGATGCGGCCCGTGCCCTTCGCGACCGGAATCGTCTGCTGCGCGAGCAGGCTGTCGACGAAGCCCGTGTCGTCCTTCGAGCGCAGGTAGCCCGCGTAGATCTTCGCCTTGCTGAACGCGTACACGACGTTCGCGTGGTAGATCGTCTGCTTGCGCGCCGAGTTGTCGCTGTTCTGCTGCGCGCCGGCCGCGATGCTGAGCGGGCCCATCACGTACGACAGCGACACGCCCCACGCATTGCCCTTGCCGAGCGAGCCCGGAATCTGGCCCGAGAAGCCGCCGGCGCCGGTCGATTCGTAGTTGGTGCCGGTCGAGTACATCGCCTTCGCCGTCAGGCCCTCGAACTTGCCCGTGTACTTGATCTGGTTGTCCGCATACAGGCCGCCGCCGAGTGCGACCGGCAGCCACGCGTTTTCGAGGTAGTTGCCGACGGTGAGCGGATCGTAGGTATCCGACAGCAGGTCGAACAGCGGCGTCTTCTGGCGGCCGAGGGTCACCGTGCCGTACGGGCTCTGCAGGCCGACGTATGCCGCGCGGTTGAACAGGCGGCCGCTGTCGGCGAACGCGCCGTTCTGCAGGTTCACGCCGCTCTCGAGGTTGAACACGGCCTTCAGGCCGCCGCCGAGATCTTCCGTGCCGTAGATGCCGAAGCGGCTGTTCGTGATCGCGCCGTTCGTCATCGACAGCAGGCCGTCGTTCTTCGCGTTGGCGTTGGTCAGGTAACGAATGCTGGCATCGGCGACGCCCCACAGCGTGACCGAGCTTTGTGCTGCTGCGTACTGGCTGGCGAAGGCCAGCGCCGCGCCCCCTGCGATGACTGCGAGTCGGGTGGTCTGCTTCATGAGCTTTCCTTTTTTAGGTGTCTCCATTCATGGCCGGCCGCGTGCGCAGCCGGGTGGCGATCGCGGACGTTCATGGCGGGCGCGATGTGGGCTGAATCATAAGACGAGTACGAACGCTGAAAGAAATTGAAATACGCGGCAATCGCGCGATTGTCGTCCGGGAACAACGTTTCCCACGCGGGGCCCGTCTCGCGCGGCGGCGGGACGGTGTGCGACGGCGCCAACGGGCACGCGCGGCGTGGCGGGCAAGGTTCGGCGGTGGTGCGGTGCGGTCACGCGGATCGTGGCGAAATGGTCGGTGCGATCGTTGCGGCGGCCGGCCGCTTGCCGCTTGCCGCTTGCCGCTTGCCGCTTGCCGCTTGCCGCTTGCCGCTGGCCGCTGGCCGCTGGCCACTTGCCCAGGTCGCGAGCGTGTCGAAGTTCAACGGGCGCAACACCCGCCGTCAGGCCGTTTGCGTCGCCCCGTCGCTGCCGTTGCCCGCGTCGCCGTTGCGGCCCGCGTCGCCCGCACCGCCGTTCCCCGCACGCCGCCGAGCCCGCCGCACGATCTCCGCGAATGCGCCGACGAGCAGCAGCACGGCGCCCCACAGCGCGATGTCCGGCGCGAGCCGCGTCACGAGGCCGCCGACCACCGCACCGGCCAGGAAACAGAAACTGATCGTCGCGAGCAGCGCCGAGTCGTGCAGCGCACCGGCGTCGTAGCGCGGAATGAGCCCGACGAACAGCTTCTGCGCGGCGCGCCGCAGGTTGCCGGTCGTCATCACCGACGTGTACGACAATTCCTCGAGATGGGTGAACGACAGCGTCTGCAGCGTCGCGACGAACGAGATGCCCGGAATCAGCCATGCGCTCGACGCGCCGACGAGGCCGCTCGCGGCGACGCCGAGAAACGCGATTTCGACGATCAGGCTCACGAACGCCGTATGCCGCATCCAGCCGCGCTGCGCGGCGAGGCCGAGCAGGTGCGCGACGAACACCGCGATCACGAAGCCGCCGAGCGGCGGCACGTGATGCAGCGCGGCGGCCCATTCGCCGGCCGACAGGTTGATGCCGAGCAGCGCGACGTTGCCGGTCATCGTGTTCGCGAACACGTGGCCGTGGCCGACGTACGTGTACGCGTCGAGGTAGCCGCCGGACAGCGTCAGCAATGCGGCGACAGTGAGATTGCGGCTGGCGCCGTCGAGATCCATCGATCCTCCGTGGTGCGCGCCGCGCGCGGCGGGCGGTGCGAATGTCAGTCGTGCCGGCAGGCGCGGCGCCGGCACTGCGCGGCCGGGCTTCGCCGCATGCCGCGCGCCAATAGAATGTTCGCCGTCGGGGTACGGGCGAGCGCCGCGCATCGCAGCCGGCCGGAACGGGTCGACCGCGCAGGTTTCACCGCCGCAAGACCGGCCGAGTATACCGGGCCGGCCGACGCCGGCCGCGGCCGCGTGCGCCGCCCCGCCCCGCTTCACCGGGCCTTCGAATGACACTCGCGAAGTTCTTCCTGCGCTACACGGTCATCCCGTCCGCGGCGATCGCGCTGGCGGCCGTCTGGGGGTTCAACCGCGAATCGGGCGAGATCGATGCGCGCCAGTACGCGGCGCTGGTGGCCGCGTATCCATCGTTCACGCCGAAGCTGAAGCACGAGGTGGCCGACGCGTTGCGCGGCGGCAGGCTCGCGAAGGCCGATTACGGCACGATCATGCGCGACGCGCTCGACGCGGGGTTCGTGATCGACTGGCCGGATCCGACGGACGACGTCGGCCGCGAGCGCGGCCGGCTGCTCGGCCTCGTGAACGGCGACCTGCCGGCATCGCAGTAACCCGCAACCGCCGCGGACAATGGCCGGCGGCACGACGCGCCGATCACTGCCCGATGCCCGTGAGCCCGATCAGCGCGCCGCCCGCGAGCAGCCACAGCGGATGGATGCGCGTGCGCCACGCCAGCACCGCGCACGCGGCCGTGATGCCCCACTGGATCGCTGTGCGGTTCGACGCCTCGGAAATCAGCACCGCGCTCGCCGCGACGAGCCCGGCCGTCACCGGCATCATCCCCTGCTGCACGTAGCGGCGCCACGGCCGGTCGCGAAAGCGCTCCCACGCATGCAGCGCGAGCACGGTGACGATCGACGACGGCCCGAACTTCGCGAGCGACGCGACGAGCAGCCCGGCCCAGCCGGCCACGTGCCAGCCGACCAGCGACACGATCATCATGTTCGGCCCGGGCGCCGCCTGGGCCAGCGCGAACAGCGCGGTGAACTCGTGCGCGCTCATCCAGTGATGCACGTCGACGACCTGCCGCTGCATCTCCGGCAGGATCGTGTTGCCGCCGCCGAACGCGAGCAGCGACAGCTGGCTGAAGATCGTCGCGATGGCGATCAGCGTGTCGCTCATGGCCGGCCCTCCTGTTGCGAGTGAGGCGAGTGAGGCGAATCGGGCGAGTGGGGCGTGCCGGGCGCGTCAGCCGGCGCCGGCCGCGGCGTGCCCGCGTCGCGGCGGCGCGACGCGAGCCAGATGCTGACGGGCGTCAGCACGAGCATCGTGGTCAGCAGCGGCATGCGCAGCACCGCGATCGCGACGAACGCGACCACCGCAATCGCCGCCGCCGTGCGCGGCGCCCGAAGCAGCGGCTTTGCGACCTTCACGGCCATCGCGACGAGCAGCCCGGCCGCCGCGGCGGCGAGCCCCGCGAACAGGTGCTGCACGCGCGGATCGCTCTGGGTCTTCGCGTACAGCACGCCGAGCGCGACGACGACCAGCGTCGGGCCGGCGATCAGCCCGAGAATGCCGGCGAACGCACCGGCGACGCCGCGAAAGCGCATGCCGACGGCGACCGACAGGTTGATCACGTTGCCGCCCGGCAGGAACTGGCACAGGCCGAGCAGATCGGTGAATTCGTCGGCGGAGAGCCACTTGCGCTCGTCGACGATCGTGCGCCGCGCGAACGGCAATGCGCCGCCGAACGACATCAGGCCGAGCGACAGGAAACCGGTGAACAACTCGGCGAGGCCGACGCTGCGGGAGGACGCGGCAGGCGGCGGGGAGGCAGGCGGAACAGCGGATTGCATGGGGCTCCTCATCAAACGGTGAACCGAGGTTACCGCCGTTCAGGATTCCGGCAAAACGATTTTATCGGCGCGCCCTTGTGATCTAGAATCACAAGCATGGCACGCGATCTCCCGCCCTTTTCCGCGCTTCGGGCCTTTGAAGCCGCGGCACGACATGAAAGCTTCAGCGCCGCCGGCGACGAGCTGCATGTGACTCACGGTGCCATCAGCCGGCAGATCGCCGGGTTCGAGGCGTGGCTCGGCAAGCCGGTGTTCCACCGCTACGGCAAGCGCGTGAAGCTCACCGACGAAGGCCGCCGCTACCTGGACACCGTGCGCGCGGCGTTCGACAGCATCGCGCACGCGACCGAGCAGTTGCGCCACACCGGCGCGGCGCGCGTGCTGCGCATCAATGCGCTGCCGACCTTCGCGATGAAATGGCTGCTGCCGCGCCTGTCGCGGTTCCAACGCGACGTGCCGAACGTCGAGCTGAAACTGTCGACGTCGAATGCGCCGCTCGACACGCTGGACGGCTTCGACGTCGCGATCCGCCGCGGCCCTGGCCGCTGGCCGACCTGCACGAGCGGCCACTTCCTCGACGAAAGCGTGATTCCGGTGTGCAGCCCGGCGCTGCTCAAGCGCACGCCGATCACCCGCGCGGACGATCTCGCGCGGCACGTGCTGCTGCATTCGGATACGCGGCCGGAAGGCTGGCGCGACTGGTTCGCGGCGGCCGGCGTCGCGATGAAGGGCCGCAAGCGGCAGTCGTTCGACCATTTCTATCTGGCGCTGCAGGCGGCCGTCGACGGGCTGGGCGTCGCGCTCGGCCCGCTGCCGCTGATCGACGACGAACTCGCGAGCGGGCGCCTGGTGATGCCGCTCGACGGGCCGCGCATCGCGACGCGCAGCTACTGGTGGATCACGCCGGGCGCGCCGGCCGACGACCCGCTCGTCGCGCAGTTCTGCGCGTGGCTCGAAGCGCAGGCGAATACGAACGCATGACGCGCCGCGCCTTCGATACCTGATCGACACGGCGGCGATGCCGCGCCGCCCGCCCCCGCACGCGATGCAAAAGTGAAACCGATCCGCGCGCAGCGTGTGCGTTTCTCCTGCGGAATCGCCACCGCGCGACACTGCGCTTGCACGGCCATTCCGGCCATTGCGCGCCAGACCTGATTCCCCCCCGACCGCCCCCGCCGCCTCATGTATCGCACCTGAAACATTTGCGCCGCCCCGGCGCTGCATGACGGCACGCAGCTACCGCTCAGCCCCGGTGCGCGCGGCCGTCCGCGTGCTGGCCCGTTGCTTGCTGATGCAGCCGTGCAGACAACGACGACTGCACGGGCAAGCGGCTCGATGCAGACACAAACAAATCATCAAGCGGGTCGGGGAAATCATGTTGACACTCATATCGGCCGTCACACGGCTGCTGTCCTGCATCACTGCTCCTGTTACGCATCCGTGGATGCCGACGGCGCGACTGCGCACCGTCGACGCCCGATGCGCGAACACGGTCCACCCCGTCACCCGACGTCACGACGCCCCGATTCGATAGGCGAACCCCGGAAAGCCCCCCTGCCGGGCGCATACGCGCCACGACGAGCCGCGCCCTTCGCGCGGGCATCGCCGCCGGCGACCGACCCGTGCGCGGGCGGCGCCGGCCGCGACGGACGTCGTATGCGCCGCGCCGCGGCCGGGGTGCGCACGCCCGAGCTTCGCACCGGTCCGATTCCGCATACCGACACACAGGAGGTGCCCACCCAGCAAGCGAACCGATTCCGACGCATCCAGAAGATCCATCGCGCATCCGGACGATCGGGATTCCGTCCCGAATGACCCTCTCGTCGCACCGGCTGCACAGTCAGCTTTCAAGGGGAGAAACCCATCATGAAGCAGTCCGTATTGACCAAGGCGGCACTTGCCGCATCGCTCGCCTGCGCCGCCGTCGCGGCATCGGCCGGCCAGACCTCCACGACGTTCGGCGTGTCCGCCACCGTCAACGCAACCTGCCTGATCGACTCGGCGGGCGCGATGACCTTCCCCGCCTATACGCCGGGCACCGGCGATCAATCGGCACAGTCGGCGATCACGGTCCGCTGCACGAACGGCACGAATTTCAACATCGGCCTGAATGCGGGCACCACGTCCGGCGCCACGGTTTCCAACCGCGTCATGACGAGCGGCTCGAACCAGCTCAACTACTCGCTGTACCAGGATTCGAGCCGCACGGTCGTCTGGGGCAACACGCCGCCGACCGACACCGTCACGGGCACGGGCGCCGGCATGGCGATGGCCCAGGCGATCACCAAGACCGTCTACGGCAAGGTGCCCGACCAGCCCAACGCGGTGCCGGGTAGCTACGCCGACACGGTGACGGTCACCGTGACGTTTTAGTGCCACGCGGAGGGCTCGTCGCATCCCGCATGCGCGCGCCCTCCCGACCGGCCGCCGCCGCGCGTGGCGAAGCGAATCTCCTGGAGGTGGATCTGTCATGAAACCGAACGTGTGCAAACTCGCGACCTGGATCGCGGCCGTGACGCTCGCCGCCGCCTGCGTCGACAGCCGGGCCACCGACTTCACCGTGTCTCCCGTTCGCGTCGAGCTCTCCGCCGCGCAGCGCAGCGTCGCGCTCATGGTCAGGAACGAGTCGCCCGACCAGCCGGTGATCGTCCAGCTGCGCACCGTGGCGTGGTCGCAGAACGCCGGCGACGACGTCTACGCGTCCACCGGCGACCTGATTGCCGCGCCGCCCATCTTCACGATCGCGCCCGGCGGCTCGCAGGTCGTGCGCATCGGCCTGCGGCACGCGCCGGCCGCCGATCGGGAAACCGGCTACCGGCTCTATCTGCAAGAGATTCCGCCCGCGCCGAAGCCGGGCTTCGCCGGCGTGCAGATCGCGCTCGAAATGAGCCTGCCGATCTTCGTCAAGCCGGCCACCGACACCGCCCCGCGGCTGCGCTGGAGCGCGGAGCCGCGCCCGGGCGGCGCGGGCCTGCTCGCGCTGCGCGTGACCAACGACGGCACCGCGCATGCGCAGGTCGCGAACCTCGCGCTGTTCGCGCCGGGCAGCGACCGTCCCGTCGCCACGCATGCGGAATTCGCGTACGTGCTGCCGGGCCAGTCGCGGGAACTGATGTTCAAGCCCGGCGCCGCAACCGCGCCGGCCGTTGCTTCCGGATTGCATCTGGTCGGCTACTCCGATGCGGGCGACATCGACTCGACGGTCGCGCCGAGCGCCCGCTAACGCGGCGCTCCTGATCGCGATTCTCATGAGCGCGCAGACCACCCTCGCGGAAGAACGCCTGGTCACGGCACCGGCGGTCGCGGCGCATGGCGCGGCGGGCGGCCCGGCCGAGCTGCTGTACCAGGTCGACATCAACCGGCAGGGGCTCGACGAAACCGCGTTGCTGATCAAGGCGGCCGACGGCGCGTTCTACGTGTCGGCCGACGACCTGAAACGCTGGCGGCTCAGGCAGCCGGACGTCCCGCCGCTGGCCGGCAACGACACGCCGTTCTATCCGCTGAAGGCGATTGCGGGGCTCACGTACACCGTCGACGAGTCGAGCCTGACGATGGCGATCAACGTCCCGGCCCAGGCATTCGTCGGCGCGACCTTCGACGAGACCGACCGGCGCCGCGCGCCCGCGGTCGCGCCGGGCATCGGCGGCTTCTTCAACTACGACCTGCTCGCCGAACAGGCCGCGGGCCAGACGCACGGCTCCGGGCTGTTCGAGCTCGGCTTCTTCAACCGCTTCGGCGTCGGCGTCGGCACGTTCCTCGCCGACGAATCGGGCCCGACGCGGCGCCTGACGCGCCTCGAAACCACCTGGACGACCGATCGGCCCGACAAGCTCGCCAGCCTGCGCTTCGGCGACGCGATCAGCCGCCCCGGCATGTGGGGCCGCGCGATCCGCTTCGGCGGCATCCAGTACGCGACCAATTTCTCGACGCAGCCCGGGCTCGTCACGATTCCGCTGCAGGGCGTGAGCGGACAGGCCGTGCTGCCGTCCACCGTCGACGTCTACGTCAACAATGCACTCACGTCGTCGCGCGACGTCGCGCCCGGCCCGTTCGCGATCAACAACGTGCCCGTGGTGACCGGCCAGGGCGACGTGCGCGTCGTGGTGCGCGACGTGATGGGACGCGAGCAGGTGATCACCCAGTCGTTCTATGCGAGCGCGAATCTGCTCAAGCAAGGCATGCAGGACTTCTCGTACGAACTCGGCAAGGAGCGGCGGGATTTCGGCCTCGCGAGCAACGACTACGGGCGCTGGTTCGCCAGCGCGACGCACCGGATCGGCATGACCGACCGGTTCACCGGCGAGATCCATGCCGAAGCCGAAGGGTCCCGGCAGAACCTCGGCGTCGGCGGCGTGATGCTGGCCGGGCCGCTCGGCGTCGTCAACGCGTCCGCGGCGGTGAGCCGCAGCGCCAATGGCCCGGGCGCGCTCGCGACGATGGGTATCGAAAGCCAGTCCGGCTTCGTCGAGATCGGCGCGCACGCGCAATGGGCCACGCCGCATTTCGCGCAGATCGGGCTCGAGCCGGGCACGCCCGCGCCGAAGCTGCTGACGAGCGTCAACCTCGGCATCGGGATGGGCCGCTTCGGCTCGCTCGGGCTCGCGCACGTGTTCCTCGACAATCGCGGCGACTACAAGACCCAGTTGCTGTCGCTGAGCTACAGCGCGCAGCTCGGCCGCTTCGGCTTCGCCAACATCAGCGTCAGCAAGCCGCTGGGCGGCTCGGGCGCGACGCTGGTCGGCGTCGCATGGACGATACCGGTCGACAACCGCACGAGCGCGTCCGTCACGATGACGCACCAGCAGGGCGCCACCGAAGTGCTCGCGCAACTGCAGCGCAGCCTGCCGGTTGGCGAAGGCTTCGGCTACTCGCTGCAGGCCGGCAACGACACGCAGGACGCGAGCGCGACGCTGCAGACGCGCACCGGCACCTACAGCGTCGAGGCGGCGGCGTATCGCGGCCGCGCCGGCGTGCGTGCCAACGTCGCGGGCGGCGTCGCGTTCGTCGACGGCACCGCGCGCCTGTCGCGGCAGATCACCGACAGCTTCGCGCTGGTCAAGGTGCCGGGCTTCGCCAACGTCGGCATCCTCGCGGACAACCAGCTCGTCGCGCACACCGACGCGAGCGGCGTCGCGCTGCTGCCGCGGCTGCGTGCGTACGAAAGCAACCCGATCTCGATCGAGCAGGCCGACCTGCCGTTCGACGCGACGATCGGCACGCTGAAGCTCGACGCGGTGCCCTACTTCCGCAGCGGCATGGCGCTCGCGTTTCCGATCACGCGCTCGCGCGGCGCGATGCTCACGCTCGATCTCGAGAACGGCGCGCACCTGCCGGCCGGCGCGATCGTCACGATCGCGGGGCAGAAGGAAGCGTTTCCGGTCGGCCGCGACGGCGTCGTCTACGTGACCGGACTGTCGGAGCAGAACCATCTGCACGCGGCCTGGCGCGACCGGCAGTGCGACGTGACCGTGCGCTTTCCCGCCGGCGACGACCCGCTGCCGGACCTGGGCACCCATCTTTGCAAGGGAGTCACACCATGAGACATCGCAAGCATGCCGGGCGACCGGCCCGGCTCGCGCGCCTTCGCGCCGCCGCGGCGCTCGCGGCCGGTGCGGTCATGCTGGTCGCCCTGCCCGCGCGCGCGGCGACGACCTGCACGATGAATGCGCCGTCGTCGATGGCGTTCGGCACGTACGACACGCTCAACGCCGCCACCTCCGCCGCCACGATCTCGATCAGCTGCTCCGGCAGCGGCAACGCCACGCCGACGATCACGGCGAGCGCGGGCGGCGGCACCTTCGCGAACCGCCTGATGACGCGGACCGGCGGCACCCAGACGCTGGGCTACAACCTGTATCTCGACAGCGCGCACACGTCGATCTGGGGCGACGGCACGAGCGGCACGTCGGCGATTTCGTGGGGCAAGATCTCGGGCGCCGGCACCTTCAGCGCAACCGTGTACGGGCTGATCCGCGGCGGCCAGAACGTCGTGCCGGGCGGATACGCGGACAGCAACATCACGATCCTGTTCACCTACTAGGCAACGACCCGGCGCGGTGGCAGCGGTGCGTGGCACGTACCGCCGTCGATCGCCATCACGGACTTGGACAACGGGGGCATACCATGAATCGAACCGAGACAGCGAGCGCCGCCGCAGCACGGTGCGGCCGCCGCGGGCCGACCCGCGCGGCGTCTGTCGCCCCGCAGCGGACCGCCCGCCGCGCGCGCGGGCTGCTTGCGGCCATCGCCGCGCTATCGATCGCACTGCTCGGCGCGGCGCCCGGCCCGAGCGCTGCGAAACAGGCCAGCCGGTCGGTGCAGGTCGGTGCGACGGTGCAGGCGTATGCGCGGCTCAAGGCGGCCTATCCGGCCAAGCTCATGATCGCGAACAAGGACACGAGCACCGGCTACGTGGCCGTGCCGAACGTCAACAACACCACGGGGACGACGCTCGCGATCCAGACCAACGACCGGGCCGGGTACACGGTGCGGGTGCAGGTGGCCGCCGCCAGCCAGGCGCTGTTCAGTTCGATCGAGATCAGCGGATTCGGCGGCAAGGTCGTGCTGCCGGCGACGGGCGGCACGATCGTCGTGCCCTATACGGCGCTGAACACGACCTTCACGCTGACCTATCGTTTCGTGTTCGCGCCGAAGGCGAAGGACGGGACCTTTGCGTGGCCGCTCACGTTTTCGGTGCAGCCGAACCCGTGATGTCCGCCCTGCCCGTTCCCGTTCCCGCGGCCATGCGCCACGGCGCCGCTCACACCACCGGCCCCGGTTCCTTCTCCTTGCGCAGGATCGCGTACAGGATGATCGCGCCGAACGTCGCGGTGCCGATCCCGCCGAGCCCGAAGCCGCCGATCTTCAGCGAGAAGTCGCCGGCGCCGAGCACCAGCGTGACCGCCGCGACGATCAGGTTGCGGTTGTCGGAGAAGTCGACCTTGTTGACGACCCAGATTCGCGCGCCCGTCACCGCGATCAGCCCGAACACCACGATCGACACGCCGCCGAGCACGGGGCCCGGGATCGTCTGGATCACCGCGCCGAACTTCGGCGAGAAGCCGAGCCCGATCGCGATCAGCGCGGCGACCGCGAACACCAGCGTCGAATAGATTCGCGTGACGGCCATCACGCCGATGTTCTCCGCGTAAGTGGTCACGCCCGTGCCGCCGACGCTGCCCGACACGATCGTCGCGAGCCCGTCGCCGATGAACGCGCGGCCGACGTAGCGGTCGAGGTTGGTGCCCGTCATCGCGCTGACGGCCTTGATGTGGCCGAGGTTCTCCGCGACCAGGATCACCGCGATCGGCGCGAGCATCAGCATCGCGTGCGGATCGAACACCGGCGCGCGGAAGCCCGGCACGCCGAACCACGCGGCCTGCGCGACGATCGCGAAATCGATCGGCTTGCCGAGGCCCATTCCGTTGGTCGCGATCGCGTAGATCACGTACGCGATCACGAGCCCGACGAGGATCAGGAGGCGCTGCATCATCCCGCGTGCGAACACCGCGACACCGCCGACGCACAGCACCGTGACGAGCGCCATCACCGATTCGAAGGTCGAGCCCGACACGCCCTTGACCGCGATCGGCGCGAGGTTCAGCCCGATCACCGCGACCACTGCGCCGGTCACGACCGGCGGCATCAGCGTCTCGATCCAGCGCGTGCCGATCGCCTGCACCAGCGCGCCGAGCGCCACGTACACGACGCCGCACGCGACGATCCCGCCGAGCGCGACCGGAATGTTCGGGTTCGGGCCGCTGCCGCCGTAGCCCGTCACCGCGATCACGAGGCCGATGAACGCGAAGCTCGAGCCGAGATAGCTCGGCACGCGCCCGCCCACCAGCACGAAGAACAGCAGCGTGCCGATGCCCGACATGAAGATGCACAGGTTCGGGTCGAAGCCCATCAGCAGCGGCGCGAGCACGGTCGAACCGAACATCGCGACGACGTGCTGCACGCCCATCGCGACCATCTGCGGCCACGCGAGGCGCTCGTCGGGGCCGACCACGCGCGCGGTCGCGCCGGTCGATTGGACCCGCCAGCGCGGGAAGTAGGAATCGGACATGGGGAAAGCGCTCCTGTCGGTCGCCGGCTGCCAAGGATGCGCCGGTCTGGAATCTGGCGCGAGTTTACGGAGCGGGAATGGGGCTGGCAAGCGGCGAGCGCGCACGCGGCAGCCGAACGGCAGCCATGCAGATTCGAACTCGTCCAATTCACGGCCGGGGCCGCCCGTCCTAAAGTGTCTGGACTGCCCCGCTGCGAGCGTGGCGGCACTGATTCATCGAGCGCCAACAGTAGCTCAACACGAGAAAGCCCGCATCAGTGCGTGCAGTCCGCTTCTTCCGGAACCCCGGAAAGCGGACGCATTCGGATGCCAATAAAAAACTGGAGAGACAGGAATTGATACTCGAGGAAATATCGCGATGGGACGAAATCGAACAATCGATTTCCGCCCTGAGAAAGCGCGTCGTAATCGACTGCGGCCACGTTTCAGTGCGCCGCGACCACCAGGGTTTCTCGTTTGGTGGTCGCGGAGGGCCCAGCGCGTCGATCTTGCAGACATTTGAACTCGGCGTCGCACTGCGCCGCCGGCTGGCGTCCGAAGGCCGCGAGGCGACGCTCAGCCTGTGCCTGTCCGATACCTCGCGTCTGCTCGGCGACGGCAAGGGACGCGCGGAGCTGGCATCCGCCATTGCAGAGCGGCGCTGGTCCGCGATTTTGCCGTCCGAATATCTGCATCGGCTTTCACGGGACGAATTTGATCAGACAGTCGTGACCCTGCAGACGAGAAACAGCAATCGTTTTTCCGGAGCATTGAAGAAATTCAAAACCGCGGCATCGCGCAGCGGGTCGTCCGAAGTCTTTTACCGGGAATCCGGAAGCCTGCTGCTGTCGAGTGTCGACGGCGACCGCCTGGCCATCAGCACGCCGTTTCTGACCGAATGCGCGAACGAAGACGCCTATTACGAAAGTGCCGACTGGAGAAACCCGGGGTGTTTCGATCGCGAGGAAGACATTATCGCGAGGCCCATGACCCGTCTCCTGAGAAGCGGCTTCATCAACCTGTACGAAAAGAGCTCCGGCATCCTCTGCCCGGCTACCTATGGCGGATTGCTGCTCAATTACGACGAATCCGGCGACCACATCTGCATCTATTCACGCAGTGATGATCCGCATATCGGCGAAAAAATCCTGCGCGGCGTGATCGCGGCCAATGCGGTCAGCCGCGACATGTCGCGAACCTTCCTGCAGATCGTATTTCCCGAAATCTCGCGAAACCCGGAAATCTCGCTGCTCGACTCGTCCCGCTTGAAACGATCGGACATGTCATGGGCCAGGTTTGCGAGCGCACTGAAGTTACGGGACGTCTTCAGCCATATGGAGCCGTATGTGGAACGAAAAAACCCGGAGGACACGTCAGCATGAACAAATACTTCGATCACGCTGCATCCATGGAGGTCTCCGCCAAGGCCTGGCTCGATACGCTATCTAGCTACGGGCCCGGCAATCCGTCCAGCGCGCACGGCGCGGGCGAGCAGGCTCGCCGCATCATCGGCGACACCCGTAACCGGATCGCCGCCTATCTCGGATGTCGCGCCGAACATATCTATTTCACGTCAGGCGCCACCGAATCCGCCAATCTGCTGATCCAGGGATATCTGTCGACGCTGCGCCGCAAGGAAAGCGCCCGTTCGGAGATCGTCGTGTCGGCGATCGAGCATCCCGCCGTGTATCAGACGGCCATGTCCATGAAGAAGCATGGGTATACCATCCGCGAACTGCCGGTGAACCGTGACGGCGTCGTCACGAGGGCGCATGTCGACGCGGCGATCAACGCGCGCACGGCGATGCTCTGCCTGATGGCCGTCAACAACGAAACGGGCGCCATCCAGCCCGTCAATGAAGTCGCGCGCGCCGTCAAACACGCCGATCCCGACATCCTGGTCGTGTGCGACGCAGTGCAGCATTTCGCCAAGCTGAACTGGCAGATCGACCTGGACGTCGTTGACGCCCTGTTCATGTCCGGCCACAAGATCGGCGCCGACAAGGGAGTTGGCGGCTTCTACCTGAATGGTCGATTCAAGCTCGCGCCGCTCATGTACGGGGGCGCCCAGGAACAAACTTACCGCCCCGGCACCGAGAACGTGTTCGGCATCGGCTTGCTCGGCGCCGCACTCCGGGAAGCAACGCGCGCCCCCGCCGACAAGCTCGCGCACGTCGGCGCGCTCGGCACACGCCTGACCGACGGGCTGACCCGAGCCGATATCGCCTTCAAGCGGCTGGTTCCCGCGGCAGACGCGTCACCCTACATCCTGGCGCTGGCCTTTCCTGGCGTGCCGTCACGGCAAATGATCGCAGATCTGGCGGCATCGGGATATTGCGTTTCGCAAGGGTCCGCGTGCAGCAGCCAATCACTGGAGCCGTCCCGGGTGCTGTCGGCGATGCGCGTGCCGCCCGAGCACCTCAACTGCCTGATTCGCATTTCCTTTTCGCCGAACCACACCATGCAGGACATCGACGAGCTCGCGACGCACATCGTCGAAATCTGCCGCGCGCACAGCGACGCCTGACCGCCGGTAATCCAGAGCGTGCGCGAACGGCAGCGGGCGCGCGCTCCACGACAGGAGCAAACCCATGAAGATTCTCATCATCGAGCCGTGTTTCTTCGGCCTCGGTTACATTCAGGCTGCCCGTGCGCTCGGTCTGGAATGCTGGGTGGTAACCAGCGACGCGACGCACCCGGAGCAGCACAAGTATCGCGAGCAGGTACGTGGCGTGCTGGTGTGTCCGGTGAACGACGCGCAAGCCGTCAAGCACGCGCTGGAAGAGGTGGGCCTGCTGTCGACCATCGCGGCCGTGGTCGCCGGCAATCAGTTCGTCACCGTGACGGCCGCGAAACTGGCATCCATGCTGGGGTTACGCGGCGTCCCGCCGGTCGCGGCCGAAAGCGGCGTGCACAAGGATCTCGCGAGGCACGCATATCGGCAAGCGGGGGCGCCGTCGCTCGACTACGCGCTGGTTGCGACCCTGGACGATGCGCAAGCCGCGGCCGCCCGAATCGGCTACCCGCTCGTGATCAAGCCGACCAGCGCCGCGTCGAGCAAGGGGGTCACGCTGCTGCGAGACGAGACCGCGCTCGAACCTGCGTATCGGCAGTTGCAGCAAACGGACTTCGGCATGTTCGGCCTGGCACGCCGTACCGAGTATTTGCTCGAGGCGTTCGCGGACGGTCGCGAGTTCAGCGTCGAACTGGCGCTGGTCGACGGAGCCGTTCGGTTTGCCGGCGTAACGGAGAAATGGGTGACGTCACCGCCGTCCTTTGTCGAGACCGGTCACGTATTCCCCGCGCGCCTCCCCGCGCAGCAACGCCAGGCGCTGCTCGACGCGGCCCGCTCCGCGACGCAGGCGCTCGGCCTGGATACCGGCGTATTTCACATCGAGTTGCGCTGGACTTCGACCGGCCCCCGCATTATCGAGACCAACCCGCGCCCAGGTGGCGATCACATCACGACGCACCTGGTCCCGCTCGCGACTGGCATCGATCTTTTCAAGCTCCATCTCCGAGCGCTGCTGGGTGATTCCGATACAACGCCCCCCGCTCGCAACACGGCGGCGGCCGTGGGATTCGTCGTTGCCCCGCGCGAAGGGGTACTGGAAGCGCTCGACGGTTGGGACGACGTCACGCGGCGCGACTACATCGTCCATTGCGGGCTGGAAAAGAAACCGGGGGACCGCATTCGCCCACCCGAAAGCTCCGGGGACCGGATCGCATTCGTTATCGTGACCGGTGACACGGCCGACATCGCGGCCGACCGGGTGCAGACGGTGCTGCGCGATGTCGTCGTCAGGATCGCACCATGAATCGACCGCTGCTGACGCTGCTCGCCTTTCACGCGCTCGACAAGCTCCTGTTCTTCTCGATTGCGCCGAACAAACCCATTTCCGCGTGGCAGGCAGGCTGGCTGGATGATTCGGGGCTCGCGCTGTTCTTCGTGATCCAGATCTTCTGCTACCGGCTCTTCCCTTTGCTCGGTGGATTCCTCGCGGACCGGTATTCGAAACGCTCGACGCTCGCGTTCGGCTCGCTGCTGCAGGCGCTCGGGCTGGCGGCACTGTGTCAGGCCACCTCGTCGCAGGCGCTGTTCTGCGCGGGCGCACTGGTCGGAATCGGTGGCGGGATGCTGAATCCGGTCATCTATTCGATGCTGAGCCAGGTATCAGGCCCGGCCGGCAGCCGGGCTTTTTCCACGCACTATCTGTTGATCAACGTCGGGGCGTTGGCCGGCCCGCTACTCCTGTGGCCTGCCTTCGGCAATGCCTGTCTGTGGCTTCTGCTTCCGGCTGGCGTCGCGCTGGCGACCGTACTCGCGTCCCCGGCAGGATCGCGCGCGATGTCGGCACCGCATCGATCCGGGTCCTGGTTCGCACCGCTGCACGACCCGATCTTCCTGAGGGTGTTCATCCTGTTCTGCGCGATCTGGGCGTGCTACACGATGATCTTTTCCAGCGCCCCCCTGATTGCGGCCGAACTCGAGTGGCGCACGCAAGGCAACGTCTGGCTGGGCGTGAATTCGGCCACGGTCCTGCTCGCGTACCTATGGACGCTGCGCCGCCCGGCAAGGACCGGTATCTCGTGGTCCAGTGTGTCGGCCGGACTCGCGTTGACCGCTGCCGGCGTCGCACTGGTGGGAGCAGCACCCTCCGGCTGGATCGTCGGTGCGGGCATTGCCGTGTTGAGCATCGGCGAACTCCTGTCGATCCCGGTGCTCTACCATCTGGTTTCCGAACACGCGCCCGCGCATGCGCGCAGCCGCTACTTCGGCTTCATCTGGGTCGCAGGCGCATTCGGGGAGGCCGGCGCGCAAGCGCTGCTTTGGGCATGTCCGCAGCCGCGCACCATCTGCATCGTGGCGGCCGCGATGCTGACGATCGCAACCCTGACGACGACGCGCAAGGTCAAGGTCCGTGCGGCCGAAATCAACGCCACTGAAAGTCGCGTGCTGTCGACTTCCTCTCGCGCGGCCTGATACAACAGCCGCGTGGGCAGGCACTCGACCGGCCGGCGCGCGGCGCGAAGTAAGCGTGCGCTCACATCGCAGCCGGCGCGTCGTGTATCACGGATTGATGTACTGGAACAGCGACAGGTTCTGCAACTGCGCGTAGGCCTTCTGCGAGCCCGTCAGCGCGTTCTGTATCTGCAGGAACTGGCTGATCGTCGCGACCATGTTGGTGCTCGTCAGGTCGGCCAGGTTGCTGCTGACCTGCAGCGTGTTGGTCTGGTTCACGGCCTGCATCGCCTTGATTTCCTGCTCGCGACCGCCGACCGACGCCTGCACGGTGAGCACGTTCGTCATCATGTTGTTCAGCTTCGTCGTGCCGGTGGTCATCGCGTTCGCGAGCGCGGTCGCGGCCGTCGTGTTGCTGCTGATCGGCACCTTCAGCGAGGCGATCATCGTGTCGAGCGCCGCGAACACGTCGGTGCCGGCCTGCGGCGCGGGCGTGACCGTGAACGTGTCGCCCGGCGCCGGCTTGCCCGACACGGGCACCGACAGGCCGTTGCCGAGCGCGATCCCGGCGCCGTCCGAATACGGTTGCGCGGTGGTCGTGGACGGCGGCACGACGGTGTTGTCGGTCACCGTGTAGGTCGGCGCGGCGGCCGTGCCGCCGAACGCGATCGTGAACTGGTGCGCGTTGGACGCGGCCGACGGGCTCGTGATCGTCACCCCGCCGATCGTGCCCGTGCCCGTGTTGCCCGTGCCGGCGAGCGGCACCGGCTGGCTGCCGAGCATCGGCACCGACAGGAACACGTTCGCGCCGTTGTCGCCCTGTGCGATCGCGCGCGTGTCGGCGATCTGCACCTCGCGCGATCCGGTGTCGCCGCTGTAGGTCACGCCGCCGCCTGGTGCGTTCGAGAACGGCGCCGTGGCCGTCTTGAAGCCAGCGAACAGGTAGTTGCCCGCGCCGTCCGTCGAGTTCGCAAGCGTCAGCAGCTGGTCGCGATAACCCTGCAGTTGCGTCGACAGTGCCGAACGATCGCTGTCCGACAACGAGCCGTCGCCGGCCTGGATCACGACCGTGTGAATGCTGTTCAGCAGGTTGTTGACGCTGATGAGCGTCTGGTCTTCCTTCTGCAGCGACGACAGCGCGGCGTTCTGGTTCGACGCGTACTGCGACAGCGTCGCCGACGTCATCGACAGCTGCACGGCCTGCGCCGCGCCGAGCGGGTTGTCGGCCGCCGTCGCGAGGCTCACGCCGCTCGAAATCTGCTGGTACAGCTGCGAGAGCTGCGCCTGCTGGTCGCTCATCTGGGCGACGTTCATCTGGTAGAACTGGGCTGTGGAAATCCGCATCGCTTCGAACCCCGAAATCAGTTGAACAGGCCGAGCACGGTCTGGAACAGCGTCGACGCCGTCTGGATCACCTTCGCGTTCGCCTGGTAGAGCTGCTGGTACTGCATCAGGTTGGCCGCTTCCTCGTTCTGGTTCACGCCCGACACCGACTGCTGCGCCTGCGTGATCTGGCCGACCAGCGCGGTCTGCGCGGCGCTCGACGACTTCAGTTGGCTCGCCGTGTTGCCGATGCCGTTCACGTAGTTCGCGTACGCGCCCGTCAGCGTGGTCGAGCCATTGCCGAACGATTTCGAGTTGACGAGCTTAGACAGCGCGAGCGCGTTGCTGCCGTCGTTCGTGCCGCCCGTGTTCGGCGCGATCTTGAACGTGTCGCCCACCGCCGGCGTGCCCGACACCGTCACCGTGACGCCCGCCGTCAGCGTGATCGGCGAGCCGGACTGGTACGGCTGCGCGGCGCTCGTCGTCGGCGGCACGGCCGCGTTGTCGGTGACCGTGTAGGTCGGCGCGGCCGTGGTGCCGCCCATCGTGATCGTGTAGTTGTGCGCGTTGGCCGCGGCCGTCGCGCTCGTGACCGACAGCCCGCCGATCGTGCCGTTGCCGGTGTTGGTCGTCGTGGCCGACGGCACGTACGGCGCGGCTGCCGCGATCGCGGAGCCGTTCGACGTCGCGAGGCCGAAGCCGTTCAGCGCGCCGCGCGTCGGCTGCACGGTGAACTTGTCGCCGGCGCTCATCGAGCCGGACGAGAACGAGAAGTTCAGCCCGCCGATCGACGCCGGCATCGACGTCGACGTGCCGACCACCGTGCCGCTCGCACGATCGGTCAGCGTGTAGTTCGTGCCGTCGTACCCCAGCGTGTAGTCGCCGGTGGTCGGCTGCGATGCGTTCGCGAACGACACGGACAGCGCCGCGTTGCCGGTATTGCCCTGGTTCGCGTAGGTGATCGGCGCGCCGGTCGAGAACAGGTTGCCGCCCACCTTGCCCGACAGGTCGATGCCGAGCGCGTTCTGCGCGTTGACCTGCGCGGCGAAGCTGGTCGCGATCGCGCCGAGCTGGGCCTGGGCCGGGTCGAGCGTCTGGCTGCGGAACGCGAGCAGGCCGCCGAGCGTGCCGCCCGACAGCGACGCGTCGGACAGGAACTGGTTCGGCCCCTGCGGGTTCGCGCCGGCGATGCCCTGCGACACGACGGTCAGTTCGCTCGGATCGGACGGCGACGTGACGGTCGCGAGCTGGTAGCTCTTGTCCGCGACGACGAGCGGCGTGCCGCCCGACATGAACACGCTGTAGCCGTCGCTGTTGCGCACGACCTGCACGCCCGCGAGGTTCGACAGGTTCGACACCGCGAGGTCGCGCTGGTCCATCAGCTGGTTCGGCGGCTGGCCCTGGCTGCTCGCCGATGCGATCTGCTGGTTCAGTTGCGCGATCTGCGCGGTGTACGCGTTGATCTGCGTGACGGTGCTGGTGAGCTGCGTGTTCACGCTCTGGCGCAGCGCGTCGTACTGCTGGCCGGCCGCCGTGATCTGGTTCGCGAGCGTCTGCGCATTGCTCATCGCGGTCTGCCGCACCGACGAATCGGCCGCGCTGTTCGCGACGTTCTGCATCCCGGTGAAGTAGCTCGAGATCGCGGTCGAGATGCCGGCCGTCGGGCTGCCGATGTAGTTGTTCAGCTGCGTGACGAGCGAGTACCACGTCGACAGCGCGCCGCCCTGCGTCTGCGCGCCGTTCAGTTGGTCGCTCAGGTACTGGCTGTACTGCCGCTGCACGGTGACGGTGTTCACGCCCTGCGGCATGTAGCCGCTGCTGGTGTACTGCCCGCTCGCCTCGGCATAGACGGGGCGTTCGACCGAATAGCCCGGCGTCGCCGCGTTGCTGATGTTCTGGCCGGTCGTCGTGAGGCCCCAGAGCGCGGCATTCAGGCCGCTGACGCCGAGGTTCATGAGTGTGTTGGACATGCGCGATCCTGATGAGCCGGCCGCGCTGCGGCCGCCGGGTTGCGTGACTCCCGGTATAACGGCCGCGGATCGAAAAAATTGAGGAAAAAATGCACGCGCGGCGCACGGGCGTGCGTCGCCGTTCGAAGCGGCCGGCGGGTGCGCCGGCGGCGCTGTGCGGGTGGCCCGTCCGGGGCCTCCCGCCGGGTGCGCGTCAGGCCCGCGCGAGCGAGCGGCGTTTCATTTCGAGCTGCGTGATCAGCCGCTGCAACGTGTTCTCCGCGCTGCCCGGCAGCGACATGTAGCGGAAGCCGAGCTGGTAGCGCCGCGACCCGTTCGGCAGCTGCGTCGAACGCTGCGACACCAGTTGCAGGTCGAGCGACAGCTTGCCGTGGCCGGTCAGCTCGAGCTCGACGTCCGGCAGCAGAGTGCCGACCTCGAGCGCCTCGACGCGCTCGTCGGCCGTGCGCAGCCCCACGCCGCCGAGCGACAGGTTGTGCACCTCGAACAGGAAGCCTTCGCCGTCCGGCAGCTTGCCGCGGCACAGGAACGGATCGACGATCGGCGCATCGACGCGGAAATACTCGCGGCGCTGGATGCAGACCAGCACGTCGGGGAAATCGGCGACGAACGCGGGCAGCCCCTCGTAGCGCGTCTCGCGCGGCGTGCCCGTGGTGAATTCGACCCGCACGCCCTCCGGCGCGGCCGCGAACGTGCAGTGCGACGCGCCGAGGATGCCGGCGTTCTGCTCGGACAGCGCGCCCCAGTCGAACGTGAACGTCCGCGCGCCGACGTCGACCTCGAGCAGACGCGTGACGAGCTGGCCGCCCGGGTACTGGACGGTCAGGAAATCGCCGCGATTCACCAGGTTGCGCAGCTGCACGCCGATTTCCAGCGGATTGCGGCGGGCATAGTCGGGCCCGGAGTGGCCTGCATCCAGGCTGGGGTCCGTCGACGTTTCGATATTCATGGCTAGCCGGTCTTTCTTGTCATGGGCGCCCGGGGCAACCGGTGCGCAATAAAACCGGGCCAGAACGGGGGCCCGGTCGCAGGTCTCTCACACTTAGCGGCAGTGCTGACCGAAAGTTTAGATCGAAACGGCGATTTATTTCGCGCAAACGTTGAAACCGCGCGCGGCGGGGTGCCGGGCGCGGTCCGAAGGGGGGAACCGGTGGCGGGCGGGGGCCTGTCAGCCGATCTGCTGCATGATCGAGATCAGCTTCTTCGCGTAATTCGGGTCAGTTGCGTAGCCGGCCTTCTGCATGCCGTGCGCGAAGCCTTCGACGCTGCGGCTCGCGCTCAGCACGCCCGCGTAGCGCGGGTTGTTCTTCAGCAGGTTCGCGTAATCGGTCATCGCGTGCTCGTACGAGTCGTACGCGCGGAACTTCGCGACCACGCGGCGCGGCGCGCCGTTCACGTATTCGGTGGTCAGCGCCGATACGGTGCGGCCGGTCCAGCCCTTGTTCGCCTTGATGCCGAACACGTTGTAGCTGCTCGAGCCGTCGGCCGCGCGGATCTCGCGCTTGCCCCAGCCCGATTCGAGCGCGGCCTGGCCGACGATGAAACGCGCCGGGATGCCGGTCGTCGCACTGGCCGCCTGCGCGGGGGCCGCGAGCCGGTCGACGAACGCGTCCGCGTCCTGCACGCCGCTCGCGCCCTTCAGCGGCGGCGTCAGCGCGCTGCCGGCCGAATAGCCGCGCGCGCCGGCGAGCCCGCCGTTGTTCGCCGCGTTCGCGTAGGCCTTCGCCATCGCGTTCATCGCGGCGAGACTGCCTTCGTTGCCGGCCGTGCCAAGGCCGCCTGCACCCATGCCGCCCATGCCGCCCGCACCGACGTCGGCCGCCGTGTCGCCGCCCGCGCCGCCGCCCGCATTGCGCAGCAACTGCTTCATCAGCGCGTCGGCGACGCCGATCCCGCGCGTCGACATCTGCTGCGCGAGCTGCTGGTCGAGCATCGACGTGTACATCTTCGACGTATGCGAATCGAACAGGCCGCCGTCGGGCGACGCGTCGCGCATGCTCTTGAGCATCATCTGCGTGAACATCGCGTCGAACTGGCCGGCCACCGCCTTCGCACCGGCCTGCGGCGACTGCTTCGCCTGCGCGCGCAGCGCATCGAAACCCTGCACGTCGAGCGCGAAGCGCTGCGTGAGGTCGTTTGCGTTCGGAAGATTCGCCGCCATTTAGATCACCTCCAGGTCGGCGCGCAGCGCGCCGGCCGCCTTCATCGCCTGCAGGATCGACATCAGGTCCGCGGGCGTCGCGCCGAGCGTGTTCAGCGCCTTCACGACGTCGGCGAGATTCGCGCCGGCCGTCACCATCTTCAGCGCGCCGTTGTCCTGCTTCAGCTGGATCTGCGACTGCTGCGCGACCACCGTCTGCCCGTTCGAGAACGGCCCCGGCTGCGACACCACCGGCTGCGTGTTGACGACCACCGACAGGTTGCCGTGCGCGACCGCGCAGCTTTGCAGCGTGACCATCTGGTTCATCACGATCGAGCCGGTGCGCGCGTTCAGGATCACCTTCGCGGCGGCCTTGTCCGGGCTCACGTCGAGGTTCTGCAACCGCGCCATGAACGCGACCTGCTGCGCGGAGTCGGCCGGCGCCGCGAGCTGGATCGTGCGGCCGTCGAGCGCCGTCGCGGTGCCCGGGCCGAAGCTCGAGTTGACCGCGGACACGATGCGCTGCGCGGTGCCGTAGTCCATGTCGTTCAGTTGCAGTTGCAGCACGCCGTTCATCTGCGCGATCGCGTTCGGCACCGCGCGCTCGACGATTGCGCCGCCGACGATGCGGCCGGCCGCGAGCTGGTTCACCTGCACGCGGCTGCCGTTCGCGCTGGCGCCCGCGCCGCCGACCGCCATGTTGCCCTGCGCGAGCGCGTACACCTGCCCGTCCGCGCCCTTCAGCGGCGTGAGCAGCAGCGTGCCGCCGCGCAGGCTCTTCGCGTTGCCGAGCGACGACACGGTCACGTCGAGCGCCTCGCCGGGCCGTGCGAACGGCGGCAGCGTGGCCGTCACCATTACGGCCGCGACGTTCTTCAGTTGCATGTTGTTCAGCGACGACGGGCCGCCGTTGGCCGAACCGTTGTTGATCGAGATGCCGAGGTTCGCGAGCATGTTCGCGAGCGTCTGCGTCGTAAACGGCGTCTGCATCGTCTGGTCGCCCGTGCCGTCGAGACCGACGACGAGGCCATAGCCGATCAGCGGGTTGTCGCGCACGCCCTGGATCTGCGCGAGATCCTTCAGGCGTTCCGCATGCGCGGGCGCCGTGCCGAACGCGCAGGCGGCGAGCGCCAGCATGGCGGCGAGCCGCACGATTGCATGCGCACGCAACGATAGACGGTGGGAAAGGGGCTTGCGCATCGTCATCACCACGGCGCGATGTTGAGGAAGAAGCGCTGCAGCCAGCCCATCGTCTCGGCTTCGTTGATGTAGCCCTTCGACGAGTATTCGATCTTCGCGTCGGCGACCTGCGTCGAATAGACCGAGTTCGCGCCCGAGATCGTGTTCGGGTTGACGACCCCAGAGAAGCGCACGAATTCGTTGCCCTGGTTGATCAGCATCTGCTTCTCGCCGCTGACCACGAGGTTGCCGTTCGGCAGCACGTTGGTGACGGTCACCGTGATCGTGCCGTTGAACGTGTTCGCCGCGCTCGCGCCGCCGGTCGCCGCGAACTTGTTCGCGCCGGTCGCCGACAGGTTCGCCTTCGCGAACAGCCCGCCGAGGAAGCCGGCCGTCGGCACGTTGAAGTCGGTGTTGCCCTGCCGGTTCGTGTTCGCGCCCGACGACTTGGTCGCGTTGATGTTCTCCGCGATCATGATCGTCAGAATGTCGCCGATGTTGCGCGGCCGCTGATCCTCGAACAGCGGCCGCCCCGCGTAGCCGGGGTTGTAGATCGAACCGGGCGCCTGCATCGACATCGGCGTCGGCGGCTGCGCCGTCATCGGCTGCTGGATGATCGGATCGCGCGGAATCTGCGCGCAACCGGCGAGCGCCGCCACCGCGACCGCGCAGGCGGCGCGGACGGTGGCTGACGAGGGGAGGCGAACCTGCTTCATGGCGACGACGGGACGTTCCGGTTAGCTCTTCATCTGCGTGACGGTCTGCAGCATCTGGTCGGACGTCGTCACGGCCTTGCTGTTGATCTCGTAGGCACGCTGCGTCTGGATCATGTTGACGAGTTCCTGCACGACGTTCACGTTCGACGCCTCGACGTAGCCCTGGTTGAGCACGCCCGCGCCGTTCAGCCCCGGCTGCGACACGTTCGGCGCGCCCGACGACGTCGTTTCCGCGAACAGGTTCTCGCCCTTCGCCTCGAGGCCGGTCGGGTTGATGAAGGTCGCGATCTGCAGCGAGCCGATCTGGACCGCGTTGCTCGAGCCCGGCTGCGTGACCGACACGACGCCGTCCTTGCCGATCGTCAGCGACTGCGCGTTCTGCGGCACGGTGATCGCCGGCAGGATCTGGTAGCCGCTCGACGTGACGAGCTGGCCCTGCGCGTTGGTCTGGAACGAGCCGTCGCGCGTGTACGCGTTGGTGCCGTCCGGCATCAGCACCTGGAAGAAGCCCGCGCCGTTGATCGCGACGTCCTTCGAGTTGCCGGTCTGCGTGAGGCCGCCCTGCGTGTACAGGCGCTCGGTCGCGACCTGCTGCACGCCGGTGCCGAGCTGCAGGCCCGACGGCAGCTCGGTCTGCTGCGTCGAGTTCGCGCCGGGCTGGCGGATGGTCTGGTACAGCAGATCCTCGAACACCGCGCGCGACGCCTTGAAGCCGTTCGTGCTGGTGTTCGCGAGGTTGTTCGAAATCACGTCCATCTGCGCCTGCTGCGCATTCATGCCGGTCGCGGCGATGTAGAGCGAACGATTCATTTGTCAGGTCTCCTGCGTGGGCTGGCGCGGGCGCTCAGCTGAAGTTGAGCAGCTGGTTCGCCGTCTGCTCGTTCTGGTCGGCCGTCTGGATCAGCTTCGACTGAAGCTGGAATGCGCGCGCGTTGTCGATCATCGCGACCATCGCGGTCACCGGGTTGACGTTGCTGCCTTCGAGCGAATTCGGCGTGACGACCACGTTCGGGTCGACGTCGGCCGGATTGCCGTCGGCGGTACGGAACAACCCGTCGTTGCCGCGCGTGAGCGTGGCCGGATCGGGATTGACGAGCTTCATCTGGTCGACGATCGCGACCGCCGTCGGCGGGTCGCCCGGCATCAGCGCGGACACCGTGCCGTCCTTGCCGATCGTCACTTCCGCGTTCGGCGGCACCGAGATCGGGCCGCCGTTGCCGACCACCGGCAGGTTGCTCGCGTTGACGAGCTGGCCGTTCTCGTCGACATGCAGGTTGCCGGCGCGCGTGTACGCCTCGCTGCCGTCGGCCGTCTGCACCGACAGCCAGCCCGCGCCCTGCACGGCGACGTCGAGCGGATTGCCGGTGCGCGTGATCGGACCCGGCGCGTAATCGGCGCCGGGCGTGGACGCGAGCACGTAGGTGCGCGTCGTCGTCGGGTCGATGTTGCTGCCGTCGCCGAAATTCATCGGCACCGCGCGATACGTCGCGAGCTGCGCGCGAAAGCCCGTCGTCGACGCGTTCGCGAGGTTGTTCGCGACCACCGCCTGCTGGTCGAGCGACTGCGACGCGCCCGTCATCGCCGTATAGATCAGTCGGTCCATGGCTGCCGGTTATCCGCGCTTACAGGTTGATGAGCGTCTGGTCGACGGTCTGCTGCGTCTTGATCGTCTGCGCGTTCGCCTGGTAGTTGCGCTGCGCGGTGATCAGGTTGACGAGCTGCGACGTGAGGTCGACGTTCGAGTTCTCGAGCGCGCTGCCCTGCAGCGTGCCGTGGTTCGTGCTGCCCGGCGCCGACACCTGGGGCACGCCCGACGCGGAGGATTCGGCGTACTGGTTGCCGCCGAGGTTCACCAGCCCGTTCGGGTTGTTGAAGTTCGCGAGCGCGATCAGGCCGAGCACGGCGGTCTGGCCGTTCGAGTAGTTGCCGGTCAGCTTGCCGTCGGCGCCGATCGAATAGGTGGTGAGCGTGCCGCTCGCGTAGCCGTTCTGCGCGAGGTTGTTCACGCCGTCCTTGCCGCCGTACTGCGTCGTGCCGGTCAGATCGAGCGTGAGCGATTGCGGCGTCGCCGAGCCGTCGGTGTTCGGCACGGTGAACTGGAACTGGCCGAGCGACGCGGTCGGCGCGGCCGGCGTGCCGGTCGTCGTGCTCTTGATCGCGCCCGACGTATCGAACGTGATCGTGCCGAGATCGGTCGTCGCGCCGCCCTGGACGCCCGCGTACGCTTCCCACGTGCCGGCCGCCGACTTCACGAAGTACATGTTGACCGGCTGCGAACCGCCGAGCGAGTCGTACACCTGAATCGCCGTCGAGTAGTTGTACGTCGTGTTGTCGGTCGCGCTGAACGGCGTCTTGGCGGGCACCGTGTCTTGCGAGTTCAGGTTGAACTGGCCGTTGATCTTGGTCGTCGCGGTCGGCGCGATGTTGTTGGTCGGCGCCTGCAGCGGCACGGTCTGCGCGGTGTTGATCACGCCGCCTGCGTTGGCCGCGTAGCCCATCAGGTTACGGCCCTGCGAGTCGACGATGAAGCCGTTCTTGTCGCGCTGGAACGTGCCGTCGCGCGAGTACGTCGTCACGCCGTTGTTCGACATCTGGAAGAAGCCGTTGCCGTTGATCGCGACGTCGAGCGACGAGTTCGTCGTATTGATCGTGCCCTGGCCGAACTGCTGCTGCACCGAGTTCAGCGACGTGCCGATGCCGATCTGCGTGTTGACCGACGTCGCGACCGAGTTCGCGTACATGTCGGCGAACTGCGCGGTGCTCGACTTGAAGCCGACCGTGTTCGCGTTCGCGATGTTGTTGCCGATCACGTCGAGCGCGTTCGATGCGCCGGCGAGGCCGCTCAGACCCTGTTGATAACCCATTTCGGTCTCCGTTACGAGAAAACTCGATCAGTTGGTGGTGGTGTCGCCGGACGTGGACGACTTGGTGTTCGGGAAGATCGACGCAACCTGGGTGAGCCCCACCGTCGTGCCGTTCGACAGCACGAGCCCCGCGGTGCCGTCCGCCTGCTTGACCACGCTCTGCACCTGCGAGGCCGCGAGCGTCGTGGCCGCCTGCGGCGTGCCGGCGCTGTTGGTGTACGACGCGCTGACCGTGTACTTGCCGTCCGGCAGCGCGTTGCCGGCCGCGTCGGTCGGCGTCCAGTTGAACGGCACGGTGCCGGCCGACTGCGCGCCCGCGTTGATCGTGTTCACGACGGCGCCCGCCGAGTTCTTCACGGTGATCGTCAGGTTCGACACCGAGCTCGCGAGCGACACGCCGAACGGCGACGCCGCGCCGCCCTTCACCGCGACCGAATTACCCGGCGCGAGCACGTTCGTACCGATCAGCAGCGCGGCCTGCGTCTGCTGGCCGGCCGCGAGCTGCGTCGACAGCGACGTGAGCGACGTGTTCAGTTGCGCGATGCCGCTCACCGTGTTGATCTGCGCGAGCTGCGACGTCATCTGCGAGCTGTCCACCGGGCTGGTCGGATCCTGGTTCTGCAGCTGCGTGACGAGCAGCTTCAGGAACGTCGCCTGCAGGTCGCTCGCCGACGTGCCGTTGGTCGACGACACGTTGTTGGTGTTCATCGTGTCGGTCGGCAGCGTCGACACGCTGGTGCCGTTGCCGCCGATCGTCGTGTTGGAGGAAGTCATCCTGGTGGCCTTCTGTCGGAACTGTCGGTCCGGGTCTCGGTAGGGAAAGGTCGGGCGGCGCGCGGCTTACGAGCCGATCGTCAGCGTCTTGAGCATCAGCGTCTTCGCGGTGTTCAGCGTCTCGACGTTGGCCTGGTACGAGCGCGACGCCGAGATCATGTTCACCATCTCCTGCACCGGATCGACGTTCGGCATCTGCACGTAGCCGTTCGCGTCGGCCGCCGGGTTCGCCGGGTCGTAGGTCGACTTCATCGGCGACGGGTCGTCCATCACCTTGGTCACGCGCACGCCGCCCACGCCCTGGCCGGACGCGGTGCGTGCACCGCCCACCGGGTCGGTCGCGAACACGACCTGCTTGGCCTTGTACGGCTTGCCGTCGGGGCCGGTCGCGCTGTCGGCGTTCGCGAGGTTCGACGCGGTGACGTTCAGGCGCTGCGATTGCGCGGACAGCGCCGAACCGGCGACGCCGAAGATGTTCATCAACGAAGGCATGGAGGCTCCTTGTGCTGGGTCCGGATTCGAAAGCGGCGCTTACGAGTTCGTCGTGATCGCGGCGATCATCGCCTTGATCTGCTGGGTCATCACGGTCATCCCGGTTTCGTAGTGCAGCGCGTTGTTCGCGAACTGCACGCGCTCGACGTCGAGATCGACCGTGTTGCCGTCGAGCGACGGCTGCAGCGGCATCCGGTATTGCGCGCGGCCGTAGTCGTCCGACGGGCCGCCGGTCGGGATCAGCTTCGCGGTGCCGGCCATGTGGCCCGGCGCCGTCGACACCATCGACATGCCGCTCGTCACGCCGGCCGGCGGCGCCATCGGCAGTTGCGCGGCGTTGCTCGGCGCCACGCCGCCGCTCGTCTGCTTCAGCGAGCGCGCGAGCGTCGACGCGAAATCGACGTCGCGGGCCTGGTAGCCGGGCGTGTCGGCGTTCGCGATGTTCGACGACAGCAGTTCCTGCCGGTAGGCGCGCACGTCGAGCGCCTGTCGGCCGAACGCGAATTCCGCATCGAGTTTGTCCAGCATGTGTGCGTCTCTCCGTATGAAGCGCTGCACGCCCCTCGCGCCGGATGTCGACCCGAGAGGCTTTTTTCCATGACAGCGATGGTAGGCGCGGGACGCAACCGGCAATCGGACGAATAACGCGGCAAAGCCCCCCTCTATTCATCGTTTGCGCGACGCCCCCGCTCCCTAGAATGCGAAGCGGATCAACGGATCGGGGGCAGGGCGATGACAGGCGGCGCACTTCGCGACAGGAACGGGCGGCTCACGCACGTCCGGCGTGCGTTCGCGCTCGCCGCGGCGCTGTGGATCGCCGCGCCCGCCGTGCACGCCGACGACGGGATGATCGTGATTCCCGGACGCGGCGAGACGGCCGAAACCGCGCTCGCGCACGCCAATGCGGCGAGCGGCGGGCAGTTTGGCGGGAATGAGGGAGTCGCTTCGACTTCGGGTGCGCAGCACGTGGCCGTCAGGGCGAGCGCCGCGGCCGGCGGCGGCTACGCGGCCCAACCGGCCGGCGCGATGGTCGTGACGAGCGTCCCGCCGCCGGCCGCTGCGCCGGCTCCCGCGCCGGCTCCCGTCTACGCAGCCGCCCGCGCGAACGCCGGGTACGGCGCGTCGCCGCGCGCGGCGGACCCCGCCGCCATCGCGACGGTCGTCGCCGGCACGGCCGAGCCTGCCTCGATGCCCGCGCGCCTGGCGCCGCAACCGGCAGCATCAGCCCGGCTGGCGGCGGCCCGTGCCACATCAGCCGCAGCGGCGCCGCGCACGGCAGCGGCTTCCGCGAACCCGGCCCCGGCTGCCGCCGCGGCCCAGCCCACGACGCCGCCCGGCCAGCAAGACCCCGAAACGATCCGGCGCGCGGCCCTCGCATTCCTGCAGCAGCAGATCGCCGGCCTGCCCGGCAAGACCACCGCGACCGTCACGACCGCCTTTCCGCGCGGGCTCGCCGCATGCACGACGCTCGAACCGTTCTTGCCGACCGGCGCGCGCCTGTGGGGCCGCACGACGGTCGGCGTGCGCTGCGCGGGCGAGCGGCCGTGGACCGTCTACCTGCAGGCGAAGGTCGCCGTGCAGGCCACCTATTACGTCGCCGCGCGCCAGATCGCGCCCGGCGAGCCGCTCTCCGCGGCCGACCTGGTCGCGCGCGACGGCGACCTGACGGTGCTGCCGCTCGCGGTGATCACCGATCCGGCGCAGGCCGTCGGCGCGACCGCGCTCGCACGCATCTCGGCCGGGCTGCCGCTGCGGCAGGACCTGCTGAAGAGCGCGGCGTCGGTGTCGGCCGGCCAGACGGTGCGGGTCGTCGCGGCCGGGCCCGGCTTCACGATTTCGGCCGAGGGCAGCGTGCTCGCGAATGCGGCGCCCGGCCAGTCGGTACGGGTGCGAATGGCGGCCGGGCAGATCGTCACGGCGATCGTCAAGGACGCCGGCACCGTGGAAATTCCGCTGTAGGGACGGATCTGCCGCAAGAATGTAAAGAATTGTTTATTCGGAGCCATTCGGGCTCGCGATGCTAAAGTTCGGGCCGACCCGGCCGTTATCTGGGTCAAACCGTACAGGAAACCCATCGTGAAGATCGATTCCACTCCGAAACCGAGCCCCCTCGCGCCGACCGGCAACGGCGCGGCCCGTGCGCAGTCCGGCACGGCCCAGTCGTCCGGGCAGGCAGCCGACGCAGGATCGACCGGCGGCGACACGACCGTGAACCTGTCGGGTCTGTCCGGCCAGCTGCGTTCGGTATCCGCGTCGGGCGACGCCGATATCGACGCGGGCCTGGTCCAGTCGATCAAGGACGCGCTGAACAACGGCACGCTGACGATCGACGCGAACAAGATTGCCGACGGCGTATTGAACACCGCCCGCGAACTGCTGCAGCAGCAGCGCCCGCAGGGCAGCTAATCCCGGCCTCGTGGCCGGTTCACCCGGTTTGCCGGCGCGCGCAGCACTTGTACGCACCGGCGTGACGAGCATGACGCGATGAGAGAAGAGCTGCTGGCCACGGTCAACGACGAACACGCGACGGTCGAAGCGTTCGCGTCCCTGCTCGTCTACGAGGAAAAGGCGCTGACGACGGCCGAGCCGCTCGAGATGCTGCCCGGGATCGTCGAGAAGAAAAGCGAACTGATCGACCGGCTCGCGCAGCTCGAACGCACGCGCGACACGCAGCTTTCCGCGCTCGGCTTTCCGGCCGGCAAGAAAGGCATGGACCAGGCGGCCGAGCACGATGCGCGCCTCGCGGGCCGCTGGCAACTGCTGCAACAGGCCGCCGAACGCGCGCGCCAGGCCAACGCGAACAACGGGATGCTGATCCGGATCCGGATGGACTACAACGAGCGCGCGCTCGCGGTGCTGCGCTCGGCGCCCGCGCCGGCCGGCGTCTACGGCCCGGACGGACGCGTCTCGGCGCTGACGCGCTGACGTCGCGCCGCGCGGCCGCCCGGCGGCCGCGCCCCTGCCTTCCCCTTCGTTACAACAGCGGACACGCGGTGACCTGCGTGCCGCGTTCCACGCACAGCCGCTCGTAGTCGCGCAGGTACGCGCGCTCGGCGTCGTCCAGCAGATCCAGATCGATCAGGTCCCAGTCGTAGCCGACCGTCACGATGTTCTCGAACGTCACGGTGCCGGGCTGCGCGTCGTCCGGCCGCACGATCACGATGTTCTCGATCCGCACGCCGCCCTTGCCCGGCAGGTAGATGCCCGGTTCGACCGAAATCACCGCATTCGGCACCAGCCCGTACTGCGCGCCCGGCGCGAACCGCACGCCGCCCTCGTGGACGTGAATCCCGACGCCGTGCCCGGTGCCGTGGCCGAAATCGTGGCCATGATCGCGGCACACCTGCCGCACCAGCGCATCGACGTCGCCGCCTTTCGCGGTGGCCGGAAAGCGCGCGGCGAGCCCCTTGATGCAGGCCTTCAGCGCGACCGTGTAGATCTCGCGCTGCCACGGCTGCGCGACCGTGTCCGGCTGCGTGCGGCGCAGCACGACGCGCGTGCAGTCCGTCGCGAAGCCGGCTTCGTAGTACGCGCCGCTGTCGAGCAGCACGAGTTCGCCTTCGGTCAGCTCGACGTCGGCGCTCGCCGCCGTGTAATGCGCGAAGGCGCTGTTCGCGCCGTTCGCCGCGATCGACGGAAACGACAGCGCGACCGCCGAGCGTGCGCCGTACGCGTCGTTGATCGTGCGCGCGAGGTCGTACTCGGTGTGGCGCACGCCCGGCTCGCCGGTCTTCGCCCAGCGCATCGTCTCGGCGATCGCCGCGGAGCTGCGCGCGAACGCGTCGCGAAAGTGCTCGAGCACCGCCGGCGCCTTGCTCGCCCGCAGCGCCTCGACCGGGTTGAAATCGGCATGCCGCGCATGCGGCCACACCCGGTTCACCGCGTCGACGAGCGCGCAGTTCACCGATTCGAAGCCGTAGCACACGTGCTCGACCGCGAACTGCGCGAGGAAGCGCTCGAGCGCTGCGACATCGCGCCGGATCACGTGCAGCGCCGGATATGAATCGAGCGCGACCTCGCAGCGGTCGCAGCCTTCCGGCAAGAACAACGCCACCTGCCCGCCGATCGCGAACAGGAAGCCGAGGTGCGACGACGCATTCGGGATGTGATAGCCGCGGCTGTTCAGCAGATACGCGAGATCGTCCGACGCGCAAGTGAAGAACGCCGTCTTGCCATCGGCCGCGCCGGTATGCGCGGCGAGCCGGCGGTTCAGCGCGTCGAGGTTTTGCGCGACGCTCAGGCCGGTCATCGCGGCCGGAATCTCGAAGATCGGCCGCTCGACGTTCCAGCCCGGCAGCGCGATCGCGCGGTCGATCTCGCGATCGGCGAGGCTCGCCCAGTCGAGCGACGCGGCCTGCGTCTGCTCGAACAGCCGGTTGCGCTGCGCGACGCTGATCCGCCGCGCGTCGTAGCCGACCCGCGCGAGCCGGCTCGCATGCGCGACCAGCCAGTCGGCCATCGCCTGCCAGATCGTCACGTTCATGCCGAGCTTCTCGACGCGCACGCGCGCCGGATCGCACTGCTCGTCGGCCTGGAAGTGATAGCGGCCGTCGACGAACAGCACGAACGGCGGCACGCCGAGCGCCTGCGCGGTCGCCGCGCTCAGGAAGATCCCGCAGCCGGCCGAGCCGTCGAAGCCGGACACCGCGTAGCGCGGGTTGTTGCTGCGCGGCAGGTACTCGGTCACGTAGTCGTCCTGCGACGTGATCAGCACCGCGTCGAGTCGCGCGGCATCGAGCAGGCGCGACAGGCCGGCCTGCGTATCGGCGACGGACGCGTCGTACGGGGGAAGGCCGGAGAAGCTGTATTTCAGTCGATCGATCATCGGATGCCCGTTATTCATCGTTGTCGGCGGCCAGCGGCGTGTCGCGGCGTCGCGCCTGCCTGACACGACACGTCGCCGCGGCGCAGGTCGCGCATGGCGCGACGCCGTTCCAGCGGCAGCCCTCGGGGGAATTTTTGTCTCACTTAACTTTGTTTGATGCGCGACAGAATCTAGAGCACGGCGAAATTGAGGTCAAGCCAAAATTTTCGTAGGACTAAAATCGGCGTGCGGCCCGCGGATCCCGGCACAACGGCCAATTCGCCCGGCGACACCGCGCGGTACAATGCGCCGGCCTCGCCGCCCCGGCAACCGCACCACCGCTGCGCCCGCGCCCCGACTCGTTGCCACGAAAGAGATTCATGGATTCAGACCTGATGCGTATCGGCCAGCGCATTCGCCGCCTGCGCCGGGAAGCGAAGAAGACGCTGCTGGAAGTCGCGACCGAAGCGAAACTGTCGGTCGGGTTCCTGTCGCAGGTCGAGCGCCATCTGACGGGCATCTCGCTGTCGTCGCTCGTCAACGTCGCGAAGGCGCTGGGCGTGCCGCTCGGCACGCTGATCGAGCAGCCGCGCCAGGCGCAGCCCGATTCGCACGAGGGCAGCCGCAAGCCGTATGCGCTCGACGCCGCGTCGCAGTGGTACGAGCGGCTGTCCACCACGTTCGACGGCAGCCAGATCAATGCGCTCAAGGTGCGGATGATGGAAGGCTACCGGTCGGAATGGGTCGCGCACGGCGGCGACGAATTCGTCTACGTGCTGGCCGGCCGCCTCTGCTACACGGTCGGCAAGAAGGATTACCCGCTGACGCCCGGCGACTCGCTGCACTTCGACGCGCGCAAGCGGCATCGCGTGGCCAATGTCGGCGACGGCCCGGCCGAGCTGATCGCGGTCAGCACGCTGCCGCTGTTCGATGACAGTCGTGCGGAATTCGTGTCCGCGACGACGGAAATCAGGCAGTCGAAGCCCGGCGAGCCGCGCGTGAGCCGCCGCGCGCCGGCGCCCGAACGGGATGACCGCGACGCCGCAGCGGCACGGCCGTCCAGAGCCGGCGCGGTCGACAAGAAGGTGTCGGCGAAGCCGCGCGCCGCCGCCGGCAAACGCCCGGCGGCCGCGACCCCGGCGCGCAGGAAGAAGCCGTAACGGCTGACGGGCGCGCACACCGCGCGCGCTGTTTCGCGCCCGCGCCGACTACTCGCCGATCGCGAGCGCCTGCGCGACGGCCTGGATCCGCGCGCGGTGCACGGCTTCCTTGATCTTCTCCGTGTCGTTGCCGATGCCGCGCGCGATCGCGCCGGCATCGACGCTGCGCGCGGCCGCGAGCGCGACGCGCAGCCGCTCGGCCTGCGGATACGGCTGCGCATCGAGCCCGAGCCGCCCGCGCGCATCCGATTCGCAGGCCTGCAGCAGCTCGGCGAAGCGCGCCGGCTTGCGCAGCGCGTCGCTGCGCTCGAACAGCCGCACCAGCGCGGCCGCGCCCATCTCCATCACGCGATGCAGGTTGCCGTGCTCGCGCGCGACCACCAGCGCGAGATCGCGGCATTCGTTCGGCACGCGCAGCCGCTCGCACAATGGCTTGAGCAGCTCGACGCTGCGGCCTTCGTGGCCGACGTGGCGCGGCAGCACGTCCGCGGGCGTCGTCCCCTTGCCGAGATCGTGCGTGAGCGCCGCGAAGCGCACCGCCAGCGAATAGCCCTGCTTCGCCGCGTAGTCGACGACCATCATCACGTGCACGCCGGTATCGACTTCCGGGTGGTAATCGGCGCGCTGCGGCACGCCCCACAGCGCGTCGACCTCGGGCAGGATGCGCGCGAGCGCGCCGCATTCGCGCAGCACCGCGAACATCCGCGACGGCGTCGCCTCCATCAGCCCGCGCGCGATTTCCTGCCACACGCGCTCGGGCACGAGCGCATCGACCTCGCCCGCGTCGACCATCCGCCGCATCAGCGCGAGCGTTTCGTCCGCGACCGTGAAATCCGCGAACCGCGCGGCGAAGCGCGCGATGCGCAGGATCCGCACCGGATCCTCGACGAACGCGTCGCTCACGTGCCGGAACACGCGCGCGCGCAGGTCGGCCTGCCCGTCGAACGGATCGATCACCGGGCCGACCAGCGTGCCTTCCGGGCTCACCTCGCGCGCCATCGCGTTGATCGTCAGGTCGCGCCGCGCGAGATCCTCGTCGAGCGTTACATCCGGCGCGTAATGGAACTGGAAGCCGTGATAGCCGGCTGCCGTCTTGCGCTCGGTACGCGCGAGCGCGTATTCCTCCTGCGTCTGCGGATGCAGGAACACCGGAAAATCCTTGCCGACCGGCCGGAAGCCCTGCGCGGTCATCTGCTCGGGCGTCGCGCCCACCACCACGTAGTCGCGGTCCTGCACCGGCACGCCGAGCAATTCGTCGCGGATCGCTCCGCCTACTGCGTAGATGTTCATGGCTGCGGTTCGTAGTCGGCGATCACGTTGGTTTCACGGCGCGCGGCATCGATCCACCGCTGCACCGCCGGCAGCGCCGTCACGCGCGCCGCATAGCCGGCCGCCTCCGGCGACAGCGCCGGCGCATACGTGTTGAAGCGCATCACGACGGGCGCATACATCGCATCGGCAATCCCGAATTCACCGAACAGGAACGGCCCGCCCGACGCCTCGATGCATTCGCTCCACAGCGCGTCGATGCGCGCGACGTCGGCGAGCGCATCGGGCGTCGCGCCGCGCCCCGGCATCGACGCGCGGATGCTCATGCCCATCTGCGTGCGCAGCGCCGCGAAGCCCGAATGCATCTCGGCAGATACGCAGCGCGCATGCGCACGCGCGAGCGGGTCGGCCGGCCACATCGGGAATTGCGGATAGCGCTCGGCGAGCGTCTCGGCGATCGCGAGCGAATCCCAGACCGCAAAGCCGTGGTCGTCGACCAGGCACGGCACCTTGCCGGTCGGCGAGTACTCGCGGATGCGCGCGGCCGTGTCGTCGCGGCGCAGCTCGACCACGATCTCGTCGAACGGGATGCCGAAATGCGTGAGCAGCACCCACGGGCGCATCGACCACGACGAGTAGTTCTTGTCTCCAATGACGAGCTTCATGACGGGGTTCCGGAAAAAACGCGAAAAAGGAAAAGAAAGGCGCCGGCCCACGGCGCCCCGCGGGTATCAGCGACGCGAGCGGAACCAGTCGAACCGCGAGCGCTTGGTCGCTTCGCCGAGATACGCGGGCGCAATGCTTTCGAGACTCGCGGGCGAGATCCCGAGTTCCGGCGCGAGCGGCCCCGACAGCACGTTCGGCACCGACATCGTCGCGAGATTGTCGCGCGTGAGCACCGGCTCGCCGGGCAGACATTCGAACACGCTCGCCTGCAGCCGCGCAAGCGCGTCGGGCAGCCGCACGATGCGTGCCTGCCGGCCGACCAGCGTGCCGCAATAGCGCACCAGTTGCTCGAGCGTGTAGACGGTCGGGCCGCCGAGCTCGTAGGTCTTGCCGTGCGCGCCCGCGAGATCGAGCGTGTTGACGAACGCGCGCACGACGTCGCCGACGAATACCGGCTGGAAGCGCGCGTCGGGCATCGCGAGCGGCAGCACGGGCACCGTGCGCTGCAGGTTCGCGAAAGTGTTGAGGAAGGCGTCGCCGGGGCCGAACACGACCGACGGACGGAAGATCGTCAGCGCGAGCGAATCGGTGGCCGCGACCGCATGCAGCGCGGCCTCGCCGTCGCCCTTCGAGCGCTGGTACATGCTCGCGCCGTGCGAATCGGCGCCGAGCGCGCTCATGTGCAGCACGCGCTGCACACCGACCTCCACGCACGCGGCGGCCAGCGCGGCCGGCAGCGCGACGTGCGCGCGCGCGAAGCCGGGCCCGTACGGCGTGCCGCGGCCGCCGTGCAGCACGCCGATCAGGTTGATCGCCGCCTGCGCGCCGGCGACGAAGCGCGCGAGCGTGCGCGTATCGAGCGCG
This sequence comes from Burkholderia sp. BCC0419, assembly GCF_902830285.1. Lineage (NCBI taxonomy): Bacteria > Pseudomonadati > Pseudomonadota > Betaproteobacteria > Burkholderiales > Burkholderiaceae > Burkholderia > Burkholderia sp. BCC0419. Next base: position 148,292 of record NZ_CADESR010000007.1, read on the forward strand.
TCGAGTTCGACGATCTCGACCGGCAGCATCTGCAGGTGGCGCGCGTGGTCGCGCCGCCGCGTGCCGATCCGCACCTGCTTGCCGGCGTCGATCAGCGCATTGACGAGCCGGCTGCCGATGAAGCCGGTGCCGCCCAGCAGCGCGACGGTCTGGCGATCCATGATGTGAGCCTCAAAAGAACACTGCCGCGTCTCGCGCGGCAGTGTGAAGATTGCTTATCAGGGCGAGATCATGCCTAGACGTTTCTTCAACGACTGCGGTTTGCCCTCGAAGAGCGCCGCGTAATAGACGGTATTCGACAGCACGTTCTTCACGTAGTCGCGCGTCTCGTTGAACGGAATCGTCTCCGCGAAGATCGCGCCTTCGACCGGCTGCGTCAACACCTGGCGCCACTGGCGCGGCCGGCCCGGGCCCGCGTTGTAGCCGGCGGTGGCGAGCACCGGCGAGCTGTCGAAGTTGTTGTAGATGTCCGCCAGATACCAGGTGCCGAGCTGGATGTTGGTGTCGATGTCGTGCATCTGCGCACGCGAGATCGAGCCCATGCCGAGCTTCTTCGCGACCATCTGCGCCGTCGCCGGCATCAGCTGCATCAGGCCGCCCGCGCCCACCGACGAACGCGCGCTGATGATGAAGCGCGATTCCTGGCGGATCAGTCCGTACGCCCACTCGACGTCGAGGCCCGTCGATTGCGCATAGCGTTCGACGATCGTGCGGTACGGCGACGGATAGCGCAGCGTGAAGTCGTGCTCGGCCTTCGTGCGGTCGGCCGTGTTGACCGTGCGGTCGAGCAGCTCGACACGCTTGCCGTATTCGGCGGCCGCGAGCAGCTGGCGATCGGTCATCCCGCGCAGCGGCCAGTTCCATTCGCGATTGCCCTCGAGGCGCAGGTTCAGCGCGTAGAAGCGTTGCGCGAGCGCGAAGCCCGGAATCTTGCCCATCGCATCGATCTCGGCGTCGCTCACCTTCGTGCGCGGCGGGATCGTCGTGCGCTGGCCGAGCTCTTCGCCGGCCAACTGCCCGTAGAAGTTGAACTGGCCGGCGACCTGCTCGAATTCCTGGTTCGCCTGCAGCGTGTCGCCGCTCTGCTTGAGCGCGCGCGCATGCCAGTAGATCCACGCCGGATCGTTGCGCAGCGACGGCGGCATCTGCTCGATCGACCAGCGCACCATCGGCCAGTTGCCGGCGAGCAGCGCGGCGCGCGTGCGCCATTCGTAGCCCGGGTTCGACAACTGTGCATTCGCCGATTTCGCGTACCAGACCGACGCCATCGGCGAGCGCTTGATCGCGCCCTGGTAGCCGATCGCGCCCCACGCGATCGCCTGTTCCTGCTTGGTCAGCGAAGGCGCGACCGTCGTCAGCATCCCGGCGGCCGCGTCCGGGTCGTTGCGCGCCATGCGGCTCAGTGCGATCAGCGCGATCTGATGCGACGCGGCATCGGGGCCGACGCCGCGCGCGAGATACAGCGGCGGCGCGCTCGTCGCCTGGTCGAAGCCAACCGGGCGCGGGCCGAGCGCGTCGACGATCTTGCCACCGAGCGTCGTGTAGTTCTGCTCGTACGCGAGGCGCGCCTGCTGCCACACGTCGTCGCTCGTGAACTGCTGGTTGACGGTGAGCGCGGTGATCAGGTCGACGCACGCATCGCCGTAGTTCTTCGGCTCGACGAGCAGCGCGCGCGCCGCCTCGGCGACGTTCTCGTTGCGCGCCGCGCGCGATTCGAGCGCATAGCACTTGACCTGCGTGTCGTCGTCGAGCACGAAGCGCTTGTACTGGTCGTCGAAATTGCGCCAGTCGTGGCGCGCGCCGAGCACGAGCAGGTAGTCGTTGCGCAGGCGGTCGGCGATCGCCTGGCCATCGTAGCGCTGCAGGAACGACTGCACGGGCGCGTCCGGCGCATCGACGCGCGCGCGGCCCGTCGAATCGAACAACTGCGGCTTGATCTGGAAATACTCGACGTAGGACGGAACCGGATAGTTCGGGATCATCGACGCGAGCTGCGCGGCCTTCGCGGCGTCGTTGCGGCGTGCGGCTTCGCGAAGCTGCACGAAGATCTGGTCATCCCCGGGGAGCGTGTCGTCGTTCGGCGCGGCGCATGCGGCCGTGCCCGCGACGAGCGCGGCGGCAGAAAGCGCCAGCGCGACCGCGCGATATACTCGGAAAAGGCTGTTCGACATCGTTATGAATGGAGCACGAAGTGAGCGAAAGCATAGCACGCAACCCTGTGCCGAACCCGAAGGTTGCGCTGCGCAAAACGCTGTCCGGCGCCCGTCGCGACGCCGCGTCGCGGCCCGCCGCGAACGCCGCGCTCGACGCGCGGCTGCGCACGCTGCTCGACCGTCTGGCGCCGCGCACGGTCGGGTTCTACTGGCCGCTGCCGGGCGAATTCGATGCGCGCGACGCGGTGCTCGCATGGTGCGCGGCGGGTGCCGGCCGGTGCGCCGCGCTGCCGGTGATCGGCGAGCGGCACACGCCGCTCGCGTTCCACGCGTGGGACGCGCACACGCCGATGCGCGAAGGTCATCACCGGATTCCCGAGCCGGCGTCGGGAATCGTCGTCGTGCCCGATCTTTTGCTGATTCCCTGCTTGGGATTCGATCCGCAGCGCTACCGGCTCGGCTATGGCGGCGGCTACTACGACCGCACGCTCGCCGCGTGGCCGGGCGACGCGCTGCCCGTGACGGTCGGCATCGCGTACGAAGCGTGCCGCGTCGATGCGCTGCCGGCCGAAGCGCACGATCTCGCGCTGCGCTGGATCGTCACCGACGGCGCGCTCTACCCGGCCGCCGGATAATGCCGCGCGCGGCGCCGCGATCGTCGCCGCCTGCCCGTGAGCGCGTCGTCGCGCCCGCCCCTTTCCGCAATCGTTTACAGCGATGCCGCCGCGCGCGCGGCCGTGTCGTAGAGGCCCGATGCGTGGCGCAGCAACTGCGCCGCGTCGCCGATCTGCGCGTTGGTGAGGCCGCTGTCCTTCAGCGTCTCGATCAGGCAGTGCTCGCGCACTTCGCGGTACTTCAGGCACAGGTCGCGACCCGCGTCGGTCGCGAAGAAGAACACTTCCTTGCCGTTCTTCTCGCTCTTCACATAGCCGCGGGCGATCAGTTTTTTCAGCGCATAGGTCGCGACGTGCGTATCCTCGATATTGAGCACGAAGCAGATGTCGGCGAGCTTCTTCTTGCGTTCGCGATGGCTGACGTGATGCAGCAGCGAAACCTCGACCGCCGTCATGTCCTTCGCGCCCGCCGCCGACATGCAGCGCACCATCCAGCGGTTGAACGCGTTGCCGGCCATGATGAGCCCGTATTCGAGCTCCGACAGCTCCGCGCTCGAATCGGAAACGAGGTGTTCGGATGACACGATCTTGGTCGCAGGACGCTTCATGGAAAGGCGGCGCAAGCCGGATGACAGGATGTGCCCGAGTGTACGCCAGAAGCCCCGGCATACGAGCTAGGCGAAAACGCTTATTGAGAAGTTGTCGATATTTTATCGACAATGTGCGCTAACATTGCCGTCCGAACCGTGCCAGTCCGATGACGCAACCCCGCATTTATCCGCTCGGCGATGCCGCCCTCGTCTGCGAGGTGCCGCCACCCGCCACGCTCGATTGCCAGCGCCGCGTCTGGGCCGTGGCCGAGGCCGCGCGCGCGTGGCCCGACGTGATCGACGTCGTTCCCGGCATGAACAACCTGACCATCGTGTTCGACGCGCTCGCCGCGACGGCCGACTCGCTCACGCCCGCGCTGCGCGACGCGTGGGAGACCGCCGACGTCGAGCACGCGGACGGCCGCGAGGTCGAGATCCCGGTCGAGTACGGCGGTGCCGCCGGCCCCGACCTGGCCGCCGTCGCCGCCCACACGGGCCTGTCGGCCGACGAGGTCGTCGCGCGCCACGCGGCCGGCGCCTACGTCGTGTTCTTCGTCGGGTTCCAGCCGGGCTTCGCGTATCTGGGCGGCCTCGACGCGTCGCTGCACACGCCGCGCCGCGCGGCGCCGCGCCTCGAGGTGCCGGCCGGCTCGGTCGGCATCGGCGGCGCGCAGACGGGCATCTACCCGGCCACGTCGCCCGGCGGCTGGCAACTGATCGGCCGCACGTCGCAGTTGCTGTTCGATCCGGCGCGGCCGCAGCCGACGCTGCTGCTGCCCGGCGACCGCGTACGCTTCACCATTGCGGGAGTCGACGCACGATGACCCAGAGCAACGCACCGGGCACCATCGAGGTCGTGCGGGCCGGCCCGCTGTCGACCGTGCAGGATCTCGGGCGCCGCGGCACACGCCATCTCGGCGTCGCGCAGGGCGGCGCGCTCGACGGCCTCGCGCTCGAAGTCGGCAACCGGCTGGTCGGCAACCGCCCCGACGCGGCAGCCGTCGAAATCACGATCGGGCCCGCCACGTTCCGCTTCACGCGCGCCACCCGCATCGCGATCACCGGCACCGAGTTCGGCGCGACGCTCGACGGCAAGCCCGTGCATTCGTGGTGGAGCCTGCCGGTCGACGCCGGGCAGACGCTCGTGCTGCCGGCCGCGAAACGCGGCATGCGCGGCTACCTGTGCATCGCGGGCGGCATCGACGTGCTGCCGATGCTCGGCTCGCGCAGCACCGATCTCGCGTCGCGCTTCGGCGGCCTCGGCGGCCGCACGCTGCGCGACGGCGACCGGCTCCCGGTCGGCGTGCCGCCGGCCGGCGCGGGCTGCCTCGCGGCCGATGCGCCCGAATTCGGCGTGAAGGCGCCGGCGTGGTGCGCGTTCGTGCGCGTCGACGAGCCGCCGCGCCGTCACCGCCCCGCGCATGCGCCGTGGGCGATGCCCGTGCGCGTGCTGCCGGGCCCCGACTACGCATCGTTCGCGGCCGATTCGCAGCAGGCGTTCTGGAACGAGGAATGGCTCGTCACCGCGAACAGCAACCGGATGGGCTATCGGCTCGCCGGCGCCGAGCTCGTGCGCGAGCGGCCGGTCGAGCTGCTGTCGCACGCGGTGCTGCCCGGCACGATCCAGGTGCCGCCGAACGGCCAGCCGATCGTGCTGATGCACGACGCGCAGACCACCGGCGGCTACCCGAAGATCGGCACGGTGATCCGCGCCGACCTGTGGAAGCTCGCGCAGGCGCGGCTCAACCTGCCGATCCGCTTCGTGCGCACGACACTCGACGCCGCGCGCGCCGCCCTCGTCGCGGAACGGGCGTACCTGCGGCAGATCGACATCGCGATCGAGATGCGCGAGGAAGCGCGCCGCCGCGCGCAATCGCGCGCGGCGTGACAATGGCGGAAGCAGCAGCGAAAGACGCGCCACGCAACCAGTGGACGAGGAACATCATGGAAATCGATCTGAATGCCGATCTCGGCGAAGGATGCGGATCGGACGAGGCGCTGCTCGACCTCGTCACGTCGGCGAACATCGCATGCGGATGGCACGCAGGCGGCGCGAATGCGATGCGCGACTGCGTGCGCTGGGCCGTGCAGAAAGGCGTGTCGATCGGCGCGCACCCGAGCTTTCACGATCCGGAGAATTTCGGCCGCAAGGAAATGCAGCTGCCGGCCGGCGACATCTATGCGGGCGTGCTGTACCAGCTCGGCGCGCTGTCGGCGATCGCGCAGGCCGAGGGCGGCCGCATCGCGCACGTGAAACCGCACGGCGCGCTGTACAACCAGGCCGCGCGCGACCCGATGATCGCCGACGCGGTGGTGTCCGCGATCCACGACTTCGATCCGTCGCTCGCGGTGTTCGGCCTCGCGAACAGCGTGTTCATCGCGGCCGCGCGCCATGCGGGGCTCGCGGCGGTGGAGGAAGTGTTCGCCGATCGCGGCTACCGCGCGGACGGCTCGCTGGTGCCGCGCAGCCTGCCCGGCGCGTTGATCGACGATGAAGACGCGGTGCTCGCGCGCACGCTCGACATGGTGCGCAACCGGCAGGTGCGCGCGCTGAGCGGCGAATGGGTGCCGCTCAATGCGCAGACCGTCTGCCTGCATGGCGACGGGCCGCATGCGCTGGCGTTCGCGAAGCGGATTCGCGCGGCGCTCGAGGCCGCCGGCGTCGACGTCGTGGCGCCCGGCGCGCTGCAGGCCGGCGAAGGCGCGTAACGCAGCATTCGGGAATGCATTCGGCGCATTGCCCGCACGCCGCACGTTTTCGCCGCACCAAAGAAAAAAGCGCCCTCGTGGCGCTTTTCCGTTGGCGCAATCGCTGCGGCTTCGCCGTCTGTCGATTCACCCCCCGAAACCGTCTTTCGACGGTGACCGGAAAAATATTCCGGATTAAAAAACGTCCGCCGCCGCCCGATCACTGCCTTCCCCGGTCAGACGACGGAACGTCGCTTATCTGCAAGTCGGCCCGCATGCATGTGTTGTTCGACGACGATTGGCCCCGCCGTGCATGCAGACTCTCCGCGGCCGGCACGTGCTTCACGTGCCGGCGACGCTCACCCCGCGCTTTATTTCTGCTACCCCGTAGAACTTATCTATTCTTTTCATTTTTTCAACTTGTGGGATGAAGAATAGATATCGGCCGAACGGGATGTCAATCGTTTTAAACGCTATTTTCCGACGATTCAAGGGTTTTCCTTATCGAGCGACGCCACCGCGCACGCGCCTCGCGCGGCGCGCGCGACGTCGATCAAACAGGGGAAGATCAATGCGGGCAGCCGGGCGCGATCAGTTCGCGTCGACCCGGTATCCTTGCTGGCGCAACAATTCGAGCACGCCGCGCGAGCCGCCCAGATGCAGCGCGCCGATCGCGACGAACAGCGGCCGGTTCGGCGCGGCGATTGCCGTCATCCGTGCAACGAAGCGCCGGTTGCGCTCGTACACGATCTTGTTGTCGAGCGACGCCGACAACGCCTTCGAACGCGCGAGCCGTTCGCTCTTCGCGACGGCCCATGCGGAGATCGCATCGGCGTCGCCAATTCGCCACAGTCGGTGCAGCGCCTTGATGTCGTCGGCGTTCTGCGCGGGCGTCTGCACCATGTCCTGCGCGAGCATCTCGCGCTGCTCGGCGAGCGTCAGCCCGGTGAACGCGCGCATCTGTTCGGCGAGCGTCTCGAGCCCGATCACGCGGCCGCCCTTCTTCTTCAGGAACACGTTCTGCAGTTGCGCCTCGGTGCCGTATTCGGTCTGCAGGCCGGCCGACAGCGAATCGTAGGTCTCGACGACGAGCGCCGCGAGCCACGGCCGCATCTTGCGGATCTCGGCGAGCGCGGCCGGGTTGCCGCGCAGGCGCGCCGCGAGCCGCTGCCACAGCGGCTCGGGCAGCAGGCGCTGCAGGCACGGGTAGCGGCACACGCCGTACTTCGACACGTCGTCCTGCGATTCGAGCAGGTCGTCGGGCGACAGTTCGAGCGCAAGCGTCGGCGACGCGGCGAGCGCCGCGAGGATGCGTGGCCGGAACGGCTGCGCGCTCGGGTAATCGGACGGATCGCCCGTGTGCAGCGCGCCGAGCACGTAGAGCGTGACCTTGCCCTTGGTCGCGACGTAGAACGGCATGCGCGCCGGCTGCACGCGCACGGTGCCGCTCGACACCGTGCCGTCGGACACGGCCGGCGCATGGAAGCCCGGCAGGCTCATGCCGGGCGGCGGAACCTGCGACGGATGAATCGGCGAAGTCGCCGGTGCACGCCCTTCGGCGCGCGCCGGTTCGACGGGCACCACGACGCTGGCCGCCACGCACGCGCCGGCCAGCGCCGCGCCCGTGACGGTACGCACGCTCCAGCGCCGCGCGCAGCGGTACGCGCGCATCGCGCGCGCGCCGCCTGCCCCCGCACGGCGCACGCCGGACACGCGCGCCGCCAACGCTTCAGGCATTCGCCTCCCCGACCTCCTCGGCGCGATGGCAAGCCACGCGCCGGCCGTCCACTTCGCGCAATTGCGGCTCCTCGACGCGGCACCGCTCGACCGCATACGGGCAGCGCTGGTGGAACGCGCAGCCCGACGGCGGATTGAGCGGCGACGGCAGCTCGCCCTGCAGCTTGATCTGCACGCGGCGGTCTTCCTCGAAGATCGCCGGCGTCGCCGACATCAGCGCCCGCGTGTACGGATGGCGCGGATGCGCGTAGATCGTCGCCTTGTCGCCGAGCTCGGCGACGCTGCCGAAGTACATCACCATCACGTCGTCCGCGACGTGCTCGACCACCGACAGGTTGTGCGAGATGAACACGTAGCTCGTCTTGAACTGCTCCTGCAGATCCATGAACAGGTTCAGGATCTGCGCCTGGATCGACACGTCGAGCGCGGACACCGGCTCGTCGGCGACGACGATGCGCGGATCGAGGATCATCGCGCGCGCGATCGCGACCCGCTGGCGCTGGCCGCCCGAGAACATGTGCGGATAGCGCTTCGCGTGCTCGGGCCGCAGGCCGACCGTGCGCATGATCTGCGCGATGCGCGCGGCGCGCTCGGCGGCCGTCAGGTTCGTGTTGATCTCGAGCGGCTCGGAAAGCGTCTGCTCGACGGTCTTGCGCGGGTTCAGCGACGCGAACGGGTTCTGGAACACCATCTGCACGCGGCGGCGCAGGTCGGCGACCGTCTCGCGGCTCGCACCGGCCACGTTCTTGCCGTCGATCGTCAGGCTGCCCGCCGTGGGCGTCTCGATCATCGTGAGCTGGCGCGCGAGCGTCGACTTCCCGCAGCCCGACTCGCCGACGACGGCGAGCGTCTTGCCGCGCTTCAGCGAGAACGACACGCCGTTCAGCGCCTTCACCGTGCCCTGCCCGAACATCCCGCGCTTCACCGAATAGTGTTTCGCGAGGCCGTCGGCCACCAGCACCGCTTCCTCGTCGTGCGATGCGCGAGGCGTTTCATTGACTACGTTCATCGTGAACTCCTGTCGACCGGAGTTTGCGCTTTAGCGCTTACTCCGGTCCCATGCAAAGCCGTCAGGTCGAGGTTGGAAACATTGAGCGGCTTGATGCAGCGCGCGCGCATCGCATCGTTGCCCGACACCAGCGTGTCGAGCGCCGGCCGCGCCTTGCGGCAATCGTCGACGACGTACTTGCAGCGCGGCGCGAACAGGCACCCGGACGGGCGATCATCGCGGCCCGGCACCATGCCGGGCAATGCGGCAAGGCGACGCGCCCCCTGATTGTGCTCGGGAATCGCCGCGAGCAGCGCTTCGGTGTACGGATGATGCGGCGCGCGGAAGATGTCGGGCACGCGGTTGGTCTCGATGATCTCGCCCGCGTACATCACCGCGACGCGATGCGCGACCTCCGACACCACGGCCAGATCGTGCGAGATCAGCACGAGCGCCATCCCGCGTTCCTTCTGCAGCTTCACGAGCAGATCCATGATCTGCGCCTGGATCGTCACGTCGAGGGCGGTGGTCGGCTCGTCGGCGATCAGGAGCTTCGGGTTGCACGCGACGGCCATCGCGATCATCACGCGCTGGTTCATCCCGCCCGACATCTGGTGCGGGAACGACGCGATGCGATTCTTCGCATCGGGAATGCCGACCTGGTCGAGCAGTTCGAGCGCGCGCCGGTGCAGCGCGTCGCCGCGCAGGCCTTCGTGCAGCTTCAGCACCTCCTTGATCTGGTAGCCGACCGTGTAGCTCGGGTTCAGGCTCGTCAGCGCGTCCTGGAACACCATCGCGATGTCCTTGCCGACGATCTTGCGGCGCGCCTTCGGCGACGCCTTCAGCAGGTCGACGCCGTTGAACGTGACCTCGTCGGCCGTCACCTTGCCGGGCGCGTCGATCAGGCCCATCAGCGCCATCATCGTCACGCTCTTGCCCGAGCCCGATTCGCCGACGACGCCCACCACCTCGCCCGGCGCGACCGACAGGTTGATCCGGTCGACCGCGGGCAGGCCGTTGAAGTTCACCGCGAGATTGCGGATGGTCAGAAGATTGTTGCTCATGTCAGGCCATCCGCTTCAGTTTGGGGTCCAACGCGTCGCGCAGCCCGTCGCCGAGCAGGTTGATCGCGAGCACCGAAATCAGGATCGACAGGCCCGGCATCGTCACGATCCACCACGCGTTGTCGATGTAGTCGCGCGCGGAAGCAAGCATCGCGCCCCACTCGGCGGTCGGCGGTTGCACGCCGAGACCGAGGAAGCCGAGCGCGGCCGCGTCGAGAATCGCCGACGAAAAGCCGAGCGTCGCCTGCACGATCAGCGGCGCCGTGCAGTTCGGCAGCACCTGCGAGAACATCAGGCGCAGCGTGCCGGCGCCGGCCACGCGCGACGCGGTCACGTATTCCTTCTGCAGCTCGCCGAGCGCCGACGCGCGCGTGAGACGCACGTAGGCCGGCAGCGCGACGATCGCGATCGCGAACATCGTGTTGGTGAGGCCCGGGCCGATGATCGCGACGACCGCGACCGCGAGCAGCAGCGACGGCAGCGCGAGCAGCACGTCCATGATGCGCATCACCGGCGTGTCGGCCCACTTCTGGAAGAACGCGGCGACGAGCCCGAGCACGATCCCGGGGATCAGCGCGAGCACGACCGACACGAAGCCGATCCAGAACGACATCCGCGCGCCGAACATCAGCCGCGAAAGAATGTCGCGGCCCGCTTCGTCGGTGCCGAGGATGAATTGCCAGTTGCCGCCGGCGAGCCACGCGGGCGGAATCTTCACGTAGTCGCGGTATTGCTCGACCGGGCTGTGCGGTGCGATCAGCGGCGCGAGCAGTGCGACGACGATCAGCACGATCACGACGATGCCCGCGCCGACGGCGCCGCGGTTGCGCGAGAAGTTGGCCCAGAACTCGCGCAGCGCGAGCGCACGGCCGCCGGCCGGTGCGGATTCGCTCGGCAGGGTATTTTGCAGATTGCTCATGGGATTACCTCGTGTGGCGGATGCGCGGATTCAGCACGCCGTACAGCAGGTCGACGACCAGGTTCACGACGATCACGAGCGTCGCGATCAACAGGATGCCGCCCTGGACGACCGGATAGTCGCGGCGGCCGATCGCATCGATCAGCCACTTGCCGACACCGGGCCACGAAAAGAGCGTCTCGGTCAGCACGGCGCCCGCAAGCAGCGTGCCGATCTGCAGGCCGATCACGGTGACGACCGGGATCAGCGCATTGCGCAGCGCATGCACGACGACCACGCGCACGGGCGACAGCCCCTTCGCGCGGGCGGTGCGGATGTAGTCCTCGCGCAGCACTTCGAGCATCGACGAGCGCGTCATCCGCGCGATCACCGCGAGCGGGATCGTGCCGAGCACGATCGCGGGCAGGATCAGGTGGCTCACCGCCGACTTGAACGAGCCTTCGTCCGGCGCGAGCAGCGCGTCGATCAGCATGAAGCCGGTCGGGTGCGGGAAATCGTATTCGACCGCGATGCGCCCCGACACGGGCGTCCAGCCGAGAGTCGACGAGAACACCATGATGAGGATCAGCCCCCACCAGAAGATCGGCATCGAATAGCCGGTGAGCGCGGTGCCCATCACGCCGTGGTCGATCACCGAGCCGCGCCGCAGCGCGGCGATCACGCCGGCCGGCAGCCCGACCGCGAGCGCGAACACGAGCGCGCACAGCGACAGCTCGACGGTCGCCGGGAAGCGCGCGAAGAATTCGCCCGCGACGCTCGTGTTGGTGATGATCGACGTGCCGAGGTCGCCGTGCAGCGCCCGGCCGATGTAGTGGACGTACTGCAGGGGCAGCGGCTCGTCGAGCCCGAGGCGTTTCATCGCCTCTGCGTGCATCGCGGGATCGACGCCGCGCTCGCCCATCATCACTTCGATGGGGTCGCCCGGTATCAGGTGAATCAGCGCAAACGCCAGGATGGTGATGCCGATGAAGGTCGGGATCACCATCCCCACGCGGCGCAACACGAATCTGAACATGATGCGTCTCGTATTTTCTTGTGGGAAATGTGCGACCGGCGACGAAGGGCTTTTGGCCCCTCGCCGCCGGATGATTTCAAGCCGGTTTTCTCAATGACAACAGCTTACGCCAGCCCGGTTACTTCACGCTGACACCGTCGAAGCGGGCATAGCCGAGCGGTTCGATACGCATGTCGACCACGGTCTTGCGCACCGGCTGATAGACCGTCGAGTTCGCGATCGGCGAGAACGGCAGCTGTTGCGCGAAGATCTGCTGCGCCTGCGTGTAGAGCTTCGTGCGCGCATCCTGGCCCGTCGTCGTGCGGCCCTTCTGGACCAGTTCGTCGAACGGCTTGTAGCACCAGTGCGAGAAGTTGTTGCCCTTGATCGCCTCGCAGCCGAGCAGCGTGCCGAGCCAGTTGTCCGGATCGCCGTTGTCGCCCGTCCAGCCGATCAGCATCGTGTCCTGCTCGCCGCCGTGCGCGCGCTTGATGTACTCGCCCCACTCGTACGTGACGATCTTCGCCTTCACGCCGATCTTCGCCCAGTCGGCCTGGATCATCTCGGCCATCAGGCGGGCGTTCGGGTTGTACGCGCGCTGCACGGGCATCGCCCACAGCGTGATCTCGAAACCGTTCGGGAAGCCAGCCTTCGCGAGCAGCGCCTTCGCCTTCGCGGTGTCGTAGGCCGGCATCTTCAGGTTCTTGTCGTACGACCATTGGGTCGGCGGCATCGGCGCGGTCGCGGCCTGGCCGGCGCCCTGGTAGACCGACTCGAGGATCGCCTTCTTGTTGATCGCCATGTCGAGCGCCTGACGCACTTCGAGCTTGTCGACCGGCTTGTGCTCGACGTTGTACGCGAGGTAGCCGAGGTTGAAGCCGGCCTGCGACGGCATGTCGACGTTCGAATCGGCCTTCAGGGTCGCGATGTCGGCCGGGCGCGGATAGCTCATCACCTGGCATTCGTTGCGCTTGATCTTCTGCACGCGCACGCCCGGGTCGGGCGTGATCGAAAAGATCAGCTTCGAGACCTTCACCGCGCCCTTCTTCCAGTAATCAGGATTGCCGTCGAAACGGATCGTCGCGTCCTTCGTGTAGCTGCGGAAGATGAACGGGCCCGTGCCGACCGGCTTCTGGTTGATGTCGGCGGCCTTGCCGGCCTTCATCAGCTGGTCGCCGTATTCGGCCGACAGGATCGACGCGAATTCCATCGCCATGTTCTGGATGAACGGCGCATTCGGCTCGGCCAGCGTGAACTTCACGGTGTACGGATCGACCTTCTCGATCTTCGTGATCAGCTTGTCGAGGCCCATGTCGGTGAAGTACGGGAACGACACCGGGTACGCCTTGCGGAAAGCATTGTTCGGGTCGAGCATGCGCTCGAACGAGAACACGACGTCGTCCGCGTTGAATTCACGCGTCGGCTTGAAGAAGTCGGTCGTGTGGAACTTCACGCCGTGGCGCAGGTGGAACGTGTACACCTTGCCGTCGGACGACACGTCCCACTTCTCGGCGAGGCCCGGCTCGACCTTCGTGCCGCCGCGCTCGAATTCGACGAGGCGGTTGTAGACGGTGAACGTGGCGGCGGTGAAATCGACGCCGGTCGTAAATTGCGCGGAATCGAAACCCGCCGGGCTGCCTTCTGAGCAGTAGACGAGCGTTTTGTTCGGGATCTGTGCGAATGCAGAGCCCGCGACGCCGAGCGATGCCGCTGCCACGCCTGCAATGGCGGTAACACGCAGGGTGTGCAACAGACGGTTGTATTCCATGTTTCCTCCAGGTCTCCAGATCGGAACCGGTCCCGCCAGGGAGCCGGCGTACGCGGATATTACTTGAGCTAGCGATCCGGCAACAAGCTGGAGAAAAAACTCTTCTAGACGCGCACGCACGGGTTTTTGCCGATGTCTGACGCGAATGAAAGATGCGAAAACGCGCGCGAGCGACCGTTCCGTTCATCTCGCGCATGTTTCGTTCGACGACTAAACAATTCGGACGCGAACACGAAGGTCCGGCACACGATTTTCATGGTTTGGCCGGCTATCGTTGCGTTTTGCGAAATGATGCGATGACGGCATTCGAGCCGTCATGCGCTCACGCCGGCGCATCGAGGTCGGCGCTGCGCGCGGGCACGAACGCGACCGCGACGATCGACAGCGCGAGCCCCGCCATCACGTAGTAGGTCGGCGCGAGCGGCGTGCCCGTCACCTTGATCAGCCACGTGACGATGAACTGGCCGAAGCCGCCGAACAGCATCACCGCGACGTTGTACGCGATCGACAGCCCGGTCGAGCGCACGTTGGCCGGGAACAGCTCGGCGATCATCGCGCCGAACGGCCCGTAGTAGCCCGCGAGCGTCACCGACAGCACGGCCTGCACCGCGATCAGCCGCCCGATGCTCGGCGCCGCGTCGAGCCACGCGAACAGCGGATACATCAGCGCGAGCGTCAGCACGAGCGACCACAGCGATAGCCCCTTGCGGCCGATGCGGTCCGACCACGCGCCCGCGACCGGCGACAGCACCATCAGCAGCAGGTTGCCGACGATCACCGCGTAGAACGATTCCGCATAGGGCAGCTTCAGCTGCTTCACCGCGAAGGTCGGCAGATAGCTGATCAGCACGTAGATCGTCACGGTGAGCGCGATCACCGAGCCGAGCCCGCACAGCACCTCGCGTGGGTGGCGCGTGAACACTTCGCCGAGCGTCGCGCGGCGCCCGCTTTGCTGCGCATGCAGGAATGCTTCGGAATCCGCGAGATGGCGGCGGATGTAGAAGCCGATCGGGCCGATCACGAGCCCGAGGATGAACGGCACGCGCCAGCCCCAGCTGCGCAGCGCGTCGTGCGACAGCCCGCGCGTGACGGCCGCGCCGACGAGCGCGCCGATCAGCAGCGCGGCTGCCTGGCTCGCCATCTGCCAGCTGCCGTAGAAACCGCGTTTCGAGAACGGCGCCGCTTCGATCAGCAGCGCCGTCGCGCTGCCGAATTCGCCGCCCGCGGAGAAGCCCTGCAGCAGGCGGCCGAGCACGATCAGGATCGGGCCGCCGATGCCGATCGCCGCATAGGGCGGCGCGATCGCGAGCAGGAAGATGCCGGCCGTCATCAGCAGGATCACGAGCGACAGCGCGGCCTTGCGGCCCGCGCGGTCCGCGTACAGCCCGAACACGATGCCGCCGATCGGGCGCATGAAGAACGCGACGCCGAACGTCGCGGTGGTGAGCAGCAGCGACGAGTATTCGCTGGAGGTGGGGAAGAACAGCTCGGCGATCACGACCGTCATGAAGCCGAACACCGTGAAGTCGTACCACTCGAGCGCATTGCCGATCACGGCGGCCACCACCGCGCGCCGGTTCAGCGCACGCTCGGGCCGGCTCGTTTTCGTTGAATTCGCAATCGTCGCCATGCGTGCCTCGTCCTCGTGAATGCGCCGTGTCGGGCGGTTCGGCGCGCGGGGTGCCGCGGCGCGCTGGTGTGCAGCGAGTGTAGAAAGCGACGGAACCGTTTTCAAGCAATAAAAAACGCCCGCCATCGTTCGATGGCGAGCGTGTTGCGGTTTTCGCCGCAATGCGGCATCGCGCGATGCCGCACGGGCCTCAACCCATCTTCGAGAAGGCGCTGCACCAACCCTTCGCCGACACCTGCTTGCCGGGGAACGCGCCGCACGGGCCCGAAGCCGAGCCCTTCTTGCCCTGGTACAGCATGCAGGCCGCACAATCCTGGCCCGCTGCGTATTTCGGGTACTTCGTCTTGTCGACCTTCGTGGCATCGGCCTTGTAGCCGAGCGCCGCCGCGGTCGGATCGGTTTCCGACAGCATCGGCGCATCGGCCAGCGCTTCGCGCGACAGCGCCAGCGCGGACACGGCACCAATGCTCGTAATCAGGAAACTCCGACGGGATGTTTTCATGGGGGACTCGCTCCAACGTTATCGGTTTGAAAGCCGTTCTGACGACGACCGTTCGACAGAATAACGCCCAAGCGAATAAATGTGCGCGCCGAAATGCCGGAGATAAGGGATTTCACACGGGTTTCGCGCGGCCGGCCCGCGCGGCGGCGGGCCGTGCGTCACGCGCGCGACACCATGTCGCCGACGCGCTGCGCGAGCGCGAGCGCGGCGGTGAGCCCCGGCGACTCGATGCCGAACAGGTTCACGAGCCCGCGCACGCCGTGCTGCGCGGCGCCCTGCACGATGAAGTCGGCCGGCGGCTCGCCGGGCCCCGCGACCTTCGGCCGGATGCCCGCATACGCCGGCTGCAGCGCATCGTCGGGCAGGCCCGGCCAGAATGCGCGGATCGACGTGTAGAACGCGCCCGCGCGCGCCGGATCGACTTCGTAGCGCAGCGCATCGCACCACTCGACGTCCGGGCCGAAGCGCGCCTGCCCGCCGAGATCGAACGTCAGGTGCACGCCGAGCCCCGCGCGATCGGGCATCGGATAGACCAGGTGCGAGAACGGCGCACGGCCCGACAGGCTGAAATAATTGCCGCGCGCGAGATAGAGCGGCGGCACCCAGCGCGGATCGAGGCCGCGCGTGCGGCGCGCGAGCGCCTGCGCGCCGAGCCCCGCGCTGTTGATCACGCAGGCGGCGTCGATCTCGGCCGGCGCGGCGCCGCCGGTGCGCACGATGAAGCGCCCGCCGCTCAGCACGTCGATCGCTTCGACCGGGGATTGCAGCGCGCACACGGCGCCGTCGCGTTCCGCATCGCCCAGCAGCGCGAGCATCAGCTGGTGGCTGTCGACGATGCCCGTGGACGGCGAGAACAGCGCCTCCACGCATTCGAGCGCGGGCTCGAGCGTCTGCGCCTCGGCGCGCGTGAGCGGCAGCAGGTCGAGCACGCCGTTTTCGGCCGCGCGCGCGGCGATCGCCTTCAACTGCTTCACCTGCGCGGCGCTCGTCGCGACGAGCAGCTTGCCCGTGCGCCGGTGCGGCACGTGATGCGTGTCGCAGAATTCGTACAGCAGGTCGCGCCCGCGCACGCACGATATCGCCTTCAGCGACCCGCGCGGATAGTAGAGCCCCGCGTGAATCACCTCGCTGTTGCGCGAACTCGTGCCCGTGCCGATCGCGTCGGCCGCCTCGAGCACGATCGTTTCACGCCCGCGCGCGGCAAGCTCGCGCGCAATCGCCAGACCGACGACACCCGCGCCGATCACGACACAATCCGTCTGCTCCATGGCTGTTCGCGCTGCTCGCGCGTCGAAGGGAGAGATAAGAATTGTACGTCCCGGTTCGCCCGCTTGCCGAACGCATGCGCATCGCGTCGCGACGACGCGGCCGGACGCGCAACGAACGCCACGCGCGCACGCCGCAGCCGTGCGCGCGTGGCCGCATCAGAAGCCGATCGGCCGGCGCTTCGCCGCGCCTTCGTCGGCGCGGATGTCGGCCGGCCCGATCGCGTCGCGGCCGGCGAGCCGCGCGGCGCCGAACGCGTGCAGCAGCGCACGGCGCATCGTCCGCGGCGGCGTCGCGGCCAGCACGTCGAGCGCATCGTCGCCGAGCGTATCGGGGAAGCGCCGCCCCCACGCATGCGACGTGCGGATCTCGTCGTAGATCGTCTGCGCGATCCGGCGCGCGCCGGCCGCATCGGGCGCCGCGATCTCGTACACGTTCATCCGGTTGAGCAGCGGCTCCGGAATCGCCTGCGCGTCGTTCGCGGTCGCGATCCAGATCACGTTGCCCGCGTTGATCGGCACTTCCGCGAATTCGTCGACGAAGGCGCGCGCGGTGTCGTGCTCGAGCAACGCATACAGCGCGCCGAGCGGATCGTATTGCGCATCGCTGCCGGCCTTGTCGATCTCGTCGACCGCGATCACCGGGTTCGCGTAGCTGCCGTTCACGAGCGCGTCGAACACCTTGCCGGGCTTCGCGTTCTTCCATTGCGACGACGCGCCCGACAGGATCCAGCCGGCCGTCAGCGAACTCATCGGCACGTAGTGGTACGCGGTGCCGAGCAGTTGCGCGAGCGCCTTCGCGAAATGCGTCTTGCCGATCCCGGGCGGCCCGAGCAGCAGGATCGGCATCAGTTCGAGCCGGTCGTCCGTTTCGAGACACAGCGCGATCTGCTTGCGCACGTCGTCGAGCGGCTCGCCGAAATTCGGCAATGCTTCGCCGAGCGCGTCGAACGACGGCATCCGGTTCGGCTTCACGCAGAAGCGCAGATTCCCCGTCTTGAGCATCCTCTCGTAGGTCGAGCGCAGTGCGTCGCTTGCGCTCTCGTTCAGGTCGCTCAGCGCCGTCTCGACCTGCTCGAGGTCGTACACCGTGCTGAAGGACGCCACCGCCAGTTCCTGTTTCACCATCGCCGTCGTCGTCATACCACCCTCGCTGCACTTGCCGTCACATACTCATCAGACCCTTACGATTTCAGTGTAGCGATCCCGCATCGCCATGCAAGCAAGCAGCCGGGCGCGTCTGCTGCTAACAGCGCGCGCACGCTGCACGGCCGCGCGCCGCGGCGTATGATCGAACGTTCACAAGGCTCGCGCCGGGCTCGCCGATCGCGCCCGCGCGCCGCGCACACGCTGCGCCGCACCTCGCCTGACACTTCGCCCGAAGGGTTGCCGATGTCCGTCCCCGCTGCTTCCCCGCGCGTCGATTCCGACGCGATCCGTTCCGTCGATGCCGTCGACGCCGCGCTCAAGTCGCGTCGCTCAGTCCGGGCGTTCCTGCCGACGCCCGTGCCGCGCGATACGATCGAAGCGATCCTCGAAGCCGCGAGCCGCGCGCCGTCGGGCACCAACATCCAGCCGTGGCGCGTGTACGTCGCGACAGGCGCCACGCGCGACGCACTCGCCGCCGCGCTCACCGCGGCCTACGACGATCCCGCCCGCGACGAGAAATACGTCGCCGAATACGACTACTACCCGCGCGAATGGGTGTCGCCGTATATCGACCGGCGCCGCAAGGTCGGCTGGGATCTGTACGGCCTGTTGAACATCCGCCGCGACGAGAAGGCACGCATGCACGCGCAGCACGCGCGCAATTTCCGTTTCTTCGATGCGCCGGTCGCGCTGTTCTTCACACTGGACCGGGTCATGACACATGGCGCGTGGCTCGATTGCGGGATGTTCCTGCAAGGCGTGATGACGGCCGCGCGCGCCCGCGGCCTCGATACCTGCCCGCAGGCCGCGTTCGTGCCGTTTCACCGGATCGTCGCCGAACACCTCGGCATTCCGCCGAACGAACAGTTCGTCTGCGGGATGGCGCTCGGCCACGCGGACCCCGACGCGCTCGAAAACCGCCTCGTCACCGAGCGCGCGAGCGTCGCCGAGTTCACGCGCTTTTTCGCTTGAAAACGCATGACGCGGCCTTACCTGCCGAGCAGGACCGCATCGTGCTGCGAACCTGTCGCGGCACGTCCTGTCCCATCACGACCGCAATCGATCGGGCGTAAGATGTGCGTCCGTTCCCCGCTATTCCGCGTTTCCGGAGACGTTTCATGCTGAAACACGGCCTGGCCGTCCTGCTTGCGAGCGTCGTGCTCGCCGCCCATGCGCAGAGCCCCGCGCCGGCCGTCGTCGCTTGGGAAATCCAGGTGGTGCGCGACGGTCAGACGATCGACACGTTCCAGCAAAACACCACCGTGGGCCAGTCCCGCACCGATACCCATCGCTATCCGGCCTCCGTGCCGGTGGGCTGCGGCAATGCCGCGCGCGTCGTGCCGACCGAGCGCGCGCGCGCGGTGACGGTCGCCCCGCTCGCCGTCGACGCCAACGCGAACACCGTGTCGCTCGGGCTCGACGTGCAGGAAACGCTCGACGACGAAAACGCGACGCGCGGCGATCCGTGCCTGCCCGCGTCGCCGCGGCAAATCGTCGCGAGCCACCCCGGCCTGGCGGTCGGTGGTGACGCGTGGACCGACTGGACGCTCGTCGAGCAGCATCCGCATCTCGTGTACCGCGTGCGCGCGCACGTCGCGAAGGACTGAGCGTCATGTCCGCCGACGCCCTCTCCCTGCCGTTCGCCGAACCGCACGCCGCGCCCGACGAAATCACCGCCGTCAGCTGGAACCTGCACAAGGGCCGCTCGCCGCTCGGCTTCACCGCGTGGAACGCGATGCGCAACTGGATGCAGTCCATGCACGCCGACGTGTATTTCCTGCAGGAAGCGATGGCGCGCCGCATGCCGCGCCCGTTGCTCGCACCGGGCTTCGGCGCGCCGATGGACGACACGGTCGACGACGTGTGGCATTGCCAGGCCACCGAGATCGCGCAGGCGCTCGACTGGCAGATCGCGCTCGGGCCGAACGTGTTCAAGCCGTCGTGGCGGCACGGCAACGCGATCCTGTCGCCGCATCCGCTCGACCTCGGCGGCCGCTGGGACATCTCCGCGCACCGCTTCGAGCGGCGCGGGCTGCTGGTCGCGCGCGCGACGCTCGCGGGCGCACGCCCGGTCACGCTGCTGTGCGCGCACCTCGCGCTCACGCGCGCCGCGCGGCTGCGCCAGATGCACTGGATCGCGCACTGGATCGTGCGCAACGCGGGCGACGGCCCGCTGATGCTCGCCGGCGACTTCAACGACTGGCGCAACGATTCGGTCGCGCTGTTCGGCGAGATCGGGCTGTCCGAGGTCGCGACGCTGCTCGGCGAATCGGGCCGCACGTTCCCCGCGTTCTCGCCGGCGCTCGCGCTCGACAAGATGTTCGTGCGCGGCCTGACGCCGCTCGAATGGCGCGCGCCGTCCGGCGAAGCCGCGTGGCTGTCGGACCACCTGCCGTACATCGCGCGCCTGCGCCTCGATCCGCAGTAACTCGGCCGAACGGTCGCGCCTCCCGGTCACGGCGCCGCCACAGCGCGTTCGCCGCGGCGCGAAACTCGCCGCCGATCACTGAAAGTTCGTTGAAAGGATATGTTGCGCCAAATCCGCGCAGCCGCGGGGGTCAAGCCCGCGATCCGCGTCAACAGGGTAAAATAACGAGTTCCTCAAACGTCTGTCATCGAGAAGGCGCGTGTCCGACGCGCCGGCCGGCCGATCCGCGATCGGGCCGTCGCACTCGGTTTTTTTTGCCCGTTTTTGGGCCCGTTACACGCGTTCGCCACGCGCGTCCGTTTTCAAAGCCATGAGCAAATACGACACCGCCACCGTCCAATCCGTCCATCACTGGACCGACACGCTTTTCAGCTTCACCTGCACCCGTGAGGCGAGCCTGCGCTTCAACAACGGTGAATTCACGATGGTCGGCCTCGAAGTCGACGGCAAGCCGCTCGCGCGCGCCTACTCGATCGTCAGCCCGAACTACGAAGAGCATCTCGAATTCTTCAGCATCAAGGTGCAGAACGGCCCGCTGACGTCGCGGCTGCAACACCTGAAGGTGGGCGACACGGTGCTGATCGGCAAGAAGCCGACGGGCACGCTGGTGGCCGACAACCTGCTGCCGGGCAAGACGCTGTGGATGCTGTCGACGGGCACGGGCCTCGCGCCGTTCATGTCGATCATCCGCGATCCGGACATCTACGACCGCTTCGACAAGGTGATCCTGACTCACACGTGCCGCCTGAAGGGCGAGCTCGCGTACATGGACTACATCAAGCACGACCTGCCGGGCCACGAGTACCTGGGCGACATCATCAAGGAAAAGCTCGTCTACTACCCGACGGTCACGCGCGAAGCGTTCGACAACGAAGGCCGGATCACCGACCTGATCGCCACCGGCAAGCTGTTCACGGATCTCGGCGTGCCGGCGTTCTCGCCGGAAAACGACCGCGTGATGCTGTGCGGCAGCACCGCGATGCTGAAGGACACGACCGAGCTGCTGAAGCAGGCCGGCCTCGTCGAAGGCAAGAACAGCGCGCCGGGCCACTACGTGATCGAGCGCGCGTTCGTGGACTGATCCGCCCCCGAAATTTGTGCCGCATCAAGAACCGGAGCAAAAGCTCCGGTTTTTTTTCGTCCGGACTTGGCGAATTCGTAACAAACTGGGACCATTCCATCTCAAATAGTTACATTTGGATACGTCATCGCCCGGTGGTCGGGTGTCAGTGTTTTTCCTACAACACCTTCATTCCGATTATTCACATTTACCCTTAAATGTCCGCCCGACATGACCTTTTCAGAAATTTTGAGATATTATTCGGCGCGCGTGGTTGCCGTTCGGATGAGCGTGAAAGGGTCGGATGCAAGTGTTACAAGACGTAACTTTTGTTACTTCGGCATGGAGCGATTCTCCGGCGGCGACCGTCATCGAAACGGCAGCCAGCCCACGCAGCCAGCCGGTGTCTGAACCGCTTTCTGACAGCAGGGAGAGTCATGGATACGTCGCTTAACGCGCCCTTGGGCGCCCACGCCCCGTTCCCGTCGCGGCAGCGCATGGCTGCTACTCCGCCCATGGCCGACGAAGCGCCGAAGCGCGACGCGTCCGCCGCGAGGATCGCGGCACTTTCCGCCCAGCTTCTCGCCGCCGACGAAGCGGCCCGCCGCCACCTGGCCGGCGAGCTGCACGACGGGCTCGGCGCCGAATTGACCGCCGCCCGCTTCGCGCTCGCAAACGTTCAAACGTGGCTGCCGGCCGATGCGCCGGAAGGCTGCCTGCGCGCACTGGCGCTGGCGCAGCAGGCACTCGACGCCGCGACCGACGCGAATCGCCGGCTCATCGACGAGCGCGACACGCCGGCACTCGATGCCGGCATGGTCGGCGCGCTGGCATCGTGGATCGACACCCATGCGGCGCGCACCGGCCTGCGCACGAGCTTCGTGTGCGCGGCCGATGCACGCCTGACGCAGCTCGCCGGCGCCAGCGCGCTCGCGGTGTTCCGCGTCGCGCAGGAAGCGCTGTCGAACGTCGCGAAACACGCGCGCGCGACGTCGGTCGACGTCCGGATCGTCACCGACGGGACGCACCTGTCGCTGAGTGTCGCCGACGATGGGACCGGTTTCGCCGCCCGGCCCCGCCGCAACGGCTACGGCCTGGCCGGCATGCGCGCGCGCTGCGAGGCGTTCGGCGGCAGCTTCGAGACGGCCACGCCGGCCACCGGCCGCGGCACGCGCGTCACCGCGCGCTTCGCGTGGGCTTCGCTGCTCGCGGTGCCGGTCGCGGCCCGTCGCACGTCGCTTTCGTGAGGTCGCGATGAGCCTGAACATCCTGCTCGTGGACGATCACGCAATCGTCCGGCAAGGGATCCGCCAGTTGCTGATCGACCGCGGCGTCGCGCGCGACGTGACCGAGGCCGAGAGCGGCGGCGACGCGATGGCCGCCGTCGACAAGCAGGAATTCGACGTGATCCTGCTCGACATCTCGCTGCCCGACACGAACGGCATCGAGGTGCTCAAGCGCCTCAAGCGCAAGCTGACGCGCGCGCCGGTGCTGATGTTCTCGATGTACCGCGAGGACCAGTACGCGGTGCGCGCGCTGAAGGCCGGCGCGGCCGGCTACCTGTCGAAGACGGTCAACGCCGCGCAGATGATCGGCGCGATCCAGCAGGTCGCGGCCGGCCGCAAGTACGTGAGCCCCGCGATGGCCGAGGCGCTCGCCGAATACGTGTCGTTCGAGAACGAACCGCTGCCGCACGAGAAGCTGTCCGATCGCGAATACCAGACGCTCTGCATGCTCGCGTCGGGCAAGCGGCTCACCGATATCGCGAACACGCTGTCGCTGTCGGTGAAGACGGTGAGCGTGTACCGGTCGCGGCTGCTCGAGAAGATGCGGCTGTCGAACAACGCGGAACTCACGTTCTACGTGATGAGCAACCAGCTCGTCGACATGGCGCCCGCGGCCGGCGCCTGATCCCCCAGCCCACTCGAATTCGTCCGATCCGGCGACGCGGCGCCCGCCGCGCCGCGCTCGAACGCGCCCGTTTCGCGCGCAAACGCTTGTTTTATCGGCCGATTCCGCGGCGCCCCGCTGCGCCGCAGCCGGGCTTGCACGCCAAATCAGCTAAAATTATGGGTTTTCACTCAGTCGGCGCGCCGTGCCTGCGCGTGCTGGCGATCCATCCGCAATGTCTCTCTTCCGCAAGAAAAACGTCGATCGCATGATCGCCGGCGCGCAAGCCGCCGGGCTCAAGAAAGCGCTCGGCGCGATCGACCTCACCTTCCTCGGCATCGGCGCGATCATCGGCACCGGCATCTTCGTGCTGACCGGCACCGGCGCCGTCCAGGCCGGTCCCGCGCTGATGCTGTCGTTCGTGATCGCCGCGATCGCGTGCGGCCTCGCCGCGCTGTCGTACGCGGAGTTCGCGTCGACGATCCCCGTCGCCGGCTCGATCTACACGTATTCGTACGCGACGCTCGGCGAGCTCGCCGCGTGGATCATCGGCTGGGACCTGATGCTCGAGTACGGCCTCGCGTCGTCGGCCGTGTCGGTCGGCTGGTCGGGCTACCTGCAGTCGCTGCTGCAGGGCTTCGGGCTGTCGCTGCCGGCCGTGCTGACGGCCGCGCCCGGCGCGGTGCCGGGCGTCGTCACGTGGTTCAACCTGCCCGCGTTCCTCGTGATGATCGTGATCACGACGCTGCTGTCGATCGGCATCCGCGAATCGACCCGCATCAACAACATCATGGTGTTCATCAAGGTGTCGGTCGTGCTGCTCGTGATCGCGGTCGGCCTGTTCCACGTGACGCCCGCGAACTGGAAGCCGTTCATGCCGCACGGCTGGAACGGCGTGTTCGGCGCGGCCGCCGTGATGTTCTTCGCGTTCATCGGCTTCGACGCGGTGTCGTCGGCGGCCGAGGAAGTGAAGAACCCGAAGCGCGATTTGCCGATCGGCATCATCGCGTCGCTCGCGGTGTGCGCGGTGCTGTACGTGACGGTTGCCGCGGTCGCGACCGGCATCGTGCCGTCGGCCCAGTACGCGAACATCTCGCACCCGATCTCGTACGCGCTGCAGGCCGCCGGCGAGAAGTGGGTGGCCGGCTTCATCGATCTCGGCGCGGTGCTCGGCATGCTGACCGTGATCCTCGTGATGAGCTACGGCCAGACGCGCGTGATCTTCGCGATGTCGCGCGACGGGCTGCTGCCGGCCGCGCTGTCGCGCGTGCACCCGCGTTATGCGACGCCGTTCCTGACGACCTGGCTGGTCGGCCTGTTCTTCGGGCTGATCGCCGCGCTCGTGCCGCTCAACGTGCTCGCCGAGCTGATCAACATCGGCACGCTCGCGGCGTTCTCGATGGTGTCGATCGCCGTGCTGGTGCTGCGCCGCACGCACCCCGAGCTGCCGCGCGCGTTCCGCTGCCCGGGCGTGCCCGTGGTGCCGATCCTCGCGGTCGCGGCGTGCCTGTTCCTGATGCTGAACCTGCAGCCCGTCACGTGGGCCGCGTTCGGCATCTGGCTCGTGATCGGCCTCGTGATCTACGCGCTGTACTCGCGGCACCACTCGAAGCTCGCGCACGGCCACCCCGACGCGCACTGAGCGCCGTCATGGCGCGCCTCCGCGGTGCGCCATGACGACCCCCGCGCGGGGCCGGCACCGGCTCCGCACGCCCCCCTCTCCCGGCAGCAACCCTCTGCAACCGCACGATCCCTGTCCGATCGTCGCGATGTCTTGCCCGATCCTCCGGATTTGCCCGCACCGGCCGGCGCGCCGCCTGCACGCGCGCGCCGGCCGGTTCATAATCCCGCCATCGAACGACGGCGCCGCGCGGCGGGCCGTCCGGCAACAGGAAAAAACGATGGAAAGCGTCGATCTCGATGTACTGAAATCCAGCGCGCGCTGGCTCGAAGAAGGGCGCCGCGTGCTGCTCGTGACGGTCGTGAAGACGTGGGGCTCGTCGCCGCGCCCCGAAGGCGCGATGCTCGCGGTGCGCGAGGACGGCCTGGTGGTCGGCTCCGTGTCCGGCGGATGCATCGAGGACGACCTGATCGCCCGCGTGCATGCGAGCGGCATTGCGGTCGATGCGCGCCCGGAAGCGCTCAAGTACGGCGTGACGGCCGAGGAAGCGCACCGCTTCGGGCTGCCTTGCGGCGGCACGATCCAGCTGGTGCTCGAACCGCTCACGCGCGACAGCGGGATCGCCGCGCTGTGCGCGGAAGTCGAGGCCGGCCGCCTCGTCACGCGCACGATGGCGCTCGCGACCGGCCGCGCGTCGCTGTCGCCCGCGCAGGCAGCCGACGGGCTCGCCTTCGACGGCGAACGGCTCGTGACGATCCACGGGCCGCGCTACCGGATGCTCGTGATCGGCGCCGGCCAGTTGTCGCGCTATCTGTGCCAGATCGCGGTCGGGCTCGACTATCAGGTGACGGTCTGCGATCCGCGCGAGGAATACACGGATGCGTGGGACGTGCCGGGCACGCGCGTCGTCCGTACGATGCCCGACGATACGGTGCTCGACATGAAGCTCGATGCGCGTTCGGCCGTGATCGCGCTCACGCATGACCCGAAGCTCGACGATCTCGCGCTGATGGAGGCGCTGAAGACGCCCGCGTTCTACGTGGGCGCGCTCGGCTCGCGGCGCAACAACGCGGCGCGGCGTGAGCGGCTGCGCGAATTCGACCTGAACGAAGTGGAACTGGCCCGGCTGCACGGGCCGGCCGGCATCTACATCGGCAGCCGGACGCCGCCGGAAATCGCGATCTCGATCCTCGCGGAGATCACCGCCGCGAAGAACAACGTGTCGCTGCCGACGATCCTGCAGGTCGAAGGCGCGAAGGCCGCGCGCGAAATCGCGGCGAACAGCGGCGCGGCCTGCGGCCTCTGACCCGCAGCGGCGGGCGGTAACGCTCGCCGGCCGCCCGCCGCCACCCCGGCGCGAACGTCGATCAGGTCAGGCCGGCTGCCAGCGCGGCGGCAACCGAACCGACCACCAGCACGACGCCGACCGTGCGGCGCTTGTTCAGCTCGGTCCACAGCAGCACGCCCGTCAGCGACAGCAGGATCAGCGAGCCTGCGATCGTATCCATCAGCAGCACCCAGCCGAGATTCATCCCGACGCCGCGATGCAGGTTGTTCAGCGTCGTCAGGAACGTGTTGCCCGTGCGCTTCACCGACACGTAGCCGTTGCCGACCCAGTACTCGGCCTGCAGGTTCTGGTGCGGCCCGAACACGCCGAATTGCCAGTGCTCGGGCTGCATCACGCGCTTGTCGCCCCATGCGACGGCCTGCGCGGGCTCCTTGCGCATGCGGCCCGGCTTGCCGTCGAAATGCAGCTCCTGCTGCAACCATTTCGTCATCGCGGCGGGCGTCTTCGGCACCGGATCCGGCAGCGCGACCTGCATCTCCTCGACCTGCGGCTCGCCGGTCGAAATCTTCAGCGGCGGCGCGCGGTGGTTCAGCAGCACGCCCGTCACGCCGAACAGCAGCCCGAGCACCGCGCCCCACAGCCCGACCCAGCCATGCACCTTGCGCAGCCATTTGATGAAGGTCGCGCGGCGCGAGCGCTGGCGGCGCGCGGCCAGTTCGTCGTCGTTCAGCGGACGGCCCGCCGGGTGCAGCACGGTGACGCCGGCGCGCGGCATGCCCGTCTTGGGCGGGTCGATCGTTTCGGGCGCGTTCACGCGAAAGTATCCATTCGTTCAAAACGACGGGCGGCGCGCAGGGAATGCGCGCCGCCCGGGCAACATGAAAATGAGAATGGATATCATTACATAAATCGAAAGCCGGCTCAATCCGTACGCGTGCGGAGCGGCAGGTTCGGCGTGCGCGCGAACGCGGACGAAAGGCACACGTTGCGATGCGATGACGATCGATAGACCGCAAATACCGGCGGAATGATCCCGCAAGCCGCGGACAGCCGTTCGTAAGAAGCCGCCCGACGGCAGGCCGTTCAGCGCAACGGCGGCAACGGAAAACGCGGCGCGGCGTCGTCCGGCGCAGGCTCGGTGCGATCGAGCGCGTACAGCCACGCTAGCAGGTCGGCGACCGCCTGATAGAGCTGCGGCGGAATCCGGTCGTCGAGATCGACCTGCATCAGCAGCGACACCATCTCCGGCGCCGTATGCACGTACAGCCCTGCATCGTGCGCGCGCGCGACGATCATCTCGGCGAGCACGCCGTAGCCCTTCGCCACCACGCGCGGCGCCGCATCGCCGCCTTTCGGGTCGTAGACGAGCGCGGCCGCGCGCTTGCGGGACGTCATGCTCATGGCAGCGCCTCGTCATCGTCGCCCGGCACCCGCGCGCCGGGGCCGCCGGCCGCGCCGCGCGCATACGCGGCGGCGGCTGCCTGGGCGGCGAACAGGTCGAAGCCGTCGGGTCCGTCGTCGACCGCGCGAATCGACAGCCCGCCCACCTTGAGCCCCGAGCCTTCGAGCCGCTGCCGCAACGCGGCTTCGTGGCGCGTGAGACGGTCGGCGCCCGTCTGGTTCGCGCGCAGCCGCGCGACGAGCTGCGCGCCGTTCAGCACCAGCTCGGCATCGACCGTGCCGAGCGACGGCAGCGTCAGCGTCAGGCGCGTGCGCCACGCGATGCCGTCGCCCGCGTCGTCGCCACCGCCGCCGCGCGGTGCGCGGTGGCCCGGTTCGTCGGGCTCGATCGTCCAGTCGAGCCGCGCGCCGGGCCACGCCTCGCCGGTCCAGCGAAACTGGTCGGTCGCGAGCGCATCGAGCTGCTGCCGGACGAGCGGCACGGCGGCCGGATGCACCGTCGCGAGCGGCTGCGCCTGCGGATCGGACGATCCGGCGGCCAGCTCGGCACGCGCGGGCGTCCAGCGCGTATCGGCGTGCGCAGCCAACGGATCGGCGGTGTCGGGCGGCAACGACGCGCCCGGCCGGCCCGCCGCCGGCGCGGCCTGCGCAGGGTCGCGCGCAGGCGCGCCGCCCTGGGCCGGCGGTGGCGCGCTTGCCCGCGCGGCGGCCGGCAGCGGCGGGCGCTGCGCGAGCAGTTCGTCGAGCACGTCGGTCGATTCGTGCGGGACGGCTTCCGGGTCGGCCGGCGCGAGCGCGGTCGCGAGGCGTGCCTGCGGCTCGCGCAGTAGCGCCGCGAGCGGACGCTGGCCGGCCAGCCACTGCGCGAGATGGGATTCGTAGAAGAGGCCGCTTTCGCTCACGGCCTGCGCGAGCGCCGCACGCAGCGCCGCGACCGGCGGCGGCGCGGCCGCATCGCGCGCCGCCGCAGCGGACGACGCTTGCGCGGAAGCCGGCGTGGCAGACGCAGCGGGACCGGACGCAGCCGGCGCGCGAGCCGGCACGGGCGTATCGGTGAGCAGCACGGTGGGATCGGCCAGTAGCGGCAGCCGACCGACGATCGCCGGCGTCGCATCGCCGCCCGAGCGCGAGATCGCGTCGAGCGCGCGCCCGACCTCGGACAGCGCGGTCTGCGTGGAAGCGGGCGGTGCGGCGGGCGGGCTGCCGGCCGGCGGCGGGGACGACGCGCCGGCGCCCGGCGTGCCGACCTGCGCGGTCGCGCCGCCGCCGGCGGGCGCCGATACGGTGCCGGTCAGCAGGCTGTCGAGGCGGCTCGCCAGCAGCGCGGCTGCAACGGAGTCGATACCGGTCATGATCGGAGCCTGCTCATGTCAGCCACATCGTTGCGAATCCGGGCGCGGCACGCCGGTGCCACCCGCGGGAACAGCGCGCGCCGCATGCGGCACCGGGCCCGGGCGCCGCGCGCCCGTCTCCCGGAACACGGCCCTACCCGCGCGCGCGGTACAGATCGGTCAATACCTGCGTCGAGCGCCGCGCCTCGAACAGCGCGGACAGCCGCGCGACGTCCGGGCTCGCGAGATCGCGGATCGCGGCGTCGTCGGCCAGGATGCGGCGGATCAGGTCGAGCTTGCGGCCGAGATCCGATTCGTCGAGCGCGACGCCCGGATCGGCCTCCTTCAACCCGTCGACGAGCTGCATGAATTCGGCCTGCAACCCCGGCAACGCGTTCCAGTCGGCGCCGCGCGCGGCGCACAGCATCCGGCCCGACACGGCGGCGAGCGCCTCGTAAAGCGCGAAGTATTCGGCCTTGTGATTCATCGTGATGCTTCCGCTACCTGTTGCGCGGCCATCCGCGCGACTTCCGGGGCGATGCCCGTCCATGCTTCCTCGAGCGTCGCGAGCAAGCCGTCGACCTCGACCAGCATCGCGTCGCTCGCCTGCGCGTTCGCTTCCAGCAGGCGCCGGCCGATATACGCATACAACGCATTGAGCCGGTCGGCGATCTCGCCGCCCGCGTCGCGGTTCAGCGACGCCTGCAGGCCGCTCTCGACGATCCGGATCGCCTTGCCGATCGCTTCGCCGCGCCCGGCTACGTTGTCCTGCTGCAAATGCATGCGCGCCAGCGCGATCGCCTGCCGCGCGCCCTGGTACAGCATCGCGATCAGCCGGTGCGGGGAGGCGCCCATCACCCCGGTCTCGACGCCGACACGCGCGTACGCACTGGCTCCAGCGTGTCCTGGGGAAAACATGCGCTTCTCCTTGTTATTTGCCTTGGCTAGTCGGGAGCCGCTGCCGTGCGTCGCACGGCGCGGCCTTCACCGGAGTTATCGGAAGGGATTTGAAAAGCTTTAGGTGCGCGGCGGCTGCCGCCGGGCAAGCGATGCCGGCTCGCCGGCCCCGTTCTGCACGCGCCGAACCGCCCCCGGATGCCCGTCCCTGGATGCTCGTCGCCGGATAGCCGTCCCCGGATGCCCGTCGTCGGATGGCCGTCCCCGGATGCCCGTCGCCGGATAGCCGTCCCCTCACACCGACATCTGCATGATGTCGTTGTAAGCGCTCACTAGCTTGTTGCGGACCTGGAGCCCGAACTGGAAGCCGATATTGGCTTTCTGCATGTCGACCATCACGTCGTTCAGCGAGATGTTCGGCGCGCCGACCTCGAACGCCTTCGCCTCGCCGAGCGCGTGCTGCTGGTCGCCGCTGATCTTGTCGAGCGACGCCTTCATCGCGCTCGCGAACGTGCCGGCCGTCGCCGCACCCGAGCCGGCCAGCGCCGCCGTCGGGCTCGCGACGCCGCCGGATGCCTGCGCGGCCATCGACTGCATCTGTTGCAACACCGAACCGATTCCGCTGACGTTCGCAGTCATGCTGTCCCCAGACATAGAGAAGAGACCCGGACGCACCGGGTGATCCGCCGGCGCCGCACCACGCGCACCATGCCGGATCGCGAAAAAGGATAGCAGCGCGGCGCGCGTCAAAGCCGAGAAAGTACGGGGGAAACCCCGCTCTTTTCGGTCGATCGGAGTACGCCGCGGGTCACGATAATCACATCGTGTCATTGTCCGCCCGCTCGTCCGAGCGAGCTCAGTCGTCCCGCTCCGGAGAAACTCGACGCATGGATTCGCAGGCCAACTCGCTGATCAACCCAGACGCCCGCGCGGGCCTCAGCCCGGCGCCCGGCGCCGCCGCGGCCGCCGCGTTGCCGGGCGCGGGCGGCGCAGGCGCGGACTTCGGGCTAGGCGGCTTCGCGGAACGCATTCCCGGCATCTCGCGGATGAAGGGCAACCCGAAGCTGCCGTTCGTGATCGCCGTCGCGTTCGCGATCGCAGCGATCACCGCGCTCGTGCTGTGGAGCCGGGCGCCCGATTACCGCGTGCTGTACAGCAACCTGTCGGACCGCGACGGCGGCGCGATCATCGCCGCGCTCCAGCAGGCAAACGTTCCCTACAAGTTCGCCGATGCCGGCGGCGCGATCCTCGTGCCGTCGAACCAGGTGCACGAAACGCGCCTGAAGCTCGCCGCGCTGGGGCTGCCGAAGGGCGGCTCGGTCGGCTTCGAGCTGATGGACAACCAGAAATTCGGCATCAGCCAGTTCGCCGAGCAGATCAACTACCAGCGCGCGCTCGAAGGCGAGTTGCAGCGCACCATCGAATCGATCAATGCCGTCCGCGGCGCGCGCGTGCATCTCGCGATCCCGAAGCCGTCGGTGTTCGTGCGCGACAAGGAAGCGCCGAGCGCGTCGGTGTTCGTCGACCTCTACCCGGGCCGCGTGCTCGACGAGGGCCAGGTGCAGGCGATCACGCGGATGGTGTCGTCCGGCGTGCCCGACATGCCGGCCAAGAACGTGACGATCGTCGACCAGGACGGCAACCTGCTGACCCAGACCGCGTCCGCGTCCGGCCTCGACGCGAGCCAGCTCAAGTACGTGCAGCAGGTCGAGCACAACACGCAGAAGCGCATCGACGCGATCCTCGCGCCGATCTTCGGCGCCGGCAACGCGCGCTCGCAGGTCAGCGCGGATCTCGATTTCTCGAAGATCGAGCAGACGTCGGAAAGCTACGGCCCGAACGGCAATCCGCAGCAATCCGCGATCCGCAGCCAGCAGACCAGCAGCGCGACCGAACTCGCGCAGGGCGGCGCGTCGGGCGTGCCGGGCGCGCTGTCGAACACGCCGCCGCAGCCGGCTTCCGCGCCGATCGTCGCCGGCAACGGCCAGAACGCGCCGCAGACCACCCCGGTCAGCGACCGCAAGGACCAGACGACCAACTACGAGCTCGACAAGACGATCCGCCATACCGAACAGCCGATGGGCAGCGTGAAGCGGCTGTCGGTCGCGGTCGTCGTCAACTACCAGCCGGTCGCCGACGCGAAGGGCCACGTGACGATGCAGCCGCTGCCGCCCGCGAAGCTCGCGCAGGTCGAACAGCTCGTGAAGGACGCGATGGGCTACGACGCGAAGCGCGGCGACTCGGTGAACGTCGTGAACAGCGCGTTCTCGACCGTGAGCGACCCGTACGCCGACCTGCCGTGGTGGCGCCAGCCCGACATGATCGCGATGGCGAAGGAAGCCGCGAAGTGGCTCGGCATCGCGGCAGCCGCGGCGGCGCTCTACTTCATGTTCGTGCGCCCGGCGATGCGCCGCGCGTTCCCGCCGCCCGAGCCGGCCGCGCCGGCGCTCGCGGCGCCGGACGATGTGGTCGCGCTCGACGGCCTGCCCGCGCCGGACAAGGCGGCGGAGGAAGCCGATCCGCTGCTGCTCGGCTTCGAAAACGAGAAGCACCGCTACGAACGCAACCTCGACTACGCGCGCACGATCGCCCGCCAGGATCCGAAGATCGTCGCCACCGTCGTGAAGAACTGGGTGTCCGATGAACGCTGAAGGCTTGACCAAGAGCGCGCTGCTGCTGATGTCGATCGGCGAGGAAGAGGCCGCGCAGGTATTCAAGTTCCTCGCGCCGCGCGAGGTCCAGAAGATCGGTGCCGCGATGGCCGCGCTGAAGAACGTCACGCGCGAGCAGGTCGAGGACGTGCTGCAGGAGTTCGTGAAGGAAGCCGAGCAGCACACCGCGCTGTCGCTCGATTCGAGCGAGTACATCCGCTCGGTGCTGACGAAGGCGCTCGGCGAGGACAAGGCCGGCGTGCTGATCGACCGCATCCTGCAAGGCAGCGACACGAGCGGCATCGAGGGCCTGAAATGGATGGATTCGGGCGCGGTCGCCGAACTGATCAAGAACGAGCATCCGCAGATCATCGCGACGATCCTCGTGCACCTCGACCGCGACCAGGCGTCCGAAATCGCGTCGTGCTTCACCGAACGGCTGCGTAACGACGTGCTGCTGCGGATCGCGACGCTCGACGGCATCCAGCCGGCCGCGCTGCGCGAGCTCGACGACGTGCTGACGGGCCTGCTGTCCGGCAGCGACAACCTGAAACGCAGCCCGATGGGCGGCATCCGCACCGCGGCCGAGATCCTGAACTTCATGACGAGCGTGCACGAGGAAGGCGTGCTCGAAAGCGTGCGCCAGTACGACGCCGATCTCGCGCAGAAGATCATCGACCAGATGTTCGTGTTCGAGAACCTGCTCGACCTCGAGGACCGCGCGATCCAGATGGTGTTGAAGGAAGTCGAGTCGGAAACGCTGATCGTCGCGCTGAAGGGCGCGCCGCCCGCGCTGCGCCAGAAGTTCCTCGCGAACATGTCGCAGCGCGCGGCCGAACTGCTCGCCGAGGATCTCGACGCGCGCGGCCCGGTGCGCGTGTCCGACGTCGAGACGCAGCAGCGCCGCATCCTGCAGATCGTGCGCAACCTGGCCGAGAGCGGCCAGATCGCGATCGGCGGCAAGGCGGAAGACGCGTATGTCTGATTCGGCGAGCGATCGCGTGGGCACCCTCACCGCGTACCAGCGGTGGGAGATGGCGTCGTTCGACCCGCCGCCGCCCCCGCCGCCGCCCGACGACGCGGCGGCCGCTGCCGCCGCGCTCGCCGAGGAACTGCAGCGCGTGCGCGACGCCGCGCACGCCGAAGGCCATGCGGCCGGCCACGTCGAAGGCCAGGCGCTCGGCTACCAGGCCGGTTTCGAGCAGGGCCGTGAACAGGGTTTCGAGGCCGGCCAGGCCGACGCCCGCGAACAGGCCGCGCAGCTCGCGGCGCTCGCCGCGTCGTTCCGCGAAGCCGTCTCGGCCGCCGAACACGATCTCGCGTCCGACCTCGCGCAGCTCGCGCTCGACATCGCGCAGCAGGTCGTGCGCCAGCACGTGAAGCACGACCCGGCCGCGCTGGTCGCCGCCGTGCGCGACGTGCTCGCGGCCGAACCCGCGCTGTCCGGCGCGCCGCATCTCGCGGTGAATCCGGCCGACCTGCCCGTCGTCGAAGCGTATCTGCAGGATGACCTCGACACGCTCGGCTGGACCGTGCGCACCGACGCATCGATCGAGCGCGGCGGTTGCCGCGCGCACGCCGCGACCGGCGAGGTCGACGCGACGCTGCCCACGCGCTGGCAGCGCGTCGCCGCCGCGATCGGCAAGGTGAGCACGTGGTGACGCGCTCGCCCGACGCGCTCGCGCACGACGGCATGACGCCGCTCGAACGCGAACTCGCGCTCGCGTCGTTCGGGCCGGCGGCCCCGCACGATCCTGCCCACGACGCCACGCCGCATGCAGCGGCCTCGGCCGGCGCCGCCCCGCGCGCGCCGCACAATCCGCATCTCGCGCACTGGCGCACGCACCTGAACGGGCTCGCCGCGCGCAGCCACCGCGCGCTGCCGCTGCGGCCGTGCGGGCGCCTCACGCGCGCGGCCGGCCTCGTGCTCGAGGCGATCGGGCTGCGCCTGTCGGTCGGCGCCGAATGCACGATCGAACTGCCGCCCGGCAGCACGCTGTCGCACGCGGAAGCCGAAGTCGTCGGCTTCGCCGGCGACCGCCTGTTCCTGATGCCGACCACCGACGTCGCCGGCGTGCTGCCCGGCGCACGCGTGTGGCCGCGCGAAAGCGCACCCGTCACCGATCCGCTCGCGGGCGCGAAGCGGCTGCCGGTCGGCTGGGAGATGCTCGGGCGCGTCGTCGATGCGTCCGGCCGCCCGCTCGACGGCCTCGGCCCGCTCGCGTCGAAGGTCGACGCACCGCTGTCGGCGCCGTCGATCAACCCGCTCGATCGCGAACCGATCCATCACGTGCTCGACGTCGGCGTGCGCGCGATCAACGCGCTACTCACCGTCGGCCGCGGCCAGCGGATGGGCCTGTTCGCCGGCTCCGGCGTCGGCAAGTCGGTGCTGCTCGGCACGATGGCGCGCTATACGAGCGCGGAAGTGATCGTGATCGGCCTGATCGGCGAACGCGGCCGCGAAGTGAAGGAATTCATCGAACAGATCCTCGGCGAGGACGGGCTCGCGCGTTCGGTCGTCGTCGCGGCGCCGGCCGACGTGTCGCCGCTCTTGCGGATGCAGGGCGCCGCGTACGCGACGTCGCTCGCCGAGTATTTCCGCGACCAGGGCAAGCACGTGCTGCTGCTGATGGATTCGCTGACGCGCTATGCGATGGCGCAGCGCGAGATCGCGCTGGCGATCGGCGAGCCGCCCGCGACCAAGGGCTATCCGCCGTCGGTGTTCGCGAAGCTGCCCGCGCTCGTCGAGCGCACCGGCAATGGGCCCGAAGGCGGCGGCTCGATCACCGCGTTCTACACGGTGCTGACCGAAGGCGACGACCAGCAGGACCCGATCGCCGATTCGGCGCGCGCGATCCTCGACGGCCACATCGTGCTGTCGCGTGCGCTCGCCGAGGCCGGCCACTATCCGGCGATCGACATCGAGGCGTCGATCAGCCGCGCGATGACCGCGCTGATCGACGAAACGCATCTCGACCACGTGCGGCAGTTCAAGCAGATGCTGTCGCGCTACCAGCGCAATCGCGACCTGATCGCGGTCGGCGCCTACGCACCCGGCCGCGACGCGCAGCTCGACCGCGCGATCGCGCTCTACCCGCGCATCGAGGCGTTCCTGCAGCAGGGCTTTCGCGAATGCGCGCCGTTCGCATCGAGCCTCACTGCGCTCGATGCGCTGTTCGACGCTTACGGAGGCTGATCCCGATGGCCCACGGCTTTCCCCTTCAGCTGCTGCTCGACCGCGCGCAGGAAGACCTCGATTCGGCCGCGAAGCAGCTCGGCACCGCGCAGCGCGACCGCACCGCGGCGGCCGAACAGCTCGACGCGCTGCTGCGCTATCGCGACGAATATCACGCGCGCTTCGCGCAATCCGCGCAGAGCGGGATGCCGGCCGGCAACTGGCGCAATTTCCAGGCGTTCATCGACACACTCGATGCCGCGATCGCACAGCAGCGCACCGTGCTCGCCGCGGCCGAAGTCCGCATCGACGAGGCGCGCCCGAACTGGCAGCAGAAGAAACGTACCGTCGGCTCGTATGAAATCCTGCAGGCGCGCGGCGTCGCGCAGGAAGCGACGCGCGAGGCCCGGCGCGAACAGCGCGACGCCGACGAACACGCCGCGAAGATCCTGCGCATGCGGGCCGACGCGGCCCGTTCGTCGTAACCGACCACCGCATTCGAACGAGAGAACCGTCATGCCTCCCCTGCCCCTGCTCGGCGCGCTGCTCGACACCGCCGGCGCCGCACTCAAGGCCGCCCGCGGCTCGGGTGCGTCCGCCGCCAACGATGCGTCGGCCGCCACGAGCGCCGTGCCGTTCGCGCAGACGCTGAAGCAAAGCGTCGCCACGCGTGGCGATACGGCCAACGCCGGTACGCCGGACGTGTCGACCAGACAGGCTGCGTCGAAGCCGGCCGGCACGGACGACAAAGACAAAGCGACCGACGACACGACCGCAAACGCCGCCGGCAACCCCGACGCCGCGGCGCTCGCGGCCGCCGCGGCCGTGCAGGCGCAACTGCAGGCGCGCGCGGACCATGCGACGCCGGCCGACGCTGCCGCTGCTGCCACGACGCAAAAGACGGCCGTGTCCGGCCAGCCGGACGCCACGGCGACGCTCGCCAACCATGCCCCCCGGGACGCGGCCGCCCAGCCGACCGACCCGGCATCGAGCCGCGACGCGCTGCAAGCGGCGCTCGCCAAGCTGACGGGCGGCGCGGGCGCGATCGCGATGCCTGCGACCGGCACGGCCGCCGCCACGCCGACGGCGCCGGCCGCGACC
This sequence comes from Burkholderia sp. BCC0419, assembly GCF_902830285.1. Classification (NCBI taxonomy): domain Bacteria; kingdom Pseudomonadati; phylum Pseudomonadota; class Betaproteobacteria; order Burkholderiales; family Burkholderiaceae; genus Burkholderia; species Burkholderia sp. BCC0419. The sequence continues at coordinate 185,196 of NZ_CADESR010000007.1, forward strand.
GCGTCGAACGCCGCCGCGCCGCTGACGCCGAAAGTGCCGACGTTCGACCGCACGCTCGCCGACGCGAAAGGCGCGCTCGCCACCCAGCAGACGCCAACACAGATCACGGCGCAGACGCTACAGGCCGACGCGAACGCGCAGTCCGGCGCCCAGCACGCGCTCACGGCGGCCAGCAACGCGACGGACCCGGCCGCCAGCGCGACGCTCGCGGCCGGCGCCACGGCTGCCGCCGCCGCGCAGGCGAACCTGCAACTGTCACCGGCCGCCGGGGCGATCGCCGCCGCCAACGCACACGTGCTCGCACCGCACGTCGGCACGGCCGACTGGACGGATGCCCTGAGTCAGAAGGTCGTGTTCCTGTCGAATGCGCACCAGCAGAGCGCCGAGCTGACGCTCAACCCGCCCGATCTCGGCCCGCTGCAGGTCGTGCTGCGCGTCGCGGACAATCACGCGCACGCACTCTTCGTGTCGCAGCACGCGCAGGTGCGCGACGCGGTCGAAGCCGCGCTGCCGAAGCTGCGCGAGGCGATGGAAGCGGGCGGGCTCGGGCTCGGCAGCGCGACCGTCAGCGACGGCGGCCTCGCTTCGCAGCAACAGCAGCAAAACCCGCAGCAGACCTTCGCCGGCGGCCAGTCGTCGCGACGTGGGAACGGCGGACCGTCAGCCGTCGATGCACCCGCCGACGCCGCGCAATCCGCACCGGTCGCCGCGCGCGCGAGCCGCGCCGGCCTCGTCGATACGTTTGCCTGAGCATGGCCGCTGCCGTGCCTAGCGGCCGTGCACCGCGGCAGCCGCCTCGCCGCGCGGCACGCCGCCCCGGCGCGCCGCGACGATGAAGTCCGCCGCGCGTTCGCCGATCATCACCGACGGCGCATTCGTGTTCCCGCCGATCAGCGTCGGCATCACCGACGCATCCACCACCCGCAACCCGTCGACGCCACGCACGCGCAGTTGCGGATCGACGACCGCGCGCGCATCGGCGCCCATCCGGCAGGTGCCGACCGGGTGATAGATCGTGTCCGCATGCTCGACGATCGTCGCGCGCAGCTCCGCTTCGCTCTGGTCCGGCCGCGTGTACAGCTCGCGCCCGCCCTGCGACGCGAGCGGCGCCTGCGACAGGATGCGGCGCATCGCCTGCGTGCCGCGCACCAGCAGGTCGAGGTCGCGTGAATCGCTGAAGAAGCGCGGATCGATCAGCGGCGCGTCGCGCGCATCGCCGCTCGCGAGCGCGACCGTGCCGCGGCTGAACGGCCGCAGCGCGCACACGTGCAGCGAATAGCCGAACCCCCAGTGCATCTTGCGGTTGTGATCGTCGACGAGCGCCGTGCAGAAATGCAGTTGCAGGTCGGGCCGCTCGAGCGACGGATCGCTCTTGATGAAGCCGCCGGCCTCCGCGACGTTGCTCGTCATCATCCCCGTGCGGCTCGATAAATAGCGCGCGAGCGCCGGCGTCATCTTCGCGATGCCGCGCAGGCACACGCCGACCAGCTCCGACGAATTCACGCGCGTGTTGATGATGAAGTCGATGTGGTCGATCAGGTTCGTGCCGACGTCCGGCGCATCCTGCACGACCGCGATCCCGTGCCGGCGCAACTGCTCCGCCGGGCCGATCCCCGAACACATCAGCAGTTGCGGCGAATTGAACGCGCCGGCCGACAGGATCACTTCCGCGCGCGCGCCGAGCGTCTCGACCCGCCCATTGCGCGACGCGACGACGCCGACCGCGCGCTTGCCGTCGAAGCCGACGCGCAGCACCGTCGCATCGGTGATCACGTGCAGGTTCGGCCGGTTGCGGCCGTAGATATACGCGCGCGCCACGCTGCAGCGCGAGCCGTCGCGGTGCGTGACCTGATAGAAGCCGACGCCTTCCTGCGTCGCGCCGTTGAAGTCGTCGTTCAGCGGATAGCCGGCCGCATGCGCGGCCTGGATGAATCGTTCGGAGAACGGATTGCGAAAGCGCAGGTCCGACACCGACAGCGGGCCGTCCGCGCCGTGCCACGCGTCGGCGCCGCGCTCGTTGCCTTCCGCGCGGCGGAAATACGGCAGCACGTCCTGCCAGCCCCAGCCCGTCGCGCCGAGCTGCGCCCACTCGTCGTAGTCGCCCGGGTGGCCGCGCGTGTAGATCATCGCGTTGATCGCGCTCGAGCCGCCCATCCCGCGCCCGCGCGGCTGGTAACCGCGCCGCCCGCCGAGGCCCGGCTGCGGCACCGTCTCGTAGCCGTAGTTCGTGCCGAGCTTGAACGGCACCAGCGCCGCGATGCCGACCGGCATGTTGACGAGCAGGTTGCGCTCCGTATGCGAGCCGGCCTCGATCAGCGCGATCGTCGCATCCGGGCAGGCATCGGCGAGACGGCCGGCCAGGCTCGAGCCGCCCGAACCGCCGCCGACGATGATGTAGTCGTATTGCATGTCACGTCTCCGTCGTGTCATGGATGGCGCCCGGCACCGCCGCGCGACCGCGTCCCCTCTTGTGTTCGGGCATTGTAGGAATGGCCGTCGCGTGCGCGGCGCGCGGATTCAAGAGCGATTCCTCTAAACGCCCGCGTGAACTAAATTTAAGATGTACCGATGCGCTTCGCGCGATGCACCGGCCACGAGAAGCCGATTCGTCGCGAAACGGGAGGAACGACGATGCGGCGCCGGATTCTGCAGGCCGCGTGCCGACCGGGTGATCCGGCGTTCACGCGCGCGGCCCGCATTTCATTTCAAACGGCGGCCTGCGCGACGATGCACGGCATCATGCGCGCGGTCGGTCGAAATCGAACGGCACGTGTCGTCGCCGACCGTTTGGACGGTGTGTCGCCGCCGCCGCACGATGCGCGGCGAGCCGCCGTCGCGTACCCGTCGCGCTGTCCTGCTGCGGTGCACCGGCAGGCGATCGCAAGACGGCATCGCGTGCCCGCTCGTCACCGTATCGAGTCGTGCGCGCCTGCCGTGCTGCACGACTTTCGGACGCGGACACCGTCGCGCGGATACGACGCCTGCCGCGTGCCGCAACCGGTTTTCGAGCACCCGTCGCGTCCGGCTCCGCGCCGCGCGACACGCATCACCCGATCCGCGTCGCCGCGCTCGCCGAGCGTGCGCGTGCGGCGTGACGGCCGGCCGATCAGCCAGGCCCAACTGGAGGAGACGACATGAAGAACGACCTGCCCGAACTGGCCCCGCAAGCACTGCCGTCGGTCGATGCGCTGACGTCGCTGTTGCACGACCAGCGCGCGGCGTACCTGCGCGCACCGTACCCGGCATGGGACACGCGGGCGCAGCACCTGCGCGCGCTGCGCACGATGCTGATCGACCACGCGGATGCGCTCGCCGACGCGATCAGCGCCGATTTCGGCCATCGCGCGAAGCAGGAAGTGCTGCTGTCGGAAATCTGGATGGCGAAGGAAGAGATCGACGACGCGCTGAAGCACGGCAAGCGCTGGATGAAGCCGATCCGCAAGCCGATGAACAAGTGGCTGCGCCCGGCGCGCGCGAAGGTGATCCCGCAACCGCTCGGCGTGGTCGGCATCGTCGTGCCGTGGAACTACCCGGTGCTGCTCGCGGCGGGCCCGCTGATCTGCGCGCTCGCCGCCGGCAACCGCGCGATCATCAAGATGTCCGAACTGACGCCGCGCACGTCGGCGCTGTTCGAGCAGCTCATCGGCAAGACCTTCACGCGCGACCACGTCGCGGTCGTGAACGGCGACGCGGAGGTCGGCGCCGCGTTCAGCGCGCTGCCGTTCGACCATCTGCTGTTCACCGGCTCGACGCAGGTCGGCCGTCACGTGATGCGCGCGGCCGCCGACCACCTCACGCCCGTCACGCTCGAGCTCGGCGGCAAATCGCCGGCGATCGTCGGCCCGAATGCGCGCTTCGACGCGGCCGTCGATGCGATCGTCGCCGGCAAGACGCTGAACGCCGGCCAGACCTGCATCGCGCCCGACTACGTGCTGCTGCCGCGCGGGATGGAAGGCGCGTTCATCGAACGCGCGCGGACCCGCTTCGCGAAGCTGTATCCGGACCTGTCGGCCAACGGCGACTACACGACGATCGTGTCGCCGCGTCACTACGCGCGCCTGCAGCAACTCGCGAGCGACGCGCAGGCGGCCGGTGCGCAGCTGCATCCGCTGTCCGACGCGCAGTCCGATCCCGCGTCGCGCCGCTTCGTGCCGTGCGCGGTCACGCAGGTGCCGGCCGCGTCGCCACTGATGCAGGAGGAAATCTTCGGGCCGCTGCTGCCGCTCGTGCCGTACGAACGGCTGGACGAAGCGATCGCGTACGTCAATGCGCGCCCGCGTCCGCTCGCGCTGTACCTGTTCGACGAGGATGGCGGCACGATCGACCGCGTGATGCGCGAAACGGTCTCGGGCGGCGTATCGATCAACGAAACGCTGATGCACATCGCGTGCGGCAGTTTGCCGTTCGGTGGCGTCGGTGCGAGCGGCATGGGCGCGTATCACGGCTACGACGGCTTCGTGACGTTCTCGAAGATGAAGCCGGTGCTCACGCAGGCACGGCTGAACGCACGCAACCTGCTCGCACCGCCGTACGGCAAGCGCTTCGCCGCGCTGATCAAGCTGATGCTGAAGTTCTGAGCCGGCCGGGCCGCACGCGTTGCGCCGCGGCCCCGGCAATAGCAAGCCTGCCGCGCGGCATCCATGCCGCGCACGCAGCCGTCACACCGGCCAGAGCGGCCCTTCCTGCATCGCGCCGATCTGCTCGCGCAATTCGAGCACGCGCGCTTCCCAGTAACGATGCGTGTTGAACCACGGGAAGGCGGCCGGAAACGCGGGGTCGTCCCAGCGCCGTGCGAGCCACGCCGCGTAGTGGATCAACCTTAGCGTACGCAGCGCTTCGACCAGATGCAGTTCGCGCGGCTCGAATTCGCAGAAATCCTCGTAGCCCGCGAGCAGGTCCGCCAGCGCGCGCGACGCGCCTTCGCGATCGCCGGGCAGCAGCAGCCACAGATCCTGCACGGCCGGCGCCATCCGGCTGTCGTCGAAGTCGACGAAATGCGGGCCGGCATCGGTCCACAGCACGTTGCTCGGATGACAGTCGCCGTGCGTGCGCAGCAGGCGAAGCTCGCCGGCGCGCTCGAACGCGGCCTCGACGCCTTCGAGCGCGAGCGCGACCGCGGTCGCGTACGCCGGTCTTACGTCATCCGGAATGAAATCGTGCGCGAGCAGATAATCGCGCGGCTCGTAGCCGAACGTATTGATGTCGAGCACGGGACGCGCGACATACGGCTGCGTCGCGCCGACCGCATGAATGCGGCCGATGAAGCGGCCGAGCCATTCGAGCGTGTCGCTGCGGTCGAGATCGGGTGCGCGGCCGCCGCGCCGCTCGAAGATCGAGAAGCGGAAACCGTCGAACGCGTGCAGCGTGCGGCCGTCGAAGGAGCGCGCCGGCACCACCGGAATCTCGCGCGCGGCGAGTTCGGCGACGAACGCATGTTCTTCGAGAATCGCGTCGTCCGACCAGCGCGCCGGGCGATAGAACTTCGCGACGACCGGCGGACCGTCTTCGATACCGACCTGGTAGACGCGATTTTCGTAGCTGTTGAGGGCGAGCAGGCGCCCGTCGGTGCGCAGGCCGGCCGGCATCAGCACGCTGTCGAGCGCGTCGAGCACGCACTCGGGCGTGAGGCCGGCGAACGGCGGGCTGGCGGGAGAAGCGGGAGCGGAAGTGGCGTCTGTCATGCCCCGCATTGTGCCGCCAGCCGGACCGAAAGACGAGCGTCCGGTGCGATGCGCGCTTAGTGAAGCGCCGCGCCGGCCGGCAGGACGGATTCGCCGGTGTCGATCAGGTCCTCGAGAAAGAACGGCTCGGTGTTGAGTTCTTTCGACTCACCCGGCACGCCCGCGTACCAGGTCACCATGGCCATGTCGCCCAGGATGCGCTGGACGATGCCGCGCGCGCCCTTCGGCACCGCGAGATGGGTAGTGCAGACAATCGACCCGATATGCATGATGGTTCCCCACTCTTGAATCTTGAAACCCGGCCCGCTGGCGAGCCGGCAAATGCACGATCCGCACTGCTCTCGGCGGAGCGTTGCGCGTGATCCCATTGTTCACGGTTTATCGAAGCGCGAAAAGAAGAAGAAGCAGGCGAAGTGCCGCGAATTCGTCGAATGTCTCCAATCAACCACTGCGCCGGGCACGTACTTGCCCGTCCGGTTACCCCCATCATACCCTGTCGAATGTGACTGCCCACCGAATCCGCCCGGCGCCGCCGCGCGCACGTGACTGGCACGTGATTGACGCAACGCGCGTACCGCTTCGCCTTGCCCGTGCGGGATCGTCGGAACACGCGCCGCGACCGCGGCTGACACCACCTCGCGTGCGTCGCATGCCGATCGCTTTTCACCGTTCGTCGAATGCTTGCGTACGCACCGGCCGATGCGCCCGGCGTCGACCCGCTTCGACGCCACCGATCGCCCGCGATGCGCAGCCGCCGACAGTGGTTGCGTTCGATGGCTGCCTTGCGGTACCTTAAGCTTTTATTCGCGTTCAACCGCATTCCGACACGATGTATCCGCTCACGTCCGCCCTTGCCAAATCCCGGCCGCAGTTCGACTCGCGGCCGCAGGCGTGCGTGCATCCGTCGGTCCTTCCTCCTCCTGTCGCACCGCCGCTCGTCTGCGCTGCGCCGCCCCCGCCGGCGGCACGCGCCGGCTGACCGGCCGGCTTCCGTTTTCGTCTTCCATTCGCCCCGTTGGCTGTAGCTGCGTGCGTCGTGACGCACGGCACGTTGCCGCGCGCGCGGATGGAACGTTTCGATCCGTTCGACAGGTGGATTCACATGGTTTCGTTCAAACGCGCGCTTGCCGCGCATGGCGCGACGTCGCTCTTCGTGCTGCTGTGGAGCAGCGGCGCGATCTTCGCTGAACTCGGTCTGCGTCACGCCTCCGCGTTCGCCTTTCTCACTGCCCGTTTCGCGCTCGCGTCGCTCGTGCTGCTCGCGCTGGCCTTCATGCGCAAGCGCTGGCTGCCGCCGCGCGGCGAGCGGCGCATGGCCGCGCTGACCGGCTTGCTGATGATGGGCGGCTATTCGATCTTCTACCTGCTCGCGCTCGAGCGCGGCATCGCGCCCGGCGTGCTCGCGACGATCCTCGGCGTGCAGCCGGTCCTCACGCTCGCGCTCGTCGAGCGTCGCTGGCAGCCGGTGCGCATCGCGGGGCTCGCGCTGTCGCTCACCGGCCTCGCGCTCGTCGTCGGCCATGGCGTGAGCGGCATGAGCGACGGTAGGGGCGGCCTGTCGGCCGCCGGCATCGCATGCGCGCTCACGGCGCTCGTCGCGCTGACCGTCGGCTCGCTGCTGCAAAAGCGCGTGCGTGCGGCGCCCGCCGATGTGCTGCCGCTGCAGAATGCGATCGGCCTCGCGCTGTGCGTCGCGATCGTGCCGTTCCGGCCGGTGTCGTTCGACCTGAGCTGGGCGTTCGTCGTGCCGCTGCTGTGGCTCGGCATCGTGATTTCGGTGATCGCGCAACTGCTGTTCTACCGGTTGATGCAGCGCGGCGATCTCGTGAACGTGACGAGCCTGTTCTATCTCGTGCCCGTCGTCACCACGCTGATGGATGCCGTGTGGCTCGGCAACCGGCCCGAGCCGCTCGCGCTCGCCGGCATGGGCGCGATCATCGCCGGGCTCGCGCTCGTATTCCGCGCGCCGGCCGGCCGCCCGCAACCCGACCGCGCCTGAGCGGGCGGGCCGCCGCGCCCGCGGGTGCGGCGGCCCGCATCGGACACATACGACGATTCCGCGAAAATCGAAAGGAACGGGAAAGATGCGTGCAAGGCGTTCGTCTTGGTTGCACGAAAAACGCGTGATTCTCGGGGCTTTCCGCTGATTTTTAATGGTTCGGATAGCGAAAAACGCTGCCGGTTGCCTATACTCGAATGGACCGGCCTGCACGCAACGGGCCGGACCCACAATAGAAACCCGGCATGGGACCGGGGTGAGCGCACGCGTGCCGACTTCGGCCGACATCCCGCGAGGATGGAGCCCAGGCAAGCGCTGAAGCGCCCACTTCGGCCGACACTGGAGACACGCATGACGACCTATTTCACGATCGGCGACTTCATCCTGCTGATTCCGATGGCGCTGGCCGGAGCGCTATTTCTCGGCGCGGTGCCGTGCGCTACCCAATTCCGTCACAATCTGCTGCGCGTACTCGGCGTCATTCTCGGCGTCGGCGTCGCGGTGTTGCTCGTTGAAGGCCTGCCTGCGCTGATCTAGCGCCGCGCCCGCGCGTGACGTGCGTCGCTGCACCGCAGCGAGGCGACGCTGCCCGCGAGCCGCGATACGGCACGCGATGTTTCGCATGCCGTATCGACTTCCGGTCAGATCGCCTGATCGGTGGACGGCTTTTCCCACAGATTGATGCCGCCTTCCGTCGCGTAACGATCGATCTCCGCGAGTTCCTCCGCCGAGAATTCGAGGTTCTTCAATGCGCCGACGTTCTCGCGCACCTGCTCCGCCCGGCTCGCGCCGATCAGCGCGGACGTCACGCGGCCGTTGCGCAGCACCCACGCCAGCGCCATCTGCGCCAGGCTCTGCCCGCGCCGCTCGGCGATCGCGTTGAGCTTGCGCACATGCTCGAGGTTGTCCGCGCTCAGGTGATCCTGCTTCAGCGAGCCGCCGCCCGGCTTGTTCACGCGCGCGTCGGCCGGCACGCCATTCAGGTACTTCGACGTCAGCAAGCCCTGCGCGAGCGGCGTGAACGCGATGCTGCCCGCGCCGACGTCGTCGAGCGTGCCGAGCAGGTCGTTCTCGATCCAGCGGTTCAGCAGGTTGTACGACGGCTGGTGAATCAGCAGCGGCACCTTGTATTGCGCGAGCAGCTCGGCCATCTCGCGCGTCTTCGCGGCCGAATACGACGAAATGCCGATGTAGAGCGCCTTGCCCTGCTGCACGGCCGCGGCCAGCGCGCCGGCCGTTTCCTCGAGCGGCGTGTGCGCGTCGAAGCGGTGCGAATAGAAGATGTCGACGTAGTCGAGTCCCATCCGCTGCAGGCTCTGGTCGAGACTCGCGAGCACGTACTTGCGCGATCCGCCGCCGCTGCCGTATGGCCCCGGCCACATGTCCCAGCCGGCCTTCGTCGAGATCAGCAGCTCGTCGCGATACGGCCGGAAATCCTCCTTCAGCAGCCGGCCGAAGTTGATTTCGGCGCTGCCGTACGGCGGCCCGTAGTTGTTCGCGAGGTCGAAGTGGTTGATGCCGAGGTCGAACGCGGTGCGCAGGATCTCGCGCTGCGTCGAGATCGGCGTCGAGTCGCCGAAGTTGTGCCACAGGCCGAGCGACAGGGCGGGCAGTTTGAGCCCGGATTTGCCGCAGGTGCGGTATTGCATGCCGGCATAACGTTCGGAAGCTGCTTCGTAGGCCATGAGTCGGTTCCGTCAGGACATCGGGGGAAGGGACGCGCGCCTGCCGCGCACATGGCGCGACGGCGGCGAAGGAGTCATACGACGACTATGGTAGCGAAAGCGGCCGGATCGCGCACGGCGGCACGGCGATGGACGCGACCGCGGCCGTCGCCTACACTGCGGCGTCTCGAATCACCGTTTCAGCGAGGTTGGTATGTCCCGGGTCATCTCGGTTGCACTGCTCGTCGGCGGCATCGTGCTGCTGTATTTCGGCGGCCAGTCGTTCCATTCGATCAACGACAACGTGTCGCGCCTCTTCACCGGCTCGCCCGCGACGAAGACGATCCTGCTGATCGTCGGCGGCGCCGTCGCGTCGTTCGCCGGCCTGATCGGCCTCGCGATGCCGGGCAGCAAGCGCTGATCGCGACGCATCGCTACGCCCGCACGACCCGCGTCAGCGCACGGGCCGCATCAAATGAAACGGGCGGCCAGGCCGCCCGTTGCTTCATTCGCCCGCGATGCGCCGCATCGTCTGAGCATCGCGGCCTCGCCGCGCCGCCGATCCGCGCCTAGAACTGCACTTCCGGCTTCGACGCCGAGCGCGTGCCGGGCACCGGCCGGTTGCTTGCGCCGTGATACGTGTACACGAGCGAGAACTTCACCTGGTCGGAACGGTTCTGCCCGGCCGAATGCAGCGTGTTGCTGTGGAAGAACACGACGTCGCCCGTCTGCAGCGACGGGCACGTGGCCGCGTCGATCATCCTGCGATTCTCCGGCAGATCGCCGCGGAAGAACTTCGCGTCGTCGAACGCTTCCGGCCCGAATTCGGCCGTATGCGAACCCGGCACGAGCCACAGCGCGCCGTTCTCGTTGGTTTCCGGCCCGAGCGCGAGCCACACCGACACCATGTCCGAGCGCTCGAACGCCCAGTAGCGGAAATCGCGATGCCAGCCGGTCAGGCTGCCGTACGCCGGGTGCTTCGTCATCATGCAGTTGTGATGCGCGCGTGACAGCACGGGCTCCTCCCCGAAATACTCGCGCATCCACGCGCCGATTTCAGGCGCGATCGCGCGCTCGGCAAACGCCGGATCGCGCGAGTACGCATCGAGCAGCCGTCGCACCGTATGCCCGCCCGGCGCATGCTTCGACTCGGGCGCGCCCGGGTAGCGCAGGTCGGCCTCGAACTCGATCGGCTCGGCGGCCTCCCGCAACTGGCGCTCCGCGATCTGCCTGAGCGCCGCGCACTGCGCTTCGCCGACGAGGCCGCGCGCGACGACGAAGCCGCGCTCGCGCAATTCCGCGACTTGCGCGCGGATCGATTCCGACTGCAATGGAGACGACATGGGATGCCAGACGTTTATTGTGTGAATGTGACGATTGTAAATCGGCGTCGGATACCGCGAACAGCACCATTGTCGTGCGCAGGGGCATGCCAATCGCGGATTTGATCCAGCTCAAGGGAACTGTGCGGCGCGGCACCTGCCTCAGCGACAGGCGGTATGCGGCACACGCCTTGCGGCACAAGGGTTTATCGCGACTTTTGCCCGTCACGAATCCCCTGTAGCCTGACGCGGCCTGTCAATTCTGGCGGGCGCGGCGCGCAGCGGGTTTCGGTAAGATCCGTTGCGCCATCCGAGGCCGTTCATACCAGTGCGCTCTCCAGGGCGCCACCCATACAAGCGAAGCATCGTTCACATGCCATTCCGTCTGACTTCCCGTTTCAACCGCGCTGCGAAGCGCGTCGTGCCGTCCGCTCCTGCCCGCTCGCTGCGCCATCACCGCGCACGCACGCAGGCGCTGGCCGAACGTACGCCCACGCACAGCCGGCTGGACGGCATCCGTGCGTGGTTCCACGCGTTTTTCTCGATGATGAGCGCGCAGGCGTTCGCACGCCGCGCTGGGCTGCGCTCGCTGCTGCAGAAGCCGTCGTCGCTGCGCGCGCTCGCGCTGCGCCGCACGCTCGGCCCGCAGCGCCGTATCAACCGCCCGCGCCGCCTCGCGGCGAGCAACGGCTGGTTCGGGTTCGGCGCGCGCTGAGCGAGTGCCCGGCGGGCACTGCCCGCACCGATCGCCGCCCTTGCTTCGGCGATCGAAATCCATAAAAAAACCCCGGCTTGGCCGGGGTTTTTCATTTCAGGCGAACGACGCTTACGCGACGCGTGCCGTCGGCTCCACGCCGGCCGCTTCGGCCAGCACGAGCGCCTTGTCGGTCGCTTCCCACGAGAATTCCGGCTCTTCGCGGCCGAAATGGCCGTAAGCCGCGGTCTTCTCGTAGATCGGGCGCAGCAGGTCGAGCATCTTGATGATGCCCTTCGGACGCAGGTCGAAATGCTCGCGCACGAGCTTCGTGATCACCGCATCCGACACGCGGCCCGTGCCGAACGTGTTGACCATCACCGAGGTCGGCTCGGCCACGCCGATCGCGTACGACACCTGGATCAGCGCGCGCGACGCGAGGCCGGCCGCGACGATGTTCTTCGCGACGTAGCGGCCGGCATACGCAGCCGAACGGTCGACCTTCGACGGATCCTTGCCCGAGAACGCGCCGCCGCCGTGCGGTGCGGCACCGCCGTACGTGTCGACGATGATCTTGCGGCCGGTCAGGCCGCAATCGCCCTGCGGGCCGCCGATCACGAACCGGCCGGTCGGGTTCACGAGGAACTTGATGTCGCCCTTGATCAGGTCGGCCGGCAGCGTCGGCTTGATGATTTCCTCGATCACGGCTTCGCGCAGCGCGGGCAGCTCGATGTCCGGTGCGTGCTGCGTCGACAGCACGACGGTGTCGATCGAATCGGGCTTGCCGTCGACGTAGCGGACGGTGACCTGCGACTTCGCGTCCGGACGCAGCCATTGCAGGCGACCGTCGCGGCGCAGGCTGGCCTGGCGCTCGACGAGGCGGTGCGACAGGTAGATCGGCAGCGGCATCAGTTCCGGCGTTTCGTCGCACGCATAGCCGAACATCAGGCCCTGGTCGCCCGCGCCTTGATCGAGGTTGTCGTCGTGTGCACGATCGACGCCCTGCGCGATGTCCGGCGACTGCTTGTCGTACGCGACGAGCACCGCGCAACCCTTGTAGTCGATGCCGTAGTCGGTGTTGTCGTAGCCGATGCGCTTGATCGTATCGCGCGCGATCTGGATGTAATCGATGTTGGCCGTCGTGGTGATTTCACCGGCGAGCACGACGAGCCCCGTGTTGCACAGCGTTTCGGCCGCAACGCGGGAGTATTTGTCCTGCTCGAGGATGGCGTCGAGAATCGCGTCCGAGATTTGGTCCGCGACTTTGTCCGGATGGCCTTCGGAGACGGATTCGGACGTGAAGAGATAATCGTTTGCCACTTTTTCAGGCTCCTGTGTGGTTACGGTTGGTTTCACGTAGCCAGCTTCGTTGGGCCTGAAGCGGCGACGCTTTAGCGGATTACCAGGACCGGGCAGCGTGTGTCGCGCCAGCCGGCTTCGCCCCGCAAGTTGTCAGTTAACTCGGCGAAGCCCGTATTATAGCGGCTTTCCTGAATTGTCACAGAGCGCCGCCCGTGCTGCATCTTCCGCCGTCTTACCATCCTGTTCGCAACGTGCCGGCCAGCCGGCCCTACGGAGATTCCGCATGCTAGGCCGCCTCGGCACGCACCTCGCCATCGGCTTGCTGAAGCTGCTCGCCCTGCTGCCGTACGCTCTGACCGCACGGTTCGGCGATGGCCTCGGCTGGCTGCTGTATCAGATCCCCAGCCGGCGAAAGCGCATCGTACATACGAATCTGAAACTCTGCTTCCCGGACTGGAGCGACGAGCGGCGCGAGGAAGTGGCCGGCCAGCATTTCCGCCATGCGATCCGCAGCTACGTCGAGCGCAGCGTGCAGTGGTTCGGCTCGGAGAAAAAGCTCGCGAAACTGATCCAGGTCGACAGCGCGGTCGATCTCACCGATCCGAACCTGCCCCCGACGCTGTTTCTGGGCCTGCATTTCGTCGGCATCGAGGCCGGCTCGATCTGGCTGAACCGCTCACTGCAGCGCCGCTGCGGGTCGCTGTACCAGCCGTTCTCGAATGCCGTGCTCGAGGAAGAGGCGAAGAAGGCGCGCGGGCGCTTCGATGCCGAGATGGTCGGCCGCGCGGACAGCGCGCGCGTCGTGCTGCGCTGGCTGCGCGACCGCAAGCCGGTGATGCTCGGCGCCGACATGGACTACGGGCTGCGCAACTCGACGTTCGTCCCGTTCTTCGGCGTGCCGGCCTGTACGCTGACGGCCGTCGGCCGGCTCGCGAAGACGGGCCGCGCGCAGGTCGTGCCGTTCATCGGCGAGGTGCTGCCGAACTACAAGGGCTACCGTCTGAAGGTATTCAAGCCGTGGGATCACTACCCGACCGGCGACGACGATCTCGACGCGCGGCGGATGAACGAATTCCTCGAGGAACAGATTCCGCTGATGCCCGAGCAGTATTACTGGGTGCACAAGCGCTTCAAGACGCGCCCGCCCGGCGAGCCGAGCCTGTACTGACCCTGCCGCGGGACGTTCGCGGGTGCGCCGTCACGCGCGCACCCGCACTCTCGTCACCTTCGGCGCGCCCTTCGCGCGCGCCTGCCAGAGATCGTGGGCCGACTGCTGCGCGAGCCACCGATCGGCCCTTCCCCCGTTTTCCTCGCCGAGCCACGCTTCGAGCCGCAACGCCATTTCCGGCGAGATGCCGGCATGGCCGTGCAGGATCCGCGACAGCGCGGCACGTGTCACGCCGAGCTGCGACGCGGCCTCGGTGACGGTCAGACCGAGCGCCGGCAGCACGTCGTCGCGCAGCGTTTCGCCCGGATGCGGCGGATTGAAGATGCGGGTCATCGCTTGAATCACCTTAGTGGTAGTCCTGGTAATCGACCAGAACGACGTCGCGGCCCTCGAATCGGAATGTCAGCCGCCAGTTGCCGTTGACGCCGACTGCGTAATATCCGTCCAGCCCGCCGGCGAGGCCGTGAAAACGCCAGCCGGGCACATTCATGTCGTGCGGCGTGCCGCGACATCGAGACGCGCCAGCATGCGCCGCAGCTTGGGCGCATGATCGGGCCGAATGCCCGCCTTGCTCCCGGTGACGAAAAACGCTTCCAGTCCCTTGTGTACCCACGACTTGATCATGGACCTCCCACACTCGAGCGCGACGTCGACAGCATGGCCCGGATGTGTATAGCCAAACTATACGAATCACTTGATTTCCTCGTCAATCTGACCAGTACGAAAACGTTCGTCCGGGTCGCCTCATACCTTCGTCGTGTGTTCGGGCACGCATCGCCAGTCCCGCCTCCGTTGCACGCGCTACACCACGCCAATTTGTCTGCTCGCCACGCACCTGACCAGTCGACCCATCGACATATGCCGCCCGCCCGGCCCGCAAGGGGCGACCCGAAACCCCGCCTGCGCAGGACGCCCCTGTCGGCTGCATGTATTATTTGCGGTTGAGATCAGCACGACGAACGAGGCCGCCCCGGCATGGCCGCCGGCCGGCCGTGTCGTGCCGACCGCCTTGTTCGCCATGGAATTCCGGACCCAGTGAAACTCTCGTTCACCAAGATGCACGGCGCGGGCAACGACTTCGTCGTGCTCGACGGCTATTCGCGCGCGCTGCCGCCGCTCACCGAAGCGCAGGTGCGCGCCCTCGCCAACCGCCACTTCGGCATCGGCGCCGACCAGTTGCTGCTGGTCGAGAAACCGACCGTCGACGGCGCGGATTTCAAGTACCGGATCTTCAATTGCGACGGCGGCGAGGTCGAGCACTGCGGCAACGGCGCGCGCTGTTTCGTGAAATTCGTCAGCGACCGCGGCCTGACCGGCAAGCGCAGCGTGCGCGTGCAGGTCATGAAGGGCCTGATCACGCTGACGCTGCAGGACAATGGCGAAGTCGTCGTCGACATGGGCGCGCCCGTGTTCGCGCCGGCGCAAGTGCCGTTCGATGCTTCGGGCCTTGACGGCCGGACCGACGGCAACGACACGCTGTGGCCGCTCGACGTCGGCGGCCAGACGCGCTGGATCTCGACGGTGTCGATGGGCAACCCGCACGCGGTGCAGGTCGTCGACGACGCCGAAGCGTATCCGGTACTGGAAGAAGGCCCGCTGATCGAGCGCCATGCGCGCTTCCCGCAGCGCGTGAACGCCGGCTTCATGCAGATCGTGTCGCGCCACGAAGTGAAGCTGCGCGTGTACGAACGCGGCGCGGGCGAGACGCTCGCGTGCGGCACCGGCGCATGCGCGGCGGTCGCGGCCGGCATCCGGCGCGGCCTGCTCGATTCGCCCGTGACCGTGCACACCCACGGCGGCACGCTGACGATCAACTGGGACGGCGCGCGCGACGAAGCCGCCGCGCTGATGATGGCCGGCCCCGCCACGACCGTGTTCGAAGGCGAGATCGACCTGAACGCCTGACCCTGCAACGTCCTTGATAACTGAACGCTCCAGCCACATGAACGATCGCGAAGTCGCCGACTACCTGCTCGCCAATCCCGAATTCTTCGCGCAGCACGCCGAACTGCTCGCGACGATCCGTCTCGCGAACCCGCACGGCAAGGCCGCGATCTCGCTGCAGGAGCGGCAGATGGAGATGCTGCGCGACAAGAACAAGCATCTCGAACGCCGGCTCGCCGAGCTCGTGCGCTACGGCCACGAGAACGACAGCCTGTCCGCGAAATTCAGCCGCTGGACCGCGCGCGTGATCGCGGAACGCGATCCGTACGCGCTGCCGCGCACGATCGCCGACGGCATCGCCGACGTGTTCGACGTGCCGCAAACGGCGCTGCGCGTGTGGGACGTCGCCGACACCTACGCGCAAGCCGACTTCGCCCGCCAGGTCGGCGAGGAAGTGCGCCTGTTCACGAACGGCCTGTCGACGCCGTACTGCGGCGCGAACACGGGCTTCGAGGCCGCCCAGTGGCTCGCACCCGCGCTCGCCGCCCCGGCCGCGAGCGCGGCGGAAGGCGCCGAAGCCGCGCCGGCCGACGACGGCTCGGCCGCGTCGGTCGCGCTGCTCGCACTGCGCGCGCCGCTCGCCGGCAGCGACGCGCCCGCGTTCGGCCTGCTGGTCCTCGGTTCGCCCGATCCGCGCCGCTTCCACGACGGGATGGCCACCGACTTCCTCGCGCAGATCGCGACGCTCGCGAGCGCGGCGCTCACGCGCCTGCTGCCGCACTGATCCGCCGCACGCGATGACCGACGATCCGATCGCCGCCTACCTGTCGAACCTGAAGCACGTCAGGCAGCTGTCGGAACACACGCTGCGCGCGTACACGCACGAACTCGACGAACTGAAGAAGCTCGCGGCCGGCCGGCCGCTCGAAGCATTGACCGCCGCCGACATGCGCGGCGCGGTCGTGCGCGCGCACGCGGCCGGGCTGTCCGCGCGCTCGATCTCGCACCGGCTTTCCGCATGGCGTGCGTTCTATCGCTGGTTCGCGCAGCGCGTCGAGATGCCCGCGAATCCCGTCGCCGGGGTACGCGCGCCCAAACGCGAGAAATCGCTGCCCAAAGCGCTGTCGGTCGACGACGCGGTCGCACTCATGGATACGCCGCTGCCCGACACGACCGAAGGCATCCGCGACCACGCGATCCTCGAGCTGTTCTATTCGTCGGGGCTGCGCCTCGCCGAACTGGTCGGGCTCGACGTCAGGTACACGCAGGCCGACGGCTACCGTTCGGCCGGCTGGCTCGATCTCGCCGAAGCCGAGGTCACCGTGCGCGGCAAGGGCAACAAGGAGCGCAAGGTGCCGGTCGGCCGCAAGGCGATCGACGCGCTGAACGCGTGGCTCGCGGTGCGCGGCGAATTCGTCAAGCACGATCCGCATCCGCTGTTCGTGTCGGTGCGCGGCAACCGGATGTCGCCGGGCGTCGTGCGCGAGCGCGTGAAGCGCGCGGCGCTCGCCGCCGGCATCCCCGCCAACGTCCACCCGCACGTGCTGCGCCACTCGTTCGCGACGCACGTGCTGCAGTCGAGCGGCGACCTGCGCGCGGTGCAGGAACTGCTCGGCCACGCGAGCGTCGCCGCGACGCAGGTCTATACGTCGCTCGACTTCCAGCATCTCGCGAAGATTTACGACAGCGCGCATCCGCGCGCGAAGAAGCGCGACTGACGCGCGTCCCGTGTTACCCGTCGCGCGCGGCGACCGGCACCGGCCGGCGTCGCGCGCGACCCCTTTCGATCTCATCATGCAAACCGTCACCCTCAAGCCGTCCAAGGAAAAATCGCTGCTGCGCCGCCATCCGTGGATCTACGCCAATGCGATCGACCGCGTCGACGGCAAGCCCGCGCCCGGCGCGACCGTGCTCGTGCGCGCGCACGACGGCCGCTTCCTCGCGCGCGGCGCGTACAGCCCGCAGTCGCAGATCCGCGTGCGGGTGTGGAGCTTCGACGAAAACGAGCCGATCGATCACGCGTTCTTCAAGCGCCGCGTGCAGCGCGCGGTCGCGCACCGCACGACGATGGTGTCGGGCACGGGTGCGGTGCGGCTCGTGTTCGGCGAAGCCGACGGGCTGCCGGGGCTGATCGTCGACTACTACATCGCGGACACCGCCGAGCCCGGCGTCGCACCGCGCGGCCAGCTCGTGTGCCAGTTCATGGCCGCGGGCGTCGAAGCATGGAAAGACGCGATCGTCACGGCGCTCACCGGCGCGACCGGCTGTCCGAACGTGTACGAGCGCTCGGACGTGTCGATCCGCGACAAGGAAGGGCTCGAACAGACGACCGGCGTGCTGGCCGGCGACGCGCCGCCCGCGACGCTGATCGCGAACGAAAACGGCGTGCGCTATCACGTCGACGTGCCGAACGGCCACAAGACGGGCTTCTACGTCGACCAGCGCGACAACCGCGCGCTCGTCGCGCAGTACGCGGCCGACCGCGACGTGCTCAACTGCTTCTGCTACACCGGCGGCTTCTCGCTCGCGGCGCTCAAGGGTGGCGCGAAACGCGTCGTGTCGATCGACTCGTCGGGCGACGCGCTCGCGCTCGCGCAGCAGAACGTCGTGGCCAACGGCTTCGACCCGGCGCGCGCGACCTGGCTCGACGCCGATGCGTTCAAGACGCTGCGCCGCCTCGTCGACGAAGGCGAGCGTTTCGACCTGATCGTGCTCGATCCGCCGAAGTTCGCGCCGACCCGCGACAGCGTCGACCGCGCGGCACGCGCGTACAAGGACATCAACCTGAGCGGCTTCAAGCTGCTGCGTCCAGGCGGCCTGCTGTTCACGTATTCGTGCTCGGGCGCGATCGACATGGACCTGTTCCAGAAGATCGTCGCCGGCGCAGCCGCCGACGCGAAGGTCGACGCGCGCATCCTGAAGCGGCTCGGCGCGGGCGTCGATCACCCGCTGCTCGCCGCGTTCCCGGAAGGCGAATATCTGAAGGGCCTGCTGTTGCAAATCGTCTGATCGCCCCGATCTAGCGCGGACAACCGTGCCCGCCCCCGTTGGCGGCACAGCGCTTTCGCCTGTCGTCCGGACGACGGGCGGGGGCTTGACAGGTATGTTTCAATGGATGGTTGTGCGCCCCGGCTCGCAGCGCGAGGGCGCGACGCACATCCTGGTTTTGACCCCGATTCACGAACCACAGGCGACCGACATGGCCACTCCCGTCACCATCCTCACCGGCTTCCTCGGCAGCGGCAAGACGACGCTGCTCAAGCGCATCCTGAACGAACAGCACGGCATGAAGATCGCCGTGATCGAGAACGAGTTCGGCGAAGAGAACATCGACAACGAAATCCTCGTGCAGGATTCGAACGAGCAGATCATCCAGATGAGCAACGGCTGCATCTGCTGCACGATCCGCGGCGACCTCGCCCGCGCGCTCGGCGATCTGGCCGCGAAGAAGCGCGAAGGCAAGCTCGACTTCGACCGCATCGTGATCGAGACGACCGGCCTCGCGAACCCGGGCCCCGTCGCGCAGACCTTCTTCATCGACAGCGAAATCGCCGACGATTTCCTGCTCGACGCGGTCATCACGCTGGTCGACGCGAAGCACGCGAACGCGCAGCTCGACGAACACGAGGTGGTGCAGCGCCAGGTCGGCTTCGCCGACCGCCTGTTCATCACGAAGTCGGACCTGGTCGACGACCAGACCGTCGCCGGCCTCAAGCATCGCCTGATGCACATGAACCCGAAGGCCGCGATCAAGGTCGTGAATTTCGGCGAAGCGGACATCAAGGAAATCTTCGACCTGCGTGGCTTCAACCTGAACGCGAAGCTCGAGATCGATCCCGATTTCCTCGCCGAGGACGATCACGCGCACGACCACCACGATCACGATCACGACCATGCGCACGATCACGCCGGTTGCGACCACGATCACGGCCAATGCGCGCACGATCACGACCACGGCCACCACAATCACCACCACGCGCACCACGACGACAAGATCAAGTCGTTCGTGTACCGCAACGACCGCCCGTTCGACCCGAACAAGCTGGAAGACTTCCTCGGCGGCATCCTGCAGATCTACGGCGAGCGGATGCTGCGCTACAAGGGCGTGCTGTACATGAAGGGCGTTGACCGCAAGGTCGTGTTCCAGGGCGTGCACCAGATGATGGGCAGCGATCTCGCCGCGAAGTGGCTGCCGGTCGAGAAGAAGACCAACAAGATGGTGTTCATCGGCGTCGACCTGCCGCAGGACCTGATCACCGACGGCCTCGACGCCTGCCTCGCCTGACCCGCGCGGGCGCCTGCCGCCCCCCGCTGCCCGGCCGCCTTCGCAGGCGGCTGCGGCGGCCGCGCGACGCCTTTTACGGGC
Source organism: Burkholderia sp. BCC0419 (assembly GCF_902830285.1). Classification (NCBI taxonomy): domain Bacteria; kingdom Pseudomonadati; phylum Pseudomonadota; class Betaproteobacteria; order Burkholderiales; family Burkholderiaceae; genus Burkholderia; species Burkholderia sp. BCC0419. The sequence continues at coordinate 205,276 of NZ_CADESR010000007.1, forward strand.
AGGGTTTCGCCGTCATCGCTTTTTCGCGATTTGCGCGTTATATTTTCTAGATATCGGCGCGACCGACGGGGATCGACCCGATACGGCGCCCGCTTGCGATTCAGTTACAATACGTGCCCGCTGGAGTACGGCAACAAACAGGCCCGGTTCTTGCTGAACCAGTTTTCCGGGCATCGCAACCGCGCCGGATCGCCCATCCGCCTCCCGGCCGCGGCCGATGCGATCTGCCGCGCAGCACACCGGTTCGCAGCGCGCGCAAATCCGCGCCAGGCCTATCCTGGTATTTGAGAACCGGTTTTTCCAGAGGCTTTCGGCCCCGCGGCGGCAAATCGCAAATGATTGCAAGGGCGGTTGCGGGTAATCCCAAAGTGCAGGCACTATCTCTTGATTTGCCGCACATTGAAGAAGCAAGCAGATGACGAAGAAACTCTTGACCGAAGCCGAAATCCTGAAGATGAGCGACAAGGATTACATGAATGAGGATCAGCTCGCCTTCTTCAAAAATCGGCTCGAACAGTTGCAGGCGGACATCCTCAAGAATGCAGGCCAGACGACCGAGAACCTGCGCGAGACGGTGATCGTCCCCGATCCCGCCGACCGCGCGACGATCGAGGAAGAGCACGCGCTCGAGCTGCGCACGCGCGATCGCGAACGCAAGCTCCTCAAGAAGGTTCAGCAGTCGCTCGCCCGCATCGATTCCGGCGACTACGGCTGGTGTGAGGAAACCGGCGAACCGATCGGCATTCCGCGCCTGCTCGCGCGTCCGACCGCCACGCTGTCGCTCGAGGCGCAGGAGCGCCGCGAGTTGCGCCAGAAGCTGTTCGGCGACTGATCGAGCGGCAATTCCGCTCAGACACGCTGCTTCCCGGAAGCGCGCGGCCTGCCGCGCGCTTTTTGTTTTTCCGGCACCGGTTCCCGGCCCGCCGGCCGATTTGCCTCCCCCTCTTGATATCCCGGCGCCCGCCCTAAAATGAAACGGACGCGCGCCGGGCCGCTTCCCGGCGCACTGCGGATTCACGCGGCGGCGCCTCGCGCCGCCCGACTCTTCCCCGTTTTTCTCAAGGAACGCAGATGGAGCAATTTCACGGCACGACCATCGTTTCGGTCCGGCGCGGCGACAAGGTCGCGCTCGGCGGCGACGGCCAGGTAACCCTCGGCAACATCGTCATGAAGGGTGGCGCGCGGAAAGTGCGGCGGATCTACAACAACCAGGTTCTGGTCGGATTCGCGGGCGGCACCGCCGATGCGTTCTCGCTCCTCGACCGCTTCGAGGCGAAGCTCGAGAAGCACCAGGGCAACCTCACCCGCGCGGCCGTCGAGCTCGCGAAGGACTGGCGCACCGACCGGATGCTGCGCCGCCTCGAGGCGATGCTGATCGCGGCCGATGCGACCACCACGCTCGTGATCACCGGCAACGGCGACGTGCTCGACCCGGAAGGCGGCATCTGCGCGATCGGCTCGGGCGGCGCGTACGCGCAGGCCGCGGCCCGCGCGCTCGTCGAGAACACCGAGCTGTCGCCGCGCGAGATCGTCGAGAAGTCGCTCGGCATCGCCGGCGACATGTGCATCTACACGAACCACAACCGCATCATCGAAACGATCGAGTAAGGACCGCCCCATGAGCACCATGACCCCTGCCGAGATCGTCTCGGAACTCGACAAGCACATCATCGGCCAGGCCAAGGCGAAGAAGGCCGTCGCGGTCGCGCTGCGCAACCGCTGGCGCCGCCAGCAGGTCGCCGACCCGCTGCGCCAGGAAATCACGCCGAAGAACATCCTGATGATCGGGCCGACGGGCGTCGGCAAGACCGAAATCGCGCGCCGCCTCGCGAAGCTCGCCGACGCGCCGTTCATCAAGATCGAAGCGACCAAGTTCACCGAAGTCGGCTACGTCGGCCGCGACGTCGACAGCATCGTGCGCGACCTGATCGAGATCTCGGTGAAGCAGACGCGCGAATCCGAAATGCGCAAGGTCCGCAGCAAGGCGACCGACCAGGCGGAAGACCGCATCCTCGACATCCTGCTGCCGCAACCGCGCGCGGTGGGCTTCGGCGGCAATGCCGATCACGCGAACGACGACAACAACGCGACGCGCCAGACCTTCCGCAAGCGCCTGCGCGAAGGCCAGCTCGACGACAAGGAAGTCGAGCTCGACCTCGAGCAGCCGTCGGTCGGCATGGACATCATGGCGCCGCCCGGGATGGAAGAGATGACCGAGCAGATCCGCTCGATGTTCTCGAACCTCGGCAGCGGCAAGAAGCAGCGCCGCAAGGTGAAGATCAAGGAAGCGCTGAAGCTGCTGACCGACGAGGAAGCGGCCAAGATGCTCAACGACGAGGAAGTGAAGACGAAGGCCGTGCAGAACGTCGAGCAGAACGGCATCGTGTTCCTCGACGAGATCGACAAGATCACGTCGCGCAACAACGAAGGCAGCGGCGGCGAAGTGTCGCGCCAGGGCGTGCAGCGCGACCTGCTGCCGCTCGTCGAAGGCACGACGGTCAACACGAAGTACGGGATGGTGAAGACCGATCACATCCTGTTCATCGCGAGCGGCGCGTTCCACCTCGCGAAGCCGAGCGACCTGATTCCGGAACTCCAGGGGCGCTTCCCGATCCGCGTCGAGCTCGATTCGCTGTCGGTCGAAGACTTCGAGGCGATCCTCGATTCGACCGACGCGAGCCTCGTGAAGCAATACCAGGCACTGCTCGCGACCGAGGACGTACAGCTCGAATTCGCCGACGACGGTATCCGGCGCCTCGCCGAGATCGCGTTCGCGGTCAACGAGAAAACCGAGAACATCGGTGCGCGCCGGCTGTACACGGTGATCGAGAAGCTGCTCGAGGAAGTGTCGTTCTCGGCCGGCAACCACGCCGGCGAGCGCGTGACGATCGACGCGAAGTATGTCGACCGCGCGCTCGGCGAAGTGGCGCAGGACGAAGACCTGTCGCGCTACGTGCTGTAACGCGCGCGGCGTCGGATGAAAAACGGGCGGCCCCTTCGTCGGGGGCCGCCCGTTTTCGTTGGAGCGGCCGGCCGATGCCGCCGCGCCGCTTACTGCCGTACCGGCTTCTTCGCGAGCTTGCGCTGCAGCGTGCGGCGGTGCATGTTCAGCGCGCGCGCGGTGGCCGAGATGTTGTTGTTGTTTTCCGCGAGCACGCGCTGGATGTGTTCCCATTCGAGGCGGTCGACCGACAGCACGACCGGATTCTCGAGTGCTTCATCGGCCTGCACTTCGCTCGCGTTGGTCTGCAGCGCAGCCAGGATCGACTCGATGTTCGCCGGCTTCGCGAGATAGTTGTCGGCGCCTTCCTTCACGGCCTGCACGGCGGTCGCGATGCTCGCGTAGCCGGTCAGCACGAGAATCCGCGCGTCGGGCTGCAGGTCGCACAGCGGCGCGATCAGGCTCAGCCCCGAATCCTCGCCGAGATGCAGGTCGACGGTGATGAACTGGAACTTGCCGCCGGCCGCGAGCCGCAGCGCCGCCTCCTTGTCGTGCGCCTGCTGGACCGCGTAACCGCGGCGCTCGAGGCCGCGCGCGAGCGTACCCGCGAACACCTCGTTGTCGTCGATCACCAGGAAATTGTTCTCGCTCATGTGGTTTCTCCGTCTACGTGTTGGTTGAGGCAGCCGGCGCCGTGATGCGCGCCACCGGCAGGCGCAGCACGGCGCGCGTGCCGCGGCCGGGGGCGCCGGCCGGGCGGCTGTCCGGCGTGGCTGCCGCTCGTTCGGTCGCGCGCTGGCCCGCCGCGGCAGCGGCGTGGCCATTCGCGCCGCCGGCGCGCCCGTTGCCGCCCGCCGTACGCCGCACGACATCGGACAGCTCGATCTCGCCGCCGAGGCGCACGGCCGCGCTGAACGCGAGGTACAGGCCGACCCCGTGCCCGCCCTGCGTGCTGTCGACCGGCATCGCGCCGAGCGATTCGCGCAACGCGGCCGGAATGCCGGGGCCGTCGTCGCATACTTCGAATTCGATCTGGTCGGCCGCCCGCTCGTTGTGCGCGAGCTTCGCGGCCAGCGTCACGCGGTGCGGGCTCGCGCGCGCGGCGTTGTCGAGCAGGATCGTGAGTATCTGGCCGGCCGCGACCGTGTCGTCGAGCGCGACGCCCGACGGGCGCGCGCCGAGCAGGTCGAACTGCACGTGCGGGTGCCGCAGGCGCCAGTGCTCGACGAACGTGTCGAGCCAGTCGTCCACCGGCTGGCGGCTCGCCGGCGCGCTCGCGCGGCTGCGCAGGCGCGCGAGCGCCGACGTGCAGAGCGTCATCTGTTCCTCGAGCACCTTCAGGTCGGCCTCGTAGCGCGCGAGCCCCGGATCGGCGCGCGCCGCGTCGCGCAACTCCTCGGCGAGCATCGCGATCGTCGACAGCGGCGTACCCATCTCGTGTGCGACGGTGGCGGCCTGCACGCCGAGCGCGACCGCCCGCTCGTCGCGCAGCAGGTGCGCCTGCGCTTCGCCGAGCGCCGCGTCGCGCTGGCGCAGCGCGTTCGACATGCGCGCGACGAACCACGCAATCAGCCCGACGCTGACCATGAAGTTCGCCCACATCCCGGTGCGGTAGTAGTCGAACAGGTTCGCCGGATTGTCCATGTTGAGCGGCACCGAATCGAAGCCGAGCGCCGCGTAGCAGGCGACCGCGAACGCCGCGAGCCAGATCATCAGGTGCCACGGCAGCACGGCCGCCGCGATCGCGAGCGACGGCAGGTACAGCGACACGAACGGGTTGGTCGTGCCGCCCGACAGGAACAGCAGCGCCGACAGCGCACCAAGGTCGACCCACAGCTGGCCGAGCAGCTCGAAATTGGTCTCGGGCCGCGCGCGCAGCACGCGCACCCAGGTCAGCGCGTTGAAAACGATTTCGAGCGCGATGACCATCAGCATCGCCGGCAGCGGCAGATGCACGCCGAAATAGGTCTGCACGACGCCGATCGTCACGAGCTGGCCGATGATCGCGAGATTGCGCAGCCAGAACAGGTGGCTAAGGTTGACGCGCCCGGTGGTGGTGATTCGTTGCATCCGAGCAGTTTACCCGTTTAGCGCCCGGCGCCTCTACCGGGGGCCGGATCGGGGCGGGCGAACGGACCGCCGTGCGGGCCGGCGCGGCACCCAGTAGCACACGCCTGCGCCATCAGCCGGCCGCACCGGCCATGCGCTGCGCGATCTCGGCGGCGAGGCACTCGGGGCAGCAACAGCGCGCGCCGGCCGCGGGCGGTGCGCCGCCGGGCGGGACCGGCATCGACGCGCACCAGCAGTCGAAAGGCTCCGTACGCGCGCCGCAGTCGAAGCCGCGCCCGCAGCGCGGACAGCGCGCGCGGTGCGGAGTCGAACGGGCGTCGGCGGCGGAATCGGTCATGGCGGAAACGCGGAAACGGGCATGAAAGTCACCCTACGCGACAAGCATAGCGCGGCGAACGGATTTTGCACGTCGGCCGTCCGGCCGATGCGTCCCCCGACAACCGCCGCACGCGCCGGCTGCCGCCCCCGTCCGCACCGCCGCCACAGGCCCCGGCGCCATAGCCGGCGGGCCGCGGCGCGTGGTGCCAGCCCCGCGCGAGCGGCCGTCCGGCCGACCCAAAAACCCGATGCTGCGCTGCGCCACTCCTGTACAATTCGCCCTGTTTCAACCGTTCCCAGCCAGAGCCGCCGCCATGTCCGAGCCCATCGACCTCTCGCAGATCGCCCCGACGCTGAAAGCAGAAATCCTCGCCGAGGCACTGCCGTACATCCGCCGTTACCACGGCAAGACCGTGGTGATCAAATACGGCGGCAACGCGATGACGGAAGAGCGGCTCAAGCAGGGCTTCGCGCGCGACGTGATCCTGCTGAAACTGGTCGGCATCAATCCGGTGATCGTCCACGGCGGCGGTCCGCAGATCGATCACGCGCTGAAGAAGATCGGCAAGGCCGGCACCTTCATCCAGGGCATGCGCGTCACCGACGAAGAGACGATGGAAGTCGTCGAATGGGTGCTGGGCGGCGAAGTGCAGCAGGACATCGTGATGCTGATCAACCACTTCGGCGGCCACGCGGTGGGCCTGACGGGCAAGGACGGCGGCCTGATCCACGCGCGCAAGCTGCTGATGCCGGACCGCGACAACCCGGGCCAGTACATCGACATCGGCCAGGTCGGCGAAGTCGAGACGATCAACCCGGCGGTCGTGAAGGCGCTGCAGGACGACGCGTTCATCCCGGTGATCTCCCCGATCGGCCTCGGCCAGGACGGCCTGTCGTACAACATCAACGCGGACCTCGTCGCGGGCAAGCTCGCCACCGTGCTGAACGCCGAGAAGCTGCTGATGATGACCAACATCCCGGGCGTGATGGACAAGGACGGCAACCTGCTGACCGATCTGTCCGCACGCGAGATCGACGCGCTGTTCGAGGACGGCACGATCTCCGGCGGCATGCTGCCGAAGATCTCGTCGGCGCTCGACGCCGCGAAGAGCGGCGTGAAGTCGGTGCACATCGTCGACGGCCGGATCGAGCACTCGGTGCTGCTCGAAATCCTGACCGAGCAGCCGTTCGGCACGATGATCCGCTCGCATTGAGCACGCGCCGCCCGCCAGCGGGCTCCGATCTGCCGGCGTCGCTGCGACGCCGGCGCATCTCCCGCAGCCGGCCGCGCGCCGGCGCCCCCGTCTGGCTGTTCGATCTCGACAACACGCTTCACCACGCATCGCACGCGATCTTTCCCGAGATCGACCGGGCGATGACGCAATACATCATCGACGCGCTGCAGGTCGGGCGCGCCGAAGCCGACCGCCTGCGCAACGGCTACACCGAGCGCTACGGCGCCGCGCTGCTCGGCCTCACGCGCCATCATCCGATCGACCCGCACGACTTCCTGCGCGTGGTCCACACGTTTTCCGACCTGCCCGCGATGGTGCGCGCCGAGCGCGGCCTCGCGCGCATCGTCGCCGCGCTGCCGGGCCGCAAGCTGATCCTGACCAACGCGCCGGAAAACTATGCGCGCGTGGTGCTGCGCGAGCTGGGCATCGAGCGCCTGTTCGAGCGCGTGATCGCGATCGAGCACATGCGCGACCGCCGCACGTGGCGCGCGAAGCCCGATCACACGATGCTGCGCCGGGCGTTGCGCGCCGCGCATGCGCGGCTGTCCGACGCAATCCTCGTCGAAGATACGCGCGGCCACCTGAAGCGCTACAAGCGTCTGGGCATCGGCACGGTATGGATTACCGGCCATCTGCCCGGCCATCTGCCGGCAACCGGACGCCCTCATTATGTCGACCAGCGCATTCGTTCGTTAAAATCGCTGCGACTGGGCACACGATCGGGGCGACAAAAATGCAGCCGACTTACCCGCAGGACCAAGCCGTAACGGAAAGCCAGGCCACACCCTCCCGCCCGCGCCCGAAGCCGGGCGAGCGCCGCGTCATGATCCTGCAGACGCTCGCGGCGATGCTCGAGGTGCCGAAACCCGAGAAAATCACGACCGCCGCACTCGCGGCGCGGCTCGACGTGTCGGAAGCCGCGCTGTACCGGCACTTCGCCAGCAAGGCGAAGATGTACGAAGGGCTGATCGAGTTCATCGAGCAGGCGCTGTTCGGCCTCGTCAACCAGATCGTCGCGAAAGAGCCGAACGGCGTGCTGCAGGCACGCACGATCGCGTTGACGATGCTCAATTTCGCCGCGAAAAACCCGGGAATGACGCGCGTGCTGACCGGCGAGGCGCTGGTCGGCGAGGACGAGCGGCTGACCGAGCGCGTGAACCAGTTGCTCGACCGGATCGAGGCGACCGTCAAGCAATGCCTGCGGGTCGCGCGCACCGAGGCGAGTGCGCCGCAGGACGGCGCGACGCCGTTCGTGCTACCGGCCGACTATGATCCCGCCGCGCGGGCCAGCCTGCTCGTCAGCTACGTGATCGGCCGGTGGCATCGGTTCGCAAAGGGCGGATTCCAGAAGCCGCCCGGCGAGCAGGCCGATGCGCATCTTCGGCTGATCCTGCAGTGAACACGTGACCCGGGTTGCGGCCGAAGGGCCTTTCACCCACTGACGTTGCGCGTATTACCACTCCGTCACGCGCGGGTGCTCGGTCAGACGAACCGGCGTCTCCACCCTATCGCTCTCGTCCGGCGCCGGTAGCGGCTTGCGGGCTTCCCAACGCTTCAGCTCGACCTGCCACGATCGCAGGGTGTCGCCGCATGGCCAGTCGGCGCCGCATTGGTCGTGGGCGCCTGATATGGGCGGCACTGCCTGCGCTGCCGGTCGAGACTTCGCCAATACGCGATGCAACGTGGCCCTTGCGGCTACGGGTCGTCCGGTTTCCCGTTCATGGCCGCGCATGCGCGCCATGTCGGCGGGCTTGGCCAGTATTGGCAGCAACGCGGGCGCTGTTGTGTGCGCATCCGTGTCGCGCGTCTGATGGGGCGACGTGGAAACCGGTGCTGGTGCTGGTGCTGGTGCTGGTGCCTGAGCCTGAGCCTGAGCCTGAGCCTGAGCCTGAGCCGCCGTTGGACTCGGCGCCGCAGCCGCTGCGGGGGCTACCGCACTAGCCGACGCAGATGTCGCGCTCCCCGCAGACACACTTCCCCGCACCGTGTAGCCGAAGCCCGCCTCGTGGTTCACCAGCATTGCGCCGAACAGCGCCGTCAACGCCGCGCCGAGCAATACGCCGCCGACTGCTGCCGATACGGCACGGCCGCGACCGCGCGGCGGCGGCTTGCAACTCCAGGCAAGATTGTCGTGCCCGAAATCGGCCGCGCGCGCATCGGCGGCAACAGTCACCCCGGCCGACAGGTAGACCGCCCCGACAGACAGACGCGCGAAGCGATCCGTGACGTCGCGCCGAACACCGTAGGGTGCGGGCAGATAGGAAGCCGCCCTCGGCGGCGGCACCGTAAACCAGTTCTCGATCGATCCAGGATTCATGATTTCCCTCGCTGTCCGACCCGCGCCGGACCCGACGCGTCATCCCCCACGCAGCCATTGCATGAACATACCGGCCGAGGCGTAGCCGCGCAGCGTCGCGGCATAACTGTCGAAGCGGTACGCCACTTCGTTGACGCGATTGTTGTAATCGTCGTTTTCCGCAATCAGCACGTCGAGCAACGAACGCCGCCCGAGTTGATACCACTGGTCGAAGAACGCGCTGCGCACACGCGCCGACTCCACCGACAGGTCGCGATACTGATCTGCGCGCTCGCCGAACGCGTGCGCGTCCTCCTCTGCACTACGCACCTGGTATTCCAGATCCAGACGCATCTGCTCGACCTGACGCCAGTTCGCCGATGCGCGGAACGTAGCCGCGTCCGTCGCCGCCGTGGCGGCACCGCCCGTGAATGCGTTCCACGTCAGCGTGAGCATCGTCTGCCACGGCATCCGGCGCCCGATGGCGTCATGTCCGGTACTCGTACTGACGACCCAGTTCAACTGCGGCCTGGACGCCGCCCGCACCGCATCACGGTTCAGTTCGGCCGCACTGGCCTCGGCGCGCGCTTGCTGCAGTCGCGGATTCTCGTCGAGCGCGGACATCAGCCGGTCGAGATTGCCGGGATGCAGCGGCCAATGCGATTCCATCGGAATCGGCACCGGCCGCTCGCCCACCAGCTTGCGAAGATTCAGCTCGGCGGTCCGGCATTTCGCGAGCGCCGTGTCGCGACTCGCCTCGGCCTGCAACAAACGGGCCTTCGCCTGCGTCAGCTCGCTGCCGCGACCGCGATCGACCGCGACGATTTCCTCGAGCATCCGCACGAGGCGCGCCATCCGGTCGACGAAGCGCTGACTCAGCGCCGCGATGTTGCGCTGTTTCGAGAGCTCGACGAGCGTGGCCGCGACCTGGTAGGCGGAGTCTTCCATCTGCGCGACGTAGCGCTCCTGGCCCGCACTCGCGAGATCCTGCCGGCTGCCGATCGTCTTCGACGTGCGTCCCCAGTCGTACAGCGTCGTCGTCAAGTTCACGCCCAGCGCGTTGCCCGGATCGTAGGCACTGCCGGCGTTGGCGCCGAACTGCGCGGCACGCGTCTGACCGCTCAACTGCAATTGCGGCCAACGCGCGCCCTTCGCCTGATCGACGTCCGCCTGCGCGGCCTGATACTCCGCGTACAGGCGTCGCACCTGCGGACTGACGTCGACCGCCGCTTCAGCCGCGACATACAGCATTCGCCGCAACTCGCGCTCCGTCAGCGTGGATGCGGGGGCGGAGTCGGATACTGCGTCGTCCTGCGTTGGCCCGGAAGCATCCGCGCCCCCCTTCGCGCCGGTGGATGCCGCGCTCGCCCCATCCGCCTCAACTACCTTACCAACTACCGACGCCGACACCGGCGCCGCAATACGCGGCGACACGACATTGGCGGCGCGCGCGGCCCTGGCCGGCTGCCACATCGACAGCGCGAGCAGCACCGCCGATACGGCGACACGCAGCGCCGCACGACCTTCACCCGCATCGACGCGCGCGCGAAAGACTCGAAATCCGCTCATGCTCACCGCTCCCTGAAGGCCTCGCGGGCCTTGAAGATCGGCTTGAGCAGGTAATCGAGCACTGTCTTCTCCCCCGTGCGGATATCGACGGTCGCCTGCATGCCCGGCAATACCGGCAAACGCCTGCCGGCCGCGACCAGCGCGTCTGCATCCGTCTCGACCATGAGCCGGTAGTAGTTCGCGTCGGGACGCCCCATCGCCGCCTTCTGATCGTCCTTCAACGTATCCGGACCGAGGCTGACGACGCGCCCCTGCAGCCCGCCGTAGATCGAGAAGTCGTATGCGCTCAGCTTCACGAGCACCGGCAACCCCGGCCGCAGGAACGCGACGTCGGACGGCTTGATCTGCGCTTCGACCAATACCCGGCCGTCGAGGGGCGCGATTTCCATGATGTGTTCGCCCGACTGCACCACGCCGCCCGCCGTGCGGATGCGAATGTTCTTCACCACGCCGCGCATCGGCGCGACGACATCGGTGCGCGCCAGCACGTCCGCGCGCCCAGCCAGCACCTCGTTCGTTTGCGCAAGCTCCTGCTCGAGCCGCGACAACTCGGTACTGGCATCCGCGGTGAAGCGGCTCCGGCGCTCGGCGATTTGTGCGTCGAGGTCCGTCGCCTGCCGCCGCATGCGCAGGATCTCGACTTCCGAGATCAGCCCTTTCGCCGCAAGCGGCTCCGCCATCGCAATCTCGCGCCGCACCAGCGCCTGGCTCTGCCGCAATGCGGCAACCTGCTCGTCGAGCGCCTGGCGGCGGGCACGGTAGGTCGCGGTCGCCTGCGCGACGAGGCCCGGTTCACGCGTCACGTCCTCCGGAAAAGCCAGCGTCGCCCCATAGGCCTCGGCGCGCGCGCGCGACACGTTCGCCTTCAGTTCCAGCGCCTTGGTCAACACTTCGCGATAGCTCGATTGCGCGCGCGCCGGATCGATTTTCGCGAGTAATTGCCCCTTTTCGACGACCTCGCCCTCGCGCACCGCCACGGACTGGACGATCCCACCCTCGAGGCTCTGGATCCATTGCTCGCGGCTCGGCGACACGACTGTCGCATCGCTGCGCGTGACCTCCTCGACGCGCGCGAAGTGCGCCCAAACGAGCGCGACGACCAGCACCACGGCAACCACGTACAGAATCGCCTGCGCACCAGCGGACGAGCGCACGAGCAGCGCCTCGCGAATGTCGCTCATGTAGGCGACGTCGCCCGCGCGCAGGCGCGGCGCCGGCTTGCGGCTCAGCATCGATCGCATGCGCTGCATCATGATGCCTCCGCCGCCGACGACGCCACGGCCTGCGCGGAATCCGCGGGCGGCGCGCCCGGTCCGACGCCCCGCTCGACCACCCGTACTGTCGTCGCGCGGCTTCGCTGCGGCCCTGACGACGCGTGACGCTCGGTTGTTGACTCGGGCTGCCCGGACAGCGCTGCCAGCACATGCGCCTTTTCCCCGTCCATCACGACCTTGCCCTGATCGACGATCACGATCCGGTCGACCAGCGTCAGCAACGAGGTGCGGTGCGTGACGACGATCAGCGTCTGGCCGGCGCTCGCCTGCTTCAGATGCTCGATGAAGAGCGATTCCGTCTGCGTGTCCATCGCGCTCGTCGGCTCGTCGAGCAGCAGCGTGCGCGGACGCCCGATCAGGGTGCGCGCCAACGCGACGAGCTGGCGCTGGCCGCCCGACAGGTCGCGGCCGTTTTCGCCAACCTGCAGGTTCACGCCCAGCGGATGCCGGGCGACCAGCGCGTCAAGCCCCGTCAGTTGCAGCACGCGCAGCAGTTCCGCAGCCGGCACGTCGGGATGGCCAATCGTTACGTTCTCGCGCAGCGAACCGTAAAACAGCCGGCTGTCCTGGCCGACGTAGCCGAATGTGCGACGCCAGTCGGCCGGCGCGATCTGTGCGGCATCGAGCCCGTCGGCGAGCAGCTTGCCCTCCGTCGGCTGATAAAGCCGTGCGATCAAGCGCAGCAGCGTCGATTTCCCGCTGCCGACCCGGCCGAGTATCGCGACGCGTTCGCCCGGCCGGATATCCACCGACACGTTGTCCAGCGCGGGCGCATTTTGCTGCAGGCCAGCCGACGGATAGGCGAACGACACGCCGTCGAGCTTCACATGGCCGCTGAGCGGCGGCTGCGCCAGATAATCCTGGCCCGGCTCATGCTCGACCGGCATCGCCATCAGTTCGTTGAGCGAATGCATGGCGGTCCTGGCCTGCTGAAAACGGAGCGCGAGCCCCATGACTTGGCCGAGCGGCGCCGTCACGCGGCCCGCCAGCATCACCGAGCCGATCAGCGCGCCCTGCGTGAGCTTGCCCTCGCCGATCAGGTACACGCCGAAGATCACGATCACCACCGTCTGCATCTGCTGCAGGAACGCGACACAACTGGTCGCCATGCTGGAGAGCTGACGCGACTGCATCAATGCAGCCGCCGTCTTCGCACTGAACGCGTCCCAGCGATGCCGCATCGCGCCTTCGCCGCCCACGGCCTTCAGCGTCTCGAGCCCGTCGACCGACTCGATCAGCACGCCCTGCTTGAGCGACGCTTCGCGCAGGTTTTCGCGCATCGCGCGCGCGAGCGGCCACTGCACGATCGTGCCGAGCCCGACGATCAGCGGGATCATCAACAGCGGAATCCAGCCGAGCGGGCCGCCGACCGCAAACACCACCGCGACGAACAGGAACACGAACGGCAGATCTGAGATCGCCGACAGCGTCGCCGATGTCGCGAAATCCCGCACCGATTCGAACTCGCGCAGCCGGTGCGCGAACGACCCGGCCGACGCCGGCCGGCGCTCCATCCGGATCGCCAGCGCCTGCCGGAACAGCAGGCTGCCCAGCACCAGATCGGCCTTCTTGCCGGCGGTGTCCAGCACATGAGCGCGCACATGCCGCGACACCGCCTCCATCAGCATCGCGAGCGCGACGCCGATCGCGAGTGACCAGAGCGTCACGTACGCCTGGTTCGGGACGACGCGATCGTAGACGTTCATCGTGAAGAACACGCTGGCGAGACCCAGCACGTTGATCAGAAACGCACCGAGCGCCGCGCTCGCGTAGTAGCTGCGATAGCGCCACAGCGTCCGCAGCAGCCAGTGGCCGGCCGGTTCGGTCGGCAGGTCGTCGGGACGCGCGTCGACCTTCGCCGCCGGCTTCACGAGTAGCGCGTAGCCGGAGTAGGTCTCGCTCAATTCCGCTTCCGTGCATTCGACCGGCGTCTCGCCGAGCTCGGGCAGCACGACGCGAAACCGGATCCGCGCGTCACGCTCCGTCGCATCGTCGATGCGCCAGCCAAGCAGTACGCACGCGCTGCCGTTGCGACGCAACAGCACAACCGGCAGTAAATGCTCGGGCAACTGCGCAAGCGGACGCCCGACCAGTTTCGCAGTCAGCCCGGCGTGAGCGAGCGCCTCGATCGCAAGCAGCGGCGTCAGCGCGCCGTACTTGGCGAGACCAGCAGTCAGGACGGCGTGACTTCTTCCGATGCCGTAGTGAGCGCAAAGCCATGCGATCGAATCGAGCAGGCTGTCGTCGGCCAGGAAATCAGGCAGGACCGGCTCGTTACCGCTACCGGCATTGGAAGGTTGAGCATTCATATCGAAACGGACTGCGCGGCCATTGCGTAGCCGAGGAAATTCACGGAAGAGCGAGGCGGCGCACGTCAAGGAATGGAGATGACGCCTGTTCGGCGAGACGGATCGTCCGTACACGCCGGCCCGGCCAGATCGGCAATCGCGACTCTGGCCGACGGCGAATCACGACGGCCATTAGCGAGATCGCGTTTGAAAGGAAACAACTTTACGGAATGTGGCTGTGCCCCAAAAGGAGACGAATCCCAAAACATCCAGCAAACCACTAGGACGAGTTCGAATACATTTTTAGAGCATGGCAGACATGCGTTGCCCCGCACGTGGGATGGGCAGCCCATTAGAAAACTTCGGGGAGGACGACGCCACGGCTATCGCCGCGGCAGAGGCGGTACGAGGCGGAATCGCGTCGTAACGTGACGCGATTCCGGCCCGCACCGATGGATCAGACTAGCTGAGTTGCAATGGCTGATTGCACGAGCAGTTCGACGTGCAGTGCAGCGTTCTCGTACAGCGTATAAGCCTGGCCGTTGATCGCAACCAAACCCTGGTTCGTCCACTGACCGTTGCCGAGGCCGTTCATGCCCGACAGCTCGACCCGATCGCCGGCATTGCCGTTCACCATCAGTTGCGTGTGGCCGTCATTGCGGAACACGTTCTCGTGGCCGAGCTCCAGCACATCGCGCATCGACAGCTTCAGCGTGTTGTTGCCCACGCCGGTGATGTCGAGAATCTCGATCGACGAAATCTTGTCGTGCCCGCCGACATTCAGCAGCTTCGATATGTCGAGCGTCTGGTTCGCGCCCGTGAGTTTCAGCGTATCGATACCCGCGCCACCGTGCAGACCCGCGTGCTGGTTCGTGAAATACGACACGTTGTCGAGCTGGAATTCCGTGCCGTGCGATGAACCGAAATATTCTGCATCTGCATTCGTCAGCACATGCTGTACATCGGCCGGAGGGACGAGCTCCGTGATCGTTTCCCAGGTCGTCTTGGAAAAGCTGCCGCCCGAGAAGCCGACGTTGTCGATCCAAGCCAGCCCCGCTGCATAAGCCGGGAAGTATTCGCCCCCACCGGTCCCGCTGAATCCGAACGATGCAAACTGGAGATTGTCCGGCAATACGATATGGTACGTACGGATTTCGAGCTCAGACGGGGGTTGCGAACCACGATACCCCTCGAGGAAATAGCGATGCACCAGGTTTCCGGCATCGTCGAAGAAATCGATCGCAAAAGACGTCGCTTTCGACCTGGGCGCCCCGAGGTCGATGGTCAGTGCCTGCGCGTGCGCCCCGCCATTGAGGTAGAACTTCGCCCCCGCCAGATCGACCAACAACCCCGTCTCCCCGACCGGCGGCTTGATGCCCGAGCCGAGAGGGGCGCCTCCCGACAACCGAATGCCTTGGCCAGTCATCTTCGTACTGAGCCCCAACGAAAAAATTCCGAAATTGGTGGGCATGGCTCCCGCTACCAGATCACGCGGCGTCTGGTCGTTGAAGTTCACCTCGGCCGAAGGCGCGATGGGGCCGAAACTCCCCCCTGCGAACCCGACGTTATCGATCCAGCCCAGCCCCGCGGCATAACCCGGGGAGTATGGCCCCCCGCCAGTCCCGCTGAATCCGAACGATGCGAATTCGAGATTGTCCGGCAATACGATGTGGTAAGCACGGATTTCGAGCAGAGTGGGAATTTGCGAAGAGTAGGCCCCCAGGAAATAGCGATATACCAGGCTCCCTGCATCGTCGAAGAAATCGATCGCAAAAAGTCTTGTATTCGACATGGGCAACCCGAGGTCGAGCGTCAATGCCTGCGCGTGCGCCCCGCCCTTGAGGTGGAATTTCGCCCCCGCCAGATCGACCAACAACCCCGTCTCTCCGACGGGCGGCTTGAGGCCCGTACCGATCGGCGAGCCACCGGCCACTCGGAGGCCTTGCCCCCTGTACACCGACTTCGCATCGAGTACCAGCGAAAACACCCCGAAATCAGTCGGCATTGCGCCCGGGACCAGATCGCGCACCGTTTCGTTGTTGAAGTCGTACGTCTTGTACTGGATACCGCCGGTGCCCTGACCTCCCGACGTATGCGCCTCGTAACGCGTCACCAGGTAATCGGAAATATTCCCGCTCCGGTCCACCAGCGCGACGCCGTAACTCGTGTGTTCGTCCATCGACGCCGCGATGCCCGCCGGGATCGTGACCTTCGCTCGGCCCGCTGCGATATCCGCCGCCGTCAGGTTGTACGAGATGCGCTGGTCGCCGATCATCACGTTGATCGCGTCCCCCACCACCATGTTCTTGCCCGCAAACGACACGTCGATTGCGTTGACTGAACGCACTGCCGTCAGCACCGGATCCGGTGACAGCGTATCCAGCTCGACGTCGTACGTCGTCGTCGTGCCAGCCACACCGTTACCGTTGACCACCCGCGTCTGGATCGTCCAGTTGCCGCCGTGCGCATTCATGTCGGTCACCACCCACGTGCCGTCCGACTTCATCAGTGCATCCACCCACGTCCGGCCGCCGTCCGTCGACACCTGTACCTTCTCGCCGGCCGCCAATGCCGCGGTCAGATGGCCGCTCAACAACCGGCCCGCCGTTCCATCGTTCGTCAACCGGTCGAAATTGAAGTTGCCGCTGTCGTGACCCATCTCGTCGAGGATCGCCTTCGTCGTCGGCACCGGCGGCGCTACCGTCCCGATGGTCACGTCGAAACCATCCGAGCGCACGCTCGTATTCCCCGCCGGGTCCATCGCCGACACCGTCAACGCATGCTTGCCGTTCGACAGTCCGGACGGCAACTGGAACGTCCACGTGCCGTCGATATTTGTCGTCGTCGTGCCCAGCACCGTCATGCCGTCGTAGATCGTCACCGTCGAATACGCTTCCGCGCGACCCGACAGCGTCGGCTGCGCGCCTTCCGTCGCCGTTTCGATCTTCGGTTGCGACGGCGGCGTCGTATCGAGCTGAATGCCGTACGATGCGGACGGCACGCTCAGGCCCACTTCATTGCTCGCCCGCGCCGTCAAACGGTATTCGCCGTCGTGCAGCGGCTGCGTCAGCGCGAAACTCCATGTGCCGCTTGCGCCGACGACCGCCGTCCCGACCTCGACACCATCCACCAGAACATGGATCGTCGCGCCGGGATCGCCACGCCCGCTCACCGTCGGACGCGGGTCGTTGGTCAGCCCGCCTTTTTCGATCACGCCGGTGTACGGCGGTACGTTGTCGGTCACCGTGTCGATCGTCGGACGCGACGGGCGCGTCGTTGCTTTCTGTTCTGCCATGTTTGCTTTCTCGTATCGGTCCAAGATGTCCCGGAGCCATCCGGACAATCCAATATTCGCTCCGCGGCGCGCCCCAGCGGTTGCCACGGAGCGATCAATCGCAGTTCGTTATGCCGTCTCGAGTTCGATTTCGACGCGCCGGTTCTGCGCGCGTCCTTCAGCCGTCGCATTGGCGGCAACAGGCTCTGCGGCTCCCTTGCCGACGGTCGTGAAATGTTCCGCATGCAGCCCGCCGGTACGCAGGTACGTGGCCACTGCTCGCGCACGCGCCTCGGACAGTCGAACGTTATGGGCATGCGCGCCCTGCGAATCGGTATAGCCCGTGACCGTCACGCGACGAAAGCGGGCATCGCGATTCACATCCAGAAAGCGGTTGAGTTCCTGGCGTGCGCCGGGTGTCAGCACCGCACTGTCGAACGCGAAGTTCGCACTGCCTTGCAGCAGCACCTGACGCTGCGCGACGGGTGCGACAACCGGCTGCGGTTGCACGACCGGTTGCGGTTCCGCGGCGACCGGCGGCGCGACGCTCGCCTTGGGTGGTACGCCGCACATGAACGTCAGTTCACGCGGATCGCCCATCGCGGCGCCGCCACGCACGCGATCGATGGCTTGCAGCGACGTGACGGGCTTGCCGGCACAGAACTTCTGCGCCGCCGCCTCGCATGAACGCGTGCTGGACACGAGCCCTTCGCAGGTCACGCGAAAGACCGGCGCCGACTGGTCGGCCGCCTTGACGGCCCGGACGGTGTACGTCGGCCCCGATTGCGTCGTGCACGCGCTCAGCAGGACGACGAATGCGCCGAGCAGGCTCCGGTGGAATAGGTATTGCGGTGTTTGCATGATGGTTTGGCCCGCTCGAAGCGGACCCGTGAAAATGACGAATGGAAATTAAGTCGCTCAGGCATGGTGCGATACGCGGCGCGACAGGCACGACAAGTGCCCGCTCGGCCCGCACCGCGATCACGACGCGGGCCGAACGGCCCGCGCTACCCGCCTTACCACTGGTACGACGCACCTGCACCGAAGGTATTGCCGCCGCCGCTGAGGCTGACGCCGGCACGCATCTTCAGGTTTTCCGTGATGCGCGCTTCGCCGCCCATCGCGACCGCCTGATAGCCCTTGAACGACGCGCCGGCTACGCCGAACGACAAGGTCTTGCCCGGATCGACGCCCGGAATCATCGTCAGCGCCGTGGCCCCCGCGATACCCGAATAGGCATTACGCGAGATGTCGTTGATCTGGCCTTGCATCCCGCCGAGCGCCCGGTCGAACTGCCCCTTGCTGACGGCATCCGTGGCCTTCACGCCATCCGCGATATTGACGATCCGGCGCTCGTTGCCTGCCGAGCCGACCGACACCGTGTTGGCCTCGGTCGCCTTCGAACCGCTGCCCAGCGCGACCGAGTTGGTCGCACCGGACGACACGGTCGCGCCCTGCCCCAGCGCCGTACCGCCGTCGGCCTGCACCTTCGAACCGGCGCCGACGGCCGTGCCGTTGTTCTTGGCGTCAGCGATCTGCGAGCCGGAACCGACAGCGATGTTGCCGTTGCCGGTGCCGGGTTTCGCGGCGACGATCTCGGCGCTGTCCTTGCCGCTGCCACCCGTGCCGCTGATCAGGTCGTTGCCGTTCTTGCCCGAGTTGCCGTCGTTACCGCCGCCAGGCGTGATCGCCACGTTCAGGCGTTCGTCGATGTTGTTGACGCGCCCTTCCAGCTTCGAGAACTGGCCGTAGTTCACGGCGTCGTACTGGCTCCTGCCGTCTGCGACGTTCGTCAGCACCACCGGTCCCGTCGACAAGCCGTTGCCAAGCGTCACCTTGCCCCAATTCACGGTGCCGTCGCCGTTCTTGTCGTACGCGACCGCGCCGACCAGCTTCGTGGCTTCACCGAGATTGCTCTGGATCTGCGTGACCCGGTTGTCGATGTTGGTCAATGCGTCGCCTGCATTGTGGAAGCTGTCGCCACCCACCTTGTAGGTCGGCGCAACGATCTCGCCGGTTTTGTCATCGACCTTCGCACCGCCGCCGAGCGCGTCGGTCACGCCGCTCAACTGGCTGACGTTCACCGCATCCGTCTTGGCCGTACCCGCCGCCACGTTGTGCAGGGCGACCGGTCCGGCCGCGTCCTTGCCGCCGAGCGTCACCGAACCGTAGTTCGTCGTGTTGTCCGCGTTCTTGTCGTACACGACCGCCGATTGCAGCTTGCCGTCTTCACCGACCAGGCCAGCCGAGCGCAACTGCCGCACGTTGACCGCATCGGTTTCTTCGGTACCGTCCGCGACGTTCTTCAGCTTGACCGGTGCCGCGCCAGTACCGCCTAGCGTGATGGAGGTATGTGCGTCATCGTCGTACTGAACCGCGTTCGCGAGCCCCTTCTGCAGCGTCCCGATTTGCGTCGTGTTCGCCGTCGTGCGCTCGTCGACATGCTTGAACGCATCGCCGACGTTGTCGTACGTGTTCTTCAACCCATCCGCGGCAGTCAGTTCATACGTCGGCGCCGAAATATCGCCGGTCACCGGATCGAACTTGGCACCGCCGCCGAGACTGTCCGCGATGCTGGACACGGCGAAATTCAGCTGGCCGCCGTTAACTGCCTCGGTGCTGTCGAGTGCAAGCGAGCCGTCCGCGACGTTGCGAATCACCGTGCCCTTCGCGCCGGCCAACGTCACCGCTGCCTGGGTTGCGTTGTCATAGACGACCGCGTTCGAGTTCGTGCCGCTGCCGGAACCGCCGTCACGCTTCTCCAGCGCCTTGATTGCATCACCGACCGACGCGTAATCCGTGCCGTCGACCGTATAGACCGGTGCAGTGACCTTGCCGTCCGGGTCGATGCCCGAGCCGCCGCCGATCGCATCGGTCACGCCCTTCAGTTGCGACACGTTGACCGCATCCGTCGACGTCTTGCCGGCGGCAATGTTATGCAGCGCGACAGGGATACCGGCGTTCATGCCACCGAACGTCACCGAAGCGAAGTTGGTGGTGCCGTCGGCGTGCGTATCGTAGGTCACGGCCGCGAGCGACTTGCCGCTCTCGCCGATCAGGCCCGACGACTTCAGCTGCGACACGTTCACCGCGTCCGTGTCGGACTTGCCCGACGCCACATTCGACAGCGTCGTGCCGCCTTCGCCCGCCAGCGTCGCGGACTTGAAGTTCGGCGTGCCGTCTGCGTTCTTGTCGTACGTCATCGCAGCCACCGCGTTGCCGTCCTTGTCGATCAGGCCCGACGACTTCAGTTGCGACACGTTCACCGCGTCCGTGTCGGCCGTACCGGCCTTCACGTTGGACAGCGTCGTGCCGTTCTGGCCAGCCAGCGTCACCGAGTCCTTCTGCGCGCCGTCATAGGCCACCGCATTCGGATCCGTGCCGTTTCCGCCATCACTGCCACTCTTCGCCGCAGCCTGCAGCGCGTCGTTGACGTTGTGGTACTCCTTGCCGTCGATCTTGTACGTCGGCGCAGTCACGTCACCGTTCGCGTCGAAGCCCGTACCGCCGCCGACCACTTCCGCGAGGCCCTTGAGCTGCGCGAGGTTCACCGCATCGGTGTTCTGCGTGCCTTTTGCGACGTTAACGATCTGCCGCTCGGCGCCTGCGGTGCCGATCGACAGCGCATTCGCACGATCCGCGAGCGAGCCGGCGCCCAGCGCGATGCTGTTCGACTGAATCGCCTTCGAGTTCGCCCCGAGCGCGACGGCGTCGGCCACGTTCCTGGCCACGTTCGCGTTCGTACCGACGGCAATGCTGTTGACGGCCCCGCTCATCGTTACCGCCTTGTCGCCGATCGCGATCGAGCTCTTGCCCACGGCCATCACGCCGTTGTTGCCGACCGCCACCGCGTTTTCCGCGTTGGCCTTGGCCCGAGAACCGATTGCCAGCGCGCCCGGGCCATTCGTCGTGACCATACTGCCCATCGCGACCGAATACGGGTGGTCGACGCCGGTTTGGGCAATACTGCCGATCGCGACCGACTGGTCCGAATTCGCGACTGCCTGCAGACCCACCGCGATCGCATTGATCCCGCTGGAACCACTTCCTACGCCAATGGCGGCGGACGTACCCATCTTCGGATCGCGACCGTTCATCGACGCAATGTTCGGCATGCTGCCGTCCGCCCCCAACCCCTCGATCGCGACGAAGCTGCCCGGCTTCGATTCGACGTCACGCGTCTGCTTCAACGTCATCAGGCGCTTTTCCTGGGCAGACACGTTCGCGTTGAGCTTGTCCAGCGCCGCATGAAGCTGGGAACCGTTCACGGCATCGGTACTGTCCGCACCGACGTTGCCAGCAGCCACGTGAACGATACGGCGCTCTTCACCGACGCTACCCACCGCAACGGTATTGTCGTCGTCGGCAATCGAGTTGTAGCCGATTGCCACCGAGTTGAGGCCGTTCGCGCGCGACCCCGACCCCAATGCCATCGTTTGAGGCCGGGTTGCCCAGGCGTTCGCACCGATCGCTACGCTTTCGGGACCTCTTGCAATTGCCTCGCGCCCATCCGAGTTGACCTTGATGTACTTGAGCCTGACCGCTCCGTTGACGAGCGAGTCTTCCAGATCGTTCAACTGGTCGACGTTCACTGCGTCCGTGCCGGCCTTACCCTTTGCCACGTTCGACAGCGTTACCGGACCCGTCGACTTGCCTCCGCCCAGCGTCACCGAATTGAAGTTCGCCGTGCCGTCCGCGTTCTTGTCGTACGTCACCGCGGCAATCGACTTGCCGTCCTCGCCGATCAGGCCCGACGATTTCAGCTGCGACACGTTCACCGCGTCCAGGTCGGCTTTGCCCGCCGCAACATTCGACAGCGTCGTGCCCGTCTTGCCCGCCAGCGTCACCTTGTCCTTCGACGTGCTGTCGTACACCACCGCCAGCGATTCGCCCGTCGTCTTGTCGATGACGCCGCCATCCGTCAGCGTGTCCTTCAGGTTGCCGAGGCTCTCGTTCGTCGCGAACAGTTGCGAACCATTCACCGCGTCCGTGCTCGTCGACGACAGTTCGCCGGCCTTCACGTTCGACAGTTTCGTGCCACCTTCACCCGCCAGCTTCACCGACTTGTAGTTCGTCGTGCCGTCCGCGTTCTTGTCGTACGTCACCGCGGCGACCGACTTGCCATCCTCGCCGATCAGGCCCGACGATTTCAGCTGCGACACGTTCACCGCGTCCAGGTCGGCTTTGCCCGCCGCAACGTTCGACAGCGTCGTGCCACCTGCGCCTGCCAGCGTTGCCGACTTGTAGCTCGGCGTACCGTCCGCATTCTTGTCGTACGTCACCGCGGCGCGCGTGTCGCCGTTACCATCCACCAGGCCCGTGTTCGTGAACTGGTTGTTGATGTTCGTGATGTCTCCCGTATTGCTCGCCACACGGCCGTCCAGGTTCTCCAGCGCATCGCCGACCGTGTGATAGTCGACCTGCTTCGAACCGCCTGCTGGATCGGTCAGGCTATACGTCGGTGCCTTCACCTTGCCGTTCTCGTCCACCGTCGAGCCACCGCCCAACGCGTCCGCCACGCTCTTCGCCGTGCCGTACAACTGCGATCCATTGACCGCGTCCTTGCTGTCCACGCTCACCGTACCCGCATTCAGGTTCGTCAGCGTCGTGCCCGTCTTGCCGGTCAGCGTCACCTTGTCCTTCGCCGCGCTGTCGTACGACACCGACAACGGATTCAGGCCGCCTTCCACGTTGCGAATGGCGTCCGTCAACTGATCGACGTTCACCGCGTCCGTGCCGGTCTTGCCCTTTGCCACGTTCGACAGCGTCACCGGGCCCGCCGACTTGCCTCCGCCCAGCGTCACCGAATTGAAGTTCGCCGTGCCGTCCGCGTTCTTGTCGTACGTCACCGCGGCAATCGACTTGCCGTCCTCGCCGATCAGGCCCGACGACTTCAGTTGCGACACGTTCACCGCGTCCAGGTCGGCTTTACCTGCCGCAACGTTCGACAGCGTCGTGCCCGTCTTGCCCGCCAGCGTCACCTTGTCCTTCGACGTGCTGTCGTACACCACCGCCAGCGATTCGCCGGTTGTCTTGTCGATGACACCGCCATCCGTCAGCGTGTCCTTCAGATTGCCCAGATTCTCGTTCGTCGCGAACAGTTGCGAGCCGTTCACCGCGTCCATGCTCGTCGACGACAGTTCGCCCGCCTTCACGTTCGACAGCGTCGTGCCACCTTCACCTGCCAACTTCACCGACTTGTAGTTCGGCGTGCCGTCCGCGTTCTTGTCGTACGTCACTGCAGCGACCGACTTGCCGTCTTCGCCGACCAGACCCGACGACTTCAGCTGCGACACGTTCACCGCATCCATATCGGCCTTGCCGGCCGCCACGTTCGACAGCGTCGTGCCGCCTGTGCCTGCCAGCTTCACCGACTTGTAGTTCGGCGTGCCGTCCGCGTTCTTGTCGTACGTCACTGCAGCGACCGACTTGCCGTCTTCGCCGATCAGGCCCGACGATTTCAGCTGCGACACGTTCACCGCATCCAGGTCGGCTTTGCCCGCTGCAACATTCGACAGCGTCGTGCCCGTCTTGCCCGCCAGCGTCACCTTGTCCTTCGACGTGCTGTCGTACACCACCGCCAGCGATTCGCCGGTTGTCTTGTCGATGACACCGCCATCCGTCAGCGTGTCCTTCAGATTGCCGAGGTTCTCGTTCGTCGCAAACAGTTGCGAACCGTTCACCGCGTCCGTGCTCGTCGCCGACAGTGCGCCGGCCTTCACGTTCGTCAGCGTCGTGCCGGCCGTACCGGCCAGCGTCACCTTGTCCTTCGTATCGGTGTCGTACGCGACCGCGTTCGGATCGGAGCCGCCGCTCTTCGCCATTGCGTCCAGCGCATCGCCGACGTTGTTGTACATCGTGTCGCCGACCTTGTACGTCGGTGCCTTGATGCTGCCGTCCGTATCGATGCCCGCGCCGCCGCCGAGCGCGTTCGTCACGCCCGTCAACTGGCTCACGTTCACCGCGTCGTTGTTTTGCGTGCCCTTTGCGACGTTAACGATCTGGCGCTGGAGCGAATTCGACCCGACGGAGAGCGCATTGCCACGCTCGGCGATGGAATTGGCGCCCAGTGCGATACCAGCGTTATTGCCCGACTTCACGCTCGCGTTGGCACCCAGTGCAATGGCATCCGTGACGTTTTGCGCGATGTTCGCAGACTTGCCCATCGCAACGCTGTTCACGGTACCCGCCGCCGCCAACGCCTTGTCGCCGATCGCGATCGAGCTCTTGCCCACGGCTGTCACGCCATTGTTGCCGACCGCCACCGCATTTTCGGCATTGGCTTTTGCTCGAGAACCGATTGCCAGCGCGCCCGGGCCATTCGTCGTGACCATGCTGCCCATCGCGACCGA
Source organism: Burkholderia sp. BCC0419 (assembly GCF_902830285.1). Taxonomy (NCBI): domain Bacteria; kingdom Pseudomonadati; phylum Pseudomonadota; class Betaproteobacteria; order Burkholderiales; family Burkholderiaceae; genus Burkholderia; species Burkholderia sp. BCC0419. Next base: position 229,893 of record NZ_CADESR010000007.1, read on the forward strand.
ATACGGGTGGTCGACGCCGGTCTGGGCAATACTGCCGATCGCCACCGCGTAGTCGGAACTCGCGACCGCCTGCAGACCGACTGCGATCGAATTGATCCCGCCAGCGCCACTCCCTACGCCGATGGCGGCGGACGTTCCCAGACTCGGATCGCGACCGTTCATCGACGCAATATTCGGCATGCTGCCGTCCGCCCCCAACCCTTCGATCGCAACGAAGCTGCCCGGTTTCGATTCGACGTCGCGCGTCATCCGCATCATCCGCTTGTCGAGCTGCGTATTGGTGGTGCGCATCGCATCGGCCAACTGCTTCATCGTGACGGCATCGGTTCCGTCGACGCCATCGCCGACGTTGACGAGCCGGCGCGTCGCTCCCGTGTCGCCTACCGACACGGTATTGGCGCCCGTGGCGACCGAGTTGATCCCGATCGCGACGGAGTTCATGCCCGACGCTCTCGAACCCGAACCGATCGCCAACGTATCGACGTTCGTCGCACTCGCTTGCGAGCCGATCGCCACGCTGTTCTTGCCAAGTGCACTGGCCTGCATGCCGGTGGCCCGAACCTTGATGTACTTCATGTCGAGCGTACCGTTGCCGAGATCCTGCTTGATCTCGTCCTTGACATCGCTCAGGCCGCTTTGAAGCTGGGCCACGTTGACGGCGTCGGTGCCGGCCGTGCCCGTCGCGACGTTCTTCAGCGCGACCGGCTTCGTGGTGCCCGTGCCGCCCAGCGTCACGCTCGACTTGTTCGCGCTGTCGTAGTGGACGGCATTCGCATCCTCGCCACCGCCGGCTCCCCCCGTTGCAGCCGCGGCCTGAAGCGCATCGCCGACGTTGTTGTAGGTCTTGTCGCCGACCTGGTAGGTCGGCTTCGACACGGTGCCGTCCGAATTGACGGTCGACGCGCCGCCGAGGGCGGACGCGACGCTCGACGATACGTCGTACAACTGGCCGCCGTTCACGGCGTCCTTGCTGGCCGACATGACCTTGCCCGCCTTCACGTTCGTGACGACGGTGCCGCCCATGCCACCCAGCGACACGGTGCTCTTCGTTGCATTGGTGTACGTGACAGCCAGCGATTCGCCAGTCGACGGATCGATCAGGCCGCTATCGTTCAGCGATTGCTCGACGTTGGTCACGCGGTTGTTGGTCGCGAACAGCTGCGCGCCGTTGACGGCGTCCGTGCTGTTCGACGACAACGTGGCCGCCCGCACGTTGGTGAGTTTGACCGCGGCCGAACCGGTACCGCCGAGGGTCACCGAACTCTTCGCGTCGGAGTCGTACTCGACCGCGTTTGCCGACCCGCCGCCCGACGTCGAGGCGGCGAGCAGCGCGTCGCCGACGTTGTCGTAGGTCTTGCTGCCGATCGTGTAGGTCGGCTTCTTGATGTTGCCGTCCGCGCCGACGGTTGCGTTGCCGCCCAGTACATCGGTTACGCCCTTGAGCTGCGCGACGTTGACGGCGTCGGTCGCCTGCGTGCCGCGCCCGACGTTGACGATCTGGCGCTCGAAGCCGGCGGTGCCTACCGAGACCGTCAGGTTGCGGTCAGTTTCGGAATACGAACCGAGTGCCAGGGAGTCGGCACCGCGCGCCGCCGCACTCTGACCGATCGCGATCGCGTTTTCCGCTGCGGCCGCAGCTTGCGCCCCGATTGCCATCGTGCCCTGGCGCGTCGCCATCGACGAATCGCCGATCGCCAGCGAGGATTCCGCGGTCGCCTTCGCCTTGCGGCCCAGCGCGTAGGCGCCCCAGCCGGTCGCCTGCGCCTCGTTGCCGAGCGCGATCGACGACTTGCCGCCCGCGTTTGCGCCCGCCCCCAGCGCGATCGCCCCTTCGTCGCCCAGTGCCGACGCGCTGGCGCCGAGCGCGACGTTGTTGCCCGCCGCCGTCGCCGCCCCCCCGATCGCCACCGCGCCGCCGAGGCCCGTCGGCGACGGACGCGTGCTCGCGCTGCTGCCGATCGCGATCGACTTCTCGCCCATCGCCGAGGCATTGTCCGAGCCGTCGCCCCTCGCGTCGATCTTCACGTACGCGCTGGTGTCGGGCACGACTGCCCGGGTGTTCGGGACGCTCCGCTTGAGGGTTTCCCGATCGACCGGCTTCGCGTCGGTCAGCAGAAGCGGATCGTCAACATCGTCCGCATACGCGGAGCCCATGGAAGCAACGATGAGCGCGGTGGCCGCCGCAATCTTCGATTTCGCTGAGCGCGACGACTTCGAGCGTCCGCGCGCAATTTCCGACGCCGCACACCAGGTGCTGGTCGAGGCGTTCCACACGACACGATATGACTTGTTCATACGAACCTTTTCCTTTGGGTAAACCTCTCCACGACGCGCATCGGTTTTGCATAGCGATGCCGATACGACGACGCGGCGAGAGCGGTGACAAGTAGCTCAACGCTTACGGTTTTCCGGAAAGAAATGCGAAACGTGCATGCTGAGAAATCACCCGAACAGGGGCGGAAGATCATGCCGACAAGGCCGCTGAATCGCGCGTTTCAACCGGATAGTGAAAGCTGGTTGAAACTCTATTGGCGAGCGTCCACATCGAAAACAGGACCGTTACTAAATCACCAGAAATTCAACTGGAACTCGTACTAATTGTTTTTGATATTCAATGGAATTTACAAGATTTGAAGGATTTACCCTTTCCAGCTGCCAGTTGAATAATTTGATATTTTCTGTATTAAAAAAACGGTAAACGTCGTTTTGCAAACGCGAATCAGCCAGGACGACACGCGTCGACGCCGGACGCGTGCGCGGCCCTCCCGATCGCGCACGCGCCCGTCGGGAAAAATCCGCTATACTCTTCCGACCTGCCGCCTCCTAAGCGGCAGGTCGGAAGTGCGCCGATTTGCTGACTCGATTGCGGGCGCGCGAACCGGCCGGGGCCTTGATGCGTCATGCGTCACTCCCCGGCGGTTCACTACAAATGCGGCTAAAGAGGTCGTCAGCCGCGCACCTTCGCCTCCGCGCCTCGCCGACACCGTTTAGCCGCCCAGTCATAAGGCGGAACGAATGGAATCGATCGGCATCGTCGCTCCACAGACCATGCACTTCGCCGAACCGCTGCGCTTGCAAAGCGGCAGCGCGATCGGCAACTATCAGCTCGTCGTCGAGACGTACGGCGAGCTCAACGCCGCGCGCTCGAACGCGGTGCTCGTCTGCCACGCGCTCAACGCGTCGCATCACGTCGCCGGCGTCTACGCGGACGATCCGCGCAGCACCGGCTGGTGGGACAACATGGTCGGTCCGGGCAAGCCGCTCGACACCAACCGCTTCTTCGTGATCGGCGTGAACAACCTCGGCTCGTGCTTCGGCTCGACCGGCCCGATGAGCATCGATCCGTCGACCGGCAAGCCGTACGGCGCGAAGTTCCCGGTGGTCACCGTCGAGGACTGGGTCCATGCGCAGGCGCGCGTCGCCGATGCGTTCGGCATCGAGCGCTTCGCCGCGGTGATGGGCGGCAGCCTCGGCGGCATGCAGGCGCTCGCATGGAGCCTGATGTATCCGGAACGCGTCGCGCACTGCATCGACATCGCGTCGACGCCGAAGCTGTCCGCGCAGAACATCGCGTTCAACGAGGTCGCGCGCTCGGCGATCCTGTCCGATCCCGATTTCCACGGCGGCGACTACTACGCGCACGGCGTGAAGCCGAAGCGCGGCCTGCGCGTCGCGCGGATGATCGGCCACATCACGTACCTGTCCGACGACGACATGGCCGAGAAATTCGGCCGCGCGCTGCGCCGCGCGGACGGCGCGCTCGATGCATACAACTTCAGCTTCGACGTCGAGTTCGAGGTCGAGTCGTACCTGCGCTACCAGGGCGACAAGTTCGCCGACTACTTCGACGCGAACACCTACCTGCTGATCACGCGCGCGCTCGACTACTTCGATCCGGCGAAGGCGTTCGACGGCAACCTGAAGGCCGCGCTCGCGCACACGCAGGCGAAATACCTGATCGCGAGCTTCTCGACCGACTGGCGCTTCGCGCCCGCACGCTCGCGCGAGATCGTGAAGGCGCTGCTCGACAACAAGCGCACGGTCAGCTACGCGGAAATCGACGCGCCGCACGGCCACGACGCGTTCCTGCTCGACGACGCGCGCTATCACAACCTGATCCGTGCGTATTACGAACGAATCGCCATCGAGGTGGGAGCATGAACCAGCAAGCGCTGAATTCCCTGTCCGCGCGCGCGGACTTCCGCACGATCGCCCGCTGGGTCGAGCCGCGCTCGACCGTGCTCGACCTCGGCTGCGGCGACGGCTCGCTGCTCGCGCTGCTGATGGAGGAGCTGGACGTCACCGGCTACGGGATCGAGCTGAACGACGCGGGCGTGCTCGCGAGCGCCAAGAACGGCATCAACGTGATCCAGCAGAACCTCGAGGACGGCCTGCGCCTGTTCGAGGACCACAGCTTCGACATCGCGATCCTGTCGCAGACGCTGCAGACGATCCACCAGACGGCCGCGATCCTGCGCGAAACGGCGCGCGTCGGCCGCGAGTGCATCGTGTCGTTCCCGAACTTCGGCTACTGGCCGCACCGGCTGTCGGTGCTCCACGGCCGGATGCCGGTATCGAAATCGCTGCCGTACCAGTGGCACAACACGCCGAACGTGCGGGTGCTGACGATCAAGGATTTCGAGGCGCTCGCGCCGGAGGTCGGCGTCACGATCCTCGACCGCGTCGTGCTGCACGAAGGCCAGCCGATTCGATGGGGAGCGAACTGGCGTGGTAGTCTTGCTGTCTATCGCGTCAAGCGCAGCTGAGCCGGGGAGCCGTTGACGGAAGATCCGGCCCGCCCACGCGCGCGGCCGCCCCTCCTGTGCCGTCCGCGCCGCCTGCGCTGCCGCCGCCATCAGTCAACGCTACCCAGTTCCAGTCCATGTCGAAAACGCCACACGAGGCGCCCGCACTCACCGCTCACGAGGATCACCCCGGCTGGCGCGCCTATCTGAACACGCACATGCTGATCTGCGTGTTCCTGGGCTTCACGTCGGGGCTGCCCCTCTTCACGCTCGTCTACCTCGTGCAGGCATGGCTGCGCTCCGAGGGCGTGAACCTGAAGGAAATCGGCCTGTTCGCGCTGATCCAGTTCCCGTATACGTGGAAGTTCCTGTGGGCGCCGCTGATGGACCGCTACATCCCGCGCCTGCCCGGCTGGCGGCCGGGCCGCCGGCGCGGCTGGCTGCTGCTCACGCAGCTGCTGGTCGCGGGCGCGATCGCCGCGCTCGGCTTCGTGTCGCCGCGCGACTCGATCTGGACGGTCGCCGCGCTCACGACGCTCGTCGCGTTCTTCGGCGCGAGCGCCGACATCGTGATCGACGCGTACCGCCGCGAGCTGCTGCGCGACACCGAGCAGGGCCTCGGCAACGCGGTGCACGTGAACGCGTACAAGCTCGCCGCGCTGATCCCCGGCTCGCTGGCGCTGATCCTGTCGGACCACATGCCGTGGGACGCCGTGTTCGCGATCACCGGCGCATTCATGCTGCCGGGCATCCTGATGACGCTCGTCGTGCGCGAGCCGGAAGTGGTCGGCGCGCCGCCGCGCAACCTGCGCGACGCGATCGTGCTGCCGTTCCGCGAATTCATCCAGCGCGACGGCTGGACCGGCGCGCTGCTCGTCATCGCATTCATCTTCCTGTTCAAGATCGGCGACACGATGGCCACCACGCTGTCGACGTCGTTCTTCCTCGACATCGGCTTCACGCGCACCGAGATCGGCATCGTCGCGAAGACCACCGCGCTCGTCGCGAGCGTCGCCGGCGGCATCATCGGCGGCATCTGGCTCGTGAAGATCGGCATCGGCCGCGGGCTATGGATCTTCGGCGCGCTGCAGATGGTGTCGACGCTCGGCTTCGCCTGGCTCGCGCAGCTCGGCCCCGGCTCGCCGGTGCTCGCGATGCTCTACGACTTCACCGTGTCGACGAGCCACGCGGTCGCGTCCGCGCTGTCGGTGTTCGGCGTCGCCGTCACGCCGCAATTCAGCCCGATGACGGTCGCGCTCGCGATCGTCTACGGCTTCGAAACCTTCACGACCGGCCTGACGATGGCCGCGTTCGTCGCGTATATCGCGAGCACGACCGACCCGCGCTATACGGCCACGCAGTTCGCGCTGTTCACGAGCCTCGCGTCGGTGCCGCGCACGCTCGCGTCGGCCGCGAGCGGCTTCGTCGTCGCGAAGATCGGCTGGTACGACTACTTCATCGTGTGTACCGCGCTCGCGATTCCCGGCATGCTGCTGCTGTTCAGGATCGCGCCGTGGAACGGCGCCGCGCGCAACGGCGAGGCCAGCCGTGCGCGGTAGCCGCCTGCATCGTCTCGCACACGTGGCGGCTGCGTTGAGCGTCGGCGCCGCGGCACTCGCCGCGACCGGCGCGCACGCGACCGACACCGGCGCGACGGCGGCAGGCTCCGCATCGGCCGCAGCGCAGGCCTCGCCGCCCGCCCCTGCCACGTCCGCCGCGCCATCCGCCGCCGAAGGCGCGCAGCCGACCGGCGCCGCCGTGCCGGCGAAGGCCTATACACCGACGCCGCAGCAGGTCCGCTACGGCAACGCGATCGCGTTCCGCACGCTGATCCCGTCGCCGCTGCTCGAGCAGCTCACCGCGAACGAATACGCGCAGATCGTGCAGACGGCCACCGACAGCAACCGCCTGCTGCCCGCGAACCAGCCGCGCGTGAAGCGGCTGCGCGCGATCGTCGCGAAGCTCGCGCCGTATTCGGTGAAGTGGAACGACCGCGTGAAAAGCTGGGCATGGGACGTCAACGCGATCCGCTCGCGCGACATCCGCCTGACCTGCCTGCCGGGCGGCAAGGTGCTGGTGTACGGCGGCATGCTCGATCGCGTGCGCCTGAACGACGACGAGCTCGGCGTGCTGCTCGCGCACGGCATCGCGCATGCGCTACGCGAACACGCGCGCAGCAACTTCAGCGTGACCTCGCAGACGTCGCTGCGCGCGGCCGCGCTGCCGCCGCTGTTCGGCGTCGGCGATCCGCTGCCGCAGGCGCTGAACCTCGGCGAGCGCCTGCAGTCGCTCCACTACGATCCGACCGACGAGACCGAGGCCGACGTGATTGGCGGCGACATCGCCGCACGCGCGGGCTTCGATCCGCGCGCGGCGATCACGCTGTGGGACAAGCTCGCGGTCGCGACGCGCGCGAACAAGGCGTCGGGCTTCATCTACACGCACCCGTACAGCAACGCGCGCCGCCAGGATCTGCTGAACCGGCTGCCGGACCTGATGCCGCTGTACGCGAAGGCGACCGGCAAACGCGTCGAATCGCTGCCCGACTACGCGGGTATCAGCGCGCAGCGGCGCAAGATCGTGCGGCGCTGAGCCGCCGAGCGAGACGCCGGACGCTACGCGTCCGCGTCGGCCATCGCCGGCCGCACCCCGCTGTCACGCATCCAGCGCACTTCGTCTCCGGGGCTGCGGCCGAACAATCGCTTGAACTCGCGGCTGAACTGCGACGCGCTCGCATAGCCGACCCGCGCGGCCGCCGCGCCGGCGCCCACCCCGTCACGCACCATCATCAGCCGCGCCTGGTGCAGCCGCGCGGCCTTCACGTACTGCATCGGCGACGTCGCCGTCACGTGCTTGAACTGCGCGTGGAACACCGCCAGGCTCATCCCGGCTTCGCGGGCGAGCGTCTCGACGTCGAGATCGGCCTTCAGTTCCGCGTGAATGCGCCGCAACGCCTTCGCGATGCGGCCGAAATGATGCTGCTGCACGAGCGCCGCGCGCATCGCGTCGCCCTGCTCGCCGGTCAGCACGCGATACGCGATCTCGCGCATGATCGCGGGCCCGAGCACGCGCGTGTCGTGCGGCGACGCGAGCGCTTCGAGCAGCCGCACGACGGCATCGGCCAGCGGCGCATCGAGCGGGGTCGAATAGACGCCGAGCGGCTCGCTGACCGCCGCGCCGAGCGTCTCGTCGAGCAGGATCGCGAGTTCGGCGATCACCGCGAGATCGACGCGGATCGAGATCGCGAGAAACGGCTCTTCCATGCTCGCGAAGGTCTCGCATTCGAACGGCAGCGGCACCGACAGCACCAGGTATTGCTGCGCGTCGTACACGAACGAGCGGTCGCCGAGATAGCCAAGCTTGCGCCCCTGGCACACGACGATGATGCTCGGCTCGTACAGCACGGGCATGCGCGGCGCGGGCCGGGTCACCCGGATGAAGCGCACGCCGTCGAGCGCCGCGAGCGTGTCGCCCTCGTTCGGCGCGAGGCGCGTGTGCAGCTCGATCATGCGGCGCTGCACGCGCTCGGCCGCGTCGGCCAAAAGGGGCTGGAAGCTCATCAGTGCGGTCCTGTCCGGCAAGAGAATCTGGCTCGCAATGTAGCACCTTGAACGCGTTTTGACGGCTGTTCGCGGGCAATTCGAGAGGAATAGGCAAATCTTCCAGACCTTCGGGTATTTCGCCGCGGCGGTGCGCTCCTTACGATAGGCACCTGTCTCGCCGCATCGCCACATGGTGCGGCGGCAGTCTGTTTCGCCGGATGTTTTCCGGACAAGGAGCCATTGCATGAGCACAACCTATGCCTACGCGGCGACCGATTCGCAGTCGCCGCTCGCCCCGTTCGAATTCCAGCGTCGCGCGCTGCGCGACCTCGACGTCCAGATCGACGTCCTCTACTGCGGCGTCTGCCACTCGGATCTTCACCAGGCGCGCAACGAATGGCGCAACACGATCTACCCGGTCGTGCCGGGCCATGAAATCGTCGGCCGCGTGACCGCGACCGGCCCGCAAGTGTCGCGCTTCAAGGTCGGCGAGCTGGTCGGCGTCGGCTGCCTCGTCGATTCGTGCCGCACCTGCGCGAGCTGTGAAGAAGGCCTCGAGCAGTATTGCGAGAACGGCTTCGTCGGCACCTACAACGGCCAGGATCGCGTGACGGGCGACGTCACGTACGGCGGCTATTCGACGCAGCTCGTCGTCGACGAGGCGTTCGTGCTGCGCGTGCCGGACACGCTCGACCCGGCCGGCGCCGCGCCGCTCTTGTGCGCGGGGATCACGACCTACTCGCCGCTGCGGCAGTGGAACGTCGGCCCCGGCAAGAAGGTCGGCATCGTCGGTCTCGGCGGCCTCGGCCACATGGGCGTGAAGCTCGCGCGCGCGATGGGCGCGCACGTCGTGCTGTTCACGACGTCGCCGTCGAAGATCGAGGACGGCAAGCGGCTCGGCGCGCATGAAGTCGTGATCTCGAAGGACGAGGCGCAGATGAACGCGCATCTGAACAGCTTCGACTTCATCCTGAACACGGTCGCCGCGCAGCACGACCTGAATCCGTTCCTGCACCTGCTGAAGCGCGACGGCACGATGACGCTGGTCGGCGCACCCGAGCACGACCATCCGTCGCCGCAGGTGTTCAACCTGATCTTCAAGCGCCGCCGCCTCGCGGGCTCGCTGATCGGCGGGATCGCGGAGACGCAGGAAATGCTCGATTTCTGCGCGGAGCACGGGATCACGTCGGACATCGAAACGATTCCGATGCAGCAGATCAACGCCGCTTACGAACGGATGCTGAAGAGCGACGTGAAGTACCGGTTCGTCGTGGATATGGCGTCGCTGAAGCAGTAAGCCGCGCCCCAAACGAAACGGGCCGCATGTTCGACATGCGGCCCGTTTTGCGTCACGCGTTATCCGGCTGCGCGCCATGCGCAGCCCCGCGCATCACTTCGTGTAGTCGTAGTCGATCGTCAACGGCGCATGGTCGCTGAACTTGATGTCCTTGAAGATCGACGTGCTTTTCGCGGTACCGGCCACGCCCGGCGTCGCGATCTGGTAATCGATCCGCCACCCGACGTTCTTCGCGTACGCCTGACCGCGGTTGCTCCACCACGTGTACTGCTCGGGGCGCTGATCGAGCGTGCGGAACACGTCGACGTAGCCGACGTCGTCGAACAGCTTCGTGAGCCACTCGCGCTCTTCCGGCAGGCAGCCCGAGTTCTTCTGGTTGCTCTTCCAGTTCTTGATGTCGATTTCCTTGTGGACGATGTTCACGTCGCCGCACAGGATCACCTCGCGCTTCTTCTTCAGCGCGGCGAGGTGCGGCATGAATTCGGCCATGAAGCGGTACTTCGCCTGCTGGCGCTCCTCGCCGCTCGAGCCGGACGGCACGTACACCGACACGACCGACAGCTTGCCGTAGCGCGCCTCGACGTAGCGCCCTTCGGCATCGAATTCGCTGCTGCCGAAGCCGATGATCACGTCGTCGGGCTCGCGGCGGCTGTACACGCCCGCGCCGCTGTAACCCTTCTTCTCGGCGTGGTGGAAATAGCTCTTGAAGCCGTGCGGCTCGACGAATTCGGCCGGCAGGTCGTCGGCCGATACCTTGATTTCCTGCACGCACACGCAATCGGCGTTCTGCTCGCCGAGCCAGTCGAAGAAGCCCTTCTTCGCGGCGGAGCGGATGCCGTTCAGGTTGGCGGTAATCACTCGCATCATGTCGGGTTCCGTTCAGTTCGATATTTTTACAGGGTGGCAGCTTAACGGATCTTCACGCCTTCGAGCTCGGGCTTCGGCGGCGGGAATTCCAGCTTCATGTCGGTCATCGTGCGCAGCAGCAGCTCGGCGATCATCACGTTGCGGTGCGTCTTCGAATTCGCCGGGATCACGTACCACGGCGCGTGCTCGGCCGACGTCGCGGCGAGCGCGTCGCGGTACGCGGACTGGTAAGCGTCCCAGTGCTTGCGCGCATCGAGATCGGAGATGTCGAATTTCCAGTGCTTGGTCGGGTCGTCGATGCGCGCCTGCAGCCGCGCGCGCTGCTCGTCCTTCGAGATGTGCAGGAAGCACTTGACGATGGTCGTGCCGTTCTCGAACAGCATCGTCTCGAAATCGCGGATCTGCCGGTAGCGGCGCTCGCACTCCTTGTCGCTGATCGCGCCGAGCACGCGCGGCACCAGCACGTCTTCGTAGTGGCTGCGGTTGAAGATCGCGAGTTCGCCGGCCGCCGGCACCTGCGCATGCACGCGCCACAGGAAGTCGTGCGCGGCCTCGATCGGCGTCGGCGCCTTGAACGGCACGATGCGCAGGCCGAGCGGGTCGACCTCGCGGAACACCGCGCGCACGGTGCCGTCCTTGCCGCTCGTATCCATGCCCTGCAGCACGAGCAGCACGCGCTTCTTCTGCTGCGTGTGCAGGCGCTCTTGCTGGACGTCGAGCTCGGTCGACACGACCGACAGCCGTTCGCGGTCGGCCTCCTTCGAACCGGACGAAAACGGCTTCGCGGCCGGGTCGAACGCATCGAGCTTGAATGCGGCGGCTTCCTTGTCGCGCGCGCTGTAGGGCACGCGGAAATCGTCGAGCGACGGTTGTTTCGCCATTCGTTCCTCCGTTGGACGGTGCGATGCATACGATAACGCATCCACCAAACGCAACGGGCCGCCCCGAACTGGTTCGGAGCGGCCCGTCGTCAAGCGCGGTTCAGGCGCGCGCGCATGCTCAGCCGAGCTTCTTCTTCAGCAGTTCGTTGACCTGCTGCGGATTGGCCTTGCCCTTCGTCGCCTTCATCGCCTGGCCGATCAGCGCGTTGAACGCCTTTTCCTTGCCCGCGCGGAATTCCTCGACCGACTTCGCGTTCGCCGCGAGCACCTCGTCGATGATCGCTTCCAGCGCGCCGGTGTCGGAGATCTGCTTCAGGCCCTTCGCGTCGATGATGCGGTCGGCCGCGGCTTCGTCGGTCGCCTTCTCGTCCCAGATCGTCGCGAAGATTTCCTTCGCGATCTTGTTCGAGATCGTGCCGTCGGCGATACGCTGCAGCAGCAGCGCGAGTTGCGCGGCCGACACCGGAATCGCGTCGATCTCGATGCCGTCGCGGTTCAGCTGCGACGACACGTCGCCCATCAGCCAGTTCGCGACGATCTTCGCGTTCGCGGCGCCGGCCTTCGCGACCACCGACTCGAAGTACGCGGCCATCGCCTTGCTCGACGTCAGCACGCCCGCGTCGTACGCGGACACGCCGTATTCGTCGACGAAGCGCTGCTGCATCGCGGCCGGCAGCTCCGGCATGCCGGACTGCACGCGCTCGACCCAGTCCCGGCCGATCACGAGCGGCATCAGGTCGGGATCGGGGAAGTAGCGGTAATCGTGCGCGTCTTCCTTGCTGCGCATCGAACGCGTCTCGCGCTTGTCCGGATCGTAGAGGCGCGTTTCCTGCACGACTTCGCCACCGTCCTCGATCAGCTCGATCTGGCGACGCACTTCGTAGTTGATTGCTTCCTCGAGGAACCGGAACGAGTTCAGGTTCTTGATTTCCGCGCGCGTGCCGAACTTCTCCTGGCCGACCGGACGCACCGACACGTTCGCGTCGCAGCGGAACGAGCCTTCCTGCATGTTGCCGTCGCAGATACCGAGCCACACGACGAGCGCGTGCAGCGCCTTCGCGTACGCGACGGCCTCGGCCGCGCTGCGCATTTCCGGCTCGGTGACGATCTCGAGCAGCGGCGTGCCCGCGCGGTTCAGGTCGATCCCGGTCATCCCGGCGAAGTCTTCATGCAGCGACTTGCCCGCGTCTTCCTCGAGGTGCGCGCGGGTCAGGTTGACCGTCTTCTCGTACGCTTCCTTGCCGGCCTTTTCGTTGGCGGGCACCTGGATCGTGATCTGGCCGCCCTGCACGACCGGAATCTCGTACTGGCTGATCTGATAACCCTTCGGCAGATCGGGGTAGAAATAATTCTTGCGCGCGAAGATGCTGCGCGGCGCGATGGTCGAGCCGATCGCGAGACCAAAGCGGATCGCCCGCTCGACCGCGCCGCGGTTCAGCACCGGCAGCACGCCCGGCAGCGCCAGGTCGACCGGGCACGCCTGCGTGTTCGGCTCGGCGCCGAACTGCGTCGATGCGCCGGAGAAAATCTTCGAGACGGTCGACAGTTGCGCGTGCGTCTCGAGACCGATGACGACTTCCCATTGAGTAGCCATATGCTTACACCCCTGCCGGAACTTGCTTGTGCCAGTCGGTCGCGCGCTGGAACGCATCGGCGACCTGCAGCATCCGGGCTTCGTTGAAATAGTTGCCGATGATCTGCAGGCCGACCGGGCGCTTCGCGTTCGCACCCGCGCCGAAGCCGCACGGCACGCTCATGCCGGGCAGGCCCGCGAGGCTCACCGACAGCGTGTAGATATCCGCGAGATACATCTGCACCGGATCGTCGCCCTTCGCGCCGAGATCCCATGCGACCGTCGGCGACGCCGGGCCCATGATCACGTCGCAGGACTTGAACGCTTCCTGGAAATCGTTCGCGATGATGCGGCGGATCTTCTGCGCCTGCAGGTAGTACGCGTCGTAGTAGCCGTGCGACAGCACATAGGTGCCGACCAGGATCCGGCGCTTCACCTCGGGGCCGAAGCCTTCGGCGCGCGACTTCTTGTACATGTCGAGCAGATCGCCGTACTGCGCGGCGCGGTGGCCGAAGCGCACGCCGTCGAAACGCGACAGGTTCGACGACGCTTCCGCCGGCGCGATCACGTAGTACACGGGGATCGACAGTTCCGTCTTCGGCAGCGATACCGGCACGAGCGTCGCGCCGAGCGCTTCATAAGCTTTGAGCGCCGCGTCGATCGTCGCGCGCACGTCGTCGGCGAGGCCGGCGCCGAAATACTCGTTCGGCAGGCCGATGCGCAGGCCGGCGAGCGGCTTGCTGGCGTCGTTGCCGGCCGCCCACGGCTGGCCGAGGTGGCGCGTGAAATCCTCGTCGTCGCGCTCGAGGCTCGTCGAGTCGCGCTCGTCGAAGCCGGCCATCGCGTTCAGCAGCAACGCGCAGTCGGACGCGCTCTGCGCCATCGGGCCGCCCTGGTCGAGCGACGACGCGAACGCGATCATCCCGTAGCGCGACACGCGGCCGTAGGTCGGCTTGATGCCGGTCACGCCCGCGAACGACGCGGGCTGGCGGATCGAGCCGCCGGTGTCGGTGCCGGTCGCGGCCGGCGCGAGGCGCGCGGCGACGGCGGCCGAGCTGCCGCCCGAGCTGCCGCCCGGCACCGCGTTCGTGTCCCACGGGTTCTTCACCGCGCCGAACGCCGAATTCTCGTTCGACGAGCCCATCGCGAACTCGTCCATGTTGGTCTTGCCGAGCGTGACCATGCCGGCCGCCTGCAGGCGGGCGACGACGGTCGCGTCGAACGGGCTCTCGTAATTCGCGAGCATCTTCGAGCCGGCGGTCGAGCGCCAGCCGCGCGTGACGAAGACGTCCTTGTGCGCGATCGGCAGGCCGGTCAGCGCGCCGCCCGCGCCGCGCGCGAGTTCCGCGTCGGCGGCTTTCGCCTGCGCGAGGGTGAGGTCGGCGTCGACGTGGACGAACGCGTTCAGGTCGCGCGCGGCGTCGATCCGTTTCAGATAGTGCTGCGCGAGCTCGACGGCCGAGCATTCCTTGGCGGCGAGCGCGGCGCGCAGTTCGGTCAGGCTTTTTGCGTGCATTGAGTGGTTTTCCTGGGAATTCTGGGTGGCGCGCGGCGCTGGATGGCCGGCGCGCTTGTCATCGAATGCTTACTCGATCACCTTCGGCACCAGATAGAGGCCGTCCTGGACGGCCGGCGCCGGACGCTGGTTGTCGTCGCGATTGACGACTTCCGTCACGGCGTCGTCGCGCAGGCGCTGCGCGACTTCCTGGATCTGTTCGATCGGGTGGGCGAGCGGCGCGATGCCGGCGGTGTCGACCGCCTGCATCTGTTCGACGAGGCCGAAGAATTCATTGAGCTGGCCGAGCATGTGCTCGGCGTCGGCGTCGGCCATTTCGAGTCGCGCCAGGTGCGCGATGCGTTTCACATCGGTCAGGGTCAGGGCCATGCGATCACCGGAAAAACAAGGCTGCGCAGTGCATCGACAGCAGCACTGCGGCGGGGGGTTGGAGGGTGCGATCCCACCCTCAAAAATCGGGGCCGAAGCGGCAAAAATACCGCCCGTTTCGATTCAAATACCGTGAAATTATAAGGTATCATTACGCGTTCGACCCAAACCCGGCAGCCTTTTCCCGCACCGTTTCGCCCCACTTCGGCAAGCCGTGCGTGCTTCGTGCGATCCCCGGTAGACATCACTCGCAGCTTCGTGCGCCGCGGCGGCCGCTTCCGCCACGCTTCCCGAGGCTGTTATTTTTTCCGCTGCCGCCCTCAGCGCTCGCTATGCAGGGCCGGCCCAGAGCGAAACAGGATTCTGAATGTTCGGTTTTTTGCGCAGCTACTTCTCCAACGATCTCGCGATCGACCTCGGCACCGCAAACACCCTGATCTACATGCGCGGCAAGGGCATCGTCCTCGATGAGCCGTCCGTCGTGTCGATCCGCCAGGAAGGCGGCCCCAACGGCAAGAAGACGATCCAGGCGGTCGGCAAGGAAGCCAAGCAGATGCTCGGCAAGGTGCCGGGCAACATCGAGGCGATCCGCCCGATGAAGGACGGCGTGATCGCCGACTTCACCGTCACCGAGCAGATGATCAAGCAGTTCATCAAGACGGCCCACGAGTCGCGCATGTTCTCGCCGTCGCCGCGCATCATCATCTGCGTGCCGTGCGGCTCGACCCAGGTCGAGCGCCGCGCGATCAAGGAAGCGGCGCACGGCGCCGGCGCGTCGCAGGTCTACCTGATCGAGGAGCCGATGGCGGCCGCGATCGGCGCGGGCCTGCCGGTGTCGGAAGCCACCGGCTCGATGGTCGTCGACATCGGCGGCGGCACGACCGAAGTCGGCGTGATCTCGCTCGGCGGCATCGTCTACAAAGGCTCGGTGCGCGTCGGCGGCGACAAGTTCGACGAGGCGATCGTCAACTACATCCGCCGCAACTATGGGATGCTGATCGGCGAACAAACCGCCGAGGCGATCAAGAAGGAAATCGGCTCCGCGTTCCCGGGCTCCGAAGTCAAGGAAATGGAAGTGAAGGGCCGCAACCTGTCGGAAGGCATTCCGCGCAGCTTCACGATCTCCAGCAACGAAATCCTCGAAGCGCTGACCGATCCGCTGAACCAGATCGTGTCGTCGGTGAAGATCGCGCTCGAACAGACGCCGCCGGAACTCGGCGCCGACATCGCCGAACGCGGGATGATGCTGACGGGCGGCGGCGCGCTGCTGCGCGACCTCGACCGCCTGCTCGCGGAAGAAACCGGCCTGCCGGTGCTCGTCGCGGAAGATCCGCTGACCTGCGTCGTGCGCGGTTCGGGCATGGCGCTCGAGCGCATGGACAAGCTGGGCAGCATCTTCTCGTACGAGTGATCGTCTAAGCTGTTTCGTTGATATGACGCACCCGCGGCGTGGCCGGATCGCTCGTTTAGAACGAACCGCCGCGCCGTTTGCGCGTCTGAGCATTATTTAACCGATCACACGCGCCCGGCGCCGACCATGGAATACAGTCCGCCGCCCCTCTTCAAGCAAGGTCCGCCCGCGCTCGCGCGGCTCATCTTCTTCGTCGCCCTCGCCATCGCGCTCCTCGTGTCGGA
This sequence comes from Burkholderia sp. BCC0419, assembly GCF_902830285.1. Classification (NCBI taxonomy): domain Bacteria; kingdom Pseudomonadati; phylum Pseudomonadota; class Betaproteobacteria; order Burkholderiales; family Burkholderiaceae; genus Burkholderia; species Burkholderia sp. BCC0419. The sequence goes on from NZ_CADESR010000007.1 coordinate 246,318, forward strand.
CGCGCGCTTCAGCACGCTCGAAATCGTGCGCGGCGTGCTCGGCACCGTGCTCTACCCGCTGCAACGCGCGGCGCTCGTGCCGCGCGACCTGTTCATGGGCGCGGCCGACATCGCCGTCACCGGCGCGTCGCTGCGCCACGAGAACGACGACCTCCGCAAGCGCAACCTGCAACTGTCCACGCAGGCCAACCAGGCCGCCGTGCTCACGCAGGAAAACGCGCACCTGCGCGCGGTGCTCGAACTGCGCCAGCACATCGCGACGCAATCGACGCCGGTCGAGATCCAGTACGACACGAGCGATCCGTTCACGCAGAAGATCGTGGTCGGGCAAGGCTCGCAGCAAGGCATCCAGGACGGCTCGCCCGTCGTCAGCGAGGACGGCGTGATCGGTCAGGTCACGCGCGTGTTCCCGCTGCAATCCGAAGTCACGCTGGTCACCGACCGCGATCTCGCGATTCCCGTGCAGGTGCTGCGCACCGGCCTGCGCAGCGTGATCTACGGCACGCCGAAGGGCGATTCGCTCGACCTGCGCTTCGTGCCGACGAGCGCGGATCTCGTCGCCGGCGACGAGCTCGTCACGAGCGGTCTCGACGGCGTCTATCCGCCCGGCCTGCCGGTCGCGAAGGTCGTGCGCGTCGACAAGCTCGCCGATACCGCGTTCGCCCGCGTGACCTGCGCGCCGGTCGCGGCCGTGCGCGGCGCGCGCCAGATGCTCGTGCTGCATTACCGGAACGACATCCCGCCGCGCCCGGCTGAGCCCGATCCCGCCGCCGACAAGAACGCGAAGGGCAAGAAGGGCGCGAAAGCCGCCGCGAAGGCCGAGAAAGCCGACGCGAACGCGAAACCGGCCGCCGCGGCCCAGCCCGCCGCTGCGAAGCCGGCGCCGGCTGCCCCCGCCGCGCCGGCCAAGCCCGCCGCTGCGCCCGCGAAGCCCGCCGCCGGGCAATCAGGAGCCCAGCGATGAACCGCCCGCAATACATCCTGCAGCCGGTCAATCCGTACTTCATCGTCTTCAGCCTCGCCGCCGCATTCCTGCTGAACCTGATGCCGTGGGGCCGCCTGCCCGGCGTGCCCGACTTCGTCGCGCTCGTGCTGCTGTTCTGGAACATCCACCAGCCGCGCAAGGTCGGGATGGGCGTCGCGTTCGCGCTCGGCATCCTGATGGACGTGCATGACGCGGGGCTGCTCGGCGAGCACGCGCTCGCCTATACGCTGCTGTCGTACGGCGCGATCACGATCCACCGCCGCGTGCTGTGGATGCCGATCGGCGTGCAGGTGCTGTACGTCACGCCGCTGCTGGTCGTCGCGCAGCTCGTGCCGTTCGTGATCCGCCTGCTGATGGGCGCCGCGTTCCCGGGCTGGCGCTATCTGGTCGACGGTTTCGTCGAAGCCGCGCTGTGGCCGATCGCGAGCCACCTGCTGCTGATGCCGCAACGCCGCCCGGTCGACCCGGACGATACGCGCCCCATCTGAGCCGGACCGACCTTGAATACCCGCCGCCCCCACGCCCGCCGCGCGCCGCGCTCCGGGGCGGCACCTCGCCCGCGCCCGCGCGCGGGCCAGATTGCCCTTAAATGACCGAATTCAACGACACCCAACAGCAGCTCTCGAAGTTCCGCCTGCGCGTCGCGGCGGCGGGCGTGTTCGTGTTCGTCTGCTTCGGGCTGCTCGCGAGCCGCTTCTTCTACCTGCAGCTGATGCAGCACGGCAAATACGCACTGCAGGCCGAGGAAAACCGCATCTCGGTCGCGCCGATCGTGCCGAACCGCGGGATCATCACCGACCGCAACGGCGTGATCCTCGCGAAGAACTACTCGGCGTACACGCTCGAGATCACGCCGTCGAAGCTCGACGACACGCTCGACAACACGATCGACAAGCTGTCCGAGATCATCCCGATCGACGCCCGCGACCGCCGCCGCTTCAAGAAGCTGCAGGAAGACTCGAAGAACTTCGAGAGCCTGCCGATCCGCACGCGGCTCACCGACGCGGAAGTCGCGCGCTTCACCGCGCAGCGCTTCCGCTTCCCCGGCGTCGACGTGCGCGCGCGGCTGTTCCGCCAGTACCCGCTCGGCATGACCGCCGCGCACGTGATCGGCTATATCGGCCGGATCTCGAAGCGCGACCAGGATCGCATCGACGCGATGAGCGACGACAACGACAGCGACCAGGAACACTACGATCCGCGCCGCGACGCGAACAACTACAAGGGCACCGACTACATCGGCAAGATCGGCGTCGAGCAGAGCTACGAGACCGAGCTGCACGGGCTGACGGGCTTCGAGGAAGTCGAGGTGACGGCCGGCGGCCGGCCGGTGCGCACGCTGTCGCGCACCCAGGCGACGCCCGGCAACAACCTCGTGCTGTCGCTCGACATCGGGCTGCAGCAGGTTGCCGAGCAGGCGTTCGCCGGCAAGCGCGGCGCGCTCGTCGCGATCGAGCCGAAGACGGGCGACGTGCTCGCGTTCGTGTCGTCGCCGAGCTTCGACCCGAATTCGTTCGTCGACGGCATCGACCAGCAGACCTGGGACGAGCTGAACAACTCGCCCGACAAGCCGCTGCTGAACCGCCCGCTGCACGGCACCTACCCGCCCGGCTCGACGTACAAGCCGTTCATGGCGCTCGCGGGCCTGACGCTCGGCAAGCGCACGCCGGGCTGGGGCTTCCAGGATCCCGGCTACTTCACGTTCGGCGGCCACACGTTCCGCAACGACGTGCGCTCGGGCCAGGGCTGGGTCGACATGAACAAGGCGATCATGGTGTCGAACGACACCTACTTCTACATGCTGGCGCGCGACCTCGGCGTGAACGCGATCGCGAACTTCATGAAGCCGTTCGGCTTCGGCCAGATCACCGGGATCGACATCCAGGGCGAGGCGCGCGGGATCCTGCCGTCGACCGACTGGAAGAAGAAGGCGTTCAAGAAGGCCGCGCAGCAGAAGTGGTTCGACGGCGAGACGATCAGCCTCGGGATCGGCCAGGGCTACAACTCGTTCACGATCCTGCAGCTCGCGCACGCGACCGCGACGCTCGCGAACAACGGCGTCGTGATGAAGCCTCACCTCGTGAAGGAAGTCGAGGATCCGATCTCGCGGGCGCGCCACCTGACCGTGCCGAAGGAAAGCGAGGTGATCCCGCTGAAGGCGGGCGACATCGACGTCGTGAAGCGCGGGATGGAGAACGTGATCGAGAACCCGTCCGGCACCGCGTACAAGGTGTTCCGCGGCGCGCCGTACCTCGCCGCCGGCAAGACCGGCACCGCGCAGGTGTTCTCGCTGCAGGGCTCGAACTACAAGGGCCACCTGCTCGCCGAACACCTGCGCGACCACGCGCTGTTCATCGCGTATGCGCCGGTCGACCACCCGCAGATCGCCGTCGCGCTGGTCGTCGAAAACGGCGGCTGGGGCGCCCAGGCCGCCGGCCCGATCGCGCGTCGCGTGCTCGACTACTACCTGGTCGAGCGCCAGAACCCGAGGAACGAAGCCGCGGCCGTGGCCGCCGCCGCGTCGGCGACCGAGCCGGTAAGCGCGCCCGTGGTCGGCGACACCGCGAAGCCCGCCACCGTCGCGGCCGGCTTCACCGCGCTGCCGCAGCCGGTCGTGCCGTCGGCGGCCAGCGCGGCCGAGGCGGCATCGGCCGCGTCGGCTGCCTCGGGCGCCTCGGATACGGCCGGCGCCAGCGCCACGGCGCCCGCCGACGCGAGCGCCGCGGCGCCGAAGGCCGCGAGCCTGCCGCCGATCCGGCGCCCGCACCGGCCGCGCCGGCCCGCCAGCGACGCGCAGCCGCTCGTCGCCACGCCGCGGGACGACAACCACCGTGCGACGGCCCCCGCGAAAGCGGCGGACGCCGGCACCGCTCATTAACGGAGAAAGGCATGCAATTCGACAAGCGCGCCTGGCTCGACAAGATCAAGCAGATGTTCGCGGGCTTCGACCGCCCGCTCGCCCTCATCGTGTTCCTGCTGCTGTGCGTCGGCATCGTCACGCTGTACAGCGCGTCGATCGACATGCCGGGCCGCGTCGAGGACCAGTTACGCAACATCCTGCTGACGTTCGTGCTGATGTGGGTGATCGCCAACATCCCGCCGACCACGCTGATGCGCTTCGCGGTCCCGCTCTACACGTTCGGGGTCACGCTGCTGATCGCCGTCGCGCTGTTCGGGATGACCAAGAAGGGCGCGAAGCGCTGGCTGAACGTCGGCGTCGTGATCCAGCCGTCCGAAATCCTCAAGATCGCGACGCCGCTGATGCTCGCGTGGTACTACCAGCGCCGCGAAGGCGGGCTGCGCTGGTACGACTTCGTCGCCGCGTTCGCGATCCTGCTGGTGCCGGTCGGGCTGATCGCGAAGCAGCCCGACCTCGGCACGGGCCTGCTCGTGTTCGCGGCCGGCTTCTTCGTGATCTACCTCGCCGGCCTGTCGTTCAAGCTGATCGTGCCGGTGCTCGTCGCGGGCGTGATCGCGGTCGGCTCGATCGCCGTGTTCGAGGAACGCATCTGCCAGCCCGACGTGCAGTGGCCGCTGATGCACGACTACCAGAAGCACCGCGTGTGCACGCTGCTCGACCCGACCTCCGACCCGCTCGGCAAGGGCTTCCACACGATCCAGGCCGTGATCGCGATCGGCTCGGGCGGCGTGCTCGGCAAGGGCTACCTGAAAGGCACGCAGGCGCACCTCGAATTCATTCCGGAAAAACACACCGACTTCATCTTCGCGGTGTTCTCGGAGGAATGGGGGCTCGCCGGCGGGCTCGTGCTGCTGACGCTGTACATGGCGCTGATCGCGCGCGGGCTCTACATCGCCGCGCAGGGCGCGACGCAGTTCGGCCGGCTGCTCGCGGGCTCGCTCACGCTCGCGTTCTTCGTCTACGCGTTCGTCAACATCGGGATGGTGAGCGGCGTGCTGCCGGTCGTCGGCGTGCCGCTGCCGTTCATGAGTTACGGCGGCACCGCGCTCACGACGCTCGGCATCGCGATCGGGATGATCATGAGCGTCGGGCGGCAGCGGCGGCTGATGAAGAGCTGACCGCGCGGCCTGCACCGCGGTACACGAAAACGGCACCCCGGGGCGCCGTTTTTCATTGGGCGAGGGCCGCTTACTGCGGCGGCGCGTGCGGCTTGCCTGGCTCCGCGCCGGCGCCCGATGCCGGCGTCGGCGCCTTCAGCCGCGCGCTCAGCTCCTTGAATTTCAGCCCGGCCGTCTCGTCGCCCTGCGCGGCCGCCGCCGCGTAATACGCGCGCGCGATGTTCAGGTTCTGCGCGACGCCGTCGCCGCCGCGCTCGTAGAACGACGCGGTCACGTACTGTGCGATGGGCTCGCCCGCGTCGGCGGCCTGCTTGTACCACGCGAACGCCTGACGGTTGTCGCGCGGCGTGCCGCGCCCGTCGAGGAACTGGTTCGCGAGCGACAGCTCGGCCTGCACGTGCCCCTGCTTCGCGGCCCGCAGGAACCAGCGATGCGCTTCGGCCGGGTTGCGCGCGACGAACTCGCCGTCGTCGAACATCCGGCCGTACACGTACTGCGCATGCGACATGTTCGCGTCCGCCGCGCGCTTCAGCCAGCGCAACCCTTCGTCGACGTTCGCCGTCACGCCTTCACCCGTCAGCAGCATCATCGCGTAGTTGAACTGCGCGAGGCGATCGCCGCGCTCGGCCGCATCGTGGAATTGCACGAGCGCCGCGCGATAGTCGCCGGCGTTGTAGTCGGCGACCGCCGATTGCGTCTCGTGCGATGGATCGGGCTTCGCTTGCGGCGCGCCCTGCGCGGCGGCCGCCGCACACGCGGCCCACAGGCCGACCATCGCCCCGATCCGCGCGCGCCTGCGGCACGCACCGTCTGCGCCGTTCATGACCGTACCTCCTGCAACGCCTGCCGCGTCGCGCGCAACAGCCAGCTCACGTCGGCCGACACCGTGATCATCCGGTAACCGGCCTCGCGATACTGGCGCGCGGCCGCCGTATCGCCGGCGAAGATGCCGACCGCGACGCCGGCCTGCTTGCCGGCCGCGAGCACGCGCGCCATCGCGGTTTCGACGTCCGGGTGGCGGATATCGCCGAGATGCCCGAGGCTCGCCGCGAGATCGGCCGGGCCGACGAACAGGCAATCGACGCCGGGCGTCGCCGCGATCCGCTCGACTTCGTCGACGCCGCGCGCCGATTCGATCTGCACGACCACCGCGACTTGCGCATTCGCCGTCTGCAGGTAGTCGCGGCGCATGCCGAACGCCGCCGCGCGTACCATGCCCGCCACGCCGCGCAGCCCGTCGGGCGATTCGGGCGACGGGAAGCGCGTGAGCCGCACCGCGTGCGCGGCGTCGTCGGGCGTCTCGATACACGGGAACATCAGCGTGCGTGCGCCGGCGTCGAGCGCGCGCTTCACGAGCCACGGCTCGCGCGCCGGCACACGTACGACCGGCTCGCTCGGCAGGTGCGCCGCGGCGATCGCGCGCAGTTGCGACGCCACGTCGCGACTGTCGTTCGGCGCATGCTCCATGTCGATGCAGAGCCAGTCGTAACCGGCATGCGCGAGCGCTTCCGCGGCCGAGTCGCTGCCGAGCGAGAGCCACAGGCCATACAGCGGCTCGTCACCGTCGCACAGGCGTTGTTTGAGGGAATTGGTGAGCGTGCTCATCGATACGGCCTCCGAAACGGAACGGCAATCGAACGGGACAAGCAACAGGCGAAGCGAAACGCACGCCGCCGGGCAATCGAAGCATGGCGGCGGCGGCAGATCGCGCGCCGGAGAACGTGAGTCGGCCCGGGACGGCCGATCTGACAACGCAGGCCGCGCAATGGCTCACGCGAGCGTTTTTCGGCGCCGCACGACGATCATAGCGCGGCGGGGTGCTCAATGCGGGAACAGACGGGGGAAGCCGTACCGACGCGGCGCGGAGGAGGCGAGGCCGCGGTGCGCGGCGACGGGCAGCCCGCGCCGGACGGCGGGGCTGCCTCGCGGGAAGGCAGGATCAGCGGCCGGGCTGGCGCTCGACGTCGGCCCAGCAGTTCGGCGTTTCGTACAGGCGCACGCGCTCGAGACGCAGATTCACGCCGTAGTGCGCGTCGTACACGTTCGCGAGGAGGTCGAACGCGATCGCCGCGAGGTTCTCGACGGTCGGGATCCGGTCGAGCACGACGGTCTTGTGGTCGGCCATCTGCTCGAGGAACGAGCGCACGACCTCGTCGCGCGCATAGACCAGGAACGCGTGGTCCCACTTGCTGACGAGGTGCTCCATCGCGAGCGCCTTCACGTCGGCGAAATCCATCACCATGCCGCGGTCGGGCGCCCCCTCGGTATCGACGAGATCGCCGCGCAGCGTGATTTCGAGCACGTAGCGATGGCCGTGCAGGTTCCGGCACTGGCTGCGGTGATCGGGGATGCGGTGGCCCGCGTCGAATTCGAGTTTTCGGGTAATCAGCACGATGTCAAAAGCCGTGGCTCAGGGAATGTTCAGATATTTATGGGTCTGCATCGACAGCCGCCACTGCGGATGACGCTTGCACCAGTCGATCGCGAGCTTCGTATTGAGGTCGCGCGACGGGCCGTCCATCGGCTGGACCAGGAAGTACTCGAAGTCGAGCTTCGCGTAGTCGGCCAGCCGCTGGTTGTCCTGCGGAACGACGACCTTCAGTTCGTTGCCCTTCGTGACGACGAGCGGCGCATCGGCCTTCGGGCTCACGCAGATCCAGTCGATCGATTCGAGCACCGGCAGCGAACCGTTGGTCTCGATCGCGATCTCGAAGCCTGCCGCATGCAGCGCGTCGACGAGCGGCTGGTCGAGCTGCAGCATCGGCTCGCCGCCCGTGCAGACGACGAAGCGGTGCGCTTCGCCCTCCGGCCACAGGCCGGCGATCGTCGCGACGAGCGCCGCGGCGTCCTTGAACTTGCCGCCGTTCTCGCCGTCGGTGCCGACGAAGTCCGTATCGCAGAAGCGGCACACGGCCTCCGCACGATCCTCTTCGCGGCCCGACCACAGGTTGCAGCCGGCGAACCGGCAGAACACGGCCGGCCGGCCCGCATTCGCGCCCTCGCCCTGCAACGTGTAGAAAATTTCCTTGACCGCGTAAGTCATCGTGCTTCGTCCGGCTCGCGCCGCTCGTTGTCGATCAGAATCCGTTGTCCATCAAGCGCCGCCGGCGCAGCCGCGTCACAGCGGCGCTTCGGTCACCCGCTCGCCCTTCAGGTAGGCCTCGTAGCCGCGCTTGCGCAGCTTGCAGGCCGGGCATTCGCCGCAGCCGAAGCCCCAGTCGTGCAGTTCCGCGCGCTCGCCCACGTAGCACGTGTGCGTCTCGACGCGGATCAGTTCGACGAGCGCCTCGCCGCCGAGCTGTTCGGCGAGCTGCCACGTCTGCGCCTTGTCGAGCCACATCAGCGGCGTCTCGAGCACGATGCGCGTATCCATCCCGAGATTCAGCGCGACCTGCAGCGCCTTCATCGTGTCGTCGCGGCAGTCCGGATAGCCCGAAAAATCGGTCTCGCACATCCCGCCGACCAGCACGCGCAGCCCGCGGCGATAGGCGATCGCCGCGGCGATCGTCATGAACATCAGGTTGCGGCCCGGCACGAACGTGTTCGGCAGGCCGTTTGCCGTCGTCTCGATCTCGATCGTACGCGTCATCGCGGTGTCGCTGATCGCGCCGAGCACCGACAGGTCGATCATGTGATCGTCGCCGAGCCGGTCCGACCACGCCGGAAACTTGTGCTTCAGCGCTTCGCGCACGCCTTCGCGACACTCGAGTTCGACGCGATGACGCTGGCCGTAATCGAAGCCGAGCGTCTCGACCGTCTGGTAGCGTTCGAGGGCCCATGCCACGCACGTGGCGGAGTCCTGCCCGCCGGAAAACAACACGAGCGCGCCGTCTTTAGCGTCTGTCCGAATCACCGTGATACTCCGTGAATATGTAGGCTCGCGTCGCACTGCGCCTCGAGGCCGGCTGCCGCCGGGCGGCCCGACGCGGCCGGCCTGCGCCGGCTCGACCAGTATAGGCAGCGCGATCGGCCGCGAATGCGGCGGCGCGCTTATACCGCTCATCGCGCGGCATCGTTGCCGCGCGCCACGGCAGGCGCGCCGCGGGCAGCCTGCCATGCGCATGAAGCGATGCGCTAAGTCATTGAGCGGGCACGGATTTTATCACGCCCCGGCGAATGCTGCCGGGCTCGCCGCCCACGACACGCGATACCCACCACAAACGAAAAACCCCAAGAACCTTCCGATTCTTGGGGTTTTAAATGCTGGTGGCCTGGGACGGAATCGAACCATCGACACGCGGATTTTCAATCCGCTGCTCTACCAACTGAGCTACCGGGCCAACGAAGAATGAAAGTATATCGAGCCCCTTTCACTTGAGCAAGGGGTTTCGCAAAATATTTTTACAGCGCGCCTTCGGACGGCTTCTTGCCGAGCTCGACGCCGAGCTGCTTGAGCTTGCGATACAGGTGCGTGCGCTCGAGGCCCGTCTTCTCCGCGACGCGCGTCATGCTGCCGTTCTCGCGCGCGAGGTGATATTCGAAGTACGCGCGCTCGAACGCATCGCGCGCTTCGCGCAACGGGATGTCGAACGGGATCGCGGCCGTCTGGCCCGCGAGGCCGAGCGCCGACGCCATGTCGTCGCCGAGCGTCGGCAGCGCCGCCGCGGACGCGACCGCCGCCGGCCCCGCGGCCTGCCCGCCGCCCGCCTTCGCCGCCGCGTTCGCGGACACCGGTGCCGCGCCGCGTGCGAGACCGTGCTCGACCGACTTCAGCAGCTTCTGCAGCGCGATCGGTTTCTCGAGGAAATCGAGCGCGCCGATCTTGGTCGCCTCGACGGCGGTATCGATCGTCGCGTGCCCGGACATCATGATCACGGGCATCGTCAGCAGCCCCTGCGCCGCCCATTCCTTGAGCAACGTGACGCCGTCGGTATCGGGCATCCAGATATCGAGCAGCACGAGATCGGGCGCCTGATTCAGCCGGTATTCCCGCGCGGCCTGCGCGTTCTCCGCCGCCTCGACGACATGTCCTTCATCGCTGAGGATCTCCGAGAGCAATTCCCGGATGCCCATTTCATCATCTACCACCAGGATGGTTGCCATTTACGCTGCCTTTGTCTGCTCACTTGCTTTTGTCTTGGCGGGAGTCGCCCCGTCCTGTGCGCCCGGTTCGGCGCCTGGCGTATCGCTCGCCATCTGCAGGAAGAGGATCGACACCTGCGCACCCTCGACGGTCTCGCCGTGCATGCGATTGCGCAGATCGATCCGCGCACCGTGCTCGTCAACGATTTTCTTGACCGTGGCCAGCCCGAGCCCCGTGCCCTTCGCCTTCGTCGTCACGTAAGGCTCGAACGCGCGGGTCAGGATGCGTGCCGGAAAACCGGGCCCGTTGTCGGACACGGTCAGGCGTACCGCGACGCGCGTTTTGCCTTCGGCGTCGGGATCGCCATATTCTACTGTCTTGGTTTCGATCAACACACGCGGATGCGCGGACTCCGCAACCGAATCCAGCGCATTCTGCAGCAGGTTGTGAATCACCTGGCGCAATTGCGTCGCGTCGCCGCGAATCACCGGCAGCGACGGCGCGAGCTCGGCGACGATCGGGTTCTTGCCTTCGCCGACGCCGTACAGCCCGAGCACCTCGCTCGCCAGTTCGTTCAACTGCAGGTTCGCGAGCACCGCCGGCGGCGTGCGCGCGTATTCGCGGAAATCGTCGACCATCCGCTTCATCGCGGCCACCTGGTTCACGATCATCGTCGCGCCGCGCTTGAGCACGTCCGCATCGGACGGCGCGAGCTTGTCGGACAGCTTCATCTGCAGCCGCTCGGCCGACAGCTGGATCGGCGTCAGCGGATTCTTGATCTCGTGCGCGAGCCGCCGCGCGACCTCGCCCCACGCGACCGAACGCTGCGCGGAAATCACGTCGGAGATGTCGTCGAACACGACGACGTAACCGGACGTCTGCGGATCGTCGGCCTGCCCCTCGACCGTCGACACGAGACGCGTGCCGCGCACGAGCAGCGTCAGCGGCTCGGTTTCGCCCGGCACCTCGATCGCGAACTGCTGCTGCCAGTGACCGCGATCGCCGCTGCCGCCGTCGGACGCCGCCTCGCGATCGGCGAACGCCTTGCGCACCATCGCGCCGAACCCGGCGGCCACGCCGATCCGGTCGAGCGTCGTGCCGATCAGCGAGTTGAACGGCTGCCGGAAGATCCGCTCGGCGCCGCGATTGGCCGTCGTCAGCCGGAACTGGCGGTCGAGCACGAACACGCCGGCCGTCAGGTTCGCGAGGATGCTCTCGAGATACGTCTTCGAATGCTCGAGCGCGATGCGGTTCTTCTCGACCGCGAGCCGCGCCTCGGACAACTGGCGCGTCATCGCGTTGAACGACTGCGTGAGGAAGCCGAGCTCGTCGCGCGTCTTGATCTCGCGCTTCGGCGTGTAGTCGCCTTCCGTGATCTCCTTCGTGCCCTGCGCGAGCAGGAACAGCGGCCGCGCGAGCTGCTGGCCGAGCGCGAGCGCGAGCATCATCGCGATGAAGGTCGCGAGGAACAGCGCGAGCGTCAGCGTGCCGATGTACATCTTGCGCAGCCCCGTGCGACCGAGCGACTTTTCCTGGTACTCGCGGTACGCGCGCTGCACGGCGTCCGCGTTGTGCGCGAGCCCGGGCGGCACCGGCTGCGTCAGCTGCAGGAATCGCTCCGCCGGCTGCAGCAGCGACGTCGTCGCATCGGGAATCGGCCGCACGACGCGCAGCCGCAGCGGGCCCTTCGCGCCATGCGCGCGCGGGTCGCCGTCGACTTCGCCCTCGATCGCCGCATACGCGCCGTGTTCGCGCGCCTGGCTCAGCATCAGCGGCGTCGGCAGGTCGTCCGGAATCAGCGCCGCGAAATTGCCCGACGCCTGCGCGACGATGTGCAGGTCGGGCGCGGCGCCCGAGCCGCCGCGGCTCGGCTCGACGATCGTCGCGTCCTGCATGCCGAACTGGTCGCGCAGCCGCAGCAGCGTGAGCGTCGTGCCGTTCGTGTTCGCATCGACGCTCGCGAGCTGGTCGGACATCAGCCGCGCCTTCGTCTGCAGGTCGGACAGCGACGCATCGAGCATCCCGCGGCCGAGGTTCAGGCCGGCCGTCAGCGCGGTCTCGACGTTCACGTCGAACCACGATTCGATACTGCGCGACACGAACTGGTACGACACGATGTAGATGATCCCGCCCGGCACCACGCCGACGAGCGCGAAGAACACCGCGAGCTTCGCGAGCAGCCGCGTGCCGAACTTGCCCTTCCTGAGGCGCACGACGATCATCCCGATCAACCCGAGCACCACGAGCAGGAACACGAGCGCGACGACGATGTTCGTCGCGTACAGCCACGAGTAGTAACGGTCGAAGAATTCGGTGTTCGCGCTCGCGGCCGCGAGCAGCACGAGCAGCAGCAGCGCGGTCAGCGCGACGGTCGAGACGATCACGCGAATGAGGAGGCTCTTCCCGCTGGCCGCGCGGCGTACTTTATTTAGCACGTTCGGTCACCGTGAAGTTGAAGCGCTTCCAGTCCGACCCGAGCGTCCAGTCGCGGTTGTTCACGGCATCGACCTGGAACGGCTTCGGCATCAGCGCCGTATCGAGCTGCATCCGCACCGACGCCGTGTAGGTTTCGCCCGCGCGCACCTGGTTGCGGTCGATCACGTGCCACGACGTGATGTGGCGGATCACCGCGAGCGCATCCTTCAGCGACGGGAAGCCGAGTTGCAGGCCGCCCGTCGACACGCGGTACTCGCGCGTGAGCGGCTGGAACGACAGGCGGATCGTCTGCGTGACCGCCACCGGCTGCTCGTCGAACCAGTACCAGCGCGCGCGGCTCAGTTCGAAATCGGTCGTGAAGTAAAGCGGGATGCCCTTGTTGACGGCATCCTCGAGGTTCGGATTCAGCTCGAAGTCGAAACGCGCGTCCAGGCTCCAGCCGCTTCCGTCGGACTGGAGCGATGCGCGCTGCACGGCGATCGATTCGGCATGCGCCGGCCGGACGACGGCCAGGCACAGCGTCAACGCGACCAGCAAGACGGCCGCGAGCCGAAATGGAAAAAGGTGTTTGATCGTCACCGTTTCTGAAACCGCGCGTAGAAAAATCCGTCGTGATCGGTGTTCTGGTCGAGTGCGCCGGCGGCCGCCCGTCCCTGCACGCCGCCCGGCAGCAGTTGGCCGGGGGCGTCCAATCGTACCGCATCTTCGCAGGCCGCTTCAAACCAGCGGGCCTGCAATTCGCCTTCTTCGGGGAAGATCGAACAGGTCACATAAAGCAGTTCGCCGCCCGGCTTCACGAGCGGCCACAGCGCCGACAGGATGCGACGCTGCTCCGCGACCAGCGCCGGGATGTCGGCCTCGCGGCGCAGCCAGCGGATGTCGGGGTGCCGCCGCACGATGCCGGATGCCGAGCACGGCACGTCGGCCAGGATGCGATCGAATGGGCGCCCGTCGTACCACGCGTCCGGCGCGCCCGCGTCGCCGACGCACACGTTCGCGGCAAGCGACAGGCGCACGAGATTCTCGCCGATCCGCGCCGCGCGCGTCGCGTCGCTTTCGAGCGCCACGACGTCCGCATCGGCGAGTTCCAGAATATGGCCGGTCTTGCCGCCGGGCGCCGCGCACGCGTCGAGCACGCGCATGCCGTCGCGCACGCCGAGCCATTCGGCCGCGAGCTGCGCGCCAGCGTCCTGCACCGACACCACGCCGTCGGCGAATCCCGGAATGCGATCCACCGGCAGCGCCGACGCGAGCCGCACCGCATGCCGGCCGATCGCGGTCGCGTCGATCCCGCTCGCACGCAGCGTATCGAGATACGCATCGACGCTCGCGCGGCGCGCATTCACGCGCAGCGTCAGCGGCCCCTGACGCTCGCCGGCCGCGAGGATCGCCTGCCACGCGTCGGGCCAGGCGCGCTTCACCGCATCGACCCACCACGCACGGTAATTCCAGCGCGCGACCGGGTCGTCCTGCATCGCCGCGACGAGTGCGTCGCGCTCGCGCAGGAAACGGCGCAGCACCGCGTTGACCATCCCCTTCGCGAACGCGCATTCGCGCCGCGCACCGATGACGGTGACGGCCTGGTCGACCACCGTGAACGCCGGGTACGCGGCGTCGTCCGCCGGGTCGAGCAGCAGCGCGAACGCGCCGGCGAGCACCGCGTGCACGTGCGCGGGCGGCGCCTTGCTGACGAACTTGCCGATCAGCCAGTCCGCGCTGCCGAGGCGGCGCATCGTCCGGTAGGCGACGTCCTGCGTCGCGCCGCGCGCGAGTGCCTGCGCACCGGACGGCATCTGCGCGAATACCGCCGACAGTGCCGCCGGCAACGCGGTGCCGCGTCGCACCGCATCGACCGCCTGCGCGGCCGCGTCGAGCGCGAAGCCGAGCGAATCGGGCGCCAGGTGCAGCGCGGCCAGGCGCGCGGGGCGGCCGGAAGAAGTCGGAGCGGAAGAACGGGGTCGTGTCATCGGTGCGGAATCGGCAAACAGGCGCGGCAATCGGGTGCGGCAAACAAATGCGGCAAACGGCGGGATCGCAACCGCCACATGGCCCTGCGATCCCAAACCGCGCATTGTAGCGTGCGGCCATGCTGTCCCTTTGGCCCCTTTACGGCGCGCACAAACGAAACACCCCGCAGCGCGAAGCATGCGGGGTGGCGGGGCGGCCTCCGCGCGGCAACGACCGCGCGGTACGCCGGGGGTCAATCGAAGCGGCCGGTGCGCGCCATCTCCATCAGGCGCGCGATGCGCTCCTCGGTGGCCGGGTGCGTCGAGAACAGGTTCTGCAAGCCGCCGCCGTGCAGCGGGTTCATGATCATCATCTGCGCGGTGGCCGGATGCGCCTCGGCCGCCTGGAACGGGATGCCCGCCGCATAGCGATGGATCTTGTCGAGCGCGGTGGCCAGCGACTGCGGATCGCCGGAAATCTGCGCGCCGCCGCGGTCGGCCTCGAACTCGCGGGCCCGCGAAATCGCCATCTGGATCAGCGCGCCGGCGATCGGGGCGAGCAGCGCGACCGCGATACCGGCGATCGGGTTGGCCGGCCGGCCGTTCTCGTCGCGCCCGCCAAAGAACATCGCGAAGTTCGCGATCGCCGAGATCGCGCCCGCCATCGTAGCGGTGATCGTCGAGATCAGGATGTCGCGGTGCTTCACGTGCGCGAGCTCGTGCGCCATCACGCCGCGCATCTCGCGCTCCGACAGCACGCGCAGGATGCCCGTCGTCGCGGCGACCGCCGCGTGCTCGGGGTTGCGGCCCGTCGCGAACGCGTTCGGCGCATCCTCGTTGATCAGGTAGACGCGCGGCATCGGCAGGTTCGCGCGCGTGGCCAGCTCGCGCACCATCCGGTAGAACTGCGGCGCCGTGTTCTCGTCGACTTCCTGCGCGTTGTACATGCGCAGCACCATCTTGTCCGAAAACCAGTACGAGAAGAAATTCATGCCGAGCGCGAACAGCAGCGCGATCGTCATGCCGCGCGAGCCGCCGATCATCCCGCCGATCACGATGAACAGGGCCGTGATCCCGGCCATCAGCATCGCCGTTTTGACCCAATTGAACATACCCACTCCTTATCCGTCAGGGGACCCGCCGCGCTTTACAGCGCACGGCAGAAAATTGTAAGCGATTTGTTAGATAAGGTCTTGCCGGAAAAATTCAATCTCAATGTTGCGAGCTTGCAAGACGCAGGCCGAGGCCGACGAAAGCGCTGCCGACCGTGCGGTCGAGCCACTTCTTGACGCCCGGCTTGCCGGAAAAGCGCTGCGTGACGCTGCCCGCCACCCACGCAACGAGGCTCGTCCAGACCGTGCTCATCGCGACGAACACCGCGCCGAGGGTCAGGAACGCCCATGCCTTGTGCGGGCTATCGGCCGACACGAACTGCGGGAAGAACGACACGAAGAACAGCACGACCTTCGGATTCAGCACGTTGGTCCAGAAACCCTGCATGAACAGCTGGCGCAGCGGCTTGGCGGCCGCGGCCTGCGCGGCTTTGGCGCCCGACGGCGCGGCGGCCTGCTTCGCGATGATCATCCGCACGCCGAGATAGATCAGGTACGCGGCGCCGACCAGCTTGATCACCGTGAACGCGGTAGCCGACGCCGCCAGCAGCGCGGTCAGGCCGAATGCACATGCCAGCGCGTGGACGCAGCAGCCGGCCGAAATACCGAACGCCGACATCAGCCCCGCGCCGCGCCCCTGCGCGACGCTGCGGCCGACGATGTAGGCCGTATCGGGGCCGGGCGTGATGTTCAGCAGGAAAACCGCGAACACGAAGAAGCCGAAATGGGTGATGCCGAACATGAAAACCTCGAAACCGGAGAGCGCAGGGAAATTCTACGCGTGCCTGCGGCCCCGCGCGACTCGGCCGTCCGGCCAGTTGCGCGGCGCCGGCAAACCGGGTCGAATGGCGCTCAGGCCGTGTCAGTCAACGTCGGGCAACGCGAACCGCTGGCCCGCGGCGAGGGGCGAACCGGCGAGGAATTCGCGCGCGGGCAGCCGCTTGCCGCCCGGCTTCTGCAACTGGGTGACACGCAGCGCGCCGCTGCCGCATGCGACCACCACGCCTTCCGGCGCGGCTTCGACGATCGTGCCGGGCGCCGCGTCGCCGCGCGCCGCCACGGGCTCGGCCGCCCACAGCTTGATGGCCGCCCCGTCGAGCGTCGCGACGCCGCCCGGGAACGGATCGAACGCACGCACCTGGCGCGCGAGTACGTCGGCAGGCTTGCGCCAGTCGAGCGACGCTTCGTGCTTGCCGATCTTTTCCGCGTAGGTCACGCCGTCGGCCGGCTGCGGCGTCGCCGGCAGCGTGCCGTCGCGCTCGAGCCGCACGAGCGCGTCGACGATCAGCCGCGCGCCGTCGGCGGCAAGGCGGTCGTGAAGCGTCGCGGTCGTATCGTCGGGCGCGATCGCGATGCGCGCCTCCTCGATCATCGCGCCGGTGTCGAGGCCGACGTCCATCTGCATCAGCGTGACACCCGTCTCGGCGTCGCCGGCCTCGATCGCACGATGGATCGGCGCAGCGCCGCGCCAGCGCGGCAGCAGCGACGCGTGGATGTTGATGCAGCCGGCGCGCGGGATGTCGAGCACCTCCTGCGGCAACAGCAGGCCGTACGCGGCCACCACCATCACGTCGTGCGGCGTCGTGCGCAGCAGCTCGATCGCGTCGGCCGCCTCCGCCGGGTACTTGCCCGCGCGGCGCAGCGACGGCGGCTGCGCGACGGTCATCCCGTGCTCGACGGCGTAGCGCTTCACGGCGCTCGCCTGGAGTTTCATCCCGCGCCCGGCCGGGCGATCGGGCTGGGTGAGCACGAGCGGCACCGGGAAACCGGCCTCGTGGATCGCGGCAAGGGCAGCCGCGGCGAATTCCGGCGTGCCGGCAAAAATCACGCGCAACGTATGGGTCATGACAGCGTTCGGGGTCGGGCTGGGCGTACGCGCGTCACATCGCGCGTTCGAGTTTCTTCATCTTCGTCTTGATGCGCGTCTGCTTGAGCGGCGACAGGTATTCGACGAATACGCGGCCCATCAGGTGATCCATCTCGTGCTGGACGCACACGGCGAGCAGGCCTTCGCAGTCGAGCTCGAACGTCTCGCCCTGCTCGTTGAGCGCGCGCACGCGCACGTGGTCGGGGCGTTCGACTTCGTCGTAGATGCCGGGCACCGACAGGCAGCCCTCTTCATAGATCTGCTTCGCGTCGCTCGACCACACGATCTCCGGGTTGATGAACGCGCGCAGCTCGTTCTTCTCCTCGGAGATGTCGATCACGATCACGCGCTCGTGCACGTCGACCTGGGTGGCCGCCAGGCCGATGCCGGGCGCTGCGTACATGGTCTCGGCCATGTCGGCGACGAGCTTGCGGATCCGGTCGTCGACCTTGTCGACGGGCTTCGCGACCTTGTGCAGCCGCTTGTCGGGGTAATGAAGAATATTGAGCAAAGCCATGGTGTTCGGTATTCGGTGGAGCGGCGTGCCGCATCGGCCATCCGGCCGGCTGGCGCCGCCGCCGGGATGCAATGAAGATGAGGCGGATGCGTGGCATATCAATGCCGCGGATCGCGCCTCCTGCAATCGGCCGGGCGCCTGCGCGCACGGCCCTGTCGAGTATTTCGGATGATGAAAATTTTATCATGGCGCCACGCACTCCGCTGGCCGCCGCATTCGAGGGCAGCCTCATGTCGCCGCAAGCGCTGACGCCCGCCGCGCTGCGCGCATGGCTGCAGCTCGCGCATGCGCCCGGCCTCCCGCCCGCCGTGCTGCAGGCGCTGCTCACGGCATTCGGCTCGCCGGCGGCGCTGCTGCGCGCGTCCGACGAGGCCATCGGCGCCGTGACCAGCCCCGCCGCCGCGCAAGCCGTGCGCGCGAGCGAACGCGACGATCTCGATACGCGCACCGACGCCGCGCTCGCCTGGCTCGACGGGCCGGGCAACGTGCTCGTCACGCTGAGCGATCCGACCTACCCGCCGCGGCTGCGCGACCTGCACGATCCGCCGCCGCTGCTATATGTAAAGGGGCGGCTCGACCTGCTGCACGCACGCGGCCTCGCCGTGGTCGGCAGCCGCCATGCGACGCCGCAGGGGCTCGCCGACGCAACGCATTTCGCCCACGCGTTGTCCGACGCGGGTCTCACGATCGTCTCGGGCCTCGCGCTCGGGATCGACGGCGCCGCGCATCGTGGCGGGCTCGACGGCCGGGCGGGCACCGTCGCGGTGATCGCGACGGGCGCCGATCTCGTCTATCCGGCGCGGCACCGCGCGCTCGCCCACGAGATCGCCGCGCACGGCGCGATCGTGTCGGAATGGCCGCTCGGCACGCCGGCCCGCGCCGCGCATTTTCCACAGCGCAACCGGCTGATCGCCGCGCTCGCGATCGGCGTGCTCGTCGTCGAGGCCGCCCCGCGCTCGGGCTCGCTGATCACCGCGCGGATCGCGAACGAACTGGGGCGCGATGTGTTCGCTCTGCCCGGTTCGATCCATGCCCCGCTCGCGCAGGGCTGCCACGCGCTGATCCGCGACGGCGCAAAGCTCACCGCGGCGCCGCTCGACGTGCTCGAGGAATACGGGCTGGGCGAGCCGGCGGCGCGCACAACGGGCGGCGCGGCGCGGGCCGGCAACCCGCACGCGAACTCCGGCGAAATCCGCGTGCCCGACACTGCCGGCGTCGCGCAAGCGGATCGCGCCGTCGCGGCCGCCGCGCCGCCCCGAATCGCAGCCCCGCCACCGGGCGATCCATCGGAACAGGCGGTGCTCGCCGCCTTGGGATACGGCCCCGTGACGTACGAATGGCTCGCCGAGCACAGCGGCCTGTCCGACGACGTGCTGCATGGCGCGCTGCTTGCGCTGGAACTGGCCGGCCGCATCGCGAGCGTCGCCGGCGGACGCTTCGCGCGGCTTGACGCGGCGCCCACCCCCTCCGCGCGGGGCGTGCTACATTCCCCGCCATAGGGGCGGCCCGGCCGCCGACGCTACCCAAGGAATTCCATGCCCGCGCTGAATCTCGACACCGATGCGGATCGGATCGCCGAGCGCCTCGCCGATCCCGGCACGTTGCTGGTCGCCTGCCTGTGCGCCGAGTGGTGCGGCACGTGCCGCGACTACCGGAGCGCCTTCGACCAGCTCGCCGACGCGCATCCGGACGCCTGCTTCGCCTGGATCGACATCGAAACCCATGCCGACCGGCTCGACGATCTCGACGTCGAGAACTTCCCGACCATCCTGATCGAGGATGCCCATACCGCACGCTTCTTCGGCACGGTGCTGCCGCACGCGGCGATCGTCGAGCGCATGCTGTCCGACCTGAGCGCGGTGCCCGGTGCGCCGCACGCACCGAAATTGCGCGACGTCCTGAACGTCGAAGCCTGAATTCGCGGGCCGGCGCGGCGGTCTTGCGCAGGTTTGCGCGCCCCGCCGCGCCGGGCGCTTGCCGCCGTTGCAGCCCCCCTCTATGATGAGCCGCTTTTTTACACGCCGAGCCGCCGTCGCTGCCGCGTGTGCTATAAAGCCGTCGTAAAAGGGACCCACACCGGCGTACCCGGTCTACCAACACACACCTGTCATGTCCAAAGCACTGATCATTGCGGAAAAGCCTTCTGTCGCGAACGACATCGCACGCGCTTTGGGCGGCTTTACCAAGCATGACGAGTATTACGAGAGCGACGATTTCGTCCTTTCGTCCGCTGTCGGCCACTTGCTGGAAATCGCCGCCCCGGAGGAATACGAAGTCAAACGCGGGAAATGGAGCTTCGCGCATCTGCCCGTCATTCCCCCGCATTTCGACCTGAACCCGATCGCAAAAAGCGAGTCGCGCCTCAAGGTGCTCACGAAGCTGATGAAGCGCAAGGACGTCGACCGCCTGATCAACGCATGTGACGCGGGGCGCGAAGGCGAGCTGATTTTCCGGCTGATCGCGCAGCATGCGAAGGCGAAGCAGCCGGTCCAGCGCCTGTGGCTGCAATCGATGACGCCGCAGGCGATCCGCGACGGGTTCGCGAACCTGCGCAGCGACTCGGACATGCAGCCGCTCGCCGACGCCGCACGCTGCCGCTCGGAAGCCGACTGGCTCGTCGGGATCAACGGCACGCGCGCGATGACCGCGTTCAACAGCAAGGGCGGCGGCTTCTTCCTGACCACCGTCGGCCGCGTTCAGACGCCAACGTTGTCGATCGTCGTCGAACGGGAAGAGAAAATCCGCCGCTTCATCCCGCGCGACTACTGGGAAGTGAGGGCCGAATTCGCATGCGCGGGCGGCTTCTACGAAGGCAGGTGGTACGACCCGAAATTCAAGCGCGACGAATTCGATCCGGAAAAGCGCGACTCCCGTCTGTGGAGCCTGCCGGCCGCCGAAACGATCGTCGCCGCCTGCCGCGACCAGGTCGGCACGGTGTCCGAGGAATCGAAGCCGTCGACGCAACTGTCGCCGCTGCTGTTCGACCTGACGAGCCTGCAGCGCGAGGCGAACGGCCGCTTCGGCTTCTCCGCGAAGAACACGCTCGGCCTCGCCCAGGCGCTGTATGAAAAGCACAAGGTGCTGACCTACCCGCGTACCGACGCGCGGGCGCTGCCGGAAGACTACCTGTCGACGGTCGAGTCCACGCTCGAGATGCTCAAGGAGAGCAACAACTATCTGCCGCATGCGAAGCAGGTGCTCGACAAGGGCTGGGTGAAGCCGAACAAGCGGATCTTCGACAACTCGAAAATCAGCGACCACTTTGCAATCATCCCGACGCTGCAAGCGCCGAAATCGCTGTCCGAGCCGGAGCAGAAGCTGTACGACCTGGTCGTGAAGCGCTTCCTCGCGGTGTTCTTCCCGGCGGCCGAATTCCGCGTGACGACCCGGATCACCGAAGTCGCCGGCCATCACTTCAAGACCGAAGGCAAGGTGCTCGTCGAGCCGGGCTGGCTGCAGGTGTACGGCCGCGACGCCGAAGGCGCGGACGCGAACCTCGTGCCGGTGCAGAAGGACGAGAAGGTGAAGACGGACGAGATCGCCGCCGTCGCGCTGGTGACGAAGCCGCCCGCACGCTACTCGGAAGCGACGCTGCTGTCCGCGATGGAAGGCGCGGGCAAGCTGGTCGAGGACGACGAATTGCGCGAGGCGATGGCCGCGAAGGGCCTCGGCACGCCGGCGACGCGCGCGGCGATCATCGAAGGCCTGCTCGGCGAGAAGTACCTGCTGCGCGAGGGCCGCGAACTGATCCCGACCGCGAAGGCATTCCAGCTGATGACGCTGCTGCGCGGCCTCGGTGTGAAGGAACTCACGGCGCCCGAGCTCACCGGCGAATGGGAATACAAGCTGTCGCAGATGGAACGCGGCAATCTCGGTCGCGACGCGTTCATGCAGGAAATTGCCCGCATGACGCAGCAGATCGTCAAGCGCGCGAAGGAATACGATTCCGACACGATCCCCGGCGACTACGCGACCCTCCAGACGCCGTGCCCGAACTGCGGTGGCCAGGTGAAGGAAAACTACCGCCGCTTCGCGTGCACGAAGTGCGAGTTCTCGATCTCGAAGATCCCGGGCAGCCGGCAGTTCGAGATCCCGGAAGTCGAGGAGCTGCTGCAGAAGAAGGAAATCGGGCCGCTGTCCGGCTTTCGCAGCAAGATGGGCCGCCCGTTCTCGGCGATCCTCAAGCTGTCCTTCGACGACGAGACGAAGAACTACAAGCTCGAGTTCGATTTTGGCCAGGACCAGGGCGGCGAGGAAGGCGAAGCACCCGACTTCTCCGCGCAGGAACCGGTCGGCGCGTGCCCGAAGTGCAAGGGCCGCGTGTTCGAGCACGGCATGAGCTACGTGTGCGAGCACTCGGTGGCGAACCCGAAGACCTGCGACTTCCGCTCGGGCAAGGTGATCCTGCAGCAGGAAATCACGCGCGAGCAGATGGGCAAGCTGCTTGCCGACGGCCGCACGGATCTGCTGCCGGGCTTCAAGTCGTCGCGTACCGGCCGCAACTTCAAGGCGTTCCTCGTGAAGCAGCCGGACGGCAAGATCGGCTTCGAGTTCGAGAAGAAGGAGCCGAAAGCCGCCGCCGCGAAGAAGACGGCCAAATCGGCGACGAAGGATGCCGAAACCGTGACCGAAGGCGCCGAAGAGAAACCGGCACCGGCCCGCAAGACCGCCGCCCGCAAGACGACGGCACGCAAGACGGGTTCGTGACGGCCCGGCCGCCGGGCGCCGCTTGCGGCGCGCCCGGCGCCGGCACGCAGCCATAAAAAAACGCGGATCGATCGATCCGCGTTTTTTATTTGTGCCGGCCGTCGCGCTGCCGGCGCCGAGCCGTTACAGCGGCGACGGCACCGCCACGCGCGTGCGCGGCGAGCGCGCAAGACGCGGCTGCAGGTTCGGATCGGTCGATTCGGGCTGCTCGGCACGCATCTCCACGCCGATCGGCGGCAGCGTCGCGCCCTGCGCGGCCCACTGTTCGCCGATCGTCGCGTCGGTCGAGTGGCTGAAATGCTCGACGAGGTGGTCGATGAACGTGCGCACCTTCGCCGGCAGATGGCGCCGGCTCGGGTAGGCGATGTTGATCTCGACCTGCGGCAGCCGGAAATCCGGCAGCAGCCGCACGAGCGCGCCGCGCGCGATGTCGCTGCCGATCAGGTAGCTCGGCAGGATCGCGACGCCCATTCCGAGCAACGCGAACTGGCGCAGCATCGCGGTGTTGTTCGCGACGATCACGTTGGTCGGGCGCACGCGCACTTCGCCGTCCGGCCCCGTGAACACGCGCTCGTCGCCCCAGTATTCGGTCGGCAGGCTCAGGGCCGGATGCTCGGCGAGCTGCTCCGGATGAATCGGCACGCCGTGCTTCTCCAGATAGCTCGGCGTCGCGCACACGGTCATGCAACCGGTGGTCAGACGCCGCGTGACGATGCTCGCACTGCGCATCTGGCGCGTGACGACGATGCCGACGTCGAAGCCTTCCTCGACGAGATCGACCTGCCGGTCGACCAGCGTGAGATCCGGCACCACTTTCGGGAAATTCTCCGTGTACGACTGCAGCACGGGGGCGAGGTTGTGCAGGCCGAACACGACCGGCGCAACGATGCGCAGCGTGCCGACTGGCTCGTGATTGCGCGCGACGACCATCTGCTCGACATCCTCGAGCTCGTCGAGGATCTGGCGGGCACGCTCCAGATAGACCTGACCCGACTCCGTCAGGGAGAGGCTGCGCGTGGTGCGGTTAAGCAAACGCGTGCCGAGACGGCCTTCCAGATCGGCGACGTGGCGCGTCGCGACCGCGTTGGAGATATCCATTGCGCTCGCGGCCCGCGCGAAACTGCCGAGATCTGCAACCTTGACGAACACGCGCATCGACTGCAAATGATCCATAAATGACTCCTGCCGCTGTTACAACTTCAAAAAGATGAAGCAAATGCGTAATTCTCCTACGACAGCGGAAATGATGCAGAGTTGCTCAACAAGGGGCCGGTTGACGATAAAAATAGTCAAAAATCCTCGGCCTCTGCGGATAGTTGATCCAATTATTCTGCTTGCAGCAACAATTGGGTGAACCTCGTCGAGTAAGTGGCCGAATCAGGAAGGACGTGTTTGATGCGACACAACAGCGCACCCCTCTGCACGGCGCGCGAGCGGCGCCGGGGGTGGCTGGCGCCGATTGCGGCGGAGCGTAACAACCTGTTAAAAAGACACTACGCAGGCGGCCGACGTAGCATCATGTCGGCCCCGGCCGGGCGGAACGGGCGCGCAAGATGCGCCGCCGCCCCCGCCGCTTTCAACGCGCGACACCCCGTTCACCATGAAAATTGCCATCCTTGACGACTATCAGGACGCCGTCCGCAAGCTGAACTGCTTCGAGATGCTCGCCGACCACGACGTAAAGGTCTTCAACAATACGGTGCGCGGCCTGGGACAGCTCGCCAGCCGTCTGGCGGAAGTCGAGGCGCTCGTGCTGATTCGTGAACGAACCCCGATTACTTCACAGCTGCTCACCAAGCTGCCGAACCTGCGCATGATCAGCCAGACCGGCCGCGTGTCGAGCCACATCGATCTCGAAGCGTGTACCGACCGCGGCGTCGCGGTGCTCGAAGGCACCGGTTCGCCGGTCGCGCCCGCCGAGCTGACCTGGGCGCTCGTGATGGCCGCCCAGCGCCGCATTCCGCAATACGTCGCGAACCTGAAGCAGGGTGCGTGGCAGCAGTCGGGCCTGAAGACGTCGGCGATGCCGCCGAACTTCGGCCTCGGCCAGGTGCTGCGCGGCCAGACGCTCGGCATCTGGGGCTACGGCAAGATCGGCCGGCTCGTCGCCGGTTACGGCAAGGCATTCGGGATGAACGTGCTGATCTGGGGCCGCGAGCATTCGCTCGAAGCCGCGCGCGCCGACGGCTATACGGCCGCCGAGAGCCGCGAAGCACTGTTCGAGCAGAGCGACGTGTTGTCGCTGCATCTGCGCCTGCACGACGACACGCGCGGGATCGTGAAGCAGGAAGACCTGATGCGGATGAAACCGACGTCGCTGCTCGTCAACACGAGCCGCGCCGAGCTGCTCGAGGAAAACGCGCTCGTCAACGCGCTATCGCACAACCGTCCGGGGATGGTCGCGATCGACGTGTTCGAGAGCGAGCCGATCCTGCAGGGCTACAGCCTGCTGCGGATGGAAAACGTGATCTGCACGCCGCACATCGGCTACGTCGAACGCGAAAGCTACGAGCTGTATTTCAGTGCCGCATTCCGCAACATTCTCGCGTTCGACGACGGCGACATGTCGAGCGTCGCCAACCCGGAAGCGCTGACGCCGATCCGCAAGCGCTGATCGCACGGGCCGCGCGCCGCGCGGCCCCGACGTTTCATTCCCGATCGTCAGGCGGCCACGCGGCCGCCCGTCATCGTGCCGACGCGCGTGAGGAAATGCTCGCCGTCGCGCCGCCCGAGATCGTACGCATGCCGCATCTGCGACGGGCTCGTGTAATCCCAGCTCGAAATCGGTACCTTGCTCGACGGCTGCACGTACAGCCGCCGCTGGTCGCCATGCGCGACCGTGAACATCTGCGGACGCGGATACAGCCGCGTGACGAGCACCAGCACGTCGCCCGGCGACGGGTCGAGCGCATCGACCGGCACGTTGTCGACCATCCCGCCGTCGAGCACCGGCCGGCCGCCGCGCCGCAACACCGGCGTGAACGGCGGCGTGCAGGACGACTGCAGGATCAGGTCGGCGAGTTCGTCGACTTGCGTGCAGGCCTGCGCGCGCACGAATTCGGGCCGAAAGCCGAGCGTGCGCCCGAGCGTCGGGTGCAGCGTCTTGCGCACGTACTTTTCGATGTTGTACGCGACGAGGCCGGCGGCGACCGCGCTGCGCGCGCCGAGCCAGCGCGGCACGTGCGACACGCCGATGCGGATCTCCGGCGCCGCGGCGAGCTTCGCGAACGGCTCGCCGTAGATGTCGAGCAGCGCCTGGCGGTAGATCCGGTAATGCGGAAACACCGGCTCGCGCCCGAACAGGTTGCCCCAGTACGCGTTCTTCCGGTTGTGGCGCAGCGCCTCTTCGTAATAGCGCATCACCCATGCGGCGTCGCGCGTATACAGCATGCATGCGGTGGCCGCGCCGGCCGAGATGCCGGTGATCACGCGCGGGCGCAGGCCGAGGGCCGGCTGCGCGACGTCCCAGAAGCCGGCCTGCCACCAGCAGCGATTGCCGCCGCCCGCAAAGACGATCTGGTCGAACATCGCGCCGCTCAGCTGACGAGCGCGTAGGTCGACGTCGCGTGGACGGCCATCTTGCCGTCCTCGTCGAACAGCTCGACTTCGCCGAACACGAGGTTGCGGCCCATCCGCAGCACGCGTGCGGTGACGAGCACGTCGCCCTTGCGCACGGGACGCATGAAGTTCGTGTTCAGCGACACCGTCGTCATCGGCCGGAATTCGCCGAGCGCGGCCGAGATCGCGACCACCATCGCGGTGTCGGCGGCCGCCGTGAACACCTGGCCGCAGATCACGCCGCCCGAATGGCGGAACTCGCCGGAAAACGGCAGGCGCAGCGTGACGCTGTCGTCGCCGATCGACACGGGGACCAGACCCAGCGAGCGGACCCACGGGGCCAGCAGGCGATCCAGCAATTCGCGGACTGCGTTTTCGTCCATCTTCGAATGTCCAGAAAACGTTGCGCGACCGCCGCGCAACGCGTGTGGCGTCATCATACCGGGAGCGCGCAAACTGCGGCCGCTCGTTACCGCGCCGGCAGCCGCCGCCGTCTTGACGAAATATTTTCAGGAAATTTGCAGAAAGGGCTTGCCAAGCCTGAAATACTCACGCATAATCTTTCTTCTGTTGGGGGCGTTAGCTCAGTTGGTAGAGCAGCGGACTCTTAATCCGTAGGTCGAGTGTTCGAGTCACTCACGCCCCACCAGGAATTCCAAAGGCCGGTCAGCGAAAGCTGACCGGCCTTTTCCGTTTTGGCGCGCCGCATTCGCCGCGCATGCCTTTCGCGGGCTATGCCATCGCACGCCCGTTGTGCATCGTTTCCGCTAGAATCGTCCGACAAATATCACACGACCGGCGCGCAGATATCGTCGTTTGCCCGCCGGCACTGAGAGAACATGGGACGTCAGACATGGAAGCATGTGAACGAGACGCGACCATTCAGAGGGCATGGTTGCGCCAATATCGGCCTGTCCGTCGCGATGGGCCGCTCACCCGGGCACACCCGAATCCGCGCGACGCACGAACCGGATCGTGTCATGCCGGGTAAGGACGCGCTGGTCGCGCTGATGATCGGTGTCGTCCTGTTCGTGCTGGCCGGCGTACTCGCCATCACGGCAAGCGGGGAACCCGGCCACCTGGTCCGCGCGCCGGGCACGGTCGTGCGCATCGTCCAGGACAGCGATGCGATGCGCGCGTACCGGCCGATCGTCGCGTACCTCGCGAACGACGGCCAGCGCCGCGAAGTCGCCGGCAATACCGCGTCGACGGTCCCCGCCTACGACATCGGCGAGAACGTCGACGTCCTGGTCGATCCCGACCACCCCGAGCGCCCCGCGCTGATCGACGATTTCACGCAACGCTGGTTTCCGGCGGCCGTGCCGGCGCTGCTCGCCGTCGCGTCGTTCGCGATCGGCGGGCTGCTGATTGCCGGCGAGCGCCGCCGCCGGCAATCGGAGCCGGCGCAGCCCCGCGCCGCCCGCCAGCCGGCACGGCGCCGCTGGGATGTCGCGATCGTGCTGATTCCGATCGCGATCGGCACGGGCTTCCTTGCCGGCGCCGGCGCGGCCGGCCTGCGTGAGTGGCAGATCGTCCACCACTATGCGCGTTCGACCGGCCATGTGGTCGAGATCGCGAAAAACGGGCGGTCGTCGCGGCCGCGCACGTCGCTGTATTCGGCCGTCGTCGCGTTCACGACCGACAGCGGGCGGCTGATCACGTTCGCCCAGGGCTCGGCGTCGTCGCACCCGGGCCTGCACGAAGGCGACGCGGTCAGCGTGCTGTACGACCCCGTCACCCCCGAGCGTGCGCTCGTCGACCGCTTCTGGGATCGCTGGGGCCTCACGGCCATCCTGTTCGCGATCGGCGCGCCGTTCCTTGCAGCGGGGCTGTTCGTCGCCGCGACGCTATGGCCCGACCACCGGCAGCACGAAGCCGCTCAATGACGCACGCGCGGTGCGGCAACCGCCGCGACGCGCGCGTCACCGCTCCCTGAACGCCTCCACCTTCGCGCGATTCCCGCACGTGCGCATGTCGCACCACCGCCGCCCGACGCCGCGGCCGCGATCGACGAAGAACCACGTACACCGGCCGCACTGCCGCACGCGCGCGAAATCGTCGCTGCGCATCAGATGCTCGAAACCGAGCGCGACCGCATCGATCCAGCGCGACGCGGCACGCGCATCGGGCCGCCATGCGAAGCGGCCGCCGACCGCGTCGAACGCGCTGCGCCCGATCGCCTCGCGAATCGCCACCGCGAGCCGGTCCGACGCGCGCGCGCCCGCGCCGCCGCCGCCTTCGGCCGTCAGGTGCGCGATCGCGATGTACGCGTCGTCGCGAAAGCGGTGCAGCGCCGCCAGCTCGTCGGGGCCATCCTGCCGGGGATGACGCAGCAGTCGCGTCAGATCGTCCGGCGCCAGCAACCCCGCTTTCCCGGCCCATGCGCGCACGGCCGGCCAGTCGACGAGCTTCTCCTCGTCGCGCGTCTTGCCGGTGTCGGCCACCGTGTTGAGGAAGTCGAGCGCCGGATGGCCGCCGACGAAATCGGCCGCGCGCCATTCGTGCCCGTGTCGAGCCGGGTCGGATCGAGTAACCATTTATTTCCACCTATCGGTTTCACATCCGGAGAATCCGGCGTAACCTGTTAACAACCAAAACAGGTTAGCACGGAGAAGCCGATGCTCGAACTTCCGAACCGCTTCAATTTCGAAGGCCACCGGATTGCATGGGGCACGCTCGGCGAAGGCCCGCCGCTCGTGCTCGTGCACGGCACGCCGTTTTCGTCGCAGGTATGGCGCCGGATCGCACCGTGGCTCGCACGGCGCCATCGCGTGTATTTCTACGACCTGCTCGGCTACGGCCAGTCCGACATGCCGGACGCGGACGTGTCGCTGGGCCGCCAGAACGCGCTGTTCGGCGCGCTGCTGAATGAATGGAAACTGTCGCGGCCGCGCGTGCTCGCGCACGACTACGGCGGCGCAACCGTGCTGCGCGCGCACTTTCTCGACGGCATCGCGTATGCGGATCTCACGCTCGTGAACCCGGTCGCAATCGCGCCGCAAGGCTCGCCGTTCGTACGTCACGTCGCGCAGCACGAAGCCGCGTTCACCGGCTTGCCCGCGTATGCGCATCGCGCGCTCGTGTCGGCCTATCTCGGCAATGCGGTCGCGCGGCCGTTGAGCGACGACGCGCTGTCGATCTACCGTGCGCCGTGGCTCACGCCGGCCGGCCAGGCCGCGTTCTATCGTCAGATCGCCCAGATGCGCCAGCGCTACATCGAGGAAGCGGAGGCCCGCTACGCGCCGCCGGACTTTCCGGTGCGCATCGTGTGGGGCAAGGACGATGCGTGGATTCCGCTCGAACAAGGACAAACGCTGGCCGATCGCATCGCGAACGGCCAGCTGATCCGGGTCCCGCATGCGGGTCATCTGGTTCAGGAGGATGCGCCGGAAGCAATCGTCGCCGCCGTGCTCGACGGGTACGCGCCGGGCTGAGCCGGCACCGCATCACGCGTCAGAACGCCGGCACGCCTTGCGCGAGCGTCGCGACGAACTTCGCAGTGCGCGGGTCGCGCGGCCGGCCGAACAGGTCGCGCGATGCCCCGGCTTCGACGATGCGGCCATCGGCGAGGAACACCGCATCGTGTGCGATCGACGCAGCGAGGCGCAGGTCGTGCGTGGCCATCAGCATCGTCGTGCCTTCGCGCGCGAGCTGGCGCAGCACCTCGACCACTTCGACGGACAATTCCGGATCGAGCGCCGACGTCGGCTCGTCGCACAGCAGCACCTGCGGAGACGGCGCGAGCGCCCGCGCGATCGCCACGCGCTGCTGCTGCCCCCCCGACAGCGTGGCCGGCCATGCGTCGGCCTTGTCCGCGATGCCGACCTTGTCGAGCAGCGCGAGTGCCCGCTGGCGCGCCTGCTCGCGCGGCCAGCGCTGCACGGTCACGAGCCCCTCCATCACGTTCTGCACGACGCTCAGGTGCGGAAACAACTGGAAGTTCTGGAATACCATGCCGGTCTGCTTGCGCACCGCGAACACCGCGTCGCGCGACGGCCGGCGCCCCGGCACGAAGTCGATGCGCGCCTCGCCGACCGTGAGCGTGCCCGTCTCCGGCACTTCGAGCAGGTTCACGCAGCGCAGCAACGTGCTCTTGCCGCTGCCGGACGGGCCGATCAGCGCCGTCACGCTGCCCGGCTGCAACGCGAGGTCAATTCCGCTCAGCACACGATGCGATCCGAACGACTTGTCGATGCGTTCGAGGCAGATCATCGCAACTCCGCGTGGAACAGCGCATGCCGGCCGAAGCGGGTTTCGAGGCGACGTTGCAGCGTGGACAGCACCGAGCTGAACAGCAGATAGATCAGCGCGGCTTCGGTATAGAGAATCAGCGGCTCGTAGGTCACGGCCGCGATGCGCTGCGCGGCCTGGAAGATCTCGGGCACCGTCAGCACGGCCGCGAGCGACGTGTCCTTCACGAGCGAAATAAATGAATTCGACAGCGCGGGCAGCGCGACGCGCGCGGCCTGTGGCAGGATTGCGCGGCGCAACGCCTGCGCGCGCGTCATCGACATCGAGTACGCGGCTTCCCACTGCCCCTTCGGCATCGACTCGATCACGCCGCGGATCACCTCGGCGTTGTACGCGCCGACGTTCAGCGAGAAACCGATCACGGCGGCCGTCAGCGGATCGAGCACGATGCCGACGCTCGGCAATCCGTAGAAGATCACGAACAACTGCACGAGCAACGGCGAGCCGCGGAACAGCCAGATATAGAACCGCACGGCGGCCTGCGCCCAGCGCGGCCCGAACAGCCGCACGAGCGCCGCGCCGAACGCGAGCAACAGGCCGATCGCGAACGACGCGAGCGTGAGCGGAACCGTAAACACGAGCCCCGCGACCAGCAGGGGGCGCAGCGATTCCGCCATCAGGTGCAGCCAGGCCGGCATCGTTCAGCTCCGCATCACGGCTGCGACACGTCGCGGCCGAAGTACTTCTGCGAGATCTTCGCGTAGGTGCCGTCCGCCTTGATGTCCGCGAGCGCCTTGTCGATCGCGGCCACCAGCGCGGGGCTGCCCTTGCGCAGCAGCACGCCGGACGCGTCGCCTGCGCCGGCCTTGTCGGTCGCCGCGATCTTCAGTTTCGCGTCGGGCTTGTGCTTGCGGAAATCGAGGTACGACAGCGAATCGTTGATCGTCGCATCGACGCGCCCCGACGTCAGCAGGTCGATCGATTCGTTGAAGCCCTGCACAGGCACCACGTCCGCGCCGTGCGCGGCCGCGAGCTTGCCGAAATTGCTGGTCAGCGTGTTCGCGGATTTCTTGCCCTTCAGGTCGTCGAACGAGCGGATCGTCGTGTTGTCCGCGCGCACGATCAGCACCGCGTGCGACGTGATGTACGGCGTCGAGAAATCGTATTTCGCCTTGCGTGCATCGGTGATCGACACTTCGTTGACGACCGCGTCGTAGCGGTTCACGTCGAGGCCCGCGATCAGCCCGTCCCATTTGCCTTCGACGAACTGCGGCTTCACGCCGAGACGCTGCGCGACCGCGGTCGCGATGTCGACGTCGAAGCCCGTCAGCTTGCCCGTCTCGTCGTGGTACGTGAACGGCGCGTAGGTGCCTTCGGTGCCGACCCGGAACACGCCGGCCGACTTGATCTGCGCGAGATCGTCGGCGGCGAATGCGCTCGTGGCCGCGACAGCCTGCAGCAGCGCGACGAGCAGAATGGAGCGGAGGAATTTCATGGTGCGGACCCCGAACGATGAAAGGGAGTGAACCCGCCGGCCCGAGCGGCCGCGCGAGAGGTCCGCGAATTCTACCGACGCGCCGATGCCCGGCAAAAACGCAAATCCGCTAACGATATGAGCGCGTCGAATAACGCGCGGGCAGCCGCTCATTGCGCAGACGAAATCCGTCGCGATTCAACGCGACAATCGTCCGACAATTCGTTACCGGCGGTTACAGAAGCGACATTGCGGTATCACCCATTCGGCACGCGCTACGTACCATGAAAACATGATGAACCGATAGGTCGCGGGCTTGGCTCCCCACGATCGGAGTGAACGGCAAATGAAACGCATCCTGTTGCCCTGTGCCCTCGGCATCGCGGCTGCCTGCCAGTCGGCAGGCGCGTTCGCGCACACCGACGTCGGCGTGTACCTGGGCGTGCCGGGGCCGGTGATCGAGGCGCCGCCGCCGGTCTACTACACGCCGCCGCCCGTCGTGTACGAGCCGGCGCCCGCCTATTACGGCCCGTACTACGGCGAATATCGCTACCGCCGTTATCGGCACGACAACGGCTGGCATCGCGGCTGGCGACATCACCGCGGCGACGACGACTGACGGTCGCTCGGCGGCCGCCGCGGCCGCGTCCCGCCCGAGGACATTCCACGCGCCGGCCTCCGCGCCGGCGCGTCCGCATCACACCGCCGCTTACCACGGCAGCGAATACGTCTTCGTATTCGTGAAGCTCTTCATCGCTTCCTGCACACCCTCCTTGTACCCGAGCCCCGAATCCTTCACGCCGCCGAACGGCGTCAGTTCGAGTCGATAGCCGGGCACCTCGCGCACGTTCACGCTGCCGACTTCCAGCTCGGTGATGAAGCGCGTGATGTGGTCGAAGCGGTTCGTGCACACCGACGACGACAGCGCGTAGTCGGTGCTGTTCGACATCCGGATCGCTTCGTCGATGTCGCGAAAGCGCATGATCGGCGATACCGGCCCGAAGGTTTCATGCTTCACCAGCGGCATGTCGGGCGTCACGCGATCGACGACGGTCGGCGAATACAGCGCGCCGTCACGCACGTTGCCGACCAGCAGCCGCGCCCCGCGCGCGATCGCATCATTTACCTGCTGCTCGCAGAACTTCGCGGCCGCTTCGTCGATCACCGTGCCCATGTCGACCGACGGATCGGACGGATTGCCATACGACCATGCGCGCGTCTTCCCGACGACGAGTTCCGTGAAGCGATCAGCCACCGACTCGTGCACGAGCATCCGCTTGATCGCCGTGCAGCGCTGCCCCGAATTCTTGTACGAGCCCGACACCGCGAGCGTACTCGCTTCGT
>NZ_CADESR010000007.1:279845-316863 GCF_902830285.1 Burkholderia sp. BCC0419
GAACAGGTAGCACGACAGCGGCACCTTCTCCGACGGCTTCACGACGATCCGGTTGTTGGTCGCGACCGACGGCACGATCTTGTGCGCGACCTGGTTCATCGGGTGATTGAACGGCGTGATCGCCGAAATCACGCCGAGCAGCGGATCGCGCTGCGTGTACACGCGGCGCTTCTTGCCGTGCGGCGTCAGATCGCACGAGAAGATCTGCCCGTCGTCCTTCAGCACTTCGCCCGCGCCGAACGTCAGCACGTCGGCCACGCGGCCCGCTTCGTACGTCGAATCCTTGATGCACAACCCGGCCTCGGCCGTGATCAGCGCCGCGATCTCCGCGGTGCGCGCACGCACGATGTCGGCCGCGCGACGCAGGATCGCCGCGCGATCGTGGCGCGTGAGCGTCGGCCGGTACGCACGTGCGACCGCGAACGCGCGGCGCACGTCGTCGAGCGTCGCCTTCGGCACGGTGCCGACCAGCGCGCCGTCGTACGGGTTGCGCACGTCGATCACCGCATCCCGCTGAATCCGTTCGCCGTCGATTCGCAGTGCTGCGCGACGAATCTCGCGGACAGCCGTCGATGCTGCAATGGTGTTCATGACTGTATCCCCCAAGGATGCACGTGCATCACTGCAGATGGTTGAGCGCGATGTCGATGATGTCGAAGTTGCGCAGCCGCGCGCGGCCCGTGACGTCGGTCGCGACCGGCTTGCTGAAGATCAGCGGCACGATCTGCTCGGAGATCCCGCCGTGCGAGCGCAGCGGCACGTCGAGGCCCGACAGGTCGTGCTTGATGCGGCGCGTGCCGAGCACGACGTCCTGCTTCGAGATCACGATCAGGTCGCCCATCCGCGCGGGCGGCAGCTCGAAGCGCGCGCAGCCTTCGGCGCCCGTCAGCACGACCTCGATGCCGTCGACCGCGGCGAGCCGCGCGCGCAGCGCATCGTTGTCGGCCGTCGCCGGCACGTAGACGGTCGCGAACGAACCGAGCGCACCGTGGTGCACGACGTACGGATCGGTGATCGGCAGGATCACGCGCGCCGCATCGTGGCCGAGCCATTCGTCGAACAGCTCCTGCAGGTAGATCACGTTCGGCTCGCCGGTCTCGTCGTCGTGCTTCGCGTTCATCCCGTGATCGGCCGTGATCGCGACGATCGCGCCGAGCTCGTCGAGGCGCTGCAGGTAAGTGTCCATCATTGCGTAGAACGCGTTCGCGCCGGGCGTGCCGGGCGCGCACTTGTGCTGCACGTAGTCGGTGGTCGACAGGTACATCAGGTCGATCGGGCGCGTCTCGAGCAGGCGCACGCCGGCGGCGAACACGAACTCCGACAGGTCCGCGCTGTACACGCTCGGCACCGGCTTGCCGACCAGCTCGAGCACGTTGTCGATGCCGTTTTCGTCGACGCTCGCCTCGTCGGCCTTCTCCGACGAGAAGCAGATGCCCTTCAGCCCCTTGCCGAGCAGGCGGCGCAGCTTGTCCTTCGCGGTGACGACCGCGACGCGCGCGCCCTGTTCGGCGAAGGTCGCGAGCACAGTGGGCGCGACCAGGTACTTCGGATCGTTCATCAGCACCTCGGCGCCGGTGTCGCGATCGTAGAAGTAGTTGCCGCTGATCCCGTGGATCGCCGGCGGCACGCCGGTCACGATCGACAGGTTGTTCGGGTTCGTGAAGCTCGGCACCACGCACTCGCCCTTGAGCGCCGTGCCCGGCTTCAGCAGCGTGCGCAGGAACGGCGCGACGCCGGCCTCGGCCGCCATCTCGAGATATTCATAGGCGCAGCCGTCGACGCAGACCACCACCACGGGGCGGCTCATCCAGTTGTAGCGGCGGCCGTTTACTTCCACGGATACAGGCGTTTCAGTCATGACGTTCAGTCTTTTCGGTTCGAAGGGACGGGTCGTCGGCGCTCGCGCCGAGGGGTGCTTCCACGCTTGACATTAAAGTGGACTGTTTGTAGATTGTCAACAACATGCAGCGGACAGAATGCAAAGTGTGTCGTGCAGCGGAGGCCGGGGGCGCTCATACGGCGCGTGTGACGCGCCTTGAAGACGATCGTGGGCCCGGTGATCCCTGCGCCGGACGATGAGGACAACGGCGTCAAAGCGTTTTATCGAGCGGTCAAAAAGCGCGACTACATTGCGTACCTGGGCGCGCGCATCAGGTCGATACGTTTCGCATCGGCTGGGTCGGCTGGGTCGGCCGGTTCGGCGAGGCCGGCGTTCCGGGCGCGATCGCCGACACGCTGACGGCGATGGTCGTGCGTCGCGGGTCCGTAGAAGCGGCGGCCTGACGCGATCCGCCCGGCGACACGCGGCCCACCGCCGCGCGTCGCCGTGAGGCGGTCTTATTTTCATTTTCCCGCCGTGCGCGGCGCGACCTACCGACCTTTACTGGCACGACATCCGATGCGACCCTTCTGGATCGAACAAGCGCTATTCAACGACGGCGATCTCGCCCCCGCGCTGCAAGGCGCGACGCAGGCCGACGTGTGCATCGTCGGCGGCGGCTTCACGGGCCTCTGGACCGCGATCCAGGCGAAGCAGCAGAACCCGGCGCTCGACATCGCGATCCTCGAAGCCGACCTGTGCGGCGCCGGCGCGAGCGGCCGCAATGGCGGCTGCCTGCTCACGTGGTCCGCGAAATTCCTGACGCTGCGGCGCCTGTTCGGCGAAGCCGAGGCGATCCGGCTCGTGAAGGCATCGGAAGCGGCCGTCCAGCACATCGCCGATTTCTGCCGCACGCACGGCATCGATGCCGAATTGCGGCTCGACGGCACGCTGTACACCGCGACGTCGCGCGCGCAGGTCGGCACGCTCGCGCCGGTGCTCGACGCACTCGCCGCGTGCGGCATCCACAGCTACGAGCCGCTGCCGCCCGCCGAAGTCGCGCGCCGCTCGGGCTCCGCGCGCAATCTCGACGGCGTCTACTCGCCGATCGCCGCGACCGTGCATCCCGGCAAGCTCGTGCGCGGGCTGCGCCGTGTCGCGCTCGCGATGGGCATCCGGATCTACGAGCGCACGCCGATGCTCGACTTCACGCCCGGCCAGCCGGCCGTCGTGCGCACGCCGTCCGGCAGCGTCACGGCGGGCAAGCTCGTGTTCGCGATCAATGCGTGGATGGCGAGCCGCTTCCCGCAGTTCGAACGGACGATCGCGGTCGTGTCGAGCGACATGGTGATCACCGAGAAATGCCCGGAACTGCTCGAGAAGACCGGGCTCGTGGACGGCGTGTCAGTGCTCGATTCGCGGATCTTCGTCTATTACTACCGCACGACCGCCGACGGGCGGCTGATGCTCGGCAAGGGCGGCAACACGTTCTCGTGGCGCAGCCGCATCGCGCCCGTGTTCGACCGCCGCTCGCCGTACGAGGCGCAGCTCACGCACAGCCTGCGCGAATTCTTCCCGTCGCTTGCGGGCGTGCCGGTCACCGCAAGCTGGAACGGGCCGTCGGATCGTTCGGTGACGGGCTTCCCGTTCTTCGGCCGCCTCGACGACGCGCCGAACGTGTTCTACGGCTTCGGCTATTCGGGCAACGGCGTCGGGCCGACGTACATGGGCGGGCAGATCCTGTCGTCGCTGGTGCTCGGCCTCGACAACGCGTGGACGCGCAGCCCGATCGTGCGCGGCCCGCTCGGCCATTTCCCGCCGGAGCCGATCCGCTATGTCGGCGCGCACGTCGTGCGCAACGCGATCCGCCGCAAGGAGCGTGCGGAGGATGAGGGCCGGCAGCCGTCGGCGGTCGACACGTGGCTCGCGAAGTTTGCGAGCGCGGCGGGGAAGGCCGACAAGGCGTAATTACATCATTCAGATAACGTATCGAATCACCTGCCCGGCCGGCAGACCGCGTTGCGTCACGGTACGATTGGCGATCTCGCCAATACATCTGAAGAAATGCTGCGCTTTCTGCTACTGGCCGCACTGACCGTGATGATCGGCGCGTGCTCGAAATCTAGAGATGAGAAATGGACGGCGCTTCGGGATATGCCGGCCTTCGCCGAACCAAACGACGATAGAACCCACCCGATCTTCACGGTCAGGACAGGTGAATCTTGCGTCCGCGTGACGGATCGGGCTGCAAAGATCTATGCATATACGCAAGTGCGCTGTGAATCCGGAACCGGCTGGGTACTGGACGATTTCTTCGATAAACAGCGCGGCAAATGATCAGTTGCCGGCGATCACCACCTTCAATCGGACATCATCAACGTCGCGCGAAGCGACGGCCGCCCTACTCGACTGCACGAGCGGGCCATGTGCAAGCTGGCGACTCGACCACGAAAGGCCGTGATCCAGCCGCTCCGCGGCCTTTCGTCGTCAACGTGCGGGCAGGTAACGTGTCCACTCACGCGCCGGCCTTCTCCCGCGCCGCCTTGCCCGTCGCGGGCAGCCCCTGCTCGTGCATGCGGCGCATCCGCGCGAGGCCGTGTGCGACGTGCTCGCGCACGAGTGCGACGGCCTTCTCCTCGTCGCCGGCCGCGAGCGCCTGCACGATCTTGTCGTGCTCGGCCGCCGACACGGCGATCGCATCCTCCTCGGCCTCGATCGCCGCCTGGCGCAGCAGGCCGAGCTGGCGCACGAGCCGCCGGTAGGTATCGGTGAGATGGGTATTGCCGACGCCGACCACCATCGCGTCGTGGAACTGCACGTTCAGCTCGGTATAGCGCGTGACGTCGTGCGTCTTCGCGGCGGCCTTCATCGACTGGATGATGCCCTTCAACACTTTCAGCGTATCGGGCGAAATGCGCTTCGCGAGCGCGCGTGCAACCGACTCGTCGAGCATCGCGCGCACTTCGTAGATTTCCTCGGCCTCGCGCAGCGGCACGACGCGCACCGTCACGCCGCGATTCTTCTCGTTGCGCAGCAGCCCGGCCTGTTCGAGCGCGCGGAATGCTTCGCGCACCGGGCCGCGCGACACGTTCAGCTTCGTCGCGATATCGACTTCGTTGAGTTTCTCGCCGGGCGCGTATTCGCCGGACACGATCGCGCGCTCGAGCATGTCCTGGACGAGCATCGCGAGCGACTGGCTTTGCAGGAGTTCGATGGCGTTGAGCGCGTTCGAGGCAGTCATGGAGCGGCAGGCAGCAACGCTGCGAGTGAAAACGAGGGCGCCATATCGGCGAATGATCGTTGTATACCCTCGGCCTCAAATATTGTCAACAGTTTTCAGTTTCCAAAATCCAATCCTGCGTGCCGGCGCGCAACCGGTATCCAGCCGGCACGCGGCAGTCGCGCGGTGCGGAAGCACTGCCCCGCTTCGCGCGACGCCTGCGCAACCGTCAGGCCGTGTGCTTCACCGGCCCCGGATCGCTCTGGCTCGGCCGGCCCGTCTCGACGTGGCCCGCGAAGCGGCGCACGACCTTGTCGTCGCCGCCGCGCAGCGTCGTCGCGGTGATCGTCAGATCGTACCAGCCGTGGCTTGACGACAGCTCGAAGTGCCCTTCGACGCGCTCGCCCGGTTCCAGCGTGTAGGTGCGTGCATGCGCATGGCTGTACGCGTTGTCGACCGTCACGCGGCACGTCGCGCGCCCGCCGTTGCGCAGTTGCAGGTACACGTGGCGATTGCGCACGTCGTAGCCGATCTTCGCTTCGGGGTTCGCGTGGCGGCCGTCCGCGGCGAGCCGCGTGTTGCCCTGGAACTCGCACAGATAGCCGTTCGGGCCGTAGGCGGCGAGATGGTACTCGCCGCGCGCGGCCGACGTGCTCCACGTATCGACGAAGCGGTCGCGCGCGGACACCGCGTAGCGGCGCGGCGGCGTCGCCGGGTTGCGGCGGTCGTACACGTAGAACGCGGCGCCCGCGTCGCCGGTATTCGCGAAGTCGAGCGACACGGTGTCGTCATGCGCGCCCACCCGGCTGTGCACGAACAGCTCGTACGGCAGCGCACGCGCCGGACGCGTGCCGGGCTCCTGCGCCGGCATCGACTGCTGCGCGGGCACCTGGTACGCCTGGCCGGCCGTCGCGATGTGCTGCGGCACCGTGAAGCTCACCGTGCGCGTGTCCGGGCGCGCGGAGAAGTCGAACGCCGACGTGAGGTCGCCGCAGATCGACCGGCGCCACGCGCTGATGTTCGGCTCCTTCACGCCGAAACGCGCTTCGAGGAAACGCAGCACCGACGTATGATCGAACGTCTCCGAGCAGACCCAGCCGCCCTTCGTCCACGGCGAGATGATGATCAGCGGCACGCGCGGCCCGAGGCCGATCGGCTGAATGCCGCCCGGGTCGGCGCCCGGCACCAGCGGGCTCATCTCGCCCGGGTACTTGTTCAGGTCGAGCAGCTCGTCGCCGAGGTTCGACAGCAGGTTCGACGACACGATGCCCTGGCCGCCCACGCCGCTCGTGACGGGCGGCACCGGCGGCACGACGTGGTCGAACAGCCCGTCGTTCTCGTCGTAGTTCAGGATGAACACCGTCTTCGCCCACACCTCTGGGTTCGACGTCAGCGCCTCGAGCACCATGTTGATGTAGAACGCGCCGTCGGTCGGCGACGCCTGCGGGTGCTCGCTGTACTTGTACGGCGACACGATCCACGACACCTGCGGGAGGCGGTTGGCCTGCACGTCGGCCTTCAGTTCGGCGAGCGTGTGGTTCGACGCGCCCTTGTCGACCAGCGGGCCGCTCGCGCCTTCCTTCACCTGGAAGCGCTTGAAGAACATCAGCGAGTTGTCGGTGTAGTTGTCGGTCGGGTCGCCCGGGATGCCGGTGCCGCCCTGGTACACCTTCCAGCTGATCTTCGCGTTCTCGAGACGTTCGGCGTAGGTCGTCCACGTGTAGCCGTTCACGTCGTTGCGCTCGCCGATGCCCGGGCCGTTCGGCTGCGTGCCGTACACGTTGCGCGAATCGACCGTGCCGGTCCACAGGTAGATGCGGTTCGGCGCCGTGTCGGCGTGCGCGGAGCAGAAGTACGAATCGCAGATCGTGAACGCGTCGGCCAGCGCGTAGTGGTACGTGAGATCCTGGCGCTTCAGGTAGCCCATCGTCAGCACGTCCTGCTTCTGGTTCACCCACTGGTCCCACTGGCCGTTGTTCCAGGACAGGTGGCCGCTGCTCCAGCCGTGGTTGGTGCCCGGCTGGAATTCGGTCGTCTGCTTCGGGTCGAGGTAGAACGGCAGCACGTACGGCGCCGACGGATCGAGCCCGCGCGAATGGTAGTTCTTCGTGAACACCGACGCCGGCGGCTGCTGCCACACCGGTGCGCCGTTCGGCAGCAGGTGCGGACGCGGGTCGTCGAAGCCGCGCACGCCGCGCAGCCCGCCGAAGTAATGGTCGAACGAACGGTTTTCCTGCATGAAGATCACGACGTGCTCCACGTCGCGGATCGTGCCGGTGCGATAGGCGGCCGGCATCGCCAGCGCATTGCGGATCGCGGGCGGAAAGCCCGCGTAGGCGGCCATCGCGCCGGCCGACTGCGCGGCGAGGCGCAGGAAATCGCGTCGATTGTTCGAGGACATGAAGAGAACCCTGTGGTCGGTGGGAGTGGGGTCGCCTGGCGAGCGGGGCCGGCGATCTGCGTCGCCGCTATTACCCCGCACCGGCATGTCCCCGCCGTGACCGGTTCCCGCAGGTTTCTTGCGGTCACCCCCAGCTTTTTTTCGAAGTCGCGCCCGACGCGCCTTTCATCCGGCCGACACATGCGTGCGCTACGCTGACGCGCGATGAAGAGGGGGGAGAAGCCGAGTCGTGTTCGATCAGCTGAAGGCGTTCCACGCGACCGTCCGGCAGGGCAGCATCACGCGCGCCGCGCGCCACCTGGGCGTGAGCCAGCCGACGATTGCCGCGCAGATCCGGCAGGTCGAGCAGGTGTACGGCGTCGAGCTGTTCTACCGCAGCGGCCGCAAGCTCGAGGTGACCGAGACGGGCATCGAGCTGCTGCCGCTCGTCGAGAAGATGATCGCGCTCGAGGCGCAGGCCGACATCATGCTGCGCAACGTCGGCGGCCTGTTCGAAGGCCACCTGCGGATCGGCGCGACGGGCCCGTACTACATCATGGATGCGGTCGGCCGCTTCTCGAGCGCGCACCCGTCGATCGCGCTCACCTGCCGGATCGGCAACTCCGAGGAAATCCTGCAGGCGCTGCAGGAATTCCGCATCGATCTCGCGGTCTCGTCGCAGCGCAACGACGCCGACGGCCTCGAACGCAAGGTGATCTCGACCGATCCGCTCGTGCTCGTCGTGCATCGCCATCATCCGCTCGCGCGATTCGATTCGATCGACCCGGCGCAGCTCGCCGACGTGCGGCTGCTGATCCGCGAGGAAGGTTCGGTCACGCGCCGCTGCACGGAGACGATCCT
Source organism: Burkholderia sp. BCC0419 (assembly GCF_902830285.1). NCBI lineage: Bacteria > Pseudomonadati > Pseudomonadota > Betaproteobacteria > Burkholderiales > Burkholderiaceae > Burkholderia > Burkholderia sp. BCC0419. Next base: position 288,126 of record NZ_CADESR010000007.1, read on the forward strand.
CGCAACGGCCGGCGTCGCGGCTACCTCGGTCGCCGAGATCGGCAGCCGAGAAGCGATTCGCGAGGCGATCCTGCATGGGGTGGGCGCGAGCCTCTTTCCGCGCGGCGAGGCCGAGCGCCATCCTGACCTGCGCGTGATCGCGCTGCGCGGCGTCGACACGACGATCGACGAATACGTGTACTACCTGAAAGCGCGCCGCCAGAGCCCCGCGATCGACGCGTTCCTCGCGTGCATCCTGCCGGACGGCGGCGAAGCGGCCGACGCGGTCGAAACCGGACGAACGATGCGGCGGGTGAACGCGCGCTGAGCCGCCGCGCGTTCACCGCTTCCGCACACTACAGGGCGCTGTTCCCGCGCCTTCCCTCGTCGTTGTCCTCGTGCCTTCCTTCCGTCGTGGCGCCGTGCGTCACTTCGGCAGCGCCGGGATCATCCAGGTCAGCACGTGCTGCTGCAGGAACACCAGCACGCCGAGCAACAGCGTGAGGATCACGCTGTGCCAGAAGGTGCGCGCGAACACGACGCCTTCCTGCCCTTTCAGGTCCGTCGTCGACACGCCCGTCGCGATGTTCTGCGGCGAGATCATCTTGCCCATCACGCCGCCCGACGAGTTGGTCGCGGCCATCAGCACCGGATCGAGGCCGAGCTGCCGGGCGGCGACGACCTGCAGGTTGCCGAACAGCGCGTTGCCCGACGTGTCGCTGCCGGACAGGAACACCGCGATCCAGCCGAGCGATGCCGACACCAGCGGGAACAGCGCGCCCGTCGACGCGACGCCGGTGCCGAGCGTGTAGCTGATGCCCGAGTAGTTCAGCAGGTACGCGAGCCCGACGATCATCATCACCGTGACGATCGCGATCCACGTCTGCCGCCACGTCTTCACCACGCATTCGACGAACGCGCCGGGGCCGGTGCGCGTCAGCGCGGCCGTGATGATCGCCGACAGCAGGATCGCGGTGCCCGTGCCGAGCGGCTGGAAATCCCAGATCGCCGCATACGGCTTGTGGTACAGCGACACGTACACGGCGTTGTGCAGGCCCGGCCACTTGATCTTCACGTCGCCGATCGCCGCGACGTTCGCGTGCACCCACACGATCACGACCACCGACACGACGAGCCACGGCAGCCAGCCGCCGAAGCCCGCGCGCGCGGCGCCGGCGGCGGCCGGCACGCTGCGCGCGAGCGCGTATTGCGGATCGGGCTGCGGCTTCCACACCTGCAGGAAGCCGATCGTCACGATCAGCGACGAAAGCGACGACAGCACGTCGGTGAGCTGGTAGCCGAGGAAGTTCGACGTGACGAACTGCGCGATCGCGAAACTGGCGCCCGACACGAGCAGCGCGGGCCACAGCTTCGCGATCGAGCGCAGGCCGCCATACGCGCCGACCACGTAGAACGGCAGCAGCAGCGCGAAGAACGGCAACTGGCGGCCGACCATCTGCGCGAGCGTCGCGGGCGGCAGCGACGTGACCGCGCCGAGCACGGTGATCGGCACGCCGAGCGCGCCGAACGCAACCGGCGCCGTGTTGAACAGCAGCGTATAGGTGAGCGCTTCGAGCGCGGGGAAGCCGAGCGCAATCAGCAGCGCGCTCGTGATCGCGACCGGCGTGCCGAATCCGGAGATCCCTTCGAGCAGACAGCCGAACGAGAACGCGACGACGAGCAGCACGAGGCGGCGGTCGTCGGGCAGGTTGTCGAGCATCCACTGCCGGAACTGGTCGAAGCGGCCCGACTTCACCGCGATGTTGTACAGCAGCAGCGCGTTGAAGACGATCCACATCACCGGCACGACCGCGAGCGCCATGCCGGCGCCGACCGCGTTGAACGCGAGCCCGGCCGGCATCCCCCACGCGCCGATCGCGACCGCGAGGCCCGCGACGAGCCCGGCGAGCGACGCCTGCCACGCGGGGCGGCGCAGCACGCCGAGCGCGATCAGCGCGACCGCGATCGGGATCGCCGCGACGAGGAACGACAGGAGCAGCGAGTGCGCGACCGGCGTCAACGGTTGCGCGAAGACGATGCCGGGCGGTAGGGCGTCGGTGGGATTCATCGTGTCTCCAGAGTCGACCCGGGTTCGCATGTCGATGCGCCGGGTTCGGTACAAGGCGATGTCCTGCAGTCACGACCGCGCTCGGGCGTTTGCGTACGCAACGACGTTGCGCGGCCAACCGATCGGTCGCTTAAAAGAGGTTAGGAGGCGCGACGCGCTTGTACAAGGGGGAGAAGCCCGATGCGGGCGAGCCGGTGCGAACCGGCCGCCGCACGATGGCCGGCAGATGGCGCGAAGCTGTCGCGTTCGACAGAAAACCCGTCTCAGCCGGCTCACCGGTGGCCGCGCAATGTTGCGCGACCGGAAAAGGTGACTGCCAGCCGCGAGGATGTTTCGTTTGGCGTCCGAAGCCTAGACTGGCTGCATCGTTTCCGGCCGCGCCGGCGATGGCGCGGCACCGGAACCTCACGGAGCAAACACGATGAAGACGATGAAACATGCGGCATGCGCGTTCATGCTGATCGGCGCGGCGTTCACCGCTCACGCGCAAGCCGCGTCGACGCTCACGCGCGCGCAGGTCCGCCAGGAACTTGTGGAACTGGAGGCCGCCGGCTACCGGACGAGCCTCGCAAGCAGTCCCGACTTTCCGCAGAACATGCAGGCGGTCATGCAGCGTGCCGCTCAGGCGCGCGGTGAGGGCGACGCTGCCGGTTACGGCAGTGACAGGCGGGCCAACGCGGAATCGGGCAAGCCGGCGCTGCCGCACGCGGTCGATCGCGGCACGTACGCGCATCACTGATCATTGACCACTGACGAAACCGGATTGCAATCGCATCGCGGCACAGCGCACCCTGCGCCGGCCGCATGCGCGATCGTCACACGCTGAAGCGGTTCAGCGTATACGCGCGATAGGCGGCGACGAACGCGTCGAACGATCCGGCCTCCTTCGCTTCGAGCTCGGCCTGTTCGGCCAGCGACTTCGCGGCCAGCGCCTGCTCGGCGCGCAGCGTCTCGGCCGACGGCGGATGCGCGCGGAAATGCGCGGCATGCGCTTCGCTCTGCGCGAGCGCGAACGCGAGGAACGACTGGCCGTTCTCGCGCATCGTGCGCAGCACGCGTGCGGACGGCGTGCGCTCCGGATCGGCGAGCTTCTCGCGCTGCGCGGCAATCGCGCGCGCATGCTCGTCGCCGCCGCGGATTTCGTCGAGACGGCGGCCGACGATTTCGATATCGGCCATCAGCGCGTCCGCCCACGCCTGCAGCGTGACCGGCTGGCCGTCGCGCGTCAGCGTGAGCCCCGGCTTGCGGCCGTCCAGCGTCACGCTGCCGAAGTTCGCGTTCGCTTCCCTGTACGCGTCGCAGTCGAGCGGCGCGCTTTCGTCGAGCGCGCAGGCGAGCAGGAACGCGTCGATGAAGCGCGCGGTCTCCAGCGCGATGCCGGTCGGCTCGAACGGATCGATGTCGAGACAGCGCACTTCGATGTACTGCACGCCGCGCGACGCGAGCGCATGCAGCGGCCGCTCGCCCGAATACGTGACGCGCTTGGGCCGGATCGTCGAGTAGAACTCGTTCTCGATCTGCAACACGTTCGTGTTGATCTGGATCCACTCGCCGTCGCGATGCGTACCGATCGCCTCGTACGCCGGATACGGCTCGCTCACGGCCTTCGACAGCGCGTCGAGATAGCCGGGCAGCGTGTTGTAGTCGACGTGCAGCGCGGCCTGGGCCGTCGTGTTCGAGTAGCCGAGATCGCTCATCCGCAGGCTGGTCGCATACGGCCGGTACAGCGTATCGGCGTCGAACGTGTCGAGCTTGTGCGGCTTGCCGCGCAGGAACTTCGTGTCGAGCACCGGCGACGCGCCGAACAGGTACATCAGCAGCCAGCTGCGGCGGCGGAAGTTGCGGATCTGCGCGAGATAGCGTTCCGACTGGTAATCGACGAGCGTCGCCGTCGACCCTTCTTCCGCATGCAGGCGCCGCCACACTTCCTCGTGCAGCGAGTAGTTGTAGTGGATGCCGGCGATGCACTGCATCGTGCGGCCGTAACGGTACGCGAGGCCGCGCCGGTACACCGTCTTCAGGCGGCCGATGTTCGACGTGCCGTAGTTGGCGATCGGGATCTGGTCGTCGGCCGGCAGCAGGCCCGGCATCGACTCGTTCCACAGGATCTCGTCGCCGAGCGACGCATACACGTAGCGATGCAGATCGTCGAGGCGCTCGAGCGTGACCGCGGCGTCGCGCTCCGCGGGCGTGATCAGTTCGATCAACGCTTCGGAATAGTCGGTCGTCAGCGCCGGATGGGTGAGCGCCGAGCCGAGCGCGCGCGGATGCGGCGTGAACGCGATCATCCCGTCGCGCGTCACGCGCAGGCTTTCCTTTTCGATGCCGCGCAGGCCGTCGGGCAGATGCTGCCGCGTCGGGCCCGAGCTCAGCGCGTCGAGGCGATTCAGCAGCAGTTCGGACTGGCGGTGAGTCATGGTGTTCGACATGGAGACGCAAGTGCGTGACGGCCGCGCGCAGAACGCCGCGCGCGGCCGGCTGGATTGTTGGTCGCTTCGTTGGTAGCGGGCACTTTAACATCTCGCCGAAAGCCGCGCTTGAGGTGGCCCCGGGCACGGCGCGCGGGCCTGAGCGGGCCATCGGACGGGCCGGGCGCGGGCAGTCCCGGCCGGTATCACCGGTTCCGGACGAAGCCGATCCGCACGCCAGTCGGCGGAATTCGTCGGACGGAACGCGAACGGCAAACGGGTGGCGGCAGGTGCAACCGTGCCGCTGAATGGATCGCGAAACGACGCGTGCGCAGGCATCGCACGCGCGACATCCGGCCGGCGCCGGATACGTGGAATCACCGTGACGGGCCGCGTCACGCCGGCGCTTGCCGCATGCCGGCACCGCTTGCGCAACGGGTTGCAGCGCTGCCGCCTTGCGGTCGCACCCGGCCGCGGGCCGCCGCGCTTACCCGCCGCGCGCGCCGCCCGCCCGGTCGGCCACTTCGTTCCACAGATGCAGCGCCGCATACGCGCGCCACGGCCGCCAGCCTTCGGTGCGGCGCTTCTGGCTGGTGAGCCGGTCGAGCGCCGGGTCGCGCGCGGCGATCGACTGCATCAGCACGAGATCGGAGGCCGGCCACGCGTCCGGGTCGCGCCACGCGCGCATCGCGATGTATTCGACGGTCCACGGGCCGATGCCGGGCAGATCGAGCCACGCGCTGCGCAGCGTCGCGAGATCGGCATGCGCGCGATCGACCGGCACGTTGCCGGCCGCCACCGCGCGCGCCACGCCGGTCAGCGCCGCCACGCGCTTGCCGGGCATCCCGATCTTGTCGAGATCGCACGCGGCCAGCGCGTCGGGCGTCGGAAAACGCCACGCGGGCGCGCCGTCGTCGTCATGAATGACGCGTTCGCCGGCCCGTTCGACGAGCCGGCCGACGATCGTCGTCGCGGCCTTCACGCTCACCTGCTGGCCGACGATCGCGCGCACGGCCAGCTCGAACCCCGACCACGCGCCCGGCACGCGCAGCCCCGGCGCGGCCTCGACGAGCGGCGCGAACCACGGATCGCGCGCGAGCCCGCCGCCGATCGCGGCCGGATCGGCGCCGAGGTCGAACATCGTCGCGACGTGCGCGGCGAACGCATCGTCGACATGACGCGCGACCGCTCCTTCGACGGTCGCGATCAGGCAATGCTTGCGCGGGTGTTTCGTGACGGTGAGCCGGCCCGCATCGCCGTGCAGATCGACGATGCGGCGATACACGCCGTCGGCGACCTGCTCGACGCCCGGAATCGCGCGCCCGCTGAAGAAGCGCAGCACGCGCGCCCAGTCGTACGGCGCCTTGTAGCGCAGTTCCATCTGCGCGGACGGCGGCACGAGGCCGCCGTTCGCGAGGGACGTAATCGTTGTCGTCTCGATGCTCAAACCGCACTGCCCTCCGTCTCGGCTTCGGCTTCATCGTTGTGAACATGACGCGCCTCGGCTGCGAGCAGCGTCGCCTTGCGGCGCACGCCCCAGCGATAGCCGGCGAGCGCGCCGCCCTTTTGCACGACGCGGTGGCACGGGATCGCGAGCGCGACCGGATTCGACGCGCACGCGGACGCGACCGCCCGCACCGCGCGCGGCGAGCCGAGCGCCTCGGCGATCTCCGAATAGCTGCGCGTTTCGCCGTACGGGATATGCGTCAGCGCTTCCCACACGCGCTGCTGGAACGCGGTCGGCGCGATGTCGAGCGGCAGGTCGAATGCGTGCCGCGTGCCGTCGAGATACGCGCGGATCTGCGTGACGAACGGCGCGAGCCGCGCGGACGATTCGACCAGTTCGGCCCGCGCGAATGCGTCCTTCAGCTCGCCGACGAGCGACGCCGCGTCGTCGCCGAACGCGATCCGGCAGATGCCCTGTTCGGTGGCGGCGACGAGCACCGTGCCGAGCGACGTCGGCGCGGTCGCATAGTCGATCCGCAGGCCGGCGCCCTGGCGGCGGAATGCGGACGGCGCCATCCCGAGCTCGCGCGGCACCGACGCATACAACCGCGACGGCGAGTTGAAACCCGCGTCGACGGCCGCCTGCGTGACCGGCTGCCCGCTTTGCAGCGCCTGCCGCAGCGCGGCGCCGCGCTGCGCGGCCTGGTACTGCCGCGGCGACACGCCGACCACGCGCTTGAAGAGCCGCTGCAGGTGGAACGGGCTCACGTGCACGGCATCGCTCAACTGCTGCAGCGTGAGCCGCTCGGCGTGCGCGTCGAGCACCGCGCACGCACGATTGACGATTTCCAGCTCGCGCGGCAGCCCTTCCGGCTGGCAACGCTTGCAGGGCCGGAAGCCGGCCGCGCGCGCGGCCGCCGGATCGGCAAAAAAGGACACGTTCTCGCGTCGCGGCTGCCGCGACGCGCAGGTCGGGCGGCAGAACACGCCGGTCGTGCTGACGGCATAGAAGAACGCGCCGTCCGCATGCGGATCGCGTTCGGTCACGGCGCCCCAGCGGGCATCGTCGGTCGGATAGGCGGTTTTCATCTGAACCTCGCACTCTCTAGTGTAGATGGTGCCTACTCTAGACATCGGCACATGCCGTCGCGCCCTGAATCTTGCTCTGTGATTCGTGCCGGCGAATCGGGGCCGCATCGATAAAAACACATCTGACGAAACCCGCGCGGCGGCCGCTCCGGCGCGGTTTCCGTCATCGTTTCGTCACCATTTTGCTGCAGTGCGGATGCGACAAATCGTCGTCCTGACGTTTTTTTGCAATCGGAATATTGCGTCGCACCATCGCCGTGTGTATAGTTGGAACTGTCTCCTCCATGTCTCCTCCTGATATGGATTAAGCCCGTTCCGCTCTGCGTGAACGGGCTTTTTTTCGTCCGTCGATTGTGCCGCGTTCCGGCCGGCAGCGCAGGCGCGATGCGTCTACACTCGATGCTCGTCGACTGCGAAGGAGTCCCGCCCATGAAGCCCGCCATCCGCGGAATCGACCACATCGTGCTGCGCGTGACCGACATGGCGGCAATGACGCGTTTTTACTGCGATGCCGTCGGCTGCCATGTGGAGAAGGAACAGCCCGACCTGGGCCTCGTGCAGCTGCGTGCCGGCGATGCGCTGATCGACCTGCTGACGGTCGGCGGCCCGATCGACCGTCCCGACAGCGGCCCGCCCGGCACCGGGCGCAACCTCGACCATCTGTGCCTGCGCGTCGAGCCGTTCGATCCCGACGCACTGATCGCCCATTTCGCCGCGCATGGCGCGCGGCCGGGCGCGCCGGCGGAACGCTACGGCGCCGGCGGCTACGGGCCGTCGATCTACCTGTTCGACCCCGAAGGCAACATGGTCGAATTCAAGGGGCCGCCGGCCGCGCTCGGCTGAACGCGGCCGGCGCGCGAGCCGTCACGCGTTGGCGCGCGCCTTCAGCACCGTCCACTCGACCGCGACCGGATCATGGTCGGCGCTCGAGATCCATGCGGTGCCGTCCTGCACCGTGCACTGCAGGCGCATCGTGCGCTCCGCGAGCTGCCCGAGCGCCGCCGCGACGCCGTCGTCGAGCGACAGCACCTGCACGTTGCGCAGCCGTTCGACCTTGCTGCGCACGCCCTGCCACCAGATCTCCGACGTCTTGCCGCCGTACGCGATCACCGTGACCTGCCCGGCACGGCCGGCCGCCTTCGAGATGCGCCGTTCGTCCGGCTGGCCGGCCTCGATCCACACGTCGATCGCGCCCGTCAGGTCCTTCTGCCACAGGTCGGGCTCGTCGACGTCCGACAGCCCCTTGCAGAATTCGAGCCGCTCGTGCGCGAACAGCGCGAACGCGACGATGCGCACCATCATCCGGTCGTCGGTTTCCGACGGGTGGCGCGCCACCGTCAGCGCGTGATCGGCGTAGTAATGCCGATCCATGTCGGCGATTTGCAGTTCGGCTTTGTAGATCGTGGATTTCAGCGCCATGCGGATGCGGCCCGGGCGGGCATTCGGTTCGGTCGGGCCGTGATGATACCGAATGCGCGCCGTCCGGCGTGCGTCATGCGCGATTCACAGCGCCACGGCCCGGCATGGGCCGGGCCGTGTTCGGTTCGCGCCGCCGGCTCGTCGGGCCGGCGCGCTCGCGCGTCGTGCGACTGCGCGGTGAATGGACGATTACTGCTTGACGAAGCGCGAATCGGCCCAAAGGCCTTGCTGGTCGCTGTTGTCGGCGCTGACGAACTGCACGTCGCCCTGGTCGACCGACACCACGCGGAAGCGCTGGCCTTCCGGCACCGACAGGCAGCGGAAGTCGTCGAAGTACTGCTGCTTCGCCTGCGACTTGCCGTCACGTTCGTGACTCAGTACGGAGTCCAGATTGTCTTTCGACAGGCAGCCCCATGCATTCTTCGTCAGCTGGATTTCCTGCTTCGGCTTGACGGCCGAATCGCCGCCGGCCTGGGCGATCGACACAGCGCAAAATGCGCCGACAAGGGCAAAAAGGACACCGGTACGCTTCATCATGTTCTGTCTCCAGGCTTGCGGGCACCAGGCTGGGTTAGCTATGTGTTTAAAGGTGATCGTGAACCCACATTTTTCACTTTAGGGGACCGGCAAACGATAGCAAGCACATTTGTTGTGCGACCGCAATAGCGGCGGATTGTCGCACCCCGTGCGCAGCCCACTTTTGGCGCGATGCGCGTGGGCGGCAAGGACTGCCGAACGATGCGCCGGCCCGCGCCGCCGGGCGGAAAGCATTACCTGGCAAGGCTTTCAGCAGAATTACAATGCGACGATTGAACGGTTTGGATAATCCATTTCACTATCCGGACCATTTTGATGCGTTGCACATAAAGTCATCCGAAACGATTCGACTTTACCGCAGCGCGGAATCGCATTTACCTGATACAAGAAAAATGCCAGGTATAAGCGCATCCGTATTTATCCGTAGTTCCCCGCATCCATTCGGCGCCCGCGAAGCCCAGCCGCAAGCGCCTTTTACCCGTGTGGCGTTTACCCTGCTTTATTCAGCCCGGTTTGCTGGCGCTCGAAATAATCGCGCTGGAAGATGCACATGCGATAAGCGTTGTGATACGCGCCATTCCCGAAAAATTCTTCCTTCAATTCGGCTTCGTGCTGGAATCCGCATTTCTCGTACACATGGATCGCCGCCGCGTTCGACGTGTCGACAATCAGGTACAGCTTGCGCATGTTCAGCACCTTGAACGCGTACTCGATCGCGAGGCGCGTCGCCTGGCCCGCGTAGCCGCGCCCCTGGCACTGCGGCGCGATGATGATCTGGAACTCGCCGCGGCGATGGATGTAGTCGAGCTCGATCAGTTCGACGAGGCCGACCAGTTCGTCTTGCGCATCGACCGCGACGAACCGGCGCTCGCGCTGGTCATGCACGTGGCGGTCATACAGTTGCGACAGTTCCGAGAAGGTTTCGTACGGCTCCTCGAACCAGTAGCGCATGATCTTCGCGTCGTTGTTCAGCTCGTGGACGAAGCGCAGGTCCTGGCGCTCCAGCGGCCGCAGCGCGAGCGTGTTGGTATCGTTCTGGAGTTGCATGTTCATGTCCTTTTTGATGCCGGCGCGCGTGCGGAACACCCGCGCGGCGCGGCCGCGTTCGGGCCCGTTTCGCACTGTAAGAAATTGAACGCGGGCGCAGTTCAGAGCCTAGAATGGGAGCAAGGGTTCCTGCCACCGCAAGGAGGCTATCGTGTTCGAGCAAGTCATACTCGGAATTTTCCTCGTGTTGCCGCTCGTCATCGTGGCCGCGCTATTTTCCGACGAACTCTGGCAGGAGCATCGCCGCCAGCATCCGCGCGACGAGAACGCACCGCACATCGACTGGAAGCATCCGTGGCGCCACGTGCGACGCGGGCATTGACTTCGATCATCGTCGATCCGCAGCACGCGCCGGCCGGGCCACCCCGGGCCGGGTAACAGGCGGTGCACGCCCCTTGCGCTTCGACCCGATTCCCGCCCAACCCGCGAGACGCCGACGTGAACGACAAGCCCGACCTCCCTCCGCACGATATCCCGAACGAAACGATCGACCTGCAGATCGCCGATGTGCTGGCGGCCGTCCGCTATCCGGCGAACAAGGATGCGATCGTCGACGCCGCACGCGATGCCGGCGCCAGCAACGAGGTGCTGTCGATGCTCGACGGCCTGCCCGAACAGGATTACGCGGACGTTGACGCCGTCACGCGCTGCGTCGCCGGCAACTTCGGTCCGGGGCTCGGCATTTGAGCGGATGCCAATAACGAGATAGGATCGGACCGCACCGGTCGCGCCGCGATCGGATGCGTGCCGCCCGGCGCAAGATCGGGCGTTTCCGCTCGCGTGTCCGGGGGACTCCATGGAAGGCATCCTGATCCAGCACACGACGCAACGTCAGCTGTGGTTCGGCGCGCTGACGGCGCTCGTCATCCTGCTCACGCTCGGGATCGCCGCGCCGCACGCGAACGTCGCGTTGCCGGCCGTCGAACCGTTCATGCCGATGTGCGCGCTCACCGTGTTCACGACCGCGAGCATCGCGGCGTTCTTCCTCGGCGCGCAGTTCACCGTGACGCGCCAGCCCGTGCTCGGTGCGCTCGGCGGCGCCTATGCGTTCACCGCGCTCGCCGTCGCGCTGCAGTTGCTCACCTTTCCCGGCGTGTTCGCGCCGCATGGCCTGCTCGGCGCGCGCCCGCAAAGCGCCGCATGGATGTGGATCTTCTGGCATGCCGGCTTTCCGTGCTTCGTGATGGCCGCGCTGTTCGCACGCGAGCGGCTGACGCGCGCACCGGTCGGCGAGAAAGAGACGCGCCGCTGGACGGTCGCGCTCGTCGGCGGCCCAGCCGTCGCGGCGGCGCTCCTGTGCGCGCTCGCGCTGAACGTGTCGCTGCCGCCCGCGTTCCATCCGCCTCGCGACGCGGCCGTGCTGCCCGTCAACGGCATCGCGCTCGTCGTATGGATCCTCAACGTGCTCGCGCTCGTGGCCGTGCTGGTCACGGGCCGGCTGCGCACGACGCTCGACCTGTGGCTCGCGATCGCGGTGCTCGCGTGCCTCACCGACACGACGCTGAACCTGCTGAGCACCAACCGCTTCACGGTCGGCTGGTATGTCGCGCGCGTGTTCAGCATGTTCACGCCCGGCGTGCTCGTGTGCGTGCTGGCGTGGGAAGTGACGATGCTGTATCAGCAGTTGTTCGAAGCGCACGCGACGCTGATCCGCTCTTCCGCGCGCGACGGGCTCACGGGCGCGTTCAACCGCAGCCACTTCAACGACCATTTCCACACGCTGTTCCTGCAGGCGCGGCGGCAGGGCGAACCGCTGTCGCTGCTGATGGTCGACGTCGATCACTTCAAGGCGTACAACGACGCGTTCGGTCACGTGAAGGGCGATGCATGCCTGATCGCCGTCGCGAATGCACTGGCCGGTGCCGTGCGGCGGCCGGCCGATATCGTCGCGCGCTACGGCGGCGAGGAGTTCGCGATCGTGCTGCCGAACACGGGCGCGCGCGGTGCGCGGGTGGTGGCCGACGAAGCGCGCGAAGCCGTGCTGCGGCTCGACCTCGCGATGCCCGACTCGCCGGCCGGGCGCGTGAGCGTCAGCGTCGGCTGCGCGACCGTGTCGGCCGACGATCTGTCGACACCCGACGCGTTGATCGAAGCCGCCGATGCCGCGCTGTATCGGGCGAAGGATACGGGGCGAAACCGGGTCGTCGTCGCCTGAAACGTCTGCTGTTTTGGCTAATTGTTACGGTCATTGTGACCGGAATAATCCGCCGTTACGGATTGCGGCGCGGGGATACGATCGCTTACAGCCTGGGCCGGGGCCGCTCGCTATGCTGGGTTTCATATTGAACCCGAGCAGGTGAACGCGATGAAGAAGGCCCTTTTGCTGATTGCCGGCGTCGCCGTGTTGTTGAGCGGCTGTATCGTCGTGCCTGACGGTGGCGGGTATTACGGTGGGGGTGGGTATTACCATCATCATCGTCATTGGGATTGATGGCGGGTTTGGATTTTGCGCTCCGATAAGGTAGTAGCGGTCAAAGTAGGTTCGTTGTCGCCAAAGATCTGGATGCTTCGGAAGTTGTCTTTTTTAACGACGCCCTGAACCGAACCGCGGACGGAGCAACCCTCGTGGGTGCCCCGCATTTCTCAGGAACCGTCGCAGCAGGAAAGCGATTTGGTGCAGGCCTCACAGAACACCCCTTCTATCAGTGCCGTAAGCCATGCAACTGAGCGGATACGGTGTATCGGAGGCCGCTCGCCCCGTAGTCGAGCGCTGTTGATACGCGGCGGCGACCGGAAATCACCCCCGTACGATATTTCGTTGATCCCATCCGCATTGCTCCGCCGCCCGATTCGGGACTGACGGCGCCACGAGATGTTCATCTCAACACTCGCCTCCATTTTAAAATAACAACATCAAGAAATAACGTCTTTTATTCTCGCATTCATACGGACGACGAATCACATCTGCATATTTATTGTGCGACAGACGTGATCTCGCAATACCCAACCAATTTCAACATCCACGGCGCCAGAATTTCGAACTAGTCCGATTGATTTTAGTCGCTTAGCTGCGCTACCGTACTGGGCGCGATTCAAGCCTCCCAACATCAATCGGAATCGAAAACTGAAATGTCATCAAGTAATGAAAAAATTCCATACTTCACAATCAATAGATTTTTCTGGCAATGGCGTCTTCATGATGGGGCAGACGGATGCAAGATTGTCCCGAACGTAGCGGTGTCGATGGACAAACCCGCACCGCTGCCTCCAACGCAACCGAAACCGAACGCGACAGAAAGCAAACCCATACCCGCAGCCCCAAAGCGCGATTCGCTAGATAAATTGGTGGATGATATAGAAAGAGCAGGCAGGGCACTAGCGCGCTTTCAAGCATGGCTCAATGCGCCAAACCCGCCAAAGCCTGTTGCAGCAATAAAATTAAAAAATGACACATCCACCTCCGCGTTCGACATCCAAGAAATACCCGCGGCGATGCGCAAGCTATATCTCCCCGTTTCTGCTCGACTCATGGATCGATGGTTTTCCGGCGAGTTAAATTATTCACCAACCACCGCAGACGAGCGAGCTGAAATCAATCAGAGCGGGAAACCTTACCCGGCTGACATGTATGACACGTCCACCGTCAAATTGGACTGGATCCTTCGTTTTCCACGAGCAAAAAAACAATTCGACCTTCTAGTCAATGAGCTCATTCAACGCCCCAACTCACGAGATGAGCTCTACAAGCAACTACTCCCGCACAAGGACGGCCCCCCGAGACTCTATACCGAAGACATCTGCGGAAACGACATTCGCGAGCTACATCGCCGCTTTCAATTCCAGTACGCGAGGGTTGATGGTACGTTTGGGCAAAAAATAGGAACTCTGTTGGACGCACGACTTCGCAGCAATGGGGCACCCGACGATTTGTCTGGGGCACTCGGATCATTCAATATATATGCGGCGCTCGGAAGCGCCCGCCTTTCGTGGGACGTGGAATCACGCAGAACAACAGCAGAAGTGACTGGCGTATGGGTGTATGTAAAAGATAACTATACGTTCACAGACAAACCCAACGAACCGTCTCAATACTTGGGCCACTGGAGCATCAATGGCGTCATTGTCGTACCATATACTGTTGCCGCCGCGCTCCTGAATTCAGAATACCTTCCATATGTTAAATACGCCGTAGTCAAAGGCGACCCACTGAGCAAAGGAAATGTCTACTATCCAGTCGAGAATCGTGATTTTAGGAAATGGGCCAAGTTACATAGCAGAGGAGGTGATTTTGTCATTTATTCCGACAAACGATACATACCGATTTCCCCAACCATAAAAATCCACCTATGATCAACGACACTGCAAAAAAAGATCAACACCTCCGAGAATTATGACGACATTTTTCAAATCGATTCGCACATTGTCTATTATGGCGCTCATTGGCTTCTTTCTCTTTGATCGAACGCCTCGCGGTAACGAATGCACAGGATCGACATCCCCCGATGGAACATATACTGCCGAACTATGTCTTCTAACTCGGATTCCGGGCGGAAATTCACGATACGTTGCCCGCGTATACCGAGCAACAACCGGCAAATTGCTGGCACAGCATATATTTGACACGCCTACTCCAGAAATATCTTGGCATAGCTATAGCGACGTATACGTGTCCTTTTCAAAAGGCGATGGCGGCGATGCCTCTGTTTATGTATCACTGCCCCCGTCGCTCGTCGATAGACTATTAGCAGCCCGTCCGCACCTGTAAAAGTGCTCTGTCACGGCTCGCGTGAAAGTCGACATCCCGAGGTCGACACGTTCACCTTTGGAAAAGGTTGTGGCGCTCTCGGCTCACTGTCTTTTTTTCCTTTTTATTTCCCAATACAAAACCTGCTGAAAATCACCCCCAGCAGATCATCCGACGTGAACTCACCGGTAATCGCATTCAGCTGTTCCTGCGCGAGCCGAAGCTCTTCGGCAAACAGATCGAGCGACTGAGCGCGTTGCTCCGCGTGATCCGCCGCCTGCGCGAGATGCTCCTGCGCGGCCCGCAGCGCGATCAGATGCCGCTCGCGTGCGAGATACACCCCCTCGGCCCCCGCCTGCCACCCCGCAATCCGCAACAGCTCCGCGCGCAGCATGTCGATCCCGTCGCCGCGCTTCGCCGACAGATGCACCTCGGTCAGATCGCCTTCCGCCGCCGGATGCTCGACACATGCCGGCACGCCGGTCAGATCCGTCTTGTTCAGCACGCGCACCACCGGCACACCGGCCGGAAACCGCGCGGCGATCGTCCCGTCGTCCGGCGTCATCCCCGTGCGCGAATCGAGCAGATGCAGCACGACGTCCGCCCGCTCGATCTCGCTCCACGTGCGCGCAATGCCGATCCGCTCGACTTCATCCTCCGTCTCGCGCAACCCGGCGGTGTCGATGATGTGCAGCGGAATCCCTTCGACCTGGATCGTCTGCGCCACCTTGTCGCGCGTCGTTCCGGCGATCGGCGTGACGATCGCCAGCTCGGCGCCCGCCAGCGCATTCAGCAGCGACGATTTGCCGACGTTCGGCTGCCCCGCGAGCACGACCGATAACCCTTCACGCAACAGCGCGCCCTGCCGCGCATCGCCGAGCACATGCGCGAGCTGCGCACGGATCTTCGCGAGCTTGCCGCGCGCGTCGGCCGCTTCGAGGAAGTCGATTTCCTCTTCCGGAAAATCGAGCGTCGCCTCGACCAGCATCCGCAGCGTGATCACGTCGTCGACGAGCGCATGGATCTGCCGCGAGAACGCGCCGTCGAGCGAACGCCCGGCCGAGCGCGCGGCCGCCTCGGTGCTCGCCTCGATCAGGTCGGCGACGGCCTCGGCCTGCGCGAGGTCGAGCTTGTCGTTCAGGAACGCGCGCCGCGTGAATTCGCCCGGCTCGGCGAGCCGCAGCCCGAAGCCGCGCCCCGCATCCAGGCAGCGCTGCAGCAGCAGCTGCATCACGATCGGCCCGCCATGACCCTGCAGCTCGAGCACGTGCTCGCCGGTGTACGAATGCGGCGCCGGGAAATACAGCGCGATCCCGCGGTCGAGCGGTGCGCCATGCGCGTCGAGGAACGGCACGTAGCTCGCATGACGCGGCGCGAGCTTCTGCCCGCACAACGCGTCGATCAGCGGCAGCGCGGCCGCCTCGCCGCCGCGCCCGAACGACACGCGGACGACCCCGATGCCGCCCCGGCCGGCAGCAGTGGCAATGGCGACGATCGGATCGGAATCGGTAGCGAGCATGGGAATCGGAGAAATCGGGTAATCAGCAGATGAATGGTGCGCCCGCGCAACAGTTCGGGCATCGGAACGCCGGCATTGTAGCGTGCCGGCTCACACGCCACCGGCCGCGACGCCGGATTCGGACTCGCCCGAATTTATCCCGCCGGGGATAAGCCGAGTATGAGTCCGGTGTCGTGACACCCCGGTCATTTCGGACGAGTATGCGTGCCGGAGGGGCTTGGCACTGCGTCCCTCAATTTCATTCCCCATCCTGATCAAGGCTGGGATTCGTCCGAACAGGATATGTTTATCCCGCATGGTTGTCTGAGACGCGCCGATGGAATTGCACAATCTCCCCATGCCGACATCCGAAGAAAAAGCCGCGTTCTCGGAACGCCTGAAATTCGCCCTGCGGCGCAGCCCGGAGAAGGTCACGGGCGCGACGGAGCTGGCGAACCGATTCAATCTGCGCCACCGCGGAACGCATCCTGTTTCGCCGCAAACCGCGCATAAATGGCTGACGGGCCGCACGATCCCGACGTCGGACAAACTCGAAACGCTTGCCGAATGGTTGCGCGTCGAAGTGCACTGGCTGCATTACGGGCCGTCGCCGAGCGTGATCGAACATCCGACGCCGCAACCGCTGCCGCGCGACGAACGCTATCCGCCAACACCCGAGACGATCGAACTCGCGTCGAAGATCGAGGCATTGTCTCCACACCAGCGCTACCTCGTACAGGAACTGGTCGAGCAGTTCTACGGCGATCCGAAACTCGAAGCGAAGAAGGCCTGAACGGCAGCAACCGCACGCGCCGCCGCCGCCGTCGCCGGGAAACAAAAAGCCGCATGGTCACGAACCATGCGGCTTTTTTGCGAGCATCGCGGGCGGCTGGCCGCCCGCGAATGCGACGGGCGTCAGGCCGGCTTCTTCTTGACGCCGCCGAGCTTGCGCGTGATGTAGTACTGCTGCGCGATCGACAGCACGTTGTTCACGACGTAGTACAGCACCAGGCCGGCCGGGAAGAAGAAGAACATCACCGAGAACGCGATCGGCATGAACTTCATCATCTTCGCCTGGACCGGATCCGGCGGCGTCGGGTTCAGGCTCGTCTGCACGAACATCGACACGGCCATCAGCACCGGCAGGATGAAGAACGGATCGCGCTGCGACAGGTCGTGAATCCACAGAATCCACGGCGCGCCGCGCATTTCGACCGAGGCGAGCAGCACCCAGTACAGCGAGATGAACACCGGGATCTGGATCACGACCGGCAGGCAGCCGCCGAACGGATTGACCTTCTCGGTCTTGTACAGCTCCATCAGCGCCGAATTCATCTTCTGCGGATCGCTCTTGAAGCGTTCGCGCAGCGCCTGCATGCGCGGCGTGATTTCCTTCATGCGCGCCATCGACTTGTAGCTCGCGGCCGACAGCGGGAAGAACACGGCCTTGATCAGCACCGTCAGCAGCACGATCGCCCAGCCCCAGTTGCCGACATAGCTATGAATCTTCTCGAGCAGCCAGAACAGCGGCTTCGCGATGATCGTCACCCAGCCGTAATCCTTCACGAGCTCCAGGCCCGGCGCGATGCCTTCGAGCATGCGCTCTTCTTCCGGACCGGCGAACAGGCGTGCCTGAACGTCGGCCGACTGGCCCGGTGCGATCGCGGCGACCGGCTGCTTCACGCCGACGCGGTACAGCGTCGGATCGATCTTTTCAGCGTAGATGTCGCGCTTCGCGCCCTGCTGCGGAATCCAGGCCGACGCGAAGTAGTGCTGCACCATCGCGACCCAGCCGTTGTCGGCAGCCTTCTCGAAGTTCGCCTTGTTCTTGTCGAGGTCGCTGAAGTCGATCTTCTGGAAGTGCTTCGCGTCCGTATAGACCGCCGGCCCGAGGAACGTGTGCGAGAACATCGGCGTTTCGACGGCCGTGTTGTCGCGCACCAGTTCCATGTAGACCGTCGGCGTGACGGGCGCCGTGCCGACGTTGTCGATCTTGGTGTCGACGCCGATCACGTAGCTGCCGCGCGTGAACGTGTAGGTCTTCACGACCTTCACGCCGCCCTTCACCGGCGATTCGAACGACAGCTTCAGCGTGTTCTGGTCGCCCGTCAGCGACGTCGCGCCCGCATTGAGCTGCGTGTAGACGTCGTTGTGGTTCGGGAAATCGCCGCCGAGCAGGCCCGTGCGTGCGAGATACGTGTGGCCGGCCGTGTGGTCGAACAGCGTGATGTACAGGTCGGGCTGCTTGCCGTCGCCCTGCTTCTTCAGCGTCAGCTTCGCGAGCGTGCCGCCGCGCGTGTCGATTTCGCCGTCGTACACGTCGGTCGAGAATTTCACGAGCTGCGCCTGGGCGGCCGGGGCCGTCGTCGACGGTGCGGCGCCGGCTGCGGCGGCAGGCGCGTCACCTGCGGTCGTCGTCGCGCCCGTGCCCGATGCGCCGCCGGCAGCGGCCGGGGCCGTGTGCGTGGCGCTCGGGAAGAACATCGACGGGCGTCCATGGTCCCGCTGCCAGTTGTCGTACAGCATGACAGCTGACATGAAGAAGATCACCCATAGGACGGTGCGTTTGATATCCATGCGTTGTCTCAGAGTCGATGGGACTGCGCGTCGGCTTCGCCGCGAGCGCGAGTGTCGGAGTTGGGCGGCGGGACGAGGTCGATGCCGCCCGCGGAAAACGGATGGCATCGGCACACGCGCCTGACGGCGAGATACGTGCCGCGCGCGGCGCCATGATACTGGATTGCCTCGCGCGCGTAATCCGAACAGGAAGGATAAAAACGGCAACGGTTGCCGAGCATCGGGCTCACGGCAACCTTGTAGAAGCGCAGCAAGGCGATCAATACCGTTTCCATACCTTGGGCGGCGCCGTACGACGCCGCGTCAAAACCGGCCGGGCAGGCGCAAACGCCGCACCGGGCACGGATGCGTCACTCGGACGCGGGCTTCGACGCGCGGCGGGCGATTTCCCGAACTGCCCTGTCGAGCAGTTCGCGGATCTCGGCCGCGCACATCGCCGCGAGCGGGGCGGAAGCCGCGCTCGGCAGCGCTTTCTTGTCGAAGCGCGTGTGCTGCCGCAGCAGCAGGTCGTAACCGGCGAATTCGGCCCGGCGCAAGCGAAACGCGTCGCGCGCCAGCCGCTTCACGAGATTACGGGTTACCGCTCGCGGCGCATACTTCTTGCCGATGACGAGCCCCAGACGCGCGGGCTGACCGGTCGGCTTGCCGTAGATCACGAAGTGCGCGGAACGCCGCCAGGGGCGCAAACGAAAAACGGATGAAAATTCATCCGTTTTCAGAAGTCGCGCAGCTTTCGGGAAGGCGGCTTTCGTCTGCGACGGATTCGCACCCGGCTCGACGGTACCTTCCGCAGGACTGCGGACGGCGGACACAGCGCGCAACCTGCCTTAGATGGCGAGGCGCTTGCGGCCCTTCGCGCGACGAGCGTTGATGACCTTGCGGCCACCTGCCGTCTTCATGCGGACACGGAAGCCATGGGTGCGCTTGCGGCGCGTCACGGACGGTTGGTAAGTACGTTTCATGATGTTCTCACTTGTTCGAGAATGTCGAAATTCAGGGGACCGCGTGCCCTTAACCGGAGGCATTCGGGCGAACGCAATCGCCGGGAATACAGGATTGGTTTTCGCGGAACCCGCTATTTAAACCGTTTTTCTCTTGACGGTCAATACCTTAGGAGTCGGCCGCCTGTGCACGCCCCAGGCGATCCGGCCCCTCGACCCACACAACCAGCCTGTGGATAAGTCCCGCTGTGGCCGCGTTTGGCGTTAGAATCTCGCCTTATCTCCAAGAATCCCGCACGCCGCTTCGGCCCGCGCCTGCCCGTCCAGGACTGTGACGCAGGCGTCCGACGCACGCTCGCACGACCGCTTCGGGCCTTGTTGCGCGACCGCGACAAGGGCGCCGGCGAGCCGCGCTGTGCACGCAAAAAACGACAGCTACTTGATGAACGATTTCTGGCAACACTGTTCCGCACTGCTGGAGCGCGAGATGACGCCCCAGCAGTACGTGACGTGGATCAAACCCTTGGCCCCGGTGGCCTTCGATGCGTCGGCGAACACGCTGTCCATCGCCGCGCCGAACCGCTTCAAGCTGGACTGGGTCAAGAGCCAGTTTTCGGGGCGGATCGCCGATCTGGCCCGCGAATTCTGGAACACGCCGATCGAAGTCCAGTTCGTTCTCGATCCGAAAGCCGGCATGCGCAGCGCCGCGGCGAGCGCCGCGCCGGCTGCGCCGCGCGCGCCGCTGACTCCCGGCGGCCCGGCCGCGACGGTCGCCGCGATCGCCGCCAATCTGACCGCGCATGCCGCCGCCGCGCCCAGCGCGCCGGCCGACGTGCCGATGACGCCGTCCGCGGCCGCCGCACACCACCTGAACGCCGACGACGCCGACATCGACCTGCCGAGCCTGCCCGCGCACGAAGCGGCGGCCGGCCGCCGCACGTGGCGTCCGGGCCCGGGCGCCGCACCCGCGAACGGCGGCGAAGCCGATTCGATGTACGAACGTTCGAAGCTGAACCCGGTGCTCACGTTCGACAACTTCGTCACCGGTAAGGCGAACCAGCTCGCGCGCGCCGCCGCGATCCAGGTCGCGGACAACCCCGGCATCTCGTACAACCCGCTATTCCTGTACGGCGGTGTCGGCCTCGGCAAGACCCACCTGATCCACGCGATCGGCAACCAGCTGCTGCTCGACAAGGCCGGCGCGCGAATCCGCTACATCCACGCCGAGCAATACGTGTCGGACGTGGTGAAGGCGTACCAGCGCAAGGCGTTCGACGACTTCAAGCGCTACTACCATTCGCTCGACCTGCTGCTGATCGACGATATCCAGTTCTTCTCCGGCAAGTCGCGCACGCAAGAGGAATTCTTCTACGCGTTCGAGGCGCTCGTCGCGAACAAGGCGCAGGTGATCATCACCAGCGACACGTATCCGAAGGAAATCTCGGGCATCGACGATCGCCTGATCTCGCGCTTCGACTCGGGCCTCACCGTCGCGATCGAGCCCCCTGAGCTGGAAATGCGCGTCGCGATCCTGATGCGCAAGGCGCAGTCGGAAGGCGTGAACCTGTCGGAAGACGTCGCGTTCTTCGTCGCGAAGCACCTGCGCTCGAACGTGCGCGAGCTCGAAGGCGCGCTGCGCAAGATCCTCGCGTATTCGAAGTTCCACGGCCGCGAGATCTCGATCGAGCTGACCAAGGAAGCGCTGAAGGACCTGCTGACCGTGCAGAACCGGCAGATTTCGGTCGAGAACATCCAGAAGACCGTCGCCGACTTCTACAACATCAAGGTCGCCGACATGTATTCGAAGAAGCGCCCCGCGAACATCGCGCGGCCGCGGCAGATTGCGATGTATTTGGCGAAGGAACTCACGCAGAAAAGCCTGCCGGAGATCGGCGAGCTGTTCGGCGGGCGCGATCACACCACCGTGCTGCACGCGGTGCGCAAGATCGCCGACGAGCGCAGCAAGGACGCGCAGCTCAACCACGAGCTGCACGTGCTGGAACAGACGCTGAAGGGCTGAGCGCGCGGGCGCGCTTGATAATTCGGCCTCCGCCCCAATTTAAGGGGGGCGGTTCGGTTTTGAGGCACAATACTGGTTTGACCGCCCCGGTGGTGGCGGGCCAAGAGCCCGGCCGGCGGGGCGCTGCGAGGCTGCTGCGCTGCAGGCCGTTACTCAACGAAGGAACTCTATGCAACTGGTCAAGACCGAACGAGACACCCTCCTCAGGCCGCTGCAAACGGTCAGCGGCATCGTCGAACGCCGCCATACGTTGCCGATCCTTGCCAACCTGCTGATCACCAAGAACGGCCCGGACGTTTCATTCCTGTCGACCGACCTGGAGCTGCAGATCACCACGCGCGCCGATTTCGGCGTCGGCGGCGACCAGATCGCGACCACCGTCGCGGCCCGCAAGCTGCTCGACATCCTGCGCGCGATGCCTGACGGCCAGGTCACGCTGTCGCTCGCCGACAAGCGCCTCACCGTTCAATCGGGCAAGAGCCGTTTCGCACTGCAGACGCTGGCGGCCGACGAGTTCCCGACCGTCGCGCAGGCGAAGGATTTCGGCGCCACGCTCACCGTCCCGCAGAAGTCGTTCCGCCAGCTGCTCGGCATGGTGCACTTCGCGATGGCGCAGCAGGACATCCGCTACTACCTGAACGGCATGCTGCTCGTCGTCGACGGCGACCAGCTGATGGCCGTGGCCACCGACGGCCACCGCCTCGCGTTCTCGTCGATGAAGCTCGAAGGCGGCACGTTCGGCCGCCAGGAAGTCATCGTGCCGCGCAAGACGATTCTCGAGTTGCAGCGCCTGCTCGAGGACATCGACGACACCGTCACCATCGACATCGCGCAAACCCAGGCCAAGTTCACGTTCGGCCAGGTCGAGCTCGTGTCGAAACTCGTCGAGGGTAAGTTCCCCGACTTCCAGCGCGTGATCCCGAAGGCGCACAAGAATACGTTCGAGATCGGCCGTGAAGAACTGCAGCGTTCGCTGCAGCGCGCGGCGATCCTGACCTCGGACAAATTCAAGGGCGTGCGCTGCATCATCGCGCCGGGCCAGCTGAAGATCATGTCGACCAACGCCGATCAGGAAGAGGCGCAGGAAGAACTGGAAATCGCCTACCAGGGCGATACCGTCGACATCGGCTTCAACGTCACGTATCTGCTCGACGTGCTCGCGAACCTGAAGGTCGACACCGTGCAGGTGAGCCTCGGCGACGCCAGCTCGAGCGCGCTGATCACCGTGCCCGAGAACGAAGAGTTCAAGTATGTCGTGATGCCGATGCGCATCTGACGCGCTCGACATCGCGACACACACCAGGGGGCGGCAAGCCCCTTTGGCGTTTTTATGGCGAACCGACAACCCGTCCCTAAGGTGCCTTCCCGGCACCTCGGACGGGCCAGGAAACTGGAGCGGCCTGGCGATTTCCCTCGCTGAAACGCACCGCGCCGCCACAAGAGTGGCCTCGCAGAACCGGAAGATATCCATGAGTGAACAGCACAATTCGCAACCCGATAACAGCAGCTACGGCGCTTCGTCGATCCAGATCCTCGAAGGTCTGGAAGCGGTGCGCAAGCGCCCCGGGATGTACATCGGCGACACGTCGGACGGCACCGGTCTGCACCACCTCGTGTTCGAGGTGCTCGACAACTCGATCGACGAAGCGCTGGCCGGGTACTGCAACGACATCCACGTGACGATTCACGCCGACAACTCGATTTCCGTGACCGACAACGGCCGCGGGATTCCGACCGACGTGAAGATGAACGACAAGCACGAACCGAAGCGCAGCGCCGCCGAGATCGTGATGACCGAGCTGCACGCCGGCGGCAAGTTCGACCAGAACAGCTACAAGGTGTCGGGCGGCCTGCACGGCGTGGGCGTGTCGTGCGTGAACGCGCTGTCGAGCTGGCTGCGCCTCACCGTGCGCCGCGGCGGCAAGAAGCGTTTCATGGAGTTCCACCGCGGCGTCGCGCAGGATCGCGTGCTCGAGGTGGTGGACGGCGTGGAAGTATCGCCGATGCTCGTGACTGGCGACACCGAGAACCGCGGCACCGAAGTGCACTTCATGGCCGATCCGACCATTTTCGGCACGGTCGAATATCACTACGACATCCTCGCGAAGCGGATGCGCGAGCTTTCGTTCCTGAACAACGGCGTGCGGATTCGCCTGACCGACCTGCGCTCGGGCAAGGAAGACGATTTCGCGTTCGCCGGCGGTGTGAAAGGCTTCGTCGAGTACATCAACAAGACGAAGACGAACCTGCACCCGACGGTGTTCTTCGCCACCGGCGAGAAGGACGGCGTGGGCGTCGAAGTCGCGATGCAGTGGAACGACAGCTACAACGAAAACGTGCTGTGCTTCACGAACAACATTCCGCAGCGCGACGGCGGCACGCACCTGACCGGCCTGCGGGCCGCGATGACGCGCGTCATCAACAAGTACATCACCGACAACGAAATCGCGAAGAAGGCGAAGGTCGAGACGACCGGCGACGACATGCGCGAAGGGCTGTCGTGCGTGCTGTCCGTGAAGGTGCCGGAGCCGAAGTTCAGCTCGCAGACGAAGGACAAGCTGGTGTCGTCCGAAGTGCGCGCGCCGGTTGAGGAAGTCGTCGCGAAGGCGCTCGAAGAGTTTCTGCTGGAAACGCCGATCGACGCGAAGATCATCTGCGGGAAGATCGTCGAAGCCGCGCGTGCGCGTGATGCTGCTCGGAAAGCGCGTGAAATGACGCGTCGCAAGGGCGTGCTCGACGGCGTCGGCCTGCCGGGCAAGCTCGCCGACTGCCAGGAGAAAGACCCGGCGAAGTGCGAAATCTACATCGTCGAGGGCGACTCGGCAGGTGGGTCGGCGAAGCAAGGGCGTGACCGGAAGTTCCAGGCGATCCTGCCGCTGCGCGGCAAGGTGCTGAACGTCGAGAAGGCACGCTACGACAAGCTGCTGTCGTCGGAGCAGATCGTCACGCTCGTGACCGCGCTTGGGTGCGGCATCGGCAAGGAAGATTACAACCTCGACAAGCTGCGCTATCACCGCATCATCATCATGACCGACGCGGACGTCGACGGTGCGCACATCCGGACGCTGCTGCTCACGTTCCTCTATCGCCAGATGCCGGACATGATCGAGCGCGGGTACGTGTATATCGCGCAGCCGCCGCTTTACAAGATCAAGGCGGGCAAGGACGAACGGTATCTGAAGGATGACGTGGAGCTCAACGCGCATATGCTGCGGTTGGCGCTGCAAGGGTCGGAGCTGGTGCCGGGTGAGAATGCGGCAGCGATTTCGGGTGATGCGCTTGGCGAGCTGGCGCGGTCGTACCTGCTGTCGAAGAGCGTGATCGAGCGGTTGAGCCGGTTGTATGACCCGGCCGCGCTGGAAGCCGTCATGGATGGCGTGGCGATCGATCTCTCCAACGAGGCTTCTACCGAGGCTTCGGCGAAGGCGCTGCACGCTGCATTGCATGATGAAGCGCTGAAGAACGAAGTGCGCGTGGTGCCTTCGTATGACCCGGTTCGCGAACAGCGGGCGCTGAATGTCGAGCGGACGCATCACGGCAACGTGCGGGTTTCGGTCATCGACCAGGAATTCCAGCACACGGCGGATTATCAGCAGCTCGTGACCACCGCGAATACGTTCAAGGGACTTATTGGGGAAGGTGCGGTTATCAAGCGTGGCGAGCGCAGTATGGCCGTGGGCGACTTCAAGAGTGCGATGAAGTGGCTGTTGGCGGATGCTGAACGCAACGTCTCGAAACAACGCTACAAGGGGCTCGGCGAGATGAACCCCGGGCAGCTTTGGGAAACGACGATGGATCCGGCGGTGCGGCGGTTGCTGCGTGTGCAGATCGAGGACGCGATTGCTGCGGATGGGATCTTTACTACCCTCATGGGGGATGATGTGGAGCCGCGGCGGGCGTTCATCGAGTCGAATGCGTTGAGGGCGGGGAATATTGACGTTTGAAGCGATGAATCGGAGTGTCAATGCTGACGAAAAGTGAAGGAACCTTGCCTTCGACTATTTGACTCGATTCATTGAAAATAATTGCGAGGCGCAATAAGTTACTCGGCACTTTTTCTACCGCCTGATTTTTGAATTACCGTGTCCCGCAGCCTTTATGGCTGCGTTTTTTTTGTTTCTCGCGCCGAACATTTTAGCGTTGGCTCGCAGCAGGGAACACATAGAAGCAATCGTGATTTTTCTTGTAAATCTTGATGTATACATCAATAATTGCGCATGACGATGTGCCGCTCGCGTGGGGGAGTCACATGAGGACACTGCAAGAGCTCGGAGTAGAAGTTGCGGCGAGACGCCGCGCGCTGGGATTGAAACAGCTCGATGTTGCCAAGAGGAGTGGAGTGACTGCAGAGTCGCTGTCTCGCTTCGAACGAGGCAGAGCATCGGAGTTTGGAAGCCGCAAGCTGATGGCCGTGCTTGCCGCGGTTGGAATGGAGTTAGTTTTTGTCGAAACCTCAGCTAGTCGGACTGAACACTTCGCAAATGTTCAGGTATGAACATGCCTCGTCGCTTCTAATCGAGAGGCCCAAGAATTTCGAGCCGATGGTTAAATTGTGTGGGACAAAGATTCAATATTATGGTATGGAGTGACGCATGAGATCGGTTGAGCTTTTCGCAGGCGCAGGTGGGCTTGCCATGGGATGCGAGATCGCCGGTTTTGAGCATCTGGCGGTGGTAGAGTGGGACAGGTGGGCTTGTGACACAGTCAGAGAAAACCAGAATCGAGGATATCCGGTCCTAGCAAGCTGGAACTTGCATGAAGGCGACATCCGGGAATTCGATTGGTCCTCTATTCCGCAGAATATCGAATTGCTGGCGGGAGGACCACCGTGCCAACCTTTCTCAATCGGCGGTAAGCATAAAGCGTATGAAGACAATCGCGATATGTTTCCTGCGACCGCCGAGATAATTCGGCACCTTCGCCCCAAATCCTTCATTGTGGAAAACGTCAAGGGTTTGACACGCTCAACATTTGCGAACTATTTCCACTACATCCAGCTACAACTCGAATTCCCAGAGTTGCCGCCGGACACAGACGAAGATTGGGCTGATCATCTAGCACGACTTCAGATAGAAAAAACTTCTGGAAAACACAAAGGAAGCGGACTGACATACAACGTTATTCCAACGTTAGTAAATGCAGCCGATTACGGAGTGCCGCAAAAGCGAGAGCGTGTTTTTATAGTTGGGTTCCGTGATGATCTAGGAATAGAATGGTCATTTCCCGCTCCTACACACAGCCACGATGCGCTGCTTTACGATCAATGGGTTACTGGTGAATATTGGAAACGTCACGGAATTACACCACCTAAAACTCCCGACAAGTTAGCAGCACGTGTTGCCAAGCTGGCACAAGCTAACAAACCGCCAGTAACATTTCCGTGGCGTACTGTCCGTGATGCAATTCAAGGCCTGCCCGATCCGCAATCGCGCATGGCCTTGCAGGTGCCGAACCATGTGTTCCAGCCCGGCGCACGCGTGTATCCAGGTCATACGGGAAGTCCGCTGGACCTACCTGCCAAGACATTGAAGGCTGGAGGCCAAATTCCCCCTGGTTATAAAGACAGCAAAAAAGATGCAGGAGAATTCGACAAGTTTGGCGATCTCATCATTTGGAAAGAAATGATAGCAAGAGCAAAAACCGAAAATCGCCCGATGATCTTCATTTCAGACGATGCGAAGGAGGATTGGTGGTGGATCCATCGTGGTCGAAAGATGGGACCTCGCCCAGAATTGATAGAGGAATTTCACACGGAATCCGGCCAGGATTTTCATATATATGAATTCAGCCAATTCTTACGCTTCGCGGCAGACCGCTTCCCTGAAATCGAAGTCAACGTTGCTAAGGTCGAGGAGAGCATACTCGCGGATGAACAAGCTCGCCGCCACCAAGATAATCTAGCGACTGCATTGGCACGGGAAGCGCGCTTGCGCGCACTGGAAGACGAGCGAGATCAAATTGTAAGTGTCCTATCTGGGACACCCGGGGGTGACACATCGATGTCCGGCGATCGAATGACTCTGCGTGCGCGTTTGGACGAAATAAATTCGGAAATCAAATCTGACTCTGAACGTTCAGCACGAGAAACGACTAACAAGGATGGCAAGGTCGATGACGCGTAGAATAACCAACAAATGCACGACATGCGAATAGAGGCTCCCGCTATTGCTCAAAAATCGTAGGGATGATTGACCGCGAGCCTAACTGGCGGCCTCATCGCCATCCCTCAGATACTTATCCCTCAGTCGCTCTCGGCAGCGAGCGTCCCTCATTCGAATCAAATCAAGCCATTCCATCCACTCCTCTTCTTGTCGTTAGTCGACCCTGAATAGTCCTGGAGGCTTATGCAGAAAGGATGTGAGGGTGAAACGGTGTTGTTGGATTGCAAGGAGCAGGCATATTCATGCGTGAATCCCGCAAATCCTGACGAGGTACGGATGGGTCCGAGGACGCCGGTGCCAGAAGGAGAGTTCTTCCGCTAACCGCTGCGCGAGCAGATCAACTTGAAGCATCCGTTGGTTCGCCTGGCGGAACTGATTGACTGGGAGCGGTTGAATACGACGATGAGTGCGAGCTTCGCGTCGCAGCGCGGCCGAGCAGCGACGTCGCCGCGTTTGATCGCAGGGCTGCTGTACTTGCAGCATGCCTTCGACCTGTCGGACGAAGACGTCGTCTGGCAATGGCTCGATAATCCGTATTAGACGAAGCCGCCGAACGATCCGTCGAGCCTGATGCGCCGGCGCAAGCGGCTCGGCGAAGCCGGCAGGTCAAAGTACGAAACTCTCCCCACGCGTTGCCAAGACTGGCGAATTCCCGTCGCCGGCCAGCTGAATCAGAGGCTATTGCGGCGCCCTACATCGGAGATGTATGCAGCGAAGTGCACACCGTGCAATTTCCGCCGCCGCAATGCAAAAACCCCCGCCTTTTGGGCAGGGGTTTCTGGCTTAGGGAGCCTGACGATTACCTACTTTCACACGGGAATCCGCACTATCATCGGCGTAGAGTCGTTTCACGGTCCTGTTCGG
>NZ_CADESR010000008.1:0-284336 GCF_902830285.1 Burkholderia sp. BCC0419
TGCGCTCGCACGTCGTGTGTCCGGGCTTCGTGCGCACGCCGCTGGTCGACAAGCAGATTCCGGAGCAGGCGAAGGAGCTCGGCATCAGCGAAGAAGAAGTGATCAAGAAGGTGATGCTCGGCAATACGGTGGACGGCGTGTTCACGACGGTGCAGGACGTCGCGCAGACGGTGCTGTTCCTGTCGGCGTTCCCGAGCGCCGCGCTCACCGGCCAGTCGGTGGTCGTCAGCCACGGCTGGTTCATGCAGTAATGCGGGTGCGGGCGGTGTCGCCGCCCGCCGCGCTGGACGGCACAAAAAAACGCGCTCCGTGGAGCGCGTTTTTCATGTCGGCAGGGCGGGGCCGGTGACGGCTGCCGCCCGGTGCGGCTTTACTTCAGGACCGCTGCGACCGCATTGGCGACCGCGTCCAGGTTGCGCGTGTTCAGCGCGGCGACGCAGATCCGGCCCGTGCCGACCGCATAGATGCCGAACTCGTCGCGCAGGCGATCGACTTGTGCCGAGGTCAGGCCCGAATACGAGAACATCCCGCGCTGGGCGTTGATGAAGCTGAAATCGCGATCGACGCCGCTTGCCTTCAGGCGCTCGACGAGACCGTTGCGCATCGCGCGGATGCGGTCGCGCATTTCGCCGAGTTCCTGCACCCACGAAGCGTGCAGTTCCGGCGACGCGAGCACCGCTGCGACCACCGCGCCGCCGTGGGTCGGCGGGTTCGAGTAGTTCGTGCGGATCACGCGCTTCAGTTGCGACAGCACGCGCGTGGCCTCTTCCTTGCTCGACGTGATGATCGACAGCGCGCCGACGCGCTCGCCGTACAGCGAGAACGACTTCGAGAACGACGACGACACGAACGCGTTCAGGTCGGCCGCGGCAAACAGGCGCACGGCAGCGGCATCGGCTTCGATGTTCTCGCCGAAGCCCTGGTAGGCCATGTCGAGGAACGGTACGAGGTTGCGCGCCTTCACGACGTCGACGACCTGTTGCCACTGCGCTTCGGTCAGGTCCACGCCGGTCGGGTTGTGGCAGCACGCGTGCAGCACGACGACCGTGCCAGCCGCGTAGCCGTTCAGCGCCGACAGCATGCCTTCGAAGTTCACGCCGTTGGTGGCGGCGTCGTAATACGGGTACGCGACGACCTCGAAGCCGGCCGCTTCGAACAGCGCGCGGTGGTTTTCCCAGCTTGGATCGCTGATCGCGACCTTCACGTTCGGATTCAGGGTGCGCAGGAAATCGGCGCCGATCTTCAACGCGCCCGTGCCGCCCAGTGCCTGGGCCGTGACCACGCGGCCCGCCGCGATCAGCGGCGAGTCGTTGCCGAGCAGCAGCTTCTGCACGGCCGCATCGTAGGCGGCGATCCCGTCGATCGGCAGGTAACCGCGCGGCAGGCCGGCCTCGACACGCGCCTTCTCCGCGTCGCGCACCGCGCGCAGCAGCGGAATCTTGCCGTCTTCGTTCGTGTACACGCCGACGCCGAGGTTGACCTTGGTCGGACGCGCATCGGCGTTGAAGGCTTCGTTCAGGCCCAGGATCGGGTCGCGGGGAGCAAGCTGGACAGCGGAGAAGAGTGGCGTGTTCACGATGAGATATCAAATATCAAGTTAGAGGAATGGCGTGGCGGCGTGCACAGAGAGCGATCGAGGCAAGGGCTGCTGGATAGACGAGACTTCATTCAATAGCAACGCACGTCAGGTCGGACGACTTCCAATTAAAAATCCGTGCAGCGATAAAGGTAGCACGAAATTAATTAGAAATAGAGCCGCCACGTTACCCAATATGAAAGATCCTGCCAAGCCAGGATGCGGATCGAAATAGGCGAATCGATCCGCCGTCGTGATTTCAGTCTTCATACAAATCTTCACGGATTCAGTCGCGATCCGCCCAGTGCTTCTCCAGCCGATCGGACACTGCACCACGCTGACCGGTTTCACTTGGGTGACGGGAATATATGTCGTCTGAACGTGCGCATCGGTCGCAGAAGATTCTGCACTTCGATGGACCGTTCAATGCAGAAATGGTGGGTTTTGATATTTATTTCGATGGGATTTTCTATCGACATGATGTGTATATTTATTAAAAAGAAGGTTCGATCAATATCCAATTATCGAGAAATTCTCATGAAGACTTTGCCGTCTCTCGCGCACCGATTAATGCGCAAGAAGCCTATCGACGCGCTCATCGTCGATACGAGTGCCGTGAGTCACCAGAACGGATTGGGACGATCGATCACCTTGTTCCAATTGACCATGTTCGGGGTCGGCGCCACGATCGGTACAGGCATTTTCTTCGTGCTGAGCGAGCAGGTGCCGGTCGCGGGCCCTGCGGTTCTGATCGCGTTTCTGGTGGCGGGATTCGCGGCCGGTCTGACCGCCCTCTGCTATGCGGAAATGAGTTCGATGATTCCGGTGTCGGGGTCGTCTTACTCCTACGCATATGCAACGCTGGGCGAAGGCGTGGCGTTTCTGGTCGGCGCGTGCTTGGTGCTGGAATACGGTATATCGGCCGGGGCTGTTGCGGTCGGCTGGAGCGAATACCTGCACAACCTTATCTTGAACGTCACTGGCTTTGAACTGCCTGGATGGATGCTGTCGGCGCCACTCGTCGCTCAAGGGTATTCACTTCACCTCGGTGGAAAGGGGCTCGTCAATCTTCCTGCTGCGTGTCTCGTCTTCCTGTGCTGTTTGTTGCTGATGCGCGGATCGAAGGAGTCAGCCCGTACCAATGCGATCATGGTCGTGATCAAACTCGGGGTACTCGCCTTGTTTGTCGCGCTGGCGGCGACGTCATTCGATGCGGGCAATCTGGTGCCCTTCGCACCGCATGGTATCGCGGGCATCAGTGCAGCGGCGGGTTCGATCTTCTTCACCTTCGTTGGACTGGATGCAGTATCTACCGCTGGCGAAGAGGTCGAGAATCCGAAACGGAATTTGCCGATCGCAATCATCAGCGCGTTGTGCATCGTCACCGCCGTGTACATCTTCGTTACCCTTGCCGCGCTCGGCGCGCAATCGCAAGCGGCATTCAACGGGCAGGAGGCCGGTCTCGCGATGATTCTGCAGAAGGTAACGGGATCGCGTTGGCCAGCAGTTGTCCTGTCGGCCGGAGCGGTAGTCTCGGTTTTCTCCGTCACGCTTATCGTGCTGTACGGACAAACACGCATCCTGTTCGCGATGTCGCGAGACGGCATGCTGCCGCCGATTCTTCATCGCGTCAACTCGCGCACAGCCACGCCAACGGCCAACACGGTCATCGTGTCTTGCATCGTGGCGGTCATCGCGGGCTTTCTGCCAGCGGACATTCTGTGGGATCTGACCAGCATGGGCACGCTGCTCGCCTTCACGGTCGTTTCCGCTGGCGTGATCGTGCTGCGCTATACGAAGCCGAATGCGCCGCGCGGGTTCAAGGTGCCGTTGTTTCCGGTCCTGCCCTTGCTGAGTATCGTCGCCTGCGTGTACCTCATCTTCAGCCTGTCAGCGATCGTGTTCAAGTTGACGGCTGTGTGGGTCGTACTGGCCGCGGTGTTTTACCTCACGTACTCGTCCCGGAATTCGGCGCTCGAGGATATGGACGAACTGATCTCAGCCAGGGACACCACGCGATGAAATATCTGGTCGGTTTTTCGCCGGATCAAGGCGGACACGAAGCGCTCAACCTTGCCGCGGTTCTCGCACGCTCGACAGGCGGTAGTCTCGTCGTATGCACGGTCGTGCCGGCGGCGTGGGATTACCCGTCTGTTGCGCGCGTGGACATCGAATACGCGAATTTTCTCGCTCAGCATGCGGAGAAGGCGCTCGCCACAGCGCGGGCTATCGCGCCGGGCGATATCGAAGCGGATTTCGTCGCGCGGTCGGCGGCGTCAGCCGCCGAGGGATTGATGAATACAGCCAATGACGTCTGCGCCGACTGCATCGTGCTCGGATCGGCCAGATCGGCAACGGCCGGCACGTTCATCGAGGGACGCGTGACAAGCAATGTCCTGCATAACGCTGGCGTGCCGATAGCGCTCGCGCCGCGCGGTTATTCCGCTGCGCCGGATCGTGTCGTCAAGCGTGTGACGTGTGCGCTGTCGGGAACCCGATATTCCGCGTCGCTGGCGGAGCGGGCCGGCGCGGTAGCCGATGTCGGCGGTGTCGGATTGCGGATCGCGACGTTCATTGTGCGCGACAACCAGATGTATCCGACTGGTGTGGGTTACGACGCAGAAAACATGGTGGCGAACGAATTTCGCAGTCAGGCACAGGCCCTCCACGACTCGATTCGCTCGACGTGGAAAGGCAATGTCGAATTGACGAGCGCACTCGGCGATGGTCCGACCTGGAGAACGGCGCTCGAATCGCTCGATTGGTGTGAAGAGGAACTGATCATCGTTGGCTCCAGCCATCTGGGACCGCTGATGCGAGTGTTCATCGGTTCGAACTCCGGAAAGATCATCCGCCATGCCCCGGTTCCGCGACTCGTTTTGCCGCGGATGGACGAATAGCGGACAGGCGAAGCTTGCCCGGTGCCGAATCCGGGGGGCGGGCGAACCGGGTCGACGTACCGATCGAGGTGCTTGCTCCCCGCTGTCCACGCGAGTGTCGGTGCAGCGATAACGACACGGTGATCGCGTTTTTCAAGAAGAGAGGTGTTTATGAATATCGTTTCCACGTCCGTCTATGTCGGACCGAACATTTATGCCAAAGAACCTCTCATCCGCTCGACGGTGGAGATGCATTCGGACGACGTGGCCAGACTGCATCGCCTCGGACCGGCTGTTGTCGATGCCCTGTCGGCCAGCCTGCCCGGGTTGGCCGACAGTTATGCGCCTGGTCGTGCCGAACCCGTGATACGCATGCAGGCCGTGCCGACACGCGGCGTCCCGGAGGTCGAGGTTGGCGTGCTCCTTGCGCGTGTCGCGTTGTATCTGCAACGGCTGGTCGGCGAAGGCGGGGAACTTGCGATGTCGTGGCCGTCGGCTCGTTCGAGCGAGGTCGAGGTGCTGTACAGCTACGGCTCCGAAGAGATCGGGCTCGAAGCGGCCGAAATCGCATGCGACATGCTGGTTGCCATCGCGCGCGCGGACAGCGGCGAGCATCCCGACCTCCAGCGCGACATCTTGCGTTTCATCCGCTTCGCGGGCAAGCGTTCGCTCGGTCCGTCTGCGCTCGAACTGGTTCGCTCCGCCGAGGCGCGAGGCATTCCGTGGTACCGGCTCAACGATGCAAGCCTGATCCAGGTGGGGCAGGGGAAATACCAGAAGCGTATCGAGGCCGCGTTGACCAGCATGACGTCGCATATTGCAGTGGAGATCGCGTCCGACAAGAACATGTGCAACCGACTGCTTGCCGATCTCGGGTTGCCGGTGCCCAAGCAGCGGCTGGTCTACAACGTCGACGAGGCTGTGTCTGCCGCCCAGCGCATCGGTTATCCGGTCGTGATCAAGCCGCTCGACGGCAATCATGGTCGCGGCGTGACGGTAAACGTCACGGACGACGCCGGCGCCGAGATGGCCTTCGAACATGCGGACAAGGAGGGGAGCGCCGTCGTCGTCGAAAGCATGATCACGGGCGACGACCATCGCCTGCTCGTCGTGAACGGCAAGCTTGCGGCGGCCGCGCGGCGCGTGCCGGGGCACGTCGTTGGCGACGGCGTGCATTCGGTCGAGGCGTTGGTCGACATCGTCAATCAGGATCCTCGTCGCGGCGTCGGGCACGAAAATGTGCTGACCAAGCTTGAACTCGACGAACAGGCAACGCGTTTGCTCGAGGCATGCGGCTACACGGCCCAAAGCGTTCCGTCTGCAGGTGAAACGGTCTATCTGCGCAAGACGGCAAATATCTCGACGGGCGGCACTGCGGTGGATGTCACGGACGTCATTCATCCGGATAACAGGCTGATGGCGGAGCGCGCGATTCGTGCAATCGGCCTCGACATCGGGGCCGTGGATTTTCTTACATCGGACATCACTCGGAGTTACCGCGAAACAGGCGGGGCGATTTGCGAAATCAACGCAGGTCCGGGCCTGCGCATGCACATTGCACCGTCGGAAGGAAAATCGCGGGATGTCGGCGGCGAGATCATCGACATGCTGTTTCCACAGGGCAGCCAGAGCCGCGTTCCGATTGCGGCGATCACGGGCACCAACGGCAAGACGACCTGCTCGCGCATGCTGACGCACATTCTGAAGATGGCCGGTCACGTCGTCGGGCAAACGTCGACCGACGCGGTGTACATCGACGGCAATGTCACGGTGAAGGGAGACATGACCGGACCGGTTTCGGCGAAGATGGTATTGCGCGATCCGTCGGTGGATATCGCGGTACTCGAGACGGCGCGCGGGGGCATCGTCCGCTCCGGGCTTGGCTACATGTTCTGCGACGTCGGCGCGGTGCTCAATGTTACGTCGGACCATCTCGGACTGGGCGGCGTCGATACGCTGGACGAACTGGCGGAGGTGAAGCGCGTGATCGCCGAGGTGAGCAGCGACACGGTCGTGCTGAATGCGGACAACGAGCATACGCTGAAGATGGCGGCGTATTCCCCGGCCAAGCGGATCATGTACGTCACGCGTAATCCGGATCATACGCTCGTGCGCGAACACATCCGGCTCGGCAAGCGGGCGGTCGTGCTCGAGCAGGGCATGAACGGCGACCAGATCGTCATCTACGACAACGGCATGCAGATTCCTCTGATGTGGACGCACCTGATTCCGGCAACACTCGAAGGAAAGGCGCTTCACAACGTCGAGAACGCGATGTTCGCGGCGGGTATCGCGTATTCGCTGGGCAAGTCGCTCGACCAGATCCGGAACGGCTTGCGCACGTTCGGCACGACGTTCTTCCAGTCGCCCGGCCGCATGAATTTCTATGACGAGCACGGATTCCGGGTGATCCTCGATTACGGCCATAACGAGGCCGCCGTCGCCGCGATGTCGGAACTTGTCGACCGAATCAATCCGCGCGGTCGCCGTATCGTTTGCGTAACGTGTCCGGGCGATCGACGTGACGAAGACGTCGTCGCGATTGCAGAGAAGGTGGCCGGCCATTTCGATACCTATATCTGTCACCGCGACGACACGCTGCGCGGACGCGCTCCCGACGAAATGCCGCGGTTGATGCGATCGGCGCTCATCGCTCAGGGGGTGTCGGAGGATGCGATCGAGATCATCGAGCGGGAGGAGGATGCGCTGGATCAGGCGCTTTCCCGGGCTCGCCGCGACGATCTGTTGCTGTTCTTCTGCGAAAACATCACCCGGTCGTGGAAGCAGATCGTCCAGTTCGAGCCGCAATTCGAATTGGCGGACGACACTGCGCCTTCGGTCACCGATCAGGAGGCCGGCTTCGATATTCCCGACGGGTACAGGCTGATCGCGGACGAGCGCGGCGTATTGATTTCTCCTGCGGCCTGAATGGATCGAAGGTTATGACAATTGTGAACAGCAGCCCGACCGGCGGCCGGGAACCTGGCGCACCGAGGCTCGCCGTCATCGGCGGCCGTCTGGAGGACGACAACGCGGCGATCTACGACGAGATGCATCGTCTGTCGGGCGGACGCATCGTCGTTTTCCCGACCGCCTCGTCGGAGCCGGAGACAGTCGGACCGGAGACGGTCGCGGTGTTCCGGGCGCACGGTTTCGATGCGACACTGGCCGGCGTGTATGGCGAGCAGGCTGCCGTGGCTGCGCACGACGAGGTCGTGCTCGAGATGGTCCGCGAATACGGTAGCGTCTACTTTACCGGCGGCAATCAGGCGTTTATCACGCAGGTATTGGCGCCGGACGGGGACGAGACACCGCTTTTGCGCACGATCCGCGAGGTTCACGCCAACGGTGGCCTCGTCGCCGGATCGAGTGCCGGCGCGGCGATGATGTCGGAGACGATGATCGAGGGCGGTACGTCGCTGGAGGCCGCGACCTTCGGTGTCGTCGCGGATCCCGAGCAGCGCGGGATGCTGCTCGGCCGCGGCCTCGGCTTCTTCCGCTGGGGGATCGTCGATCAGCATTTCATCAAGCGCGGGCGGTTCGGCCGCCTGGTCGTCGCGATGGCCGAAAGCGGAACACCGCTCGGCTTCGGCGTCGACGAAAACACCGCGCTGTTCGTGGACGGCACCCTTGCTTACGTCGTCGGCGAATATGGGGCGTTCGTGCTTGACTTTGCCGACGTCCGGATCGATCGCGAGCGCCGTGCCGTCGAAAACATCACCGTCACGTATCTGGACGATGGCGACGCATTCGACCTGAGTCGCGCGGAAGCCATTCCCCATGCCGACAAGCGGCCGGTAACGTCCCGCGACATAGGCTATC
Organism: Burkholderia sp. BCC0419; assembly: GCF_902830285.1. Taxonomy (NCBI): domain Bacteria; kingdom Pseudomonadati; phylum Pseudomonadota; class Betaproteobacteria; order Burkholderiales; family Burkholderiaceae; genus Burkholderia; species Burkholderia sp. BCC0419. The sequence continues at coordinate 8,278 of NZ_CADESR010000008.1, forward strand.
GGGTACCGGCTCGTTCGCTGCGCAACGTATTTGGAGCCTATACGTTGTATGACCTGATGGCGCGTCTGGTGCTGGGCGACCCCGAAAGCTATGTGGCCGATCGCGCACGCGCGGTCGACCCGAGAGCCGGAACGGCGACCACCGTCGAATTCCAGCGCGTCAAGCGAATTTCCCGTGCGTTGATTGCCGAGCGTGACAGGATGCAGCGGATGACTGCGATCAATTTTCGTGCGGCGTTGTCGAGTCGTACGCTCAACGCGGCCCAACTGGCGGCCAGTCGAAAGTCGGCGCTCGCGCGCGATTACGGCATCAAGCCGGGGCCCGGCGCGCGGCTGATGTTGTTGGGGTCATCGCCGCTTCGGGCCGATTCGCCGCTGTTCGACGACGTTGTGCTCGACTGCAAGAAGCCGGTCGGGATCATCGCTTCGGCATCGGCTGAGCCGCGTGACGAAGGGCGTGCGTATCGGCAGGCGTTTGCACGCCACGGGATCGAAGCGATCGAGTTCGACGTGACGATCGACAATATCGATCGAATCGGTGCCGATTCCGAGATCGTCGAGAAGATCGCATCGCTGAAGACGATCGTGATGTCCGGGGGCAATCAGATTCGCCTGGTGGAGGCGCTGTTGCACCGCGGCGAGGTGACACCGGTGCTGCTTGCGATCGTGCGGGCGTATGCGGCCGGGGCGACGATCGTTGCGGTCAGCGGCTCGGCATCCGCGCTATCCGGCTTCATGATCGCCGGCGGAACCACCTATGAAGCGCTTCGCTTCGGGGTCGCGTCCGATCTGGGCCGCCGTGGCCTCGTGATCCAGGAGGGGCTGGGAATTTTCGGCGGTGCGATCGTCGACCAGAATTTGTCCTCCGCGCGACGCCTCGGCCGTCTCATCGTCGCATGCGCGGAAGAGGGCGTCCGATACGGCATTGGACTCTGCGAGGACAGCGGAGTCATTGCCAATCACGACAATTCGATGCTGACCGTCGTCGGCGCGAATGGTGTCGTGCTGGTCGAGATCGACCAGGTGCACGTCGAATCTCAGGGCGACGATTTCATCGCGCCGGGCACGATGCTGTCGTTCGCATTGCCGGGGGATCTCATCGATCTCAACAGCGGGCAGATCTCGCGCAACGAACCTTCGGAAACCGCCGACGCAGCGCTGAAACGGCTGGTGAACGGGATACTGGACGAATGCACGTCGTTCGATCCGGAGGCGAGCCACGACCCGGGAACGGATAGCCCGATTTCGCTTCGCTACCTGGCCATGGAAGGCGGGGCCGGGATTCTCGATATCGAGAGCATTCGCGACGACGTCGGCCGGCCCCATTGATTCAATGCGTCGTGCCAACCTGTGAGGTTGGTCCAGTACAACCAGACGGAGAGATCATCATGCAAGAAGACCGCCCCGAGGGCGCACCCAATCCGGCATATCGCGTCGACGTCTCGCTGCCGGCGACGGATTCCGCCAAAGCATACGCGGTGTCGACATTCCGTTATGGCGCCGTCGGCGCACGGCCGAAGGTCTATATACAGGCGGGTCTTCACGCCGACGAGTTTCCGGGCATGTTGGTACTGCGGTGTTTGCGCGAATTGCTCGACGACGCAGCAGCACGTGGCCGGATCAGGGGCGAAATCGTCGTCGTGCCGCAGGCCAACCCGATCGGCCTCGAACAGTATGGAGACGGTTTCCTGCTGGGCCGCTACGACGCTCAAACCGGCAGCAATTTCAACCGGGAGTATCCGGATCTTGCCCGTGAGATCGGTGCCCGGCTCGAAGGCAGGCTGGGTGCCGATTCGTCGGCCAACGTGGCGACCATACGTGCAGCGATGGAGGAGGCGCTGTTTGAATGGTCACCGTCCGGCACGGTCGACGCGCTGCGCCGGACGTTGATGCTGCAAGCCTTCGACGCAGATCTGGTGCTTGATCTTCATGCGGACAACGAAGCGCTGAAGCACCTCTACGTGGGCAAGACGCTCTGGCCGGATGTGCTCGACCTGGCAGCCGAGATCGACGCGCGTGCCGTCCTGCTTGCCGATGTATCGGGCGGCAGTCCGTTCGACGAAGCGTGCAGCGGCCCGTGGTGGGCGTTGGCCCGGCGCTATCCCGACCTGCCTGTTCCCCCTGCATGCGTAGCCGCGACGTTGGAGCTGGGAAGTAACGACGACGTCGATCCGCACAATGCGCGGAACGATGCGGCAGCGCTTTACCGTGTTCTCGAACGGCGCGGTGTCGTCGACGGTCCGACGGACGGTGAGTTGCCACGCCTTCGATGCGACGCAACCAGCTTGACCGCGATGGAGCAGGTCAAATCGCCCGTTTCGGGTCTGGTTGTCTATCGTTTGCGGCTGGGTGATACGGTCAAGGCCGGCGACGTCGTCGCGACCATCGTGGATCCGCTCGGCGAGAGCGTGGATATCGAGGCGATGACCGACGGGCTGCTGTTCGCGCGTCACAATCAGACCTATGCGTGGCCCGGGAAGATCATCGGAAAGATTGCCGGAAAGACGCCGCTCGAGAATCGACGCGAGGGGCAGTTGCTGAGCGACTAATCCCAGTCGGAGGGTCGGCTCTCCGAGTCGCATAAACCGACGTGTCCGACGGCGGCAATATCTCGCCAGGATGACTCGCTGCCGGCGCCCAGTCGATCGACGACGGAAGCGCGGCGTCATGTTCGTTTATCAGTTCGTCCGGCGCACGCATGTTGCTTCCCTGCGAGTGGTTCAAATCAATTCATCGATGCCGCGCGCGGCATCAACGCACGCCGACCGACGACCGTAGCGCCGCGCCCAGCGTGCGCAGCGCCTGTCGGGCGTGCGCATCGGTCAGGCTCGAGTAGAGCACCACGTCGCGCGTCGGCAGCGGCGGCAGCCCGTACCGCATCCCCACGTCGACCGTGCCGGCCGGCGCCACGCGATGCCCGAGCGCCGCGACGGCCAGCCCCGCGGACACCGCCGCGCCGATCGTCGCCACGCCGCCGCCGACAAACACTTCCGTCCACGCGACGCCGGCTTCGTCCAGCGCGTCGACCGCCATGCGGCGCACGCTGCATGGTTCGGCCTGCGTGGCGAGCCGCAGCGGTTGCGGCGGATGGTGCTCGAAATCGGCCGCCGCCATCCAGCCGAACGACTCCGACAGGATGGTTTCGCCGTCGAGCCGCCGGCTGTCGTGCTGCAGTGCGACGGCCGCATCGAGCTGGCCGCGATCGAACGCATCGAGCACGTCGCGCGACGCGGCGACGCGGATCTCCAGCACGAGCGCCGGCTCCGCTTCGCTCATCCGCCGCAACAGCATCGGGAGATCGGCGCCGACGACATGGTGGCTGACGCCGATCACCAGCCGTCGCTGGCTCGTGCCGAACGCACTGATTGCGCCATGGTGGGCGGCCACCAGTTCGCGCGCCGGCTCCAGGAACGCGGTGCCGTCGGCCGACAGGCGAACTTGCCGCGGCGTGCGTTCCAGCAGGCGGCGGCCGAGCCCGTCTTCCAGCCGCTTGATCTTCAGGCTCACCGCGGACTGCGTCGTGTCCAGCGCTTCCGCGGCACGCGTGAAGCTCTTGAGATCGGCGGTCAGCACGAATGCCTGCACGGCTTCGATGTCGAGCGTTTTCATCGCACCCTCGTTCATTTCAGAATCGAATCATTGAAATATTCTGCCATCGTCTTTTCAAATGATTCAAGGTCTTCTACGCTGCCTTCATGCCGTCCGGAATGCCGCCCGTTTCTTTCGCCAGGAGTCGATCATGCTGACCGCGTACTACGTGCACCGCCTGCCGGCGGACTACGACCTCGACATCATCCGCAATCGCGTGCGTGAGCGCGGCCGGCTCTGGGACGACACGCCGGACCTGCTGTTCAAGGGATTCCTGCTGCGCGAGGCCGGTCGTCACGGCGCGACGGAAAACGGCTATGCGTCGTTTTACCTGTGGCGCAACGAACAGGCGTTCGCGCGGTTCGTGACGGACGGCCGCTATCGGGTCGTGACGGACAGCTTCGGCCGCGCGCCGATCGACACGCAGGTTGCGCTCGACGCGCGCAAGGGCAGTGCGTCGACGGGACGTTTCGCGCGTCTGGAAACGATCGAGATTCCGCCGGACGCCGATCTCGATGCGGCACTGGCGCGGGAGATCGCACGCAATCGCGACGCGGCGGCTCGGCAGGGCGTGGTCGCGGCGGCCGTCAGTCTCGATCCGCTGCGCTGGCGGCTGACGCGTGCGCTCGTGACGGAACATGAACCGGACGACGGCGGCGCGGGCACGGTGTACCAGGTCCTGCATCTGGCGAGGCCGTTGCTCGACACGCTGGAAGCGGGCGGCGCGTGATGGCCGGCGTCGCGTCGCGATTGCCGGCCGGCGTGGTGATTGCCGCGCATCTGGCGGGTGTGGTGGTGGGCATCGCCGCGATTGCGGCGCTTGCGACGGTGCTGGCGCTGCTGTTCAGGTAACACGCTTCCGTCGCCCAAGCGGAGGAGCCGCACACGCGATGCACGGCGCCCCCGGTCGCTTCATCGTCGCTCGCTCAGTGGCCCTGCAAGCGGATATCGCGCGACGACGCGCCGACATACACGGTCCCGCCCGAGACGACCCGCCAGCCGTTGCGCGACGTATCCCAGACGCTCTGCATCCGCGGCGACACGGTCACGCGCACTCGCCGCGCCTCGCCCGGATTCAGCCGGATCTTGTCCCAGCCGACCAGTCGCTTCGGCGGCTCGTCCTTGTACGGCACGCCGAGATAGACCTGCGGTGTTTCCGCGCCGGCAACCCGCCCGTCGTTGCGCACGGTGAACGCGACGCTCAGCGAGCCGTCCCATTGCTTCGACACCGACAGACCCGAATACGCGAAGTGCGTATACGACAGGCCGTGGCCGAACTCGAACATCGGCTTGATGTTGCGCGCGTCATACCAGCGGTAGCCCATGCTCAGCTTTTCCGCGTACACCGGGTCGGTGTCGAACGTGCCGTTTTGCCCCCACGTCGGCGAGTCCTGATCGCGCGCCGGGAAAGTTACGGGCAGCTTGCCGGACGGATTGACCGCACCGAACAGCACGTTCGCGATCGCCTTGCCGCCGGCTTCGCCCGGATACCACGCCTCGACGATGGCCGACACGTTGTCCTTCCACGGCATCAGCACCGGATTGCCGCTCTGGACGACGACGATCGTATGCGGATTCGCACGTGCGACGGCTTCGACGAGCGCATCCTGGTTCGACGGGTTCGCGAGGCTCAGGCTCTGCAGGTCGCCGAAATCCTCGCCGGCCGGCTGCGCGACCACGACGATCGCGACATCCGAGCGGCCCGCGAGCGTCGCGGCCTGGTCGATTTCCTGCTGCGTGTACGCGCGGAACGGCGACTGCTGGTCGCTGTTGCCTGCATACGTGACCTGCGCGGCCGGCGCCAGCGCGCGGATCGCCGCGACGATCGGCACGTCGACCTTGAGCCACGGATTGGGCCACCAGCTGCACCCGGTCGACGACCCGAACGTCAGGCCGCCGCAGCCTGCGAACGAACCCGATACGGGATCGCGCGTGTTGCCCGAGCCGCCGCCGGACAGCACGGCCGCATCCGCATGCCCGCCGATCACGGCGATACGCGACAGCGCCGACGCGACCAGCGGCAACTGGTTGCCGTCGTTCTTCAGCAGTACGATCGACTGCTCCGAGGCCGCCTGCGCGAACCGGTTCCCGGCCGCGAAATCGATCGTGCCGCCGCCCTTGGCCGGATCGTCCATCACGCCGACGCGGATCATCACGGCGAGCTTGCGGCGCACCATGTCGTCGAGGCGCGCGGTCGACACCGAGCCGTTCGCGATCGCCTGCTTGACGGCCGCCGGCGTCAGGTACACGCTCGGCCCGACGTCTTCTTCCTCGTCGAGCCCGGCGTTGATCGCGGCGGCGGTGCTGTGCGTGGCCCCCCAGTCGGACTGCACCTGGCCCTGGAAGCCCCATTCGTTCTTCAGCACGTCGTTCAGCAGGTGAGGGTTCTCGCACGCATAGGTGCCGTTCAGGCGGTTGTAGCTGCACATCACGCTGCCGGGCCGGCCGCGCTTCGCGGCGATCTCGAACGGCAGCAGGTACAGCTCGCGCAGCGTGCGTTCGTCGATCTGCGTATTGCCGCCCATCCGGCCGTGCTCCTGCTCATTGCCCGCGTAGTGCTTGATCGTGGCGATGACCTTCTGCCGCTGCGTGGCGAGCGTGCGTTCGGCCAGCAGGTCGCCGGCGAGCAGCGGATCCTCGCCGAGATACTCGAACAGGCGGCCGCCGCGCGGCTCGCGCGCGAGGTTGGTGCCGCCGGCGAGGCCCATGCCGAATCCTTGCGCGCGCAACTGGATCGCGACCTGCTTGCCGTAGTCGTACGACAGCCGCCGATCCCAGCTCGCGGCGACCGCGATCGTGGCCGGAAACGTCGTGCTGGCCTGCGACGTGCTGCCGGAGCCGGTCGCCGAATCGACCATGTTCAGATCGGGAATGCCGAGCCGCGGCACGCCCTGGATGTAGCCGGCACCGCCACCCGGCACCTTGGACATTTCGTATTGCGAATGAATGAATTGAAGTTTCTCGTCGAGCGTCATCTTGCGCACGAGCAGGTCGGCGCGCCGTTGCGCGGCGGTCGATGCGAATGCGTCGGTGGCGTCGCCCTGCGCATTGAAATCGGCGTCGCCGGCGTAGGCGGTGGTGCAGAGGGTCGCTGCCAGCACGACGGCCGGCCAGAGGGTGTCCCGCATGTTGCTCTCCATGATCGTATTGCTCGTTGTTCGGATGATGTCTGGAGCTGCGCACGCCCGGTGGATTCGCACCGGACGCATTCGGCTGGCATGCGGGGTGGTTGCGCGTCGGCATGCCGGGCCAGGCGGGGAATCGTTACTGCCGGTTGGGCTCGACCGGTCAACGCGGGCGGCGACGCACGGGCCGTCCGACGCTGGCGAATCGGATGTAGCGACTCTCAGCAGCGACTAATGGTATGAATGTAGTTCGACTACAGCATCGGTGTTTCTACCGATACGTGTGATCTTTATTTCGTAGGGGCGCGCGGCGGGGTGGAAAGGCGGTCATCGTTCCCGATCGTGGGTGTGTAGTTGGGTAAGAAGTACCTGAGTGCTACTGCTTTTGCGCGGGCAATGCGCCGAGACAGGCAGTCCGCTTCGTTGCGTGCACATCGATTCGGGCCGACTGCCGGGCTTTGACATGTCATCGAATACGGCGCGGGCCGGATGTTAGAAACGTCCTTTTCATACGGCGATGGCCGGTAGCGATCAATCGCTTTGGTCATTTCACGTACTGTTTGCCGGGGAGTCTGCTTCTAATCTTGCGCGGATGCGTACGCTCGATCGAGCTCGCTCATCTCTTTTCGATAATCAATAGACCGGGCATCGAATCTGACGGTGCGAAAAGGAGTTGATTTTCGCGAGGTCAGTCAATCACATCTCCAGGATCGACATGGCATTCCAGCTTCAGGATCGGGTTCAGGAAACGACCACTTCTACCGGTACGGGCGCACTGTCCCTTGCCGGTGCAATGACGGGGTTCCGCGCATTTTCATCCGTGTGCGCCAATGCCGATACTTTCTATTACGGGCTGCAAGCCGTCACGGGTACCGGTGCTCCAAGCGGGAGCTGGGAGATCGGAATCGGCACATACAACGCCAGCGGGAACACGCTGTCGCGCACCACCGTGCTGGCCTCGAGCAATGGCGGCGCGGTCGTCAATCTTGCTGCAGGTACCACACAGATATGGATGGATTTACCGGCAGCGCTTCCTGCCAATTTGCCGGTCAGCGCCAAGTATTTTGGTGCGAAGGGAAACACCAGGATCCTCAACGACGGCGTCACGACATCGGGCTCGACCTCCTTTTCGTCGGCGTCGGCGACATTCACCGCAGCGGACGTCGGCAAGCGTATCGACATTGCGACGACGAACGCCAGTGGCGTGGCGACGCTGGTCGTTTCCACCACGATTGCGGCGTTCGTCAGCGCAACGCAGATCACGCTCGCGAAAGCGGCCAATGCTTCGGCGACAGGGGCGAACGTGGTCTACGGCAGTGACGACGGCCCGGCCCTGACAGCCTGGTTGAACTACCTGATGACCATCTGGCCGGTCAAAGGCGACCTGCCTGCCGGCGTCTACTATTCAAGCCTCGCGCTTCCGCCGATCACGAAGCCGATCGCCGTGTTCGGGCATTCGGCGCGCACGTCCATCATTCAGTTCGGCGCCGGGGTCAGCGGGCAATGCCTGACGGTATTGAACGCGGGCTTCAACAACGAAGCGACGGATCTGCCGCAGACCGGCAACGTGTCATGGACGTCGAACATGGCCGTTCTCGCCGGGTGCGTCCTGCGCGACTTTACCCTTCAGGGCAATCGCGCATGTGCATCGCTGCAACATGGCCTGGTGTTGCAAGGCAACGTGGACTGGCTGGATGTCGCTCACGTGAACTGCCTGTATTTCCGCGGCGGCGGCGTACTGTGGATGGACACCGGAAGCGGATCGACGCAAGCACGCGCCAACGTGCGCGAAGTCAATCTGAACACGATGAAGATCAGGCACTGTGGCGACCTGTCGACGAACACGCCCAGTTTCGGGATCTACCTTGACGACAGCCCGGCTGCCCCTGCTTCCGACTCGTCGAACCTGTTCAACCTGAACAATATCGACATCATCTTCAGTTACGGCACGGCGCTCGCGGTGCAAGATCGGCGCACGTCGAATGCCGGCTTCCCGCTGTACGGAATCCAGGCGCGCAACATCGTGCTGCACGACCGGATGACGACGATGGGACTGAGCGGCGGGCGGATGTTCAGTGTCATCGGACAGGTCACCAACTGCCTTTTCGACATCAACTTCCCGTTGAGCGCACGTAATGACTACGCGGCGGAGATTCTGCCGAACCCGAATTTCAATGTTTATCCCACGGACAATGAATTTATCTTCGCATTGCCGAAGACGGTGAAGGGGGTGACGATCGGGAACATCGGCTACAACACGATCAGGTTCAGGAATTATTTCGGATGTGCCGAGGCGGTATTCATTTCCACCGAGAGCCCATACAACCTGAGAATCGATTGCGAGACCGACAGCGTGTTTCAGCAGGTCACCTCGTCCCTGGTGCTGGCGGGGACGGGCGCCGTCGCGATCCCGGGCTGGTCGTTCGGTACGACGCCGAACCTGTCGATCTTCATGCCGGTGAATGCAGTCAACGGGACCGGAGACACGACGTTGGCGACCATTTTCGGCATCACGGGCACGATCACGCGTTCGGGAAGCGTCACGGCGGGAACCGATACCTATACATTTATGCCGTCTTCATCCAGTACGGCGTACATTCCTGCCGGCGAATACTTTTCGAAGATCTGTGTCGATGCGTCGCAAGGCAATGGCGTTGCCGGGCGCTACAAATATATTCCTGAGGATCGCTACGGACGCGCCGTCAATGGCGCATGGGCCAGCGGGCGCCTGCTGCAAATGTGGCCGTGGCAATTTCACATCGAGAATGCGACGGGACTGGTTCGTTACAGCTACGGCGCACCGACCGCCGACAGCGCCGGCAATGCGATGGCGCTTTGGTCGAATGGCTTCGTCGGCACAAGTTCGACGCCGAGTGTAACTAGTATCAGCAAACTGACGGCGAACTATGCGTCACCCACGACGCTGACCAACCTGGTCGGCGGGATCGACGGCCAGACGGTCAAGATCGTTGCAACCAACGGCAACTGCACGATCGCGAACAACGCGAACATCCAGACGACGACCGGGGGAAATGTCGTCATGGCGAGCGGACAGGTCCTGACCTTTACGTTCGACGCGACGCTGAACAAGTGGTGTGGCGGTTAGCAATATCCGGTCGTGATCGCTTGCCGATCCCAACTGGCGGCCGCGATCGTGGCCGGGAACGTCGTGCTGGCCTGCGACGTGCTGCCGGAGCCGGTCGCCGAATCGACCATGTTCAGATCGAAGTACGTGTGCGTGCGTTTGGACGGGCGGGTGGTCAGATGCGTGTGGCCGTGCGGTACGGTTCGTTGCGCGCGCATCGAATGGAACATCGTCGGATGCCGGCCACCTCGTGGGGTATAGCCGGGCAGCACCAACGGTGCGCTAGCCTCGTCGAGCGACCGGGCTGCCGGGCATCGGAATCCCGGCGCGATAGACGACGGTTGCGAGTGCCGTGGCGACCGCAGCCTCGGCCGTTAGCACGGCGGCGGCAGCGCCCAGCTCGGCGAAGTACTTTGCGAGAACGGGTACCAGCACGATGTTCAGAATGCCCGACGACATCAGGATTCGGGTGAATGCCGACTTCATCCCGAGCGGCAGCATCGTCTGCACGCCGAACAGGTCGGTCATGCCGGCCATGAACGGAATGAAGGCCATCCAGCGCAGCACCTGGACCGTCGGTTCGTACGAAGGGCCATACAGGATGCGCACGGCGAGCGGCGCGCCGAAGAAGATCGCGAGCGAGATGCCGAGCACCATCGCGACCTGCACGACGAACAGCTTGCGCAGGAACGAGAACGCATCATTGCGCGCGTGCCGCATCAGGTAGCTGATGCGTGGATAGGTGGCGGCCTTCAGCGGCTGCAGCATGCTGAGTGCCGCGCGGATCAGCTTGTCGCCGGCGGCGAAGTAGCCGGCCGCGACGTTGCCCGATACGAAGCCGAGCAGCACGGTATTGGTCGACGCGTAGAACGCGATCGACGTCGACGCGAGGAACACCTGCCAGCCGCCTTTCAGCGATTCGGCGATGTCGGCCGCGCCGACGCGCACGAAGTCGATTTCTCGGTTGAAGTACAGATAGGCAGCCAGCGCGATCGCGGACAGAGTCGGCACCGCCGCGTTGACGATCATCGCACGCTCGATGTCCGCCGGGCTGTGCACGAGCGCGAACATGGCCGGCAGGCTCACGATGCGCCCGATGAACAGGATCACGCTGAGTGCACGCAGCTTTTCCATTCCCTGGAAATACCAGCCAGGCGTGAACGCCACGCCGGCGACCATCCCGAACCCGATCAGCAGCAGGTCGCGGTCTTCGCCGAAGCGCTTGACCGCAAAGGTCAGCGCAACGAGCACGATGAAGCAGATCACCGCGATGCCGATCTGCGCGTATAGCGTCGCCCAGAAGATGCGTGAGCGTTCGGCGCGGTTGTCGCGAGCGAGCGCGATGCGTGGCGTGGCGGTCAGGTCGAAGCTGTAGCTCGTGCAGTTGGTGAGATACGCAATGACGGCGAGCGAGAACGCGAGCTGCCCGTAGCCTTCGGGTCCGAGTGCATGCGTCAGCAGCGGTGCAATCAGGAGCGGCACCGCGTACATCGAAATCTGCAACGTCAGCAGCAGCAGGAAATTCTTCTTGAGGTTTGACATTCGCTCGGTCGGCGCCGTGGGTGTCGCAGTGCGGCGGCATGGGGCCGCGGTGCGCGCGTGCATCCGGTCGGCGCTGACCCGGTTGCATGGGTTGATGGCGCGTCCGGCGTCGCCGGGCACGGCCACATCGTCGTATGGCGGCCATGATACTGGCCGCACGGGACGACTGTGTTCGCGAGCCTACCGTTCGCGGATTCCGTGCGCGCGTGCCGTCGCGCGTCGTCGTATCGCGACAGTGACGAATCTATTTGTAAGCTGGCGCACCGAAGGACGCTTGAACCGGGTGCTTTAATCGAGCGCACTGTTTTGGTTCACGGCACAAACCGTCTGACGACGCTTCGGGCACGCAACATCACCTCCTGCGGGCATGGGGGGAGGGCACCGCATGAAACAGGGCGGGCCGCGCAGGGGCGCGGCGGGGGCCGCCGCCGCGTGTTCGTCGAGCAGTCGCACGATCGTGGAATTGCTCATTCCGGTGGAGCCGCCGGAACGCGCGTCCGCGTCCGATAAAAATACCGATCCGAGGAGTACCGATTGAAGCCGATTATGTTCGGGAGCTGCGTGGGGTGGCTGCACGAAGGACAGACGACACAAGGTGTGATCCTGTGCGAATCGTTGGGCCACGAGGCATCGTGGACGCACAAGTTCATGCGGGCGATCGCCGAGCGCCTTGCCCGCGACGGCGTCACGGTGTTGCGATTCAACTATCCGTGCACCGGTGATTCTGCGGGCGACGATCGCGACGTCGATCGGTATGCCGCGTGCATCGGCAGCATTCACGACGCGATCGATATGCTGCGCGACCAGGTCGGTGTCGCGTCGCTGACGCTCGTCGGAATCCGCGCGGGCGCGCTGTTCGCGATGCTGGCCACCGCGGGCGACGGCCAGCGCCCGTCGCCGCGCGTCGACGCACTGGCGGCGTTCGCGCCCGTCGTGCGTGGGCGCACGTACCTTCGCGAGCTGTCGCTTGTGCATCGCCAGTGGCTCGACATCACGTCGCCGGCGATTCGCGCCGCACATCACGACGAACCGTGCATGAACGTGCTCGGGCACCGCTTTCCCGACGATTTCGTCGATGCGTTGAAGGCGGTCGATTTGTGCGACGTCGTGCGCGATGCACCGACGTTGCCCGGCGCGATGCTGCTGATCCAGCCCGATCAGGGGGACGGGCATGCGTTGCGCGATGCGCTGGTCGCGCGCGGCGTCGACGTGGCGACCGATTCGTTCCGCGAATGGTCGACGACGATGCTGGACGGTACGCGCTCGCGCCTGCCGCTCGAGGCGATCGACACGCTCGCGAACTGGATCGCCGAACGGGCACCGCTCGCGCGGGCCGGCACCGACCCGGCGCGGCCGCTTGATCCGCCATGGAATGGCGAATCGGCCGTCGCGCTCGACATGACGGACATGACCGAGCAGGTCGTCGCGGTAGGACCGGACCGGCTGGTCGGCGTGCTGTGCCGTCCCGCCGATACGGGGCCGGCGAATCCCATCGCTCCGGCGCTCGTGATCGCGAACACGTCGACGAATCCGCGCAGCGGAGAAGGGCGCTTCAGCGTGCGGCTCGCGCGGACGCTCGCACGCGCCGGCGTCACGACGCTGCGGATCGACGTGAACGGCGTGGGCGACAGCGGGGTCGCCGCGCCTGACGACCAGTCGCGCGTCGTGTATTCGGCGCAGTCGATCGACGACGTGGCCGCCGCCGCGGACTGGCTGCGCGCGCTTGGCTACCCGGAAGTGTTCGCGGCCGGCATCTGTTCGGGCGCCTATGCGGCATTGCATGCGGCCGTGAAGACGCCGTCGCTCGGCGGCGTGATCGCGATCAACCTGGCGCGCTTCGTGTGGCCGGCCGGGCTCTCGCTGGAGGCAGTCCAGAAGCAGCGGAACAACTCGGTGCGCGGCTACTGGCTGTCGGTGCGCGACTGGAAAAAGTGGAAACGCCTCGTGCGCGAACGGCGCGACTTGCGGCCGATTGTGCGGGCGGTCGCCGCCAATGCGATTGCGCGGGTCAGCGTGCCGGTGAAGGAGGCCGCCGCGCGCGTCGGCTGGAAGCCGCGCGTCGGCACACCACGCGGCGTGATGCATGTGCTTTCGCAACGCAATGTCCGGACGACGCTGGTGTACGGCGCGCTCGATCCCGGCATCGACGATGTGCGGCGCCACTTCGGTGCGATCGAGCACGCGTTCAGGCGCTCGCGTCACGCGCGGCTGCATCTCGAGCCGCAGGTCGATCACGCGGTGTACGGCATGGTCGGCACGGACATCGTGATCGGGCTTTGCATGCAGGCGCTCGGTCGTGATTCGGCGAGGCCGGTCGTGCGCGTCTCCGATCCTGCCGCGCTTGAAGCGGCAGGATCGTACGCGAACGTGTCGGTCGGCAGGCCGTGATGCACGCTGTCCGCATGTATTGCCTGCACCGGCGCGTCGGGGGCGATCCCGGCTTCGTATGAAGATCGGCGTTCGGTGGTGTCGCTCACAGACGCGCCGGTCGCCGTGGTGTCCAATCCCTTATCGATGCATGCGCGGTCATGCCACGGCATGACCACGCCGGGATGTGTCAGTCCGGATCACCCGGCTTCTCATAGGGTGATTTCGCGTAGGGCGATGCGTACAACGTGTCGCTACGCCATACGTCGTCGGCCGGTGTATTGGCCGCCTGCGCGCGATGCGGACGCGGTGGGACGAGCGGCCGGCGCAACGCGCCGCGGACGCGCGTGTCGGGCTGAACGGCGGCGCTCGCGGCGGGACGCGTGAACGCGGGCGCTGCATCCGCGGACGCGGACGCGGCAGGTTCGGCTGCCGCCCTTGCGACAGCGGCTTGTGCCGAACGTTGTGGCGGCGCCTGGCCGGGTAGCGTCGACGACGCGAAAGACGGTGCGCTGGACAGCGTCTGCGCACTGGCGGCACAGACAAAGCCGGCCGACACGATGCAGACGAATGACGAAAGCGACGAAGAGAAGTTCATGACGAATCGTACGGAGTGACGTGCGGTGAAGAGGGTGGTGCGGCAATGCAATGCGAGCCGCGCCGGGCAAGCGTAATACCGGAATTCGCCGCGTTCGGCGGGTTACCGCACAGTTTGGGAAGGACACCATGTCAATCACCACGCAATCGGAATCGACGCTCGGCACGCCGAGGCCGCGCGGGGCCGTCGCCCGTCGCGTACCGTGGCAGTCGCGCATGGCGATCGCGGCGGCCGCGTGCGCACTGAGCGCATGCGCGCTGTCGCCCGGCATGACCTACCATCCACCGGCCGAGCGCGACGCGAATGCGCGCGTGAGCGCCGACGCATCGGGTTCGGGTGGCCTCGACGGCGTGCAGAACGTGTCGAGCGAGGATCTGATCGAAATCACGCCGGCATTCGTCGCGCAGCACCATGCGGGGCGGCCGACCGACGTCGACGCGGAAATCCGGCGGCTGTTCGGCAAGCCGATGCCGTACACGATCGGCCCCGGCGATGTGCTGGGCATCGTCGTATGGGACCACCCGGAGTTGAACCTGCCGACGACGCAGACGATCGGCGGCGGCGATGGGGTCGGCGCCAGCTCGGTTGCGACAGGCTACACGGTTGACGCGAACGGCAACGTGCAGTTCGCGTATGCGGGCCTCGTTCACGTGGCCGGGTTGACCGAGGCGCAGGCGCGCGCGCTGCTGACGAAGCGGCTCGGCGAATATGTGCGCAAGCCGCAGCTTGCGCTGCGCGTGCAGAGCTACCGCAGCAAGCGCGTCTATCTCGACGGCGAGGTGCGCACGCCGGGTCTGCAGATCGTCAACGACATGCCGATGACGCTACCCGAGGCGATCGACCGCGCGGGCGGTTTCACCCCGACGGCAGACCGCTCGCAGGTTTCGGTGACGCGCGGCGACAAGACCGTGAACGTGAGCCTGCCCGCGCTGATCGCGGCGGGCGTGAATCCGTCGAACATCCTGTTGCGCGACGGCGATCTCGTGCGCGTACGTGCGGCGAGCGACGCGAAGGTGTTCGTGCTCGGCGAGGTGTCGCGGCCCGCGACGCTGACGTTGACCGACGGCCGGATGAGCCTCGGCGAAGCGCTCGGCGACACGGGCGGCGTGAGTCAGTACACGTCGGACGCACGCCAGGTGTTCGTCGTGCGCCGCGGCCCCGACAACCGCCCGCGGGTGTACCACCTCGACGGCAGCTCCCCCGCGTCGTTTGCGCTTGCCGACCAGTTTCCGCTCGAGCGGCGCGATGTCGTGTTCGTCGATGCGTCGTCGCTGGTGCGCTGGAGCCGCGTCGTGAACCTGCTGATTCCATCGTCCGCGCAAGGTGCGCTGACGGCGAAGGCCATTTCGCCGTGATGCTCGCGGCGGATTTCGTGACCGCGACCATGCGTCGCGCCATACGGGACTGATGCTGTATGAACACTTCGACCCTGCCTGACCCGCACAGCGGACGCATTCTGCGGCCGTCCTATCCGGTGCGCCGCTACTGGGGCATGCTGTATGGCGGCCGGCGCCTGATTCTTTGCACGGCGCTCGCGGGTGCGTTCGCCGGCGGCCTCTATGCGCTGTGCGCGGCCCCGGTCTACCGCACCGACATCCTGTTCCAGGTCGAGCAAAGCCAGACCGATTCGAAGCAGACTTCGCCGCCCGGCGATCCATCGTCGGTGTTCGATCTGAAGACGGATGCATCGACCGAGATCGAGGTACTGAAATCCCGCGCGGTGCTCGACCGCGCGATCGACAGCACCAACCTCGCGCTCGACGCGCGGCCGCATTACCTGCCGCTGATCGGGTGGCGGTTCGTGAACGCGGCTGACGGGCTGTCGTCGCCGTTGCCGGGTGGATATGTATACGGCACTGAGCGCATCGACGTGCCGACCTTCGACGTGCCGAAACGCCTGCTCGGCAAGCGCTTCGCGTTGACCGTCGGCGATGACGGCGCCTATACGCTGCAGCGTACCGGCATCTTCGGCCGGAAAGGGCCGATATGGCAGGGCCGTATCGGCCAGCCGCTACACGTTGAGACGCCTGAGGGGCCGATCGACGTGTTCGTGCGCGACGTGGCCGGCAAGCCCGGCGCACGTTTCGACCTGACGCGTTACAGCGACGAGGAGGCGACCACGTGGCTGCAGAAGAACGCGCTGATCTCGGAGCGCGGCAAGCAGTCGAACATGGTTGGCGTGACGCTCGACGGCACCGATCCCGTGCACGACAGTCGCGTGCTGAACGCGATCGGCGATGCGTATCTGGCGCAGAACACGCAACGCAAGTCCGAGGCGGCCGACAAGCTGATCCGCTACATGGATGGCCAGTTGCCGCAGCTGAAGGCTCAACTGGAGGCAGCTGAAAACCGCTTCAACGCGTTTCGTGCATCGCATGGGACGGTCAATACGAGCGACGAAGCGCTGGCATTGCGCCAACAGGCGGTCGACATCGAGACGCGTGTGCAGACGCTGCAGCAGCGGCGCGAGGAACTGATGACGCGCTTCATGCCGAAGCATCCGGCCGTCGCGGCCGTCGATGCGCAGCTCGCCGATGCGCAGCGTTCGCTCGACACGACGCGCAAGCAGATCCAGCAGCTGCCGACCGTGGAGCAAGGCGTGCTGCAACTGCAGCGCGACGTGGCCGTCGACACCGCGCTGTACACGAACCTGCTCAATACGCGGCAGCAGATGGTCCTCGCGCGTGCCAGCAAGACCGGTACCGTGCGGATCGTCGATACGGCGAAGGTCGCCGAGCAGCCGGTCGGTCCGCATCGCGCGGTTGCGGTGGTCGGCCTCCTGATGGTGGGCCTGCTGGCTGGCGCGGCGATCGTGATCGCCCGGCAGCGTGTCATCGGCACGATCGGCGACGCGGAAGAAATCGAATGGGCGACGGGACTGCCCGTGTTCGCGACCGTCCCGCACAGCACGATCGCGGCGGCTACGGAACCAAGGTCGAAGGCCGGCCGGCGCGGCCCGCGCATGTCGATCGCGCCGGTCGACGCGCAGGACGCCGCGCTAGAAAGCCTGCGTAGTTTACGCGCGTCGCTGCAATTGTCGATGCCGGCCGCATCGAATCCAGTCGTGCTGATCTCCGGGCCGACAACGGGCGTCGGCAAGTCGTTCGTCGCCGCGAATATCGCATCGCTCGTCGGTGCCGCGAAACGGCGGGTCTTGCTGATCGATGCCGATCTGCGCAAGGGTTCGCTGCACGACCGGCTCCGCTATAGCCGCGCGCCGGGGCTGTCGGACGTGGTGGCGGGCACCCACGCGCTCGACGAGGCAATCAAGCGCGGCGTCGCACCGGGCCTCGATTTCATTGCGATGGGCAACGTCGTTCCCGATCCGGGCGAACTGCTGCTGCAACCCGCGCTCGCCGAATTGATCGAGCAGGTCGCGTCGCGCTACGACATGGTCGTGCTCGATGGTCCGCCGTTGCTGCCGGTCGCCGATGCGTTGGTGCTCGGCCGCCTCGCGGGCACGGTATTCCTCGTCGCGCGTAGCGGCGTGACGACGCTGACGGAGCTCGACGAAAGCGCGCGGCGGCTCGAACACGCGCATATCGATGTGCGCGGCGTGATCCTGAACGACTACAAGGGCGCGCCGGGACGGTACGACTACGGCTATACGGATGCGAACACGCATCAGGCTGCGGCGGGGTTGACGGGGATGATGGCGCCGCGGCAACGGGTGGAACGCGCGTCATGAACCGGAGAGCGGGCGGTGCCGGGCTGCAATCGAGTGCGGCGACGGTGCGCAGGATGGCACGTGTGCGCGGTGTCGCGGGCGGTTATGAGGGTTACTGGTGGGAGGATCCGGCACGGCTCGTGCTGATGTTCATCCTGCCGTTGTATGGATTGCTGTCGCTCAGTCTGCTGGGCGACCAGAAGTCGATTGCGCGGATCTATTTCGACGGTTACTACGCATTTGTCGGCGCGTTGTTCCTGATGGTGGTGACGGCGACGGCGTGGCTCGCGACGACCGAAGCGCGGACACGGCGCGGGCCGCCGGAAACGCCCGTCGAGGTGCCGCCGCGCGTGCTCGATTTCCTGTTCACACTCGCGCTGTTCGGCAATCTCCTGATGATGAGCGGAATCATCGCGCGTCCGGCGCTGCTGCTCGAGTTCCTGCATGGCCAGGCTACCGCGTACGACATGCTCCAGCAGATCGGTCGCGTCACCGGGTTGAGTTCGTTCACGCAGGCGACGTCGCCGTTCGTCGCACTTTATTTCTACGTGTTCCGAACCCCGGTGAAAGGCCTGAACCGCTACAAGATCTACATGGCCGTGCTCGCGGTGCTGACGCTGCTGCGCAGCTTTCTCTTCGCGGAGCGCCTCGCGTTGATCGAAATGGTGCTGCCGCTCGCGCTGATGGTCGTGCGGTTCCGGCTGCGCGGCCGGTATTCGCGGCTGCTGACGCTTGGGCCGTACGCGGCGATCCCGCTGTTGTTCGCGCTGTTTATCGCGAACGAATACAACCGGTCTTGGGAAGCCTATTACGTTAATGTCTACGACAACATCTTCGACTTCGCGCTCGAACGGCTCGGCCTGTACTATTCGACGTCGCTGAATAATGGTGCCGGGATTCTTGCCGTGCTCGGCTGGGGGCAGGGTCATCCGATGTTCACGTTCGACTGGCTGATGCGCTTTCCGGTGATCGGCGCGACGTTCCAGCCGTGGTTCGATTCAAGCGACAGCTTCAACCTGTTTCTGAACAGCTACGCAGACCCGGAATTCAACAATCCGTCCGGGATCTTCGTCCACTTCTACGAGTGGGGCTGGTTCGGGTTGCTCGACGCGACCGTGCTCGGCTGGATGGTTGGCCGCAGCTATGCGGGCTGGCGCAGCGGCAACGGGTTCTGGTGCTGTGCGCACGCCGTGCTCTACGTGTCATTGATGGAAATCATGCGTACACCGAATCTGTTCAGTGGACGAAATTTCCTGCCGATCGTGCTGCCGATCATCGTGTTCCACTGGTTCGGGAAGCGGCCGGCGAGCGTTGCGCCTTCCGCCAGGCATGCCGCGTCCGGACGCGGGACGCGCGCCGAGGAAACGAACGAGCGGGGCGGCAGCGCAGCGGCATAGCCACTCGCAGGACGTCCGGACCTTAGGATGATGATCCTGAAGCTCAAGCGGTACGCGTTCGTACCGCCGTGTCGCGCCCTGGCCACGACGGGAAGCCGGCAATCGGCGCGAACCCTGTCCGCAATGCGACCAGATAGACGGCGATCGGGATCGCGACACCGGCCAGCGTGCCGAGCACGAGGTGTACTGCGAGACTGGTGATGCCGGCGCGCATCAGCACGATCCGTACGGCTGCCATCGCAAAGATGTGGGTCAGGTAGATCGGCATCGACGCGCAACCGATCGCCGCCAGCCATGCCGCGCGTGCCGGCTGTGACGCATACCGATGCGCGAGCTGCAGCGCCAGCCCGATGCCTGAGAACGCGGCGGGAAGTGCCCAGATGCTCGCCGCGCTACCAAAGCCGTGAGCGAATACGACTGCGGCGACGAACGCCGTTGCCGTTGCGGCGCATGCGGTCGGTCCGCTGTTGCGCGCGAGCCAGCCGGGTAATGCCTGTGACGCAAGGACGCCCGCCACGAAGAACGGTGCGTTCATCAGCGTGATCGACAGGATGCCCCAGTGCGTCGCCGCACCGAGCACCAGCCCGAGCACCGCGCATCCGGCGAGCCAGTCGCGCGCCCGCGATGGCATGGGTGCACGCGTCACATCCGGCACGGCCGCGGCGAAAGCCCGGATGCCGAGCATGCAGAGCATCAGCGCGTACAGGAACCAGAACTGCGCGAACGGTCGCCAGCCGATCGCCAGCAGGTCGTTCAGCGTGAACGGATGATTGGTGCCGTGCGACGCCATTGCAATCTGCACGGCACCCTGCGCGATCGACCACAGCAGGTACGGATACACGATCGTCCTGATCTTCGACCACAAGAAACCGTGCGGCGTGCGGCGCAGCGAGCTGCAGACGTGCAGGCCGGACAGGAAGAAGAACAACGGCATGTGGAACGTGTAGATCACGTAGTCGTTCCACGCGAATGCCGTGTCGGCCGCGCCTGCCGGCACGAGGTCGGCGGAAACGGCACCGCGCAGCACATGCCCGTATACGACAAGAATGATTCCCGCGCCGCGGGCGACATCGAGGTTGGTTTCGCGTGCAGTCATGATGAAGGGGCGGCCGGCCCGTCAGGTTCCGCACCGCCGAGATGTCGGATAGTCCGTTCACTGTATGGAGGGCCGACGCCCAGGACAGTGCGATGGGGGACAGTTGGTCGTCGTGCGACTCGACGGATGCCCTACAGCCCCTCGAATATCTCCTTCATCATCTCGGCGCTTCTGCTCCAGCGATACTTTTCCGCGTGCAGGCTTCCCTTGCGTTTGAGCTCGGCCCTGAGTTCGTCGGAATCGAGCAGGCTTCGCAATTTCCGCGCGATGTCGTCCTGCGAATACGGATCGCAATACAGCGCCGCATCGGCACAGACTTCCGGCAGGGCTGCCGATTTGCCGACCACCGCCGGGCAGCCGTAGCGCATCGCCTCGAGCGGCGGTATGCCGAAACCTTCGTAGATCGACGGGTAAAGGAAGCACGCTGCGTTCTGATACAGCGCCTTCAATTGTTCGTCGCTGATATAGCCGACGTACTTGATGTTGGGTTCCGCCGCCGCCATGGGGCCCTGCTTGCCGAACACCGTGGTGTTCTGCATCCCGACGATGACGAGATCGACCGACGAATCGTTGATCTGCCTGAACGCCGCGATCAGCCGGCCGAAGTTCTTGGTGGGATTCATGCTGCTGACCGCGAGCACGAACCGGTTCGGAGTCAGCGCGTGCTTGTCGAGCACGCTTGTGTCCGGCTCCAGGGTGTCGAGATGATCCGCACCGAGCGGCACGACGTTGATCTTCTCCGCGGCAATCCCGCAGTGATGCGCGAGGCGATCCCGCGAGAAATAGGAGTTGGTCAGCACGCAGACGGAGGTTCGCGCCAGGATCCAGAACATGATCCGGTACCACACGCGAAACGGGCGCGAAAAATGCGCGGGCGTGTCGAACACCGCTGCATCGTGCATGTAGATGATCTGGTTGCCGATGAAAATGGATGCCGAATTGCTGAGATTGACGATCCGGCCGCGGCGCGCGAACAACGGGAGGACCAGCTGCTCCCAGACCACGCCCTTGTAAAAGCCGACCTTGACCGTCTTCGCTCCGCTCACTTCGATGCCGGGCTGCGGAGGCACCAGCACGGTTACTTGATCCTGCGGCTGAAACTTGATCAGTGCGGCGATCAGCTCGCGTGCGACGCGTTGCACGCCGGTTGTCTTCTGCGTGGTGAATCGGCCGTTGTATACGAGTTGCCTCGGTTTCTTGAAAGCGATCATGTCAATATGGGGATATCGAAATCGAAATCAGGCTTTGACGTGATCCGCGGCAACCGGCTCGAAGTCGCGCGTGGCGACGCGCGGCTCGTCGGTGCCCAGTCCGTAAAGCGCATGCCATTGCCGGAAGATCGCGCTCATCGAAAACCGTTGAATCGCCCGTTTCCGCGCGGCTTCGCCGATCTGCTCGCGAAGCTGACGGTCGTCGCGGAGCGTGGTCAGGTAACCGACCATCTCGTCGGGGGTCGACGCGACGTAGCCGGTCACGCCGTGAATCACCACGTCGCGATTCCCGACGACGTTCGTCACCACGGCCGGGATCCCGGCAACCTGCGCTTCGATCAGCGCGACCGGCATACCCTCCCAGCGGGAGGTCTGAACATAGATGTCCAGTTCCGACGTGAGCGTCAGCGCACGCTCGCGGGTCACCCAGCCGCTGCAGGCGACGGCCTGGCGCTGGGCGGAATCGGGGATCTCAGCCACGTTGCCGCCGATCCAGAGAAATTCGACGTCGGAGCCGTGCAGCTCGTCGGCGAGTTGTACGAATGCTTCATGATTCTTCTGGAACGATGCGCGGCCGCTCATCCCGATGACAACCTTGCGATCATCGCGCGTTCGGCGAAGCGGGATCTCTGCGACGTTCACGCCGTTTTCCACCAGGACCGCCGATTTCGCGCGAACTTTTCGGTTGATCTCGCCGAGCTCGCTGCCGGAGCACGCGACAATGGTGCCGCCGATGCGCGCCGCGATGCGCTCGAAGCTCAGATACGCGAACTGCTTCACGCGAGACACGTCGCAGCGCAGGAATGACAGACCGTGCGGCGAGTAAAGAACCGTCGCGTTCGGCGCGGCGATCCGGGCGGCGATGCGTCCCAGCACGCCGGCCTTCGACGAGTGCAGATGAATTGCGGTCGGCCTGCAGTCACGCAGGTTCCGGACCAGCGCGCGCAAGCTCCGCAGATCCTGCCGGACGTTAACCTCGCGCACCATGTCTACGTAAACGAGCTTCACGTCGGGCCGGAACAGCGTAGAAAAATCGCTCGGGGTTTCCGGCCGGATCGAGTGAAGTACCGTCACGTCGACGCCGGCTGCGGCGGCGTGGTTGGCGAGATAGGTCAGCATCGAGAGCACGCCGCCGCCAAACGCCTCGGCAATATGAACGATCTTTTCTTGGGTCATCTCTGGGTCTTTCGATTCGATCGCACTGTTCGTTGCCCAGCGCGACGATGGGGCGGCGTATCGTCAAGTCGCGAGCGGTCCATACACACCGGAACTCCGATGTATTACGCATTCCTGATTGATGAATGCATGGTCGTCACTGCCATTGCTTCCCGTCCGGCGTAGCCGGCATCACTGTCGCGCCACGCGGCCACCAATATCCGTCGTTACGCGTTCATCAACGGGTCCGGACCATTGTGCAGCGTATGCTGGACGCACTGGGTGCGATGGCTAACCGAACAGGCGATTCGGCCGGCGCAGCCGCGATCGCGCGGTGTTCATTGCACGTCGGTGTGTGCGGCGGGCAGCTTGCGCACGCGGGCGAGCGGATTGGACAGGTAGCGGATCGCGCGATTGCTCAGCGCGGACGACGGCAGCAGACATGCGAGCGACAGCGCGGCGACGGCCGCCTTCTTGGCAGGGCGCCAGAACGGATTGCGCAGGACGGTGTGCCAGTAGCGTCCGGATTCGCACAGGAACCAGCGCCAGCGGCGCGCCAGCGGCGCGCGATACAGCATGCTCGCGAAGCGAGCCTTCTCGATGGCGAAGTCGAGCGGGGCGATCGGTAGCGCTTCCTGCAACCGCGTGCCCGCGAGCGTGCGCAGGGTAGACCAGCGGCGTTCGGCCTTCAGCGCGCCGGTGGCCGCGTCTTCCGAATTGGTGAGTGCGAGTGCCGTGCCGTCGCCCGAGCTTGCGTTCGACTGCTGGTGCACGCGATAACCGCCGAGCGTCGCGTCGATCATATGAACGGCACCGAGCAGCGCGATGCCGTAGATCGCGTAGAAATCGGCGCCATGCAGATTGTCGGCGGTGACGGGTACCGGAAAGATGCGCTTCAGCGCGGCGACCCGATACGCATTGCCCGATGCAGGCGGCGACGGATACAGCCAGCCCGCGCGCAACAGGCGGCCGCAATCCGTATCGACCGCCGACTGCGGCACGCTCGCACCGGTCCGCACACCATCGTGCGCGATCACGTCGAGCCGGAAATGTACCTTCACGAAATCGCCGGATGCGAACGCGGCAAGCACGCGTGCCGCGGCGTCGGCATAGAGCAGGTCGTCCGCATCGAGCAGGATGACGTAGCGCGACGTGACATGCTCCAGCGCACGGTTGTACGCGGCAACCTGACCGCGATTCTCCTGGAACACCGCTACCACGTGCTCGCCATACGAACGAATGATGTCGCGTGAATCGTCGGTCGACCCGTCGTCGACGATCAGCACGCGAACGTCGCGCACGGTCTGCGCGAGCGCCGAGTCGATCGCTTCGCGCAGGTACGTACCATGGTTGTAGTTGCAGATTGCGATGGTCAGGTCGGTCATGTGCGGAAATCGGACGAGCGGCAGCGGCGAGCGGACAATCGTAGCCATGATACGGATCGCCCGGCAGCGCACAGTTCGCGAGCCTACCGTTCGGGAATTCGCATCGCGCGGGGAATATTGGGCGGTCGACGCGGTGCTGGATCGATTGGTCTGATGACGCACCGAAGCCGGTCGCGGCCAGTGATCTAATCAGCGTGGGAGCGCCGTCGCTTTCGTCGGCGTTGCGAGCGGGCCACGCGGTCTGCGCGTCAGCGCGTACTGTTCGACGCGCACGTAGAATTACCAGGGAAACGATTCGATATGCATGAGTTGCAACGCCTGTCGCTCATATACAGCGTGATCGCCGGCACGTGCATGGCGGGCGGGCTGTCGTGGTCGGAACTCGCCGTGCCTGCAACGACCGGGACCGAACCGGCCGCGCTTCATGCGAACGTACCGGATATGTACGTGCGTCCGGACCCCGCCGCGGCCGATCAGGGCGACGCGTTGCAACGCGCGCTCGACGCGCTGCGGCCGGGGCAGCGGCTCGTATTCGCACCGGGGCGCTATGTCGTCGGCCGCTCGCTCGTCGTACGGCAGGCGCGTACGGTGCTATCGGGATTCGGCGCGACGCTGATCGCCACAGCGCCGAACGATCAGACGATCGAGCTGCGCGGCGACGGTACGACGCTCGTCGGGTTTCGGCTCACGGGAACCGGCACGACGCGTCTCACGACACCGGAGTCGACGAAGATCGAGGTAACGGGGCGCGACGTGCAGGTGCTCGACAACATCGTCGACGGCGGCGCCGGCGCGGGCATCTTCGTGTTCGGCGGTGCGGATGTCGCGATCGTCGGCAACGAGGTGCTATCGACGCTGGCGGACGGCATTCACATGACGCACGGCTCGCACAACGTGCTGGTGCAGGGCAACGTCGTACGTGGAACCGGCGACGACATGATCGCCGTGGTGAGCTATCAGGCGGAAGGCGTGCTGACGCGCAACGTGATGATTACCGGCAACTCGCTGGAAGGCAACCCGTGGGGTCGTGGCATCACCGTCGTCGGCGGTGCGAACGTTACGATTTCGAACAACGTTGTGCGCAACGTGCAGGTCAGCGCCGGGATTCTCGTCGCACAGGAAGACAGCAACCGCACTGCCGGCTCATACGACGTCCGGATCGAGCGCAACGTGATTGCCGATATCCAGACCGCGACAGGCCGGAGCGATTCGCGTCCGCTCACGCAGCAGGCGGCGATCGAGGTCAGCACGTGGTCTGGTTCGGTGTCGCGGGTGACCGTGACCGGCAATCGCGTTTCGAACGCGAGATTCGACGGCATTCGGTTGTGGGGCAACGTGTCGGACATACGGCTGGCGGACAATCAGCTGTCCGGGATCGGCGGCATGCCGTTACGGGTCGGACCTGAACCGGATTGCGCAGCCAGCGTGCCCGCGAGCCCTTCTACGAACAATCGGTCAAGGGGCGCTCCGTGTGCGCGCGCACGCCAGTCTCCGCCGGGCGCGCCCGACGCGCTCGGCGCCGATACGTCACTGCTGCCGCGCGTGCGCGAATCCGTCAGACGGCCGCGCTGGTCGCACCGCGGCATGGATTGATCGAGCATCGAGCGGTGCGCGGCATTCGCGCCGTCTGCACCGCGCGGTGAGTGTGCCGGAGCGACTCGCACGCACCTATCGAACGGCGGCGTTGCGTTCCTGCGCTTCTTCCTCAGGCTCGTCCGGTTAGCCTGGTTCGCCGGCCGAGAGCGATACGACTGGAGTCGGCTCCGCGGAAGTCGTCTTCGGCCGTGGCTGAGCAGTCCCGACGACCGCCCGCCCATACTGATCATCGAACCGCACGATATCGTCCTCGCCGAGATAGTTGCCCGATTGCACCTCGATGATTTCGAGCGGAATCCGGCCGGGATTCTCGAGTCGATGCACTTCGCCGACGGCGATATACGTCGATTCGTTCTCGCACAGCAGGAACGTCTCGGCGCCGCGCGTCACCTTCGCAGTGCCGCGCACGACGATCCAGTGCTCGGCGCGGTGATAGTGCATCTGCAGCGACAGCCGCCTGCCGGGTTCGACGACGATCCGCTTCACCTGGAAGCGCTCGCCGAAATCGATCGAATCGTAATGGCCCCACGGCCGCTGCACCTTGCGGTGCTCGCTCGCCTGCGGGCGTCGGTCGGTCTTCAGGCGCGCGACGATGTTCTTCACGCGCTGCACGTCGTGCTTGTTCGCGACCAGCACAGCATCGGCCGTCTCGATCACGACGACGTCCTTCATCCCGACGCACGCGATGAGGCGGCCTTCCGAGCGCACGAGGCTGTCCTGCGTATCCTCGAACACGATCGGGCCGCGCGCGACGTTGCCGTGATCGTCCTTCGGCATGATTTCCCAGATCGCGTCCCACGTGCCGACGTCCGACCAGCCGGCCGCGAGCGGCACCACGATGCCTTCGATACCGAGTTCGCGGTGTTCGGCGAGGCGCTCCATTACCGCATAGTCGATCGAATCCGCCGGGCAGGGGGCGAAGGCCGCCGCATCGATCCGGAAGAACGGATCGTCGGCGACGCCCGCGCGCCACGCGCTCTCGCAGGCTGCGTGGATGTCCGGCGCGAGCGCGCCGATCGCCTTCAGCCAGACCGATGCGCGCGTGACGAAGATCCCGCTGTTCCACCAGTAATCGCCCGATTGCAGATAGCGTTCGGCGAGCGTCGCATCGGGTTTTTCGACGAAACGCCCGATCGCGTAGCCGCCCTGGCTGCCGTGGCGGCCCGAGCGCGGTTCGCCGACCTGGATGTAGCCGTAGCCCGTCTCCGCGCGGCGCGGCAGCACGCCGAGCGTGACGATCGCGCCTTCCTGCGCATAGCGCGCCGCACGTGAGATCGCGTCCTGGAACGCGCCGACGTCGACGATCACGTGATCGGCCGGCATCACGGCGAGCACGGGATCGTCCGCGAGCGCGCTCGCGTCGAGCGCGGCAAGCGTCAGCGCGGGCGCGGTGTTGCGCGCGGCCGGCTCCAGCAGGATGCGGGCGGGCGCCGAGCGGCCATGCACCTGTTCGGCGCTCATGAAGCGATGCTGTTCGCCGCATACGAGCAGCAGCGTGTCGCCGAGCGACGCGTTCGCGATGCCGTTCAGGCGGCGCGCCGTCGCCGACAGCGGCGACTCATTCGATACCAGCTCGATCAGCTGCTTCGGATACTGCTCGCGCGACAGCGGCCACAGCCGCGTGCCGGAGCCGCCGGCGAGAATCACCGGCAGGATGCTCGGCAGATCGGGTTCGGGAACCGGACGAAGGGTGCGGGTCATCGATTCGCTCCGGTATCGGCGGGTAGCCGGGTGCGAGCGCGGCCGTCGGCGAGCGCTTCGTCGTTGCGCGAGATCGAAACGGCTCGCGACAGCAGGTGGCGCAGCGCGCCGGCTGCACGGTCGGCCGACCGTATCAGGCCGACGAACGGCGCGCCCTGTTCGAGGTACGGTCCGTAAGCCTTGCGGAATCCGAACTGTTTGTAGAACGCCTGACGCGGCGCAGGGACGTGCGTGCGCACCGCGGTGTCCGGCCATGCGGCCTGCGCGGCAGTGAGCGCGCGCCCGATCAAGCGTTCGAGCGTGTCGTCGTCGCGGCAGCTTTCGCTCGTCAGCACCTTGTCGATCACGACGTCCGGATCGACGTCGTCGCCGGGCAGGATGCGCGCGTAGGCCGCGACTTCCGTGGTGTCGCCGTTGCGCACGCTCGCATAGACGTGCAGCGCGCCCGCGTCCTTGCCGTCGATGTCGAGATGCGTGTGCGCGTCCTCGACCACCAGCACGGCGTTGCGCGCGCGCAGGATTGCATAGAGATCGACGGCGCTCAGATGTTCGAATTCACAACAATGCCATTCCATGATGCTGTCCTCGCGTGATGCCTTCGGCATGCCGCGTCGCATGGACGCGATCGTTCCATGCGGCGCGGCGATCTTCATCATCCGGATGCGTGGTGTAGCGGTCTGTTCGAAAGCGTACTCATGCTCCGGATTCGCAGGCACGGCGCGGGATACGAGGCGATGCGCGCACCACGGGAGCGTCGCAATGTGCGGTAGCACACACCGTCGAGGCCGGTGCTTTTTCATAATTGATTCATCGTGGCGGCCTGCAATGAAGCGCGGCCGGCCGACCTCGCACGCAAACGAGGCACCGGGAGACGGGACCGAGGATGGCGATCGTTCACGACGGGCCGGCCGCGCGCGGGAGTGCCGGGCACAGGCTCGCCGTCGATCGCGTGGTGCAGGCCGGGTGAGGTGATCTCCCCGCATCCCATCGCAATCCTGCGCGGCGTGCATGCCCGCATCGGCACGCTGCCGGTCGCGCGCTTGCACCGCCGTGGTGATCTGCCGATGCGTCTGCTTCCGGTCGAGACGGTCGGGTTGGCAGATCGCGCAAGGATGGCCATCATGCTGCTCCGCACGACGCGCGGACCGGCGCCCGGAATCCCGGCCGCCGGTCGGCGGGAATTCGCCGAAAAGAGCCTGCGCGGCGCGGCGCCGGTGATTACGACGTGTAACGGCCGGGCGGCCCGAGCGACGGCGCAATGTAATGCGGCTACCCGGCGAGGCGCACGATTATGCGGTCCGCGGAGCACGGTACTTCGCTTTTTGGGAGATTTCGATGGAAATCGCGCGCAATCGGCAGTATCAATCTTTCGGAAAAGTAGTATTTGCCACTGATTGACGGGAATGGTCAGAGATAATCAAATCTCAGTGGTCAAAAGCGTGCAGCGCGGGAGCCACGGGCAGCGTAACCGACTGATTCACGTTTATCTTTTAGTAACAAGGCCAACTCGAAACGGGGTGTAGATTCAGGTACGGATGAAATGGGGCGGTCAATCCGGGCGCGGTTTGGCAGTCCTCCGGTTCAGCATCGGGCGCGACCGTCGTGTACGACGCGACGCACATGCGGCCGGCGTTTCCGTTTGCCGACGTGCCCCGCCTGACGGCGGGTCGCTTCAAAGCCGGAATGTCATGGCTCCTGCAGTCGCGCATTCCGTTCGAGTTCGATGACAACGAGGCCGGATGACATCCGGCTCGACCTCCGGGGGTTCTCGCCGTGTGCAGTTTCGATCTTCGCCAAGGCTGCGGAAACGCAGCGCGCAAAGGTGGCCATGCGCCGCCGGCCGCAGCGCACGCGAACGGTTCGCGGAGTGCAGAAAATGATGGTTCGTTATGAATATGCCAATAACGCGCGATAAGAGCGCCGGCGCGGGGAACGGTAACGGGCAGCGTCCGCTGATTTACTGGACGCAGTCGCCGTCCGTGATGCTGCGAAAGGAATTGTCGCGCCGCGACTGGAAAGTGTCGGTCGTCGCGCATGCGAACGAGCTGCGCGACACGTCCGGCGAAATTACCTGCGGCATTCTCGACTTGAGCGGCGGCCACGCCGATGCGATCGGCAGCATCGCGTCGACCTGCGCGTCGATGCGCGACGTCGTCTGGGTGGCGCTCGTGGACGTCGGCCAGACCGCCTCGCCGAACGTGCGCGCGCTGTTGCGCGACTACTGCTTCGACTACGTCACGCTGCCGGCGTCGCACCAGCGGATCGCCGATACGGTCGGCCATGCCTACGGCATGGAATGCCTGTTCGCGCGCGATCGCGAACAGCTCGAATCGGAGGAAAAGGGCATCGTCGGCACCTGCAGCGCGATGCTGCGGCTGTTCGATACGGTGCGGCGTTTCGCGCGCACCGACGCACCGGTGTTCGTGTTCGGCGAAACGGGAACCGGCAAGGAACTCACGGCCGTCGCGATCCACCGTCATTCGGAGCGGCGCAACGGCCCGTTCGTCGCGGTCAACTGCGGCGCGATTCCGCCGCATCTGCTGCAATCGGAACTGTTCGGCTACGAGCGCGGCGCGTTTACCGGCGCAAACGCGCGCAAGATCGGCTACGTCGAGGCCGCGAACGGCGGCACGCTGCTGCTCGACGAAATCGGCGACCTGCCGCACGAAAGCCAGGCGAGCCTGCTGCGGTTTCTGCAGGAACGTTCGATTCATCGTCTTGGCGGCAGCGATCCGGTGCCGGTCGATGTCCGGATCGTGTCGGCGACGCACGTCGATCTGCGCGATGCGATGGAGGAAGGGCGTTTTCGCGCCGACCTGTTCCACCGGCTGTGCGTGATGCGCATCGACCAGCCGCCGCTGCGCGCGCGCGGCAAGGACATCGAACTGCTCGCGCACCACATGCTCGAACGCTTCCGTGGCGATGCGCGCCATCGCGTGCGCGGGTTCTCGACGGATGCGATCACGGCGCTCTACAAGCACGACTGGCCGGGCAATGTCCGCGAATTGATCAACCGCGTGCGCCGTGCGGTCGTGATGACGGAAGGGCGCCTGATCACCGCACAGGATCTCGAGCTCGAATACTGTCTCGACGCGGCGTCGCCGTCGGTGGCCGACATCCGCAAGTCGATCGAGCGCGAGGCGATCGAAACCGCGTTGCTGCGCACGCGCGGGCGCGTCGCCGCTTCCGCGCGCGAACTCGGTGTGTCGCGCGCGACGCTGTATCGCTGGATGGAGGCGTACGGCATCGAGCGACCGCGCGGTACGGGCTCGTCCGACTGATACGCGGCAGCCTGACGCTCGCGGCGGCCCGCGAGCGTCGTGTCAGCCGGCCGGGGTGGCCCGCACCGCGCGCGCGGCGTTCACGGCCCGGATTTCCACCGCGGGCGGCGCATGGTCGTCAGCCGCCGCGGGCTTCCCGTCGATTCGCCATGGAATGAGCGCGATGCGCGCCGGCGTGCCGGGCGCGAGATGGAACCAGTCGTCGCTCGGCATGAAACCCGGCGCGTCGATCTGCACGTGGCGGGCGACGTGCCGCGTGTCGATGTCGACGTGCCACGTGTCGCCGGTGCGCGATACACATGCCTCGATCCCGGGTTCGCGACGTGCCAGCACGGCCGGATGCGTGCGGGACGGAAAATGGAATGCCTGCGACAGCAGCGTGCCGTCGTCGGCGCGCAGCGTCGCGACGACCGTATCGTGTTCGCACGGGCCGAAACGGTACGCGTAGGTCCAGTCGAAGAAGCGGCCGAGCAACTCGGCCGAGCCGAGCCGCACCGTGTCGTGCGCGGCGATCCGCACCGGGCAGCCGGCCCGTGCGACCGGCGTGCGGCCGTCGCGCAGCGCGACCAGCTCGATCGCGGCCGACAGCGGCGCGGGGCGCTCGTTGACGACATGCACGTCGAGCCCGTTCAGGCCTTCGTCGACGAGCAGCACCTGGATCGGCTGCAGCACCTGGCGCAGCGCATACCACGCCGATTTCGGCCGCTGCACGGCGTCGATCACGCCCCAACCGGCGCCCGGCATCACGTCCTGGAACTGCCACACGAGCGCGCCGGCGCAACGCGAACCGGTGCGCCGCCATTCGGAAAACGTCTCGCGCATCACGTCCGCGATCACCGCACGCGACAGCTCGAAGTAGCGCGCCGGATCCTCGCGCCGCAGCCGGTCGGGCGCGACGTCGTACAGCGTCTGCAGATAGTGGTCGCGGATATCGTCGAAATCCCACGACGTGCCGGGGTCGCGCGGCACGGCCGCCTTCCAGCGCGGCTCGTGCACGCCGGGCCAGCCGAGTTCCGCGAGCGTCGCATCGCACGGCACGTTCGCGAACGCGAGGCATTCGCTCGCGAAGCGCACGTCCGCGCGGCGCGCGTCGTCGAGCGGACGCAGGTACGCGCCGACGCCGTAGTAGTGCGACACGCGTTCGCGCGGCGTGAACGGCAGCACGCCGCCGTCGGGCGAATCGGGCACGTACGGGACATCGGGGCGGTGCGCGGCCGCATGGCCGGCCAGCCGGTCGGCCGTCAGCTCGAGGAAGCGCTGCTTCGGCCCGAGCCCCGACATCGCGGCCTGCTGCGCGATCTCGCTGCCGCCGCACAGCACCGCAAGCGAAGGCGAAGCGCCGTGACGCGAGAGGAACTGGCTCGCTTCGCGATCGACGTTGGCCGCGAACGCGGGATCGTCGAGCGCGTAATCGAAGTTCGCGAAACCGAAGTCCTGCCAGACCAGCAGCCCGAGCCGGTCGCACCAGGCGTGGAACGTGTCGGCCTCGTAGGTCATCGTGCCGCCGACGCGGATCATGTTGAAGCCGGCGTCGCGTGCGAGCCCGAGCAGGCGGCCGTAGGTCGCATCGTCCGCGTGCAGCGCGAGCGGCGCGGCGCTGCTCCAGCATGCGCCGCGCGCGAACACCGGCACGCCGTTGATGCGCAGCCCGAACCCCTTGCCGTCGGCGCCGGCATCGATGTCGATCGTGCGGAAACCCGTCGAGCCGAGCGGCCGGCGCGTAGCGCCGATATGCAGCGCGATCTCGTAGAGTGCCGGTTCGCCGTGCGTATGCGGCCACCAGCGGCGCACGTTCGGTATCGCCATGCTTGCGCGCAGTTGGTCGGCGCCGGCCCGTTCGAGCGTCGCCTGATGGTCGCCGCACGACAGCCGCGCCGCGAGCGCGTCGGGCAGCGGCGCGGCGAACGTCAGTTCCGCGTCGAGCCAGCCCGTGTCGCCTTCGACGCGCGCATGCAGCTTGCAATCGGCCAGAACGGGCCCGTCGGCCGGATCGAGCACGTCGACGGGCCGCCACGGGCCGGTGGGCACATACGGCGGAAACCAGCCCGGCATGTGCCCGAACAGCGACGTGCGGATCGTGCGCAGCGCGGCCGGTTCGGCGAGCCGCGTGCGCCAGCGCGCACGGCGCGGTGCGCGCGCGTCGCGCAGGTGCGGCGCGAGCGCGCGGAAACAGACGGTCAGCCGGTGCGTGCCGTCGAGCGACACGGGCACGTCGTGCGCGACGAACATGCTGTCCGAGCGGTGGATCGGCGTGTCGTCGAGCCATGCGTGGGCGAGCGTCGCGAGGCCGTGAAAGCGCAGGATGCGCGGCCCGCGCCCGCGCAGCTCGAGGCGGTACCAGTGGTCGCGCTCGTCGAGCGACGCGGCTTCGTCGAGCCGGCCGGCCAGCGCGAGCGCCTGCGCGACCGTGCCGGGCACCGGCGCCGCGATCCAGCCGCCGTGGTCGGCCGGGAGGTCGCGCGGTTCGCGCACGGCGCCCGCGGCCGTCGCCAGCATCGACCACGCGGGCAGGGCGCGCGCGCGCGTCACCGCATGGCCGACACGGGCGCCGTGTCGACGCGCACGGGCGTCACGTGCCGCAGCGGCGCGCCGATCTGCCGCGCGCACGCGACGAGGTCGGTGTACGCGGCCCCGATCGCTTCGAGCGTCGAATCGCCGCGTTCTTCCTTGCCGCGTGCGCACGCGCGCGCGAGCCGGAATTCGAGCACCATCGCTTCGGACGCGATGCGATCGCACGCGGCGCGGATCTCGGCGAACGGCCCGATGCAGCCGCTCGCCTGCAGCCAGCGTGCATAGTGGCCGAACAGTTCGAAATTCGCGCCGAGCTGCCGCACCGAATTGAACGAGTACGCATGGAAGTGTTCGAGCGGCGCCTCCGCGAGGATCTGCGCGTCGGTCTGCAACTGCCGGCGGAACGCCGCGATCGGATCGACGACCGGCAGGCGCCGCAGGTGGCGCTGCAACGCGGCGAGCGAGGCTTCGCACAGCGCGCGTTCGTCGAGCGGCGCAAAGCGCCGCTTCGCGCATTCGACGTACGGCGGCAGCGTCATCGGCGAACTGGCGCCGACGAGCCCGTTGTAGTCGAAATCCTCGGCGACGTAATAGCCGCTGTTGTGGAAGTAGCCGATCTGGTGCTTCGCGCGGTCGATCGCGTCGATGCCGATCGTCGTCTTCGTGTGCTGCGTGCGGTAGCTGCTGCCGCGCGTATCGGGCAGGAACCACGCGTCGACCTCGACGATCATCAGGTGGCCGCGCGCGACCTGCGTCTCGATGTGCTGGTCGAGCGGTTCGTAGATCGAATGTTCCTGCACGACGATCCCGTAGAGCCGCTCCAGCTCGTCATGCGGAAACTTGAAGAACGTGAACTGGTCGCCCTCGAAATCGAGCGCGATCGTAAACGGCAGCGCCGCATACGGATTGAGGCCCCACCACCGGAGCACCTCGAGCCACATGTCGACATAGCAGTTGGTCTGCTTCCAGACCATCTCCTGACTGTGCAGCGGGTGCGGCCGGTAATGGCGCGCGCGGTGGCGCACGCTCTCGAACGACGCGTCTTCCCCGTCGCGGGAAACGAACCTCATCGCGTGCCCCACAGCACGTCGCGGACCGCCTGTGGCCACGCGTCGATGTCGAAGCCGTGGTGGCGGAACAGCGCGAGCGTGAGCCGCTCGAGGCCGAAGCCGACGCAGCCCGTGTGCGCGACGTCGCCCGTCGCGGTGCGGATGTCCCACAGCAGCCCGAAGTGGTCCATGTGGTAGTTGAAGCTCAGGCACGCGGTCTGTCGGTCGTCGTGCTCGATCGGAATCAGCAGCTCGAACTTCAGGTTCTGCTCGCGCTGGCTGTTCGCGACGATCTTGCCGCCGCGCCCGAAGAACGGGTCGTTCGCGAGATCGATCGCATTCGGCAGGCGCAGCGCTTCGATCATTTGCGTGCCGCGTTCGATCCATGTCTCCCGGAACGAGACGATCTGCTCGGGCGTGCCGATCCGCACGTACTCGCGCATCCGGAACAACTGCATGCGGGTCGGGTCGAGCGACGGTTCGTGACGGAAGCAGTACGAGAACACGTCGACGGTCCGGCCGTCTGTAGGGAGCGCGCTCGCGCGCGCGACGACGGGATACACGGGGTAGCACGCGGCCGGCGTCATCACGACGTAGGTCGGTTTCTGGTTTTCGGTCCAGTCGTCGCCGCGGTCGAGGCATTGCAGCACGCGCTGGTGCTGGCGTTCGTCGCCGCAGAATGCGTGCACGCTGCCCGCCAGTTGCGGGAAGCTCTTCATGTATTCGCTGCGCTCGAACTCGGTGCGGCTCATCGCCGGCGGGAAGCGCAGCACTTCGGCCTGCTGGTCGGCGCCGATGCGCGTGACGAACGCGTCGAGCGCTTCGACCACGCGCTCGAATCGTTCGCTGCGGCCGAACAGGCCCTGGATACCGGTCGAAACCAGCAAGCCCGCATCGATCAGCGCGTCGCGCAGCGGATTGACGCCCGCGCGGTCGAGCGGTGCGTCGGCGGGAACAGGGGCGGCGGAGGGCACGACGAGGCGATCGTTCACGTATGTTTCTCCAGCGTCGCGGGACGCAGCGCGAGCAACAGGCTCGCAGTGTTGGCGGCAATGCGGTCATTGCTGATCATCAGCGGCGCCGCGTGCAGGTCGCGAATGTGGCGGCCGATGCTGAACGGCGTGCCTTGCTTGTAGCCGGCCATCCCGCAGATCATCATCGCCTGCTGCGCGACTTCGAGCGCGGTCGCCGATACATAGGTCTTCAGCGTATTGATCTCGGCGGCCCAGGCCATGCCGGCCGACCACGAGCGGGCCGATGCGCTCGCGTGGAGGCGCAGCACGTTGTCGACGCGGGCCTGCATCGCCTGCATCAGCGCGAGCGATTCGGCGATGCGTCGCGCGGCGGGCGACGGTGCGCCGTCGGTCTGGCGCGCCTGCGCGCGGAAGAACTGGTGCGCGCGATGGAACGCGTCGCCGGCCACGCCGATCCACACCGCGGCCCACAGGATGTGCGAGACCGGCACCATCGTTTCCTCGGCGATCTTCGCGAACGGCACCGGCAGGCATTGCACGGCGGCGCCCTGCGCGTCGAGCACGAAGCCGTTGCTGCACGTGCCGCGCATGCCGAGCGTGTCCCATTCGCCGCGGCGCGTGAGCGTATAGCCGTCGCGCAGCAGCGTGACGAGCACCTGCTCGGAAGCCGGCGCGTCCGCATCGCGTCGCGCGGTGGCGAGAATGCCGTCCGCGTAGTCGCCGTACGAGATCGTCGGCGCGGATTTGTGCAGCCGGAACCCGCCGCCGTCGATTTCGAGCGCGCACTGGCTCGCGCGCAGGTTGCCGCCGACACCGTCTTCCGACGTGGCCGATGCGAGCAGCCACTGGTGACGCACGAGCTGCTGCAGGAACAGCTTGTGCCAGCCCTGGTCGGCGGCGTGATCGACGATGCAGGCCACCTGGATCTGGTGCATCGCGAACACCATCGCCGACGATGCGCACGCCTGGCCGAGGATCGAACAGGCCGACGCGATGTCTTCCAGCGACGCGCCAGCGCCGCCGAGATGGGTCGGCACCAGGGCGCCGAGCAGCCGGCGCGAGCGCATCGCCTCGATCGCCTCGACGGGGCAGCGCGCGTCGCGATCGACCGCATCGGCATGCTGGGCGGCGATCTGCGCGACGGCATGCGCGGCTTCGTCGAGGCGATGCGAATCGCCGTCGGACGCGAGTTCGGGAAGCAGCGCGCTCATGCGGAGTGCTCGGAGCGTTGCAGCGTGGCGATCGTGTCCGCGAGTGCGTCGATGCTGCGGAACAGGTTGCGGTTCAGCATCTCGTCGGGAATCTCGATGTTGAACTGCTTTTCGATCGCGAGCATCAGCTGGATCGTATCGAGCGAGGAGAGGCCCGCTTCGTAGAGGTCGTCCCCGTCACCGATCGAATCGATCGCGGCTTCGAGGTGGGCGACGTGCTTCAGGATAGTTCTGATTTCGTTTTTCACGTGCTGCTCCGGCGTGCGTGGTGTCGTCCGCTCGGGCAGACGCGCGATAAGCGCTGACATCCCCCCGGCAGTCCGGCATCAGTAGACCATCGGCAGGCACGGCGTTCTGTTCGCCACCCTACAAACAGCTGACCCGGCACGCGGGCGGCGCCGAAGCGCCGGTCACGCGCGCGACGCGGCCGGCACGCCCGAGTCGGCCGACAGGATGCGCTTCATCTCGTCGCGCACGATCGCGCGGCAGCCGCACGACATTTTTTCGAGGCCGTCGAGATCCGCGAGCTCGATCGAGCTGCGGTATTGCCGGATCAGGCCGAGCTTCTGGATTTCGCCGGCGGCGTCCGTGACCGTTTCGCGCCGCACGCCGAGCATTTGCGCGAGCATGCTGTGCGTCACCTGGATCTCGATGCTGCGCGTGCGGTCGAACGCGAGCAGGAACCATCTGCATAACTGATGTTTGAGCACGTGATGACGGCTGCAGAACGTGATCTGCGCGACCTGCGCCATCAGCAGCCGCACGCAGACGAACACGAGATGGCGGATCACCGGCGACGCATCGAACGCGGCCGCGAAGACGCGCCGGTCGAGCCGGTAGACGAAACCGTCGCGACACGCGACCGCGCGGCAGGGCATCCGGCCGCTGCCGCCGATCACGTCGTCGCAGACCACGCTTTCGCTGCCGATCTCCGCGACTTCCAGCGTCATGCCGCCGGACGACACGTACTGCAGCGAAATCGCGGTCGTGACCGGCAGGTAGACCGCAGCGAGCATTTCGCCGGGTTCGCAGAGCACCTGCCCGGATTTCAGGTGAACGAGTTGCAGGTGGGGTGTCAGCGTGGCGAGTTCGTCGCGGTCGATGGCCGCGAGAAACCGGTTGGCGTCGAAGCTGTGGGAAAGCTCGATCATGCCGTTCGCATACGCGACGGTATCGGCGGTCTGGTGAGTCACGGCACATCCTCGCAGGTTGGCGGTCGCGCGTCGTCTCGGCAAATCCCGGAACGGGATTTAGCACGATCGTGCGGACTTTTTGTTGATCAAAAACGGAATGACGATACTCGCAAAAAAGGCTAGCACGCAATTGAATTCGTCCAATTCCACATTCTGCCATTTCACAAAGTTTGACGATTGCGATTGGGCGCAAACGTTATTTCGATTTAAGGATTCCTTTTTCCGGAATTAATCATCCGGAAATGGAATCGTGAGCTTGCTTGTCATTCTATGTCGACCGGGAATCAATCGGACAACTTGGTGAATCGTACGGCGCAAGTGGCTGGAAGGTATTGAACATTATTTGAAAAATAAATGGGGCTCGCATGATTTGTCATTTGAATCAAAGGTTTGCAGGTGATATGTGCGATAGGGAACAGAGTCTCGAATTAGTGTGCAGATTCAAATTTGAGACAGTTTGAAACGAGCGTGTGAGGTGCGGTGACGCCGGGAAATGCTGCGCTGCACATCAAGGAAACAATTGAAAATCGGCTGTAAGTATTTGAACGATAAGCGTCGCAGCCGCCAGCCAGCTACCCGGGTCCGGTGCGCGGCATTTGATCAGTCGAATGGCGCGCTGTGTCCGTCGCGTGGAAGAGTGTCCGGAAATGAGACGTTTTTTGGGATTTGGGGCCGGTTATCCGAGTGATTTAAATCGGCCGTGATTCATATATTAAGGACAGGCGGGTATTGGCACGTAAATCGCTTATTCGGGTTGGCGTGTCGAAACGGGGCAGTCGACTCAATTCGGCGTTGACAAGCCGATGGTTAGTCGGATTCAGGGTTGTGGGCCGCAACCGCTGTCAATGTCCGGACGCGCATCGCGATAACGAGTTCCGTGCTTTGCTGCTGCAGGCGGCGCGGACGATAAAAGGGATACAGATATGCTTCATCTTCACTCGAGCTATTCGGCGAACGCCATCCTTGCTGCCCTCCCGGAGGACAGCATCCGCGCCATCGCACCGCATCTCGAA
Source organism: Burkholderia sp. BCC0419 (assembly GCF_902830285.1). Taxonomy (NCBI): domain Bacteria; kingdom Pseudomonadati; phylum Pseudomonadota; class Betaproteobacteria; order Burkholderiales; family Burkholderiaceae; genus Burkholderia; species Burkholderia sp. BCC0419. The sequence continues at coordinate 47,022 of NZ_CADESR010000008.1, forward strand.
CTGGTCAGGATCAAGGCCGGGATGCTCGACCGGGTCGGCGAGCCGATGCGCCATCTGCATTTTCCGACGACGGCGATGATGTCGGTCCAGCACCTGATGGAGGACGGTGCGATGGTCGAGGTGGCGGTGGTCGGCCGCGAAGGGGTGGTCGGGCTGGGGACGCTGGTCGGCGGCCTCGCCGCGTCGAGCCGGGTCGAGGTGCGCATCGGCGGAATGGCCTATCGCGTGCCGAGTTGCGTGATGCGCGCCGAATTCGAGCGGTCGGCGCAGACCTACCGGCTGCTGCTCAACACCTGCCAGGCGACGATGGCGCAGATCGCGCGCAGCGCGCTGTGCAACCGCCATCACTCGGTCAGCGAGCAGCTCAGCCGCTGGCTGCTGCTCGCGCACGACCGGATCGACGGCGACGAGCTGGCCGTCACGCAGCAGACGATCGCGAACATGCTCGGCGTGCGGCGCGAGGGCGTGACGGAAGCGGCCGGGAACCTGCAGGAAGCCGGGCTGATCCGGCAACGCCGCGGCCGCATCACGGTGCTCGACCGGCACGGCCTCGAACATCAGGCGTGCGAATGCTACGAGCTGATTTGCGCCGACTATCGCCGGTTGCTCGGCACGCGCGGCAATGCGATGCCGGCGACGGTTCGCCCGCGCATGCCGGACGGGCACCGCGGATTCCCCGCACACGGTGCGTGACGATGCAGTCGATGTCGAGTGGAACGAATGCGATGCGGCGCGCAGCGATCGCGGCGGCCGACGTCGTGCTCGTGCTGGCCGGGGCGCTCGTCGCGCAGGCGGCGTCGGGTCTCGGATGGCATGACCTGTCCGATGCGCAGCGCGGCGCGATCGCGCTGCTGTGCGTGCTGACGGTGGCGCTGCTGCCGCGCTACCTGCGCACCGTGCGCGGCGGCGTGGCGGTGCAGGGCGGCGCGCAGGTGCTGATGCACACGCTGGTGGCGGTGGTGTGCGCGAGCGTGCTGACGGTGGCCGGCACGATGTGGATCATGAATCGCGGCGGCACGGTGACGACCCGCTGGATCGTGCGCACGGTGCTGGCCGGCGACGCGGCGCTGCTGCTCGGCCGCGCGGCGCTGCTGGCGCTCGCGCTGACGCGCGGCGACCCGCGTGCGCGGCAGCGCCGCGTCGCCGTCGTCGGCGCAACGGCATACGGACGCGTGGCGATCGAGCGGATGCAGCTCGCGCCGAACGGCCCGTTCGTGGCCGCGTGCGTATTCGACGACGATGCGCAGGCCGCCGCGGGCGGCATCGGCGGCGTGCCGGTAATCGACGACTGGAACGCGTTGCGCGACCTGATTCGCGGCGGCGACATCGACGAAGTCTGGCTGACGCTGCCGATGTCGCACGAATGGCGGATCCAGCGCATCGTGCGCGAGTTGCGCGACGAGTTCGTCGAGTTGCGGCTGTTACCCGACGTGCGGCAGATGGCGGTCGTCGATCGCTCCGCGACCGACGTGCTCGGCATGCCGGCGATCAATCTCGCGACCACGCCGCGCTCCGCGCCGGAGCTGTGGGCCAAGTTCGCGTTCGACCGGCTGTTCGCGTTCGGCGTGCTGATTCCGTTGCTGCCGCTGCTGACGATGCTGGCGATCGCGGTCAAGCTGTCGTCGCCGGGGCCCGTGCTGTTCAGGCAGCGCCGCAAGGGCGTCGACGGCCGCGAGTTCCATATCCTGAAGTTCCGGACCATGCGCGTGCATCGCGCTCAGCCGGGTGTCCTGCGGCAGGCGTCGCGCAACGATTCGCGCATCACGCGCGTCGGCGCGTTCCTGCGGCGCACGTCGCTCGACGAGTTGCCGCAGTTCTTCAACGTGCTGTTCGGGCAGATGTCGGTGGTCGGCCCGCGTCCGCACGCGATCGAACACGACGACTTGTATCGGCAACTGATCGACTGCTACATGTACCGCTACCGCGTGCGGCCCGGCATCACCGGATGGGCCCAGGTGAACGGCTATCGCGGCGAGACGCGCAAGGTCGAGGCGATGGAGGCGCGCGTGAAGTTCGATCTGTTCTACATGCAGAACTGGAGCTTCTGGTTCGACATCAAGATCATCCTGATGACGGTGGTGCGCGGCTTCATCGGGCGCAATGCGTTCTGAGGATGACGAATGATCGAAGCGGTACCACGCGAGCGAGCGTATCGACGGCGTGATGCCGGTTCGCGGGCACGGAAAGAGGCGCTGTGGCCGCACCGGAAATTGCTGCGCTGCGGTTGCGCAGGCGGGCTTCGCGGCGCGCGACGCCGGTCGGGATTGCGCGTCCGTCCCCAGTTTCCGCACTGCTGCCGCTGCCTGACCGGCATGCTGATTCCGGTCAACACACGCGTGTTCAATGGGTTTATCCTGCGTCGAATGCGTCCGGCGTTTCGCACGTCCGGCCGCCCATCCGGATGCGACGGCGCAGGTCATGCCTGCATGCCGCGCACTGGCGCGATACCGCGCGCCGCTCTTTTTTCGCGCGGAACCCGGAACAGGAGAGACGGCCATGTCGCTCGACCCGCAACAACGACAGACGCTGAAGCAGCGGCTGAACGAGAGCGAGCAGGCGCTGCATGCGGAGATCCGCACGAGCGAAGACCACCGCGCGTCGGAATCCTATGCGGACCTTGCCGGCGCGGCGCCGGACGAGGGCGACGAGGCGAACGCGGACCTGTTCGTCGACGTCGATCATGCATTGATCGGCATGAAGCTGACCGAGTTGCGCGCGATCGGCCGCGCCCATCAGCGGATGCGCGACGGCAGTTACGGCGAATGCATCGACTGCGATGGGTCGGTCGGCTATGAGCGCCTGCTGGCGCGCCCGACCGCCGAACGCTGCACGCATTGCCAGTCGCTCTACGAGCGACGCTACGCGACGACGCCACGCGCGTCGCTCTGACGTCGCGGCTTCAACCGCGCTGCACGCGCGGTGCGGCCGGCGTAGGATGACCAACGTGCGCCCGGCGGCGTCGACATGCGGCGCCGGGCGGGCAGACGCCGTCGCGCAGGCGCGCGGCGCCATCCACGTGGAAGGGAGCCACGCCGATCATGCCGATCCACAATGCCGAGTGCGCGGCCGTGTTCGCCGAGATCGCCGACATGCTCGAGATCCAGGGCGCCAACCCGTTTCGCGTGCGTGCATACCGCAACGCCGCGCGTACGGTCGCCGACTACGGTCGCGATATCCCGATGATGATCGCGAACGGCGACGATCTCGGGAAGATTCCGTCGATCGGGGCCGATCTCGCGGCGAAGCTGCGCGAGATCGCCGCGACCGGCACCTGCGAACTGCAGCAAACCTTGCGTCATGCGCTGCCGGGCGCGATCGTCGAGCTGCTCGATGTGCCCGGGCTCGGCGCGAAACGCGTGAAGGCGCTGCATGACGCGCTGCACGTCGATTCGCTCGAACAGTTGCGCGCCGAAGCGAAGAGCGGGCATGTGCGCGAGCTGCCGGGCTTCGGCGCGAGAACCGAAGCGCATCTGCTCGAAGCGATCGACGATCGCCTGCAGCGCGAGCCGCAACGCTTTCTGCTGCCCGACGCCGCGCATGCGCTGATGCCGTTGCTCGAACGCCTGCGTGCGGTGGCCGGCGTCGGCAAGGCCGTGCCGGCCGGCAGTTTCCGCCGCCGCCGCGAGACGGTCGGCGATCTCGACATCCTCGTCACCGCACGCGACCCGGTCGCGGTCGCCGAAGCGTTCGTCGGCTACGGCGACGTGGCGCGCGTGCTCGCACACGGCAAGACCCGGTCGAGCGTGACGCTCGCCAGTGGGTTGCAGGTCGACCTGCGCGTCGTCGATGCCGATGCGTTCGGCGCGGCGCTCGTCTACTTCACGGGATCGAAGGCGCACAACATCGCGCTGCGCAGGATCGCGCAGGCCGGCGGCCTGAAGATCAACGAATACGGCGTGTTTCGCGGCGACGAGCGGATTGCCGGCGCGACGGAGGCCTCGGTCTACGCGGCCATCGGACTGCACGAGGTGCCGCCCGAGTTGCGCGAGGATCGCGGCGAGATCGATGCGTCGCGCGCCGGCACGCTGCCGGCGCTGATCGAGCGCAAGCATCTCCACGGCGACCTGCACGCGCATACCGATGCGGCGGCCGGCCGCGACGGCCTGCGCGCGATGGCCGACGCCGCGCGTGCACGCGGGCTCGCCTACCTGGCCGTCACCGACCGCGCCCCGCCTGATGGCGATCGCGACGGCTTCGACTGGCTCGCGCGCCAGCTCGACGAAATCGATCGCGTCAACGCGACCTTCGACGATTTCGTGTTGCTCAAGGGCGTGGAAGCCGGCATTCGCGAGGACGGCAGCCTCGATGTACCCGACGCGATGCTCGGCCGGCTCGATCTCGTGGTCGGCGCGGTACGCGACGGCTTCGACCTGTCGCGCGGCGCGCAGACCGATCGCATGCTGCGCGCGATGGACCATCCGCATTTCACGATTCTCGCGCATCCGACCGGCCGGGTGCTCGGCGAGCGCGACGCCTGCGAACTCGATGTGCCGCGCGTGCTCGCGGGAGCCGCCGCGCGCGGCTGCTTCGTCGAACTCGATGCGCAGCCGCGTCGATTCGACCTGCCGGACGTCTGGTGCCGCGAGGCCGCGAAGGCCGGCGTGCCGGTCGCGATCGGTTCGGATGCATGCCGCGCGGACGAACTCGACAACCTCGCGTTCGGCGTCGATCAGGCGCGGCGCGGCTGGCTGACGCGGCAGGACGTGCTGAACACGCGCACGCTCGCGCAACTGCGGCCGCTGCTGGCGCGCACGATGGGCGGTGCGGGCAGCGCGGGCGGCGGCGCGGGTGGTGGCGCGAAGCGGAGCCGGTCGAAGGGCGCGTGAACGCAACGCGGCCGGCCGCGATGCGTTCGACTCATGCCCGCACCGTCATGCAAGTACGCCGGTGGCCGGGACGTAGGGCAGGCCGAGCGCCAGCGCGACCGCTTCGTACGTGATGCGGCCGTCGCACACGTTCAGGCCCGCGCGCAGATGCGGATCGTCGAGCATCGCCTGTTTCCAGCCCTTGTCGGCGAGCGCGAGCGCATGGCCGAGCGTTGCATTGTTCAGCGCAAAGGTCGACGTGCGCGCGACCGCGCCGGGCATGTTCGCGACGCAGTAGTGGACCACCCCGTCGACGACGAAGGTCGGCGCCGCGTGCGTGGTCGCATGCGAGGTCTCGAAGCATCCGCCCTGATCGATCGCGACGTCGACGACGACCGCCCCCTTGCGCATCGTCGCGATCATGTCGCGCGTGACGAGCCGCGGCGCCGATGCGCCCGGCACGAGCACGGCGCCGATCACGACGTCGGCATCGCGCACGGCTTCGTCGACCGTATGCGCATTCGAGCAGACGGTTGCGATCCGGTTGGCGAACACGAGATCGAGCTGGCGCAACCGGTTCACGTTGGTGTCGAGCACGGTGACGCGCGCGCCGAGGCCCACCGCCATCTGCAGCGCGCCGGTGCCCACGACGCCCGCGCCGAGCACGACCACGTGCGCGGCCGGCACGCCGGGCACGCCGGCCATCAGCAGGCCGCGGCCGCCGCGCGGGCTTTCGAGGTGGGTCGCCGCGACCTGGATCGACATGCGGCCGGCGACTTCGCTCATCGGTGCGAGCAGCGGCAGGCCGCCGCCGGGCCCCGTCACGGTTTCGTACGCGATGCAGACCGCGCCGGACTTCACGAGCGCGGCGGCCTGATCGGGATCGGGCGCGAGATGCAGGTACGTGTAGAGGATCTGGCCGCGCCGCAGCATCGCGCATTCGGCCGGCTGCGGCTCCTTGACCTTGATGATCATGTCGGCGCGCGCGAAGATTTCGTCGGCGCCGTCGCTGAGCGACGCGCCCGCGGCCGTGTAGTCGTCGTCGAGCAGGCCGATCGCCGTGCCCGCGCCGCGCTGCACGAGCACGCGATGGCCGTGGCGCGTGAGTTCGCGCGTGCCGGCCGGCGTGAGGCCGACGCGGTATTCGTGGTTCTTGATCTCTTTCGGCACACCGATCAGCATGAGTCGCCTCCATGGCCTTCGTTATCGTCGTCGTGCGGGCAGCCGCTTGCGCAGCGGCGTGCCGACCGCAGTACTGGAATAACAGGGTAGTAGTGCACGGAGGGAAGTCAAGCGGCCGGCTTGCGCGACGACGCATGCGCACTGCAACGCAGCATGCACGGCCGCCGGTTGCGACCGGACGTCGCAATGCGCGCGTGGCCGGGTTTCGGTATCGTCATGCGTGGCGCGGACGCGGGGCCGCGTGCCGGAATCCTTTCGGCAAAACAACGAGACAACGAGACGAGGACATTGATCGACATGACCGGTGCGTATTTCAGCGTGCCGACGCTTTGCGCCATCGCGCTCGTGCACGTCTACTGGGCGTTCGGCGGGCGGCTGGGCAAGCGCGCGGCCATTCCGGAGCACGACGGCGTACCGCTGTTGCGGCCGACTGCCATCGGCACGCTTGCCATCGCGGCGGCACTGCTGGGCGGCGCAGGCGTGGTCGCCGCGCGTGCCGGCTGGTTGGGGCGCAACGCGTATCCCGGCACGATCGCATTCGCGGTCGTTGCGCTCGCATTGATCTTCGCGGTGCGGGCCGTCGGCGATTTCCGCTACGTCGGCTTCTTCAAGCGGATTCGCGGGTCGCGTTTCGCGCGGATGGACACGCTGTATTACTCGCCGCTGTGCGCGGCGCTGGCGTTGTCGATCGCGTCGATGTTCTGGCCGTGGTGAGGGGGGAGCCGCGCGCGATTCAGCTCGCGTGCGTATCGATCAGCGTCAGGCAGTCGGCCGGCACGGCATCGGTCAGCCAGACACCGTTCTCGGCGACGAAGAACGTGTGGCCCTGCCGCTGCATGCGCTGCGCATCGACTTCGAGAATCGCGGGCACGCCGTAGCGCGCGCCGACGGCCAGCGCCGTCCGGAGGTCCGCCGACAGGTGCACGTGATGACGGGCGCCGGGTTTCAGCCCTTGCGCACGAATCGAATCGAGGAAGCGCGTCGCCGTGCCGTGATAGAGGCGCTCGGGCGGTTGCGCGGCCGGATACCGGCGCTGCACGACGGGCGTCGAATGGCCCTGTACCGCGCGGATGCGTTGACCGTCATCCGACAGCGCGAAGCGCTGCTTGTCGTTGGTTGCACAGACGCTTTCGATCGTCGCGCGATCGAGCCGGTGTCCGTGACGGGCGGCGCCGGCGATCAGTTCATCGATATCGGCCCAGCCTTCGGCGTCCAGGTGCAGGCCGATGGCCTGCGGCTCGTGGCGCAGCAGATAGCTGAGATATTTGCTGATGCCGGTCGCATCGGGCGCCGGCAGTTTGTTTTTCTGGGTATTCATGAGATGCGGAGGCTACCAGAGCGCGACGCAACTCGATATCGCCATCTGATCGGGTGTCGCCGGAAAGCGACATGCGCCCACCGCAGCCCGATCGTCTGCCCGACCGGCGAAGGCGTCCGCCATCTCGCCATCCTTGCACATTCCAGCTTCCGCATTTCCCATTGTTGCTAATTTCGATGCACTGAATTGCATTGAACCCTCTAGCACTGGAACCGGTTCCATATATAATTCGCCGCACTCGTCGCCGGACCCGAAAAGAGGGTCGTGCACGTTGCGCTTGCCGTCGGTAGACGCGACGTCTAAGTTGAACAAGGGTCACGGTCGATGACGGGCAGATGCAGGCCGATGCCGGTATTTGTCCGACGAAAGGCCCACGAAGAGGTCAATCTGCGCAGCGCCGCCGGCACCGGGGCGACGTGCGGCTGCAATGACGGCGCCACCGCGAATCGCGCGGCCGGACGCCTGCATCGAGGTTGTGTGCAACACACGAAAGAACAGGGCGACCGGCCGCCTGCGGCACGGCTGCCTGCCGGGCACGCGACATGCGGAATGCGCGCGTCCGAACCCCCGATCCCCAACGATCAACATCCGACCATGTCCACGCCACCTGACAAACCCAATTCGCGTCGCCGTTTCCTGCGCACATCGGTCGCGCTCGTGCCGATCGCGTCGGTCGCCGGCTGCGACCTGCGCTCGTCGTCGCCGTCCGCGACGACCGCCGGCAACGCGTCCACTGCGTCGGCCGGCGCCGAACGCGCGCCGTACAAGCCGACCTTTTTCGATGCGAAGGAATGGGCGTTCGTCCAGGCCGCCGTCGACCGGCTGATTCCGGCCGACGCCGAAGGCCCCGGCGCGCTCGAGGCCGGCGTGCCCGAATTCATCGATCGCCAGATGGAGACGCCGTATGCGCACGGCGCGACGTGGTACATGCAGGGGCCGTTCCAGCAGGGCGTGCCCGAGCTCGGCTACCAGTTGAAGCTGGTGCCGCGCGACATCTACCGGCTCGGCATCGCGGCCGTCAACCGCTATTGCGAAAAGACCCACGGCAAGGCGTTCGCGGATCTCGACGCGCCGACGCGCGACACCGTGCTCGGCGCGCTGGAGAAGGGCGGCGCGCAGATCGACGACGTCCCGCCCGGCGTGTTCCTCGGCCAGTTGCTGCAGAACACGCGCGAAGGCTATTTCTGCGATCCGGTGCATGGCGGCAATCGCGACATGGCCGCGTGGAAGATGATCGGTTTCCCGGGCGCGCGCGCGGACTTCATGGATTTCGTCAACCAGAGCGGCAAGCCTTATCCGTACGGCCCCGTCTCGATCAACGGGGAGCGCAGCTGATGGCCGCAGATAAGAAGCCGCATGTCGATGCGGTGATCGTCGGCTTCGGCTGGACCGGTGCGATTCTCGCGAAGGAACTGACCGAAGCGGGCCTGAACGTCGTCGCGCTCGAGCGCGGCGAATATCGCGACACCTATCCGGACGGCGCGTACCCGAACACGATCGACGAGCTGACCTACAACATCCGCAAGAAGCTGTTCCTCGACCTGTCGAAGACGACCGTGTCGATCCGCCACGGCCTGCAGGACACCGCGCTGCCGTACCGGCAGCTTGCCGCGTTCCTGCCGGGCGAAGGCGTCGGCGGCGCGGGGCTGCACTGGTCGGGCGTGCATTTCCGGATCACGCCGGAAGAGCTGCGCCTGCGCAGCCACTATGAAGAGCGCTACGGCAAGAAGTTCATCCCCGAAGGGATGACGATCCAGGATACGGGCGTCACGTACGACGAGCTCGAGCCGCATTTCGATTTCGCCGAGAAGGTGTTCGGCACGTCGGGGCAGGCGTACAAGGTCGGCGGCAAGGTGGTCGGCGACGGCAACGTGTTCGAGGCGAACCGCAGCGACAACTTCCCGCTGCCCGCGCAGCTCAATACGTATTCGGCGCAGCGCTTCTTCGATGCGGCGCACTCGCTCGGCCTGCATCCGTACCGGCTGCCGTCGGCGAACACGTCGGGCCCGTACACGAACCCGTACGGCGTGCAGATGGGCCCGTGCAACTTCTGCGGCTACTGCAGCGGCTACGCGTGCTACATGTATTCGAAGGCGTCGCCGAACCTGAACATCCTGCCGGCGCTGAAGCAGGCGCCGAATTTCGAGCTGCGCTCGAAGTGCCACGTGCTGCGCGTCGACCTCGACGACACGAAGAAGCGCGCGACCGGCGTGACCTACGTCGATCCGGCCGGGCGTGAAGTGCACCAGCCGGCCGATCTCGTGATCGTGGCCGCGTTCCAGTATCACAACGTGCACCTGCTGCTGCTGTCGGGCATCGGCAAGCCGTACGACCCGGTGTCGGGCGAAGGTGTGGTCGGCCGCAATTTCGCATACCAGAACCTGTCGACGATCAAGGCGTTCTTCGACAAGGACACCTATACGAATCCGTTCATCGGCGCGGGCGGCAACGGCGTCGCGGTGGACGACTTCAACGCGGACAACTTCGACCACGGCCCGCTCGGGTTCGTCGGCGGCTCGCCGCTGTGGGTGAACCAGGCCGGCGTGAAGCCGATCAGCGGCATCGCGACGCCGCCCGGCACGCCGCAATGGGGCTCGGCGTGGAAGAAGGCGGTCAAGGACAACTACGCGCACACGATCTCGATGGATGCGCACGGCACCAACATGTCGTACCGCGACGTGTATCTCGACCTCGATCCGACCTATCGCGATTCGTACGGCCAGCCGCTGTTGCGGATGACGTTCGACTGGAAGGACAACGACATCAAGATGGCGCAGTACGTGACCGGCCAGATGAAGAAGATCGCGGAAGCGATGGGGCCGAAGGCGATCGGCGTGTCGACGCGCGAGTTCGGCAAGCACTTCGATTCGCGCCAGTACCAGACGACCCACCTGGTCGGCGGCGCGATCATGGGCACCGACCCGAAGACGAGCGTGCTGAACCGCTACCTGCAGTGCTGGGACGTGCACAACGTGTTCGTGATGGGCGCGTCCGCGCTGCCGCAGGGCATCGGCTACAACCCGACCGGGATCATCGCGGCGCTGGCCTACTGGTCGGCACGCGCGATCCGCGAGCAATACCTGAAAAATCCCGCCCCGCTGGTGACCGTATGAAGAGGACGATGAACCACCACAACGCCGCGCGCCGCATTTCTCCGCTGCGGCGCGCGCTGGCGATCGGCACGGCATGGGCGGCATTCGGTCTCGCGGGCGGCGCTGCGTTCGCGCAGCCGGCGTCCGCACCGGCCGCGGCTTCGGGCCCGGCGGCCGCGCCGGCACCCCAGTCCGCCGACGCGGCGCTCATCAAGCGCGGCGAATATCTTGCGCGCGCAGGCGACTGCATCGCCTGCCACACCGCGAGCGGCGGCAAGCCGTTCGCGGGCGGGCTGAAGTTCGACACGCCGATCGGCGGCATCTACTCGACGAACATCACGCCGGACCCGAAGACGGGCCTCGGCGGCTGGACCTACGAGGACTTCACGCGGGCGGTGCGCGAAGGCGTGCGCAAGAACGGCGACACGATGTATCCGGCGATGCCGTTCCCGTCGTACGCGCGCCTGACCGACGACGACATGAAGGCGCTGTACGCGTACTTCATGCACGGCGTCGCGCCGGTCGAGCACGAGAACCGCGCGGTCGACATCGTGTGGCCGCTGTCGATGCGCTGGCCGCTCGGTATCTGGCGCAAGATGTTCGCGCCGTCGGCGAAGCCGTTCGACGCGGCGTCGTACACCGATCCGGTGGTCGCGCGCGGCGCGTATCTGGTGCAGGGGCTCGGCCACTGCGGCGCGTGTCACACGCCGCGCGCGCCGACGATGCAGGAGCGCGGGCTGACCGACGCGGACGGCCTCGACTTCCTGGCCGGCGGCGCGGCGATCGACGGCTGGGTGCCGACGAGCCTGCGCGGCGAGCCGCGCACGGGCCTCGGCACGTGGAACGAAACCGAGATCGTGCAGTTCCTGAAGACCGGCCGCACGTTGCGCACGGCCGCGTTCGGCGGGATGACGGACGTGGTCGGCCACAGCATGCAGCACATGACCGACGGCGACCTGAACGCGATTGCGCGCTACCTGAAGACGTTGCCGCCGCGCGTGCAGGGCGAGCAGCCGCACGTGTACGACGCGGCCGCGGCGAAGGCGCTGCAGACCGGCGACGCGAGCAAGCCGGGCGCGGCCGTCTATCGCGACAACTGCATGGCCTGCCATCGCAGCGACGGCCACGGCTACACGCGCGTGTTCCCGGCGCTCGCCGGCAACCCGGTCGTGCAGGGCGACGATCCGACCTCGCTGATCCACGTCGTGCTGGAAGGCAGTGCGCTGCAAGGGACGCGAACCGCGCCGTCGACCTTCACGATGCCGCCGTTCGGCTGGCGCCTGTCGGACCAGGAAGTCGCGGACGTGTCGAACTTCGTGCGTACGAGCTGGGGCAACACGGGCGCGCCGGTGACGGCCGCGCAGGTCGCGAAGGTGCGCAAGAGCGTGCCGTCGACGCGGCCCGAGCCGCCGCCGGGCGCGCGGTTCCCGCAAGCGTCGCGCTGACGTGAGCGGCGGGGCGCCAGCCCCGCCTGCCGCCCGGTCCGCGCCGACGTGCGGCCGGGCGTGCGACGCTTTTCCCTTCGCCGGGGTTGCACCCCGCCAATGCGCCGCCACCGCGTGAAATTTTCGCGGCGGCGCGCCATTTTTTCGCCTCATCCCGTATCCTTCCACTCTTGAACCTTACTAAATAGTTACAAGAGCTTGGGAGGGGGGATGCCTCATGACGTCAGCCTGATTGCGTTGCTCGCGGCCGGTTTCGGTCTCGCGATGATCTTCGGTTACCTCGCGTCGCTGCTGAAGATGCCGCCGCTCGTCGGCTATCTGCTCGCCGGGATCGTGATCGGCCCCGGCACGCCCGGTTTCGTCGGCGACCTGTCGCTCGCGCAGCAGCTCGCCGAAGTCGGCGTGATGCTGCTGATGTTCGGCGTCGGCCTGCATTTTTCGCTCGGCGATCTCCTCGCCGTGCGCAAGATCGCGCTGCCGGGCGCGGTCGTGCAGATTACCGTCGCGACGCTGCTCGGCGGCGGGCTCGCGCTCACGTGGGGCTGGAGTCTCGGCGCGGCGCTCGTGTTCGGGCTCGCGCTGTCGGTCGCGAGTACCGTCGTGCTGCTGCGCGCGCTCGAGGGGCGCGGGCTCGTCGAGACGGTCAACGGGCGCATCGCGGTGGGCTGGCTGGTCGTCGAGGATCTCGTGATGGTGCTGGTGCTGGTGCTGCTGCCGCCGGTGGCGGGGCTGCTCGGCGGCACGCCGCCCGGCGACGTGCATGCGGCCGGCGGCAGCGTGTGGGGCACGCTCGGCGTCACGATGCTGAAGGTCGCCGCGTTCATCGCGCTGATGCTGGTGGTCGGCAAGCGCGTGTTTCCGCGCATTCTGTGGCTCGTCGCGCGCACCGGTTCGCGCGAATTGTTCACGCTTTGCATGATTGCCGCGGCGGTCGGCATCGCGTTCGGCGCGGCGAAGCTGTTCGACGTGTCGTTCGCGCTCGGCGCGTTCTTCGCCGGGATGATGATGCGCGAGTCGGAATTCAGCCGGCGCGCGGCCGACGAGACGCTGCCGCTGCGCGACGCGTTCTCGGTGCTGTTCTTCATCTCGGTCGGCATGCTGTTCGACCCGAAGGTACTGATCGACGAGCCGCTGCACGTGATCGAGGTCGCGGCCATCGTGCTGGTCGGCAAGACGCTCGCGGCCGTCGCGCTCGTGATCGCGTTCCGCTATCCGCTGAACACCGCGCTGACGGTCGGCGCCGGCCTCGCGCAGATCGGCGAATTCTCGTTCATCCTCGCGGGGCTCGGCCGTGCGCTCGGGCTGCTGTCGGCCGAGGGGCAGAGCCTGATTCTCGCGGTCGCGCTGATCTCGATCGCGATGAACACGCTGCTGTTCGCGATGATCGATCCGGCGCTCGCATGGATCCGCAAGCATTCGGCGTTCGCGCGCAAGCTCGAGGCGCGCGACGATCCGCTCGCCGCGCTGCCGATGTCGACGCCGCAGACGCATCTGACCGGGCAGGTCGTGATCGTCGGCTACGGCAAGGTCGGCACGCGGATCGCGCATGCGCTGGACGAGCGCGGGATCGCGTATGTCGTGGTCGAGCAGAATCGCGAGCTCGTCGAGAAGCTGCGCGCGGACGGCATCGCGGCCGTATCGGGCGACGCGATCGAGCCGATCGTGCTCGTGCAGGCGCATATCGCCCGCGCCGGGATGCTGGTCGTGACGCTGCCCGACGTGTTCGACGTGCGGCAGATCGTCGAGATCTCGCGCACGCTCAACCCGACGCTCGAGGTCGTGCTGTGCACGAACAGCGGCGACGAGGCCGCGCTGCTGTCGAGCGAGGGCATCGGCACCGTGTTCATGGGTGAGACCGAACTCGCACGCGGGATGACCGAGCACGTGCTCGGGCGGATGGTGAAGCCGGTCGCGGCCGCGCATTGACGGCGCGGGGCGTCGCGCCGCGTACCGGGCATGGGCGCGGCGGCCGGCCCTGTGCTTTTTCACGATCCGATCAGTAGAACGTCTCGGGCGTCAGTTCCTGCGCCGTCGCGCGCTTGCCGGCAAGTGGTTGTAGTCGGCCGAGCAAGCAAGGCCGCCCGCGGCGCGAAAAAATCGTAGGGGGGCGCGGCGGGAACGCTCAAATAACGCGGTGCGTTCCTGGCGAGTGGGATGCGGCGGGTCGATGCGGATACGGCATCGACCCGGCATCGTCAGCCTGCGGTAGCCACCTTCGCGGGCGCGGGCGTGCCGGATTGCGCGGCCGTCCTGAGCGAGGCCGACGGTTTCTGCGTGACGGTCGTCGTTGCCGCCGCCGCTTTCGGCGCCGCGACCGTCTTCTGCGGCGCGGCGGCCTTCGCCGGCGCATTCTTCTCCGGTTCGACCGGTGCATCGGGCGGCACGCCGAGCAACTGCAGCGAGCCGCTCGTGACCGACGCGAACACCGGGCCGGCCACCGTGCCGCCGTAGTAGCCCTTGCCGCGCGGCTCGTCGATCATCACCGCGACGATCAGGCGCGGGTCGCTCATCGGCGCCATCCCGGCGAACAGCGCGCGGTACTTGCCCTTCGCATAGCTCGCGCCGACCTGCTTGCGCGCGGTACCGGTCTTGCCGCCGATCCGGTAGCCGTCGACGCGCGCGCGGCGCCCCGTGCCGCCTTCGCCCACCGCCATCTCGAGCATCGAGCGGATCGCGGCGGCCGTTTGCGGCGACGTCACGCGGTGGCTGCGGTGCGCGTCGATCGTCTGCTGGTCGGTGCCGTTCTTCAGCAGCGACACCGGATGCAGCGTGCCGTCGCCCGCATAGGCGGTATAGGTCTGCGCGATCTGCAGCAGCGACATCGACAGCCCGTAGCCGTACGCCATCGTCGCCTGCTCGATCGGCCGCCAGCGCTTGTAGCCGCGCAGCCGGCCCGACGCGACGCCCGGGAACGTCAGTTCCGGCGCGCGGCCGATCCCGTACTCCTGGTATTTGTTCCAGATCGTTTCGGCGGGCAGGTTCAGCGCCAGTTTCGCGAGCGCGACGTTGCTCGACTTCTGCAGCGCCTGCGATACCGTCAGCGACCCGTGGTTCGACGTGTCGTGGATCACCGCCGGGCCGATCTTGTAGGTGCCCGGCGACGTGTTGATGATCGTGTTCGGCGTGACCTTGCGTTCGTCGATCGACAGCGCGACGACGAGCGGCTTGATCGTCGAGCCCGGTTCGAACGTGTCGATCACCGCGCGGTTGCGCAATTGCTGGCCGGTGAGGCGGGCGCGGTCGTTCGGGTCGAAGGTCGGATAGTTCGCGAGCGCGAGGATCTCGCCGTTCTGCGCGTCGAGCACGACGACGCTGCCGGCCAGCGCGTTGTTCTCGATCACGGCCGCCTTGAGCTGGCTGAATGCGAGCTGCTGGATGCGGCGGTCGATCGTCAGCTCGATCGTCGCGCCGTGCTGCGCGGGGACGAGCGGGCGCGTGTCCGACACGATGCGGCCGAGCCGGTCGCGGATCACCTCGCGCTGGCCGGACGTGCCCTGCAGGCGCGCATTCGCCGCGAGCTCGACACCTTCCTGGCCCCTGTCCTCGACGTTCGTGAAGCCGACCACGTGCGCGGCCGATTCGCCTTCCGGGTAGAAGCGCTTCGAATCGGCGATCTGCGTGATGCCGTCGATCGCGAGCTTGTCGAGCCGGCTGGCGGTGTCCGCGTCGACCTGCCGCTTGAGCAGCACGAACGTCTTGTCGTTGCCGAGCCGCCGCTTCACCTCGACGAGCGGCAAGTCGAGCAGCTTCGCGATCTGCGGGTAATCGGTGTCGGCGACCTGTTTCGGGTTTGCCCAGATTTCATAGGTCGACAGGCTGACCGCGAGCATCGCGCCGTTGCGGTCGACGATGCGCCCGCGCATCGCGTCGAGCTCGATCGTGCGCTGATAGCGCTTCTGGCCCTGGCCGACGTAGAAGTCCTGGTTCGCGACCTGCACCCAGAAAGCGCGCGCGATCAGCGCCGCGAACGCGAGGAACACGACGACCACGATCAGCCGCGAGCGCCACATCGGCAGGCGCGATGCGAGCATCGGATTCTTGGTCGCCGCTGCGTACGGATCGGCAGGGTGGGTCTTCTTTTTCACGCTCATGCAATGGCCGGGTCGGGCCGCCGGACGGCGGCGGGTCAGTCTGAATAATGCGATTGTAATAAATGAGTAAACACCGTGTGGGGAAAGTATGTTCCGGCCCCGCAAAAAGGCGCATGGTAGGCCATCAGGGAAAGGGTGAGAAAGGGCAGGAAAGGAGGGCGACGCAGGATTCCGCGGCGGGTGCGGATGATGAACACGGACGATCCATCGCATGCCGATCCGGCACACGGTTTCCGGCATGGCGCGATCGCGATCGTCCCGGCGCGCGATCAATTGCCCGTGCCTCGGTTATTTCTTTAATCCCGAAAATGAAAAGCGCCTCGAGCCGAGGCGCCATTCATGCTGAATATCGAAATTAATATTAGCGATACCGGAATAAACCCGAAAACCGCAGACGATTCACGCCAATAATATCTATCGGTCAACGGAAATAAATTCCCGGTATTCCGGCTGGGTCGTGCAGGTATCGACCGCCTGCAGCCGCCACGCGCCGTCGGGATGCTCGCCGGCGAGCACGGCGGGGCCCTGTTCGCGCCGCGTCGCATCGGACGACAGCCCCTTCAACTGACAGACGGCTTTGCCGCTGTCGGCCGCGCAGAGCGCCATCGCGCCCTCCACGTCGCGGACCTTGCCCCAGGTCGGAAGGTCGATGCCCTGATGTGCCTCGCGCGACCACAGTCCCTCGTCGGTATCGACCCACAATACCGCGAAGGAATGCCGGGTTGCCGATTCGTTGCCATTAATCCGAATGGTGAGGCGCATTGCATCGTCTCCTGAAAAAGAAACATTCGACCGTTTTGACTTGAACAGTCTAGATAGACTGGTGTGAAACGCAAGTGATAATCCGCAATAAATCGTATTGGGTCCATTTCGGTTTCAGATGAAACGACGTCCGACGATTCATGGTCGTTCCCGAGGCGTCAGCACACGCGGGCGATACCGGCGACAGCGGTGGATGCGGGACACGCGCGGCGATCCAGAGATGGGATGACAGGGCCGCCGGCCGCGTCGATCTGTCGCGCGCCGGCTACCGTCGAAACCGGGGCGGGCGACGTGATTCGGCACCGGTCGAATGCAGCCGGGCCGAACCTTTCAGCGTTTTGACGCGCCGGCCGGCGCGACACACTCCGACAATCGCGTACAAATCGGCACACTTTCACGAAACTTTCGGGACAGACTTGCATGCGGTCGGGCCCCACACTGGGAACTTCCCGATCCTGTGCCGCGGACGCCCGTCCGCGCCGGCTGCCGCCCCCTCGTGCCAGAGCGCGATCGACGCGATCGCAGGCCGCACGCCCGATCGGGAGCCGCCGGGGCGCGCGTCAGCCCCGGCCTGGCCGGTGAGCCGTGCGCCGCCCGCAACCGCGGGCACCGCGCCGCCCGGCCGACTCTTCGAAGGAGACTATCGTGCTGATCTGGAAAACCGCGTTGTCGCTGAACTGGCGGACGAGCCTCGTGTCGCCGGCCAGCGCACCGGTCGCGGCGGCGAACGTCGGACGGCTGGTGCTGACCGGCGCGACCGGCTTCATCGGCAGTACTGTGCTGACGGCGCTCGTCAATGCCGGGCTGCTCGAACGCATCGTCTGCGTCGTGCGCGCGCAGGATCGCGGCCACGCGGTCGCCCGGCTGCGTGAAGCCGCGCTGCGCGCGGGGCTCGCGCCGTACTGGGCGTCGCGCCTGACCGATGCGAACGTGATCGTCGGTGCGCTCGGCGACGTATGGCACGGCGCCGATGCGCCGCGCCTGGCCGGCGCGACGCACGTGATTCACTGCGCGGGCCATGCGTCGCCAGCCGACGGCGCGCACTTGCAGGCCGATATCGCCGATGCGGTGCGTTTCGCCGAACGCTTTGCGCGCGCGCCGCGCCTGCAGCGCTTCGTCTACGTCGGCACGGCCTACGCGCATGCCGGCCGTGGCGGGATCGTGCAGGAAGCGGCGGCATACGACGCGGGGAACGATGCCGCGCCGGGCGACGAAGGCCTGCCGGGCGCGGTGCTCGCGGCCGACTACCTGCACGCGAAGGCGGAAACGGAACAGCGCCTGCGCGCGCTCGGGCTGCCGCTCGTCGTCGTGCGGCCGTCGCATGTGGTCGGCCACACGGTGCTCGGGACGCGGCCCGGGCCGAATTCGTTCTGGATGTTCCGGCTCGCGCATGCGGCACGCCGCTTCACCGCGCGGCCGATGACGCGCATCGACATCGTGTCGGTGGACGACGTGGCGCGCGCGACGATGCTGCTGGCCGTCAAGCCGACGCTCGCGCACGACGTCTATCACGTGTCGGCCGGCGACGAGGCGCCGCAGGTCGCGCAGATCGTGCGCGCGATGGACGAGGCGGCGGGGATGACCGGGGCGCCGCGCTACGCGGCATGCGCGCCGGCCGAACTGCCGCTCGTCGTGCGCGACGTGCTCGGGCGCCCCGATCCGGCACTCGAGCGCGTGATCGGCCGGGCGTTGCAGCGCTGCGGGGAATTCGCGACGGTCGATCGCGTGTTCGACAATCGCCGCGTGCGCGACGAAATCGATTTCGAGCCGTTGCCGTTCATCGATTACGTCGAGGAGTGCATGCGCACGTCGCGCGGCGTGGCCGTGACCGAGCTGATGCGAGGCGCGATCCACTGACCGTCCACATCGCACCGGCGCCCGTTCACGCGCGTGGCGGGTGCGGGCGCCGTCTTTACGCGTGGCTGCCGAGCTCGATGAGCCGGTCGAGCGCGCGGTAGATGTCCTCGAGGCCGTCCTGGCCGAATCGCGATTCGAGCTGACGATATTGCTCGTCGATGCGCGGACCGATTTCCGTCACCAGTTTCCTGCTTTGCGGCGTCAGGCTGACCAGCAGCCGGCGCTGATCCTCCTGCGCGCGCGTGCGCGTGATCAGGCCGTCGCGCTCCATCCGCTCCAGCACGCCGGTCAGGCTCGGGCTCAGGATGCAGCAGCGTTTCGCGATCTGCCCGGCTTCGAGTGCCTGCGCCGGTTCGCCGTCGAGCACGCGGATGATCCGCCATTGCTGTTCGGTCAGCGAGAATTCCTTGAGAATGGGGCGAAACAGGCCCATCAGCGTTTCGCGGGCCTCGAGCAGCAGCATGGCCAGATTGCGATGGTCGAGCGTACGGTTCATCGGGGTGGGCAGAGGACGGGGACGCATCAATCTTAACAGCCGAAGCTGATGAATTTCGCGTATCAGGGTAATCGAGGTTGCCAGCGCCCGATTGTTTACTTAAGATGTTAAGTATTGACGATGCGCCGCGACGCGCGGCAGGGGAATGACGCATGGAGCTGTCTTGCACGACCGCCGCCGCGGCGCCGCCGTTGCCGGTGGCCATCGGTACCGTCTACGGCGCGCTGCTCAACGAGCGCGCGGCGCTCGCCGCGCTCGGCGATGCCGTGAACGCACCGCCTTACGGCCGCCCGCCGCAGGCGCCGATCCTGTACATCAAATCCGCCAACACGCATGCGGCCGACGGTGCCGCCGTTGTCGTGCCGGCCGGCGTCGACGCGCTGGAGATCGGCGCGTCGGTGGCCGTCGTGTTCGCCCGGCGCGCGACGCGCGTGACGGCCGCGCAGGCGCTCGACTACGTGCACGGCTTCACGCTCGCGAGCGACGTGTCGGTGCCGCATCCCGATTACTACCGTCCGGCCGTGCGCTTCAAGTGCCGTGACGGCTTCTGCCCGCTCGGCCCGGCGATCGTGCCGGCCGCCGCGCTCGCCGATGCCGACGCGATTGGCCTGACGGTGCGGATCGACGGCGAGGTGGCCGCGTCCGCATCGACCGCGACGCTGATTCGCCCGGTGCGCGAGCTGATCGCCGACGTGACGGCCTTCATGTCGTTCGACGCGGGCGATGTGCTGCTGCTCGGCGTCGCGGGCGGCGCACCGCGGGCCCGCGCAGGCAGCACGATCGAGATCGCCGCGGCCGGTATCGGCACGTTGCGGCATACGCTGATGGCAGAGGAGGCACGATGAAGACGGCGCGCGTGATCTACAACGGTGCACTGCATGCGGCCGAACCGGCCGGCGACGGCGTGATCCGCCTCGATACGGGGCGCGTGGTGGCCGAGGACGCGGTGGCGTGGCTGCCGCCCGTCGCGCCGCGCACGACGTTCGCGCTCGGCCTGAACTACGCCGACCATGCGAAGGAACTCGCGTTCAACGCGCCGAGCGAGCCGCTGATTTTCCTGAAGGGGCCGAACACGTTCGTCGGCCACCGGTCGCACACGGTGCGCCCGGCGGACGCCACGCACATGCACTACGAGTGCGAGCTGGCCGTCGTGATCGGCCGGCCCGCGCGCCGCGTGAGCCGCGCGCAGGCGATCGACTACGTGGCCGGCTATACGGTCGCGAACGACTACGCGATCCGCGACTATCTCGAGAACTACTACCGCCCGAACCTGCGCGTGAAGAACCGCGACACCTGCACGCCGCTCGGGCCGTGGTTCGTCAGCCGCGACGAGATCGGCGACGCGGGCGACCTGACGCTGCGCACGACGGTGAACGGCCGGGAGACGCAGCGCGGCAGCACGCGCGACATGGTTTTCGACGTGCCCGCGCTGATCGAGCACATCAGCAGCTTCATGACGCTCTCGCCGGGCGACCTGATCCTGACCGGCACGCCCGAGGGGCTGGCGGACACGCAGCCGGGCGACGAGGTCGTGACCGAAATCGAAGGGATCGGCCGGCTCGTGAACACGATCGTCGGCGAAGCAGACTACTATCGCGCCGGCTGAGGCCGTCGCCCGAGGAAGGAGAACACATGACCATCAAGCACTGGATCGACGGCCGCGAAGTGGAGAGCCGCGACACCTTCACGACGCAGAACCCGGCGACGGGGGAAGTCATCACCGACGTCGCGTCGGGCGGCGAGGCCGAGGTCGACGCGGCCGTGCGCGCGGCGAAGGAAGCGTTCCCGAAATGGGCGAACACGCCGGCGAAGGAGCGCGCGAAGCTGATGCGCAAGCTCGGCGAGCTGATCGAGAAGAACGTGCCGATGCTCGCGGCGCTGGAGACGCAGGATACCGGCCTGCCGATCGCACAGACGAGCAAGCAGCTGATTCCGCGCGCATCCGAGAACTTCAACTTCTTCGCGGAAGTGTGCGTGCAGATGAACGGTCGCACCTATCCGGTCGACGATCAGATGCTGAACTACACGCTGTACCAGCCGGTCGGCGTGTGCGCGCTGGTATCGCCGTGGAACGTGCCGTTCATGACGGCCACGTGGAAGACGGCGCCGTGCCTCGCGCTCGGCAACACGGCCGTGCTGAAGATGTCGGAGCTGTCGCCGCTGACGGCCGACCAGCTCGGCCGGCTCGCGCTCGAAGCCGGCATCCCGCCGGGCGTGCTGAACGTCGTGCAGGGTTACGGTGCGACGGCCGGCGACGCGCTCGTGCGGCATCCGGACGTGCGCGCGGTGTCGTTTACCGGCGGCACGGTCACCGGCAAGCGGATCATGGAGCGCGCGGGCCTCAAGAAGTATTCGATGGAGCTCGGCGGCAAGTCGCCGGTGCTGATCTTCGACGACGCCGATTTCGACCGCGCGCTCGACGCGTCGTTGTTCACGATCTTCTCGATCAACGGCGAACGCTGCACCGCGGGCTCGCGGATCTTCGTGCAGCGCACGATCTACGACCGCTTCGTGCAGGAATTCGCGCGCCGCGCGAACAACCTGGTGGTCGGCGATCCGGCCGATCCGGGCACGAATCTCGGCGCGATGATCACGCGCCAGCACTGGGAGAAGGTGACGGGCTATATCCGCATCGGCGAGCAGGAAGGCGCGCGCGTGGTCGCGGGCGGCGCGGACAAGCCGGCAGGCTTGCCCGACCATCTGCGCAACGGCAACTTCGTGCGGCCGACCGTGTTCGCCGACGTCGACAACCGGATGCGCATCGCGCAGGAAGAGATCTTCGGGCCGGTGGCGTGCATCATCCCGTTCGACGACGAAGACGAAGGGCTGCGGCTCGCGAACGACACGGCGTACGGCCTCGCGTCGTACCTCTGGACGCAGGACGTCGGCAAGGTGCATCGGCTCGCGCGCGGCATCGAGGCCGGGATGGTGTTCGTGAACAGCCAGAACGTGCGCGACCTGCGCCAGCCGTTCGGCGGCGTGAAGGAATCGGGTACCGGGCGCGAGGGTGGCGAGTACAGTTTCGAGGTGTTCGCGGAGATCAAGAACGTGTGCATCTCGATGGGTTCGCATCACGTTCCGCGCTGGGGTGTGTGACGGGCGCGGGTCGTGTCGCCGCAAGAACGAACGATTCCTTGGCCGGCACGCCGGCCAAGCATGGGGCCGGAGTAAGCGCTAAAGCGCTAACTCCGGCCGACCGCGAAGCATGGGACCGGAGTAACCGCTAAAGCGCTAACTCCGGCCGACAGGGAGACTTAACGATGGGCAAACTGTCCCTCGCCGCGAAGATCACGCACGTGCCGTCGATGTACCTGTCGGAAATACCCGGCAAGCATCACGGCTGCCGCGAAGCGGCGATCCGCGGCCACCAGCTGATCGGCGAACGCTGCCGCGCGCTCGGCGTCGACACGATCGTCGTGTCGGACGTGCACTGGCTCGTCAACGCGGGCTATCACGTGAACTGCAATGCGCGGTTCGCCGGCACCTATACGAGCAACGAGCTGCCGCATTTCATCCGCGACATGCAGTACGCGTATCCGGGCAACCCGGCGCTCGGCCGGCTGATCGCGGAAACGGCCACCGAGCGCGGCGTCGCGACGCGTGCGCACGAGATCGACAGCCTCGAGCTCGAATACGGCACGCTCGTGCCGATGCGCTACATGAACGGCGACCAGCACTTCAAGGTCGTGTCGATCGCCGGCTGGTGCATGTGGCATCAGCTCGACGAGAGCCGGCGCTTCGGCGAGGCGCTGCTCGAGGCGATCGAAAAGAGCGATTCGAACGTCGCGTTCCTCGCGAGCGGCTCGCTGTCGCACCGCTTCAACGACAACGGCAGCCCCGAGGAATCGATCCACCAGATCAGCCGCGAATTCTTCCGGCAGGTCGACCTGCGCGTGGTCGAACTGTGGAAGCAGGGCGATTTCAAGACCTTCTGCGCGATGCTGCCCGAGTACAACGTGCATTGCCACGGCGAAGGCGGCATGCACGACACGGCGATGCTGCTCGGGCTGCTCGGCTGGGATCGCTACGACCAGCCCGTCGAGATCGTCACCGACTATTTCGCGAGCTCGGGCACCGGGCAGATCAACGCGATCTTCCCGTTGCCCTGAGCGGTACTGCCCACCACGCCTTCGAATCCGACCGGAGACTTGCCATGCCACACATCGTCGTCGAATACACCGCGAACCTTCGCGACGACGCACGCATTCCCGCGCTGCTGCGCACGATCAACGCGACGCTGATCGCACAGGGCGGCGTGTTCCCGACCGGCGGCATCCGTTCGCGCGCGATCGAGCTGCACGACTATTGCGTCGCCGACGGCACCGAGGACGACGCGTTCGTCCACGTGACGCTGAAGATCGGCGCGGGGCGCAGCGATGCGCAGAAAAAAGCCGCGTGCGACGCGCTGTTCGACGCGATCAAGGCGCATTTCGCCGAGCTGTACGCGAAACGCTACCTCGCGCTGTCGATGGAACTGACCGAGTTCAGCGAAAGCGGCTCGTACAAGCACAACAACATTCACGCCCGCTACAAGCGGGCCGGCTGAACTCCATTCCCGATCCGACCATGCTCGAACCCGCCATCATCGACCAGCTCGCGCACCGTCTGCACGACGCCGAGCGCGCGCGCACGCAGATCCGCCAGATCTCGCTCGACCATCCCGACATCACGATCGACGACGCGTATGCGATCCAGCGCGCGTGGGTGACCCTCAAGCTCGCGGAAGGCCGCACGCTGAAGGGACACAAGATCGGCCTCACGTCGAAGGCGATGCAGAACACGTCGCAGATCGACGAGCCCGACTACGGCGCGCTGCTCGACGACATGTTCTTCGAAGACGGCGGCACGATCCCGACCGGCCGCTTCATCGTGCCGCGCGTCGAGGTCGAGCTCGCGTTCGTGCTCGGCAAGCGGCTCACCGGCCCGAACTGCACGATCTTCGACGTGTACGACGCGGTCGATTACGTCGTGCCGGCGCTCGAGATCATCGACGCGCGCAGCCAGTCGATCGACCCCGATACGAAGCGGCCGCGCAAGGTGTTCGACACGATCGCCGACAACGCGGCGAACGCGGGCGTCGTGATCGGCGGCCGGCCGGTGCGCCCGCAGGACGTCGATTTGCGCTGGGTCGCGGCGATCATGTCGCGCAACGGCGTGGTCGAGGAAACCGGCGTCGCGGCCGGCGTGCTGAACCATCCGGCGAACGGCGTCGCGTGGCTCGCCAATCGGCTGGCGCGCTTCGACGTCGCGCTGGAGCCGGGACAGATCGTGCTCGGCGGGTCGTTTACGCGGCCCTGCGCGGCGCGTTCGGGCGATACGTTCAGCGTCGACTACGGCCCGCTCGGGACGATCCAGTGCTATTTCGAGTGAGGTGAGCGAACGATGCAGATGCCGTCGAATGTCTTCAAGGCCGCGCTCGCACGCGGCGACGCGCAGGTCGGCCTGTGGCTCGGCCTCGCGAATCCGTACAGCGCCGAAGTGGTCGCGGGCGCCGGTTTCGACTGGCTGCTGATCGACGGCGAGCATGCGCCGAACACGGTGCCGACGATCCTCGCGCAGTTGCAGGCGATCGCGCCGTATCCGTCGCATCCGGTCGTGCGCGTGCCGTGGAACGATCCGGTGATCGTCAAGCAGGTGCTCGATCTCGGCGCGCAGACGCTGCTCGTGCCGATGGTGCAGAGCGCGGACGAAGCGCGTGCGGCGGTGGCCGCGACGCGTTACCCGCCGCACGGGATTCGCGGCGTCGGCAGTGCGCTCGCGCGCGCGTCGCGGTGGAATCGCGTCGGCGAGTACCTGCATCGCGCGAACGACGAGATGGCCGTGCTCGTGCAGGTCGAGACGCGCGCGGGGCTCGACGCGATCGATGCGATCGCGCGGGTCGACGGCGTGGACGGGGTATTCATCGGGCCGGCCGATCTCGCGGCCGATCTTGGGCATCTCGGCCATCCCGGGCACCCGGACGTGCAGGCCGCGATCGACGGGGCGATCCGCGCGATCAAGGCGGCCGGCAAGGCGCCAGGCATTCTGAGCGCGGATGAAGCGGCCGCGCGGCGCTATCTGGAAGCGGGGGCGTTGTTCGTCGCGGTCGGCGTCGATACGACGCTGCTGGCACGGAGCGCGGAGCGGCTCGCCGCGCAGTTCAAGGGGAACGGCGGCGACGCCGCGAAGAAGGGCGACGGCACGTATTGACGCAGCGGCGGGCGGTTTTCGTGTGCCGACCCGACCGCCGACCGCCGACGTTCGCCGTGCGGCTTCATGCACGCGCATGGCCGCACCTATCCCGGTGCTTGGTTTCCCGCTTCCATATACCGTCCCGGCGTCGTCCCCAGCGCGCGCCGGAACATGTCGATGAACGCGCTCACGTTGTCGTACCCGAGATCGAGCGCGATCGTCGTCACCGGCACGCCGTCGGCAATGCGCTCCAGCGCCCGCAGCAGCCGGGCCTGCTGACGCCACTGCGCGAACGTCAGCCCCGTCTCGGCGACGAAGCGGCGGCTCATCGTCCGTGCGCCGATGCCGGCCCAGTCGGCCCATTCCTCCAGCCGCCGGTCGTTCGCGAGATCCGCGGCCAGCGCATCGGTGATCTTCACGAGCCGCGGGTCCCGCGGCCGGACCAGCCCCAGCGCCTCGGCTTCCGACGCCGCGATTTCATCGAGGATCACGTCGGCGATCCGCGTCTGCGCGGCATCCAGCTCGGCATCGCCCCAGCTTGCCGCGCGCTGCACGGCTTCGCGGAGCAGCGGCGTCGTGCGGATCGCGCGCGGCGTCGCCGGCAGCGCCGCGCAACGGGCTTCGGCGACGAACGCCGACCAGCCGGCAATCGGCCCGAACGAGCGCAGCGAATGCCGGCAATGCGGCGGAATCCAGATCGCATGGATCGCGGGCACGACCCACTCCTGGTCGTCGAGGCCGATCGTCACGAGCCCGCTCAGCGCGCCGACGAGCTGGCCGCGCGCATGCGAATGCGGCGCGGTGATGCGCGGGTCGCGTTGCGACAGGACGGCGGCGACCACGAACGGGCCGTCGTCGGACGTGACGAAGCGGGCGGGCAGGAGCGGATCGGACATGGCCGGATATCGGTATCGAATGGCCGTTATACCGGAGATCGGCCGGCTTCGCACGCCTACACTGCGTTCCATCGATGACAACCGGAGTAAGACACGATGCGAGCCGAACAGATGCTTCCCGACCATGCCGACCGGGTCGATGCCGGCGGAACGACGATTCGCAAGGGGACCGTTGGCGCGTTTCTGGTCAATGCACGTGTGTTGACCGATCCGAACGCCGCGCCGGCGGAGAGGGCGCGCGCGGAGGCCGATGCGATCGATGCGTTGCCTGCACTGCGTGCGCTCGGCCTGTTCGACGTGCTGGAAGTACGCGATCCCGCACTGCGCGCGTGGCTCGATGCCCGGTAAAGACCAACCTTCCAGGATTGAAGGAACCACCATGAAAGCAGCAGTCGTGACGGGCGCCGGCGAGCGTCCGGTTCATATGGAATTCGACGCGCCGCACGTGATGCCGGGCCACCGCCTGATCGACGTGACGGCGTCCGCGCTGAGCCGCCTCGCGCAGGGGCGCGCGGCCGGCACGCATTACTCGTCGGACCGACGCTATCCGTTCGTCGTCGGTGTCGACGGCGTGGGGCGTCTCGACGACGGTCGGCGCGTCTACTTCTTCGGTGCCCCGGTGCCGTTCGGCGCGATGGCCGAACGCACGATCGTGCCCGATACGCAGTGCGTGCCGCTGCCGGACGCGCTCGACGATGTCACGGCCGCGGCGATCGCGATTCCGGGGATGTCGTCGTGGGCGGCGCTGACCGAACGCGCGCGGCTCGTCGCGGGCGAGACGGTGCTCGTCAACGGCGCAACGGGTACGTCGGGGCGGCTGGCCGTGCGGATCGCGAAGCATCTCGGCGCGGCGAAGGTGATCGCGACCGGCCGCAACGCGGCCGCGTTGCAGGCGTTGCTGAGTGCCGGCGCGGACGCCGTCGTGTCGCTGCAGCAGGACGACGCGCATCTGGCGCGGGCGCTCGAACCGCATTTCCGCTCGGGCGTGGATGTCGTGCTCGATTATGTGTGGGGGGCCAGCGCGCAGACGCTGCTGGTTGCCGGCGCGAAGGCGACACCCGACGGCCGGCGGCTGCGTTTCGTGCAGATCGGCTCGATCGGCGGCGCGGACGTCCTGCTGCCGGGCGCCGTGCTGCGGGCGACCGCGATCGAACTGATGGGCAGCGGATTGGGCAGCGTGTCGCTGCCGCGCTTGCTGGCGTCGGTGCGCGGCGTATTCGAAGCGGCCGGGCCGGCGGGCCTCACGATCGACACGCGCACGGTGCCGCTGTCGGACGTCGGTGAGCACTGGGGCGATACGAGCAGCCTCGTGCGTCCGGTGTTCACGATGCGTGCTGACTGAACGGGGCATCGCCACGCGGCGAACCGGATGCGGTGTGAGGAGCGAGTAGCGCAGCGGCGGTCGGTCGTTTGCCGTCATGCCGCCGCGCGTGGCGTGAGAGCCGGCGGGCAGCCGATCGCCCGCCGTCGCCCGCCATGTCAGGTTCAGAACCGCTGCTGAATCCCCGCCGTGACCCCGACCTGCGTGGTGCCGTACCCGTTGAAATCGCGCGACACGCCGACTTTCTGGTCGTGCTTCGCGATCGCGAACGCACCGGCCGCGTACAGCACCGTGCGCTTCGACAGCGCGTACTGCGCACGCACCGACACCAGCGTCGGATCGGCATCCGTGCCGCCCTTGATGTTCTGGTGATAGACGGCCGCGATCAGCGAGAACGTCGGCGTGAACTGGTACGACCCGCCGAGCCAAACCATGTCGCTCAACTGGTTCGCGGCCGTGGTGTGATACGTGCGCCGATAGTTGCGATAGCCGGCCATCGTTTTCAGGTTGCCGAAGTCGTAGCTCAGGCCCGCGTGGATGCCTTGAATGTAGTTGACGGTATCGGCCGGCGTGACGCTGTCGGCCGCGCCGTTCTGCCGGTCGAACGTGACGACCGCCGCGAACGGGCCGGTCTCGTAACCGACCGCGAAATCGTACTTGGAGCTGGTCTTCATGCTGCCCGGCACGTTGCCGAAACCGTACAGCGCGCCGAACTTGAAGCCGCTGAATTCGCCGTCGTAGCGCACCGCGTTCGACGAACGCGTGAACAGGCCGTCCTTGCGGCCGCCAGTCGCCATCGACGAGGTCGCCCACGAGTAGTTCTGCGCGTAACCCATCGGGTCGAACGGCAGCATGTAGTCGTAAGTGACGGTGAAGTTGCGGCCGAGCGACAGTTCGCCCCATTTGCCTTTCAGGCCGACCGTTGCGCGGCGCGCGAAGATCGAGTCCGGGCCGTCGTCGGACGCGCCGTTCGCGAGATCGATCCCGCTTTCGAGCCGGAACACGGCCTTCAACCCGCCGCCGAGATCCTCGACGCCGCGCAAGCCCCAGCGCGACGTGTTCTTGTTGCCCGACTTCAGCTTGAACGAATTGCCGCCATCCGGTGCCGCATGGTTCGCGTATTCGATGCCGGCGTCCATGATCCCGTATATCGTGACCGACGACTGCGCGTGCACGACCGGCGCGGCGATACAGGCTGCCGCGGCCGAGCCGGTGAGGACTACTGTTCGAATCGAACGTTCTGTGCGTGACTTCATCATTTGCTCCGAGAAACCCCGTCCTTCAGACGGGGAGGAAAGGAGCGCCGCTGTTTGACAACGGCATTCCACCGTTAAAATGGCCGGCATGATCCTTGTCTATCGCTACCGGGTGAAATCGCTCAACGGACTGCTTAACAAGCAGCGCCGCGCGGTGAACTACGTCTGGAACTTCTGCAACGACACGCAGAAGCACGCGCTCAAGTGGGACAAGAAGTGGCCGACCGGTTTCGACTTGAATGTGCTCACGACCGGCAGCAGCAAGGAACTCGGTATTCACTCCGGCACGATCAACGCGACGTGCGAGCAATACGCGAAGTCGCGCAGTCGGCACCGTCGCCCCTACCTGCGCTATCGCGGCAAGAAATCGCTGGGCTGGGTGCCGCTGAAGGGCCGAGACTTGAAGCGCGAAGGCGATGCGTTTCGCTTTGCCGGCCACACGTTTCGCGTGTTCAGCAGCCGACCGCTTCCCGAAGGCAAGATCAAGGACGGGACCAACTTTGCGCAAGATGCACGCGGCAACTGGTTTCTCAACATCGTGATCGAGATACCCGATGTTCAGGCCCGACCGATCCGTTCCTGTGTCGGCATCGATCTCGGCCTGAAAGACTTCGCCACACTTTCGACGGGCGAGAAACTGCCGAACGACCGATTCGGCCGACACGCGGCAGACAAGCTGGCGAAAGCGCAACGGGCGCGAAAGCACAAGCGGCATATCGCGAAGCTGCACGCCAAGGTGGCGAATGCCCGCGCCGACTTCCAGCACAAGCTCGCGCTCGATCTGGTGCGGCGCTTCGATTACATCGCGGTTGGCAACGTGTCGGCCGCAAAACTCGCCAGAACCAGGATGGCGAAGAGCGTCTACGACGCATCCTGGTCGTCCTTCCGAAACAAGCTCCGCTACAAAGCGATCGCGCACGGAGTCACGTTCGAGGAAGTCGACGAAAGCGGTTCTACCCAGTCCTGTTCGGCGTGCGGATCGAAAGACAGCACGACGCGGCCGAAAGGTATCGCGGGACTGCGAATAAGAGAGTGGGCCTGCAGTAGATGTGGTGTCGAGCATGATCGAGATACCAACGCTGCGTTGAACATTCTCCGATGCGGACGTGCATCGCCAGGTGTGGGAATCCTCTCCCTTTAGGGAGCGGAGGACGTCAATTTGACGGTGTCTCCTTGGTTGTTTTAGGCGGGTTGAAACAGAAAACGCGTACGCGGCGCGCCATCGGCGGACGCCATCAAGCGTCCGCCGATGCGAGCTGCAAAGGTCGAAAAGGGATGCGCGCTCGACTGCATGCGTGGCGGCACGCGAGCCGCCGCGATCGGGTCAGCCCGCTTTCGCGAACGCCCAGCAATCGTTGGTCGGGAATTCGATCCAGTGCTTGCCGGCCGCGCGCGGTACATGGCCGAACGCGCGCAGGCGCATCTCGCCGCAATGGAACAGGTATTCCCAGCGGTCACCGAGATACATCGACGTGACGAGGTCGGCCTGCAGCCGGTTCGCGCCCGGGCCGTCGGTAACCTGCACGCGTTCGAGACGGATCACGGCCTGTGCGTCCTGGCCTGGCGCGAGCGTGTCGCGGGCGACGGCGCGCAGCTCCCAGCCGTCGCCGGCGAGCGTCACGCATTCGCCGTCGATCGCGGCGACGCGCGCGTCGATCCGGTTGTTGCTGCCCATGAATTCGGCCGTGTACAGCGAGCGTGGCGCGCCGTACAGCTCGGCCGGCGTGCCTTCCTGCTCGATGCGGCCGTTGCGCAGCAGCAGGATGCGGTCGGACATCGCCATCGCTTCGGTCTGGTCGTGCGTCACGCACAGGGCCGACAGCCCGAGCGACACGATCAGCTCGCGCAGCCACGCGCGCGCTTCCTCGCGCAGCTTCGCGTCGAGGTTCGACAGCGGCTCGTCGAGCAGGATCACCGGCGGGTTGTAGACGAGCGCGCGCGCGATCGCGACACGCTGCTGCTGGCCGCCCGACAACTGATGCGGAAAGCGTTCGGCGAGATGGCCCAGGCCGAGCTGGTCGAGTGCGCTTTGCACGCGGCGCTTCTGTTCGGCAGGCGCTACCCGACGCAGCTTGAGCCCGTAGCCGACGTTGTCGGCGACGGTGCGGTGCGGCCACAGCGCGTACGACTGGAACACGAGGCCGAGCGAGCGCTGTTCGACCGGCAGGTCGACGCGTTGCGCGCCGTCGAAGAACACGCGGTCGTCGAGCTGGATGCGGCCGTCGGACGGCTGTTCGAGGCCCGCCACCGCGCGCAGCAGCGTGGTCTTGCCGCTGCCCGACGCGCCGAGCAGGCACACGACTTCGCCGGCCTTCAGTTCGAACGACACGCCCTTGAGGATCGGGTTGGCGCCGTAGCTGAGATGCAGATCGTCGACGATGAGCTTATCCATGAAGTTTCACTCCGAAGCGCAGGGCCACGCCGAGACCGGCGCCGACCATCGCGATGTTGATGACAGAGAGCGCGGCGACCTGGTCGACGGCGCCGGTCGCCCACAGCGACACGAGCAGCGCGCCGATCACTTCGGTGCCGGGCGACAGCAGATAGACGGCGGTCGAGTATTCGCGCTCGAAGATCATGAAGATCAGCAGCCACGCGGCGAGCAGGCCGAAGCGCACGAGCGGCAGCGTCACGTCGAGCGACACGCGGCTACGCGTCGCGCCGACGCTGCGGCCGGCTTCCTCGAGTTCGGGGCCGACCTGCAGCAGCGCGCTCTGGATCAGCCGCATCCCGTACGCGAGCCACACGACCGTGTACGCGATCCAGATGCTCCACATCGAGTTCTTCAGCTCGCGCAGGCCGGGCACGAACAGGAAGATCCACAGGAACGCGAGACCGGCGAGCAGGCCGGGCACCGCGCGCGGCAGCAGCACGAGATAGTCGAGCAGCCGGGTTGCCCAGTCGTTGCGGCGGTGGCCGGCGAACGCGACGAGCGAGTAGAAGCCGATCGCGAGCGCGCCGCCGATCACGCCGATGCCGAGCGTGTTGACGATCGCGCGCACCAGGTTGTCCTGCTCGAACAGCTCGACGAAGTTCGACAGCGTCAGCACTTCGGCGAGCGCGACGCCTTCGCCCCAGTTGGTCACGAACGCACGCAGCACGATGCCCGAGATCGGCACGATCACGGTCAGCATCAGCCACAGCGCGACGATCGCGAGCGCGATCCAGCGCCACACGCCGAGCGGCAGCACCGTCGAGCGGCCGGCCTTGCCCTTCACGGTGACGAAGCGGCTCGCGGTCTTCAGCAGGCGGCGCTGCAGCAGCACGAGCGGGAACGTGATCGCGACGATGCACACGGCGACCGCGGCCATCAGGTGATACGACGGCACGCCGAGCTTGTTGGTCAGCTTGTACAGGTAGGTCGCGAGCACGAGGTGGCCTTCCGGGTCGCCGAGCACGAGCGGCAGCCCGAACACCTCGAAGCCGAGGAAGAACACCAGCACGCCGGCGAACAGCAGCGCGGGCATCGTCATCGGCAGGCTCACGTCGAGCGCGACGCGGAACGGGCGGGCGCCCGTCACGCGGGCGGCTTCCTCGACGTCCGAGCCGAGGTTGCGCAGCGCGGCCGACGAATACAGGTACACGTGCGGCACGTGCGTGAGGCCGACGATCACCGTGATCGCGAAAATCGAATACACGTTCCAGGGCACATTCTGCACCCCGAACAGTTCCTTGAACCACACCGAGTAGAAGCCGACCGGGCCGGCCGCGACCACGTAGCCGAACGCGAGCACCATCGGCGACACGAACACGGGCGTGAGCAGCAGCGGTTCGAGCCAGCGGCGGCCGGGCAGGTCGGTGCGCACCATCAGGAACGCGAGGATGCCGCCGAGCGGGATCGAGATGAACAGCATCCCGCCGGCGATGATGAACGAGTTCTTCACGGCCGACCAGAAGTCGGGATCGGCGAAGATGAAGCGGAAACCTTCGATGCCGAGCGTCTTGTTCGCGTCGAAGAACGGCGCGGACAGCAGGCTCTGGAACAGGATGAAGCCGAGCGGCAGCGCGACCGCGACGGTCAGTACCGCGACGACGATCCAGCGCAGCATGCCGGCGAGCGGCTGCAGGCTGCTGACCGGCAGCGCGGGAATCGCATCGCGCGGGCCGGTGGCGGGCGGAACGGCCGGTGCCGTGCCGCGTGTGCTGGTTGAAAGCATGAGTTCGCCCCTGCGGCCATCCGGATGGCCGCCTCAAGGAAGTCGGTAAGGGGAAGGAGCCGCCCGCGCGACGTGCGGCGGGCGGCCCGGGGTCAGCGGCTCAGCGCATCAGCGCTTGATCGACTGCTGCCATTGCTTCAGGAAGGCAAGGCGCTTCGACTGGTCGAGATAGACCAGCAGGCCGGTGCCGATCTGGATCGGCTTCAGCGAATCGCCGAGTTCCTTCGTGAGGCTCGCGGCCGACGTTTCGCCGGTCACGTCCGCGCGGATCGCGTACAGGTTCGCCTGATTCGCGATCAGCGTCTGGCCGCGCTTCGACAGCAAGTAGTCGACCCACAGCTTCGCGGCGTTCGGGTTCTTCGCCTTCTTCGAGATCGTCGCCAGGCGGCTCACGACCTGCGTGTAGTCCTTCGGAAACACATAGCCGATCGACTTGTCCTTCTTCGCCTTTGCATAGGCATACGAACCGATGATGTTGTAGCCGATCAGGTTCTCGCCCGACGAGATGCGCTCCATCATCGCGCCCGTGCTCGACTGCAGCTTCGGGCCGGTCGCGCCGATCGCCTTCACGAGTTCCCACGTGACCTTCTCGTTCACGTGGGCGTCCTGGGTCAGGTAGTTGAAGCCGACGCCCGATTTCTCGATGTCGTAGGTCGTGACCTTGCCCTTGAACTTGTCGGCTTGCGTGGTGAGGAGCTTGATCAGGTCGGCGCGCGTCGTCGGCACTTCGTTCTCGGGGATCAGGCGCTTGTTGTAGACGATCGCGAGCGGCTCGAACGTCGTGCCGTACGCCTGCTTCTGGTATTGCGCCCATTGCGGCACGTTCGGGCTTTCGGGCGAATCGTAGGACGCCATCAGGCCGTCGTTGACGAGCTTGACCTGCAGGTCCATCGCCGAGCTCCACAGCACGTCGGCGCTGGTGCTGCTCGCCGCGTTCTCGCTGATGTAGCGGTTGTACAGCTCGGTGCTGTTCATGTCGTTGTACTCGACCTTCACGCCGTACAGGCTTTCGAAGTCCTTGATCAGCGGACGCACGAGGCCCGTGTCGGTCGTCGAGTAGACGATCAGCTTGCCTTCCTTCTTCGCGGCGTCGATCACGCCCTGGTAGTTCCCCGGGTAGCCGGCCGGAACCTGCGCGGCGGCGCCGCCGGCGGCAGTGCCCAGAACGACCGCCAGCGCGGCGGCGAGGTGCTTCGGTGCAAACGGCATGTCTTCCTCCAGTTACGCATAGTGTTGTTCGAGTGACGCGGATGTTAATTGCGAGGCACTTTCAGCCTGCTTTCATTCCGGTTCGCAATCGCGCCGTTCGTGTCATGGATTTCCCGAGGTCGAAGCGGCGGCCGCGGGTTTCGCGGCGCGCGGCAGGGCGTGAAAGGGAGCGCGTGCGGGCTACGCGGAGGTAGCCAGCAGTTGTCCGAGGAGGCGGCCGCCATGCCGCGCGTGCGCGGCCGTCAGCGCGGCATACCCGACGACGACGCCCGCTTCGCAGCGGGCGCTTCGACAGAAGCCGCGGATCGGCTGCAACTCGACGCCGGCCGCGCGGGCTTGCGCGACGCAGGCTGCATCGTCCATGCCGGGCGGCAGCCACAGCACGAAATGAAAGCCCGCGTGCTCGCCGGACACCGTGTACCGGCCGCCCGCATGCTTCGCCAACTGGTCGAGCACGATGTCGCGCCGCTGGCGGTACGCGTGGCGAGCGGCGCGCAGGTGCTTCGCGAAATCGCCGTGGCCGATGAAACGGGCCAGCGCGAGTTGCGGCGCGACGCCGACCGAGCGCGCGGTCGCGTGCCACACGGCGGACAGCGCCGGCCGCAGTTCCGCCGGCACGACCATGAAGCCGATACGCAACCCGGAAAACAGCGTCTTGTTGAACGACCCGCAGTAGATCACGCGGTCGCACGCATCGAGCGATTTCAGCGCGGGGAGCGGGGCGGTCTGGTAGCTGAATTCGCCGTCGTAGTCGTCCTCGATGATCCACGTGCGGTTGCGCTGCGCCCAGTCGAGCAGTTCGAGCCGGCGCGACACCGACATCGTGACGCCGAGCGGCGCCTGATGGGCCGGTGTCACATAGGCGGCGCGCGCATCGGGGTAGCGATCCAGCGATGCGGTGTCGATGCCTTCCCGATCGACCGGCACGTCGATCACGGTCGCGCCCGCGATCGTGAAGATCTGCCACGCCGACGCATAGCCGGGATCCTCCATCAGCACCGTCGCGCCGGGCGCGAGCAGCGTGCGTGCGACGAGGTCGATCGCGTTGCGGATGCCGGTCGTGATGACGATGTCGCCGGCTTCGCACGGGATGCCGCGATATTCCCGCAGGTACGCGGCGATTTCGACGCGCAGGCTTTCGACACCTTGTGCCGGCGTCGCGCCGAGATCGTCCGCGGTCGCGGCAAGCAGGCTGGCGCCGAGCGCCTTCTTCCATTGCTGCATCGGCAGCAGGCCGGGATCGGCGAGCCGTGCGACGAACGGGACGCCGGGACGCACGCCATGCTCGGGCTCGGCCGGGGCGGCCGGCGCCGGGGACGCGGTGGTGGCGTGGAGCGGGTTGTCGTCACGCGACCGCGCGGCCGCGCGCAGATAGCTGTCCGGCACCACCGCGCACACGCGCGTCCCGGATCCTTGCGTGCGGGCGATGTAGCCCTCGGCGCACAGGATGTCGTACGCCGCTTCGACGGTGCCGCGCGCGACGTCCCAGCGCGCGGCCAGCGTCCGGCTCGATGGCAGCGGGCTGTCGCCGGGCAGCAGGCGCTTCAGGATCGCGTCGCGAATCGTGTCGGCGATGCATTCCTGCTTCGACTGCGGGCTGCCGCCCGACAGCCCGGCCGGGCACGGCAGATCCAGCGGAATCGCGGCTTTGCCTCGCGGCATAGTGGTCCAGTCAATGATCGATTTAATGGTCCTTCAGCTTATATCACTTTCGCCTTAGATTGCTGTCGACCCCACCCATCCGACCCAAACGGACTGACTGCATGAAGACGCGTTCATTACCCCGATGGGGCTGGCTGTTCCTGTTGATGCTCGTGGTGTGCCTGCCGCGCGTCACGATCGATGCGTACCTGCCGTCGCTGCCCGCGATGGCGGACGCGCTGCACGGCACCGACGCGCAGTTGCAGCTCACGCTGACCCTGTACATGGTCGGCTATGCGCTGTCGATGCTGGTGTCGGGGCCGCTGTCCGACCGCTACGGCCGACGTCCGGTGCTGCTCGGCGGCCTGTGCCTGTACGTCGTCGCGAGTGTCGCCTGCGCAGGGTCGACCAGCATCCCGGCGCTGATCGCCGCGCGCGTGTTCCAGGCGCTGGGCGGCTGCAGCGGTACCGTGATCGGCCGCGTGATCGTGCGCGAGCGCTTTCCGGCCGCGACGCAGGCCACGATGCTCGGCCATATTTCGGCCGGCATGGCGCTGTCGCCGGTGGTCGCGCCGCTGGCCGGCAGCGCGATTGCCGAGTGGCTCGGCTGGCGCGGCGTGTTCGGCTGGCTGGCGGCGGGCGGGCTGGTCGCGACCGCGATGGTGCTGCGCTACCTGCCCGAGACCCGCGAGCGCGATGCGCGGCCGCCAGCCGGGGCCGGGCTGCTGCGGACCTACGCCGGCCTGCTGCGCGAGCGGCGGTTCCTGCGCTATTCGCTCGCCATCAGCTTTGCTTACTGCACGTACTATCCGTTCATCGCGGAATCGTCGACGCTGTTCCAGCGGCAAATCGGCGTGTCCGGGCCGGTCTATGCGGCGATCTTCGGCGTGACCGTGCTCGGCTACCTGATCGGGTCGAGTGCGTTCGCGCGGACCAGCGCGCGCTGGACAGCCGATTCGGTCATCGCGGCGGCCGCGGCCGTCAATCTGGCCGGCGCCGCCGTGCTGTGGATCGGCGGCGCGATCGCCCCGACTTCGGTGACGGCCCTCGTCGCGCCGATGTTCGTCGTGATGATCGCGGTCGGGATCGCGATTCCGGCCTGCCAGTTCGCGGTGATGCAGCCGTACACGAAGATCGCCGGCACGGCGTCGGGGCTGTTCTTCTTTATCCAGATGGCGATCACGGCCGCGTGCGGCGGCGTGCTGGCGTGGCTGTCGGACGGCACCGCGCACCCGATGATCGTCGTCACGGTCGGCGCGAGCGTCGCGTTCGTCGCGGTGGTGGCCGGTTTTCGCGAGCGGCGCGTGACCGGCGATGCGCGCATCGTGGCGCGCAACCGTCCGGCGAGCGCTGAGCGGGGCCGCCGGCGCCGCGCGCGGCGGGTTCGCGACATCCGCGCAACCCGTGTTTGCGCGAGGCGTGGAGACGGAAAGGATCATGTAATGTAGCGGGCTGTCGCTGACCTTTCCGGAATCCCCATGCGCGTGCTGCTCGTCGAAGACAACCCGAACCTGGCCCAGTCGCTGAACGACGCGCTGAGCGCCGCGCGCTTCGCGGTCGATCACATGGCCGACGGCGAGGCGGCGGACCACGTGCTGCGCACGCAGGATTACGCGCTGGTGATTCTCGATCTCGGGCTGCCGAAGCTCGACGGGCTGGAGGTGCTGCGGCGGCTGCGCGCGCGCCGCAATCCGGTGCCGGTGCTGATCCTTACCGCGCACGGGTCGGTCGAGGATCGCGTGAAGGGGCTCGATCTCGGCGCCGACGACTATCTCGCGAAGCCGTTCGAGTTGACCGAACTGGAGGCGCGCGCCCGCGCGCTGATCCGGCGCAGCCTCGGTCACGAGCATTCGCGCGTCGAATGCGGGCCGCTTTCGTACGACAGTATCGACCGCAGCTTTCATCTCGCGGGCGAGCCGCTGTCGCTCACGCCGCGCGAGCGCTCGGTGCTCGAGGTGCTGATCCTGCGCAACGGCCGCGCGATCAACAAGGACACGCTGTCGGAGAAGATCTTCGGGCTCGACGAATCGGTCAACGCGGACGCGATCGAAATCTACGTGTACCGGCTGCGCAAGAAGCTGGAGAACACGGGCGTCGCGATCGTCACGCTGCGCGGCTTGGGCTATCTGCTCGAGGCGAAGGCGGAGACGGCTGAGTGAACTGCCCCCTCGCTCACTGTTGTTCGCTGCCCCCCGAGGGGGCGCATGCCTTCCTTGGGGCGGCCCGTCGGCAGGCATGATGACCCGCCCGAACCTGCGCGCGCAGGTCGCGCTGTGGCTGCTGCTGCCGCTGCTCGGCCTGCTCGCGCTCGACTCGTGGCTCACGTACCAGCGCGCGATGAGCGCCGCGCACGTCGCGTTCGACCGGACGCTGTCGTCGTCGCTGAAGTCGATCCGCGAAGGCGTGCGGCTCAACGACGGCGAGATCGAGGTCGACCTGCCGTATCTCGCGCTCGAGATGCTCGAATCGAGCGACGGCGGCAAGATCTACTACCTGATCCGCGAGGACAACGGCCGCACGATCACCGGCTATCCGGACCTGCCGCTGCCGCAGGGGCGCGACGCAGGCGACGGCGCGCTATTCGTCACGCGCTACTACGACGTCGTGTATCGCGGCGAACAGTTGCGGATGGCCGCGCTGCGCATCCCGGTGCACGACGTGCCGACCGCGCAGTCGCGCATCGTGTGGGTGATGGTCGGCGAGACGATCGAGGCGCGCCAGGCGCTCGCGCGCGAGATCCTGATCGGGTCGCTGCTGCAGGAAGGGCTGCTCGTCGTGCTGGCGCTCGGGATCGTGTGGCTCGGCGTCGGGCGCGGGCTGCGGCCGCTGAACCGGCTGTCGGCCACGGTTGCCGCGCGCAGCGAGGACGACACGACGCCGCTCGACACGGGCGCGATGCCGAGCGAACTCGCGCCGCTCGTCGATTCGATCAACCAGTACATCGGCCGCACGCAGCGGATGCAGGTGGCGCGGCGCCGTTTCTTCGCCGATGCGGCCCATCAGTTGAAGACGCCGCTCGCGGCCGTGCAGGCGGGCGTCGAACTCGCGCTGCGGCCCGACGAGCAGCCACGCGCGAACGGGCACCTGCGGCGCGCGAACGGCGCGGTGCGGCAGGCCGCGAAAATCGTCCAGCAGTTGCTGTCGCTGTCGCGGCTCGATTCGGACAGCGGTCATGCGGTCGCGCACAAGCCGGTCGCGCTGCACCGGCTCGCGCGCAGCGTGACGCTCGACTGGTCGCCCGTCGCACGCGCGCGCGGCATCGATCTCGGCTTCGAGCACGAGGCCGATGTCGACGTGCTCGGGCAGTCCGACTTGCTCGGCGAGATGATCGGCAACCTGATCGACAACGCGATCCGTTATGCGGGCGACCATGCAGTGATCACGGTGCGCGTCTCGCGCGACGGCGGCGACGCGCGGCTCGACGTGATCGACAACGGGCCGGGCATTCCGGCCGACGAACGCGACGCGGTGTTCGAGCGCTTCCATCGCGGCAGCAAGACGCAGACGGTCGAAGGCACGGGCCTCGGGCTGTCGATCGTGCGGGAAATCGCGCGCGTGCATCAGGGCAGCGTGACGCTTGCCGATGCGGCCGGTGGCGGGCTGGTCGTGACGATCCGGCTGCCGGCGGCGCAGGCCGGGGAGCGTGCGCGGTGGGAAGGCGCATGAGGGGCGGGCAAGCGTGCGGTGACGTGCGCGACGGCGCGGACGGGCTGAACCGCACACGTTCGGCTACGCCCCACATGCCCAGGCCGCGCATCGTGCCGAAAAGCGCGCTCCGGAGCCTCATAACTGTCAGGATATTCCGATGAATTTCACAACTTGTTCGCGCTCCCGTTTCCGTTTCTCGTTCGCATCCGCGCGACGCGTCCGTGGTGCCGCATTCGGCATGGCCGCGGTACTGTCCGTGTTCGCGGTCGGTGTGCCTTCACATGTACATGCGGCCGACCAGGCCGATCAGGCGATCGAGGTCGATCGCGCGGGCAATCGCCTGGAGTCGTTGAACCCGATGACCGCCGCGCAATCGTCGAACGACGAGGAAGGCTGTACCGCCGACCGGCAGGTCTGCGTCGAGATCGTCCGGGGAGATGTCGATCACGAATCTGCGTTGCGAATCACGCGGTTCGCCGGACAACCGGCCGACGTGCGCGTCGATCTCGACGACCCGTCCGACGGCCACGGGTGCTTTGCATTGTGGCCGCGCGTACTGCGGGGCGCGGGCGGGGACGTGATCGTCGGCGTCAGGTTCGATCTGTCCACCGGCTACTCGGGGGGAGGGGCATCGGCTTCGGCGTTGCGCCTGATCCGCGTCGTGGCTGGCGATCGCGTACCGCGGACGCAACAGGTGCTCGCGGTGCCACTGTCGGGATCGGCGACGATCCGGGCATGCTTTTCCGAACGCGACCAGCGAAGGCGGCTCGGCGCTTGTCACGACGACTACGCGTTCGACGCGACGCTGAGTCTGGACCGGAGCGTCCGCGCCGGTTTGCCGCGACTGCTGTATGCGACGCGCGCTACGAGCTTTCCCGGGCACGTGTCGCGCGACAAGGACTCGCTTGCCGCGCCGCCGCTGCGCAAGCGCGACCTGGTGACGGCCGTGGATCGCACCTGCACGTATCGGCGCACGTTCCGGTTCGATCCGTCAGCCGGCAGCTATACGCCCGACCGGCCGCTTCCCGATTGCGCCGGCTATACGGTTCCTTGAGCGCCGCTTTGAGTGCCGCTCAGTCGCCGAACCCGATCTCCGCTTCGACCGGCTGCCCGACTTCGAGCCACGCACCCGCGCCTTCGACGACGATCGCATTGATGCCGAACGTCAGCGCGCCGTCGTAGTTCGGGTTCGTGCGATAGGTCTGCATCGTGTCGGTCGGCTCGTGCGGCCATGCGGGATCGGGCGCGCCGGTCGCCTGGTCGATCGTCGGCATCGGGCAGCGCGTGCACAGCTTCACGAGCCGCAGCCGCACCGGCGTGTCGCCGTCGCCGTCGGTGTCGAGGTGCTCGACGAAATCCTCTTCGTACGCATCGAGATCCGACACGACGATGTTCGGCCGGAAGCGGTTCATCGGGATCGCCGGCGCGCCTTTCGCGGCGAGCCGCGCATTCAGGTCGTCGAGCGACGACTGGCCGATCACCAGCAGTGGATAGGCGTCCGAGAATTGCGTATGCGTATCGATGTCGCCGGTCCATTGGCGGTTGCAGTCGCGTCGGGCGTCGGGGCCGAAGCGCGCGAGCTTCGTCGGCACGCCGAGGAATTCGGTGAGCCACGCGGCCGTGTCGGCGCCCGTGTCGATCGCGTCGACGGTGTCGCGCCACACGGTCGCGGCCATCTTCGGCGTGGCGGGTGTCGCGTCGCCATCGAGCGGCGTGCGAATCTCCGGCATGCCCGGCGCGTTCAGCACGAGTGCATCGCTGTCGAGCGTCGGGCGGATCAGCGCGAGGCGCGGGTGCGTGCGCTGCGTGAGCATTTGCCCGTGCGGATCGGTGATCAGCCAGTGGCGGTCGTACGCGAGGCCCGTTTCGAGCAGTTGCGCGCGCGTCAGCGCGATGCCGGCGCAGGATTTGATCGGGTAGACGAAGAGTTCGGTGATGGCTGGCATGACGCTGGCTACAGGCGGGATGGTCGAATCGCGATTGTGCCAGATCGTGCCGAAGCCGTTTGGGCGGCTGCGCGCCGCCACGCGCCCGTCACGCGAGCGGGAAGCCTGCGTCGAAGGTCGTGCGCACGTCGAGCGGCTGGCGCAGCAGCCCGGCCTTCAGGTAGAAGTCGGCCGTGCGCTGCTGTTCGGCGATCACCGCTGCGTCGATCGGCAACCAGCGCGTGCCGCGGCGCTCGAATTGCAGCTTCGCGGCGGCCGGCGGAATGCCGATGATGCGCGCGAGCGCGGCCGAATACGCGTCGACGTGCCGGTACGACCAGGCCTGCGCGCGCACGACGCGCCGCAGGAAATCATGTAGCACGTCGCGCTTCGAGGCGATCGCCGCGTCGGTCGCCGCGAGATAGCTGAGGCCCGACCACAGCCCGCGGCCGTTGACCAGCACGCGCGCGCGGCCGCTCGTTTCGGCGAGCGCGGTATAGGGCTCCCAGGTCGCCCACGCATCGATCGAACCGGTGGCGAGCGCAAGCATCGTGTCGGCCGGCGGCAGGAAGCGGAACGACACGGCATCGGGCGGCAGGCCGGCCGCATCGAGCGCCTTCAGCGTGACGAAATGGCCGATCGAGCCGCGCGTGGTGCCGATGCGCTTGCCCTTCAGATCGGCCGCGCCTTTCAGCGCGGCGTCGGGCTGCACGAGCACGGCCGTGCCGTACGGATCGGAACGGTTCGCGCCGATCACCTTGATGCGGGCGCCCGATGCCAGCGCGAAGATCACCGGCGCGTCGCCGATCGGCCCGCAGTCGACGGCGGCCGCGTTCAGCGCTTCCGCGAGCGGCGCGGCGGCCGGGAATTCGGTCCACGCGATGTCGTACGCGAGGCCGTTCAGTTCGCCGGCTGCTTCGAGCAGCGCGCGCAGCCCGCCTTTCTGGTCGCCGGCGCGCAGCAGCGGGCGTGTGCCCGATTGCGCGCGCACGGCGGCCGGCGCGGCGGCGATCGTGGCAAGGGCGCTCGCCTGGGCGAGGAAGTGGCGTCGGGTCGGATTCATCGTGAAGTTCGGTTGAAGGAAGGGTTCAGGGGTTCAATGCGGGAGCCCGGCCTGTACGTCGCGCACGGGTTCCGTGTCGACGCGCAGCAGCAGTGCGGTCAGTGCGTCACCGTTCGTGGCGCGCGCGGCCGGCCGGGCCACTGCATCCGAGCGGCACAGCAGGTCGGCATCCGACCAGCCGGCGCTGCCGGGCAACGCACGCGCCCGCAGCCAGCCGCGTCGATCGGCAAGCAGTTGCGTGCCGCCGAGCGTATCGGGCGCGACGCCGGCAATCGTCGCGAACGCGCGCCATGTATCGGCGGTCGTCGCGACGCAGTTCGCGCGCGAGCCGACCGACGGCGGCATGGGCACGCCGCGTTCGGTGACGAGCAAGGTCTGCCAGCGCGCGTCTTCCGGCGGTGGCGTCGCACCGGGCGCGAGCGCGACGACGCGCACGCGCTGGCCTTCGCGCCAGCGCTCGAGCGCCTGAGGCGCGGCGTCGCCGCACCGCACGTCGAGTGCCGGCAGCGGGACGGGCACCGGCCACGCGCCTTCCGCCTGCGCGCCGCTACCGGCGGCCAGCGCTTTCAGGTAGTCGAGCACGGCCCATGTGTCCTGCGGGCCGAGCGTTGCCGCGAAGCCGGGCATCGTCGACGTACCGTGCTCGTCGTGCGTGCCATGACGCACGCGCCAGAACAGTTCGCCGTCGAGCCGACGCGCGAGCAGCGCGCCGGCGAAGGTCGGCGGCCAGTGCGCGAGCGTGGCCGCGAGCGGCCCTTCGCCGCGTCCGTCCGCGCCGTGGCAGGCCGCGCAATGTTGCGTATACAGATGTGCGCCGCGCATCACGGTCGACACGGAAAACGGCGCGGGATCGCGCTGGAAGCTCGTCGGCACGGCAGGCGCGAGCCACAGCGACGATGGCGGCCACGGCGCGAACCACGCGACGGCCAGCGCGGCGATGGCCGCCGCGACACGCCACTTGCGCGAAGCCAGCGCGATGCAGGCGAGCACGACGGCCAGCGCCGTCACGCCGCAGGCGAACGCGAGCTGCCGCGTGAGCCCCGCGTCGATGCGCAGCGTCTCGAGCGCGATGCGGTGTGCCCACGGCCACGCCGCCTGGCCGTCGGCATCGCCGGTCAGGCCGATCGCATGCAGCACATGCGCCAACGCGATTTGCGCGCGATACAGCAGTTGCAGGAACGCGATGGCCCAGTCGGCGAACGGCGGCGCGTTCATCGCGCGCGTCTCCGGCGCACCGCAGTCAAACGTCGAACGGCATCCGGCATCTACCAGCTCGCATCGAGCCCAAGATGCCGCAGCGCGTCGTGGCGCAATTCGGCGAGGCGCGGGTCGCCGCGATGGCGCGGGTAGGGCAGGTCGACGCGCAGTTCGGCGACGATCCGTGCCGGGCGCGGCCCGAACACGATCACGCGCTGCGCGAGGAACAGCGCTTCTTCCACGTCGTGCGTGACGAGCAGCGCGGAGAAACCGTCGCGTTGCCACAGCGCGGTCAGTTCGGCCTGCATCGTGAGCCGTGTCAGCGAATCGAGCTTGCCGAGCGGCTCGTCGAGGATCAGCAGGCGCGGATCGTTGACGAGCGCGCGGGCGAGCGCGACGCGCTGCGCCATCCCGCCGGACAACTGATGCGGAAACACGTTCGCGAAGTCCTGCAGCCCGACGCGCGCGAGCGCATCGTCGACGCGATGCTGCGCGGTACGCGCCACGCCGCGCGCTTCGAGGCCGAGCGCGACGTTCGCGCGCACGCGCCGCCACGGGTACAGCGTCGGGTCCTGGAACACGACGATGCGCGACGGGTCGGGGCGCTCGATCGGCACGCCGTCCTGCGCGATTCCGCCTTGGCCGGCGGCGTCGAGCCCGGCGACGAGGCGCAGCAGCGTCGATTTCCCGCAGCCGCTCGGGCCGAGCAGCGCGACGAATTCGCCGGCCGCGACCGACAGCGAGACGTCGTCGAGCACCGGCAGCGCGCCGCCGGGGCCGTCGAACGCATGGCTCACGCGGCGGATGTCGATGCGCGCGCCGCGCGGCGGCGTGACGGCGGGCGCAGCGGCCGCGGACGATTCGAGTACGGCGGCGCTTACCATTTGACGGTTCCTTTCTGCCATGCGAGCACACGGTCGCGCACCGCGAACAGCAGCGCGATCAACCCGGAAAACAGCAGCGCCATCACGATCAGCGCCGCATACATGTTCACGTACGACGCCCAGCCCTGCGCCCAGCTCAGATACCAGCCGAGGCCCGACTTGACGCCCATCATCTCGGCGACGACCAGCACCGTGAACGATGCGCTGAGCCCCATGAAAATGCCGACGAACACGTGCGGCAGCGCGGCCGGAATCGCGACGCGCAGCACGAGGAAGCGCGCGTTCGCGCCG
Source organism: Burkholderia sp. BCC0419 (assembly GCF_902830285.1). Lineage (NCBI taxonomy): Bacteria > Pseudomonadati > Pseudomonadota > Betaproteobacteria > Burkholderiales > Burkholderiaceae > Burkholderia > Burkholderia sp. BCC0419. The sequence goes on from NZ_CADESR010000008.1 coordinate 91,729, forward strand.
AGCGTGCGCGCGACGTCGTAGTACTGCCGGTTGACGCTCGCGACGCCCGACCACGTCAGCACGGCGACCGGGAAGCCGGTCGACAGCGCGATCAGGAACGCGGCGGCCGAATAGCTCGACGGGAAGAAGTAGAACGTGAGCGGCAGCAGCGCGGTGGCCGGCACGGGGCCGAGCACGCGCAGCACCGGATGCACCCAGTAGCCGATCCGGCGCGACCAGCCGATCGACACGCCCACCGCGAAGCCCACCGTGACGCCGTACGCGAACCCGAGCGCGAGCAGCTTCAGCGTGTTGCCGGCGCTGCCGGCGAGGCGCGGCCAGTCGTCGACGTAGACCTCGATCAGCGCCTGCGGCGGCGCGAAGAACGGCGTCGGCAGCCAGCCGGTTTTCGCGGTGACGATTTCCCACGCGGCGAGCACGAGCGGCAGCGCGACGAGCCACGGGCCGGCCGGTCGCACCCGCTCGAGCCGCGTGCGGGTCGCCGCAACGAGATGGCCGAGCGTCGCGGCGACGAGCAGCAGCGCGGCGATCGTCCACGCGGCCGTGCCGAACGTGTCGGTGTACGCCCAGTCGCTGAAGCCGACGATCCGGTTCGGCCACAGTTGTGTGAGCGCGCCGAGCGCGGCCCACGCGAGCGCGGCGGCGATCCCGGTCGGCCAGGTGCGCTCGCGCCGGGCGTCGGCGGCCAGCGTGGCGTCGCAGGCCGTGCAGGCTGCGCGCGCGGAAGCGTTGGCGGCGGCGCCGGCCGGGGCCGATGCGGTGCGTGCGGCGGAAGCGTGTTCGATCGTCGACATCGCGTTACCCCAGTACGTTGGCATAGACCTGCTGCGCGAAGCGCTGCGGGTCCGTGCTCTTCTTCAGCACGCTGATGCGGCGGAAATCGTCCGCATAGAACGCGATTTCCTGCTGCAGGTCGACATTGGTCGGGTGGTGCGTGTAGGTGAGCGTCGCGTACAGCTTGCGCAGATCCTCGGGGCTGATCTTCGGCGAATACTTCGCGAACACCTTCGCGGCTTCGTTCGGGTTGTCGTGCGTGTACTCGGTGGCCTGCACGATCGAGCGCGCGAGCGCGGCGGCCGACGGCCGGTCGTTGCGCACGAGGTCGCCGCGCGCGCCGATCACGCAGCACACCTTGCGCGCGTATTCGCCGGACAGGTTGGTCGCGAGTTCGGTATACGCGCCGTTGCTGCGCTTTTCGAGCAGATAGAGGTTCGGGTCGCCGTCGGCGATTGCTTGGATCTCGCCCTTGTCGACCGCGACGCCGAGCAGGTCGGCCGGATACTGCCGCCACGTGATGTCGCGCTCGGGATCGACGCCGTTCTTCGCGAGCAGGATCGAGAAGAAGTGCTTGCCGGGCGCGGCCAGATCGCTGACGCCGACCGTCTTGCCCTTCAGCGCCTGCAGCGTCGTGACGCCAGCCGCCTTCGAGCCGAGCAGCCGCACGCAGCCGCCGTGCGAGCTGCCGATGATCTTCACGTCGAAGCCGGCTTCGAGCGGCTTCAGCCAGCGGTGGATCATCCCGACCGCCGCATCGGCCTTGCCGGTCGCGATCGATTCGAGCAACTGGTCGGTCGAGCCGCTGTAGTTGATCAGCTCGACCTTCAGCCCGTTCTTCTCGAAGAAGCCGCGCTCCTGCGCGACGACGATCGGCGTCAGGCAGAACGCGTTCTGGTTCCACGCGAACGTGAGTTTCTTCAGCGGCGGCGCGGACCAGGCCTTGCGGCCGAGCGTGATCGCCGGCACGGCGAGCGCGGCGGCGCCGGCCGCGCGCAGCAGCCGGCGGCGTTGGTCGTCGGGCGCGTCGGCGGGCGTGGGTGCGGTGGTTGGGGTCATGGTCTGGTCTCCGGTGTGGTGGCGCAAGGGCGGCTCAGTCGAGCAGGTCGGGTTCGTCGGCGACGACGCGCGCGAACAGGCTGTCGAACGCATGCAGCGCGCCGTCGGGGCCGCCGATCTGGCCGTGCGTATGGCGCGCGGTCGCGTGATCGATCGGCTGCGGCGTGCCGGCCGCTTCGGCCAGCAACTGCGTGTGTGCGACGTTGTCGAGCGCGATGTACCACCATGCGGCGGCCTCGACCGTCGGGCCGGCCGTCAGGATGCCGTGGTTCTTCAGGATCACGCCCTTGTGCGTGGTGCCGTCCGGCTTCGCGAGCGCATCGGCGATCCGCGCGCCTTCGCTGGTGTCGACGACCATCCCCGTGAAGTCGTCGAACAGCGCGTGATCCTCGTAGAACACGCACGCGTCCTGCGTGAGCGGATCGAGCGGGCGGCCGAGCGTCGACCATGCCTTGCCGTACGTCGAATGCGTGTGCGCGGCGGCGACGACGTGCGGATGGGCTTCGTGGATCGCCGCATGGATCGCGAACGCGGCCTTGTTCAGCGGCCGCGTGCCGATCGCCGTTTCGCCGCGCGCGTTGACGAGCAGCAGGTCGGACACCTTGATCTGCGAGAAATGCACGCCGAGCGGGTTCACCCAGAAATGATCGGGCAGCTCCGGATCGCGTGCGGTGATGTGGCCGGCGAGGCCCGACGCGAAGCCGAAGCGCGCGAACAGGCGGAACGCGGCCGCGAGCCGCTCCTGCCGGTGGCGGCGCTCGGCGGCGACGTCGATGCGCGGCGCGGGCGGATCGAACCAGAAATGCTGGCGCGGGGTATCGGCGAGCACGAGGCCCGATGCGGTACGGTTGGGCGAGGACAGGACGGCGGACATGATCGCGTAGGGCTCCGGTGGGCTCCGTTGTTGGGCTCAGGCGGCGCGGCGCGCCGCGTCGCGTGCGGCGACGGCGCTGCGCACGCGCGGAATCAGTTCGCGGCCGTAGTCGAGCGCGTCTTCCAGCGGGTCGAAACCGCGGATCAGGAACGTCGTCACGCCGAGGTCGTAGTAGTCGAGCAGCGCGTCGGCGACCTGTTCGGGCGTGCCGACGAGCGCCGTCGAATTCGAGCGCGCGCCGGTGAGCTTCGCGATCTCGGTCCACAGCCGCTTGTCGACGCGCGAGCCGCGGTCGGCCGCGGCGAGCAGGCGGCGCGCGCCTTCGCTCTGCTGCGGGCCGCCGGCGCAGAGTCCGGCCGCTTCGCGCAGCCGGCGCGTTTCGTCGAGGATGCGGTGCGCACGCGCCCACGCTTCGTCCTCGGTCGCCGCGAGGATCGGGCGGAACGACACGGAGAAGCGCACCTGGCGGCCGTGCTTGGCGGCTTCGGCGCGCACGCGCGTCGTCAGGTCGCGCACCTGGTCGAGCGATTCGCCCCACAGCGCGTAGACGTCCGCGTGCTTGCCGGCCACCGCGAGCGCCGCTTCCGACGCGCCGCCGAAGTAGATCGGCACATGCGGCTGCTGGAACGGCTTCACCTCCGAAAAACCCTGCTTGAAGCGGTAATGCGCGCCGTCGTGATCGAACGGCTGGGCTTCGGTCCAGATCCGCCGCAGGATGCCGAGGTATTCGTCGGTGCGCGCATAGCGCGCGTCGTGATCGAGGAAATCGCCGTCGCGCTGCTGTTCGCTGTCCGAGCCGCCGGAGATGAAGTGCACGGCGAGCCGGCCGCGGCTGAACTGGTCGAGCGTCGCGATCTGCCGTGCGGCGAGCGTCGGCGCGGTGAAGCCCGGGCGATGCGCGAGCATGAAATGGATGCGCTCGGTGGCGGCCGCCGCGAACGCGATCGTCAGCGTCGCCGACGGGCCGGTCGAGTGGTGCGGCACGAGGATCCGGTCGAAGCCGGCCGTTTCGTGGGCGCGGGCAAAGTCGCGCACATAGTCGGGATCGACCACGGGGCCGGACGCCGAGTGGATTTCCGACTGCTTCTGGCTCTGGATCATGCCGATGAATTCGACGCTCATCTGGGTCTCCGGTGCAGGGATGTCCCGGCGCACGGCCGGGCAGGAATGGAGCGCAGGTTAACGCCGGGATCATGCGGAATGGAAATAATCAATCCCGATTTGAATATCAGATTTGCATGGTTTGGGGGCGTATGCGTTGCGCATACGCTGTGGGCTCGTGAATGATCGGGCGCGCGTCGGCGCCGTGTTTGCCGCCGTGTCTGAACTACCCAGGGAATCCGTTTCGATGTCCGCCAGCCTTGCCGCTTCCTCGCCGTCACAGCAGCCTGCGCTGCGCCTCCTGCCTGCCGGCGTCGCTGAATCCGCTGAATCCGCCAACGAGACGAACGACGCACGCCTCGCCGCGCTGCTCGAGCGCCTCGCCCCCGAACTCGCCGCCGATGCAGCCCGCAACGACGTCGACGGCCGCTTTCCGCACGAGAACTTCGCACGGCTGCATCGTGCCGGGCTGATCGCGCAAGTCGTGCCGCGCGAGCATGGCGGCGCCGGCGCGACGCTTGCGCAGGCGAGCCGGATTGTCGCCGCCGTCGCGCGGGCCGATCCGGCGACCGCGCTGGTGCTGACGATGACGTATCTGCAGCATCGTGCGCTCGGCCGCGCCGACAACCGCTGGCCGGCCCAGGTGCGGCGCGCGGTGTTCGACAGCGCGGTCGTGCACGGCGCGCTGATCAATGCGCTGCGCGTCGAGCCCGCGCTTGGTTCGCCGTCGCGCGGCGGGCTGCCGGCGACCATCGCGCGCCGCGATGGCGATGGCGACGGCTGGCGGCTGTCGGGACATAAGCTCTACAGCACAGGCATTCCGGCGCTGCGCTGGCTGGCCGTGTGGGCGCGCACCGACGAACCGACGCCGCGCGTCGGCGTGTTTCTCGTGCCGCGCGACCGCGATACCGACGGCGAGCGCATCCGCGTGATCGAAAGCTGGAATCACCTCGGCCTGCGCGCATCCGGAAGCCATGAAGTCGTGTTCGACGCGGTGCCGCTGCCGGCCGATCACGCGGTCGACGTGCGCGTGCCGGACGCATGGGCCGTGTCGGCTGCCACGCACGCGGATGCCGACGCGCAGGCCGATCAGCAGGCATGGATGGTCGCATTGCTCGGCAGCCTGTACGGCGCGGTGGCGCGCGCGTCGCGCGACTGGCTGGTCGAATTCGCGACGACGCGAGCCCCGAGCGGGCTCGGCGCGCCGCTCGCGACGTTGCCGCGCGTGCAGGAGGCGGTCGGCGAAATCGAAGGCTGGCTGCACACGAATCGCGTGCTGCTCGACGATCTCATCGCGCGCACCGATGCGGGCAATGCGCCGTCGGTGACGACCAGCGGCCTCGTCAAGCGCACCGTGACCGAGCAGGCGATCCGGACGGTCGAGCAGGCGCTGAAGCTGTCGGGCAATCACGGGCTGAGCCGCGACAATCCGCTCGAACGCCACTATCGCGACGTGCTGTGCAGCCGCGTGCATACGCCGCAGGACGATGCGATCGCGGTGGCGGCGGGGCGGGTGGTGCTCGATGCGGCGACGCGCGGGAAGACGAACGCGGAGGCGGACGGAACGTCACGCAACGGGGGCGAACGCGGTCGACATGATGCGTAAGCCGGGCCGGGTTGCCGCGCATGGCAACGGCGCGACGCGACGCAGGCGCCACGCGGCCACCGCGGCCACCGCGGCCACGTTATGCGGCCTTGTCGTGCGATTGCTCGGGCAGGGCGAACGCCGTGCGCGCATGCGCGGCGACGGCCGCGAGCGGCGCGTCGAAGCGGGCCGCATCGTGCCGGCGCAGCAGCCACAGGTCGATCTGCGGCTTGAAATCGGCGAGCGGCACGATGTCGAGCGCATCGCGCAGCGGGCTGCCTTCGACGAGCGGCAGTGGCATCAATCCGAGGCCGAAGCCGTTTGCCACGCTCTGCAGTTGCAGGTCGCGGCCATACGCATCGAGCGTGACCGGCATCGGCAGGCCCTGCGCATCGAGCGCACGCCGCAGGCCCGCACGAAAGCCGCAACCGTCCGGATTGAGCACCCAGCCGCGCGCGTGGCAATCGGCGAGCCGGTAGCTGCGGCGCGGCCAGTCGCCCTTGCGGCCGACCGCGACGAGCCGCGTGGCCAGCAACCGTTCGCCCTCCACCTGCGCCGGCAGCACCATTTCGCGGGCGAGGAAGACCAGCGCCGCATCGAGTTCGCGGCGGGCGATGCGTTCGACGAGCAGGCCGCCCCAGGCGGTCGTGACGTGCGTCGCGAGCGCGGGCCACTGCGCGGCGAGATCCGCGATGAGCGCCGGCAGCATCAGCTCGCCGAGCCCTTGCGTGAGCCCGATCCGGAATTCGCCGGCCAGCGGCTGCTGGCCGGCCGTCAGTTCGCGCAGCGCGTCGACCTCGCGCAGGATCGCACGACATTGCTCGAACACCTGCCGGCCGATGTCGGTCGGGCGCGGCGGCTTCGTGTTGCGGTCGAGCAGCGTCACGCCGAGCGCTTCCTCGAGATTCTGGACGCGCCGCGTGATCGCGGGCTGCGTCATCCCGAGCTCGGCCGCGGCCTGGCTCAGGGTCTGGCAGCGGACGACCGCTGCAAAAGCGTCGATATCGCTAATTTTCATGTTTGTTCTGCATGGTCTTTCGGGTGCATCATGACGATCCATCATATTCGGCATCATATTCGAGGAGACGGCCGATGAGTACGCTTTCGTTGCAACAGACGCCGCTGCGTCCGTTCGTCGAGGGGCTGGATGCGCTGCTCGCGTCCGGCGCGAACGAGGCGCGCATTCTCGACGAGGGCGGCGCGCTGCTCGCCGCGCTCGTCGAACACGACGACTGGTTGCCCGACGCATTCGCGCAGCCCGACCCCGAGCGCTACCGGCAATACCTGCTGCATCTCGACCCGGACGAGCGCTTCTCGGTCGTCAGCTTCGTGTGGGGGCCCGGCCAGACGACGCCGATCCACGACCACACGGTGTGGGGGCTGATCGGAATGCTGCGCGGCGGCGAGTTCTCGCAGCCGTACCGGTTCGACGCGGCCGGCAAGCCGGTGCCCGCGGGCGACGCCGTGCGGCTGCAGCCGGGCGAGGTCGAGGCCGTGTCGCCGCGCATCGGCGACGTGCATCGCGTGACCAACGCGTTCGCCGACCGCGTATCGATCAGCATCCACGTGTACGGCGCGAACATCGGCAAGGTCGAGCGCGCGGTGTATCTGGACGACGGTACCGTGAAGCCGTTCGTGTCAGGCTATTCGAATGCCTGACGCAAAACCCGCTCGCGCGGCCCGTTGCGGGTGCGTGCCGGCAGGGCCACGCTTGCGCCGTTCCGCTTTCTTCACCGACTTCAACGTATTCAACATCGAGACATCGTGACGCAATCCGCCGATTCCACTTCCCGCTTTCCCGTCGCGTCGTACCAGGACGTACGCGCGCGCCTGCTGGCCCGCGACGAGATCGCGCTGATCGACGTACGCGAGGAAGATCCGTACGCACAGGGCCATCCGCTGTGGGCCGCCAACTTTCCGTTGTCGAAGCTCGAACTCGACGCGTGGACGCGGATTCCGCGCCGCGACACGCCGGTCGTCGTGTTCGGCGAAGCGGGCGGCGAGGATCTCGCGCCGCGCGCGGCCGCGACGCTCGCGCGGCTCGGCTACACCGACGTGCGGCTGCTCGACGGCGGCCTCGCGGGCTGGGTCGCCGCGGGCGGCGAACTGTTCATCGACGTGAACGTGCCGAGCAAGTCGTTCGGCGAATGGGTCGAGGCCGAGCGCCATACGCCGTCGCTGTCCGCGCAGGAGGTGCAGGCGCTGATCGACGCAAAAGCCGATGTCGTGATCGTCGACGCGCGCCGCTTCGACGAGTACCAGACGATGAACATCCCGACGTCGACCAGCGTGCCGGGCGCGGAACTCGTGCTGCGCGTGCGCGCGCTCGCGCCGGATCCGCGGACGCAGGTGATCGTCAACTGCGCGGGCCGCACGCGCAGCATCGTCGGCACGCAGTCGCTCGTCAACGCGGGGCTGCCGAATCCGGTCGCCGCGCTGCGCAACGGCACGATCGGCTGGACGCTGGCCGGCCAGACGCTCGAGCGCGGCGCCGCGCGCCGCTTTCCGGACGAGATCGACGCGGCGCAGCGCGCCGAAGCGCGTCGGGCCGCCCGCGCGGTGGCCGAGCGCGCCGGCGTGCCGCGCATCGCACTGGCCGATGTCGCCGCGCTCGACGAGCCGGGCCGCACGCTGTACCGCTTCGACGTGCGTACGCCGGAGGAATACGAAGCCGGGCATCTGCCGGGCTTCCTGAGCACGCCGGGCGGCCAGCTCGTGCAGGAGACCGACCATCACGCGGCCGTGCGCGGCGCGCGGATCGTGCTGGCCGACGACGACGGCGTGCGCGCGGACATGACCGCATCGTGGCTCGCTCAGATGGGCTGGGACGTGCGCGTCGTCGAACCGGCCGGTGCCGCGGCATTCGCCGAGCGCGGCCAGCCGCCGCGCGACGTGCCGGCGACGCCGCCCGCGACCGACGTGTCGCCCGCGACGCTCGCCGGCTGGCTGAAGGAGGCCGCGCCCGGCGAGCTCGCGATCGTCGACGTGACGGCCAGCGCGAACTACGTGAAGCGTCATATCCCGGGCGCGTGGTTTGCCGTGCGCGCGCAGTTGCGCGACGCGCTGGCGGCGATTCCGCCCGCGAAGCGCTACGTGTTCACGTGCGGATCGAGCCTGCTGGCGCGGTTCGCGGCGCACGACGCCCGCGCGCTGCTGCCGGCGTCGGCCGACATCCGGGTGCTGACCGGCGGCACGGCCGCGTGGATCGACGCCGGACTGCCGCTTGAAAGCGGCGACACGCATCTGGCGTCGCCGCGCGTCGACCGCTACCGGCGCCCGTACGAAGGCACCGACAACGCGGCGGCGGCGATGCAGGCGTATCTCGACTGGGAATACGGGCTGGTCGACCAGTTGAAGCGGGACGGCACGCACCACTTCAACGTGATCTGACCGACGCGGCACAACCGGGCGCGGCGTGCGCGGCGCCCGGTCGCGATGCGGGTCGGCGCTTCGTATCAGCGCTTGAACGTATCGACGGCCGTGCGGCCGACGGCCGGATCGTCGGTGAAGAAGCCGTCGATGCCCGCGCGCAGGTATGCCTGGATCTCGCGCACCGAGCCGGCCGTGTTGCGCGTGGCCGGCGTGCCGCCGTCCTTCAGCGACGCGGGCAGGAAGTTGTTCTCCGGGCGGAACGTGTACGGATGCACGACGAGGCCGGCCTCGTGCGCATAGCGCACGTACGGCGTCGGCTGCTGCAGTGTGCCGTCCGCGGCGACCGCGATGATCGACGTCTTGTACGGCCCGACGCCGTTCGCATAGGTCGTGATCTCGCGCATGCCGTCGCGCGTCGACAGGTCGCCGTAGGTGCGCGTGTCGTTCGCCTTCACGAAGTCGTACGGGCGCTGGCCGGCTTCGTCCATCAACTGCACGAGCTTCCAGTTCGGCTGGCTCGACTTGATCCGGTTGCGGATCGTCTTCAGGTTCGCGACTTCGAACGACTGGATGTAGACGGTCGCCGTGCGCGACGTGTACGAATCCTTCAGCAGCGCGTCGACGAGACGGTCCTCGAGCGGCAGGTTGATCGACTGGAAGTAGGTCGGATGCTTGGTCTCCGGATACAGGTGGATCGTGCGGCCGGTCTGCGCGGACATCTGCTTCGCGAGCGCGACGATCTCGTCGAACGTCGGAATCTCGAACTGGTCGTTGTACGCGGTGTTGGCCGGGCGCACCTGCGGAATGCGCTCGCGCGCCCGCAGCGTCTTCAGCTCGGCGAGCGTGAAATCCTCGGTGAACCAGCCGGTCAACTGCGCGCCGTCGATCGTCTTGGTCGCCTTGCGGCTCGCGAACTGCGGCAGCGCCGACACGTTCGTCGTGCCCGATATCTCGTTCTCGTGGCGGGCGACGAGCACGCCGTCGCGGGTCGACACGAGGTCGGGCTCGATCACGTCCGCGCCGTCCTCGATCGCCTTGCGGTACGACGCGAGCGTGTGTTCGGGGCGCAGCGCGCTCGCGCCGCGATGGCCGACCACCTGGACCTTCGCGGAAATCGGCTGGGTGGGATCGCGCGTCAGATCGTCGTCGCCGCCGCACGCGGCGAGCAGGAACGCGGCGGCACAGGCGAACGGGACGTAGCGCAGGGAGGTCGGGCGCTTGAGGAGCATGTCGATGAACCTTCGAAACGGAGTCGGAAAAGGGCGCTCGCTCCGGTGGGCCGGCAGGGCGCCGGGCTACGCGGAATCGAACGGTGCGCGATCGTCGCATCGAATAATTACATATGTATTACTTCGACCTTTCTGTTGATTTTTTGGGGGCGAGGCATGCGCCAGGGCGGTTGATGACAGGCTTGTTCGCGCAAGCATTCCGGCCGTCGCAGCGAACCCGCGCGCCGGATGCACTAAACTTGCGGGAATTTTGCATCGCCGCACCGGGGCCGACGCCTGCCGGGCGCGACGATGCGGCGACTCGCGGGCCGGCGCGGGCGTCCGGCGCCCGTGTGCGTCCGGGGCCCGCGCCGGCCGATTTTTCCCGACCCATGACGACCCATACCGATCCCGCCTATCTGCTCGGCGAACTGCTGAAGAACGTTTCCCGCTCCTTCTACCTGACGCTGCGCGTGCTGCCCGACGGCATGCGCGACCCGGTCGGCCTCGCGTATTTGCTTGCGCGCGCGGCCGACACGATCGCCGACACGGCGCTCGTCGCGCCCGACCGGCGGGCGGCGCTGCTGACCGACCTGCGCGACGACGTCGAGCGGCTCGGCGACGGCGCGGCGCTGTCGCGTTCGCTCGAGGACGTGACGCGGATGCAGACCGATTCGCACGAACACCTGCTGCTCGGCTCGATGGAGCCGATGCTCGCGCTGCTGCGCGCGCAGCCGGAGGCCGATCGCGCGTCGATCCGCAAGGTCGTCGCGACGCTCACCGCGGGGATGGAATTCGACCTGCGCACGTTTCCGGACGAGCAGTCGGGGCAGGTCGCATCGCTGCCGACGCGCGACATGCTCGACCGCTACACGTACCTCGTCGCGGGCTGCGTCGGCGAGTTCTGGACCGACATGACGGGCGCGCACACGCGCGCCGCGCGCGGCTGGGATCTGCCGGACATGCGGGAGAAGGGCATCCGTTTCGGCAAGGCGCTGCAGATGACCAACATCCTGCGCGACTGCGCGAAGGACCTGCGCATCGGCCGCTGCTACCTGCCCGACGACGTGCTGGGCGCGCACGGGCTCGTCGTGGCCGACCTGATGCAGCCCGAGGCTTCGGCGCGCGCGCGCGGCGTGCTGGTCGACCTGCTGCGCGTCGCGCTCGACCAGTATCGCGACGCCTGCCTGTATACGCTCGCGATCCCGCGCCGTTTCGTGCGGCTGCGGCTCGCCTGCCTGTGGCCGATCATGATCGGCCTCGAAACGCTCGAGCTGCTGGCCGGCCACGCTGCGTGGCTCGACCCGGCGCAGCCGGCCAAGGTGCCGAGAAAGCGCATCTACCGGATCATGGCGGCGTCGCTCGCGCTGGTCGGTTCGAACACGGCGATCCGCGCGCGCCTGACCGCGCTCGCCGATGCCGTGAGCGCGCGGCTCGCGCGCCCCGCAACGCAGCACTGAAGATCGCCGGCGCGACAGGCGCCGGTATCGCCTCCCGGCCCGCGTTCGTCGGGCCGTACCCGTCCGGTCTCCGACACGCCGACTAAAACGTTTTCATGATTTCGTGTCTCGAAATGTGGGTGTCACGAACGTCGGCGATCCTGCGCGGCGGCGTGAATCGCGGCGTCAGCTTCGATCGCGCATTTGTAAGATGTTTTGTCGCCGAAGGCGTCTGACGACATCGGTCGGTCGCGTTGCACCCGTAAAAATGTAAAGCTAGGGTTTTCACCGGCAAATGCCGGAAACGCCCGCCGCACAAGCGTTTCGGGCTGTCATGTAACCGTTTGGTGAACCGCCGCGTTGCGTCGATCATACGATGACCGACTGCACATGTTGGGAAACAATTGGTAATCCGTCAGAATCGCGTCGGCATGTACTCGCACATGTGTCGGTCATAAAACCACACCAGAAAAGAAACATTCTTTGAGGACGGAGAATCAATGAAAAAGCGCGTCGCTTTCGCCATGACGGCAGTGGGTCTCGCAGCCGCTACCGCCGCCCACGCCCAGAGCAGCGTGACCCTGTACGGTATCGTCGACAACGGTATCGCTTGGCAGAACAACTCGTCGGGCACCAGCGCGATCTCGGGTGGTCACTCGAAGGTGCAGATGTCCACCGGCGTGTGGGCAGGCAGCCGCTTCGGCCTGAAGGGCAGCGAAGATCTCGGCGGCGGCACGAAGGCGATTTTCCAGTTGGAAGCCGGCGTCAACACGGCTAACGGCTCGTCGCAGTGGACCAACGGCATCTTCACGCGTCAGGCATGGGTTGGCCTGACCAACACCGCGTACGGTACGCTGACGGCCGGCCGCCAGTACACCGCGTACTACACGCTGCTGTCGCCGTACAGCCCGACGACCTGGCTGACCGGTTACTACGGCGCGCACCCGGGCGATATCGATTCGCTGGATACCAGCTACCGCGCGAACAACTCGCTCGTCTACATGTCGCCGAAGTTCTACGGCTTCACGGTCGGCGGTTCGTACTCGTTCGGCGGCGTCGCAGGCGCGACGAACCGCGGCTCGACGTGGAGCGCGGCGATCCAGTACCTGAACGGCCCGGCAGGCATCGCGGTCGGCTACCAGAAGGTCAACAATGCGACGCTCGGCGGCGGCGTGTGGGGCGCGAACTCGACGGTCGAGAACGGTCTGACGGCAACGGGCGACGGCAACCAGCCGGCAGTCTCGTCGATCAACGGCGGTTACAAGACGGCACAGTCGCAACAGCGTCTCGCCGTGACGGCCGGTTACCAGTTCACGCCGGCGTGGGACATCTCGGTGTCGTACTCGAACGTCCAGTACATCCCGGGCGTGGGCTCGGCATTCCGCAACACGGCGATCTTCAACACGGCAGGCGCCGTGCTGCACTGGAAGGCATCGCCGCAGTGGGACTTCGCGGCAGGCTACTCGTACACGGCGGCAACGCAGTCGAACGGTGTTTCGAGCTCGGCCAAGTACCACCAGGTCACGCTGTCGCAGTACTACAGCCTGTCGAAGCGCACGGGTCTGTACGCGGTTGAAGCGTACCAGCACGCTAGCGGCAACACGATCAGCGGCCTTACCGGCGGCATCGTTAATGCGACGACGTCGATCGGCGACGGCGTGGGCGCAGGTTCGAAGCAGAACCAGATCGGCGCCGGCGTCGGCATGATCCACCGCTTCTGATGTCGCGCGGCGCGCGAGCGCCGCTCACGGCATGCGGTATGAAAAACCGGCCTTCGGGCCGGTTTTTTTATGCGCAGCGCATGGGCGCACTCCCGCACGCATCTTGCGATTCGGGTTGCGCCCGTGACGTTTGAATCAGGCATCGTTATCGCCGGGTTGCGGGCGTAGCGCGGCCCATTTCAGCAGCGCATCGAGCGCCGGGCAGAGCGCCTGCCCCCAATCGGTCAGGCCGTATTCGACCTTCGGCGGTACCTGAGGGTGAACGATCCGGCGAACCACCCCGTCTGCTTCCATCTGGCGAAGCTGCTGAGCCAGCATCTTCTGCGTGATGGCGGGGATCGCTCGTTCGAGTTCCGAGAATCGCAGCAGGTTGCCGCCGAACAGATGGAACAGGATCACCAGCTTCCATTTTCCATCGAGCATCTTGAGCGCCTGGTCGACACCCTCGGCCGCCGAGGTCGGGGTCCATTTCTTTTCCAATTTTCATCCTTACCGTTAAGTACGTACCTTACTTTTTCGTGCGTTCTTCCTGTTTCGGGCGCCTGGCTTCATCATTCTGGCTTATCGAGTCCGATTGCACCGGGCGATCCGGTGCCTCGTCAAGCACCGTCAAGTCGGGTGCATCAAGTTCCTCTCTCCGGAAATCACGCAATGACCTTCAATCTTGAACTTGCCGGGCGCAGAGCCCTTGTCACCGGCGGCACCAAAGGGGTTGGCGCGGCTGTCGTCGAATCCTTGCGAAATGCCGGCGTAACGGTCGTCGCCGCGGCACGCTCGGTTCCCGATACAGCGGCTGAAGGCGTCACCTGGATCGCCGCCGATCTGACGACGGCGGCTGGATGCCAGGTTCTGTCGAAGGCAGTGCTCGATCGCCTCGGCGGCATCGACGTGATCGTCAATGTTCTGGGGGGATCAAGCGCGCCGGGCGGAGGATTCGCAGTCCTGAGCGACGATGAATGGGATGCCGCGCTCAATCTGAACCTGATGGCGGCCGTGCGCATCGACCGGGCTTTGCTCCCGTCGATGATCGCACAGGGGGCCGGCGTCATCATCCACGTCACGTCGATACAGGACGAACTGCCGCTGCCCGAGGCAACCACCGCCTACGCGGCGGCGAAGGCGGCGCTGTCGACTTACAGCAAGAGCCTGTCAAAGGAAGTCACGCCGAAAGGCGTCCGCGTCGTGCGCGTTTCGCCGGGCTGGGTCGAGACCGAGGCAGCCGTTCGGCTAGCCGAGCGGCTGGCGGATCAAGCGGGGACCGATTACGAGGGCGGCAAGAAAATCATCATGGATGCGCTTGGCGGGATTCCACTCGGTCGCCCGGCCAAGCCTCAGGAAGTGGCCGACCTGATCACCTTTCTCGTATCGCCGCGCGCGGCATCGATCAGCGGCACCGAATATGTGATCGATGGCGGGACCGTTCCGACGGTCTAGGGCCTGTTCACGCTAATAACGGGCTTGCGAACGTGCATTGCCGGCTGCAGTGCAAGGAGCAAGGAGCGCCGTTTGGCCGAGCCAAACAAGCGACGCGCGACGCCGCAATGCGGCCGGCAACGCACGTTCCCCTGTTTGGAAAAAATCGTTCGTGGGGCTGGCCCCCAGAAGGGCCGATCGCCGCGTCATGCTCCTCGCGAATACGTCGAGTATTCGCTTCGTCGCGATCCTTGCGCTCGGCCCTTCTGGGGGCCAGCGCAAGCCCGTTATTAGCGTGAACAGGCCCTAGCATCGACGGATGCATGACCCGCATCAGTTGAAGCGCGCTGAAGCAACCAGGATTCAAGTTTGTCGGGCTGGCCATCGTCTACGACCACTCGACATGCTGCTTCCGACGGCAGCAGGTGACGCACGCCGGTCGATACGGGAACGCGTCGAGGGGTGCGTCAATGGAACGGCCGTCGCAGAGGAACGTCGCGTCGCGCTCGTCATGCAGCGGCGGCGACGCGCTCGAGCAGGTCATTGCGCTGCATCGTCCGTCCAGTTCCCCGCCAGCGCCTGAAACAGCGCCGCCGTGTCGGCAAGCCGGTCGGCCTGCGCGCGCGTCCGGTCGAGCGCCGTCTGCAGCGCCTGCCGCTGCGCGTCGAGCAGGTCGAACGCGCTGATCCCGCCTGCCGCGTAACGGTCGCCGGCAATCGCGTTGCTGGCCGCCGCTTCCCGCGCGGCGGTGTCTCGAGCCTGCAATTCGGCCGCGTCGTGTTCGACCGCGCGCATCGCGTCGGCCACTTGCTGAAGCGCCTGCAGCACGGTTTCCCGATAGCTCGCGAAGGCGGCGTCGTACGCCGCTTCGGCCGCCCGTTTCTTCGCACGAAGCTCGCCGCCGTGAAAGAGCGGCTGCGTGAGGCCAAGGCCGACATTCCATACATTGAGCCCGCTGACGATATCCGCGATGCGCGTGCGCTCCGAGCCGATTCCCGCCGAAATCGAAAAGCGCGGATACAGGTTCGCGGTGGCCACGCCGACGTTCGCGCTCGCCTGGTGCAACACCGCTTCCGCCGCGCGGATGTCGGGCCGCTCGCGTGCCAGCGTCGACGGCAGCGCGACCGGCAGGGTGCGCGGCAACGCGAGCGCATCGAGCGTGAGGTCGGGCAGCACGGCGTCGGACGGCGGCGCGCCGAGCAGGATCGCGAGCCGGTGGCCGGCCTGCGCGAGGCGGGCCGCGAGCGGCGGCAGCGATGCCTGCGTCTGCGCGAGCAGCGCGCGTTGCGCGTGCACGTCGGCCTGCGACACGCCGCCCGCCGCCAGGCGTGCTTCGACGATGCGCAACTGCCGCGTCTGTGCGTCGACGAGTTGTCGCGTGAGGGCGACCTGCTGCGCGAGCGACGCGCGCAGGATCGCGGTGGCGACGACGTTGCCCGCCAGCGTCAGCCGCGCGGCGTCGAGCGTGTATGCCTGGAAGTCGACCTGCGCGCGCAGTGCTTCGAGCGCGCGCCGGTTGCCGCCGAACACGTCGAGCACGTACGACACGCTCACCGACGCGTCATACAGCGTGAACGGCCCCGGATTCGGCACGTTGGCCGGCAGCCCGAATGCGGCGACGTCGACCTTTTCGCGCGTGGCGGACAGGTTCGCGTCGACACGCGGCAGCAGCGTCGCGCCGGCTTCGGCCGCATGGTTCTGCCGCGCTTCGTCGAGCCGCGCGCGGGCTTCGGCGAGCGTCGGGCTGTTTTGCCATGCGGTGTCGACGAGCCGGTTCAGCGGTTCGGAATCGAACTGCGTCCACCAGTGTGGCAGCGTGTGCGCGGCGCTTGCGAAGGTTTGTGCGTCGCCGGTCGGGCCGTTGGCGGCGGCGGTCGTCGCGGGCGGCTCGTCGCGCGTGTAGCGTGGCGTGGCCGGCGGGTCCGGCGCGCGGAAATCCGGCCCGACCGCGCATCCGGCGACGAGCAGCGCAGCGGCGGCCCATGCACAACCGCGCAGGGCGAGGGGCGCGCGACGCGAAACCGGCTTCATCGTGAGGTTCCCTAATCGAGCGTGCGCCGGTAGAAGCGCAACGCGATGCCCATCACGACCACGGTGAACAGCGCGACCGGCCATACGGATGGCCACAGGTCGGCCCAGCCGTTGCCTTTCAGCAGAATGCCGCGCACGAGGCGGTTGAAGTAGGTGAGCGGCAGCAGGTTGCCGACGAACTGCGCCCACTTCGGCATCCCGGCGAACGGGAACATGAAGCCCGACAGCAGGATGTTCGGCAGGAAGTAGAACACCGCGAGCTGCATCGCCTGCAACTGGTTCTGCGCGAGCGACGACAGCGTGATGCCGACCGTCAGGTTCGCGGCGATGAACAGCAGCGCGGACAGATAGATCGCGAACACGCCGCCGACGAACGGCACGTCGAACACGAATCGCGCCGCGGCGACGATGATCGACACCTGGATCAGCCCGATCAGCACGTACGGGACGATCTTGCCCGTCATCACCTCGAGCGGCCGCACGGGCGTCGCGAGCAGGTTCTCCATCGTGCCGCGCTCGCGTTCGCGCGTGATCGCGAGGCCCGTCATCATCACCATCGTCATCGTCAGGATCACGCCCATCAGGCCCGGCACGACGTTGTACTGCGTGATCCCTTCCGGGTTGTACAGCCGGTGCAGCACGACGTCGAACGCGGCCGGGCGGCCGTTCAGGTGCGCGAGCGGGCCGGTCAGGTCCTTGTTCGCGACGGGCTGCACGAGGCCCGGCAGCGCGCCGATCGCCGAGGCGGTCGCGACGGGATCGGTCGCATCGGCCTCGACGAGCAGCGACGGCCGCTCGCCGCGCAGCAGCCGCCGCGAGAAATCGGCCGGCACGCTCAGCACGAACTGCACGTCGCCGCGGGCGAGCGCATGACGGCCGGCTGCTTCGTCGGGCAGCGCCGCGACGACGTCGAAGTACGCGGAATTGCGCATCGCGGCGATGAAGCTGCGCGCGAACGGACTCGTATCGGCAACGATCACCGCGGTCGGCAGGTGTTTCGGATCGGTGTTGATCGCGAAGCCGAACAGCGCGAGCTGGATGATCGGCACGCCGACGATCATCGCGAACGTCACGCGGTCGCGGCGCAACTGCAGGAATTCCTTCAGTAAGATGCTCCACCAGCGCGCGACCGAGAACGCATCGCGCAGGCCCGCTCGCGCGTTCACGGCGACACCCCGCCGGGCGGCCCGGACGAGGCGCCCATCATGAAGATGAAGACATCCTCGAGCCCGGTGTCGATCGGTGCGACCCGCAGCGACGTGTCGCGGGCAACCTGTTCAAGTGTCGCGTCGAGCAGCGTGCGGTCGCGGCCGCTCACGTGCAGCGCCGAGCCGAACACGACCGTCTGGTCGACGCCCGGCATCGTGCGCAACCGTTCGGACAGTTCGGTCAGGTGCTCGCCGGTGATCGTACGCGTCGACAGGTGCTGCGACGCGACGATCTCCGCCGACGTGCCCTGCGCAAGCAGTTCGCCGTACGCGATGTAAGCGAGCTTGTGGCAGCGTTCGGCTTCGTCCATGTAGTGCGTGCTGACGAGCACCGAGATCCCTTGCGCGGCCAGCCTGTGCAACTCTTCCCAGAAATCGCGGCGCGCGGCCGGATCGACGCCGGCGGTCGGCTCGTCGAGCAGCAGCAGTTCGGGCTCGTGCAGCATGCACGCGGCCAGCGCGAGGCGCTGCTTCCAGCCGCCCGACAGCGCGCCCGTGAGCTGGTCCGCGCGGCTCGCGAGGCCGAGCCCGTCGAGCGCCCGCGCGACGGCCGCCTTGCGGTCGCGCATCCCGTACACGCGCGCGACGAAATCGAGGTTTTCGCGGATCGACAGGTCTTCCCAGTACGAGAAGCGCTGCGTCATGTAGCCGACGCGCCGCTTGATCTGCGCGCTGTCGCGCACGATGTCGTAGCCGAGACAGGTGCCGCTGCCCGAGTCGGGCGTGAGCAGTCCGCACATCATCCGGATCGACGTCGTCTTGCCGCTGCCGTTCGGGCCGAGAAAGCCGAAGATCTCGCCGCGCGCGACGCGCAGCGACACGTCCTTCACGACGTGCTTGTCGCCGAACCGTTTGTTCAGGCGATCGACGTCGATCGCGTAAGGCGCGGCCGGCGTGTTCATGGCGCCCTCACGGCGACGGGCTGGCCCGGATGCAGCTTCGGCGCGTCGGCGGCAGCGGGGCGCGCCTCGATCATGAACACGAGCTTGGTCCGGCTCTCGTTGCTGTAGATCACGGGCGGCGTGTATTCGGCTTCGCTCGAGACATAGGTGATGTGCGCGGGCACGTCGGCCGCGCAGCCGTCGCAATGGATCGCGACCGCGCGGCCCGGTGCGAGCGATGCGATGGCGGCTTCCGGCACGAAGAAGCGGACCTTCAGGTTTTGCGGCGGCAGCATCTGCACGACCGGGTTGCCGGCCTGCACCCATTCGCCGACGCGGTACAGCGTGTCGTACACGCGTCCGGCGGCCGGCGCGGCGATGCGTTTCTGGTCGAGTTTCCATTGCGCTTCGGCCACGGCCGCCTGCGCGGCGTCGACCTGTGCGGCCTGCGCGGCGACCTGTTGGGCGCGGCCCGGCAGCCGGGCGACGTCGACCTGATGGTGCAGTTCGCGCATCTGCGCGGCGGTGGTCCGAGCCGACGTGCGCGCATCGTCGAGCTGCTGCTGCGACAGGCCGCCGGCCGCGTACTGGCGCTCGTCGCGCGCGAGCTGCGCGGCGGCCCGCGCGGCCTGCGCGGTGGCCTGGACGAGCTGCGCCTGCGTGACGGCGACTTCCGGCGGGCGCTTGCCGGTCTGCAGGTCGGCAAGCTGCGCACGCGCCGCGGCGAGTTGATGTTGCGCCTGCGACAGCGCGGCCGTTTCGTTCGCGGCTTCGAGCGAGAACGCCGGCGCGCCGGCCGCGACGGCCTGGCCGCGTGCGACCGACAACTGCGTCAGCGTGCCCGATTGCGACGACGACAGGTACACGAATTCGCCCTCGACATAGCCCTGGTAGGTCGGGCCGTTGTCCGTGGACCGTCCGCAACCGGCGAGCAGCGCGATCGCGGCCAGCGCGAGCGGCAGCGCGCGGGCCGCGTTCACGACGGGCTCCGCGGCGAACGCGTCCGCGCACGCGGCGCGGCGGCCGGCGGCTGCATGCCGGAACCGAGCAGCGCACGGACGTGCCGGTGCAGCACGTCCCGATCGATCGGCGGCAGGCCGCGCGCGCTTTGCCACAGTTTCGCGGTCGCGAGCGGCAGCATCACGAGCGCGATGATCGAATGAAACAGGAACGCGGGTTCGAGCGCGGGGTTCAGCGTGCCGGCCTGCTGCGCGCCGCGGATGCGTTCGGCGAAACGCCCGATAGGCTCGAGCGGAATGCGGCGGAGCATCCGCTCGCGCAGCAGCCCGCCTTCGTGGATGATCTCGCGCAGCCAGATCGACGGCAGCCACGGCATGCGGTGCGTGACGTCGAAGAAGCGGTCGACGAGTTCGGCGACGAGCGCGAACGGATCGTTTTCGATCTGCGGCTCGCTCGGACGCCACACGAACGCGATGACCTGCGCGAGCCGTTCCTCGACGATCGCGTCGAGCAGTTGCTCGCGGTTCGTGAAGTAGTAGTGGACCATCGCGGACGTGACGCCGGCGGCGGCGGCGATCTGCGCGACCGTTGTCGCGGCGATGCCGCGCTCGGCGAACAACTGCATCGCGACGTCGAGCATGTGGTCGCGCAGGTCGAAATCGTCCACCGACGGGCGGCGCCCGCGCGGCCTGGCGACGGTGGATTTCGCGTTCATGCAGACGACGCTAATTGATGCGTTAGTTAATTTCAAGGAAGGGTTTTCGCCGGCGTCGATCGCGCCCGGACGCGCGTCGAATGGCGGCGCGGACGGGCACGGACGTGACGTGGCGGCGGGCAATGCGCCGGCGGCGGCGTGTAGGGAGCAGCTAAATGGGAAACGGCGGACGGGCTACGGCAAAGCGCGGCTGGGAAACCGCCCGGAACCGGCGGGAAAACCGGTCGGGAAACGCGGGCGTGGGCCGCACGCGGCACGCGCCCCGGCACAACGTCACTGATCGATCGGCGACTTCAGCGGCTGATGCTCGCCCGTCAACCCGAACACGACGAGTTGCGCGGGCTCGGTCGCGCTCGCGTTGCGCGACACCTGATGGCGCGAGCCCGGCGGCTCGTACCAGCCTTCGCCGGCGCGATAGCGGCGCAGCGGGCCGCCGTTCACCTGCGACAGCACTTCGCCTTTCGACACGACGGCGAACACCGAGCCGAGATGCCGGTGCGCTTCGGATGCCTGGCCGGGCGCATAGTCGACCGTCGCGACGACGACGCGCTTGGCCGGCGCTTCGGGCACGGCCTGCTGCATGAGCGCGTGCACGCTGTCGCCGGCGTCGTGCGCGTGGGCGGCGGCCGGCAGTGCCGCGGCGAGCACGAGCCCGGCGGACAGCGCGGCGCGATGGAGCGGGGAACGGATCATCGTCGCCGCCTTACTCGGGCATCTTGCGGAACGCGATCGCGAAGCGGTTCCACGAGTTGATCGTCGCGATCAGCATCGACAGATCGAACAGCTCCTCGTCGGTGAAGTGCGGCTTCACGGCTTCCCAGACGGCGTCGGGCACATGGTTGCCGGCCACCAGCGTCAGCGCCTCGGTCCATTCCAGGGCCGCGCGTTCGCGCTCGGTGAAGAACGGCGTTTCGCGCCACGTGACGACGGTCGCGAGACGGCGATCGGTTTCGCCGCCCTTGCGCGCGTCGGTCGTGTGCATGTCGACGCAGAACGCACAGCCGTTGATCTGCGACGCGCGCAGGCGGACGAGTTCGGCGAGCGGCTTCTCGATCGAGCTCTTCGCGAGGAATTCCTCGGCGTTGCGCATCACCTTGATGGCATTCGGGCTGGCGGCATAGAAGTTCAGGCGCGGTTGCATGGCAGGTCCTTTTCGGTTGGGTAGCGCCGGGGTGGCGCGACAGGACCCACTTTAAGACGCGTACTGGCCTGCTTGAATAACCAATTCCGTGGAAATTCAGGTAACCAGTTGCGACCCGCCCGCGATACCGGCCTCCAGCAGGCCGGCCAGCTTCGCGAGCGCCGTGTCGATGCGCAGCGCGTCGATCCCGCCATAGCCGAACAGCAGCCCCGGGCGCACCGGCACGCCCACGTGGAACGCCGAGATTCCGTACAGGCCAATGTCCTGCGCCCGCGCCGCGCGGACCAGCGCCGCTTCGTTGAGCCCCGGCTTCAGGTGCGCGGCGAGATGGATGCCGGCGGTCGGCACGATCGCGTCGAACCACGGCGCGAGTTCGCCGCGCAGGTGCGCGATCAGCATCTTGCGACGCGCGTCGTAGTGCTTCTGCACGCGTTTCAGGTGCCGCGCGAAATCGCCTTCGTGCATGAAGCGCGCGAGCGCCGCCTGCGTCAGCGTGCAGGTGTGCCAGTCGACGATCTGCTTCGCCTTGACCAGCGCGCCGCGCAGCGCGCGCGGCGGAATCGCGTAGCCGATCCGCAGCTCGGGAAAGATCGTCTTCGAGAACGTGCCGACGTACGCGACGAGGCCCGTCCGGTCGAGACTCTTCAGCGATTCGACCGGTCGGCCCTCGAAGCGGAATTCGCCGTCGTAGTCGTCCTCGATGATCACCGCGCGGCGGCGCTGCGCCCATTCGAGCAGCGCGACACGGCGCTCGAGCGTCATCGGCATGCCGAGCGGGAACTGGTGCGACGGCGTCACGTAGACGAGCCGTGCGTCGTCCGGCAGCCGCTCCGTGACGAGGCCGTGCGCATCGACCGGCACGCCGATCACCGTCGCGCCGAGCGATGCGAACGCGGCGCGCGCGGGCGGATAGCCGGGATCCTCGACCGCGACGACGTCGCCCGGCCGCACGACGACGCGCGCGAGCAGGTCGAGCGCCTGTTGCGCGCCTTGCGTGACGAGCACGTCGTCCCAGCTGCATGCGACCGCACGGCTGAATCCGACGTAGCGCGCGATCGCGCCGCGCAACTGCGGATCGCCGGTCGGGTCGTGGTACTGGCCGGGGCCGCGCGCCTGCTGGCGCAGCGCGTGATGCAGGCAGCGCCGCCACGCGTCGAACGGGAACAGCGTCTTGTCGGTCACGCCGCCGCGAAAGTCGAAGGCGGGCGAGTCCTGCGGCGCGGGCATCGCGAGTGCGTCGGGCAGGTCGTTCCACAGCGCACGCGCATCGACCGCGTCGATGCGCGGCATCTCGTCGACGATCGACGGCGCCGACATCGTCGCCGCGTGCGGCACGCGCGCCAGGCCGTCGGCGACGAACGTGCCGTCGCCGGCGCGTGTATTCAGGTAGCCCTCGGCGACGAGGCGCTCGAAAGCGTCGAGCGTCGTCTTGCGCGACACGCCGAGCTGTTTCGCGAGGTCGCGCGTCGACGGCAGCCGCGCGCCGCCTTCGAGACGCCCGTCGACGATCGCGGTGCGCAGTTGCCGGAAGATTTGCCCCGTCAGGTCGTGACGGCCTTCGATGCGGATCGCGATGTCCATTGCAGTGGTTACCTCGATTCGAGTTATTTCGCGTGAATCAGCATACCGGAAGTGGCACGTGTCAGCCGCAGTTCGAGGGGGCGGGCGCTTCGCGCGAGGGCGGCCGGGCGGCGCATTCCCGTGATGGGAACCGGCGGTCCCGGCCGCCGGCCTGTCGTCCGATTGGACCGCCGCCTGCCGCTGCCGTACGATCCACGACAACCTCATTCCGGAGCGACCTCATGCTGTCCGAAGACGAACTGGCGCTGCTCGACGCGATCCGCGCCACCGGCAGCCTGTCGCGTGCCGCCGCGCGGCTCGGCAAGGCGCCGTCGACGGTGTCGCACGCGGCGCGCCAGCTCGAAACGCGGTTCGACGCGCTGCTGTTCGACCGGCGCGGCTACCGGCTGCAGCTCACGCCGGCCGGGCAATTGCTGGCCGACGAGGCGGCGCGGCTGGCGCTCGACGTCGCCCGGCTGACGCAGCGCGTGCGGCAGGTCGCGAGCGGCTGGGAGGACCGGCTGTGGATCGTCACCGACGAAGTGCTGGAGTTCGATACGCTCCTGCCGGTCGTCCGCGCATTCGATGCGCTCGATTCCGGCGTGTCGCTGCGCTTCACGCACGAGGTGCTCGGCGGGACCTGGGAAGCGTTGCGCGACGGCCGCGCGGATCTGGTCGTCGGTGCGACCAACGAGCCGCCGGCGATTCCGGGCCTCAAGTGGTTCGAACTCGGTGCGATGGCGTGGGTGTTCGCGGTGTCGCCGCGCCACCCGCTGGCGTCCGCGAGTGGGGTGCTGACGCGCGACGCGATCGGTGCGCACCGTGCGGTCGTCGTCGCCGATTCGTCGCGGCGCGCGGCCGGCCGAGCCTATGGCCTGCTCGGCGGGCAGGCGGTGCTCGCGGTGCCGTCGATGCGCGCGAAGATCCTCGCGCAGCGCGACGCGCTCGGCGTCGGTTGGGTGCCGCGCCGGCGCGTCGCGTCGTTGCTCGCACGCGGCGAACTGGTCGAGAAGCAGACGGCCGATCCGCGCGAGCCGAATCTGCTGTACGTCGCGTGGCACGGCGACCGCGATGGTCGCGCGCTGCAATGGTGGCTGGAGCAACTGCGCGAGCCGAGACTCGCACAGCGGCTGCTCGACGGGATCGACGTGGTCGTCTGAACGCGTGCGCCCGAACATGTTCGACGTTTTCGAACATGTTCGTCGCGCCGGTCGTACGGCAAGGCCGCGCGCCGCGCGCATCCTGTGTTCACGGTCAACTCACCGGTTCACAGGAGAACATCATGCAACGCTTCGAAGGAAAGACGGTCCTCGTCACGGGCGGCAACAGCGGCATCGGCCTGGCGGCCGCCAGGGCATTCGCGGCCGAAGGCGCGCGGGTCATCATCACCGGGCGCGACGCCGAGACGCTGGAAGCCGCCCGTCAAACGCTCGGCGAAGGCGCGCTGGCGATTCGCAACGAAGCCGGCAGCGTCGCGTCGGCCCGCGCGCTGGCCGACGCGATCGCCACCGCCGGCGTGCGGCTCGACGCCGTATTCGTCAACGCGGGCGTCGCGAAACTCGCGCCGTTCGCCGACAGCGACGAAGCGATGTGGGATCTCGTCTTCAACACCAATGTGAAGGGCGCGTATTTCCAGATCCAGTCGCTGGTGCCGCTGCTGAACCGCGGCGCATCGATCGTGATCAACGGCTCGATCAACGCGCATATCGGGATGCCGGGCTCGTCGGTGTACGCGGCGAGCAAGGCGGCCGTCAATTCGTTCGCGAAGACGCTGTCGACGGAACTGCTGCCGCACGGCGTGCGCGTGAACGTGGTCAGCCCCGGGCCCGTGCAGACGCCGCTGTACGGCAAGCTCGGGCTCGATGCGGCGACGCTCGACGAGACCGCCGAGAAGATCAAGGGCCTCGTGCCGGTCGGCCGGTTCGGCACGCCCGATGAAATCGCGTCGACGGTGCTGCACCTGAGCGCGCCGGAATCCGCGTTCATCGTCGGCGCGGAAATCATCGCGTCGGGCGGGATGGGGTTGCTCTGAAGGGCGAGGCGGGCGGGGACCGCAACCGGCCAATACGATGCCGGGCGAGCGGCCCCCGTCACATGCGCCTATCGGGACGCACAGGCGCCACGCGTGGCATCGCCGGTTTCCAGTTGCGTCACCGTCAACCCCGCGAACGTCGCGCGGCCCCGCTCGGCGAACACGGCCACGCGATCCGCCTCGAGCGGCGGAAAGATCAGGTCCGTCAGCGTCACGCGGCCGCCGTTCGCGAATACTTCGACCGACCCGCGATCGACGACGATTTCCAGCCGCAGTTGCCCGTGTTCGAGCGGCAGGTCGACGATGTGCTCGCGGCTGAACGTGCCGGCGAAATTCGCTTCGCCGGATTGCGAGCGGTCGAGCGTCAGCGTCCGCTTCGCCGTGTCGTACACGATCCGGGTGCCGATCGAGCCGTCGGCCGAACGCCGGACGATCAGGCCCGCGCGCGCGGCACGCTGCGGCGAGAGCGTCACCGTGATGCGCTGGACGACGCCGCGCGTGGCGGCCGACAGCACCCGGGTAGCGGAGTCGACCGTGACGTCACCTTCATGCACGGCGGGCCGGCCGTCGGCCCATGCGTCGAAGGCGGCGGCCGGCGCGACGACGAGGCTCGGCTCGCCGTCGATCGTCTTCAGCGACAGTTCGCGCGGCAGCGTGGTCGCGCCGCGCCATGGGGTGGTCGGCACCTTTGCCGCGTAATCCCAGTTGCTCATCCATGCGATCGCGACCGGCCGCGCGCCGGGTGCGCCGGAGAACGTGCCGGCCGCATAAAAATCGGCGCCGTGATCGACCCAGCGGAATTGCGCGGGATCCGAGCCGGCCGGTGCGACGCGATCCGGCACGAACGTGCGGCCGTCGAAGTTGCCGACGAAATACATCGCGCCGGAACCGCCGGCGATCGACCACGGATTCACGTTGACGATCATCACCCACTTGATGCGGCGGGGATCGCCGTCGAGCGGCAGCGGGACGAGATCGGGCATTTCCCACAGCGCGCCCGCATGCGGCACGTCCGGCAGCGTGAAGTCGCTGAGGAACGACCAGTGGACCAGGTCGTCGGAGCGATAGAGCTTCACGACATGCGCATCGGCGACGACCGTCGTCATCAACCAGTAGCCGCCCGGCGCATACCACGACACTTTCGGGTCCCGAAATTCCTTCGATTCCGGATCGAGCGTCAGCACCGGGTTGTGCGCATACGGCTGCCAGGTCGTGCCCTGATCGAGGCTGTACGCGAGCGACTGGGCCTGTATGCCGGGTGCATGACCCGAGCCGGCCTTGTAGACGCTCGTATAGAGCGCGACGAGCGGCGTGTGGCCCGGTGTGCCGAGACCGGACGTGTTCAGGGTATCGGCGACGATCGAGCCGGAGAAGATTTCCTCGGTGGCGTTCGCGCGCATCGCGACCGGCTGCTCGCGCCAGTGGACGAGATCGGTGCTGGTCGCGTGGCCCCACGACATGTTGCCCCAGTCGTTGCCGAGCGGGTTGTACTGATAGAACAGGTGATAGCGGCCGTTCGCGTAGACGAGCCCGTTCGGGTCGTTCATCCAGTTGCGCTGCGGCGTGTAGTGGAGGGCGGGCCGCCATTGCGGCGTGCCGTTATCGCCGTTATCGGCCTGCATATGGCAGGGAGCGGCGGCGGCCTGCGTGCAGGCCATGCAAACGAGCAGCAGCCGGATGATGCGGACGGAAAAGCGGAAAGACGTCGATTTCATGCGGTGCCAGAGGTGCTTCGTCGGGCGAAGCGGGAAAGGATGGCGCAGGCCGCGTGCAACGACGACCTGCGCAATGGTCAAAAAAGTCGGAAGAAAAAGAGGATGCGCACACGCGACACGCGCGATACGCGCCTCCTGAACCTCGTGCCTTTACCGACGATCGTTACTGTTGGTTACTGCCCCTGACCGTTGCCGTCGTTGTGGCCGGCCCCCGTCGCCGGCAGGTTCGCCGGGATGTCGCCGTAGCCGCCGAGGCCGCCGCGTCCATACGTGCGGTCGACCGCCGTCGACGTGCCGTTGATGTTCACCTTCACCGTCGGCGCGAGCGTGCCGCCGCGGCGCGGGCCGATCGCATCGATGAACGACTCGACGAGCCCGCCCGGCATCACGTAGTGCGAATACGACTGGAATTCGCGCGGGTTCTGGTTCGGGTCCTGCGCATACGGTGCGCCGGCCGGTGCGGAGAAGTCGGTCGGGTTGCCGAGCACGAGGCCGCTGCCGCCGTTCAGCGGCAGGAAGTCGCTGCGGATGCCGTTGCCGACGAAGCCGTACACGCCGTCCGGGCCGTCGACGCCGGCCGCCATCGTCGTGCGGTGGCTGATCGTGAACAGGTAGTACTTGCCGTCCTTCAGGTAGATCTGCGGGCGCTCGGTCTGGTCGTCGACGCAGTTCGCCGACAGGATCGGCGGCAGGAACTTCCACTCGGTCAGTTGCGGGTTCGTCGCGACCGCGAGGCCGACGTTGGCCTTTTGATACACTGCGCCCGAATTCATCACCGCGTTGAGATCTTCCCGGTTCGGATCGTTCGGCGCATAGCCGAGATCGGCCTCGTTGCAGGTGCGTGCGCCGCGCTGGCCGCCGGTGTTGCCTTCGAACACCATGTAGGTCTTGCCCGGATGCGCGGGGTCGGTGAACACGAACGGATCGCGGAACGAGAAGTAGGTGTTCTGCTGGCCGGTCTGGTAGTAGTTGCCGTCCGGCTGCAGCAGCGCCTTGTGATCGCCGAAGCCGGTGAACCACACGTGCGTGTCGTCGGCGTGGATGTTGCCGTCGGTGCGCGTGATGATCGCCTGCGGCGGCGTGATGTCGGCGCCGCCGGGCGCCGAGCGGTTGAACGACGTCGCGGTGTAGTAGAGGCTGACGTTGCTGCCGTTCGTGAGGCGCGCGGAGCCCGACCATTCGGCGTTGTTGGTCATCGGCGCGGTGCCGAACACCCGGGCGCTCGCGCCGTCCGGGAACAGGTGGCCGCCCCAGGTCCAGCCGCCGTTCGCGGGGCGTTGCGACGCGGGGATGCCGGCGCGGCGATAGAAGAAGCCGATGCGGGCGTGGACGTGACGGTCGTCGAACGTGTAGCCCGCGTGCGGATCGGCGGTGAGCGAGAAGATCACCTCCCAGCCCTTGTAGCTGAGCTGGTTCGCGCGCAGGTCGGCCAGCGGCCACGTGTCCCACACCCACACGTTCGAGTTGATCAGCGGGAAATCCTGCGGGATGTCCGGCATCGTCAGCGCTTGCGGCAGCGAATTCTTGTCGGCGCCGGCGGTATGCGATTGCGCGACGATCTGGCGGATGTCCGCCCGCGTCCAGCGCATCGTGAAGTTGCCTTCGGGATCGTAGGCTTGCTGCGTATGGGGCGTGGGCACGGGCGCGCCCGTGCCGCCGGACTGCGCGTGCGCGACGGACGCGAAGGCGGCGAGTGCGCCGCCAGCGAGCAGCAAACGTTTGGCCGCGGTCGGGCGGAAAAGGGGAAAGTATGTCATCTCGTCGTCGTTTCCTTGGGATGGTGAAAGTGAACGGCTGAGTGGGCATCGATGTCCAAACCGGTTTGGATGCTATTTCAAACCGGTTTGGAACGCAAAAGATATTTATTTGACGGTAATCATTACCAAATGGAAATAATTACCCCGTCGGCGCGTCCCGGTTGTCGGGCGGCCGGGCGGATCGGCGAATGCGAGGAGTGACGGTGACGGTGAAGGTGAATCTGAAGGCGCTGTCGGATGCGCTCGGTCTGTCGCGGACGACGGTCAGCCGCGCGTTGAACGGTTACGACGACGTGAGCGAAGCGACGCGCGAGCGCGTGGCGAAGGCCGCGCAGGAAATGGGCTACGTGGCCGATCCGACCGCGCGCCGGTTGGCCACCGGGCGGGCCGACATGATCGGGATCGTCTATCCGTTCGGCGCCGGCGATCTCGGCGATCCGCGGTTCGGCGAAGTCGTCGCGGGCATCACCGAGCGGCTCGCGGAGCGCAATCTCGATTTCATCATCGCGTCCGCGCGACCGAACGCGGAACGGGACACCTATCGGCGGATCGTCGACGGCAAGCTCGTCGACGGGCTGATCGTCGCGCGCACGCTGGTGGACGATCCGCGTATCGCGTATCTGCAGGCGAGCGGGTTTCCGTATGTCGCGTACGGCCGCACGCAGGCGGCCAGCCCGTATGCGTGGTTCGATTTCGACAACGAGGCGGGCGCGCGTGACGCGGTGCGCCGGCTGATCGGCTTCGGGCATCGGCGCATCGCGATGATCAGCGCACCGCTGGCGCTGAATTTCGCCGCGCAGCGGCGCGCCGGCTATCTGTCGGCATTGCGCGAAGCCGGTATCGACGCGGATCCGGCGCTGCTCGTCGAATGTGCGTTTACGTACGACGGCGGGCAGCAGGCGGCGCGGGCGTTGCTCGCGCACGCCGAGCCGCCGACCGCGCTGCTGGTCGACAACAACATCGCGGGCGGCGGCGCGTTTCGCGCGCTGGTCGACAGCGGGCTGCGCCTGGGCGCGGACCTGTCGCTGATCGTCTATGACGGCGTGCCGCCGGATATCGCGCATCCGTATCGCGTCACGGCGGTCGTGCAGCCGACCGGGCATGCATCGGGGCGCTCGCTCGCGGAACTGATGCTGCGGCTGCTGGACGACGGCGTGCGCGACCATCGGCTCGAAGCACCGGTAATCGAAGCGGGCGATACGGACGGTCCGTTGCGCGGGTAGCCGGCGCGGCGACGGGGCGACGGGGCGACGGCGGGCGGCGATGGCGATGCCGAACTGCGCCCGTCGCAAAGGCCATGACGACGGCAGGGGCGAATACGCGTTCTTCTAGACGACCGGTCTAATTCGAGGATATCATCCGTCCTCGTAAATGCGGCGACGTCCACGGCAGGCTCATGCAGCTGGACGCCGTCGTTTTATTTCGGCCGCTTCTAGACGACTGGTCTAATAGGCGTATATCGCATGCGGATGAATGAATCGCACGTTGCCGCGCGCTGGCTGACTAACCGACAGGCGCGCCGCGCCGACGTGCGGCGCCGTTCTCCCGTTCATTTTCGAAGGAGTGTCCGATCATGAAGATTCTGGTTGTCCTGACCTCGCACGACGCGCTCGGCGACACCGGCAAGAAAACCGGCTTCTGGCTCGAGGAACTGGCCGCGCCGTACTACACGTTCAAGGATGCGGGCGTCGAGCTGACGCTCGCGTCGCCGAAGGGCGGCCAGCCGCCGCTCGACCCGAAGAGCAGCGACCCGACCGCCCAGACCGACGCGACGCGCCGTTTCGACGCGGATGTGGCGGCCCAAGCCGAACTCGCGTCGACGCACAAGCTGGCCGATGTGTCGGCGGACGATTACGACGCGGTGTTCTACCCCGGCGGCCACGGCCCGCTGTGGGATCTCGCCGAGGATCTGCATTCGATCGGCCTGATCGAGCGCACGCTCGCGGCCGGCAAGCCGGTCGCGGCGGTTTGCCACGCGCCGGGCGTGCTGCGCCACGTGAAGAACCCGCAGACCGGCGAGTCGGTCGTGCGCGGCAAGCGCGCGACGGGTTTCACCAACAGCGAGGAAGCGGCCGTCGAGCTGACCGAAGTCGTGCCGTTCCTCGTCGAGGACATGCTGAAGACCAACGGCGCGGAATTCGAGCGCAGCGCCGACTGGGCGCCGCATGTCGTCACCGACGGGCTGCTGATCACCGGGCAGAACCCCGCATCGTCGGCGCCCGCGGCCGAGGCGCTGCTCGCGAAGCTCGGCCATCGCTGAACGCGTGGCGCCGGCCGGGCCGGCGCCGCTTCCTTGCCGTCGCCGGGCGCAGCCGGCCCGCCGACGGCCCGCATCGTTGCGCCGTGCGCACCGCATGACGCATTCCCAGCCGTTTTGCAGAACCCAACAAAGGAGTCGTGGATGTCTGCCCTGTTCGAACCGTTCAAACTCAAGGATGTCACGCTGCGCAACCGCATCGCGGTGCCGCCGATGTGCCAGTACGTCGCCGAAGACGGCGTCGTCAACGACTGGCATCACGTGCATCTGGCCGGCATCGCGCGCGGCGGCGCGGGCCTCGTGATCGCGGAGGCGACGGCCGTGTCGCCGGAAGGACGCATCACGCCGGGCTGCGCGGGGTTGTGGAACGACGCGCAGGCCGACGCGTTCGCACCGTCGGTCGCGGCGATCAAGGCGGCCGGCGCGGTGCCCGGCATCCAGATCGCGCACGCGGGCCGCAAGGCGAGCGCGAACCGCCCGTGGGAAGGCGACGACCATATCGCCGACGGCGATCCGCGCGGCTGGCAGACCATCGCGCCGTCGGCCGTGCCGTTCGGCGCGCATCTGCCGAAGGTGCCGCGTGAAATGACGCACGACGATATCGCCCGCGTGCAGGCCGACTTCGTCGCCGCGGCGCAGCGCGCGCGCGACCTCGGTTTCGAATGGCTGGAACTGCACTTCGCGCACGGCTATCTCGGCCAGAGCTTCTTCTCGGTGCATTCGAACCAGCGCACCGACGAATACGGCGGTTCGGCCGACAACCGCGGCCGCTTCGTCGTCGACACGCTCGCGGCCGTTCGCAAGGTCTGGCCCGAGCATCTGCCGCTGACCGCGCGCCTCGGGGTGATCGAATACGACGGCCGCGACGAAGAGACGCTCGCCGAGTCGATCGCGCTCACGCAGCGGATGAAGCGGGAAGGGCTCGACATGCTGAGCGTGTCGGTCGGCTTCTCGACGCCCACCGCCCAGATTCCGTGGGGCCCGGCGTTCCTCGCGCCGATCGCCGAGCGCGTGCGCCGCGAGGCCGGGCTGCCGGTGTCGTCCGCGTGGGGAATCGACACGCCGCAACTGGCGAACCGTGTGGTGGCGGAGGAGCAGCTCGATCTCGTGATGGTCGGCCGCGCGCATCTGGCCGACCCGCACTGGCCGTACTACGCGGCCAAGCAGCTCGGCGTCGAGCGTCCGTCGTGGACGTTGCCCGCGCCGTACGCGCACTGGCTCGAGCGCTATCGGATCGCTGACAAGGCGGCCTGAGCGGGGGGCGTCGATGCAGCGCCGGGGTGGCTCGCGCATCGCGCGTGCCGCCGATCCGGCGCCGATGGATAGAATGGCGGTTCGTCCAGGCCGGTGGCCTGGGCGAACCGCCATTTTTTCATTTCGACAGAGGTGCCATGGGCGCACATGTCCCGTCGTCTCACGATTCCGCCGCGCGGCCGCGCGCCCAGCAGTTCGCCCGCGTCGCGCTGTATGCGGCGCTGCTGGTGCTCGCGCTGTGGGTGATCCGCGACTTCATTCCCGCCATCGCATGGGCCTGCGTGATCGCCATCGCGATGTGGCCGCTGCTGAAACGCTTCGAATCGCACCGGCTGTTCCGCAGCCGGCCGACGCTGATCGCGACCGTCATCACGGCGGCGATTTCGCTGCTCGTCGTGCTGCCGGTGGCGGTCGCGACAACCCAGGCGTTCGCGCAGGCGCACGACCTGCGCGAGTGGCTGCACACGATCCAGGACAACGGCATCCCGCTGCCGGAGGTGGTCAGCCGGTTGCCGTACGGCGCCGCGCAGATCACCGAATGGTGGCAGGCGAATCTCGGCCATCCGCTGCATGCGGCCACCGCGATGCACGGCGTCAACGGCGAGAAATTCATCGCGTTCGGCCGGCAATTCGGCACGAAGCTCGCGCATCTGCTGCTCGAATTCGGTTTCATGCTCGTGACGCTGTTCGTGATCCTGCGCGCCGGCCACAAGCTGTCGGGGGCGTTGCTGCAGGGCGCGCGGCGCGCGTTCGGGCGCAACGGCGCGGAACTGATCGAGCGCATGGTCGCGGCCGTGTACGGCACGGTGACCGGGCTCGTGGTCGTCGGGCTCGGCGAGGGCGCGTTGCTCGGTGTCGCCTATGCGCTCGCGGGCGTGCCGCACGCGGCGCTGCTCGGGCTCGTCACGGCGGTCGCCGCGATGCTGCCGTTCTGCGCGCCGGTCGTGTTCTGCGGCGCGGCGCTCTGGCTGTTCGTGCAGGGGGCGACCATGTGGGCCGTCGTGGTCGCGGCGCTCGGGTTCATCGTCGTGTTCATCGCCGAGCATTTCGTGCGGCCGGTGCTGATCGGCGGTTCGACGCGGCTGCCGTTCCTGCTCGTGCTGTTCGGCATCCTCGGCGGCGCCGAGACGTTCGGCCTGATCGGACTGTTCGTCGGGCCTGCGCTGATGACGGTGCTCACGATGCTGTGGGCCGAATGGATTGCTTGATCGCGCATGCCGTTGCACCGGTTCGACGCACCGGTGCGGCATGCGGATGCGTGCATGTGCGCACCGGCTGCAACGATCGCTGACGATTCGGCTGGCGCGAATGCCCGCAAACGCAGGGATTCGGATAAAGATCTCTACATTTCTTTTCGATCCGGACCCAAAGGTCGAGTAGCATGGGGCTTTCGATCACGCCGGTATGGCGCAGCAGATTTCCCGAGCATGCGATTGATTTCGATGTCCCGTCCCGCAGCGACGCTGTCCCTGGCCGCCGGCTGCCTGATGTTGCATGGCTGTGCGTGGTTCGACTCGTGGCTGCCGTTCTCGTATTCGCGCACGCCGCTTGCACGGGCCGCGTCGCGGCACGGCGCGACGCGCGCCGACGTCGTCCGCGCCGCCAGCAACCCGCGCAGCGTCTGGATGGTCCGCAACGGCAGCGGCGTCTGCTACAACTACTTCATCGAGCACGGCAACGATCACCGATCGTACTTCGTCGTGTTCGACAAGGCCGGCGTCGTCACGCAGTACGGCTTCGATACCTGCATGGACGCCGATCGCAAGGGCGCGCTCCGGTCGGACAAAGCCGCCTCGCGCTAGCGCGGCGGCCACGCGCCGCGCTAGCGTGTCACGCAGTCGTCACGCTATCGTGTCGACCACGCCGCCATCGACGCGCAACGCCGCGCCGGTCGTCGCCGAGGCCTGCGGCGAGCATACGTACACGACCAGGTTCGCGACTTCCTCCGTCGTCGCCGGCCGCTGGATGATCGACGTCGCACGCTCGCTGCGCACGAACTCCACTGCTACGTCGTCGATGCTGCGGCCCGTTTCGTCGGCCGTCTCCTTCAGCAGCGCGCGCACGCCTTCCGACATCGTCGGCCCCGGCAGCACCGAATTGACGGTCACGTGGGTGCCGGCCGCGAGCTTCGCGAGGCCGCGTGCGATCGATAGCTGCGCGGTTTTCGTGAACCCGTAATGAATCATGTCGACAGGGATATTCAGGCCCGACTCCGACGAAATGAACACGATGCGCCCGGCATTGCGTTCGATCATCCCTTTCAGGTAATGCCGCGCGAGCCGCACGCCGGACATCACGTTGATCTGGAAATAATGTTCCCATTCAGCGTCGTCGATGTCGAAGAACGCCTTCAGGCCGTAGATGCCCGCGTTGTTGACGAGAATGTCGGCGTTCGGCGTGTGCTGCGTGACGCGCGCGACGCCGGCCGCGTCGGACAGGTCGGCGGCGATGCCGTCGAAGCGTGCGTCGGGCACGGCGTCGCGCAATTTCTCGAGCGCGGACTGCACCGACGGGTCGCTGCGGCCGTTGACGACGACGTGCGCGCCGGCGCGCGCGAGCCCTTCGGCGATCGCGAGCCCGATGCCGGCGGTGGAAGCGGTGACGACCGCGGTCTTGCCTTTCAGATCGATCTGCATGAGGTGGCGGGGGAAGAGTGAACGGGAACCACCGCGCGTGCCGCGGCGGACGGAATTCAAAGCTTAGGCAAATTCCGGTCAATAGGCCATGTCGCGAGCGTGCTGGCGGCGTCGATGCAAAAACTGATCCGCTCGATTTTCAGCGTGTGTGCGGGCGGAAACGCCTGTAAGCGGGTGCAGGGTGGGTAAGGTTCCAGCGTAAGTGCGGCATGCTCCGGATCTTGTGTCGAAGAATCGGCAGGGCGCAATTGCGCTGAACCTCGAAGCCGGGCGAGCCGGTTGCACGGCGCCGCACACTCTTGTACGGTGAGCGTTCGTCGCTAGAACCGGGAGCCCGCCGCGTGAGCCGTATTGCCAACCGATCCGCCGTACCGTCGCTGTTCTGGCGCGATACCGCGCTGCCGTTCATCGAGGCGCGCACCGTCGACGACGGGCGTGCGATCTGCTACGCGAAGCACACGCACGACACGTTTTCGGTGGGCGCGATCGTCGGCGGCACGAGCACGTACGTGAACGGTGCGACGAACGCACACGTCGGGCGCGGCGTGCTCGTGATCATCGATCCGGAGCAGGTACACGCATGCAACCCGTACGGCCCCGAGGCGTGGGCGTACCGGATGGTCTATGTCGACGTGCCGTGGCTCGCGCGGCTGCAACACGCGCTGGGCCGCGACCCGAATCGCGATTTTCACGGGTTTTCGCCGAAGTTGACCGAGCGCGGCGATCTGTTCGCGCGATTTGGCGGCTTCTACCGCACGCTCGTGTCGCCCGGCATCGATGCACTCGGCAAGGAGAGTGCGGCGGTCGAATTCTTCACGGCGCTGCACGGCGCGCTCGATCGCGAACTGCCCGACCCGCGGCCGGGCGACGACAACGCGAAGCTCGCGCGCGCGGCCGACTACATCGCCGCCCATTGCCGCGAGGCCGTCACGCTCGATGCGATCTGCGCGGCGGCCGACCTGTCGCCGTCGTACCTGATCCGCGCGTTCAATGCGCGTTACGGGATGACGCCGCATGCGTTCCTGATCGATCGGCGCGTGCAGTACGGCCGCACCGAGTTGCGCCGCGGCCGGCCGATCGCCGAAGTCGCGCTCGACGCCGGCTTTGCGGATCAGGCGCATTTCCAGCGCGCGTTCCGGCGGATCGCGGCCGCGACGCCCGGGCAGTACCGCAGCGCGATGCGCTGAACGCCACCGCGGCTACACGTCGAGCAGAAACAGCGCGCTGCCCGCGAGCAGCAGCGCCATCAGCCGGTTGAACATGCGCATGCGTCGCGCGTTCGCGAGCCGGTGCCGCAGCGACGCGCCCGCATAGCCCCAGCATGCGATCGACGCGAAGCAGATCACCAGATACAGCGCGGCGAACTGCCAGACCTGTGCGCGGTCGCCGTCGGCCGCATATGCGCCCATCGCGGCCACGCACGCGAGCCACGCCTTCGGATTGAGCCACTGCATCGCCGCGCCGGCCGCCGCCGACGGGCCGGCCACGTCCGGATCGGCCGACAGCCGGCCGTCGTCGAGCGCGAGCCGCAGCGCCATGACCAGCAGGAATGCGATCCCCGACCACTGCGTGGCTGTCGTCAGCACGGGCCAGCGCGCGAGCGCCGCGTGCAGGCCGAGGCCGATCAGCAGGAACAGCGCGACGAAGCCGAGCGTCGCGCCGGCCGCGTAGCGCAGGCTTGCGCCGAGGCCGTGGCGCGCGCCGGCGCTGAGCGCGACGATGTTGACGGGACCGGGGGTGATCGACGAGGCGAGCGCGAACGCGGCCATCGAAACCAGCATGCTCATCAGGTGTCTCCATGCGAATGTCAAAGTCGCATCGAGACTAAAGAAGCGGCGCGGGCCCGTATTGAAGAAAACTGCCCTCGGCGGCGCTGTCGGGATTCACATCGCGCCGAGCCGGGCGCAGCGCTCACTGGCCGACCGAAAGTCATCGGAAGCAAGCGTTGCAACCGAAGCCATCGAGTCTCACTTCACGGATGGGCGTTCGTCGCGAGCGCGTCGAACGCGTCAGCGTCCGGAAGCTGGAGCCACGACTCCGGGCCTGCGTCGATTTCTTCGACCGTCAGCAGACACGCATCGAGTTCGCGACGCAACCGGACCTGATCGATCGCCTGCCCGATGAACACGATTTCCTGTCGACAATCACCTGTTGGCTCTTCCCATTTTTGCAGCACACCATCGCGACGATAGTCGTCGTGCGGCCAGTCCGACCGAGAAACAAATCGCCACCATCGCCCGACGTAACCCCACTGGAACTCTCCGCCCGTCTGCACGAGCATCGCGATTTCAGCATATCGGTGCGCAGCCCAGACATATCCCTTGCAGCGAAGCAGTCGGCCGTTGGTCCAGGGGCGACGCAGCCACGCGAGCAGGCGCGCCGGATGAAACGGCGCACGTTCGCGATAGGTCCACGATGCGATCCCGTACGCATCCGATTCCGACGGGCGTTCGTCGACCTGCATGCGTTGCATCCATCCCGGCGATTCGACGAGCGCCGGTAGATCGAAGCGCCGCGTATCCAGGACGTCCGACGGATCGATCTCGCCGTGCTGCATCGGCAGGATTCGCGCGGACGGATTCAGCGACGCAAGGACCGCGCGTAGCCTGTCGAAACCTGCGTCGCCGATCCGGTCGAGTCGGCTCACGAGGATCACGTTCGCATATTCCACCTGTTCGATCAGCAGGTCCGACAGCTTGCGCGGCGGACCGGAATCGCTGCCGTTCGCGAGCGTGGCGTCGCGCGTGACCGGTTCAGCCGACGCGATCATGTCCTCGAACGTCTCGCCGTTGACCACCGTGACGAGCGTGTCCAGCCGCGCGAGTTCGCTGAGGCTGAAACCGTTCCGGTCGAGAAACGCAAACGTCTCCGCAACCGGCATCGGCTCCGAGATGCCGGTCGACTCGATCAGCAGATAATCGAAGCGACGCTGCCGCGCAAGCGTGCTGATCTGCTCGAGCAGATCGGCGCGCAGCGTGCAGCAGATGCAACCGTTGCTCATTTCGACCAGTTCGTCCTCGCCTCGATGCAGCTCGACGTAGCGGCGCACATCGTCGGCGTCGACGTTCACTTCGCTCATGTCGTTGACGATCACCGCAACCTTCAGGCCGGCGCGATTGCGCAGGATGTGGTTCAGCAACGTCGTCTTCCCCGCGCCGAGGAAGCCGGACAGCACGGTGACCGGAATCCTCGGCGGAGGGGCGGCCGGCACTTGTCGATTCCCCGGCATCGTCATGCGCGCTGCCCGGACGCGCGATCCAGATAGCCTTCGAACAGGTCGACCACGACATAGCCGTCGTCGGCGGCGTCGCCCCACAGATCCTTCACGCGGAACTCGACATGATAGGTCGGCTGATGCGCGGCGCCGGTGTCGCCGTGGCCGATCGCGTCCGGGAATGGCCACGATTCGGTCGTCCGGTGCCGCACGACGCCTTCCTTGCCGCGAACGTAGCCCGGCGCGCGGATGTGTCCGCTGACGTATTCGTCGCGAACGACGACACGATCGCCGACCTCGAACCGCGTCGAGTCGGGCGGTGCCGCCCGGCCGCCGGATCGCGGCGGGTTCGCGAGCCGGAAAGGCGAACCGAGCGCGCGGTCGAGTTCATCCTGCGTGAGCACGCCGGTTTCGACGAGCAATGTTGCGGTCGCGATCACGTAGCGCTCGTAGTAGCGCGTGCCGACGTGCTGGCGCACGTCGATGCGTTCGACTGCGTGACGTACCTCGTCGACGCTGAATTTTTTCAGTTGGTCCACGCCGACGAACATCAGGCTGTACGCGAGATGCTCCCAGTCTTCCTTGAAGACCGGTTTGTAGCCGAGACTATTGATCGTGTGCGGCACCGGGCCGAAACCCTGGAAGCCGCCGAGGTCGTGAAAGCCGTCCATATGTGATCTCCGAGATGAAGGTCGAGAGCGAAACGGGGTGCGAGTCAGTGCGCGCTTGGCAGCGCAACGCCGATCAGCACGTCCTTCGTGACGAGCGTGCGCAGTTGTTCCTCGGTCATGTGCTCGCTGCCGGCCGGCCGCACGGGCAGCACGAGATAGCGGCTTTCGGCGCTCGTATCCCAGACCTTCACGACGACGTCGTCGTGAAGGTCGGTGCCGAGCTCCCGCAGCACCGTGCGCCCTTCGCGGACGAGCCGCGCACGATATTCGAAGCCCTTGTACCACTCGGGCGGCAGCCCGAGCACCGGCCAGTTCGTGCACGAGCACAGGCTGCAGACGATCACGTTCTTCAGCGTCGGCGTGTCTTCGAGCGCGACGATGTATTCGCCCTGCGGGCCGGTGTAGCCGAACTGCGCACACGCGGCCGTGCCGTCCTTCAGCAGAAGTTCGCGAAACGCCGGGTCGACCCACGCACGCGCGACGATGCGCGCGCCGTTGGCCGGATCCCAGGTCGTGGACATCAGCTCGGTCAGACCTTCGATATAGCCGTCGGGAATCAGGTTCTTCTCTTTCATCACGCGAAACAGCGCCCAGGCGCGTTCGCCGGGCGTCGAGGCTGTTTCCGCAGAAGGCATCGTGCTCATCGTGGGGCTCCTTGTGGTGGTTCGGGGCGACCGCCGCCACGACGTCGGGACTGCCGTGGCGAGGTGCGGGTGCGTCGTGTCGGTCACGCTCGACGAGCAGGGTAAGAAGAGAAAAAGCGCGGTTCTTTGCCGACACGGATCGGAAACTATGCCGAGACGGCCCCGTGCGCGGCAGGCGCCGGCGCACAACGGATGCACGGCGATTCGCGGCATCGACAGGGCGCCCGGCACGAAACGGCGGCAGCCGGCGCACGTTTTGCGATCGCTGCAGGGCACGGGCCGAGGAGGTCCGCCACAGCCAATTTCTTGTTCCGCCGGAAAACAGAAATGCGGATTTTGCCTTTCTATTCTCACCCTCAAGCGACGGCCGTTCGATGTCGCGAATCGTCGGCACTCCACCGAGTACCGGCGGAATAACAGTCAGCCAGCACTCCGCGATTCCACCATTCGGCAACGGCTTCCGTTCGTCGTACGTCGAGCGCGGCGGTGTCTGCGCACCCAGGTGAGGAGCATGATGGACCACGTCAACAGAATGAAACTGAAGCGAATCGCGCGCTGGATCGGCTTGTCGCTGATGGTCGTCGCATCGCATTACGCGGGGGCGGTCGAGGTCGATCCCGGCGACTACGAGCAGTATCCGGTCGGCGCGACGATCGGCGTGCTGTACTACAACTATTCAGCGACGAACGCGTACTACGCGAATGGCCAGCGGACGTCGGATTTCGACCTGCAGTCCAATATCGGCATCGCCCGCCTGCTGCATGTGTTCCAGCTCACCGACAGGCTCACGATCGATCCGCAGGTGCTGCTGCCGTTCGGTCACATCAGCAGCTTCGGCAACGCAGGCGCGCTTGGCAGTACGAACGGTGTCGGCGACGTGATCCTGACCGCGCCGTTGAAATTCCGCCTGAACGAAGCGAAGGACGTCGTCGCCGCGACGGTCTACGTTTACGCGCCGACCGGGAGTTACGACCAGAACCGCGGTCTCAATCTCGGCGCCCACCGCTGGTCGCTCGATTTCCAGGCAGCCTACGTCAAGCACTTTTCGCCGCAGTGGGCCCTTGATCTCGTCGGCGACGCGATCTGGTACGGCAACAACACGTCGTACGGCGCGAACGGTACGACGCTGCATCAGCGGATGAGCTACAGCGCCCAGGCGATGGTGCGTTACATGCCCGATCCGGGCACGTCGCTCGGGATCGGCATCACCCAGCTCTGGGGCGGTGAAACGAGCGTCGACGGCGCGGACAACCACGACGCGCTGCGCACGACGCGCCTGCGGATCACCGCGGCGAAGTTCGTGACGAAGGCCGACCAGGTGCAAATCCAGTTCGGCACCGACCTGAGCGTGCGCAACGGTCCGAAGAACAGCGTGCTCGCCGGCCTGCGTTACGCGCACATCTTCTGACCACCCGCATGCGCCGGGATATGACCGGTGCATGTCGTTCCGTGTCCCCCACGTCGAACCCTCGACACCCGATTCCCTTTCCAGAGAGGTCATGCATGGAATCCGCCATCGACAAACACCTGATCTGCCCGCGGACGCTGTCGCGCCGCGTCGCCGATGATTACCAGCCGCCGTTCCCGATGTACGTCGCCCGGGCCGCCGAAGACCTGAGCCAGGTCGTGATGGGCTATTTCGGCGTCCAGTATTGCGGCGCCGACAAGCGCGCGGCGGCGCTGGCCGCGTTGCGCCGGATCGTCGGCGATTTCGGCGTGCAGGACGGCCCGAACAACTTCGACCTGACGCAACACACCGACGACCAGGGCTACGAGAACCTGATTGCCGTCGGCTACTGGCGCGATCCGGCCGCGTATGCGCGCTGGATTGCGTCGCCGGCGCTCGTCGAATGGTGGGCCTCCGACGCACGCCTCGCGGACGGGATCGGCTACTTCCGGGAAATCGTCGCGCCGCGCGCCGAGCAGTTCGAGACGCTTTACGCATTTACGAGCGATTTCCCCGGCGTCGGCGCGATCATGGACAGCGTTAGCGGCGAGATCGAGGAGCACGGCTACTGGGGATCGATGCGCGACCGGTTCCCGATCTCGCAGACGGACTGGATGAACGCGGACGGCGAGTTGCGCATCGTCGAGGGCGATCCGGCTCGCGGTGGCCGCGTGGTCGTACTTGCACACGACAACATCGCGCTGATTCGGTCCGGTCAGGACTGGCGCGCGGCGGAGACTGACGAGCGCCGACTGTATCTGGAGGAGATCGAGCCGACGCTGCGCAGCGGCATGGAGTTCCTGCGCGACAACGGCAAGGACGTCGGCTGCTACAGCAATCGCTACGTGCGCTCGATCGATCTCGACGGCAACGCACTCGACGAGAGTTACAACATCGGCCACTGGCGCTCGCTCGACCGCCTCGAGCGGTGGGCCGAATCCCATCCGACGCACCTGCGGATCTTCGTCACGTTCTTCCGAGTCGTCACCGGGCTGTCGAAACTGCGGCTGTATCACGAGGTTTCCGTCTTCGACGCAAAGCATCAGGTCTACGAATATGTGAACTGCCATCCGCGCACCGGGCTGATGCGCGACGCCGTCGCCATCGCCCGCTGAATCCCGCCGGCGCCGCCGAGGCTGGCGGTGCCGCTTACCGAACTGGAGAACGTCGATGGCCATCAAACGCCCGACCCGCGAACAACTGTCCGACATTGCAGCCGGTTTCGGCTTTCATGTCGATTCCCGCCAACTCGCCGAATACGACGATGCCCTGCAGGCGAACTTCGATGCGTACGACGTCATCGACGCGCTGCCCGACCATCTGCCCGTCGTCGCGTATCCGCGCACGCCCGGCTACCGCCCGGAAGGCGACGAGAACCGTTACGGCGCGTGGGCGCGCAAGAGCACGATCCACGGCGCCGCCGACGGCAAGCTGCGCGGCAGGACGGTGGCCGTGAAAGACAACATCTGCGTCGCCGGTGTGCCGATGCGCAATGGCGCGAGCACGTTCGAGGGCTACGTGCCCGATGTCGATGCGACCGTCGTCACGCGGGTGCTCGACGCCGGCGCGACGATCGCCGGCAAGTCGACCTGCGAGTACTACTGCTTTTCCGGCGGCTCGCACACGAGCGCGTCGGGGCCGGTGCACAATCCGCGCAAGGCCGGGCACTCGTCGGGCGGCTCGTCGTCCGGCAGCGGTGCGCTGGTCGCGAGCGGCGAGGTCGACATGGCGCTCGGCGGCGACCAGGGCGGCTCGGTGAGAATCCCGTCCGCCTATTGCGGCATCTACGGGATGAAGCCGACGCATGGGCTCGTGCCGTACACCGGCGCGATGCCGATCGAGGCGACCGTCGATCATCTCGGGCCGATGACGAGCACCGTGCTCGACAACGCGCTGCTGCTCGATGTCATCGCGGGCGACGACGGGCTCGATCCGCGCCAACGGATGTTGCCGCCGCGCGCCGATTATCTCGGCGCGATCCGCGACGGCATCGCAGGCCTGCGGATCGGCATTCTGCGCGAGGCGTTCGGGCTCGCGAATTCGGAGAAAGTGGTCGACGAGGCGGTGCGGGTCGCCGCGCTCCGGTTGCGCAAGCTGGGCGCGAGCGTCGACGAAGTGTCGGTGCCGTTGCATGCGGCCGGCACCGCGATCTGGCTGCCGATTGCGGCCGAGGGTGCGACGCAGCAGATGATGAAGGGCAACAGCCACGGCTTCAACTGGGGCGGCCTGTACGTGACCGGCATGATCGATCATCACGCGGGCTGGCGCGAGCGCGCCGACGAGTTGCCGGATACCGTGAAGGTGACGATGCTGCTCGGCGAATATTTCACGAGCCGGTATCGCGGGCGCTACTACGCGAAGTGCCAGAATCTCGGCCGACGCTTGCGATCGGCTTACGATGTGGCGCTGCAATCGTACGACGTATTGGTGATGCCGACCGTACCGATCCGCGCGTCGGAACTGCCGAAGCCGGGTTGTGCGATGTCCGAGTCGCTGACACGGGCGTTCGAGATGCTCGCGAATACCGCGCCGTTCGACGTGTCCGGGCATCCGGCGATGTCGCTGCCGTGCGGGGTAGCCGACGATCTGCCGATCGGGCTGCAACTGGTCGGGCGCCGCTTCGACGAGGCGACGATCTATCGCTGCGCCTATGCGTATGAACAGTCTGCGGACTGGCGTCAGACGACATTCGGATGACATGTCCGGCGCGGCAGCGCATGGCCGCCGCGCCGCGCGCCGGGTGTCGCTCCGACCGGCAACGCGGCGTATACGGTTATCGATTGGACAATG
The DNA here is from genome assembly GCF_902830285.1 of Burkholderia sp. BCC0419. Lineage (NCBI taxonomy): Bacteria > Pseudomonadati > Pseudomonadota > Betaproteobacteria > Burkholderiales > Burkholderiaceae > Burkholderia > Burkholderia sp. BCC0419. The sequence continues at coordinate 135,188 of NZ_CADESR010000008.1, forward strand.
CGCTTTTGAACGGGCACGCTACCGGCTGCGTGTTTGCTAACCCATGTGGGGCACGACCATGACGATGCGTCCTTTCCCGCGCGCCCCAAGCGGCGATGCGCCCGGCCTGGCGTCCGACAGCCCGCCGGACGAACGGACGAATTCGGCCATCGAGGTGGCGACCGACGGCTCGGTCAGCCAGCGTATCGAGTTTTGGCGCGAGACGATTCTGCGTTTGTTCGCGGACGTGCAGATCGCAGCCGTGCAGAAAGCCGATTTCTTCGGCCAGGTGCGGCAGCGCAAATGCGAAAAGATGCGCATCTCGGAAATCCACGCAAGCGAGCAGACCGTGAGTCGGCGCTATCGCCAGGCGCGGAGCGAGTATGAGGACAAGTATTTCGGCGTATTGATGCTCGAGGGCAGCCAATCGGTCGAGCAGGACGGCAAGATCGTCACGCTGCACCCCGGGGATTTTGCGATCTACGACGCGACACGGCCTCACCACCTGCAGTTCGGCCAGTCGTGGCGCGAGATCGTCGTCAGCATTCCCCGTGCGACCCTGAACCAGCTCGTCATCGGGATGGAACACCGTACGGCCTGCCCGACGCAAACCGGGGAGGGCGTCGGCAGCGTCATGCGTGCGTTTCTCGAGCAGATGTCGTCGCAGATCCGTAGCGTGACCGAGGACGAGATGCGGCAGTTGTCGGATACCGCGATCTCGCTGATCGCGATGACGCTCGGCGGCATGCAGCGCAACGACCTCGCGCAATCGAGGATGAAGGCGTTGACGCTGACGCGTGTGAAGCGGCATCTGCTCGAGCACCTGCACGATCCGGAGCTGAGCCCGATGATGATCGAGCGGTCGATCGGGATTTCGTCGCGGTACATCAACAAGCTGTTCGAGGCCGAGAACACGTCGCTGATGCGTTACGTATGGCACTTGCGGCTCGAACGGTGTGCGCAGGATCTTGCGAATCCGCAATGCGCGATGCTGCGCGTGTCCGATATCGCGTTGCGCTGGGGATTCAACGACATGTCGCATTTCAGTCGCGTGTTTCGCGAGCGGTTTGCGATGTCGCCGCGGGCGTGGCGCGAGCAGGGTGGCAAGCCACGCGCGTAACGCGTCCCGGGCCGAGTTCGCGGCAGGCGAGCGCCGATCGGAAGCAGCTGGACGTCGACAGGCACGGCCGCCGTCAGTGCAACGCGCGCGGCGCGTGCGCCGGCCGCGCGTCGTGCGGATCGGCCGGATTGGTGGAATCGGCCGAATCGGTGGAATCGGCCGGGCCGGCGGCGTCGGCCGGACGCAGCGGCCCGCCCGAACAGAGTTGCGTCGACACCGAGAAGCCGAACGTATTGACGCCGCCCGCGCACGCGACAAACACGCCGCCGCCGTGCATCTCGGCCACGGCCTTGACGATCGACAATCCGAGCCCGTGGTTTTCCTTGCTGTTCGCGCGCGCTTCCTCGAGCCGGTAGAAGCGCTCGAACACGTGCGAGCGCTGCACTGGGTCGATCGGCTCGCCGGGGTTCGACACGGCCATGTCGACGAGCGTATCGCGCGGCGTGATCGTCACGTTCAGCGTCGCGCCGGGCGCCGAATGCTGGATCGCGTTGATCAGCAGGTTCGTCATCGCGCGGCGGAACAGCGACGGATCGACGGCCGCGCGCGCATCGCCGTGCAGTTCGGCGCGCAACTGCGCCTCGTCGAGCGGGATTTCGAGGAAGTCGAGCATGCGCCGCACCTCGTCGGCGAGCGACACGTCCTTCAGGTCGGTCGCGCGTTCGCCTCGGTCGCTGCGCGACAGGAACAGCATGTCGTTGATGATCACGCGCAGCCGCTCGAATTCCTCGAGGTTCGACTGCAGCGTCTGGCGCATCCGGTCGACCGAGCGGTCGCGGCTCGTCAGCGCGACCTGGGTCTGGCCGATCAGGATGCTGATCGGCGTGCGCAGCTCGTGCGCGACGTCCGCGTTGAACGCTTCGAGCCGCGCGTAGGTTTGCTGGATGCGTTCGAGCGCGCCGTTGAACGACGTCGCGAGATCGCGCAGCTCGGTCGGCAGCGCGTCGGTGTGCAGCCGCTGGCGGCGGTTCGTCGCGCTCACGCTCGCCGCGTCCTGCGACAGCCGGTCGAGCGGCGCGAGCCCGAAGCGCGCGACCGCGCGGCTCAGCAGCAGCGTGATGACGGTGGCCGTCGCGATCAGCGCGGCCAGCGTCCAGCCGAAGCGGCGCAGCATCCGCTGCGTACGCTCGCACGACGTCGCGACGACCAGTTGCAGCGTCGGCCGCTCATCGGCGCCGGCCAGCGTGATGGTTTTCGTCATCACCGCGTAGCTGCTGTCGTTGAGCTGGTAGCGCTGGAACGCGCCGAACGGCGGATCGAGCGGCACGCCGTTGACGGGGCTGCCGAAGCGGAACGCGGGGTTGTCGCTGATCACCTGATAGTGCGTCGAGCCGTCGGGCGGTTCGAGATCGGCGAGTTTTTCCTGCATCATGCGGCCGCGCGCGGCCGTGGTCGCGTGCGACACGATCATCTGGGCGACCTTGGCGCGCGTGTCGATCGTCGCGCGCAACTCGGCGAACAGCTGGCGCTCCATCATCACGAACAGCCCGCAGCCGACCAGCGTGAACACGAGCAGCGACACGATGCCGAACATCGCCGAGAGCCGCAGGATGATCGAGCGTTTCATGCGCGCCGCTCCGTGTCGCCGTCCTCGCGCGCCTCGAGCACGTAGCCCATGCCGCGGATCGTGTGCAGCAGCTTGTCCGCGAACGGGCCGTCGAGTTTCGCGCGCAGGCGCTTGATCGCCGTCTCGACGACGTTCGCGTTGCTGTCGAAGTTCACGTCCCACACGAGTTCGGCGATGGTCGTCTTCGACAGCACCTCGCCGCTGCGCCGCGCGAGCACGCCGAGCAACTGGAATTCCTGCGCGGTCAGGTCGAGCCGCGCGCCGTCGCGGGTCGCGCGGCGGCCGATCAGGTCGACGCGGAGGTCGCCGATCGAGATCAGCGTCGATTCCTGCACGCGCGCGCGGCGCGTCAGCGCACGCAGCCGTTCGATCAGTTCGAGGAACGAGAAGGGCTTGGTCAGGTAGTCGTCGGCACCGCCGCGCAAGCCCCGCACGCGGTCGTCGACGCGATCGCGCGCGGTCAGCATGATCACGGGCGTCTGCTTCTGCGCGCGCAACGCCCGCAGCACGCCGAATCCGTCGAGCTTCGGCAGCATCACGTCGAGCACGACCACGTCGTAGTCGAATTCGACGGCTTTCCACGCGCCGTCCTCGCCGTCGAGCGCGGTGTCGACGACCCAGCCTTCCTCGGTCAGGCCGCTCTTCAGGTATTCGACGACTTTCGGTTCGTCTTCGACGATCAGGACTTTCATAGGCGTGTTCGCATAACCGGGTTAGGGGCCGATGCTCGCGGTGGGCTGCGGGCTTGCCGCCGCGACGTCGGTTGGAGCGGTGCCGTCCCAGCCGCCGCCGAGCGCCTTCGCGAGAAACACGACGAGCGCCGCGCGCTGGCCCTGGATTTGCACGGCCTGGCGCTCGCTCGTCAGCAATTGCTGCTGGGCCGTCAGCACGTCGATGAACGGCGTCAGGCCGCCCGCGTAACGGTCCTGCGCGAGCGACACGAGCTTGCGCGCGTCGTCGACGGCAGCCGACGCCTGCTGCGCCGCCTGCGCCAGCACCGACAGGCCGGTCACCGCATTTTGCACCTCCTGGAACGCGGTGAGCACGGTTTGCCGGTAGCTGGCCTGCGCGGCGACGTAGCCGGCCTGCGCGAAATCGACGCCGGCCTTCAGCTTGCCGCCTTCGAACAACGGCTGGCTGAGCGACCCGCCGACCGACCACAGCAGCGCCGGCACGGTGAACAGGCCCGCGAAGCGCGTCGCGTCCCAGCCGATGTCCGGCGACAGCGTGATGCGCGGGAAATACGCGGCGCGCGCGACGCCGATCTGCGCGTTCGCGGCGGCCATCGCGCGCTCGGCCGACGCGACGTCGGGGCGCCGTTGCAGCAGGTCGCTCGGCATCCCGGTCGGCAACGCGGGCGCGTTGATCGGCACCACGCGCGGCGGCAGCGAGAATGCGGGGGCCGGCGTGCCGACCAGCGTCGCGATCGCGGTTTCGACCTGCGCGCGCTGCTGGATCAGCAGCTGTGCCTGCGTGCGCGTCGCGTCGAGCTGCGCGCGCTGCTGCAACAGGTCGAGGCCCGACACCGCGCCGAGGTCGTGGCGCGCGCTCACGTAATCGAGCGCCTTCTGCTGCAGGTCGATCGAGCGCTTGACGACGTCGATCTCGGTGTCGAGCTCGCGCAGCGTGAAATAGCTCGACGCGAGATCGGCGCTCAGCACGAGGCGCGCGTTCGCGAAATCGTCGCGCGCCTGCTCGGAGCTGGCCTGCGCGGATTCGACGCTGCGCCGCACGCGGCCGAACAGGTCGAGTTCGTAGCTGACCGCCGCGCCGACCTGGATCTCGTTCTGCACGGTCGACATGCTCCGCGTCGCGTAGTTGGTCTGCGGCCGGTCGGCGGAGATCTTGAAGCGCTGGCCGCTCGCGTTCAGGCCGACGGCCGGATACTGCGCGGACGCGACCGACGCGAGCGTCGCCTTCGCCTGGTCGTAGCGCGCGGCCACCGCCTTCAGGTTCTGGTTGTTGCGCAGCGCGTCGGCTTCCAGCGCGTCGAGCTGTGCGTCGCCGAACGCGGTCCACCAGGCCGGATCGAGCGGCGCGCGGGCCGGCGCGGCCGGGTGCCAGTACCCGTCGGCCGGGTCGAGCCGCCACGCGGCCGGCGTGTCGACGGCCGGGCGCCGGTAGTCCGGGCCGACCGTGCAGCCGGCGAGAGCGGCGGCCGCGACGACGGCGGCGAGCGCCACCGGCCGCACGCGGGTGCGCATCGCGATCACGGCTTCGCTCCCGCGACGGCCGAGGCCGGCTGCGCCGCCGGCGCCTGCACGACGACGCGGTCGCCGGTCGCGAGCGCGTCGCTCGGGTTCGCGACGAGGCGGTCGTTCGGCGTGACCGGCCCATCGACTTCGAGCGTCTGGCCGATCGTGCGCACGACCGTCACCTGTTTCAGGTGGACCACGCCGTTCGCATCGACGGTCGCGACCGTCGGGCCTTCGGCGCGGAACAGCAGCGTATTGGCCGGCACCTGCAGGCGGCCGACCGGCGTCATCGGCAGCGTCGCCTGCACGTACGCGCCGGGCAGCAGCCGCCCATCTGGGTTCGGAAGCGTGATCTCGATCTGCAGCGAGCGCGTCGCGACGTCGATCGCCTCGGACGTGCGCGTGATCGTGCCGTCGAACGTCCGACCCGGCAGCTCGGCCTGCGCGACGCTCACGTGCTGGCCGACCTTCACCTGCTGCGCGTACGCCTGCGGCACCTGCACGTACAGGCGCAGCCGGTCGGCCTGCACGACCGTGAACAGCGCGCGGCCCGCGTTGCCGGAACTGACGAGATCGCCGACGTCGACGTTGCGCTGCGTGACGATCCCGTCGATCGGCGCGACGATCCGCTGGAAGCCCTTCAGCTCGGTGAGGCGGCGCATGTTCGCATCGGCCGCCGCGAGGTTCGCGGTGCCCTGGCTGAACGCGCCTTGCCGGTCGTCGAGTTCCTGCTGCGATACGGCATCGCGCTGGCGCAACTGCTGCGCGCGGTCGAACGACGTCTTCGCGAGCGCGAGCGCGGCTTGCGCCTGCTGGCGCTGCGCGGTGGCCTGCGCCAGTTCCTGGTTCAGCTCCGGCGTATCGAGTTCGGCGAGCGTTTGGCCCTGCCTCACGTGCGCGCCGATGTCGGCCTGCCAGCGCAGCACGTAGCCGCTGGCGCGCGCATAGATCGGCGCCTCGACGAAGCCGCGCAGCGTGCCGGGCAGCGTCAGTTTGCCGCCGGTGGCCGCGTCGACCGGATGCACGACGCTCACGTACTGGCGCGTGTTCTGCTCGGCGACGGCGTCGAGCCGGTTGCGGTTCAGCCCGTTGACGATGAGCGTGCGCGCGGCGCCGGCGGCCAGCAGCACGCCGATCACGATCACGACGATGCGCCCGCGGCGCGACACCGACGCGCGCGCCGGCAGGTGCATGCCGTGTTCGTCCACCTGGATGCCGACGGCGCTGTGATGTTTCTCTTCCATGAATTCAACCAGTTCAACCGGGTAGTGGGGCGAAAGTCAGTGTCCGGCCTGGCGCGCGCGCCGACGGGCCAGCCGGGAATGCACGCCGCCGAACACGAGCGGCACGAACAGCAACGTCGAAACGGTCGCGAACAGCAGCCCGCCGATCACCGCGCGGCCGAGCGGCGCGTTCTGCTCGGCGCCTTCGCCGAGACCGAGCGCCATCGGCACCATCCCGATGATCATCGCGAGCGCCGTCATCAGCACCGGACGGATCCGTGTCGCGCCGGCCTCCAGCGCGGCCGTGAGCGGCGGCGCGCCGGCCGCGAGGCGTTGCCGCGCGAACGACACGACCAGAATGCTGTTCGCGGTCGCGACGCCGACCGTCATGATCGCGCCGGTCAGCGCGGGCACGCTCAGGTGCGTGCCGGTGATGAACAGCATCCACGCGATGCCGGCGAGCGCGGCCGGCATCGCGCTGATGATGATCAGCGGGTCGAGCCACGACTGGAAATTGACGACGATCAGCAGGTAGACGAGCACGATCGCCATCGCGACGCCCGCGCCGAGGCCGAGATACGACGTGCGCATCGTCTCGATCTGGCCGCGCATCGCAAGGCTGGTGCCGCGCGGCAGCGTCGCGCGCGCGTCGGCCACGATGCGGTCGATCTCGCCCGCGACCGCGCCGAGATCGCGGCCCTCGACGCTCACGTACACGTCGATCGCCGGGCGGATGTTGTAGTGCGTGATCACGGCCGGGTTCGCGGTACTGCGCACCTGCACCAGGTTGCCGAGCAGCTGCAGCGGCATGCCCGTGCGGCCGCTGGCCGAGATCGGCGTGCCGAGCAGGTCGTCGACCGACGAGAGGTTGTATTGCGGGGTCTGGATCTGCAGCGGGTACTGGACGCCGGTGCGCGGGTTGATCCAGAACGACGGCGTCGTCTGCGAGCTCCCGGACAGCGAGATCAGCATGTTCTGCGCGACGTTCTGCGCGGAGAGATTGAGCTGCTGCATGCGCGTACGGTCCATGTCGGCCAGCAGGGTCGGCTCGTCGTTGCGTTGCAGCACGTGCACGTCGACGGCGCCGGGGATTTGCCTGATCTTTTTCATCAGGCTGCTCGCAATGGTCATGTTACTCGCGAGATCGTTGCCGAGCACCTGCACGTCGATCGCGGCCGGCTGCCCGAAGTTGAGGATCTGCGTGATGATGTCCGACGGCTGGAAGAAGAACTCGACGCCGGGGAAGCGTTGCGGCAGCAGCGTGCGCAGCGTCTCTACGTAGTGCCCGGTCGCGCGGTGGCCGGGCTTCAGCGCGATCAGCAGCTCGCCGTCGAGCGTGCCGATCGTGCCGGCGTTGCTGTACGACAGGTTGATGCCGCTCACCGGCAGCCCGAGGTTGTCGACGATCGCGCCGAGCTCGTCGGGCGGCACGGTTTCGCGGATCACGCGTTCGACCTGGTCGGCGAGGCGTGCGGTTTCCTCGATCCGGTAGCCGGTCGGCGCGCGCACGTGCAGCCGGATGTTGCCGGAATCGGCGTTCGGGAAGAAGTCGCGGCCGAGCACGAACACGAGGCCCGTCGACAGCACGCAGAAGCCGAGGAAGCACAGCGCGTAGAAGCGGCGGCGCACGAGCAGGATGCTGAGCAGCACGACGTACCACGCGCGCAGCCGCTCGAACGCATGGTTGAACGCGTGATGAATGCGTGCGAAGCGCGACGTCGCGTGGTCGGGGCCGGTGCTCGCCTGCTGCGGGCGGAACAGCAGCATCGCGAGCGTCGGCACCAGCGTGCGCGACAGCACGTACGACGCGAGCATCGCGAACACGACGGCTTCCGCGAGCGGCACGAACAGGAAGCGCGCGACGCCGGTCAGGAAGAACATCGGCACGAACACGATGCAGATGCACAGCGTCGACACGAGCGCGGGCACCGCGATCTCGCCGGCGCCTTCGAGGATCGCTTCGTGCAGGTTGGTACCGAGATGCAGGTGCCGCTCGATGTTCTCGATGGTGACGGTCGCATCGTCGACGAGAATGCCGACCGCGAGCGCGAGCCCGCCGAGCGTCATGATGTTGATGGTCTCGCCGAGCGCGGACAGCGCGATCAGCGACGTGAAGATCGACAGCGGGATCGAGATTGCGATGATCAGCGTGCTGCGCCAGTTGCCGAGGAACAGCAGGATCATCATCGCGGTCAGCACGGCGGCGATCAGCGCTTCGTGGATCACGCCCTGGACGGCCGCGTTGACGAACACCGACTGGTCGAACAGCGGCGTGATCGTGAGCCCCTCGGGCAGCGTCGGGATCACCTTCGGCAGCAGCGCCTTCAGGTCCGACACGACCTTGAGCGTCGACGCGTCGCCGCTTTTCAGGATCGAGATGAGCACGCCGCGCTGGCCGTTCTGGCGCACGACGTTGGTCTGCGGCGCGAAGCCGTCGCGTACCGACGCCACCTCGCGCAGGTAGGTCGTTGCGCCGTTGACGGTCTGGACCGGCAGGTCGTTGATGTCGGCGACGGTATCGGCCGACGCGTTCGTGTCGATCCGGTACTCGGTCTGGCCCATCTTCGCGGTGCCGGTCGGCAGCACGAGGTTCTGCGCGTTGACCGCGTTGACGATGTCGGCCGGCGTGAGGCCCTTCGCGAGCAGCGCCTGCGGGTCGAGGTCGATCGCGACCACGCGGGTGCGCCCGCCGTACGGGAACGGAATCTGCACGCCCGGCACCGTGATCAGCTGCGGGCGCAGGAAGTTGAGCGCGATGTCGGCGAGCGACTGCTCGCTGAGCGTCTTGCTCGACAGCCCGAGCTGGATCACCGGAATGCTCGACGCCGAATACGTGATCACGAGCGGCGGCGTCGCGCCCTGCGGCATCTGCCGCACGATTGCCTGCGCGGACGAGACCGTCTGCGCGATGGCCGTCTGCACGTTCGCGCCCGGTTGCAGGAACACCTTCACGACCGCGATGCCGGGCAGCGACGTCGATTCGACGTGCTGGATGTTGTTGACGGTCGTCGTCAGGATCCGTTCATGCACGGACGTGATGCGGTTCGTCATCTCCGTCGCGGAGAAGCCGCTGTAATTCCAGATCACGCTGATCACCGGGATGTTGATCGCGGGCAGCACGTCGACCGGTGTGCGCATCAGCGCAAGCGGGGTGGCCAGCACGATCATGATGGCCATCACGATGAACGTGTAGGGGCGCCTGAGCGCGAGATTGACGATCCACATGGAGGCGGCGGGGCAGGCGGTGATCGGGCGTCGGTAAAGGGAACCCGAATGATAGGCGTCGGCCCGGCACGGGTTACTGTCGCGAAACTGGCTGAATCGTCAGGTTGGGGTGTGCTGGCCGTCGGCCGATTCCGCAGACGGAATGCGCCGCCGCGATGGCGGCGGTTTCGCGCATCGGGCGGCGCTTACAGCTGCTCCATGCCGAAGCGGGCGAGCGCGTCGAGATCGACGACCTCGATCTGGTTGTACGCGAGCCGCAACGCGCCGAGCTTCTCGAGCTGCTGCAGCGCCTGGTTGATCCGCTGGCGCGACACGCCGACGAGCATCCCCAGTTCCTCCTGCGAGATCGACAGCGACGGGCCGGTATCCGGGTACAGCGCGGGGTTGAAGAGCTGCGCGAGCGCCTGCGCGACCCGCGCGTCGACGTCGAGCAGTCGGCTGTTCTGGATCGACGCGATGAATTCGCCCATCCGGTTGTTCAACTGATGGATCACGAAGCGCGTGAACGGCAGGCTCGTGTCGAGCAGCGCATGGAACGTGTCGACCGGCACGAACAGCACGGTTGAGCGCTGGATCGCGACGACCTCGTACTTGCGCAGTTCGCGCTTGATCACGCTGCCTTCGCCGAACCAGCCGCCCGACGGCACGCCGGAAAACGTGCAGCCGCGCCCCGACACGTTGAAGATCGCGAGCTTCAGCAGCCCTCGATGGACGCCGATCCAGTATTCGGACGGCGCGAGCCGCTGCGCGATCACGTCGCCGGCGTCGCACTGCTCGACGTGCGACTGGGCAAGCACGAGCGCCTGGTGTTCGGGCGCCAGCGTGCGGAACCACGCGCACTGGCCGAACAGCGTCGCCAGCGGCGGCAGCGGGCCCGGTTCGGGAAGCGTGTCGGCCGGGTGGGCGGCCGCGTCGGAGTGGTCGTGCATGGGTGCGGGTTTGCGAGGATAGGGATAACGCGCAGCGCTCGAGCGGCACTCTGTCGTTTCGATGACAGACGGCTCACAATAACGCCCGTTAGGCTGTCGGCAATTGAACCACATCAAAACGATCCGGGGTGCATGCGCCCCGGTCGGCAGAACACGGGAGACAGGATCATGACGCAGATGTTCGAGGCCGGGCTCGGCCGCCGCGATGCCAACTACGTACCGCTCACGCCGATCGATTTCCTGGTCCGCGCGGCCGAAGTCTACGGCGAGCGCACGGCGATCGTGCACGGCGACGTGCGGCGCACGTGGGGCGAAACCCATACGCGCGCAAGGCAGCTGGCGAGCGCGCTCGCGCAGGCCGGCGTCGCACGCGGCGACACGGTCGCGGCGCTGCTGCCGAACATCCCGGCGATGGTCGAGGCGCACTTCGGCGTGCCGATGGCCGGCGCCGTGCTGAACACGATCAACACGCGGCTCGACGTGTCGTCGGTGCTGTTCATGCTGCGTCACGGCGACGCGAAGGTGCTGATCGTCGACACCGAATACGCGGAGGTCGCGCATCGCGCGGCGCTCGAGGTGCCGGGCCTGAAGATCGTCAGCGTGGCCGACGCGATGCCGGCCGACCCCGACCGTTTCGCGGGCGCGACCGACTACGAGACGTTCGTGGCCGGCGGCGACCCCGGCTACGCCTGGACGCCGCCCGCCGACGAATGGGAGGCGATCGCGCTGAACTACACGTCGGGCACGACGGGCGACCCGAAGGGCGTCGTCTATCACCATCGCGGCGCGTATCTCGCCGCGATCAGCAATATCCTCGAATGGGACATGCCGAAGCACGCGGTGTATCTGTGGACGCTGCCGATGTTCCATTGCAACGGCTGGTGCTTCCCGTGGGCCGTCGCGGCGCGCGCGGGCGTGAACGTGTGCCTGCGCAAGTTCGACGCGAAGACCGTGTTCGACCTGATCCGCCGCGAGCGCATCACGCATTACTGCGGCGCGCCGATCGTGCAGAGCGCGATCGCGAACGCGCCGGCCGAGCTGCGCGAGGGAATCGACCACACGGTGCACGCGATGGTCGCGGGCGCGGCGCCCGCGCCGGCCGTGATCGCGAAGATGAAGGAGATCGGCTTCGACCTGCTCCACGTGTACGGGCTGACCGAGGTCTACGGCCCGGCGACCGTCTGCGCGAAGCAGGCGCACTGGGAAGCCTTGTCCGACGAGGAACGCGCGCGGCTCAATGCGCGCCAGGGCGTGCGCTACCACCTCGAAGCGGGCGCGACGGTGCTCGACCCCGACACGATGACGCCGGTGCCGGCCGACGGCGAGACGCTCGGCGAGATCATGTTCCGCGGCAACATCTGCATGAAGGGCTACCTGAAGAACCCGAAGGCGACCGACGAGGCGTTCCACGGCGGCTGGTTCCATACCGGCGATCTCGCGGTGCTGATGCCGGATGGCTATATCCGGATCAAGGATCGCAAGAAGGACATCATCATCTCGGGCGGCGAGAACATCTCGAGCATCGAGGTCGAGGACGCGCTGTACCGCCATCCGGCCGTCGCCGTGGCGGCCGTCGTCGCGATGCCCGACCCGAAATGGGGCGAGGTGCCGTGCGCGTTCGTCGAGCTGCGCGAAGGCGCGAGCGCGACCGAGGAGGAGATCGTCGCGCACTGCCGGCAACTGCTCGCGGGCTTCAAGGTGCCGAAGGCCGTGCGCTTCGGCGAGCTGCCGAAGACGTCGACCGGCAAGATCCAGAAGTTCCAGTTGCGCCATGCGGTCGGCTCGGACAAGGCGATCGACCTCGCGGGCGACAAGAAGTAGGCGGGCGGCTTTCGGCCGCCGCGCGTCGACGATCACGCGATCACGCGTCGCGCTCCAGCCGGAACACGCTCACCGCGTCCGACAGTTGCGCGGCCTGATCGCGCAGCGCGATCGCCGCGCGCTCGGCATCCGAGATCAGCGTCGCGTTCTGCTGCGTCGCCTCGCCGATCTGCGTGACGGCCAGGTTCACCTGCTCGATGCCGGTCGACTGCTCGCGCGACGCGGCGCTGATCTCGCCGATCAGCGTGCGGACCTGGTCGACCCGCTCGACGATATCGCGCATCGTGCCGCGCGCGGCGTCCGCGATCCGGTAACCCTGTTCGACGGTCGTCGACGATTCGGCGCTCAGCGTGTCGATCTCCTTGACCGCGGCCGCACTGCGCTGCGCGAGCGCGCGCACCTCGGCCGCGACCACCGCGAAGCCCTTGCCGTGTTCGCCCGCGCGTGCGGCCTCGACGGCCGCGTTCAGCGCGAGGATGTTGGTCTGGAACGCGATGCCTTCGATCACGCCGGTGATCTCGGCGATCCGGCGCGTCGCGCGGCCGATGTCGTCCATCGTCGCGACTACGCGCTGCACCGCGGCGTCGCCGTTCGTCGCGGCGGCCGATGCGTCCGCGACCAGCGCGTTGGCTTGCGCCGCGTGCTCGGCGCTCTGCTGCACGGCGGCGGTGATCTGCTCCATGCTCGCGGCCGTCTGTTCGACGCTGCTCGCCTGCGTCGCGATCCGCGCGGCGATGTCGCCGCTGCCGGCCGCGATGCCGACCGTGCCGCGCGCGATGTCGGCCGAGCCGCTGCGCACCTGCGCGACGATCTGCGCGAGGCCGTCGCCGATCCCGTCGACCGCCTGCACGAGCCGGCCGATCTCGTCGTTGCCCGCGCCGTCGTGCGCGTGCGCGCCGTCGCGGATCCGCACGCTGAGATCGCCCGCCGCATAGCGCTCGGACGCGCGTGCGGCGGCTTCCAGCGGCCGGCTCACGACGCGTCGCACGACGATGACGAACAGCGTCGCGAACGCCGCGACGAGCACGGCGCCGATCATCAGGAAGCGGTTGCGGGTGGCGCGCATCGTGGCGAGCAGTTCGTCGTCGAGCGCGATGCCGCCGACGAGCCATTGCCACTGCGGGACCGTCGTGAAGGACACGACTTTCGCGGTCGGCCCGCGGTCGTGCGCGGCCGGGTCGGTCGACGTGTACGCGAGCCGGCCCTGGCCGGCCGCGAGCATCTGCGCGTAGGGGGCGCGGGTGCCGTCGGCCGGCTGGCCCGCCGCATCGGGATGCACGACGAAGGCGCCGCGCGACGGGCCCTGCGATGCATCGAGCACGAAGTAGTAGCCGTTGTCGCCGATTTTCAGCGAGCGGATGCCGTCTTCGACGAGCTTGAGCTGGGCGCCGATGTCGAGGCCGACGAACAGCGCGCCGATCACGCGGCCGGTCGCGTCGGTCACCGGCTTGTACTGCGTGATGTACGGCCGGCCGAACAGCTTCGCGAGGCCGGTGTAGCTGCGCCCCGCGACCAGCGGCGCGTACGCGGGGCCGGCGCGGTCGAGCTTCGTGCCGACCGCGCGCGCGCCGTCCTGCTTCTTCAGCGACGTCGTGATGCGCACGAAATCGTCGCCGTCGCGCGCGAAGATCGTCGCGATCGCGCCGCTTTTCTTCAGGAACTGATCGGGAATCGAATAGTCGAGGTCGAGCGGCTGGCCGCCGGCGGACAGCGTCGGCGCGGCGACGCCGCCGATGTCGACGGTGCGTGCCGGATCGAGCGCGAAGTCGGCCGGCAGGAAGCTCGCGAACAGCGACATCGAGCGGTTGGCTTCGGCGGTCAGCGCCTTGTCGAACAGCTCGACCATCGCGCCGATCGACTGCTCCTTGTCGGCAATTCGCGCGTGCGCCTCGTCGGCGAGTTGCTGGCCGGCAAAATGGGCGAGCGCCCACGCGAAAACGGTGAACAGCAGTGCAACGAGCGCGCACGCCAGCGCGGCAAGACGCGTACCGACGCTCACCCGGCCCAATTGGGTCAATCTCATACGGGATCCTGAGTGGGGAGAGAGGGGCGGAACGCACGCGTCACCGCTTGTCGTCAGGTAATCGGCAGTTTCGGCGAATTCTTTAGCGGCGCGCGCACGGCGGCGGGGGCGCCGGCGCGACAGGCGAAACCGGATGGCGAACGGCGTCAGTGCACCACGAGCCATGCGACGGCCAGATAGCGGCCGACCTTTGCGATCGTCACGATCGCGAGAAAGGTCGGCAGCGGCTCGCGCAGCACGCCGGCGATCATCGTGAGCGGATCGCCGATCACCGGCGCCCAGCTCAGCAGCAGCGACCAGCGGCCGTAGCGCGCATACCAGCGCTCGGCGCGCGCGAGCGCGGACGGCTTGACCGGAAACCAGCGGCGCTCGCGGAAGTGCTCGATGCCGCGCCCGAGCGCCCAGTTGATCGCCGAGCCGGCGACGTTGCCGACGCTCGCGACGAGCAGCAGCGCCCACACAGGCTCGCGCCCGGCGAGCAGCAGGCCGGCGAGCACGGCTTCGGATTGCAGCGGGAGCAGGGTCGCGGCGACCATCGACACGGCGAACAGGCCGCCGTAGGTGAGCAATTCGGACATCGCGCGATTGTACCGGCCAGGCGGCGGCGGGCCCGGGTCACGCGGCCAGGGGATCACCGGCTCACGGCATCACGCGGCATCGGTCGTGCCGAACAGCAGGTGCGAGATCATCGACTTGTCGACCGGTTCGTCGTTGAGCGTGCTGGCGAGCAGTTCGCCCGCGAGCTGCTGCGGTGAGAACACCATGTCCGGTTTCAACAGCCGCAGCCGTTCGAGGTTGCGCTGGTGGTTCACGAGCGCAACCGTGCGTACCGACGGCGCGATCTCGCGGATCGCGAGGATGATGAACGCGTTTTCGGCGTCGTCCGAACGCAGCGCGAGCACCGCGCGCGCGGTCGCCGCACCGGCGCTTTCCAGTACCGCATGGTCGGTCGCATCGCCGACGATCAGATCGGTCGCGGCCGGATAGTTGTGCTCGACGCCGGCCGGCACGACGACGGTCACCGCGTAGCCGCGCTTGCGCAGCCCGTCGTGCACCGCATGCGCGACGGGTGTCGCGCCGACGATCAGGAAATGATGCTTGCGGATCACGTTCGAAATACCTCCCTTGACGATCCGTTTCAGATTGCCGCCGATCACCGGGCCGACGACCGCGCTGATCGACGTCGCGAATACCGTGATGCCGAGCACGATCACCGATGCGGTGAACAGGCGCGCGGTCGGTGCGTGCGGCACGATGTCGCCGTAGCCGACGGTCGACATCGACACGATCGAGAAATAGACGGCAGTGGCGAGATCGTGGACGGGCGGCGTGAATTCGTCGCCGAGATAGAGCACGCCGAAGGTCGCGTAGATCAGCAGCGACACGATGCTCAGCAACGCGAACAGGCTGCTGGCGGCCACGCTCGCGCGGTCGAAGTGCCGCCAGTAGTACAGCAGCGCGACGACCAGCACGGCCGTATAGACGAACACCGCGTGGCTGCGATAGCCGCCGAGCACGCTGATCGCGGCGGCCGCGACCAGCAGCAGGATCGACAGCACCCATGCGACGCGGGCGCGCAGCACGATGCCGATGGCCATCGTCGCGAGGCCGGCTGCGACGACGACCTGCGGCAGGACGACGAGCCCCATGTTGTCGACGAGGTTCAGCGCATCGGCGAGCCACGCGCGATGCAGGCCGAGCCGCGCGTGTTCGACGACGGGGCGCAGCACCATGAGCGCATCGAGTGCGAGCAGGAGGGCGAGATACCAGTGCAGGCCGATCGGCGCGAACAGGCGCCGCAGGCGGGATGTGACGTGCTTCATTCAGTCGCCCGGCAGCCCGGGCATGTCCAACGAAAGAGCCGCTACCCTAAAGCATTCGGCGCCCGGCTGCTTTTTCGAGGGGCCTGGCGGCGGCGTCGACGAAGCCCGCACGCGCGGCCGTTCAGTTCCAGCCGACCATGATCGCGCCCATCCCGACGAGCAGCCCGCCCGTTACGCGGTTCATCGCACGCATCCGCGCCGGCCGTTGCAGCGTGCGGCTCAGCCGGTGCGAGAACAGCGCCATCGACGCGACGCCGCCGGCGAACAGCAGCGCGAACGTCGCGGCGAGCAACAGGTATTGAAGGTTCAGGCTCCAGTCGGCATTCGGGCTGATGAACTGCGGAAAGAACGACGGAAAGAACAGCAGCGTCTTCGGATTCAGCCCGGAAGTTGCGACGCCGCGCCAGAACAGCGCGCGCCCGGTGTCGGTGTCCGGCGCGGCGCTTGCCGTTTCGGCGCCGGCGTCGGCCGGTGCCGCGGCTGCGCCGGCCGGCGCACGGCTCAGCCATTGCTTGCCGCCGAGCCAGACGAGGTACGCGGCGCCGGCCCAGCGCAGCACGGTCAGCGCGTGTTCATCGAGGTGGACCAGCGAATTCAGGCACAGCGCGGTCAGCGCGAGTTGCAGCAGCACGGCGAGCGTGCCGCCCCATACGCATGGCAGTGCGCGGCGCCAGCCGGCGCGCAATGCCTGATTCATCGTGAGGAGGTTGACAGGGCCGGGGGCGTAGATGAGGACGGCGGACGCAGCGACGAACGACAGATAAAGCCTGAACGACATGACGGGAAGTGCGGAAACGGGGGAGTCAGGCGCCGGCCCGGGCAGCCGGATAGGCGCGCGGGAGGCGGGGATCGCATGCCTGCATGTCCGGCGCCGCAACTCGTGATTGCGGCCAGGCGTCCCGATGCGAAGGGGTTGTCGCGCGGAGCGTGCCGGACAACAGGCATGGAGAAAATGTATCAAGTGGCCCGGTTAAAAGGCTTCCTGTTTTCCAGCAAAACACACCCGAAACCGGAATCCTGTTCAGATAGAATTCGAATTTTCAGTAGAAGATTCTTTCCGCCATGGCTACCCGCGAACGCTCGCCGAAAACCCTCGACAACCAGGACCGCAAGATCCTCGGTGCCTTGCAAAAAAATGCGCGTCTGTCGAACGCCGAACTGGCCGAACAGATCGGCATGTCGACCACCGCATGCTGGAACCGCACGCGGCAACTCGAACTCGACGGTTACATCGACGGCTACGTCGCGCTGGTCAACCAGCGCATGCTCGGCTATGCGGACATCGTGATTCTCGAAGTCACGCTCGATCGCCACGAGGACGACGCGCTCGCGCGGTTCGGCGCCGAACTCGCGGCGCTGCCCGAGGTGCTCGAGGCGTATCTCGTGTCGGGCGAATACGACTACTGGATCAAGGTCGCGGTGGACGGCACGGCCGGCTACGAACGCTTTCTGCGCGAGAAGCTGTACCGGATTTCGAGCATTCGCCACAGTCGCTCGATGTTCGCGCTGCGGTGCATGAAGGACGTGCCGTCGATTCAGGTGTGAGGAGGGCGGCGCAGGGCGGCGCATCGTCGTGACGACGAGGTTGGCGGCCGTGCTGAAGAAGGGCGGGAATCGGGCTGTCGCGGCGAGTGCGCGCGGCCCGACAGCGAATGCAGGCGGGAAATACCAGCGGGGCAGGAAAACGGATGAATCTTCCGCTACGACCGCTCCGATGCCGGACGCGGCGGCCGTCAGGCGCGCGTCCCGGCAAGCGGGTCAGGGTCAGGCCGGTTATCGTGCCGCCGGCCGGCGGCCAGTCGCTGCGCTCAGCGCGGCAGGCGTGCGTGCGCTTCAGCGATGATTGCGCAGTTCTCGAGGTGCAGTGCCCAAGCTTCTGCGAGCAGTTCGCCAACACGTGCGAGCCAGCCAGCGGATTCGGTGGAACGGTTCGAGACATTAGACGTTTGCATGACGAAAACCCCATATAGGTGGTGAGTTAGGGATAACCCTAATCATAGAGAAACTTCGCCGCCTTGTGAAATGCGATTTCGTTATATGAGAATTACTGACAATTTATGTTGCTGCGGCGCAACATGGATTTTGGCGCGCCCGCGTCCGTGCTCGCCTTCGCGTGGCGACCAGGCGTGACGAGGCCGTGGCGAGCACCGTCTCGCGTTGAGCAGGCAAGAGAGGAAGGCCGAGCGGCGGCGAGACGGCGCGGCGATGGGCCGACGATTACCCGCCGATCCACCCGAATCGCCAGGACAGCCGCCGCGTCGCGGCCCGCAGCGTCTGCGCCAGTTCGCTGTCCGGCCCGCGCGGGAAGCCGCGCGACGAGCCGATGATCGCGATCACGAGCCGGATGCTGCCGGTGTGATCGAACACGGGGGCGGCAATCGTCCCGATGCCGGGCACCGGCGCGTCGAACGCGAAATCGAGTTCGTCCGCGCGGATCGCCGCGAGCCGCGCGCAGAAGGCCGCGTCGTCCGGTACGGCGGGCGCGCCGGCGAGGCGCACCGGTTCGTTGGCGAGCAGATCGGCCAGCACGTCGTCGGACATGCCGGACGCGAAAATCCGGCCGATCGCCGTATTGACGAGCGACATCACGGTGCCGACCTGCAGGCTCACGTGCTGTGGCCGCGCCGATTCCTCGAGCCGGATCACGGTCGGCCCGAGCGGCCCGAGCGTCGCGGCGGCCACGCTCATGTCGGTCGCGCCGGCGAGCGCGACGATCTCGGCTTCCGCGTCGCGCGTCGGCGACACGCGCTGCATCGCGATCAGGCCGAGCGCCTGCGCGAGCGGGCCGCCGTCGAAGCAGCCGGCGTCGTCGCGGCTCAGCAGGCCGATCTTCTGCAGGCTGACAAGATGCGGAAACGCCTTCGCGGCCGGCATGCCGGCCGCCGTCGCGAGATCGCGCAGCGGCAGCGCGCGGCCCGCCGACACCAGCGCGAGCAGCAGTTCGCCGGTGCTGTCGAGCGCATTGATCCCGCGCTGCGCTTTGGCGTCGTCGGCCAGCGCGGGCGGTACGCGCGCGGCGCCCGGCGCCGGCGCGGGCGCCGGCTCCGCACGCGCCGCGCCGAGCGACGCGGTGGCTTGCCGCGCCGCGTCGCGCAAGGCCGCCGCGATCGGGCCGTCCCAGTCGACATCGATCGATCCCGTCGAACCGATCACCGTCAACGCGAGCTGCAGGCGCCCGTGCGTATCGAAGACGGGCACGCACATGCCGCTGACGCCCGGGCTCGGCCGGTCGATGCTGCGTTCGATGCCGCGCGCTCGGATCGCGTCGAGTTCGACGTGTTGTGCCTCGGCGTCCGGCGCGACCGATCCGCCTTCGGCGCCGGCGAGCGTATCGCCCGCACCGGCCTGGCTGGCCGCCATCGCGTCGAGTTGCGTGGGGTCGCCGAACGCGCGGAACACCCGGCCGGTCGCCGTCGTGTCGAGCGACATCACCGAACCGACGTGCAGGTTCATGTGCAACGGATAGCCGCCGTGCTCGATGCGCACGATCGTCGGGCCGAGCACGCCCGGCACCGACAGCGCGACGCTCAGGCCGACCGTTTCCGCGAGCCGCGCCGCGTGCGGCAGCGTCGCGCGGTAGGCCGGCTGGCGCTCGATCGACATCAGCCCGAGCCGCAGCGACAGCGGGCCCGGCTCGTAGTTGCCGGTGATCGCGTCGCGCTTCACGAGCGCGAGCCGCGTCAGGCTCACGAGATAGGTGTGCGCCTGCGCGGTGGAGAGGTCGGCCGCCGCGGCCAGCTCCGACAGTCCGAGCGGCTTGCGCCGGCGCGCGAACGCGTCGAGCAGCCGGCCACCGACCTCGACACTCTGGATGCCGCGCTGCGCCTTGGGCGGCGCATCGTCCGCGCTGACTTCGTGGTTCTGCACGCGATGATTCTTCCGTTGACGAAACCCCGCATGGTATCCGACGCCATTTCTCGCGCCAGCCCGCAGGTTTACCCGTATTAGACAATAGCAAGCGCGTTTGCCATTGACAAATATTCGAGGCAAGCAGATGATCCGCTCATTCCCCTCAACACATGGCTCGCAGCCACGGAACGCACAATGGCCAAAGCATTCGCCTCCCAAGCCGATCTGGAAGAGAAGAAAGTCACCTGGACGAAGCTGTCCGAGAACGCGTACGCGTACACAGCCGAAGGCGACCCGAACTCGGGCGTGATCGTCGGCGACGACAGCGTGCTGATCGTCGACACGACCGCGACGCCCGCGATGGCGCAGGACCTGATCGCGAAGATCCGCAGCGTGACCGACAAGCCGATCAAGCACGTGGTGCTGTCGCACTACCACGCGGTGCGCGTGCTCGGCGCGTCCGCGTACTTCGACGAAGGCGCGCAGCAGGTGATCGCGAGTCGCGGCACGTACGAGATGATCGTCGAGCGTGGCGAGGCCGACATGAAGTCGGAGATCGAGCGCTTCCCGCGCCTGTTCGCCGGTGTCGAGACGGTGCCGGGCCTGACCTGGCCGACGCTCGTGTTCGAGCGCGAGATCACGCTGTTCCTCGGCAAGCTCGAAGTGAAGATCATGCACGTCGGCTCGGGCCACACGAAGGGCGACACGATCGTGTGGCTGCCGTCGCAGAAGGTGCTGTTCTCGGGCGACCTCGTCGAATACGACGCCGCGTGCTATTGCGGCGACGCGCAGCTCGAACAGTGGCCGGCCACGCTCGAGGCGCTGCGCGCGCTCGGCGCCGAGAAGCTCGTGCCGGGCCGCGGCCCCGCGCTGCTGAATCCGGCCGAGGTCGACAAGGGCCTCGACTACACGAAGGATTTCGTCACGACGCTGCTCGCGCAGGGCCGCAAGGCAGTCGAGCGCAATCTCGACCTGAAGGCGGCGATGGCGCTCACGCGCGAAGCGATGGACCCGAAGTTCGGCCACGTGTTCATCTACGAGCACTGTTTGCCGTTCGACGTGTCGCGCGCGTTCGACGAAGCGAGCGGCATCGCGCATCCGCGCATCTGGACCGCGCAGCGCGACAAGGACATGTGGGCCGCGCTGCAGGACTGAGCGGTGCACGGCGGCGGGGCGGCGTTCACCTGATCGCCTTGCCGTTTTCCTGAAGGTTGCGGCATTCGCGGCGGCATCGCGCCGCGGTGCCGGCAGCCGTATCCGGTCTCACAAGAAAGCAGGGCGCATGCACGCCCTCGGAGACTGCCACGCGCTCGACATCGCGCGGCCCGTTTGGAGAGAGACATGCCCCGATCGCTTCCCGCCGAAGCGACGCTCGCGCACGCGAGCGCTTCGGCGCCGACTTCCGCATCCGCATCCGCATCCAGCGACGCGCTGCTGTTCCGCAAGATCGCGTGGCGGATCGTGCCGTTCCTGTTCCTCTGCTACGTCGTGTCGTTTCTCGACCGCATCAACATCGGCTTCGCGCAGTTGCAGATGAAGCACGATCTCGGCTTCAGCGATGCGATGTACGGCCTCGGCGCCGCGGTGTTCTACGTTGGCTACGTGTTCTGCGAAGTGCCGAGCAACATGCTGCTCGCGCGGTTCGGCGCGCGCCGCACGTTCACGCGGATCATGCTGCTGTGGGGCATCGCGTCGACCGGGATGATGTTCGTGTCGCAGCCGTCGCATTTCTACGTGCTGCGCTTCCTGCTCGGCGTGTTCGAGGCCGGCTTCTTCCCCGGCATCGTGCTGTACCTGACCTACTGGTTCCCCGCGAACCGGCGCGCGGCGGCGATCTCGGTGTTCTTCGCGGGCGTCGCGGTGGCCGGCGTGCTCGGCGGGCTGATGTCCGGCTGGATCATGCGCGACATGAGCGGCGTGCTCGGGCTGCACGGCTGGCAGTGGATGTTCGCGATCGAAGGCGCGCCGGCGATCCTGCTCGCGTTCGCCGCGTTCACGTTCCTCGTCGACCGGCCGCAGGACGCCACGTGGCTCACGTCCGACGAAAAGGCGCGCGTCGCCGCGCTGTGCGCCGAAGGACGCACACCCGGCGGCGCGCACGACGGGCGCAGCGTGATGGCCGCGCTCGCGAACCCGCGCGTGTACCTGTTCGCGTTCATCTATTTCTCGCTGACCTGCGCGTCGCTGACGCTCAATTTCTGGATGCCGCTGATGATCCGCGACTTCGGCGTGACCGACGTCGTGGCCGTGAGCCTTTACACGGTCGTGCCGAACGCGGTCGGCGCGGTGGGGCTGGTGCTGATCGCGCGCCGCTCGGATCGCACCGGCGAGCGCCGCAAGCACTTCGCGTGCTGCACGATCGGCGGCGGGCTCGCACTCGCGGCGCTGACGCTGCACCTGCACAGCTTCGCGGCGATGCTCGCGTGCCTGTCGATCGCGGCGACGCTGATCTTCGCGGCGCTGCCGATCTTCTGGGCCGTGCCGACCCGCTACCTGTCCGGCAACGCGGCCGCGGCCGGGATCGCGCTGATCAGCAGCATCGGGATCACGAGCGGCATCGTCAGCCCGTGGGTGATCGGGATGATCCGCACCCGCACGGGCAGCATGGATCTGGCCGTGTATCTGCTCGCCGCGCTGCTGGTCGCGAGCGGCGTGGCGCTGATGGTCGGCGTGAAAGGCGAAGGCGCGCGGCGCGGCTGAGCACGTGACGACCGGTCGCTGCCCGCGGGCGGCGGCGACCGGCGATTTCTCTCCGTCCGCACCCGAATCCCTCGAGGAGACGATCGATGTCAGCCCCTCTTCAAGCGCACGCCGCACCGGCCGTCGCGTCCGGCGCCGGTTCGACGGACTCGGCCGGCAACGACGTGCTGTACCGCCGCATCGGCATGCGCATCGTGCCGTTCCTGTTCATCTGTTACATCGTATCGATCCTCGACCGCAGCAACATCGGCTTCGCGCAGTTGCAGATGCGGCAGGATCTCGGCCTGACCGATGCGATGTACAGCCTCGGCGCGGTGCTGTTCTTCGTCGGCTACGTGCTGTTCGAGGTGCCGAGCAACGCGCTGCTGCGTCGCTTCGGCGCGCGCCGCACGTTCGCGCGGATCATGTTCCTGTGGGGCGCGGTGTCGGTCGCGATGATCACCGTCGACAGCGCGAAGCAGTTCTACGTGCTGCGCTTCCTGCTCGGGCTGTTCGAAGCCGGCTTCTTCCCGGGCGTCGTGTTCTACCTGACCTACTGGTATCCCGCGCGCCGTCGCGCGTCGGTGCTGTCGATTTTCTATGCGGGCGTCGCGGTGGCCGGGATGGTCGGTGGGCTGCTGTCGGGCTGGCTGATGCGCGGGATGTCCGGCGTGCTCGGTCTGCACGGCTGGCAATGGATGTTCGCGATCGAAGGCGCGCCCGCGATCCTGCTCGGCGTGATCGCGTGGTTCTGGCTGTGCGACCGCCCCGAACACGCGAGTTGGCTGTCCGACGACGACCGGCAGCGGCTCGCGGCCGACCTCGCCGCGGATCGCGCGGATGCCCCAGCGCACGCGGCAGCTTCGCTGCGGCAGGTGCTGGCCGAGCCGCGCACCTATCTGTTCGCGTTCATCTATTTCTCGCTGACGACCGCGCTGCTGATGCTGCTGTTCTGGATGCCGCTGATGATTCGCGAATTCGGCATTCACGACGTCGTGCACATCAGCCTGCTGTCGATCGTGCCGAACGCGATCGGCGCGGCGGGCCTGATCGCGATCGCGCGGCGCTCGGACCGCAAGCGCGAACGCCGCCGGCATTTCGCCGCGTGTGCGTTCGGCGGCGCGGTGGCGCTCGCGCTGCTGACGCTGCACCCGCCGGGCATCGTCGCGATGATGGCGCTGCTGTCGATCGCAGCGATGCTGATCTTCGCCGCGCATCCGGTGTTCTGGGCCGTGCCGTCCGCGTATTTCGCGGGCGCCGGTGCGGCAGGCGGCATTGCGCTGATCAGCAGCATCGGCGTATCGAGCGGGATGATCACGCCGTGGATCGTCGGGCTGATCCGCACGCGAACCGGCAGCATGGACCCGGCGATGCTGATGATCGCGGCGCTGCTGACCGCGTGCGCGGTCGCGATGCTGCTGGGCGTGCGGGCGACGCCGCGGGAGCCGGCGCACGCGCCGCGTTGATCGACCTGCGCCGGATGCATCGACGCGGCGGGCCGGACGATGTCGTCCGGCCCGCGCTCGGTGAGCAACGGCCACGCGAGATGCCGGCCTGGCCCGGGCGCGATGCCGATACTGTCCGACTAGCGCACGGCCGCGTAGCGCGGGGCCGGCGTATCGGCCGACAAATGCGGCGCCATCGCGCGGCGCGCGGCCTCGTAAGCCTCCCATTCGTCACCCGCATGCAGCGACGGGATCGTCACCAGTTCGCCGCGATCGAAACCGACCAGCGCCGCATCGACCATGTCCGGCGCCGTCATCACGATTTCCTTCGGCAGGTGCTCGAGCGGCAGGCCGCCCGTCTGCCAGAAATCGGTGGCCGTCGCGCCGGGCAGCACGGCCTGCACCTGCACGCCCTTGTCGGCGAGCTCGTGATGCAGCGACTGGCTGAACGCGAGCACGAACGCCTTGCTGCCGCCGTACACGCCGTTCAGCGTTTCCGGCGAGATCGCGACGATCGACGAAATGTTGATCACCGCGCCGTGGCCGCGCGCGACGAAGCCGGGCACGGCCGCATAGGTCAGCCGCATGAGCGCGGTCACGTTCAGGTCGATCATCCGCGTCATCGCGTCGACGTCGCTGTCGAGCAGCGGCGCATGCGTGCCGATGCCGGCGTTGTTCACGAGCAGCGTGATGCTCGCGTCCTGTTTCAGCTTGGCTTCGACGGCGGCGAGCGCCGTACGGTCGTTGAGATCCGCGTCGACGATCTCGACGCTGCGCTGCGTATCGTTCGTGATGCGGTCGGCGAGGGCGTTCAGCCGGTCGCGGCTGCGCGCGACCAGGATCAGGTCGTAGCCGCGGCGCGCGAGGCGGTCCGCGTAGACGGCGCCGATGCCCGACGACGCGCCGGTAATGAGGGCGGTACCGCGATGTGCTTGCGTCATGATGTGCTCCGTTTCGATGAGGATGGCCGGATGGCGTGAAGGCATTCTGGCCTCGAAGCGTTGCGACACAAATGACGTAGATGGGTATGATTCCGGACATCGGGCCAATCGGCACGGGACCGGAGAACACACATGCACCGAATCGGCTTTTTGATCAGCGACGGCTTCCAGATCATGGCGCTCGCCGCGCAGTCGGTGTTCGAGTACGCGAACATGGGCATGGACGCGCCGTTCTATGCGATGGACAACTACTCGGTCGACGGCGGCGACGTGCGTTCGTCGCTCGGGCTGCCGGTCGCCACGCGCGCGCTGCGCGGGCGGCTCGGCGTCGATACGTGGATCGTCGCGGGCGTCAACGATCCGCTCGCCGCGCCGGCGCCGGCCGGCATCGTCGCCTACCTGCGCCGCGCGAACGCGCGTGCGCGGCGGATCGCCGGCATCTGCACGGGCGCGTTCGTGCTGGCCGAGGCGGGGCTGCTCGCGCAGCGTCGCGCGACCACGCACTGGGCGTTCGGCCGCGACATGCAGCGGCACTACCCGGAGATTCGCGTCGAGGACGACCGGATCTTCATTGTCGACGGCCCGATCTGGACGTCGGCCGGGATGACGGCCGGCCTCGATCTCGCGCTCGCGATGGTGGAAAAGGATCTCGGCGCGGATGCCGCACGGTCGGTCGCGCACAAGCTGGTAATGCATCAGCGCCGGGCCGGCGGCCAGTCGCAGCATTCGGAAATGCTCGAGCTTGCGCCGAAATCCGACCGGATCCAGAACGCGCTCAACTACGCGCGGCGGAATCTCGGCCGCGCGCTGACCGTCGAGGATCTGGCCGAGGCCGTGCATCTGAGCCCGCGCCAGTTCAGCCGCGTGTTTACGCTCGAAACCGGGCAGTCGCCCGCGAAGGCGATCGAGCGGCTGCGGCTCGAGTCGGCGCGGCTGATGATCGAACAGAGTCGTCATCCGCTCGACGTGATCGCGAAGGAGAACGGTTTTCGCGACCGCCGGCACATGCGCGAGGCGTTCGTGCGCGGGTTCGGCGTGCCGCCGCAGGCGCTGCGACGCGATGCGCGGGCGGACGAGCGGGAAACGGGCTGACGAGCTGGCGGGGCGGCGGGACCCGTTCAGCGCGTGCCGGCAAAATCGCGCAGAATCCTGTCGACATTCGTCGCGAGGAGACACCGTGCACACTGACCCGTTCGACATTGCGATTCCCGAGCACGCGCTTGACGACTTGCGCCGGCGCCTGCGCGACCACCGCCCGCCGAACCTGACGCCCGCCGAGCCGTGGCAGCAGGGCGTCGACGGCACATGGCTGCGCGAACTGGCCGCGTACTGGGCCGACGGCTTCGATTGGCGCGCGGTGGAACGCGCGCTGAACCGGCTGCCGCAGTTCGTCGCGGACGTCGGCGGCCGGCGTGTGCATTTCGTACATCGTCGCGGTACGGGGCCAAAACCCTATCCGCTCGTCGTCACGCACGGCTGGCCCGGTTCCGCATTCGAATTCCACGCGCTGATCGATCGCTTGTGCGATCCGGCCGCGTTCGGCGGCGATCCGGACGACGCGTTCGACATCGTCGCGCCGTCGCTGCCCGGCTTCCTGTTCTCTCCCGCACCGGCGGCACCCGGCACATCGGCGCTTCAGGTCGCCGACTGCTGGGCGGAATTGATGGCCGGCCTCGGATACCAACGGTTCGGCGCGCAGGGCGGCGATCTGGGCGCGGGCGTGTCGGTCGCGCTCGGCGCGCGGCATGAGGGCGTGGTCGACGGCATCCATCTGAACTACCTGCCCGGCAGCTACGAACCAGCGATCGACGCGGCGCGGCCGCTGACCGACGACGAGCAGGCATTCCTGAAGCAGCGCGGCGATTGGGCCGCGCTCGAAGGCGGGTACGCGCACGTCCACATGACGAAGCCGCAGACGCTGGCCGTCGCGCTCAACGATTCGCCGCTCGGGCTGGCCGCGTGGATCGCCGAGAAATTCCGTGCGTGGAGCGATTGCGACGGCGACGTCGCGCGCCGTTTTTCGCACGACACGCTTCTGACGGGCATCTCGCTCTACTGGTTTACCGGCTGCATCGGCTCGTCGATGCAAATGTATTGGGAGAACCGGCTGCAGTCGATGCGCTTCGCGGCCGGGCAGCGCGTGGCGGTACCCGTGGCGTTCGCGCGCTTTCCGAAGGAGATCAGCCGTCCGCCGCGCAGTTGGCTCGAACGGGTATTCGACGTGGTGCAGTGGACCGACATGCCGAGCGGCGGCCATTTCGCGGCGATGGAGGAGCCGGACTTGCTGGCCGACGATATTCGGCGGTTTTTCAGGCGCTTCCGGTAACGGGCGGGCAAGCCGGCGGAGGGCGGAAACCTATACCCGGAGGTCGCACACGCGGGACGGGAGCGGCTCGATGCGGATCGCGTCGCCCGCCTTGCCGCGTCATTACCGCGTAACGAACGCCGTGGCCGCATCCGGCGCCGTACGCGCATGCTTGCGCTGGCGCAGCAGCGCGACGCGGCAGTTCTCGCGCGCCGTTTCGCGGCCGTCGTCGTCGAGCAGTACGAGGTCGCCGCGCATCACGTTCAGCGTGATCACATCCTCGCCCGGCGCGCCGAGCGTTTCCGGCGTGTGCACAGAGCCGGCCGGTTCGAGCACTGTCGAACCCGCGTGCGCGACCCAGTCGTATTCGCGGTAGCGCCACGCCCCCTGCAGCGTATGGACGAACACCTCGCCGTCGTGACGGTGGCGCGGCAGCGTGCCGCCGGCCGGCATCTTCAGCAGCGCGGTCAGCGTGTCCTCGGCCGCATTGATATGGAGGTACTTGATCGCGAGCCCCGGCAGGTCGGCGCTCATCGGCAGCCACGGCAGCGCATCGCCGGGCAGGCACGAGATCGGCGGCAGGTCGGTGGAGAGCGGGGCGGACGGCTGCGTCATGGCGGAAGGCGGAGCGGAAACGGGAAGCCCGCATTATCGCAGAGCCGGATCGCGCGGCCGAACGGGTGCGGCGTCGCGCCGAAAACGTGCGCGGCGGTCCGATCCTTACTCGATGAAATATACAGTCAAACTGTACAGTTTGACTGTATATATGCTATATTGAATGCATGAACGCGCCATCCTCTCCCCCCGACATACTCCCGCTGGCCGGTCTCGCCGGCGAACTCCGCATCTCGGTCGGCAAGCTGATGCGGCGGATGCGGGAGCAGACCCATCCGAACGACCTCACGTCCTCGCAGAAATCGGTGTTGCTGCGGCTCGATCGCGACGGCCCGGCGACCGTGTCGGCGCTTGCACGTGCCGAAAGCGTCCGCCCGCAGTCGATGCGCGTGACGGTCGCGATGCTGGAGACGCTCGGCGCGGTCGCCGGCGCGCCCGATCCGACCGACGGACGGCAGACGCTGATCGCGCTCACGCCCGGTTTCCGCAAGGTGCTGCAAGCGAACCGCGCGGCCAAGGACGACTGGCTGTTCCGCGCGCTGCATGCGCAACTGTCGGCGGCGGAACAGGCCGAGCTCGCGGCGGCCGTGAAGCTGCTGCAGCGGCTCGCCGAATTCCAGGACCCGGCGCGTCCGTGAACCGCATCGACCCGCTCGCCGAAAGGACAACCCGCCCATGAATCTCCTGCATCTCGTGTCGTACTTCTTCGGCGGCGCGTTTCTCGCGAACGTCGTGCCGCATCTCGTCAGCGGGCTGCGCGGCGAGCCGTTCCAGACGCCGTTCGCGAATCCGCCTGGGCGCGGGCTGTCGTCGTCCACCGTGAACGTGGTGTGGGGCGTCGTGAACCTCGGCATCGCTTACGCGCTCGTGTGCCGGGTCGGCGATTTCGACCTGAAGATCACGGCCGACGCGGCGGCACTGGGCCTCGGCATCCTGGTGCTCGGCCTGTTCCTCGCGCGGCATTTCGGCGAACTGCACGGCGGCAACGAGCCGGACCGGGCGCGGCCATGAGCGTGCCGGCAGCGGGCGTATTTCGCTCGCTTCGCAGCTTCAACTACCGCGTGTGGGCGATCGGCTCGCTGGTGTCGAACATCGGCACGTGGATCCAGCGCACCGCGCAGGACTGGCTCGTCCTCACGCAGCTCACGCATCACGACGCTTCGGCGGTCGGCACGGTGATGGCGCTGCAGTTCGGGCCGCAACTGCTGCTGTTGCCGTGGACCGGCTATGCGGCCGACCGCTTCGACCAGCGCAAGCTGCTTATGGCGACGCAGGCGCTGATGGGCGCGCTGGCGCTCGTGCTCGGCGTGCTGACGGTCACCGGCGCGGTGCGGCTCGAACACGTGTATGTGTTCGCGTTCCTGTTCGGCTGCGCGTCGGCGTTCGACGCGCCGGTGCGGCAGACCTTCGTCGCGGAACTGGTCGGCGATCGCGAACTCGCGAACGCGGTCGCGCTCAATTCGACGTCGTTCAACGCCGCGCGGATGGTCGGCCCGGCGGCGGCGGGCTTCCTGATCGCATCGGTCGGCACTGGCTGGGCGTTTCTCGCGAACGGGCTCAGCTTCTTCGCGGTGCTGGCGTCGCTGTCGCGGCTTCGGGAAGACGAACTGCGCGCGAACGTGCGGGCGGGTCGCTCGCGCGGCAGCCTGCTCGACGGGTTCCGCTATGTATGGCGCCGCCCGGACCTGACGGCGATCCTCGTGATGCTGTTCCTGATCGGCACGTTCGGGCTCAATTTCCAGTTGTACATTTCGACGATGGCTGCCAGCGTGTTTCACGTCGATGCGCGCGGGTTCGGTTTCCTGTCGTCGATGATGGCGGTCGGCACGATCTCGGGTGCGCTGCTCGCCGCGCGCCGCGAGCAGCCGCGGTTCCGTCATCTGTGGATCGGCGCGACGCTGTTCGGGCTCGGCTGTACGTTCGCCGCGCTGGCGCCCGGCTACTGGTCGTTCGCCGCCGCGCTGGTGCTGACCGGGATCGCCGCGATCACCTTTATGAACTCGACCAACAGCCTGATGCAACTGTCCACCGAGCCGGCGATGCGCGGCCGCGTGATGGCGCTGCGCCTCGCGGTCGCATTGGGCGGCACGCCGATCGGCGCGCCGGTGGCCGGCTGGGTCGCGAACCATCTCGGCCCGCGCTGGGCGCTCGGCGTCGGCGCGGCGTCCGGCTTTGCGGCGGCGCTCGTCGCGACCCATTTCGTCACGCGCAAGCGGGCGCAGCCGCGCACGGGCGGCGACGGGGCCTGACCGAACCGAAAGCCGCCGCTATGCCGCCGGCCGCGCCGCCGCATGCGCAGCGTCGAGGCACGACTGGAACAGCAGCGCCGCCCGCGGCGGCTGCGGCGAGCGCCGCAGCAGACTCACGAACCGGCACCGGTAATTGAACCGGTGCGGCGCGATCGGCTGCATCAGCCCCTTGTTTTCGAAACTCTCCGCGTAGTGATCGGGCAGGAAGCCGAGATAGCGACCCGACAGAATCAGCGTCGCGATCGATTCCTGGTCCGACGCGGTCGCGCTGCGCGTGAGCTTCGCGCGATGGCTCAGCTCCATGTTCGGCGAATGGAAGCCGAGCCCGGCGAACGCGTGGTGGCGGATCGTCGTCCACGTGAGCTTGCCGTGCGGTGCATCGAAGAGCGGATGCTGGCGGCCGCAGTAGAGCAGCATCCGTTCGTCGAACAGCGCCGAATACACGAGGCTGCCCGAGTTGCGGTGCACGGGAATGATCCCGACCTGGTAGCTGCCGTCGATGACTCCGCGCTCGACCTCGTTGATCGACGCGACGTGCAGGTTCAGCGTGACGTCGGGCGCTTCGTCCGCGAACTGGCGGATCGCGTCGCCCAGGCGCGCATGCGGGTTGGTGGCCGTCTTGTCGAATACCGCGATATGCAGTTCTCCGCCCATCTTGTCGTGAATGCCGTCGATTCTGCTGCGAAATGCTTCCATCGACGCGAGCAGCCGCAGCGTTTCCTCGTACACCGTCTGCCCCTCGGGCGTCAGCGTGAAGCCCGCGCGGCCGCGCCGGCACAGCACGAGGCCGAGCCGCGTTTCCAGATCCTTCACGTGCCGGCTGATCGTCGAGATGCCGATATTCAGTTCCAGTTCGGCCGCCGCCATCCCGCCGCACTGCACGACGCCCTTGAAGACCCGCAGCAGGCGGAGATCCATGTCGCTGAGCTGCCCGAGCAGCGCGCGGCTCTTCGGTTTCTTTGCTTGCATAGTTGAGCAAGTGAACATTGATATTGCGATATTCAAAAGACTAATTGGCGTCCCGACAATGTGCAACATCATCACCAGGAGGAGGGGCGCGCCGCGCCGACCGACATGACCGACATCACCACCGCCCAGCACGACGACACGAACCTCCGCACCGACGCCGCATGGCTCGATGCGCACTGGATGCCGTTCACGGCCAACCGCCAGTTCAAGGCCGATCCGCGCATGATCGTGTCCGGCCAGGGCGCGTATTACACCGATGGCGAAGGCCGCAAGATCTTCGACGGCCTGTCGGGCCTCTGGTGCACGGGCCTCGGTCACGGCCGCACGGAAATCGTCGAAGCCGTGAGCCGCCAGGTCGCGCAGCTCGATTACGCGCCGGCCTTCCAGTTCGGCCATCCGAAATCGTTCGAACTCGCCAACAAGATCAAGGAGCTGACGCCGGCCGGCCTCGACTACGTGTTCTTCACGGGTTCGGGCTCGGAAGCGGCCGACACGTCGCTGAAGCTGGCCCGCGCCTACTGGCGCGCGAAGGGCAAGGGCACGAAAACGCGCCTGATCGGCCGCGAGAAGGGTTACCACGGCGTGAACTTCGGCGGCATCTCGGTCGGCGGGATCGGCGCGAACCGCAAGCTGTTCGGCCAGGGGATCGACGCCGATTTCCTGCCGCATACGCAACTGGCCGAGAACAAGTTCTCGCGCGGCATGCCCGAGCACGGCGCCGAGCTGGCCGACCGCCTGCTCGAGCTGATCGCGCTGCACGACGCATCGAACATCGCGGCCGTGATCGTCGAGCCATTCTCCGGTTCGGCGGGCGTGGTCGTGCCGCCGAAGGGCTATCTGAAGCGCCTGCGCGACATCTGTACTGCGCACGACATCCTGCTGATCTTCGACGAGGTCATCACGGGCTTCGGCCGCGCCGGCGCGATGACGGGCGCCGACGCATTCGGCGTGGTGCCGGACATCATGAACTTCGCGAAGCAGGTGACGAACGGCGTGCAGCCGCTCGGCGGCGTGATCGCGACGAAGGAGATCTACGACACGTTCATGGCCGCGGGCGGCCCCGAGTACATGCTCGAGTTCCCGCACGGCTATACGTATTCGGCGCATCCGGTTGCCTGCGCGGCAGGCGTCGCGGCGCTCGACCTGCTGGTGAAGGAAGACGCGGTGGCCCGCGTGCGCGATCTCGCGCCGCATTTCGAGGCGGCCGTGCACGGGCTGAAGGGCCAGCGTCACATCACGGACATCCGCAACTACGGGCTGGCGGCCGGCCTGACGATCGCCGCGCTGCCGGGCGAGCCGGCACGGCGCCCGTACGAGATCGCGATGCGCTGCTGGGCGAAGGGCTTCTACGTGCGCTACGGCGGCGACACGATCCAGCTCGCGCCGCCGTTCATCGCCGAGCAGCGCGAGATCGACAACCTGGTCAACGCGCTGTCCGACGCACTGAACGAAGTGGACTGAGCCACGGCTCGCCCGCAGCGACAACCGAATTCACGAAAGAGCCAGACACATGAAACACGACAGCAATGTGACTTCCACCGTCGGCCACCTGATCGACGGCAAGCGCGTCGACGGCGGCAGCCGCGTCCAGCCGGTGTTCGACCCGGCCACCGGCGAATCGCACAAGAGCGTCGCGCTCGCCGACAAGCTGACCGTCGAAGCCGCGATCGCGTCCGCGCAGGCCGCGTTCCCGGCATGGCGCAACACGCCGCCGCTGAAGCGCGCCCGCGTGATGAGCCGCTTCAAGACGCTGCTCGAGGAGCACGCGGAAGAACTCTGCGCGCTGATCACGGCCGAGCACGGCAAGGTGCTCGCCGATGCGATGGGCGAACTGCAGCGCGGGATCGAGAACGTCGAATACGCGAGCTACGTGCCCGAACTGTTGAAGGGCGAGCACAGCAAGAACGTCGGCCCCGCGATCGATTCGTGGAGCGAGTTCCAGGCACTCGGCGTCGCAGCCGGCATCACGCCGTTCAACTTCCCGGTGATGGTGCCGCTGTGGATGTGGCCGATGGCCGTCGCGTGCGGCAACACGTTCGTGCTGAAGCCGTCCGAGCGTACGCCGTCGTCGACGCTGCGCATGGCCGAGCTCGCGCTCGAGGCCGGCTTGCCGCCGGGCGTGCTGAACGTCGTGAACGGCGACAAGGAAGCGGTCGACACGATCCTGACCGATCCGCGCGTGAAGGCGGTGAGCTTCGTCGGCTCGACGCCGATCGCGGAATATATCTACTCGACCGGCTGCGCGCACGGCAAGCGCGTGCAGGCGCTCGGCGGTGCGAAGAACTTCGCGGTCGTGATGCCGGATGCCGACATCGGCAATGCGGTGAACGCACTGATGGGCGCCGCATACGGCTCGTGCGGCGAGCGCTGCATGGCGATTCCGCTCGTCGTCGCGATCGGCGACGAAACGGGCGACCAGGTGGTCGCGGGGTTGAAGGCCGAGATCGAGAAGATGAAGGTCGGCCCGGGCAACGGCGCGGGCATCGACATGGGCCCGCTCGTCACGAAGCAGCATTTCGAGAAGGTGACGGGCTTCGTCGAAGCGGGTGTGGCAGCGGGCGCGACGCTCGTCGTCGACGGTCGCGGCGTGAAGGTCGACGGCCATGACGGCGGCTACTACCTCGGCCCGTGCCTGTTCGACAACGTGAAGCCCGGCATGCCGATCTACCAGCACGAGATCTTCGGGCCGGTGCTCGGCGTGATCCGCCTGAAGTCGCTCGACGACGCGATGGCGCTGATCGACGCGCACGAATACGGCAACGGCACGTGCCTGTTCACGCGTGACGGCGAGGCCGCGCGCTACTTCAGCGACAACATCCAGATCGGCATGGTCGGCATCAACGTGCCGCTGCCGGTGCCGGTCGCGTACCACTCGTTCGGCGGCTGGAAGCGTTCGCTGTTCGGCGATCTGCATGCATACGGCCCGGATGCCGTGCGGTTCTACACGAAGCGCAAGACGATCACGCAGCGCTGGCCGTCGGCCGGCGTGCGCGAAGGGACGGTGTTCAGCTTCCCGTCGAACCGCTGACCCGACGCGCGCACCGGCTGCATGCGGCCGGTGCGGCGTGCGAAGCTGCCAAGGCCCGCTCCCGATCGACGATCGGGGCGGGCTTTTTTACGGCCGTGCGAAATACGCGGAACGCGGCGAAAGCAGGCTTACGGCGCGACCACGTGCCACATGTTCTTGAAGTTGTCGCCGTTGCGATCGCCCTGTTTCATGTCCTTCGAGAAGAAATACAGCGGCTTGCCCTTGTACGCCCATTGCGGGCTGCCGTCGTCGCGCTTGACGATCGTGTAGGGCCCGA
This sequence comes from Burkholderia sp. BCC0419, assembly GCF_902830285.1. NCBI lineage: Bacteria > Pseudomonadati > Pseudomonadota > Betaproteobacteria > Burkholderiales > Burkholderiaceae > Burkholderia > Burkholderia sp. BCC0419. The sequence goes on from NZ_CADESR010000008.1 coordinate 169,450, forward strand.
CCGGCACGTCGGTGGCGCTGGCCTTGTACGGCGGCCAGAAGGATTCGCACTGGCCCGTGCACGCGCTGGTGCCGGCGTTGGCCTTGTCCTTGTCGAACGTGTAGACGGTCATCCCGTTCGCGGCGACGAGCGCGCCGTTTTCTTCCTTCGTGATGGATCCCTGGGCCGTGGCCGAAGCTGACGCAATGGCGAGCAGGGCGGAGCTGACGAGCAGCGCGGCTTTCATGAGTGCCTCCTGATAGTCCGGTGGGCGGCCGCGATCGCGCACGGGCGAGCGTGCGCCGGAATCGCGATGAATGGTGCCGGAGCACGGCACCGTCGCCGCCCGCCCGCGTGAGCAACGCCGGGGCGAATGGCGGCAAACGGGGCGCCTTATTCACGATAGGCGGTTTTTCGCGGCGCTGCGAGAAGATCGGGGGGCATATCGGCGGCACGCAGGCCTCGCGCAACGGCGCGACGATCGTCGTCATGCGCCGGTATTCGGCATCCGTCCCCGAGTGCGCGCCGCGCGTGCGCTGCGGCGTCGACGACGCCGATACGGGTTTGCGCGGATGACATCGCGCGCATTCCGCCGGAATATCTGCGTCAGCGCGAGCCGGACTCGCGCCGATCCTTCCGGGAGGTGACGACGATGCTTCAGGATCCGGGCGAGGTTGCGCGCGCCAGCTATCGCGCGTATGCCGACAAGAACCGAGACGCGATCGAAGCGCTGATCGCGCCGGATTTCCATTTCACGAGCCCGCTCGACAACCGGCTCGATCGCGACACGTATTTCCGGCGCTGCTGGCCGAACAGCGTGACGCTGGCGCGCTTCGATTTCATCGACGTCGCCGTTCACGGCGAACAGGTGTTCGTCGTGTACGAGGCGGAAACGGCCGACGGCAGACGGTTCCGGAATGCGGAGCGGTTGCGGGTCCGAGACGGGCAGATCGTCGAGGCCGAGGTGTATTTCGGCTGGAACGTGCCGCACGATGCGCCCGACGGAGGGTACGTCGAACCGCGCGGTTGAGCGGCGGGCGGGAGCAGGCGGTTCATCCGGTGCTGCACGCGACCTCGCGGCTCGGGCGTGCCGGGCCGGCGAATCCTTCGTTCAGCCCCGGCGTGGCACGACATGAATCGGGATTCCGGTTTCCGGAGCATCGTGTCGTCGACGGAGCATCTCACTGCGTAGCAGTTGGTCGTCGCGCGACATGCGGCGCCTGCCGGATAGCGCCCGAATCCGCGCCGGTCGCCACGCATCCCGGTCGATGCGCTCATCCGGCCGCATCGTCTCCCAATGCCTGGATGAACCGCGAAAACAGCTCGGGTTGCGAAGAAATCCCGAGCTTTACGTACAAATGCCGCCGATGCACCTTCACCGTTTCGGGTGAAATCGCGAGCCGTTCGGCGATCGCCTTCGACGAATTGCCGCGCAGCACCATGCGCGCGATCGACATCTCGCGGTCGGTCAGCACGCCCGCGCCGAACCGTGCGAGCGCCTGCTCGACGCGTGCGCCGAGATCGGCGTCGGGCGTCGCGCGTGCGGCGTCGCCCACCAGCCGCCAATGCTGCCGGATTGCCGCGAGCACCCACGGCATCGCGGCCGTCAGCTTGCCGAGCGGCTCGACGTCGAAGCGCGTCGCTGCACCGAGCGACAGCGACAGCAGCGTGGCGGCATTCGGCCGCACGAGAATCTGGATCTCGTCGTCGCCGACCGCGTCGCGGAAATAGCTCAGGAAATACTCGCTCTGCCGGAACAGGTCGGGCGCGACTTCCTCGAGCCGGTAGCAGCCGTCGGCGAGCCCGTCGTGCGCGGCCTGCAGGAACGGATCGAGCAGATATAACCCATTCAGGTAAAGCGGCACCGGCGACGCGGTGTCGGCGCCGCCCGTGTCGTATTCGTCGAGCACGAGCGGCACGCCGTCGCGGCCGATCGCGGTCGCGAGCGCGTTGTCGAACGGCGTCATTTCATTGAGCAGCAGCACCAGGAACCGCCAGAAACGCGGCTGGCCGAGATGATCGATTGCGCGGCCAAGCGCCTGGTGCATCGCGATTTCGGAAAAGAGACGATCCATACCACCACCGGATGGGCGTAACACGAAGGGGGAATAGCGGTCCTGAAATTGGCTTCCTAGACTGCCACGCAATCAATCGGGCCCGAGTATGGGCGTTCAAAAACAAGTGGCATAGGAGCAGGAGAACGAAATGGCGATGATGTCGGAATCGACGGCCACGCTGCAAGCGGCCTCTGCAACGGAAGACGCGCCGCGCGCGCTGTCGCAGACGCTCAGCGTGCGCGATGCAGTGATGATCACCGTATCGGGCGTGACACCGGCCAGCTCGATCTTCGTGATCGCGCCGTTCGCGATCCAGCAGGCCGGCAGCGGCGCGGTGCTGTCGTTCCTGCTCGGCGGCGTGCTCGCGCTCGCGTTCGCGCTCTGCTATGCGGAACTCAGCGCCGCGCACCGCAGCGCGGGCGGCGAATACGTGATGGCCAAGCGCGTGTTCGGCACGCTGCCCGGCTACCTGACCTTCATCACGGTGCTGTCCGTCAGCGTGTTCATCCCGGCCGTGCTCGCGAGCGGCGCCGCGCCGTACCTGAACAACGCGCTCGGCACGCACTTCGGCAACCAGTCGGTCGCGCTGACGATCGTGCTGCTCAGCTATCTGCTCGGGATGCTGAACATCAAGACGAACGCATGGATCACCGGCGCGTTCCTGGTCGTCGAAATCGGCGTGCTGATGCTGATCGCGGGGCTCGGCTTCGGGTCGCCGCATCGCGGCGCCGAAGTGCTGATCGCACCGGTCGTCGCGAGCGGCAATGCGCTGGTGCCGGCGACGCTCGCGGCCATCGTGCCCGCGATCGGCACCGCGATCTTCTGCTACAACGGCTTCGGCTCGGCCGCGTATCTCGCGGAAGACCTGCGCGGCGGCAACCGCAACGTCGCGAAGGCGGTGATCTATTCGCTGCTGGTGATCCTCGTCGTCGAACTGGTTCCGCTCACCGCGATCGTGCTGGGTGCGCCGTCGCTGACGGAACTGACGAAGAGCGCCGATCCGATCGGCTATGTCGTGCGCTCGCTGAGCAATCCGGCCGTGTCGCGCGTGGTCAGCGGCGGGATCTTCCTGTCGGTGTTCAACGCGATCATCGCGATCGTGATCACGATGGGCCGCCTGCTGTACAGCAGCGGCCGGCATGCGCTCTGGTCGCGCACCTGCAACCGCGCGTTCTCGACGATCCATCCGCGCCTCGAATCGCCGTGGCTTGCGACGATCGCGCTCGCGATACCGTCGGCCGGGCTGGTGTTCGTGTCGAGCCTCGACGAGCTGACCGCGTTCACGGTGGACCTGTTGCTGCTGATCTACCTCGTCGTCGGGCTGGCCGCGCTCGCGAGCCGGTTCGTGCGCCGCGACGTCGAGCATCATTACCGGATGCCGCTGTGGCCCGTGACGCCGCTCGTCGCGGTGGCGGGCGCCGCCTATACGCTGGTCACGACGCTGGCAACCGCGACGAAGCCGACCGACCTGATCATCATCGCGGGGCTGCTGGTCGCGGCCCTCGTGATGTACGTGGCCTGGGCGCGCCACAGCGAAGCATTCCGCGCGCTCTGAGCACCGGATCGACACCTTGCATCACCGCACACCGAACCATTGAAAGACGGGAGGAACCGCATCATGCGCACGAGGGATCTCGGCATCCGCATCGGACTCGGCACGCCGGGCCGCTTCAACGCGATCACGGACGTACCGGGCGTGCGGGTCGGACACTGCACGCTGAACGTCGAGAACGACGACGCGTCGATCCGCACCGGCGTCACCATCATCGAGCCGCGTGCGGGCGCCGCGCACGATTCGCCGTGCTTCGCGGGCGTGCACGTGCTGAACGGCAACGGCGACGCGACCGGGCTCGAATGGATCCGCGAAGCCGGCCTGCTGACGACGCCGATCGCCTATACGAACACGCACAGCGTCGGCACGGTGCGCGACGCGCTGGTCGCGAACGAACGCGAAGCGGCGGCCGGCCGCGTGTACTGGTGCATGCCGGTCGTGATGGAAACCTACGATGGACTGCTGAACGACATCTGGGGGCAGCACGTGAACGCCGCGCACGTCCAGCGCGCGCTGGCCGCCGCGCAGTCGGGGCCGGTCGCCGAAGGCGGCGTGGGCGGCGGCACGGGCATGATCTGCCACGAGTTCAAGGGCGGCATCGGCACCGCGTCGCGCGTGCTGGCGAGCGACGCCGGCGGCTGGACCGTCGGTGCACTCGTGCAGGCGAACTACGGCGTGCGCGAGATGCTGCGCGTGGCCGGCTACCCGGTCGGCGAAGTGCTGCGGCACGTGCATTCGCCGTTCCGCGAAGCGGAAGCGAAAGGCGAAGCCGGCATGGGCTCGATCGTCGTCACGATCGCGACCGATGCACCGTTGCTGCCGCATCAATGCACGCGTCTCGCGCAGCGCGCGAGCGTCGGGCTTGCCCGCGTCGGCGGCGGCACCGAGGATTCGAGCGGCGATATCTTCCTCGCGTTCGCCACCGGCAACGACGGCTTGCCTGCCGCGAACTACGGCAACAAGGGCATGCCGACGACCGACGTGCGGATGGTCAACAACGACCATATTTCCGCGCTGTTCGTCGCGGCGGCGGAAACGGTGGAGGAGGCGATCGTGAATGCGCTGGTCGCGGGTGGCGACGTCGCGTCGCGCGGGGCGCGGGTCGAAGGGCTCGGGCAGGCGCGCTTGCTGGATGCATTGCGCGAAGTGGGCTGGCGGCCGGGGCGCGGCGCCTGAAACGGCAAGCGCCGCTTCAATCGAAGCGGCGTGGAGCAGGACGGCGATGCGGCGATCGGCCGGACCGCCGTCCGCCAGCGCATGTGATGCATGCGGTGCGGGCGATACGGGCCTGGCCGTGACGACGCGGCGTCATGCTTAGCTGCCGAAGTAGATGTTGCAGAAGCTGACCGGGCCGACGCAGGCGTTCGGGTCGTCTTGCTTCGATTGCGCACGATCGACGCGGCCGGCGGCCTTGACCGCCTCGGCGCGGTTCGCCTGTTGCGGTGCGGCGTCTGCCGGCGCCGGCTGCGCGTGGGCGACAGTAGCGGCGAGCGACAGGGCAACGAGGGCGAGGTGCAGCGGCTTCATTTTGTTTCTCCTGGGTGAGTGCCAGTCTCGCTGGCAGTGAGGAAACTATAGGCTCGCACTGCTTAAAGATTAATCACCGCGGCTGTAGAGCTTATTTCCATCCGGAACAACGATGCCGTTGCGCGCGCACCCGTCTTCAATGGCGGTGCCGGTTGAACGGCGCGTCCTTGTCGAGCAGCGCGCTGCGCATGAAGTGCAGGCAGCCGACGATCCGCTGCATGCTGCGGCGCGCGTCGGGCACCGCGTACCACGCCTGCAGCGTGTGCTGGGCCGCGCGGATCGCGAGATTCACGGATTTCAGCGTGCGCGCATGGCGGCTGGGCGTCGGATCGTCGAAGAAGCGCGGCAGTTCGATCAGCACCGCATCGATCGAACCGGTCCAGCGCAGCGTCTGCGGCGGTTTCGACGCGCAGAACGCATGCAGCTCGTCGCGCAGGTCGATGACCGCGTGGCCGACCTCGAGCGTCGACAGCATCCAGCGCAGTGCATCGCGATGCTGTCGCGTGCGGCGCACCAGCAGCGTGCGCAGTTGCGCCATCAGGTCGTGCGTGCTCGACTGGAAGCGCTGCGCGAGGCCGTCCGGCGCGCCTTCGCATGCCAGCGTCACCTGGCGGCGCAGGTCGTGCGCGATACGGCCGGTGAGCCAGGGCATGTGCGTCGGAAACACGACGGCGAACACGAGCGAGCACGCAAGCATCGCGACGACGATCGCCAGCCCGTTGTTGATCAGCACTTCAGGCGTATACGCGATCGCGTTGTCGGGGCCCGCGAGCAGGCAGAAAAACACCGCGAAGCCGATCCCGTAGCCGGACAGGCCCGGCCGCATCGCGAGAAACGCGCCGAGGCCAAGCACCGGCGCGAGCGCCGCGCACAGCAGCGGGAAGCCGTCGATGTTCGGATAGACGTAGCACAGGAACAGGTAGCCGACCGCGGTCGCGAATGCCGCGCCGACGCCCATCTGCGCGACGAACTTCGGCGCGCGCGGCGAGGTCGAGCTGAGCGCGCACGCGATCGCGGTGGCGATCACCGCGAGCGGGCCGCTCGGCCATTCGGACGCGATCCAGAACGCGCTCATCGCGCCGACGGCGACCACCGTGCGCAGGAACGCGAAACCGACGAAGAACGCGTTGGTTTTCACCGCGTAATGCGTGACCGAGCGCTCGAACGCGTGGTCGTCCTGGTCGAGCGACGCGTAGGTGTCGACGTAGCCGAGATATTCGCCGATGAACCGGTACAGCAGCTCGATCGCGGTATCGAAGTCGAGCAGGCCGCCGGCCGCATGGTCCTCGATTGCCCGCCGTGACGCACGCGCGGCCTTCGGCAACGCACTGTGAAAGCGGCGCAGTTCGAGCAGCGCGCCGGTGGCCGGTGCGATGCCGCGCTGGCGTTCGTCGCGCAACGCCGCGAAGCGCAGCGCGAGCGCGTCGACGTGCGGCGCCAGTGCGTCGAGCACCGCGTCCGAGTGATTCGCGCGCAGCCGTTTGACGAGCTGGTGCAGCGCATGCAGCCGCGTGCATGCGTTCATGAACTCGCTGTTCAGCCGTGCAAGCCGGCGGCTGCGCGCGCGAATATGCGGATCCTCGAACGACGCGAACGCGCGATTGGCTTCGAAGCCGACGATGTCGTCGACGAAATCGGCGAAGCGCCGTTCGAAATCGCCGCGCGCGACGTCGCCCGACAGCGCGCCGGCCGTGAACGCAGCGAACGTCGCGTGGCGCGTACTGAGCGAGCGCATCAGCGCCTTCGCGGAACTCAACGGTAGGATCAGCGCGCTGACCGCGCCCGAGCACGCGATGCCGAGTGCGACTTCCGCGGCGCGCGTGAGCGCGGACTGGAACAGCGTCTGCGGCGTCATCACGGCCGGCAGGCCGATCAGCGCGGCCGTGTAGCCGGCGAGCACGAAGCCGTACCAGCGAAAGTGACGGTTGCGCACCGCGAGCGCGATGCAGCCGCCGATCCACAGCGTGATGCCGGCCATGTACAGCTCGGGCTGCTGCGCGAACAGCCCGCCGAGCGCGAGCGCGCCGACGAGGCCGGCCGCCGTGCCGAGCACGCGATAGAAACTCTTCGCGAACACCATGCCCGACAGCGGCTGCATCAGCACGAACACGGTCGTCATCGCGGTGCGCGGCTGCGACATCTCGAGACGCATCGCGATGCCCATCGCCAGCAGCGCCGCGAGCACGGTTTTCGCGAGGTGCAGCCAGATCAGCCCGTCGGTTGCCGCCCAGTCGCGCGCCGCGTTACCGAGCGGATCGAGCCATCGCCTCCATCGTGCCGGTTCGATGGTCGGTCGCTCGATCGCAGGTTGTGGCTTCATGAAAAGAGGGCCCAAGACCGACCGGGCGGGGTGCCGCGGCGCGTCCGAACGGGTCCGTTCGACTGGTGAGGCGCCGATTGTAGGAGCGCGGCGCCCGTGCATTAACGCAGTTGCGGGGAAACGATAGTTGCAGGCGGCGTAACAATCTGTCGCATGCAGTGGAGGAAAATGGCGGCTCCGCTACAGGTCGCTCACAGGAATGGATACCCTACAAAACATGCGGGTGTTTTCGCGCGTCGTCGAGACGGGCAGTTTCACCGCCGCCGCGCAATCGCTGAATTCGACGACGGGCGCGATGTCGCGCGCGGTGTCGGAACTCGAGGCGCGCCTGCGCACCCGTCTGATGAATCGCTCGACGCGTCGTCTCGCGCTCACGTCGGCCGGCGAAAGCTATCTGCGGCGCTGCCGCCAGATCCTCGCCGACGTCGACCGCGCGGAAGAAGAGGCGAGCTGCGCGCACGAGCGCCCGGCCGGCGTGCTGCGCATGCACAGCTTCGCGAGCGTCGGCCATCACTATGTATTGCCCACGCTGACGCGCTACCACGCGCAGTTCCCGGACGTATCGATCGAGCTGTCGCTGTCGCAGCGCATGCCCGACCTGTTCGACGGCACGAGCGACATGGCCGTCGTCACCGCGTCGTCGCTGCCCGATTCGGAACTCGTGTCGCACCTGCTCGGCTCGACGTTCAGCATTCTGTGTGCATCACCCGACTACGTGAAACGGCACGGCGTGCCGGCCCGCCCGCAGGATCTCGCCGCGCATGCGTGCCTGACGCTGTGTACGCCGGCGTTCCCGACGCACGAATGGGTGCTGGAAGGGCCCGAAGGCGTCGAGCAGATCCACGTCGCCGGGCCGGTGCAGACCAATACCGCCGAATCGCTCGCACTCGCGATCCGCGACGGCATCGGGATCGGCATGCTGCCGCTGTATTCGGCGATCGACGCACTGCGCGACGGCACGCTCGTTCGCGTGCTGCCCGCGCATATCCTGCAGAAGATGAACGTGTATGCGCTGTACCCGTCGCGCCGCTTCGTCGATGCGAAGGTGCGGACCTGGGTCGAGATGCTGCGCGCCCAGGTGCCGGCGATGATCGCGCGCGACGTCGAGATGTTGAACGCGATCGACCGCGAACCGCAGGCAGCCTGAACGCAGGCCGCCTGAACGCCGCGCGCGCATCGGCGCGCGGCGGGTTGCTTCATGCAAATGCCGAATACGCGTCGCTCGCCATGCATCCTTGATGCGAGCGACGCGCGTCGTTACAGCGCGGGCTTGGCCGCCGCGCCCGATTCGGTGGCCGGCTCGCCGGCCGGGCCGTACGCGGCCTGCGCCGCTTTCCGCTGGGCGAGACGTTTCGCCTGCAGCCGTTCCTGCGCTGCGAGGATGTCGTCCGGATAGTTGCCGATTTCACCGCGCGCCGGGTTGTAGCCGACCGATTCGAGATCGATCAGCTCCTGCAGCACCTGCGCGCGCGTGACGGGCGACTTCGCCTGCTGGGCGAACGACAGGGCCGGTGCGACAAGCAGGACGGCAGCGGCGGCGGTAACGACGAGCGATTTCACGAGATTCTCCTGGTACAGGGTAGGCGGCCGGAGCGGCGCGCGACGCGCGGCTGCGACTTTCGACGTCAGTCTACGCAGCGCTTCCACGCGCAAACACCCCGATTCCAGGAGGGCTGCGTTCCAGAAGCAACAACATTGGCGGCGTCGCCCGCAGTCACCGAACCCGTGTGCGAACACGGGCGCCGTGCACACGGGCGACGTGCATACGGGCGCAGCGTAGGCAGACGACGTCGCGCGCTACCGCTCAGAACCGCGTGCGCATGCCGATCGTGCCGACCACCTGGTTCGCGGTGCTCGATGCACCGCCCGACGTGTTGATGAACGCCTGGTAGCCGCGGCCGGACGCGTGCTGGAACATCGCTTCCGCGTACAGGTCGGTGCGGCGCGACAGCTTGTACACGGCCTGCACGTCGACCTGATGCCATTTCGGGTCGGTGCCGTGCTTGCTGTCGGGATTCGACACGCTGGCGTCCGTATAGACATAGGCCGCGCCGAGGCTGACGGCCGGCGTGACCGCATAGCGCACGTTCACGTCGTAGTTGTTGAACGCGATCTGGCCGCTGGAGCCGAACGAGCCCGTGTTGTCGTACTGCGAGCGCGTGTAGACGAAGCCGACGGTCGCCGGGCCGAACACGTAGCTGACGCCGCCGCCGTAGGTGCGCATGCGGTCCGAGCCGATCGACCAGCCACCCTGGTTCAAGCTCTTCGCTTCGGCCGAATCGGTCGCGCCGGGGCTCGCGCTCGTCGAGCCCTTCGTGCCGTTCATCTGCAGGTAGGCGCCGGCCAGCTTCAGCGGGCCGTTCGTGTAGCTCGCGGCCACGCTGTATGCGCGGTTCGCGCTGAAGTTCGCCGAGTTGGAGAACGCGTACAGCGCGCCGACCTTGAAGCCCGCGATCGTGTCGCTCGTGTACTTGACCGCGTTGTTGATGCGCAGCGAGTGGTTCAGGTTGTCGTTGTCGAACGGATGCGCGAAGCCCGTATCGCCGAAATCGCCGGACGTCGCTGACAACGGCGCGACGAAGTCGACCATCGTGTCGTACTGGCGGCCCAGCGTCAGCGTGCCGTAGCCGGCGCGGCTCAGGCCGACATACGCGTGCCGGCCGAACAGCTTGCCGTCCTGGCCGAGCCCGCCGTTGTTCGCGTTGAAGCCGTTTTCGAGCACGAACAGCGCCTTCAGGCCGCCGCCGAGATCCTCGGTGCCGCGCAGGCCGAAGCGGCTGCCGTTGATCGTGCCGGTCGCCATGCGCCACTGCGACGCGCCGTTCACGTTGTTGGTATAGGCGATGCCGGCGTCGATCAGGCCGTACAGCGTGACCGAGCTTTGCGCGTGGGCGAGCGGCGCGAACAGGGTGCCGGCGCACGCGCCGGCGATCAGGGTTTTTTTCATGGTGAAGCTCCTGCGTGTGGGAGGGGAAACCAAAGTTCGGCGCAAGTATAGAAATGCGCGGCACGCGCAAGGGCCTGGCGGCCGCGAGCGCACTGTTCCGGATCCGGCAAGAGTCGTTCACAAAACCGACATGACGTGTCGCGCGCGCGCCGGGCAGGCGATTCTTGCGTGACGGCCGGCGAGCGGCTTCCGTCCGGCGCGGCCGGCTGTCGTGTCGATGCAACATGCGCGGCACGTGCGCGCGACGCTGCTTTTCCTCCATACTGGTCGCCCGGACCGCACGGCCGCCGACGCAGATCGCGCGGCCGTGTCAACGCATACGACAAGAGGCCTCCCCATGAACCTGTTCAACGTACGCTTGCGCGGCCGCGACGGCCTGTTCACGATCGGCATCGATACCGGCAGGATCGCGCGGATCGATGCGCAAACCGCACCGATCGCGCCGACGAACCCCGACCATATCGATGGCGGCGGCCGTCTCGCGATTGCGCCGCTCGTCGAACCGCATATCCACCTCGACGCCGTGCTGACGGCCGGCGAACCCGCGTGGAACATGAGCGGCACGCTGTTCGAGGGCATTGAGCGCTGGGCCGAGCGCAAGGCGACGATCACGCACGAGGACACGAAAGCCCGCGCGCATACGGCGATCGGCATGCTGCGCGACCACGGGATCCAGCACGTGCGCACGCACGTCGACGTGACCGATCCGACGCTCGCGGCGCTGAAGGCGATGCTCGAAGTGAAGGACGAGGCGCGCGGGCTGATCGACCTGCAGATCGTCGCGTTCCCGCAGGAAGGCATCGAATCGTTCGACGGCGGCCGCGCGCTGATGGAGCAGGCGATCGAGCTCGGCGCGGACGTCGTCGGTGGGATTCCGCATTTCGAGAACACGCGCGAGCAGGGTGTCAGCTCGATCCGCTTCCTGATGGATCTCGCGGAGCGCACGGGCTGCCTCGTCGACGTGCACTGCGACGAGACCGACGATCCACATTCGCGCTTTCTCGAAGTGCTCGCGGAAGAAGCGCGCGTGCGCGGCATGGGTGCGCGCGTCACCGCGAGCCACACCACCGCGATGGGTTCGTACGACAACGCGTACTGCTCGAAGCTGTTCCGGCTGCTGAAGCGGGCGGGACTGAATTTCATCTCGTGCCCGACCGAGAGCATCCATCTTCAGGGGCGTTTCGACACGTTTCCGAAGCGGCGCGGCGTCACGCGCGTCGCGGAGCTCGACCGCGCCGGACTCAACGTGTGCTTCGGGCAGGATTCGATCAAGGACCCGTGGTATCCGCTCGGCAACGGCAACATCCTGCGCGTGCTCGACGCGGGCCTTCATATCTGCCACATGATGGGTTACCAGGATCTGCAGCGCTGCCTCGACTTCGTGACCGACCACAGCGCGACGACGATGCATCTCGGCGATGGCTACGGCATCGCGGTCGGGCGTCCGGCGAATCTGGTCGTGCTCGACGCGGACAGCGACTACGAAGCCGTGCGCCGGCAGGCGAAGGCCACGCTGTCGGTGCGCCACGGGAAAGTCATCATGCGGCGCGAACCGGAGCGCATCACGTATCCGGATTGACGGGAAAGGCGGGGCCATCCCGGCCCGCCGGCCTTCATGTATTCACAAAATGCATGAGTTGATTAGAAAAATACGTTTGTCTCATGAGAAGGGCGGGCCTACGATGCGGTCCTGACGACGGCGTGCACTTTGCGCGCCGTCCTTTCGATCCTCGTTCGCCGACCCCATGCGCCTCGATCTTCCGTCCGCTCCCGCTTCTTCCTCGCCGCTCGCCAGCCCGTTCGCGCGCATGGCCGTCGTCACGGTCCTGACCGGCATCGGCGCGGGGCTCGGCGGCATGCTGCTCGCGTTGCTGCTGCATGCGATCCAGCACATCGCGTACGGCTACAGCATCGCGCACGTGATCGGGTCCGAGAGCTTCCTCGGTGGTGTGACCGGGGCCGAGCCGCTGCGCCGGTTGGCGGTGCTGGCCGTCTGCGGGATCGTCGCCGGCGGCGGCTGGTGGGCGCTTTACCGGTATGGCCAGCCGCTCGTCAGCATCCGCCGCGCGGTACGCGCGGCCGATCCGCGGATGCCGTTCGTCAGCACGACGGTTCACGCGCTGCTGCAGATCGTTACCGTCGCGCTCGGCTCGCCGCTCGGCCGCGAAGTCGCGCCGCGCGAGATCGGCTCGCTGCTCGCCGGGCGGCTTGCCCATGCGGCGCGACTCACGCCCGACGACTGCCGGCTGATGGTCGCGTGCGGCGCCGGCGCGGGGCTCGCGGCCGTCTACAACGTGCCGCTCGGCGGCGCGATCTTCGTGCTGGAGGTGCTGCTCGGCACGTTCGAAATGCGTGCGCTGATCGTGGCGGTCGTGACGTCCGCGATCGCGGCGGTCGTCGCGTGGGTCGGCCTCGGCAACGAACACCAGTACACGGTGCCGGCGTTCGTGCTGAGCACGCCGCTGGTCGCATGGTCGATCGTCTGCGGGCCGCTGTTCGGCTTCGCCGCGTACGGTTTCGTGCGGCTCACGACCCGCGCGCGGGCGAACGCGCCGAAGGACTGGCGGTTGCCGGTGTTCGCGCTGCTCAACTTCGCGGTGATCGGCGTGCTCGCGATGTGGTTTCCGCAACTGCTCGGCAACGGCAAGGGCCCGGCGTCGCTGGGTTTCGACGGCACGCTGACGATCGGCCTCGCGGCGGCGCTGCTCGTGCTGAAGGTGTTGATCGAGGCCGGCAGCCTGCGGGCCGGCGCGGAAGGCGGGCTGCTGACGCCGGGTCTCGCGAACGGCGCGCTGCTCGGGGTCGTGCTCGGCGGATTGTGGAGCGTCGCGTGGCCGGGCGCATCGCTCGGCGGATGCGCGCTGATCGGCGCGACCGCGTTTCTCGCCGCGTCGATGCAGATGCCGATCACGGCTGTCGTGCTGCTGCTCGAATTCACGCGTGCGAATCACGACAGCCTCGTGCCGATGCTGCTGGCCGTGGCGGGGTCGCTTGTGGCGTATCGGCTTGCGCAGAAGCTGGCGGAGCGGCGAGCGACAGCGATCGCAGCCGTCAGCACGCCGGAGGCGGTTGCTCGCTAGCAGGCTCACGCCAGGGCCCGTATACGCATCGATGCGCGCTGTGATCCATCCACGATGTGGCGTATCTGGAGGGCGTCTCGTGGGTACGGGAAGAGCAGGCATCGCTGACGCATCAATTCCGTTTCGGAGTGGATTAGCCGCGAAAATAGCGCCATAAGTCACAATAGACGGGAATTATATTTCTCGAGTGCATCTCTCCTATAACTCTATAATATTGTGAATTACGAGAGATATAGCGCGGGAAGACCCACTATGTTGGAATTAAGTTTTCGCAAGCCCGATGAAATCGTCACACTGCTTTGCGCGAGGCTTCGCACGGAGCGGCTGGCGTTGCAACTGACGCAGAGCGACGTAGCCGCGCGTGCCGGCGTCGGTTCCAATACCGTGTCCAATCTGGAAGCCGGACGCAATGTGAGCCTCGAGACGGTAGTTCGTGTAGCCATGGTCCTGGGACGAAGCAAGGAACTCGAAGGATTGTTCCTGCCGAAGCTCGATAGCCTGGAAGACGTTCACCGGTATGAAAAAAGTGCCAAACGTCAGCGCGTGAAGAGGGGCAACCAGAAATGATCGAGCGGATCGATGTCTACTACGACGGCTGGGGGGAGCACTGGCTGTGGGGATCGATGGTTTCGACGACGGCGATCACGGGGCGCCCGTTGATCGTATTCGAATATGGCGATGACGCGCGCAAGAGGGGGCTGGAACTGTCGTCTTATGCGCTCCCATTGCATGGGGCGAGGCTGCGCAAGGACTTCCCGTCCCACCAGCTGGGATTGCCCGGCCCAGTCTATGACGCGCTGCCCGACGGATGGGGCATGTTGCTCATGGACCGCTTGTTCAAACGCCGCGGTCTCAACGCGGCACGCATCGGGCCGCTGGAGCGATTGGCTTACATTGGCAACCACGCAATGGGCGCCCTGTCGTTCGAGCCGGTCGCGCTCGAGATCCAGGCACCGCAGCCGGATATTCCTCTCGACCGGCTCGCGGCCGAGGTACAGGAAGTCCTCAATGGTGAGGGCGGCGAATTCCTTCATCAACTGCTGCAGGTGGGCGGCTCTCCGCAAGGTGCCAGGCCGAAGGCCCTGGTCTATCGTGATCCGCAGTCCGGCGTTTTTACCACGGCCGCGGTGGCGGGTTCTGAAGCATGGTTGGTCAAGTTCCCGGCCCGGCAAGAGCATCCCGAGGTGTGCGCGATCGAAATGGTCTACGCCGAGTGCTTGCGCATGTGCGGCATCGAGACCCCGGACACGCTGCATTTCAATTTGCCTGACGGGATGGCGGCATTTGCGTCCAGGCGTTTCGATCGACGGGACGGTCTGCGCGTGCCCATGCAAAGCGTTGCCGCGTTTACCGGTGCCGATTACAAAACGCCGGGTGCGCTGGACTACGTGAACTTCTTGCGCGCGACTCACATGTGCACCAACGACGTACGCGAGAAGGCGCGGGCGTTTGAACGGGCTGTCTTCAATGTCGCGTTCAACAATCGCGACGATCATCCGAAAAACTTCGCATACGTCATGTCGCGATCCGGCCAGTGGAAACTCGCGCCGGCCTACGACGTGACATTCTGCGAGGGGCCGGGCGGTTACCACCAAATGGACGTCATGGGCGAGGCGCTGCGGATCGACCGGGCGGCATTGCTCGGACTGGCAAAGGAAGCGGAGCTTTCCGCGGCCGCTGCCGGCGACATGATCGACGGAATGTGCGGAGTGGCCAGCCAGTTCTCGGCCATTGCGAAGCGCCGCTACGAGGGGATCGTCACAGAAGACACCCTGACGGACATTCAGCGTCGAATCGACGAGAACGTTGCGCTGCTGCGCTAGGGCGTGAACACGCCCTAGGGGCAGGGGTTGCCGAAAGAGAATCGGCGAGACGGGCGTTCGTCGGCTCACGGTATCGCACATGCATGATGGGACCGGCTCTTGGCAGCGGGACGTCATACCGCGCCCTCATAGTTGAGCTCGTCCCACCCAGCATCCGCAGCCGCGCCGGGACGACAAGCCGTTAGGACAATCAAGCGCAAGCAAAGCGCGGTCTCCGGATAGCCCTTGTACGCCCCGCAATGCTGGGTAGAACCCTTGAATTTGTTCGCGGGTCATCGCGGCTACGCTCTCACTGACCGGGCTACGGAGTAGCCCGCGCAGAGTGGAGATCGGACCCATCCGGACAAATGCAGGCGTCACATCGAAGCAAATCACGCGGTTCTGTGCAAGAATCCGCGCGTTTCCGCGCCTCAACCAACAACCATACGCGCGGATGTCCCTATCAGGAAACGAGGAGCTCAAGTTGATCCAGCGCATTTCCCGCTTTTTCACGCAGGTGGTTCACCGCGTGTTGCCCGACCCGTTGATTTTCGCGATCCTGCTGACGATCGTCACGTTCGCGCTCGCATTCGGCCTCACGCCGACCACGCCCGTGCAGCTCACGACGATGTGGGGTTCCGGCTTCTGGAACCTGCTCGCGTTCTCGATGCAGATGGTCATGATTCTCGTCACCGGCCATGCGCTCGCGAGTTCGCCGCCCGTCCGGCGCCTGCTCGTCGCGCTCGCGAGCACCGCGCGCACGCCCGGGCAGGGCGTGATGCTCGTCGCATTCGTCGGCGCGCTGGCCTGCGCGATCAACTGGGGCTTCGGCCTCGTGCTCGGCGCGATGCTGGCCCGCGAAGTGGCGCGCCGCGTGGCCGGCAGCGACTACCGGTTGCTCGTCGCGTCCGCCTACATGGGCTTCCTGAGCTGGCACGGCGGGCTGTCGGGTTCGGTCCCGCTCGTCGCCGCGACGAAGGGCAATCCGATGGAAAAGACCATCGGGCTGATTCCGGTATCCGACACGATCTTCACCGGCTACAACGCGTTCATCACGATCGGGTTGATCGTGATGCTGCCGTTTCTCGCGCGGATGATGATGCCGAAGCCGGGCGACGTCGTCAGCGTCGATCCGGCGCTGCTCGCGGAGCCGCCGAGCGTCGAGCGCCAGCTCGGGCCCGATGCGACCTTCGCGGAGCGGCTGGAAGAGAGCCGTGCGCTGTCGGTCGTCGTCGCGGCGCTGTGCGCGGCGTTCCTCGTGCTGCGGTTCGCGCAGAAGGGCTTCGCGCTCGACATCGACACGGTGAACCTCGCGTTCCTCGCGGCCGGCATCCTGCTGCACCGGACGCCGATGGCCTATGCGCGCGCGGTGGCCGGCGCGGCACGCGGCGCGTCCGGGATCATGATCCAGTTCCCGTTCTACGCGGGCATCCAGGCGCTGATGGATCACTCGGGGCTCGCGGGCGTGATCACGAAGTGGTTCGTCGATATCGCGAACGTGCACACGTTCCCGCTGCTCGCGTTCCTCAGTTCGGCCGTGATCAATTTCGCGGTGCCGTCGGGCGGCGGCCACTGGGTCGTGCAAGGCCCGTTCGTGATGCCGGCCGCGCAGGCGCTCGGCGCCGATCTCGGCAAGGCCGCGATGGCGATCGCGTACGGCGAGGCGTGGACCAACATGGCGCAGCCGTTCTGGGCGCTGCCCGCGCTGGCGATCGCGGGGCTCGGCGTGCGCGACATCATGGGGTATTGCGTGACGACGCTGCTGTTCTCGGGCGTGGTGTTCGTCGCCGGGATGTATCTGTTCTGACGGCGTGAGCCGAGATGCGGGGTGGGGCGGAGCCCGCATCTCGCCAGCTTGATTCCAGCCCGCCCTCAGTCGCGCGACCGCACGTCGGCGCGCTCGTGCCCGTGACGCAACGCGAGGCTCGCGAACGCCGCGACGACGAGCGCGGCCGCCAGCAGCGTCAGCCCGTTCTTCGCATTGCCGGTCGCCTGTTCGATCGCGCCGACGACGGTCGGCCCGACGAAGCCGCCGAGCAACCCGCACGTATTCACGAGCCCGAGCCCGCCGGCCAGTGCGCTACCCGCGAGCCGCGACGCCGGAAACGTGAACACGATCGACTGCACGACGAAGAACATCGACGCGGCCACGCACACGCAGAGCAGCCCCGCCAACGGCGACGCATGAGCGGCGCCGATCATCCCGGCCGCCATGACCACCAGCCCCGCACACAGCATCCGGCGCGAGTGATGCGACTCGCGTGCGAAGCGCGGCAGCGTCCCGGCCCCGAGCGCGGCGGCGAGCCAGGGCAGCGACGTCAGCAACCCGACCGCGAACGGCGAGAGGCGCCCCGACGCGCCGATGATGCCCGGCAGGAAGAAGATCACCGTATAGATGGTCAACTGGTGGCAGAAGTACACGAAGATCGCGAGCCAGATCTGCGGATCGCGCAGGGCGGCGCCGAACGCGTGGCCGCCGTGCGCGGCGACGCCCGCGTCCTGTTCGGCGGCCAGCTTGCGCTCCAGCGCGCGGCCGGTTTCCGGGGCGAGCCACGGCGCGGCGCTCGGCCGGTCCGGCAATCGCGTCCATACGACGAACGCGAGCAGGATCGCCGGAATGCCTTCGACGACGAACAGCCATTGCCAGCCGTGGAAGCCGAGCGTGCCGTCGAGCTCGATCAGCGCGCCGGCCAGCGGCCCGCCGACGATGTTGGCGATGCACACGCCGAGCAGGAAATAGCCGGTGGCGCGCGCACGCTCCTCGCGGCCGAACCAGTACGTCAGATACAGCATCACGCCGGGAAACAGGCCGGCTTCGGCCACGCCGAGCAGCAGGCGCATCACGTAGAACGACGTCTCGCCGCTGACGAACGCCATCGCGACCGACAGCGCGCCCCACGTGATCATGATCCGCGTGATCCAGAAGCGCGCCCCGACGCGATGCATGATCAGGTTGCTCGGAATCTCGAAGAGCGCGTAGGTGAGGAAGAACAGCCCCGCGCCGAGCCCGTACGCGGCCGATGAAATGCCGAGATCGACACCCATCGAATGTTTGGCGAACGCGATGTTGGTGCGGTCGAGAAAGCTGATCACATACGCGGCGATCAGCAGCGGCATGAGTTTGTGGAACAGCAGCCGGTTCAGCGACGCGTTCGCGTCGCCGGCGGCGGACGACAGGGCCTGAGCGTGATGAGTGGACATGCGGACGACTCCGATAAGGGCGAACCGGCGCGCACGGCAAGCACGGCGCGCTGCGTTCGGCAGATGCCGCTGCGGTGCACGCAGCGGATGGGCAGTCGACGGAGCCGCGCCGGCGGCGCTCGAACGGAGCGGGGCGATGAAGGGCGTCCTGGCGCCGGCCGGCTCGGGCCGGCGCCGTGTCACTGCGCTTGCGGATGCAGGTGTTGGGGCGGCGACCCGGCGCTCAGAAATTCACCGCGTCGCCGCCCTTGAGTGCGAGCATCGCGCGCGCCTCGGCCGGCGTCGCGATCTCGAGCGACAGGCCTTCGAGCACCTGACGCATTTTCAGGACTTGCTCGGCGCTCGATTCCGCGAGCTGGCCGGGCGCGATCCACAGCGAATCCTCGAGCCCGACGCGCACGTGCGCACCTTGCGCGGCGCCGATCGTCGCGAGCGGAATCTGGTTGCGCCCCGCGCCGAGGATCGACCACACGTAATCGCTGCCGAACAGGCGGTCGGCCGTGCGGCGCATGTGCATCAGGTCCTCCGGATGCGCGCCGATCCCGCCGAGCAGGCCGAACACGCTTTGCACGAAGAACGGCGGCTTCGCGAGCCCGCGATCGACGAAGTGCGCGAGGTTGTACAGATGCGAGATGTCGTAGCACTCGAATTCGAACCGCGTGCCGTTCGCGCCGCAGCGCGTGAGGATCGTCTCGATGTCCGCGAACGTGTTCTTGAACACGAGATCGCGGCTTTTCTCGAGATGTTCTCGCTCCCACGGATGCTTCAGCTCGCGGAAGCGCTCGAGCATCGGGTACAGCCCGAAGTTCATCGAACCCATGTTCAACGACGCGACCTCGGGCTGGAAATGCAGCGCGGGCTGCAGCCGTTCGTCGACCGTCATGTGCGGGCTGCCGCCCGACGTGAGGTTGATCACAGCGTCGGTTTGCGCCTTGATGCGCGGCAGGAATTCGGCGAACACGGCCGGATCCTGCGTCGGTTTGCCGTCGGACGGGTTGCGTGCGTGCAGGTGGAGGATCGCCGCGCCGGCCTGCGCGGCCGCCACCGCGGCCGTTTCGATTTCGTGCGGCGTCACGGGCAGGTACGGCGACATCGACGGCGTATGGATCGCGCCGGTCGGCGCACAGGTGATGATGACTTTGCGAGCGTTTGCCACGGAGGGATTCCTTTCGATGAACGATGCAGGAGGCGTCAGAGCACTTCGACGTTGCCGCAGACGGAGATCGCCTGCCCGGTGATTCCGTGTCCGCCCGGCGAGCACAGGAACAGCGCGGTCGCGGCGATCTCGGCCGGGTCGGTCATGCGCCGCAGCGAGATCTTCTCGAGATAGCGCTGCTCCATTTCGTCGTAGCCGATGCCGAGCTGCTGCGCGCGCGCCTCGATCACCCGGCGCATCCGCGGGCCGCGCACGATGCCGGGCTGGATCGCGTTCACGCGGATGCCGAGCGGCCCGAGTTCGATCGCGAGGCTCTTCACGAGGCCGACCACCGCCCATTTGGTGGCCGCATACGGCGTGCGGAACGCGTAGCCGAGCCGGCCAGCAACCGACGACAACGCAATGATCGCGCCACCGTGTGTCGACTCGCGCAGCAGCGGCACCGCGCGGCGCGCGAACTGGAATTGCGCGTTCAGGTTGATCGCGACGGTTTGTTCCCACTGCACGGGATCGATTTCGTCGATGCCGCCGGTCGGGCCGGCGATGCCCGCGTTGTTGACCAGCACGTCGAGGCCGCCGAGCCGGGTCGACATGTCGGCGAACACGCGCTCGACGGCGGCCGGGTCGGATACGTCGGCCAGCGTCGCGCTGATCGCGCCGGCCGCGGCACGCGGCGGCCGGTCGGCGAGCGCCGCGATCGCGGCTTGCGACGCGTCGCACACGTGCACGCGTCCGCCGCATTCGGCGAACGCGTCGGCGATTTCGAGGCCGATGCCCGACGCGCCTCCCGTCACGAGGACGCGCAGGCCGTCATAGGGTTTCAGCAGGTCGGAAGCTGTCATGCCGGGTTGTCTCCATCGTTGATCTAGTGGGATGGCGGCCGCTCGCGTTTCGGGCGGCCGTGGCAAGCGGCCGCTACGGCTTCGCGTTCACGGTCCGCGGTGTCTGTTCGGCCCGCAGCGTCTCGGCGAGATCGTGCGCGGCGCCGCCGATGTCAAGCGCGATGCCGGCCCGCACGCCCGCGCCGTCGCGCCGTTCGAGCGCATCGACGATCGCGCGGTGCGCATCCATCGAGCGCCGCATGTGCGGGATGTCGAGCGCGACCATGTTGAGGAACGGGCCGACGCGCATCCACAGGTTCTCGACGATCGCGAGCGTGTTTTCGCTGGCGCCGTGCGCGTAGATCGCGCTGTGGAACGCAAAGTTGCTTTGCAGGTAGGCGCGCGAGCGGCCGGCCTCGACGTGTGCCTGCATCGTCTCGCAGGTCTTGCGCACGGCCGCGATCTGCGCGGCGGTCATCCGGCCGCACGCGCGCTCGGCGATGCAGCCTTCGAGCGCGATGCGCACGTCGCGCAGTTCGTCGAGCATGTCGAGCGTCATCGGCGGGACGACGAGTGCGCGATTCGGGCCGTCGACCAGTGCGCGTTCGGCGCGCAGCCGCGTGAGCGCGGCACGCACGGGCATCGTCGACGAGCCGACCGCCTCGGCGACGCTGCGCAGGCTCAGCGCCTGGCCCGGCGCGAAACGGCCGCTCATCAGCGCTTCGCGCAGTTGCTGGTAGACCTTGTCGGCCATCGTTTCCTGTTCGATGGCTTTCAGTACGGGCGGGACGATACGAGGCGGCAAGGCGGGGGTTCTCCTGGGTTTGATCTGCGATCTGTGATCACACTGGCGATGTGCGAAGTTTTGATGATCGGGGGAGCCGAGTCAAGTCGAACGGGATCGGGGAAAACGAGGGGGCGGAAGTGGCTAAGCGGGGGGAAGATCGGTGGCTACGGTGGTCTTTCTAATCGAGATCTTCGTGTTTCGGGTGGCAACAGGATGCAGTGTAAGTGTCGCCAGAGGCCGGCTCTAGAACTTCAAGGACATGGCGCTGGCGAAGTGCCCGGCTACGCATGCAAGCAGGGAACCTCGCGTCAGCAAGGGCATCGGAGCGGCCCCCGCATTGCTCGGCCTGATTGTCGACGCTATTCAAGCGTCCGGATCGAATTGCTGATGCCGCGCGCGCAGTCGATCACCGCCGGCGCGAGCTTGCGGCGCGCGTCGTCGAACGTCCAGCGGCTCGTCGGTGCGACCACGTGCACGGCCGCGACCGGCTGCCCCTGGCTGCCGAGCACGGGCGCGGCAATCGACATGTCGCCGATGAACAGTTCTTCCTGGTTGGTCGCGTAGCCTTCGCGTCGCGCACTGTCGAGCAGCGCGACGAGATCGTCGAGCGCCGTGACCGTGCGCGGCGTATGCGGCGTGCGCACCATGTCGTCGAGCCGCGCGCGCGCGTCGCCGGGCGGCAACGCGCTCAGGAACGCGCGGCCGGAGCCGGTGCAGTACATCGGGATACGGCTGCCGATCGGCATGTGAATCGGCACGAACTTGGTCGACACGAAACGCGCGACGTACACCATTTCATCCTCGTCGGGCTCGGTGAGGTTGGTGGTTTCGCCGGTCAGGTTCGTGAGCTCGGACAGGAACGGATTCGCGACGTCGATCAACGTATCGGCCGCGAGATAGTTGAAGCCGATCCGCATCACGTGCGGCGTGAGCTGATAACGCCGCGTGACCGGATGCTTGCGGATGTAGCCGAGCTTCTCGAGCGTATAGACCATCCGCTGCGCGGAGCTTTTCGTCATCCCCGCCGCGTCGGCCACTTCCGCCAACGTCATCGTGCGCCGCTTCGCGCTGAACGCGCGCAGCACGTTGAGCCCTTTTTCCAGCGACTGGTTGAACAGCAGATCGTTTGCTTGGTCAGGCGACGTTTCCATGGCGAGGGCGGGATCGATTCGATATCGCATCATATCGTATCGAATATCGATACGAAAAAATCTATTTTCGATGTTTTTGATTCGTTTTAAGATCGGGTCATCGTCGCAGTGTCGATCAGCGACCGGCCGGCGCACCGGGTTATTCGAGAAGGAGACATCATGGTTTCGTTCATCAAGCGGTTCGGCGCACTGGCCGCCGGTTTCGCCACCTGTATCGCGCTCTCCACGGCTTCGGCGGGCGCCGTTGCGGCCGAGCCGACGCTGAAGGTCGGCGCGACGGCCACCGGCGTGCCGTTCACGTTTCTCGACGTCAAGAGCAATTCGATCCAGGGGATGATGGTCGATGCGATCACGGCGGCCGGGAAGTCGGCCGGGTTTCGCGTCGACGTGCAGCAGACCGTGTTCTCGGCGCTGATCCCGTCGCTCACCACGCAGAAGATCGACATCATCTCGGCCGCGATGCTGAAGACGCCGGCGCGCCAGCAGGTCGTCGACTTCTCCGACACCGTCTACTCGTTCGGCGAAGGCCTGATCGTGAAGGCCGACGACCCGGGCCGCTATACGTCGATGGACGATTTCAAGGATCAGGTGGTCGGCGCGCAGGTCGGCACGGCGTTCGTCGATGCGCTCAACAAGAAGGGCATCTTCAAGGAAGTCCGGACCTACGATTCGATCGCCGACATCATGCGCGACGTCGCGCTTGGGCGCATCAAGGCCGGCTTCGCCGACCAGCCGATCGTCGCGTACCAGATCGAGCATGGCGTCAATCGCCAGGTGCGGCTCGTGCCGGAATACCAGAGCGTCGTGAAGGGGCAGGTGTGCTTCATCGTGCGCAAGGGTGACAACACGACACTCGAGCAGCTCAACGGCGCGATCCGCAAGATGAAGACCGACGGCACGCTGCAGCAGATCCTGCAGAAGTGGCACATGAGCTGAGCGTCGGCATTCGATTCCCGACCGGCATTGCCCGCGCGTCGCGGGCATCCCCCGCGGCGGGCCGTCCGGCCGTCGCATAGGAGACCTCATGTTTTTTCAGAACGCGATCGATTTCCTGCCGATCCTGCTGAAGGGCGCGGTGGTCACGATCGAGATCACCGCATGCGCGTTCGTGCTCAGCTCGGTGCTCGGGCTGATCCTCGCGTTGATGAAGGTGTCGCGCAATCGTGCCGTCTCGACGGCCGGCAGCACGATCGTCAACGTGATCCGCGGGCTGCCGATCATCGTGCAGCTGTTCTACATGTACTTCGTGCTGCCCGATCTCGGCGTGCAACTGTCGGCGTTCCAGGCCGGCGTGCTCGGCCTCGGCATCGCGTACTCGGCGTATCAGGCCGAGAACTTCCGCGCGGGCATCGAGGCGATCGACCGCGGCCAGATCGAAGCCGCGCACGCGATCGGCATGCGCGGCCCGATGATCATGCGGCGCGTGGTGCTGCCGCAGGCGTTCCGCATCGCGCTGCCGCCGTACGGCAACACGCTCGTGATGCTGCTGAAGGATTCGTCGGTCGCGTCGACGATCACGGTCGCGGAAATCACGCGCGCCGGCCAGTTGATCGCGTCGTCGACGTTCCAGAACATGAGCGTCTACACGCTCGTCGCGCTGCTGTATCTCGCGCTCGGCCTGCCGCTGATGTTCGGCGTGAACCGGCTCGGCAAGCGGCTCGCCCTGAGGAGAGGCGCATGATCCGGATCGATTCCATTCATAAACGGTTTCAGCAGCACGCGGTACTGAAGGGCGTGAGCCTCGACGTGCAGGCGGGTGAAGTCGTGTGCCTGATCGGGCCGTCCGGTTCCGGCAAGTCGACCGTGCTGCGCTGTATCAACGGCTTCGAGACCTACGACGAAGGGTCGATCACGATCGACGGCGTGAAGGTCGACGCGCATTCGAAGCGGATCCACGAGCTGCGGATGCGGGTCGGCATGGTGTTCCAGCGCTTCAACCTGTTCGCGCACCGCACGGCGCTCGAGAACGTGATGGAAGGGCCGGTACACGTGCGGCGCATGCCGGCCGCGCAGGCGCGCGAGCAGGCCCGCGCGCTGCTCGACAAGGTCGGGCTCTCGCACCGGATGAATGCGTATCCGTCCGAGCTGTCGGGCGGGCAGCAGCAGCGTGTCGCGAACGCACGCGCGCTCGCGATGGAACCGCAGGCGATCCTGTTCGACGAGCCGACGTCGGCGCTCGACCCCGAGCTCGTCGGCGAAGTGCTCGGCGTGATGCGCGGGCTCGCGCGCGACGGGATGACCATGGTGGTCGTCACGCACGAAATGGCATTCGCGCGCGAGGTGGCCGATCGCGTGTGCTTCCTGCACGACGGCACCATCTGCGAAAGCGGACCGGCGCGCGACGTGCTCACGCAACCGACCCATCCCCGCACGCAGGAATTCCTGCGCCGCCTGCTGGCGTCGGACGGCGCCGACCACCCGGATCGAACATGAGCGCAACGAACGCGGCACCCGGATGGCCCGACTCGCCGTGGCCGGATTCACTGTGGGCGGCGACCGCCGTGCCGGCGCCCGATACGCCCGCGCTCGACGCGTCCGTGTCGTGCGACGTGGCGATCGTCGGCGCCGGCTTCACGGGCCTGTCGACCGCACTGCACCTGGCCGAACGCGGCGTGAACGTCCGCGTGATCGACGGCGCGCAGCCGGGCTGGGGCGCATCGGGCCGCAACGGCGGGCAGGTGATTCCCGGCCTGAAATACGACCCCGACGGACTGGTCCGCCGGTTCGGCGACGAAACCGGCGAGCAGCTTGCCGGCATCGTCGGCGGCGCGGCCGACACGGTGTTCGACCTGATTGAGCGGCACGGAATCGACTGCGATGCGCGTCGCCACGGCTGGGTCCAGCCGGCGCCGACCGCCGCGATGCTCGACACGGTCGCCCGCCGTGCGCAGCAATGGGCCGCGCGCGGCGCGCCGGTCGACGTGCTCGACCGCGACGACGTCGCGCGGCGGCTCGGCACGCACGCGTATGCGGGCGGCTGGATCGATCGCCGCGCGGGCAGCGTGCAGCCGCTCAGCTATACGCGCGGCCTCGTGCGCGCCGTGCAGGCGAGCGGGGCGGTCGTGCACGGGTTGACCCGCGCCGTCGGGCTGACGCGTGCCGACGGCCGCTGGCGGATCGCGACGTCCGGCGGCGCGACGCTGTCGGCGGAGCGCGTCGTGATCGCGACCAACGGCTACACGGACGGGCTGTGGCCCGGCTTGCGTCAATCGGTGATCGCCGCGAACAGTTTCATCGTCGCGACGGAACCGCTCGCGCCGGCGCTCGGTCGCGACATCCTCGCCGGCGGCGAGGTCGCGTCGGATGCGCGGCGCCTGCTGCTGTACTTCCGCCGTGACGCGGCCGGGCGCCTGCTGATGGGCGGCCGCGGCCCGTTCGCCGAACCGCGCGCGCCGAGCGACTGGCGCCATCTCGAACGCGCGACGACGCTGCTGTATCCGCAACTGAAGAGCGTCCGGTTCGAATACCGCTGGGCGGGGCGCGTCGCGATCACCGCGGATTTCCTGCCGCACGTGCACGAGCCCGCGCCGGGCGTGACGATCGCGCTCGGCTACAACGGGCGCGGCATCGCGATGGCGACGACGCTCGGCAAGCATCTGGCCGCGCATCTGTCGGGCGATGCGCAACTGCCGCTGCCGTTCCGGGTCACGCCGATCCGGCCGATCCCGTTGCACGGGCTGCAGCGCTTCTATATCGCGGCCGGCGTCGCCTGGTATCGCTTGCTCGACAGCCTGTCCTGACGCAGGCGTGACGGCAGTCGCCATCCGTCATCCGATCGGGCAGAATCGGCCTGCCCAGTTTCGACCGACGGATGCCGCATGACCGAACCGAACGAACCGCCCGGCCGCCGCGCTTACGCGAGCTTCGCGCAACGCTATGCGGACATCGCGCCGACGAAGGCGCACAACGCGCTCTACGAGCGTCCGGCAACCCTGGCGCTGCTCGGCGACGTCGATGGCCTGACGGTGCTCGACGCCGGCTGTGGGCCCGGCATCTGCAGCGCGCATCTCGCCGGCCACGGCGCAACCGTGCATGCGTTCGACGTGACGCCGGAGATGGTTGCGCTTGCGCGAACGCGCTGCGCGGGGCTGGCGGTCGACGTCAGGGAAGGCGACCTGGAGGCGCCGCTCGCGTGGTTGCCCGACGCGTCGGTCGACAAGGTGCTGTGCTCGCTCGCGCTCGACTACGTGCGCGATCTCGCGCCGACGCTGCGCGAATTCCGGCGCGTCGCGCGTCCGGGCGGAACGCTCGTGTTCTCGATGGCGCATCCGATGCGCGACTGGATGGACGAACGCACGCGCGGCGACGGTGCGTACTACGACACGTCCCGCTTCGGTTTCCACTGGTCGGGGTTCGGCGAACCGCGGCCGTACGTCGAAGCGTGGCGGCGGCCGCTCGCCGACATCCTGAACGCGGTCGCCGACGGCGGCTGGCGGCTCGACCGCTTCGTCGAACCGACGCCGCTGCCGGAGATGAAAGCCGTGTCGGAACGGCTCCATGCGGAGCTGTCGCTGGCGCCGGCCTTTCTGTGCATCCGCGCGCGCTGCTGACGCGCGTGGCGCCAATCTGCAAATATCGCGGCTCGTCGTTCTGCGCTTCAATAGCCTTGATACCTGCGTCGCCCATCGCGCTTGTTGCCCGGTGGGTGGTCGAACCGCGCGTCAGGTGCTCCGACGTTTGCGCGACATGCCAGCGGACGCCTTCGCAGTCGGCGACGGCGGCCCGCACCTCATACCGGCAATCGGTAAAAATCAGCTGCGCTCCGGCCCTGCTTGGCTATTGGGATACCCTATGTTATAAAGGCCGCGCCCGAATCAGGCGCATATTCCAACAATAGACCACATACGCTGCATCGATAGAAATCATGGCCGAAGCGGGTTATACCAAAGGTGAGGACACGCGTGTCCGCGTGCTGTTTCATGTAACCGATTTCGGGAACGGCGGGATCGAATCGTCTCTGATCCAGTGGCTGCGAATCCTCGATCGCAAGCGTTTCAGGGCCACATTGTCGGTTACGTACGCATCGCCGATGCTGACGCAACGCTTTCGTGCATTGATTCCGAATGACATCCCGATTGAAATTCTGGTGCGTCCGCGGTGGCTTCGCTATTTCCAGGACCGCCGTCACGCACGCAAGCTCGACAAAGCGGGCCGGATTGCTCGCGACCTTCACGGGGCGCTCGCGGTGCGTCCGTACATCGGGCGGCGCGTTGCCGAACTGGCGCGCGACGTAGACGTGATCGTTGATTACGACTTGTCGCTGCGGCGCATTGCCGGCCGATTCGGTGTGGCTTGGATCGGCGTCAACCACTTCAGCTTCGTCGCACGGCTCGGCGGCCAGGGCCGGCGCGTGCGCCGCCTCCTCGACCAGTACAGCCGCTACGACAGTATTGCCGCATTGAACCCGCAGATGGGCGACGAAGCCGACCTGATGTTCGGTGACCGGCTTCAGCAAGTAACCGTCCTGCCCAACGCCATTGACATCGATGCCATTCGTGAGCGCGCGACTGCAACGCGTCCCGAGTTGCCAACCGACGCGCCTTACATCGTTTCCGTCGCACGGCTCGATGAACTCCAGAAAGATCACCGCACGTTGCTGCGCGCGTATGCGCAACTCGTCGCGCGGCGCGGCGTGGCGGAGCATCTCGTGCTGGCCGGCGACGGCGCTTATCGCGACGACCTCATGCGTCTCGCGGACGAGCTCGGCATCGGTGCGCGAGTGCATTTCATGGGGCAAATGGACAACCCGCATCCGCTGATGGCGGGCGCGTCGATCATGGTGCTGAGTTCGAAGAACGAAGGGATGCCGATGGTGCTGATCGAGGCTCTCGCACTGGGCAAGGCAATCGTATCGACCGATTGCCCGACAGGGCCGCGCGAGATTCTCGATCACGGCCGCGCGGGATTGCTGGTGGAAGTCGGTGATGTCGACGCGTTGGCCGCAGCGATGGCGCAATTGCTGACCGATGGCAGACTGCGTGCCGACCTTGCCGCCCGCGCGTTCGAGCGGGCTACATGCTTCGGCATTGCGGAAAGCAACCGGCGCCTCGATGCCTGCATCGAGGCGATTCGCGTGAAACGCGCAAGCCGGCGTCGGGCGCAACCGGGTGAGGGCATGCAGCGCGCCGGCTGAGGGTCGATGTCCTGGGTGTGACGCGCTCCGCTTCGGCGCGTGTCGTTTACCGTACCGGCTGGTCGGTAAGCGTATTCAGGAACGCTTCGATATCCTTGATGTCCTGCGCCGTCATCGCGGGCTTGTCGCCGGGCTTGCGATCGAACGGCGCGTCGGTCACGTCGACGTTCGCGCGATATTTCGGCGGGATGTCGTCGTATTCGTCGACCTTGCCGTCCGCGCCGCGCGAATAGAACTTCTGCGGCGAGATGCTGCGCTCGTTGTAGAACGCCATCACCTGGTCGAGCGTGTGGAACACGCCGTTGTGGAAGAACACCTGGCGCGTCGCCGCGTTGCGCAGCGTCGGCGTCAGGAACATCCCGCAATACTGCGTCTGGTCCTTCAGGTCGTCGCGGAACGGCCCGCACACGCCGAGATCGTAGAACGCCGGATTGCGGTTTTGCGCGAGCGCGCGGTTGCGCGGCGCGCCGAGCGCCTCGTACTGGTAATCGGTAAACATCGGCGGCAGCCCGTCCTTGCCGGGTTTCGACAGGTGGCAGCCCGCGCAATTCGCCTTGTCCGGATCGTTGAACAGGCGCAGCCCGCGCAGCTCGGCCTGCGTGAGGCGTGCACGGCCTTCGAGCCAGCGGTCGTACTTGCTGTCGTACGGATGGAACGACGGATCCTCGACCTGATACCGCGCGATTGCGAACATCGCTTCCGACACCGCAAGCTGCGGGGTGGAGAACACGCGCGCGCCGAACAATTGCTCCAGTTGTGCGCGATGCGACGATTGCGCGAGCTTGCGCGCGACGTCGTCGACGCTCGCGTTCGCCATCTCGACCGGGTTCAGCAGCGGGCCGAACGCCTGTTGCTGCAGCGTATCGGCGCGGCCGTCCCAGAACATCCCGCCCTGCGGCACGAGCTGCGGTGCGGCCGACGTGCCGGCCACCTTCTGCGCCTTGACGACGCCGGCCGCCGCCGTGGCCTGCTGCGCGACGCTCGGCGCGGCGTCGTTTTCGCCGGCATCGGGACCGATGCTGAAATTCGGCTGGCGGTACAGATACATCAGCGACGGCGGCGGACGATAGCCCTGCTGCGTCATCGCGAGGCCGCCCGGCTGCACGTCGAGCGCATTCGGCGGGCCGTACGCGTGATCGGGGCTGTGGCACGACGCGCACGACTGCTTGCCCGACGCCGACAGCGACGGATCGTGGAACAGCGCGCGCCCGAGCTGCGCGACCGCCGACAGCGGCTGCGCGGCAGGCCGCTGCAGCACGACCGGATGCGGGTTCGCGCCGGTCCAGTCGGCGACCACGGTGCCGATCGCCGCCGGCACCTGCGCGGGAAACGCGATCGCGAACGCGCCATAGCCGATCACGGCCGCGCCGAGCACGCATGCCGCACGGCGCAGCAGGCGGGAAGGGGCGCGTGGCGCGGGCGTGCCAGCGGCATCGGGAGACGGAAACGCAGGGCGAGCTGTCATGCTGTCGGTCGAAAAACGGGCGTCGCACAAAGCGGCGCGTTAAATGGAAACGGCCGGCGCGTGATGCGCCGGCCATGCGGTCAGGCGGTGACGGTCAGATCGCCGGTGCGGCGCTCAATGCGGTGCCGAGCGTGGGGTCGAGATACAGCGGCGTCGTGTTCGGCTTCGACGTGAAGTCGAACAGGTTGCGCAGGTCGCCCGCCGTCGCATCGAACGAACCGCCGCCGATACGCTGGCCGCCGAGCCAGTTGTCCTCGATGAAGCGCACGACGGACGACTGGTCGAGCATCGTGTGATCGACGTAGTTCTGCTTCGCATACGGCGAGATCACGACCAGCGGAATGCGCACGCCCGGGCCGCAGCGGCCGTTCACGGTCGCGCCGTTCACGCCGGTGGTGCCGCCCGTACCGCACTTGCCGGCGCCGTTGACCTGGTCGACCGGGTCCGACGACGCGTGCGTCGGCGCCGTGTACACGTGGTCGTACCAGCCGTCCGAGTCGTCATAGGTGACGATCACGGCCGTGTTCTGCCAGTCCGGCTGCTGCTGCAGGAAGTTGACGACCTTCGTCACGAATGCCTGCTCGTCGAGCGGATCCGAATAGCCCGCGTGCCCGTCCTGCGCGGCCGGCGCCTTCAGGTAGCTGACCGACGGGAAGTTGCCGGCCTTCACGGCGGCGAAGAAGTCGTCCGTGTCGTACTGGTGGTTCGCCGGTTCGGCCGTCTTGCCGTCGGTCTCGACGCTCGAACCGATCGCCGCGATCGAGCTCGGGCGCGTGTGTTGCGGGTTCGCGGTCGACGCGTAGTACTGGAACCAGTTGTGGTGCGGGATGTAGTCGGCCGTCGCGGCGTTCACGGCGGTCGCGACCGTGCTGCGCGCGCAGCCCGTCGTGCCGTTGCCGTTCGTCGTCGACAGGTTGAAGCCGCCCATGAAGCCGCCCCACGTGATCTTCGCGCCGTTCAGCAGGTCACCGATGTTCTTGCCGCTCATCATCGCCTGATCGGTCGTGCTCGAACACACGTCGAAGCCCGGGTCGACGTCGTTGATCATCGTGAAGCCGCCCTGGCCGTCATTGATGTAGTACGAGCTGGCGGCGAGCGTCGACGGCTGCTTCGACGTCTTGACGATCTGCATCCCGTTGGTCTGCCCCGCCACGACGTTCAGCGCGCCCGGCGTCGACGGGCCGTAGACTGTCGTGAACGTGTTGTCGCTCATCGCGAAGCGCTGCGCGTAGTTCCACAGCGCGGTCACCGTGTTGCCGTCGAAGTAGCCCATCACCTGGCCCTTCGTGCCGAACGCGCCGGCGCCGCCGGACGAGCCCTTGCCCGTGTACTTCGGGAACAGGTCCGCCAGGCCGTTGTCCTCGGCCTGCTGTTCGGCCGTGTATGCGTGGTTCTGGTCGGCGGTCGCGGCCTGCGTGCGGTCGAGGCGGAACGGGTTCGCCGCGTCGGCGCCGTTGGCCGTGTTCGTGAAGTTTGGGTTCGCGGTGAGCAGCGTGCCCGTCAGGCCGTTCGGCGTCGGCGTGCCGGATTTCGCGGCGAACGCCGGTTCGCCCGACGGGTTCGTCGCGTTCGGGTAGGTGCCGAAGTAGTGGTCGAACGAGATGTTTTCGCCGTAGATCACGACGACGTGCTTGATCGGCGTGGCGGTCTGCAGCGCATCCTGCGACGACACGGCGGGCGTCGGCGTGGAATCGTCGCTGCCGCCGCAGGCGAACAGCGCGAGCGCTGCGGCTGCGCAGGCAGTGACGAGCAAGGCTTGACGGAACATCGGGAAACTCCAGGGTAAGGTCTTCGATGGTGGAGAACGGCTCCATCGCCGTGTCGGTTCGGCGCAGAGCTCGTGAGGGAGCACGCGCATTGGAACAGCCGCGTATGAAGATATGGGGACGGAGTGTTTTCGCGACGGTTGCGCTGCGGTATCGGTTTCATTACGGCGCAGCCCGATACGAAAGAGAACGGAAAGGGGCGGACCGCGTGCCACCTCCGCGTCACGTGCCGCGGCGTGCGGGCCGCTTGCGGCGCATGCGGTGCCGGGCGGGCGACGGGGAGCGGCCGGCCGGATCTTTCACGGGCGCGCCATGCGTCGCTTTTTTGACAATCCGGTGACGCATTCATACGATGAACGTCTGCCGCGCAACGCGCGACTTTCGACCGTCAGGGAGGTTTCAGCGTGCCGATTCCCGTTCTGTTTGCCGTTCTGTGCGCCGCGTTCCTGCACGCGTCATGGAATGCGCTGGTGCGCAGCAGCGGCG
The DNA here is from genome assembly GCF_902830285.1 of Burkholderia sp. BCC0419. Classification (NCBI taxonomy): domain Bacteria; kingdom Pseudomonadati; phylum Pseudomonadota; class Betaproteobacteria; order Burkholderiales; family Burkholderiaceae; genus Burkholderia; species Burkholderia sp. BCC0419. The sequence goes on from NZ_CADESR010000008.1 coordinate 201,680, forward strand.
ACCGGCTGCGCTCGGCCACGGTGCTGCAGATCGCGATCGGGCTGTTCGCGCTGCTGTTCCTGCCGGCTGCCGCGCCGATCACGCCGTCGAGCTGGCTCTGCGTCGTCGCGTCGGCCGTGATCCACGTCGTCTATACGCTGCTGCTCGTCCGCGCGTACGAACACGGCGACCTGAGCGTCGCCTACCCGGTTGCGCGCGGCACGGCGCCGCTGCTCGTCACGCTCGGCGCGGCGGCATTCGCGGGCGAACGCCTGAATATCGGCGCGCAATGCGGGCTCGTGCTGATCTGCGCGGGCATCATGGCGATCGGGCTGGAACGCGGGCGCGGCGCGAAACACCGGATGATGCAAGTGCTGCCGACCGCGTTCGCGACCGGCGTGTCGATCGCGGCGTACAGTGTGGTCGACGGGATCGGTGTGCGCGAGAGCGGCAGCACGGTCGGCTATACCGCGTGGATGTTCGTGCTGACGGGCGCGATGATGGCCGCGTACTACCGGCTGCGGGCGGGGCCGCTGCGGCTGACGCAGGATGTCGGCGAGACGGCGAAGGCCGCATGCGGCGGCGTGTTCGCGGCGCTCGCGTACGGCATCGTGATCTGGGCAATGGATCGCGCGCCGATGGGGCCGGTGTCGGCGCTGCGGGAAACGAGCGTGGTGTTCGCGGCGCTGATTGCGCGCGTGTATCTCGGCGAGCGGCTGACGCCGCGCCGGGCGGCCGGTTGCGCGGTGATTGCGGCGGGGGCGTTGTTGATCAGTGCGTTCGAGGCGGTGAGCTAAACGCGTTAGCCCAGCGCGCCGGGCCTGTCAGCTTTCCACCGGCATCGCACTCGTACACTTGATCTCGTCGAGGCACACGCTCGAATGCACGCCGCTCACGCCGGGAATGCGCATCAGCGTCTCGAGCAGGAATCGCGACAACCCTTTCAGATCGTGCGCGACGACCTTCAGCACATAGTCGATGTCGCCCGTCACCGAGAAACATTCCTGGATCTGCGCGAGATCCGACACGAGTTTCTGGAACTTCGACAAATCGCGGATATGCCCGCGCTCCATCGTCACGTGCACGAACGCGGTGACGCCGAACCCGAGCGTATCGGGGCACAGCCGCGTTTCGTAACGGCGGATCGCGCCGATTTCCTCCAGCCGCCGGTGGCGTCGCAAGGTCTGTGCGGGCGACAGGCCGACCGCCTTCGCCAGGTCGAGGTTCGACGCGCGGCCGTTCTCCTGCAACACCGACAGCAAGTGGCGATCGATGCGATCGAGAACCGGTTCAGGCATTTTTGTTTCCTCATCTGTCTCCCGGATGCAATCTTATCTCATAATGTAGGGTTTGCATGAGCGGGTTACGCAACCCGATTTCGCCGTCGCGACGCTAAACTGACGCCGGATTTTCGTGTGCGACCGCAGTAATGCGGCGTGGGCGACGAGTCGGCGGTCGATCTGGCCGCACGCCGACGCGCATCGGATGCCGCCACGCGAAGATTGCAGTCCCCAACCCGGCGGCTCCACGAACGGCCGCCGGCACAGCAAAACAGCGCCCGGCACACCGAGGCGCGCCGCACCGCTTCCGGCGGAGGCGGGCAGAATGGAGAAGACATGGTTTCTGGAAACGAGAGCGACGGCCTGAAGCGCGGGCTGAAGAACCGGCACATCCAGCTGATTGCGCTCGGCGGCGCGCTCGGCACGGGGCTGTTCCTCGGCATCGCGCAGACGATCAAGATGGCCGGCCCGTCCGTGCTGCTCGGCTATGCGGTGGCCGGCATCGTTGCGTTCTTCATCATGCGCCAGCTCGGCGAGATGGTCGTCGACGAGCCCGTCGCGGGGTCGTTCAGCTACTTCGCGAATAAATACGTCGGCCACTTCACCGGCTTCCTGTCCGGCTGGAACTACTGGGTGCTGTACATCCTCGTCAGCATGGCCGAGCTGTCGGCCGTCGGGATCTACGTGCAGTACTGGTGGCCCGGCGTGCCGACCTGGGTGTCGGCGCTGGTGTTCTTCGTCGCGATCAACCTGCTGAACCTGGCGAGCGTGAAGTCGTACGGCGAGACGGAATTCTGGTTCTCGATCATCAAGGTCGCCGCGATCGTCGGGATGATCGGCTTCGGCGGCTGGCTGCTCGCGAGCGGCCATGCAGGGCCGGAAGCGACCGTCCGGAACCTGTGGCAGCACGGCGGTTTCTTCCCGAACGGCGTGTCGGGCCTCGTGATGTCGATGGCCGCGATCATGTTCTCGTTCGGCGGGCTGGAGCTGATCGGCATCACCGCGGCCGAAGCCGACGATCCGAAGCACAGCATTCCGCGCGCGACCAACCAGGTCATCTACCGCATCCTGATTTTCTACATCGGCGCGCTCGCCGTGCTGCTGTCGCTGTACCCGTGGGAGAAGGTCGTCACCGGCGGCAGCCCGTTCGTGCTGATCTTCCACGCGCTGAGCAGCAACGTGGTCGCGAACGTGCTGAACGTCGTCGTGCTGACGGCCGCGCTGTCGGTCTACAACAGCGGTGTATACAGCAACAGCCGGATGCTGTTCGGCCTCGCGCAGCAGGGCAACGCGCCGAAGGTGCTGTGCGCGGTGAACAGGCGCGGCATTCCGCTCGCCGCGCTCGGCGCGTCGGCGCTCGCGACCGGCGTGTGCGTGCTGGTCAACTACTTCATGCCGGGCAAGGCGTTCGAGGTGCTGATGGGCCTCGTCGTGTCGGCGCTGATCATCAACTGGGCGATGATCAGCCTGATCCACCTGAAGTTCCGCCAGGCCAAGCGTGCTGCCGGGGAGGAGACTTCCTTCCGCAGTCTGGGCTATCCTTTCACGAATTACCTGTGCCTGGCATTCATGGCCGGCATTCTCGTCGTGATGTACCTGACGCCGGATCTCCGCCTGTCGGTGTACCTGATCCCGGTATGGCTCGCGGTGCTCGCGATCGGGTATCGCTTCCGTCAGAAGAATGCGGGCTTTGCGGTGCACGACGGCGCCTCCGCACGCTGACGCAGGCCACGATCGACCCTTCTTCCAAACGAGACCGACTCAAGCCATGTTCGAACACATCGACGCGTATCCGGGCGACCCGATCCTGACGCTCAACGAGAACTTCCAGAAAGATCCGCGCGACCAGAAGGTCAACCTGAGCATCGGGATCTATTTCGACGCCGAAGGCCGGATTCCGGTGCTGGGCGCCGTGCGCGAAGCCGAAACCGCGCTGCAGCGCGACAGCGGCCCGAAGCCGTACCTGCCGATGGTCGGCCTCGCCACGTACCGCGACGCCGTGCAATCGCTGGTGTTCGGCGCCGATCACCCGGCCCGCGCGGCCGGCCGCATCGCGACGCTGCAGACGCTCGGCGGCTCGGGCGCGCTGAAGGTCGGCGCCGATTTCCTGAAGCGCTATTTCCCGGATTCGCAGGTGTGGCTCAGCGATCCGAGCTGGGAAAACCACCGCTTCATCTTCGAGCGCGCGGGCTTCACGGTGAACACGTATCCGTACTACGACGAAGCGACGGGCGGCCTGAAGTTCGACGCGATGCTCGCGGCGATCGACGCGCTGCCGGCGCGCAGCATCGTGCTGCTGCACGCGTGCTGCCATAACCCGACCGGCGTCGACCTCGACGAAGGCCAGTGGGAGAAGCTGATCGACGTGATCGAGGCGCGCGGGCTGCTGCCGTTCGTCGACATGGCGTACCAGGGCTTCGGCGCGGGTCTCGACGCGGACGCGTTCGCGGTGCGCGAACTGGCCCGTCGCGGCGTCCCGACGCTCGTCGCGAACTCGTTCTCGAAGAACTTCTCGCTGTACGGCGAGCGCGTGGGCGGCCTGAGCGTCGTCTGCGAAGACGCGGCCGCGGCCGACCGCGTGCTCGGCCAGTTGGCCGGCGCCGTGCGCTCGAACTACAGCAACCCGCAGACCTACGGCGCGAAGGTCGTCGCGGCCGTGCTCGGCACGCCGGCGCTGCGCAAGCAGTGGGAAGAGGAACTGTCGGCGATGTGCCGCCGCATCGCGCGGATGCGCCAGTCGATCCATGATGGCCTGCGCGACCACGTCAGCGGCGAAGCGCTCACGCGCTACGTGAAGCAGCGCGGGATGTTCACGTACACGGGCCTGACCGAATCGCAGGTCGACGCGCTGCGCGAGGTGCACGGCGTGTACATCCTGCGCTCGGGCCGGATGTGCGTGGCGGGCCTGAACGACTCGAACGTCGGCATCGTCGCGGACGCGATCGGCAAGGTGCTGAAGAGCGGCGTCTAAACGCGGCGCGGTGGCGCGCCACGATGCAGAACCGGCTGTGTCCCGTCGCGGGAGCAGCCGGTTTTTTGTTGGGCGGCCGTCATCTGCGGCGCCCGGCTGACACACGGGCCGGCGCGGCGGTACGATCACGGCATCGTACGCAAGACAGGGGAGCAGAGGAGCAACATGGGCATCCGGATCATCCAGCTCGGCACGCCGCGCGCGGCCGGCGAAGGCCTGCGGATCGGCACGGTGCGGCGGCCGCCGCGCGGCGTACCGAAGGCGGAATTCGCGTCGCGCAACTACTATGATGTATGGTTGCCGACACTGTCGCCGAGCCCCGAACTCGTCGCGCAGGCGCAGGCCGCCGAAACCGACGCCGAATGGAAGGCGTTCAAGCGCCACTTCCGCGCAGAGATGGCGCACGGCGACCCGGCGAAGGTGCTGGACCTGCTGGCCGCGCTGTCGGCGACCACCGCGTTCTCGATCGGCTGCTACTGCGACGACGAACGCCATTGCCACCGCAGCGTGCTGCGCGAGCTGCTCGCGGAGCGCGGCGCGGCGATCGAGCCCGACGCGGGCTGAAGCGGCGTCGCGCGGCTGCACCGTGATCGTGCGGTGCAGCGAACCGGTTGACGTGGGTCAAGCGCGCGGCCGCGCGCGCCACTATGCTCTCGTCATGGAGCCATCACGACAATGACAGGCGAACAGATGCACATTGTTTTCCCGCCCGAGCCGCCAGAGTACTGCGCGCGCGACCTGGTCGTCGCGTTTTCGGCGCTGGTCGACGGGCGTTGCGTCCAGTGCGCGGTCACCGCCGAGGCGCTGGAAGACCATTTCGGCGCGCGGTCGCTGCTCGAACGCGATCTGCTGGGCGCATTCGACGCGCACCGGTCGGCCATCGAGGCGAAGGCACGACGAATGCTCGAGGAAATCGGCGGCCGGCCGGTGCTGCTGCACAGCGGGCACTTCCGGCTCGAAGACTGATACCGCAGGAGGGCGCATGACACTGCAGGGCAACATTCACGAACGCGACTGGTCGGTCGAAGTGGAGACGCGCCCGTGCGAATCGGGCGAGTTCCGCTGCCGCGTGTCGGTCGAGCACGGCGCCGGCGCCGCGCGGTTTCATCATACGTTCGAGCACAGCCACGCGTATCCGACGGAGCGCGAGGCGATGATCGAAGGGCTGCGGGCCGGCATGACGTGGATCGAGATGAAGGCGTCGCAGACCTTCAACGTATGAACGGTCCCGCGCCGGCCAGGCGCGGGCAGACTATCGGCCGGCCGCGATCGAAAAATACGCGCCGCGCCACGGGAAACACGTGCCGCCGCATCATGAGGCGGCCGGCACATGCAAGGCGGTCGACGAGCGGGCGGCCCCGTCAGGAGAGACGACATGGGCGTGGGCATGCAGATCGCCTGCCTCGGATTCACGGGTTCGGCAGCGGTCGAGGCCGAAGCCGGCGCGCAACTGGTGCGGCTCGAACGGTTTCGCGCGTTGATCGACGGCTGCCATCTCACGATCGAGTCGCGTACGGTGGCCGATGGTGCACGCCTGTACGACGTGCGGCTCGACCTGGTGATGCGCGACACGGTGCTCCGGTCGCTGCCGCCGTGCGTCGGCGCCGACGTGGACGATGCGCTGCGCCGCGCGTTCGCGCAGGCCGAACAGGCGTTGATCGCGTGGCAGGCGGGCGCCGCAACGGCGGCGCTGCGCGACGCGGCGACGGGCAACGCCAGGCAGTAATGCCGCGCCGGCCATCCGGCGCCGCGTGTCAGACCCGCGCGAGCGCTTGCGCGTCGATGATGCGCACGCGCTTGCCGCGCGTGTCGACGAGCGCTTCGCGATGGAACCGCGAGAACATCCGGCTGACGGTTTCGAGTTTCATCCCGAGATAGCAGCCGATTTCCTCGCGCGTCATCCGCAGGTTGAATTCGGTCGCCGAATAGCCGCGCGCCTCGAACCGCGACGACAGGTTCAGCAGGAAATGCGCGACGCGCTGCTCGGCCGACATCGTGCCGAGCAGCAGCATCTGGCTCGATTCGCGGACGATCTCGCTGCTCAGCATCTGGTAGAGGAAGTGCTGCATCGGCTTCATCTCGCGGCACGCGGCTTCGAGCGCGCCGAACGGGATGATGCAGACCACGCTGTCCTCCAGCGCGATCGCGTCGCAGCAGTGCTGGCCGCCGCCGATGCCGTCCATCCCGAGCGTTTCGCCGGCGATCTGGAAGCCCGTCACGTGCTCGCGGCCGTCGCGATGCATCATCACCGTCTTGAACGAACCCGCGCGCACCGCATAGATGCTCTGGAACGGATCGTCGGTGCGGAACAGCGCGTCGCCCTGGCGAACCTGTCGCGTCGTGCAGATGATCGTGTCGAGGCGGCCGTATTCGGCGGCCGTCAGGTGCGGCGGCAGGCACATCGAGCGCATCGCGCAGGCCGAGCAGCGGGCGGCCGGATGTTTGGCGGCGTCGGCGCGCGCGGCCGGGCGCAGCGGAATCGTTGGGCGGGGTACGACGGACACGTCGGCGAAGGCGGTGGCGGTGGACATGAATCGCTCGGCTCGTCAGGGGAGGCGCACGCGAGCGTGCGCCAGGGATTCGATGACACGGCATGCAGCGTCGAATTCGACGGTCTTGTCGAAGAAGTAGTCGGCTCCCGCCGTTGCGCATGCCTCTCTGAATGCCGGCGCCGAGTGGTTCGTCAGCACGATCGTGACGATGCGCGGCGCGGCCTTCGACAGCATCCCGATCAGGTCGAGACCGCTGCCGTCCGCGAGCCGCACGTCGACGATCACCACGTCCGCGCGACTGCTGCGGATATGCGTCCACGCGTCCTGGCCGTCTTCCGCTTCGCCCACGACGGCAACGCCGTGGATCGCGCCGACGAGCAGCGCGATCCGCTGGCGGACGGCGACTGCGTGATCGACGAGGAACACCCTGAGCGCGGCGGGTGACAGGCTGGCATTCATGCCGGCAGTATCGTGGTGCGCCGCCGAAATTGAAATCGGCCGAATTGGAACTTCGTGTAGGCCGCTTCGACGCGGTGTAGGGCGTTTCCTACACCGCGTACGGGAAACCGCCGGTGTGAATCCGACGATGCGATGCCGCGCGAGCGGCGCGAACGGTTGCGCGGCCGGGTCAGCCGGCGCGGCGCGCGGCCAGCGCGTCGCGCGCGGTGCGGCACGCGGCCAGGTCCCATGCGGCGCAGCCGACGCTCTTGAACAGCAGCGGGCCGCTGCGGGCAAAGGTGCCGTTCAGCACGTCGGCGAGCGACGCGACGTGCCGCCAATCGACCCGCGCGACGATCAGGTCGCCGGCTTCGTGGCGCGCGCCGGCCGGATCGTCGACGACGAGCCGGCTGCCATGCACCGTGTTCGCGTCGATCTCGGCGGCATCCGCGGTGAACGCGCCGACGCCGACCACGAGCCGGCCTTCGCGTGCGGCTTCGCGATAGACGGGCGTGCGGCTCGTCGTCAGCGTGACGACCACGTCGATCGCGTCGGGAATCGCGTCGCCGTCGAGCGGCGCGAGTCGCGGCGCATGCGCGCGGTGGGCGGCGCAGAAGGCGGCCGCGCTGTCCGCGCTCGTGCCGCGCACGTGAAGGCGCGCGTCCGGAAAGATCGCCGCGAGCGCTTCCGCATGATTGGCCGCCTGCTTGCCGGTGCCGATCAACAGGATGTCGCGCGGCTCGGCGCCGTGCAGCGCCTGGATGCCGAGCGCGGTGATCGCCGCGGTGCGGCGGCCGGTGACGGTCGGGCCGTCGAGCGCGAAGCGCATTGCTCCGGTGGTGGCGTCGTACGCGGTGACCTGGCCGAGGATCGTCGGCAGCCCGCGCGCGCCGTTGCCGGGGCACACGTTGACGAGCTTGTGGCTCGCCAGGTCGTGGGCGCTCGACGGCATCGACAGCATCACGCCGCCGCCTTGCAGCGGCACGACCAGGCGTTCGGGGCTGACGATGTCGCCCGCCGCATACTCGACGACCGCTTGCCTGAGCGTGGCGAGCAGCGCCGGGTAGTCGAGCAGCGCAGCCGTGTCGGCCGCGTCGAAAACGGGAATCGGGGAAAAGGCGGTCATCGTGTAGGTCGCAGGCGTCGGTGAGCGTGGATGGCGGACGCATGCCGCGCCAGCCACAGAGGTCTGCCGGATACCGTGACACCGGGCAGTGAGTGTGGATCGAATCTATACCACTTGCTGGCGCGTCCGCAACCCAGAAAATAAAGCGCTTCGTGGACTTTGGTTCTAATATCTGGCCAAAAGGTTCGCCGCTGCCGCGCTGCCCGCGCCGCTCCGGTATAGTGCGAACCCATTCCCGATCCACGCCCGCGAACGGGCAGGAGCCCTACGATGATGTCCGCGCGTCCCGACTCACTCGAAGGCGGTTTCAGGCCGCTGCAGATCTACGAGCAGGTAGCCGAAAAGATCCGCGACGAGATTCGCGCGGGGCGCTACGCGGCCGAGTCGCGGCTGCCGTCCGAGCGCGAGCTCGCGGCGCTGTTCCAGGTCGGCCGGCCGGCCGTGCGCGAAGCGCTCGGCGCGCTGCAGAACGAAGGGCTCGTGTTCACGAAGCGCAATTCGGGCACCTACGTCGTCGCGGCGCCGCTCGACGTGCTCGCGCAACGCGGCGACGCGCACACCGCGTCCGAGGCCGACTTCAGCCCGACGTCGACGCTCGACGTGCGGCTGATCCTGGAGCCCGCGATCGCGCGCCTCGCGGCCGCCCATGGCCGCGCCGACCCGGGCGCCGAGCGCTATCTCGCACAGATGGAAACCATCACCGACGTCGACGACCCGCACCAGCGCGCGCTGTGGAACGAGAGCGACCGGCTGTTCCACCGGCAGCTCGCGCTGATGACCGGCGATGCGCTGATCGTGAAGATCGCGGACGAAGTCGCGAAGACGATGGACCAGCCGCTGTGGAAGCGGCTGAAGGACGACGGCATCTACGACGCGGGCCGGATCCGGCTCTACGTGTCCGAGCACCGGCTGATCTACGAGGCAATCGTGTCCGGGGATGCCGATGCGGCTGCGTTCTATGTCGAACAGCACATCCGCCGCGTGCGGCGCGACATCGCGCCGAAGTGAGGGGGCGTTCTGGTCTTTAATGTGACCAAAACCTCCGGAATTATTTTGAAATTGCTTGCGATGTGACCACGCGTGTCCTACATTGGTTTCACACAAAACCAATCAGGAGACATCATGCGACACCTCGTAACCGCGCTGTCGGTGGCTGTTGCCGCCGGCGCACTGACTTCCGCGCACGCGCAGGAAGTCGTGACGATCGGCCATTCGGCGCCGCTGACGGGCCCGCAGGCCGCCAACGGCAAGGACAACGAAAACGGCGCGCGGCTCGCGGTGGACGAGCTCAACAAGGCCGGCGTGAAGGTGGGCGGGAAGACCGTTACCTTCAAACTGGTTTCCGAAGACGACCAGGCCGACCCGAAGGCCGGCGTGCAGGTCGCGCAGAACCTCGTCGACAAGGGCGTCGTCGCGGTGCTCGGGCCGTACAACTCGGGCGTCGCGATTCCGGCCTCGCGCGTGTATGCGAACGCCGGCGTGCCGATCCTGCCGGTCGCGTCGAACCCGGCGCTCACGCGGCAGGGCTTCAAGAACATCTTCCGGATCGGCGCGAGCGACGAGCAGCTCGGCGGCACGATGGCCACGTTCGCCGCGAAGACGCTGAACGCGAAAACCGCCGCCGTGATCGACGATCGCACCGCATACGGGCAGGGCGTCGCCGAGCAGTTCATGAACGTGGCGAAGGCGAACGGCATCAGGATCGTCGATCAGGAATACACGAATTCGTCGGCCACCGATTTCCTCGGCATCCTCACCAAGATCAAGGCCGGCAACCCCGACGTGATCTTCCTCGGCGGCTATGCGGCGCAGGGCGCGCCGATGGCCAAGCAGATGAAGCAGCGGGGCTTGCGCGCGAAGCTGCTCGGCGGCGACGGCATCTGCTCGGCCGACATGGGCAAGGTCGCGGGCGAGGCGGCGTCGATCGTTTATTGCGCGCAGGGCGGCGTCGCGCTCGAGAAGACGCCTGCCGGCCGCGAATTCCTGAAGAAGTACCACGACGCCTATCACACCGATACGCAGGTCTACGGCGTCAATTACTACGACGGCGTGAAGCTGCTCGCCGACGCGATGGTCAAGGCCGGCACGACCACCGACAAGGCGAAGCTGATCGCGCAGCTCGCGAAGTCGAATTATGCGGGCGTCGCGGGCACCTATTCGTTCGACGCGAACGGCGACCTGAAAGGCGCGCCGACCACCGTCTACGTGATCCGCAACGGGCTGCCCGAGCCGTACGCGAAGTAATAGCCGCACCGCCCGTCACCGGACGGCGGCCCGGCCGCCGTCCTTCGTTTCAACGCATCCGATTCGTCATGAAAATTTCCCGATCCCTGTCCACCGTCGAAGTGCACACCGGCGGCGAGGCGTTCCGCATCGTCACGAGCGGGCTGCCGCGGCTGCCCGGCGACACGATCGTCCAGCGCCGCGCATGGCTCAAGGAGCACGCCGACGAGATCCGCCGCGCGCTGATGTTCGAACCGCGCGGTCACGCCGACATGTACGGCGGCTACCTGACCGAGCCCGTGTCGCCGAACGCCGATTTCGGTGTGATCTTCGTGCACAACGAAGGCTACAGCGACCATTGCGGACACGGCGTGATCGCGCTGTCGACGGCGGCCGTCGAGCTCGGCTGGGTGCAGCGCACGGTGCCCGAGACGCGGGTCGGCATCGACGCGCCGTGCGGCTTCATCGAAGCGTTCGTCCGGTGGGACGGCGAGCATGCGGGGCCCGTGCGCTTCGTCAACGTGCCGTCGTTCATCTGGCGGCGCGACGTGTCGGTCGAGACGCCGTCGTTCGGTACCGTGACCGGCGACATCGCGTATGGCGGCGCGTTCTATTTCTATGTCGACGGCGCGCCGTTCGACCTGCCGGTGCGCGAATCGGCGGTCGAGAAACTGATCCGCTTCGGCGCGGAAGTGAAGGCCGCCGCGAACGCGACGTATCCGGTCGTGCATCCGGAAATCCCGGAAATCAACCATATCTACGGCACGATCATCGCGAACGCGCCGCGCCACGCGGGTTCGACGCAGGCCAACTGCTGCGTGTTCGCGGATCGCGAGGTCGACCGCTCGCCGACCGGCTCCGGCACCGGCGGGCGCGTCGCGCAGCTCTACCAGCGCGGGCTGCTCGCGGCGGGCGACACGCTCGTCAATGAATCGATCGTCGGCACGGTCTTCAAGGGCCGCGTGCTGCGCGAAACGACGGTCGGCGACATCCCGGCCGTGATCCCGGAAGTGGAAGGCAGCGCGCATATCTGCGGGTTCGCGAACTGGATCGTCGACGAGCGCGATCCGCTCACGTACGGATTCCTCGTGCGCTGAGCCGCAGCGCCGGTCGCGTCGCCGTTGCGTCCCCGTCGCGCGGCGTTCAGGTTGTCGTACCAGGTTTGGCGCGTCGTTCCGGATGCCGGGCACGCGCCTTTTTTGCGTCAGCGCCGTCGCGAAACCGCACCACAATCGCACCACGTATGCCGGCCCAACGCCGCCGCGGGTCGGACGGCCGCGCGAGTTTGGTACGATGCAGCCTTTTCAGCCGAGCTCCACCCGCGTGAATCGCCGAAACGTGTCGTCAGTGCGTGCCTTGTGTGCCAGATGGGTCGCGCGCGCCCAACCTGTCGCGGCGGCCGCCGCCGCGCGCGTCAAGCCTCTCGCCGCCACCGCGTGGCACCATGTCCGCCACCCGACGCGCCGGGGCGTGCTGCTCACGGCCGCCGCCGTGCCGGCGCTGTTCGCGGTGTACGTGGTCGTGCTGATCCCGTTCACGCCGGGCATCGGCGACATCCGCAAGGCGCGCGTCGACCAGCCCGCGCAAGTGCTGTCCGCCGACGGCAAGCTGCTGGCCGAATTCAAGCCGTCGAACCGCGAATGGGTGTCGCTCAAGCAGATCTCGCCGCATATGGTCGACGCGCTGATCGCGACCGAGGATCACCGCTTCTACGAACACCACGGCCTCGACTGGAAGCGCACGGCGTCGGCCGCGCTGCATACGTTCTCGGGCAGCCGCCAGGGCGGCTCGACGATCACGCAGCAGCTCGCGCGCAACCTGTATCCGGACGAGATCGGCCGCGCGCCGACGCTCACGCGCAAGGTGAAGGAGGCGATCACCGCGCTGAAGATCGAGGCCGTCTACAGCAAGGACCAGATCCTCGAGACTTACCTGAACACGGTGCCGTTCCTGTACAACGCGTACGGCGTCGAGATGGCCGCACGCACCTATTTCGACAAGTCGGCCGACGAACTCGACGTGCTCGACAGCGCGACGCTCGTCGGGATGCTGAAGGGCAACAGCTACTACAACCCGGTGCTGAACCCCGAGCGCGCGCTGCAGCGGCGCAACACGGTGCTCGGCCAGATGGTGAAGTACGGCAAGCTGTCGCCGGCGCAGTTCGCGCAGTGGCAGCGCCGGCCGCTGCGGATCGACTTCGAGCGCCAGAAGGAGCCGCCCGGGCCGGCGCCGCATTTCGCGCAGCAGTTGCGCAAATGGCTGATCGCGTGGGCCGACCGCAACGACTACAACATCTACTCGGACGGGCTGATCGTGCGCACGACGATCGACTCGCGCCTCCAGCAGATGGCGACGCAGGCGCTCACGCTGCAGGGCAATCAGTTGCAGGGCATCGCGAACAACGCATGGAGCGGCCGCGACGGCTGCGGCACCGACAACGAGGTGTTCCGCACTTTCATGCGCGAATCGCCCGAGTACAAGGCCGCGCAGGACGCCGGCAAGGACGACGCGGCGGCGATGAAGATGCTCGCGGCCGACCGCGGCTTCCTGCACGCGCTGTGCAAGGCGAAGACCGACGTACAGGCCGGCTTCCTCGCGATCGATCCGCGTGACGGGCAGATCCGCGCGTGGGTCGGCAGCCGCGACTTCACCCGCGAGCCGTTCGACCACGTCGCGCAGGCGCGGCGCCAGCCGGGCTCGACGTTCAAGCCGTTCGTCTATGGCGCCGCGTTCGCGAGCGGGATGAAGCCGGACGACACGTTCATCGACCAGCCGGTCGAGATCCCGCTGAAGGGCGGCGAGATCTGGCGGCCGAACGACGACGTGCCGCCGACCGGCAAGCCGATGACGCTGCGCGACGCCGTCGCGCTGTCGCGTAACCGGATCACCGCGCAGGTGATGGAGAAGGTCGGGCCGGGCGCCGTCGCGCGGCTGGCGCGCGACATGGGCGTGCGCGAAAGCCCGCTCGAACGCGTGCCGTCGCTCGCGCTCGGCACGAGCCCGGTCACGCTGAAGGAAATGGTCGCGTCGTACGCGACGATCGCGAACGGCGGCCTGTACGTCGAGCCGCAGATGGTGACGCGCATCGAGAATCGCCAGGGCGAGGTGCTCGCCGAGTACGCACCGGCGCCGCCCGAGCGCGCGCTCGATGCCGAAACCGACAAGACGCTGCTCGACGTGATGCGCGATGTCGTGACGCGCGGCACGGGCGGCAGCATTCGCACGCGCTTCGGCATCCGCGGCGACGTGGCCGGCAAGACCGGCACGACGCAGGACAACGCGGACGGCTGGTTCATCCTGATGCAGCCGGGCCTCGTCGCCGGCGCGTGGGTCGGCTTCGACGACGGCCGCGTGACGCTGCGCAGCGATTACTGGGGGCAGGGCGCGCACAGCGCGCTGCCGATCGTCGGCGATTTCTTCCAGCGCGCGCAGCGCGCCCGGATCGTCGATACGAAGGCGAAATTCGATACCGAGCCGTCGCCGGGCTGGTTCGGGTCGCTGCGCGAGCGCGTGACCGACCTGTTCGACACGTGGTTCCCGCCCGAGCCGAAGAAGGCGCCCGCGCCGGTCAGGACGCAGCGCATCGAGCGCCCGGCCGAGGCCGACGAGGGGGCGGCGTCGGCGGCTTCCGCCGCATCGGCGCCGGATGCCGCATCCGGCGGCATCGTCGAGGAATGGGTGCCGGCGTCCGAAGTGGCCGCGTCGGCCGCGGCGCTGTCGACGGGCGCATCGCAACCGCAGCCGCAGCTTGCGCAGCCGCCGACGGGCGCCAGTACGACGAGCGGAAGCAGCGCCGGTGTCGGCGTCGCCCCGTCGGCCGTGCCGGCCCCACCGCCGGTGCCGGTGCCGGCCGCGCCCGATGCGACCGGCGCGTCGCAGTAACGCAGCCGTTCAGATTCCGCGCGATGCTGCCGTAATCAAGTTGTCACGACAGTTTGCGCGGTCGCCCCGCGCTGCTCCGATGCGGCTTTCCATCGATTACGTCGCGCTCGCGCGCGACGACCTTTGCGCCGGCGTTCCGCTCGGCTTCGACCTCTACGACGCCGACGGCGCCGCGCTGCTGCCGGCCGGCACGACGCTGCGCGATGCCGCGCAGCATGCTTTCCTGTTCGACCATTTCCGCCCCGTCCGCCGACGCGAGGACGCCGACACAGATTCGCGCGTGTCCGGGGCGGCAGCCGCGCCCGCCACGCGCATGGGCTTGTCGGCGGGCGCCGCGATCGGCATCCGCCGCCGGGTCGGCACGACGCGCGTGCTGCAACGCTGCCGGTTGATCGGCGTCGGCGCGTCGGGGGCGCTGTTCGTCGAGCCGCAGCCCGCCACCGTGCTCGAATTCGCACGCGGCGACGACGTCGAAGCGGTGGCAATCGGCCGCGCCGCGGTGTTCCGTTTCGGCGCGACGGTCGAATCGGTGCAGGCGTCGGGCGCCGCGCCGTTCATGATCCTGTCGCCGCCCGGGTTCGTCGACCGGCTGCGCACGCGCGGGGAGCCGCGCGTGCCGGTGCGCATCGCGGCCTGCTGCACTGGCGGAGCGGACGGGGCGGAAGGCATCGGGGTGGTGCACGACATCAGCCTGAGCGGGCTGTCGATCGCCGTCGACCGGGCGATCGCGGCGCCCGGCGAGCCGTTGCGCGTGCTGCTTCCGTACGAAACCGGCGGCCGCGTCGAGCGGCTGGCGCTCGATGGCATGGTGCGGGCCGCGCATGCCGACCCGGCGGCGCCGGCGCTGACGCTGCATCATGCGGCGTTCGGCGACATCGATGCCGACGACCTGATTCGCCTCAAGGCGCTGCTGTTCGACAGGCAGATGGCGTCGGCGGATACCGATCGCCTGCGCTGAATGCGCGGCCGGAGGCGTGCCGGCTACCGTATCGCGGCATTCGGTGCACGAACGTCGATAATCATCTGAAGAATCGACTTATTCCCGATGGATTGTACGGTTTCGGTCAACAGTGAATTTGCGATTTAAGTATTTACCCTGATAGTCGAGCCTCCTAGACTTCTACTCATGCGCAACGACCCCGAGTCCGAAGCGCCTGACAAAACAATCCTGGAGGTAACGCATCATGAAATCGCTGATCAAGGCAGTTGCACTGGCCGCCCTGATGGCCGCACCGGTCGTCTCGTTCGCCCAATCGAACCAGCAGCCGCTGACGCGCGCGCAAGTGCGCGCCGAGCTGGTCCAGCTCGAAAAGGCCGGCTACAACCCGAACGACTGGATCAACTATCCGGAAAACATCCAGGCCGCCCAGGCCAAGATCGCCGCCGCGCAGAACACCGGCGCGCAAGCCGACGCAACCGGCTACGGTTCGAATCCGGTCGCGACGTCGCAGTCGGGCCAGCGCGCGGTCGTGCCGGCCGTCAGCGACCGCTCGTCGGTGTACTTCGGCCACTAAGCCGGTCGTTGTGTCGCGGCCGTTGGGGCCGCGGCTGAAGGCTTGTCGAAAAAGCCCGCACTCGTTTAGTTTCGAGTGCGGGCTTTTTCAATGATGCGTAACGATGTGATGCTTTCGCCATCAGGAAACACGACAACAGGCGAAATAGCGAGCGTCGGGTATCAGCCCGACACCCGCTGACAATCCGCCGCGCGTGCGCTAGCATCGCGGTCGATGTCGCCGCGGTGGCGCGGCCCATGCACACGGGGCGCAGCAGGGCACCGGGTTCCACACTTCAACGAACAACAAGGAGCATCCATGCGTGTCTTGACCGGTCTGCTGGGCTCGCTGGCGCTGGTGGCGAGCGTCGCCCATGCGCAGGCGAATTGCGCGGACGCGACGGATCAGGCGACGATGACGGCGTGTGCCGATCGTGCGTACAAGAAATCCGACGGGGAGCTGAACCGGACCTACCAGGCCGTTACCGCGCGCTTGCGCGATGCGCGGCCGCTCGCCGAAAAACTCGTGAACGCGCAGCGCGCATGGATCGCGTACCGCGATGCCGAATGCCATTTCTCGAGCGCGAATGCCGAGGGCGGCAGTGCGTACCCGATGGTCGTATCGACCTGTCTCGACGATCTGACGAAAGCGCGCACCGAGACGCTGAAGGGCTATCTGTCCTGCGAGGAAGGCGACCTCGCGTGCCCGGTGCCCGCGAAGTAACCGTCGTGCGCGGGCCCGCTGAGGCCCGCACGACGCCGGCTACACGTCGTCCGTTACACGTCGTCCGTTTCGTCGAGCAGCTTGTGCCGCATCGCGTAACGCACGAGCGCCGCTTCGTGCGGCATCTGCATCTTTTCGAGGATCCGGGTCTTGTAGGTGCTGACCGTCTTCGCGCTCACGCACAGCGCATTCGCGATCTCGGTCAGCGTCTGGCCGGCGGCGATCCGTCGGAACACGTCGAATTCGCGGTCGGACAGCCGCTGGTGCGGCAGCGTTTCGGCCGGCTCGTTCAGGCTCTGCGCGAACTGCTCGGCCATCGCGAGGCTCACGTAGACGCCGCCCGACGCCACCTTCGTGACCGCGCCGACCAGCTCCGCGCTCGCGCTTTCCTTCGTCAGGTAGCCGGACGCGCCCGCGCGGAACGCGCGCACCGCGTATTGCTGCTCCGCGTGCATCGTCAGCACGAGCACGCGCAGCGCGGGCTTCTCGTCCTTGATCTGCTTGATCAGCTCGACGCCGTTGCGGCCCGGCATCGACAGGTCGAGCACGAGTACCTGCGCGGGCGTTGCACGCACCAGCGCGATCGTCGACGGGCCGTCGCAGGCTTCGCCGGCCACCTCGAATCCGGTGGCGTTCTGGAGGATGTGCCGCAGACCGTCGCGTACGAGCGTATGGTCGTCGGCGATGAGCACCTTGATCATGTGATGAGCGTGTCCTGTTGAACGGTGGCGAGCGGAAATGAGACGGTAATCGAGAAACCGCGCGCGAGCGCGGTGTCGATCGTCACGGTGCCGCCCAGCATGTGCGCGCGTTCGCGAATGCCGATCAGGCCGAACGACTTGTCCTCGTGGGCCGGACCGCCGGGCGCCGCGCCGCGGCCGTTGTCCGCGACGCGCAGCACGCAAAAGCCTTCCTCGATGTCGAGCCGCAACGCCACGCGCGTCGCATCCGCATGGCGCGCGACGTTCGTCAGCGCCTCCTGGACGATGCGGAACAGCGTGGTCGCGCCCGTGCTGGTGAACGTGAGGCCGCCCGTTTCGATGTGGCGCTCGACGTCGATCCCGTAGCGGTTCGTGAAATCGTTCGCGAGCCATTCGATCGCGGGCACGAGGCCGAGATCGTCGAGCATCACCGGCCGCAGGTCGGCCGCGATCCGCCGCACCGATGCGACCGTCGCGTCGATCAGCCGCCGCATGCCTTGCAGATGCATCTGCACGCCTTCGTCGGGCTGCGCGCGGCCGGGCATGCGCAGTTGCTGCTCGATGACCGACAGGTCCATTTTCAGCGCGGTGAGCTGCTGCCCGAGGTCGTCGTGCAGCTCGCGCGCGATGCGGGTTTTTTCCTCTTCGCGCACGTTCTGCAGGTTCGCCGACAGTTCGCGCAATTCCTCGCGCGATTGCTTCAGTGCGTTCTCGGCCCGCAGCCGCTCGGTGATGTCGCGCAGCATCACCGTATAAAGCTTGCCCGACGCGTCGCGGATCTGCGAGATCGACGCTTCGATCGGGAATTCCTCGCCGTTGGCCCGCAGCCCGAACAGCACGCGCTGGCGGCCCATCTGCCGCTCGGACACACCCGTCACGCCGAACTGGTCGACGTGCTTCGCATGTGCGGCGCGGAACCGCTCGGGAATGAAGCGCGACAGCGGCGCGCCGATCGCCTCCATCGCGGACACGCCGAACACCTGCTCGGCCATCGGATTGAAGATCACGACCGTCTGCTTCTCGTCGATCGTGATGATCGCTTCCATCGACGAACGGATGATGCCCATCATCCGTGCCTCGTTGAGGCTGCCGCGGCTGCTCGCGCCGGCGTCGGCACGGCCGCGCAGCAGCGCATGGACGAGCGCCGCGAACCCGAACGACGCGATCAGCCCGGCCGCGAGCACGGTGCCGGCCGCACGCTGCGCGCCGGTCGCGCTCGGCCGGCCGTCCGCGGAATAGGCGAGCGTCAGCGCGGTGCCGCCGAAATTCAGCACATCGGTGCGCCGCATCAGGTCGGGCGACGCCGACGCTTCGTCGGTCGTCGTCTCGACGCTGACGATCGCGCGCGAATCGCCGCCGGCGGTCATCCACAGGTCGATCCCGCGTTCCGCGTCGAGCGCGCGCTCGACCAGGCGCCGCGGGCTCAGCGCCGCGAACAGCATCCCGTCGGCGCCGGCTTCGCGCGTGCCGGACGAGGTGGCGGCGGCCAGCGGCGAGGCCGTCACGGGCAGGAACAGCGTCAGGGTGCGGGCGTCGCGGGAGGTGTCGTCGTCGGCAGGGTGGACGCCGAGCGCGATATCGCCGGTCCGCAGCGCGCGCGTGAGCGGCGCCGCGTCGAACGCGCCGAAGCGCACGACCGGCGAGTTCGAGGCAGGGGCGCTGAGCGTCGCTGCCGCGAGCGGATCGGCCGGCAGCGGCTTCGCGCCGGCCAGCGCGCCGCGCGCCGCGGGCGTCAGCGGCGCATAGCCGATCTGCCGGACCGGCGAGCGGCCGCTGTCGAGATCGAGCGTCTCCGCATACCGGCGCCATTGGCCGGGCGTCATGTCCGGGACGAGGCCGAACGCGCCGCGCGCGCCTTCGAGCACGGCGACACCGGCCTGCAGTTCATGCCGCAGCATCGCGGTCACGTGCGTCGTGCGGCGCTCGAAACGCGTATGAACGGTGGCTTGCCACTGCTCGCGCACGAGCAGCGCGACGCCGAGCGACAGCACGGCGCCCGCGCACAGCGTAACGACGCCGGCCGCGAACGGCTGGCGTAACATGGTCTGGAGGCGCGTGGGCCCTCGGGCGTCCCGCGTCGGGGTTCCACTGGCGGTCATTCGATGGCCATTCTGTTGTTGGGGCTGCCCGCGGCACTCGGGCAACGCGGCAAAACCGGGGAAAACTCGCACCGGCTGCGTGCAACGACTATTTTGAGAATGAAATTGTGCGCGTTTTACACGTTTTTTGTAATGGGGTCAGTTGAAATTGCGGCAAACGGCGTGAAGCAGCGGGCGCGCCGGCCGCGCTTGACGCGCGTCAACGCGCGTGTCGGCACGTGGGGCAGACTGTTCGGCAGACAAGCCGGCGCCGGGCCGGCTTGCGATAGCGGGCGGTCGTTGCGCAACGCGCGACGCACGCCAGGTCGGAGGGACGGACCATGTACAAGCGGATTTTCGTCGGGCTCGACGGTGGCCCGAGCGCGCGTCTCGCGCTGAACGAGGCGATCCGGATCGCGGCGGCGTCCGGCGGCGAAGTGACCTGTGCGTACGTCGTCGAGCATCGGCCGCAGCTCGTCGACGTTGACGCCGGCTTCGCCGCCGAGCACGACGGCGATGTCGCCGCGACCGATGCCGCGACGCCGGTGCTCGACGACGCGAAAGCGGCGCTCGCCCAGCAGCATGTGCGGGGCACGGTGCGCGCGCTCGACGCGTACGGCGAGGACATCGCGACGGTGCTGATGCGCACGGCGGCCGAAGCCGACGCCGACCTGATCGTGATGGGCACGAGCGGGCGGCACGGCCTGCGCAGGCTGTTGCTCGGCAGCGTGGCGGAATCGCTGCTGCGTGCGGCCGACCGGCCCGTGCTGCTGGTACGGCATGACGAACCGGGTGCGTCGGCGGCCGCGTAATCGACGCGGTACGGCGGCCGACGCTGCGCGCGCATCTGCGGGCGGCAGGGTGCCGCGCGTGTGGCCGGATTGTCGGCGTAATCGGGCGCGCCGCCGGGACGCTCGCCGCTGCGCGATTGCGCGTCGACGGTTGCATCCCGGCACGCAGTTCTGGCAGCATCGGCGGGTATCCGCTTGTTCGCCGCGCACATGGCCGCGGCGATCGACGCACGGACATCCGGCGGCACCCGGTCGCATGAATCGAGATCGGGCAGTCAGCCGGATGCCGGTTTTCTACCTTACCGACGTCATCTGCCATGCCGATTTCCGCGACCGACCTGATTCGCCAGTTCGACCTGCAGCCGCATCCCGAAGGCGGCTATTTCCGTGAAACCTACCGCGCGACCGACTCGGTCGTGCGTCCTGCCGACGGCGCGCCACGTGCCGCGTCGACCGCGATCTACTACCTGTTGTGCGACGGCGCGTATTCGTCGTGGCACCGCATCCGTTCCGACGAGGTCTGGCATTTCTATGCGGGCGATCCGATCGAAGTGTGGGTGCTCGACGCGCGCGACGGGCTGACGATCCACCGGCTCGGCAACCCGCTCACGCATCCGGGCACCGTGTTTCAGGCGGTCGTGCCGGCCGGAAGCTGGTTCGGCGCGCGCTGCGCGTCGCCGGAGCACGTCGCGCTCGTCGGCTGCACGGTTGCGCCGGGGTTCGAGTTCTCGGAATTCGAGCTGGCCGATGCGGCCGCGCTGGCGGCCGAGTTTCCCGACTACGCGGAACATGTCGCGCGACTCGCGCAGCGTTCCGACGTGTGACCGTCACGGTCGCGTCACGCCGCGCGCAAAGCCCTTGCCGACGGCCCGTGTTCCGCGCGATCGAGGCCAAACCCGTTTAGAATGCGCAGGATGCACCGGTCGGTCGCGGACACGCCGCGGCGGCCGTTGCGCTGCCGTACCGACGGCCCTGTCGCGCGGCCCGCATGTCTTCCAGGAGCGCCGCCGTGTGGCACTTTCCCATTGCTATTCCATCGTCGCTCGGCCCGTGGGCCGTGTTCGCGAGCGTGTTGATCACGCAGCTCGGCGTGCCGGTGCCGGCCGTGCCGATGCTGATTCTCGGCGGCACGATGGCGGCGATGGGGCAGGCGTCCTGGGTCAGCATGTTCGCGGCGGCGATCGGCGCGACGATGCTGGCCGATTCGCTGTGGTTCTTCATGGGCCGCACGCGCGGCCGGCGCCTGCTGAACGGCCTCGTGCGTTTCTCGCTGTCGCTCGACACGACGCTGCGCTTCGCGCGTAACGTATTCGAAAGGTACGGCGCGCCGCTGCTCGTGCTGTCGAAATTCCTGCCGGGCCTCGGCCTCGTGTCGGCGCCGCTGCTCGGCACGACCGCGATCGGCGTCGGCGTGTTCCTGTTCTGGGATCTGGCCGGCGCGTCGCTGTGGGCGGCGTTCTGGCTGATCGGCGGCGCGGCCATTCATGACCAGATCGTCCAGTTCGTGCTGTGGGTGCGCGCGAGCGGCGGCACGATCCTCGACGCGTTCCTCGCGATCTTCATCACGTTCCTGCTGTACCGCTGGGTGCGCCGCGTGCAGTTCCGCCGCTATCTCGCGCAGGTGCGCATCTCGCCGCCGCAGCTCGTCGAGATGATGACGTCCGACGAACCGCCGCTGATCTTCGACGCGCGGCCGAAAGCGATTCGCGAACGCGAGCCTTACCGGATTGCCGGCGCGGTGCCGGTCGATCTCGATTCGCCGGACCTGCTCGACCCGGAAATGCTGAAGCGGCCGATCGTCGTCTATTGCGTGTGCCCGAACGAGGCAACGGCCAAGCGCCTGATCGCGAAGATGCAGCGCAAGAAGATGATCCACAACATCCGGGCGCTGAAGGGCGGGCTCGATGCGTGGGAAAAGCACGGTTATCCGGTCGAGCCGCTGCCGGCCGATCTGGATTCATCGCGATATTTCGTGCGGCGTGAGCAGGGTGCGCTCGAAGGCGAATATACGGTGCGGGCGACGTTGTCGAAATAAATGCGCGCGCGCCACCGCGCGCACTCAAATCCGACCACCGCTTTCAAGCACCGCGATTTTCCCCAAAATCGCCTGGCGTGAAACCGCCGATCCTCCATATAATCCCGCCTGCATATAGCGTGCGCGTGATTGCGCACATTCGACGCGCGTTCGTTCGCGCCGAAAGCGATGCATCCCGTTGCCGCTCGTCACGCGCACAGCCGCGTCGCGCGGGCCGCTCGGGTGTATTCCGTGAAAGGCCCGATCCGTTTTTCCGGATTGTTCCGGGAAATACGGATAATCCGCGGCAATTCCAACCGGATTGACGCGGTGTCCGTGTCGTTTCTTATTCGGAAATCGACAGCGGGGATTATTTCGTTTTCGGCTGCCGAAATCGGCATGAACGGTCGCGCATTGTCATCGACACAATGACGGCGGCCCGCTCGCGGCTGCCAGGAGACGGATTTGAAACCACCAGAAGACCAGTTGCACCGCGGGCTGGAAGAACGGCACATCAACCTGATGGCGCTCGGCGCGACGATCGGCGTCGGCCTGTTCCTCGGCTCGGCCACCGCGATCCGCACGGCCGGCCCGGCCATCCTGCTGACCTACCTGCTGGGCGGCCTCGCGATCTTCCTGATCATGCGCGCGCTCGGCGAGATGGCGATCACCAACCCGGTCGCCGGCGCCTTCAGCCGCTATGCGCGCGACTACCTCGGCCCGCTCGCCGGTTACCTGACCGGCTGGACCTACTGGTTCGTGTGGATCGTCACCTGCATGGCGGAAATCACGGCGGTCGGCGTCTACATGCACATGTGGTTCCCCGGCGTGCCGAACTGGATCTGGGCGCTCGCGGCGCTCCTGGCGATGGGCTCGGTGAACTTCATCGCGGTCAAGCTGTATGGCGAATTCGAGTTCTGGTTCGCGCTGATCAAGATCGTCACGATCGTGCTGATGATCATCGGCGGCGGGTTGATGATCGCGTTCGGCATCGGCAACGGCGGCATCGCGACCGGCATCTCGAACCTGTGGTCGCACGGCGGCTTCATGCCGAACGGAATCAATGGCGTGATCGCCGCGCTGCCGATCGTGATGTTCGCGTATCTCGGCGTGGAGATGCTCGGCCTCACGGCCGGCGAGGCACGCAACCCGGAGAAGTCGCTGACGAAGGCCGTGAATTCGGTGTTCTGGCGCGTGCTGATTTTCTACATCGGCGCGCTGTTCGTGATCATGTCGCTCTATCCGTGGGACCAGATCGGCACGCAGGGCAGCCCGTTCGTGATGACGTTCTCACGGCTCGGTATTCCGGCCGCCGCCGGCATCATCAACTTCGTCGTGCTGACTGCGGCACTGTCGTCCTGCAACAGCGGCCTGTTCAGCACCGCGCGGATGCTCTACAACCTCGCGCAGCAGGACCAGGCGCCCGCCTGGCTCGGTCGCGTGAACGGCAGCGGCGTGCCCGTGTACGGCGTGGCCGTGTCGGTCGCGTTGCTGCTCATTGGCGTGTTGCTCAACTATCTCGCGCCGCAGCACGTGTTCACGTGGCTCACGTCGGTATCGACGTTCGGCGCGATCTGGACGTGGTGCGTGATCCTGATCGCACAGATGCGTTTTCGCCGCACGCTGTCGGCCGACAAGATCGCGCGCCTGCCGATCCGCGTGCCGTTCTATCCGCTCGGTTCGTTCGTCGCGCTCGGCTTTCTCGTGCTGGTCGTCGTGCTGATGGCGTTCACGCCCGATACGCGCGTCGCACTCGTGATCGGGCCGGTGTGGATCGTGCTGCTCGGCATCGCGTACGCGCTGTTCTACGCGAACCGTCCGGCCGCGTCGATGCCGACGAAGTCGTAAGCCGCACGGGCAGGGTGCCGCGCGATCGTTGATCGCGATCATGCACGCGCGGGCCGGACGGCCTATGCTGAACGAAAGCATCGCTTGTCCGCGCTTCGCGTGGCGCACCACCGATCCCCGCGGCCGCGGCGGCTGTCCGGCCGCCGCAGCGCCGCTGCCGCGCGAAGCCCCCGTCGTCGTTCAGCGACGACGCGCACGCACGGAGATCTTCGCCATGCAGCCTGCCCAGCCCATTCCGACGCTTGCGCGAATCGCGCTGGCCGTCGACTCGACGCCCGAATCGCTGACAGCCGCGCGCTACGTGCGCACGCTGCTGCGTCCCGGCATGCGATTGCGCATCATTTGCGCGATCGACAATCCGCGCCTCGTGCTGCCCGACATTCCGCGCATCGACGCGCTGCTGACGTCCGCGCGCGAGGACATGATCCGCGAAGCGCAAACCGTCTGCGAGCGGATCGCGGCGCTGTTCGCCGACAGCGGCATCGACGTCGAACAGGCGGTCATCGATACGTCGGTCACGGGCGGCTCGGTGGCGGACGCACTGGTGAACGATACGTCGACGTGGCACGCGGACGTGCTGGTGATCGGCGCGAATCCGCATCACGGGTTGTTGCGGCTCGTCGAAGGCGCGATGTCGGACACGCTGACGAAACGCGCGCAATGCGCGCTGCTGATCGTGCCCGGCACCTATGCACGGCCGTCGGACGGCACGCTGCAGCGGCTGATGTTCGCGGTCGACGGCAGCGAGCCGTCGCTGCACGCGGTGCGCGTCGGGCTCGGCTTCGCGATGCCGACGACGTTGCTGTACGCGGCGTACGTGATCGATCGCGCGGTTCGCCTGACCGATGTCGTGCCGGTGCGTGCGCTCGAGGATGCGTACCGCGCGGAGGGCGAGGATGCGCTCGCGAAGATCGGCCCGCTGTTCCATGCGACGGGCAATCCGACCAAGCGCGGCATCGTCGAAACGCGTCCGACCAGCGACGACGTGGCTCACGCACTGATGCGCGATGCCGTGCATTGGCGGGCGGAGCTGCTGGTGGTCGGCACGCATGGCCGTCGCGGCATCGCCGCCTGGCTGATCGGCAGCGTCGCGCGGCGGGTCGCGCATCTCGCGCAGGTGCCGGTGCTGCTGGTGCGTGGTGCGGAATGAATCGCGCGTCGTCGCGATCGAAGCGGATTTGGATTGACTTGCATCAAAACGCCACGCACATCGCATGAGACAGTGATGCACATCCAGCGACGCTGGGTGGTCTGTCGTGCATGCGCAAAGCCGCCGCATGCAGGCGAGTGACGACCTCCGCTGCACTCGCCGCCGTCACCTCATTTTCAGGAGCCGCGCCTCGGGTTTGTCCGGCGCGTCATCCGACCAGGAACTCTCCGGCACGAGGGTAGGCAACCGACGGTTGCCTTGGAGGACGGGCGGGGTGCAAGTCACCCCGTCCGCTTTCCGCCTGGCCCCGTCGAATTCACTTCCCCGCAGGAATGATGTCGATGCGTCGATGCGGCCGCGTCGAGCGGCGCGTCATCGCGCGCGCAACCACTGCACGGCCCCATACCGTGCGTTGGCTGACATGCGCAGATCACAAGGTACGAAGAATCGATCGCAGGTCGTGCCGGCGGCCCACGCCGTGTCGTACCCGCGCATGCGGACGCACGACATGCAGCGGCGCACATGCGCTGCACGTGCGGCTGCGCAAACGATTCGTATGCGGCCAGCCAGGGCGCGCCTTGCGACGTGGCTCCGACCCGGCCGGTGCGTCGGCTGCGTTTCGCGCGCCGAGTGCCGCGGCGAACCGCTGCAACGCGAGGACCGACCCCACGACGCTCTGATACTTTTCGCGGCCGATCTGCCCGTCGAGCGTGACGAGCAAGCCGGCCTCGCGTGCGAGCGCGAGCAAGGTGTCGAGGTCGTCGGACGGACGGTTGCCGGCCGACGCGGCCCGGGCGGGCAGGGCGCGCGCGTTGCCCGACGCGCGCCGCTGGCCGCCCCGGCCCGGTAAGTTGCGATGTGTCATGGTTGGTCTCCTGCGCCGAACCCCGCGTGCCGGCTCGATGGCCGACTGAGCGATGTTCGGTATGAACGCCTCGTTCATGTGATCAGTATCGTGTGGCGGCGGCGCGCTGCCAAGCGGCGCGCGCTGAAGTCGCTGTCAGGAAATTGCGCGACGCGTATCGGAATCCGCTGACACGCGCAGCGGCCGAACGGACGGCCCGGCACATTAGCCAGACGAATGAAGGGGCGCTTGACGCAGGATTTCGACCGGTCTAACTTTCCCCACTGCATCGGCGTCGCGCGGCGCTCCACCCGCCGCCCTCGCCAGTGCCGCGCCCGGGGTGGCGTGGCAGGACTTCCAGTCTCGTTCGCGGGCCATGTGCACCGCGAACCCTGCGCGGCCGGTTCGGAAACGGATCGGCGGCGGCACGCAACGTGCCGTTGATCGCGCGCAAACACGCGCCGGCGCATCGTACGCCGCGCGTCTGTCCAGTCTTTAATCTTCCAGTACCGTCATCTTTTTCGTTCCTCGACCGTCAGGAGTCCGTCGATGTCCAAGGACAATTTGCTCGATTCACTCAAGGAAGCCGCCGAACGGCGCGCGATCGGCGCGGATCAGTTGCGTGCGATGCTCGACGACGAAGTACGCGCGCTGTCGTCCGACGCGCGCGTGCACGACTACATCCACGTATTCGCGATCCGGCACCTGCGTGAACGGATGCGCCAGAAGGACGATTCCGACCACGACACCCGGGCCGACGCAGCGCCCGCGGACGCCGATCCGCGGCCGAGCCATCGGCTGTAGCGGGCGGTGGCCGGGCGCCGCGACCGGCGCGCAGCATACCGTCGATTCCCCGCATCCTGACGATTCGCTGACAGTCGCCGGCGCCATTCGTCATACGTTTCATTGAATTGTCACAACGACCTCAAGTAAGCAGCGGGATTTGCCGTTTACCCGGTGAATTCGTCCACCGGGCGTTCCCGCTCCCTTACCGAGTCGTTGCCATGCTCTCGTCCATCCGCGCCCGCATCCTCGTCGCGTGCGTCGCCATCGTCGTATTCGCGCTCGTCGCCACGACGCTGATCAACTATTTCATCGCACGCTCGTACAACGACGACGCGATCGACCGCAACCTGACCTCGGTCGCCAGCGGCCACGTGGTCGGGATCGCCGACTGGGTCGCGACCCGCAGCCGGATGATCGCGTCGCTGCAGGATGCCGCGCTGACGCCCGATCCGCTGCCGGTGTTCAAGCAGATGGCGGCGGCCGGCGGCTTCACGAACGTCTATGCCGGCTACGCCGACAAGGCGTTCCACTTCTCCGACCCGACCGGCATCCCGCCCGACTACGATCCGACCGGCCGCCCGTGGTACAAGCAGGCCGCCCAGGCCGGCAAGCCGGTCGTCACGCCGCCGTACGTCGATGCCGGCACGGGCAACCTCGTCGTCACGTTCGCGGTACCGATCCTGCGCGACGGCGCGCTGAAGGGCGTGGTCGCCGCGGACCTGTCGATGGACAGCGTGATCGCCAACGTCAAGTCGATCCGCCCGACGCCGGCGAGCTTCGGGATGCTGGTCGACAGCAGCGGCCACGTCGTCGCGCACCCGGACGCGAAGCTCACGCTGAAGCCGGTTGCCGACGTATCGCCCGAACTCGGCTCGCTGGGCGTGGCATCGATCGCGGCGGCGAACGCGCCGGTCGAGGTCGGCGTCGGCGGCGACGCGAAGCTGGTGCGCGCGAAGCCCGTGCCGGGCACCGACTGGTACGCGCTGGTGCTGCTCGACAAGACCGAAGCGACGGCCGGCATGCGTTCGCTGCTGACCGCGTCGCTGATCACGCTGATCGTGATCGTCGGCGTGGCGTCGCTGATCATCGGCGCGATCACCGCGACCGCGTTCCGCCGCCTGTCGCAGGTGCGCCAGGCGATGGCCGCGATCGGCTCGGGCGCCGGCGACCTGACACGGCGGCTGCCGGCCGACGGCCGCGACGAAGTCGCCGACATCGCGCGCTCGTTCAACAGTTTCGTCGACAAGCTGAACGACGTGATGCGCCAGATCCGCGACGCGAGCGAATCGGTGCGCACGGCCGCGAACGAGATCGCGGCGGGCAACCAGGACCTGTCGTCGCGTACCGAATCGGCGGCGGCGAGCCTCGAGGAAACCGCGGCGTCGATGGAAGAGATCACCGCGACCGTCGGTCAGTCGGCGGCAGCCGCCGGCCAGGCCGACGAGCGCGCGGCGGCCGCGTCGCGGATCGCGTCGCACGGCGGCGTGGTCGTGTCGGACGTCGTCGCGACGATGGGGAAGATCGAGGAAGCGTCGGGCCGGATCGGCGACATCATCGGCGTGATCGACGGGATCGCGTTCCAGACCAACATTCTCGCGCTGAACGCGGCCGTCGAGGCGGCCCGCGCGGGCGAACAGGGCCGCGGCTTCGCGGTCGTCGCGCAGGAAGTGCGCAGCCTCGCGCAACGCAGCGCGCAGGCCGCGCGCGAAGTGAAGGTGCTGGTCGAATCGACGGTCGCGAGCGTGTCGGCCGGGTCCGGGCAGGTGCGCCAGGCCGGCGACACGATGCGCGAGATCGTGTCCAACGTGTCGAACGTGACGACCATCATCTCCGAGATCACGCACGCGGCGAACGAGCAGACGCGCGGCATCCAGGAAGTGAACCGCGCGGTCAGCCAGCTCGATGAAATGGTGCAGCAGAACGCGGCGCTCGTCGAACAGTCGACCGCGGCGGCTACCGCACTGCAGTCGCAGGCGAATGCGCTGGCGACGACGGTCGGGCAGTTCAAGGTCGCCTGACGCAGCCGTTGGCTGGCGGCCCGCGGCATGCGGGCCGCGATGCTCACGAGCCGCCCTGGTCGCGCATCAGCGCGAGCCGGTTGTAGAGCGTCTTCAGGCTGATGCCGAGGGCTTTGGCCGCCTGCGGCTTGTTGCCGTCGAAGTGACGCAGCGT
Organism: Burkholderia sp. BCC0419; assembly: GCF_902830285.1. Classification (NCBI taxonomy): domain Bacteria; kingdom Pseudomonadati; phylum Pseudomonadota; class Betaproteobacteria; order Burkholderiales; family Burkholderiaceae; genus Burkholderia; species Burkholderia sp. BCC0419. The sequence continues at coordinate 230,671 of NZ_CADESR010000008.1, forward strand.
CGCCGCGATGAAGCGCTGCTGCGCATGATGCAGCGTCGCGCCGAGCGGCAGCGCCATCGCGCCTTCCGACGTGCTGTCGGCCGCCGGCGTCGGCTGCTTCGGCAGCGCGACGTCGATGCCTTCGTCCGACAGGATGTACGCGCGCTCGATCGTGTTGTGCAGTTCGCGCACGTTGCCGGGCCACGAATACGCGCGCAACGCGGCGATCGCCGCGTCGGTCAGCCGCTTGTGCGAGCGATGCCGCGCGTTCAGCGTATCGACGAATTCCTGCGCGATCGTCTCGACGTCGCCGTCGCGCTGACGCAGCGGCGGCACGTAGATCGCGAACGCGGCGAGCCGGTAGAACAGGTCCTCGCGCAACCGGCCGTCGCGCACGGCGTCGGCCGGATTGTGGCGTGTGGCCGACACGAACCGCACGTCGAGCGGAATCGGTTCGGTGCCGCCCACGCGCATGATCGTGTTCGACTCGATCGCCCGCAGCAGCTTCACCTGCAGCGCCGCGGGCATTTCCGCGATCTCGTCGAGCAGCAGCGTGCCGCCGCGCGCGGCTTCGAAAAAACCTTCGCGCTGCGTGGTCGCGCCGGTAAAGCTGCCTTTCTCGTGCCCGAACAGTTGCGCCTCGGCAAGCTCGGGCGGAATCGCGCCGCAGTTGACGGGCACGAACGGGCCGTCATGCCGCCCGCTCAGATCGTGCAGCCGCCGCGCGACGATATCCTTGCCGACCCCGCTTTCGCCGGCAATCATCACGCTCGCGCGGGTCGGCGCGATTTTCTCGATACGACCGAGCAGCGTGCGCATCGCGGCGGACCGGCCGGACAGCCGGCGACCGTCTGCGCGCTGCTTCGTCCGGTTTGCGGATTCACCCATAGACGTTCGCGGCGCCGTTTTGAAAAACGGCATCACGCGTTCCGTTGATTGCAATATTTATCATCGACAGCGAAACGACCGCGAAGGTGCCGCTGAATAGAAAATTCCAATGTACGGGGCATGGGCGAAAGAGACAGGCCATCGGGCTTTTCGCGCGTCCTGACGCGACGCGACGTTCGCATGAGGACCGGCGCTTTTTTACAGAAACCCGATGAAAAAAAGCGGCCGGCGACACATTGCGGCGGTGTGCGCGGCGATGCCGGCAGCCACCCGCCCGGCCGCAGCCGGCGCGGGCGCAGGCCCCGGCCATCCGTTGCCTCGAACGCGGCCCCGGCCGCCGCCGGGTACGTTGTTTGCGGACCTCTTCACGCTCGCCCGGCGCGCTCGACGGGATGCTGGATGGCCGACACGCGGCATCCCCCGCACGACGGGAGCCGGCGCGATGCAAGGACGCAATGAGGACTCTGACCCGTGAGGTGTTTCGGCAGGGTGTATGGGTCGTGCTGGCCGTCGGGCTGGCGTCCGCGCTGCAGGCGTGGGCGATTCGGGCTGTCGGGGAGCACGCGCCCTTTGCGCCGCTGCCTTTTTATGCGGCCGTGGCGGCCGCCGCGTGGCTGACGTCGTTCGGCGGCGGCCTCGTCGCGACCGCCGCGAGCGTCGGCGTGATCGGCGCAGTGTGGTGGCGCGACGCGCCGCTGGCGACGCTGCTGGCGCAAGCCGGCGCGTTCGTCGCGATCAGTTTCGTCGAATGCGTGCTGGTAACGGCCGTGAAGCCGCTGCTCGCGAACGATCGTCTGCGCGAGATCGGTGACGACGACGGCGATCCGTACCCGCCGCACCGCGAGCCGTCGTCCGTCGCGGGCGGGTCCGACGACGGGCTGCTGCACCGCGTGGTCGATGCGTCGCCCGATGCGATCGTCGGGACCGACGCCGAGCGCCGGATCACCAGCTGGAATCCGGCCGCGGCAAGCATCTTCGGCATCGATACGGCACAGGCGACCGGACGCGACGTCGTCACGATGATCGCGCCGCGCTGGCTGCGCCGGCATGCGGTGCCCGCGTCGTTCGCGGACCTGCGTGCGCCGGTCGGGCCGCTCGACGTACTGTGCGTGCGCCGCGACGGCGGCCGTTTTCGTGCCACCTTCTCCGCGTCGCCGATCGTCGACGCGCAGGGCAACTGCGCGGGCCTGTCGCTGACGCTGCGCGAAGCGGGCGAACGCCGCCGCAACGAACGCTACAACCTTCGCTCGCTGCGCGGCGCGCGCGACGCGCGCCTGCAGGCCGACGCGTCGAACCGGCTGAAGGACCAGCTGCTGGCGACGGTGTCGCACGAACTGCGCACGCCGCTGAACGTGATCTACGGCTGGGTCGAGGTACTGCGCAACGCCGACGGGCAGGGCTTCGCGCAGCAGGCGGTCGACGCGATCGATCGCAGCGCGCGGTCGCTGTCGCACATGGTCGCCGACTTGCTCGACGCATCGTCCCTCGCGACCGGCCGGCTGCGCCTCGAACGCGTGCCGGTCGATCTCGTGCAGATCGTGCGCGACGCCACGCGCGAACTCGACGCGACGGCGCAGGCGAACGGGCTCGTGCTGTCGACGGCGTATGCGATGCCGGCCTGCGTGATCCAGGCGGACGGCGAGCGCCTGCGTCAGGTCCTGTCGAACCTGCTGTCGAACGCGATCAAGTTCACGCCGCCGGGCGGGCGCATCAACGTGTCGCTGACCCGTGCGGGCGAGCGCGTGCGGCTGTCGGTCTCCGACACCGGGCAAGGCATTGCGCCGGAATACCTGCCGCACTTGTTCGACACGTTCAGCCGGCCGGAAGGCGCGTTCACGTCGCCGAAGCGCGGCCTCGGGCTCGGCCTGTCGATCGTGCGCAACATCGCGCAGCTGCACGGCGGCGAGGTCGTCGCGACGAGCGCGGGTGCCGGGCGCGGCATGACCGTCACGGTGACGCTGCCGGCCGGCTGGGACGCCGACGACCCGGTGGAGCAGCCGTCGCGCGCGAAGGGCAGGTCCGATACGGTCGCGCTCGACGGCCAGCGCGTGCTGGTGGTCGACGACGACGCGACGTCGCGGACCAGCCTCGCGGCGGCGCTCGAAACGATGGGCGCGCAGGTATCGACCGCGCGCTCGGGGCACGATGCGCTCGACGCGGTGGAGCGGCAGCAGCCGAGCGTCGTGCTGTCGGATCTCGCGATGCCGGACGGCGACGGTTACTGGCTGCTGGACCGGATCCGGCGCAGGTCGAGCGGCGGCGGCTATCTGCCGGTCGTCGCGGTGACCGCGCACGCCGGCACGGCCGACCGGCGCCGCGTGATGGCCGCCGGGTTCGATGCGTATCTGTGCAAGCCGGTCGACATGCCGACGCTCGCGAGCGTGATCGTCGACGTCGTACCGGACGACGGGGGCGACGGGAAGCCGCGCAAGCGGTAGCGGCGCACACGCGGCGCGGCAGTCCGGCCGCCTGGCCGCCCGGTCGCATACGAGAAAGGAGACACGATGGACGCAACGGAAAGCATGCGGCGCGACGGTACGGGCGGCAAGCCGGCGCGCACCCGACGCAGGACGCCGGTCGTGCCGATCGCAAGCATACTGATGCTGTCGTGTGCATGGATCGCGACACCCCGCTACGCATCGGCCGAGGAGGGCACTCGTGCGAAGCTTGCGAGCCAGGCGTCGGCCGTCGGGGGCCAGATCCGCGATGCGACGCTCGCGTCCCGCGTCAGGGCCGCGCTCGTCGCCGAACGCGGCCTGGCCTCCGGCGACATCGACGTGCAGGTTCGCGGCCGCGTGGTCGAACTGACGGGCAACGTACCCGACGAGCGGCAACGCGCGACCGCGATCCGCGTCGCGCACGACGTCAGCGGTGTGAGCGGTGTGCACGACAAGCTGCAGATCCGCCGGAAGTAACGTGATGCGCGGGCCGGCGCCGGGCCGGTCGGGTGTCGCGCGCCCGCAGCCCTGCGCGTCACCGGGCAGGAGGTTCGACATGAACACCCTCATCGCGGGCCGTTTCTCGCGGCTCGAGCAGGGGGAGCGAGTTGCGCGGCCACGTGATGCATTGGGACGACGTGAAGGTCTTCTTTCTCAATCCGCCCGGACAGCACGCGCTGTTCTGGCTCGGCGGCGACGTCTATGCGGACTCCGCCGCGCGGCCGGCCCGCTCCGTTGCCCGATACGGAGGCCCGGATGACGAAAACGAACCGGATAAAGCAACGCAGGGGTCGGCCGGCGGCAATCGTACTGACTGCCACCGCCGGCGCGCTGACGTTCGCGCTCTCGCACGCGCAGGCGCCGCCCGCTTCGTCCGCGCAGGTCGCGCCGGGCGTCATTCGTCCCGGCCCGACCGCCGACGAGGCCGGCATGACGCAGCGGCCGACCGGCATCGACGCCGAGTTCGTCGACAAGGCAGGCATGATCGGGAAGGTGGAACGGCAAGCTGGCCAGCTCGCGCTCGATCGCTCGTCGAACGCAGACGTGAAGGCCTTCGCCCGCCGGATGGTCGACGATCACGCCCGTATCGTGAACGAATTGCGGCACATCGGTGCGCAAAAGGGCGTGCCGGTCCAGACGCGGATGCTGGTCGATCCGGCGGTGACGGCATTACGAGCGAAGGACGGGCGTGCGTTCGATACGGCGTATGTGGCGCTGGCGGGGCCACGCGCGCACGAAGCGGCGGTCCGGCTTTACGAAACCGAGGCGAAAGAGGGCCGCGACCCGCAGCTTCGCGCCTTCGCGGCCCGCACGCTGCCGACGCTGAATGCGCACCTGAGCGCCGCGCGGCAACTCGCGAAAACGGTGGCCGCCGCCCAGTGACCCACGCAGTGATCCGCTTTCCGGCCGCCAGGCTTCAGTGCTGCCGCGTGCCGTCTTCGGGGCCGCCCGGCGATGCCTCGTACGGCGGCGAATCGAGGGCCGTTTCGCCTTCCTCGATCAGCCAGTACGGCGAACGGCCGTAGTACGCATGCAGCGCTTCGGCCCATTCGGGGTCGGCCATCGTCGGCCACCGGCTCTTGTCGAAGCCGGGCGCCTCGCGCACACGCGCGGTGTCGACCGGCAGCACGAAGCATTGGCGCTCGGCATCGAGGACGAGCGCGCTCCATGGCACCGCGAGCAGCTTGTCGCCGATCCCGAGCAGGCCGCCCGACGACACGACCGCGTAAGCGATTCGTCCGGCGCGCACGTCGAGCATGATGTGAGCGACCTTGCCGATGTCGTCGCCGTCCATCGTCAACACGCGATCGCCTTCGAGCGTGCGCGCGGCCATCACGTCGGGCCCCGGCCCGCCGGCGGCTGGGCGCGGATTCGCGCCGCCGATGCGCGCGGCGTTGCGCGACGGTTTGTCCGTTGTCATCGAAAACCTCCTGGTCGAAGCGGCAACCCGGCCCGCGCGCAAATTCATTGCGCGGGTATTGCGCCGGGGCAGCAGGCCGCGCGGAATGATGGGGACGCCGGTCAGCGGCGGCGCGGCAACGATACGTCTTCGAGCGTATTGGCCAGCTCGTCGCGCGCCGGGCCGCCCGCGCGCGTCGCGATGTCGCCGAGCGACACCATGCCGACCAGCTTCAGATTGCGGTCGAGCACCGGCAAACGGTGCAACTGGACGTCGGCCATCCGCTGCTGGACATCGCCGACGCCGTCGTCCTCGACGCACCATTGCACGGGTCTGGATGCGATCGCCTGCACGGGCGTATCGGGCGAATGACCGTGCGACAGTGCCCGCACCGCGAGGTCGCGATCGGTCACGATCGCGACGAGTTCGGTGCCGTCGCAAACCGGCAGCACGCCGATATCGAAGCGCTGCATCAATTCGGCTGCATGGCGAATCGTGTCGGTCGGCGCGACGCATACGACGTCGCGCGACATGATTTCGTTGACGCGATACATGAACGCCTCCTTCGTGAGCGGGACGATACGGGAGCACCGCGCGTGCCGCGCGCGATGCGCGCACGCCGGGCCCCAGGGCCTGTTCACGCTAGTAACGGGCTTGCGCCGGACAGCCAGCGACGGAGAAATTTGCCAGCCTGCTTGTACATCTTCCACGGCGGCAGCCGCGGCCGTGGACGCGGGACGTCAGTGGCCGATGCCCGTCATCGAGACAATCACCAGGACCACCGCGCTTTCGATCGCGGCCAGCGCCGCGACGCCGGCCGCGCCGCTTATTTCATGCCATCTGCGTTCAAGGACTTTCATCAGATTGCTCCTGATTGGGCCGGCGCGCGGGTGCACGGTCATGCACCGCGCGCCGGCTGCCGCCGTCAGCCGTGATCGCGGGGCGGGGAAGGGGGGACGTGCGGCGCGCGACGTTCGTGCTTGCCGGACGGCTTGGCGGGGTCGATACGCGTCGCACCGCCGACGGCGGGCGGGTCGCTGGCCGGGAACGTCTCCTCGAGCCCTTCGTCGATGCGCTCCTCCGTCTTGTCTTCGGACGGCGGACGCGACGTGGCGAGCCGGAGCAGTCCGGCAGCCGGTGACACGGCGTCGCGGCGGCGGGGGGCGTGAACGGTCATGGTCGAACCTCCTTGTCGATGAGAAGGCGCAAGCGCCGTACCCGCGCCAGCCGCGGCACGGCGTTTGCAAGCCGGCGAGAACCGGCCGGGCATGCGGGTACGACGCGCACGCGTCCGGTATGGACGAGAGGACATCGTGATGAATGCAGTCAAGAAAAGGATACGTTACGACGCGAACGTATGCGGCGGCGATTTCGGCCACGTGCGAGAGCGTTTCGATACGTGGAAGCGCGAATCGCGGGTCTATCGGCCGGAGCGGCGCATGTTCGACGGCAAGGACGAGGTACGTGAACTGAACGACACCGTCTACGACGGGCCGGAGCGCGCGCAGCAGGCGCTCGTCGCGCAATGCGAACCGTCCGACCCGTTCGCGCTCGCCGTGCAACTGACCGCCGAGGGGCGCACGATGTGGCTCGTCATGGCGGCTTACGGCGACTGAACCCAACGGCCAACGGTCTCGGCGTGATAGCGGGCACGGCGCTTGCGAGGGCTCGCCTCGCCATCGAGATGCGCGCGCCGTCGCGCAGGAGTGACATGAAGACGCCATTCACGCTGCACCGTCCCGAACCGACGACACCCGACGTCGACCCGGACCCGCCGCCGCCCGGACATGACGACCCGGTCGATCCGCCCGTGCCCGACGGGCTGCCGCAGGGCGATCCGCCGTCGAACCCGCCGCCGATACGGATGCCGGGCGGGGGCAGTGCGCCACCACCGGCCGCGCGAACCTAGAAAAGGAGGACCGTCATGGACATTCACGTGCAATCACCCGACAAGCGCGCGATCGCTCAGGTACTGGGCCGCTATTTCGAATCGCGTTCGCTGCACTATCACATCGAGGAATTGCCGGGCGGCGTGCTGCAGATCGGCTTTCGCGCCAGTGGCCGCCCGGTCGCCGTCACCGTTTCGTTCGACGATGCCGCGTACGACACCTACACGCACTGGGACGCGAGCCAGAAGCAGCTCGCGCTCGGCCGGCTCGCCGACGGCTTCTCGCGGATGATGTCGACGCGCAGTCCCGCCGCGCTCGCCGGCGACTATCACGTCGAGCGTTTCTGATTCCGCAATCATCCGCCGGCGCATGCCGGATTCCGGCAAAGTGCCCGTGTAGAACGGGCGCTTTGCGTCTGCGCGCGTGTCGCGTAGGATGTCCGTTAATTCAGCGCACGCTACGTTCGCGCAGCAGGCTGCGGGCTGTTGCAGCCGATGAAGCGCGACGCGCTTTCCTTCAGGTTCGTTTCGCGCAACCGACGGAGACCACCTTGGCCACTGTTGCTCGCTTGTTGCTGTCCCCCGGCGCACGCCGGCTCGTATCCGGCCTGTCGGCATTCGCGGCGCTCGCCGCCGCCGGCGCCCGCGACGCGTCGGCCCAGACGCCTTCGCCGCTCGGCGAATGGCAATACACGGCGGGCGTACCGCTCCAGAAACTCTTCGATCCGACTATCCCCACCTGGCAGGTCAGTGTCGGCGCCGCGATGACGCTGCAGCCGCGCTACGCGGGCTCCGACCGCTATCGCGTGATGGGCGGCCCGAATTTCGATATCCGCTATCGCGACCTGTTCTTCCTGTCGACCGGCGAGGGGCTCGGCGCGAACGTGCTGCGCGGGCCGAACTGGCGCGTGAGTTTGTCGGTCGGCTATGACCTCGGGCGCCGCTCGGCCGACGATCTCGGCCACCTGAACGGCCTCGACAACATCAACGCGGCGCCCGTGATGAAGCTCGCGGCCGACTACGTGGTCTCGAAGGATTTCCCGCTCGTGCTGCGCGCGGACGTCCGGCGCAGCATCGGCGGGTCGAACGGCTGGACCGGCGATTTCTCCGCGTACATGCCGATGCCCGGCAGCAACGAGCACTTCTTCTGGTTCGCGGGGCCGACCGTGTCGTTCGCCGACTCCCGCTACATGAACAGCTGGTTCGGCGTGAACCAGGGGGCCGCCGCCCGCTCGGGGCTGCCGGCCTATTCGTCGGGGGCCGGGATCAAGTCGGCCGGCCTCGGCGTGACGATGGTGTGGTTCGTGAACAAGCACTGGTTCGTCACGATGGACGGCGCGATCGAGCAGCTCGTCGGCCGCGCGCGGCGCAGCCCGATCACGCAGCAGTCGACCAACGGCGTGTTCGACATGTCGGTGAATTACCAGTTCTGACCGGGCCGGGCAGCGGAAGGGCGATGCCGCGTGCGGCATTGCCCGTCACATTTGATATGATTGCGACCTGTACAAACGTACAGTGATCGATTCCCGTGACGCCTGCCTCGCCGACGCCTCCGGCGTTTTACTACCTGACCAATTTCGAACGCGCGCTGGCCTGGCTCGGCGAGCGTTACGACGACCTGTTCGACGCGCACGAGCACGCGTTCGTCCGGCAGTTCGCGACACTGCCGCAGGCGTCGCGCGCGCTGCTCGTGCGGATGCTGATGCGCAACGGGTCCGATTTCCGCGCGAGCAAGCTCGTGTACGACGAGATCGGCTGCACGCTCGACGCCGCCGCGCCGCTCGTCGTGCTCGGCTGGGTCGATCCGGCGCCGGCGCTCACGCTCGACGAGCTGTTCGCGCTGTCGACCAAGGCCGATCTGCTGCGCATCTTCCCGTCGCTCGCCGCGCATGCGGGCGAGCGCAAGGCCGACTGGCTCGACCGGCTGCGGCCCGCGCACGACGTCGCGCAACCGCTCGACGCCTGGTGCGCACAGTCCGGCGACCGGGTGCTGCGCGTGACGGTCGGCGCGCTGTGCGACCGGCTGCGGCTGATGTTCTTCGGCAATCTGCATCAGGACTGGAGCGAATTCGTGCTCGCCGATCTCGGCGTGTTCCAGTACGAAAGCGTGCCGATCGCGCCATCGTCGCGCGCGTTCCAGCAGCGCGGCGACGTCGACGCGTATCTCGCGCTGCAGATGTGCCGCGACGCGCTCGATGCATGGCCCGACGATTTGCCGTTCGACGACCTGATCCGCGCGCTGGACGCAGTCGACTGCGCACAGCCGTGGCTCGCGACGCGCCGTGCGAAGCTGCTGTTCGCGCTCGGCCAGGCGTGCGAACGCCGCGCCGACTGGTGCGCCGCACTCGACGCTTACGCGCGCAGCGCATGGCCCGGCAGCCGCCACCGGCGCATCCGCGTACTGGAACGCTGCGGGCGCGACGACGACGCGCTCGCACTGGCGCTCGACGCACGCGGCGGCTTCGAGAGCGACGAGGAGCGTCAGCGTGTCGAGCGCATGCTGCCGCGCCTGCTGCGCCGCGCCGGCCAGCGGGTCGAACGCGCGGCCGCCGCCGCGGACGTACCGCGAGAGACGCTCGTGCTCGCGCGTCCCGACGCGTCCGTCAGCGTCGAATTCGCGGTGCGCGACCATCTCGCGCAGCCGGCGTCGCCGGTCCACTACGTCGAAAACACGCTGATCAATTCGCTGTTCGGGCTGCTGTGCTGGGAGCCCGTGTTCGCGGCCGTGCCCGGCGCGTTCTTTCACCCGTTCCAGCGCGGCCCGGCCGACCTGCACGCACCCGATTTCGCCGTGCGCCGCGCGGCGACCTTCGACGCATGCTTCGCGCAGCTCGATTCGGGCGCGTACCGCGACACGATCCGCCGGCATTTCGCGACGAAGGCCGGGCTGCAATCGCCGTTCGTGTTCTGGGGCGTGCTGACCGACGCGCTGCTCGACGAAGCGCTTGCCTGCCTGCCGCCCGAGCACCTGCGGTTGTGGTTCACGCGCCTGCTCGCGGATATCCGCAGCAACCGGTCCGGCCTGCCCGACCTCGTCCGCTTCTGGCCCGACGAACGCCGCTACGAGCTGATCGAGGTGAAAGGCCCCGGCGACCGGCTGCAGGACAACCAGACGCGCTGGCTCGCCTACTGCCTCGCGCACCGCATGCCGGTGCGCGTCGTCGATGTCGAGTGGGCCGGCGAGAGCGTAGCGCACGCCGAGGCGGCGGGGTTGTCCGCATGAGTTACGTCGTCGCGGTGCGGGCGATGTGCGAGTTCACCGCGCGACGCGGCGATCTCGACCTGCGCTTCACGCCCGCACCGACCGCGCTCGAAGGCATCGCCGGCCACGGCGCGGTCACGTCGAAGCGCGGCGCGCGCTACGAAACCGAGATCGCGCTGACGGGGACGTGGGGCACGCTCACCGTGCGCGGACGCGCGGACGGCTACGATCCCGTGGCGAACCGGCTCGAGGAAATCAAGACCTATCGCGGCAGCCTCGACGCGATGCCGGCCAACCATCGCGCGCTGCACTGGGCGCAGGCGAAGGTCTATGCGCACCTGATGTGCGACGCGCGCGGCCTCAAGGAAATCGACGTCGCGCTCGTGTATTTCGACATCGTGTCCGAGCGCGAGACGGTGCTGACGGAAACGCTGGACGCCGGCACGCTCGCGACGTTCTTCGCCGAGCAGTGCGCGTGCTTCGTCGGCTGGGCCGAACGCGAGACGGCTCACCGCGCCGCGCGCGACGCGGCGCTGCGCGCGCTCGCGTTTCCGCACGGGCAGTTCCGCAGCGGCCAGCGCGAACTGGCGGTGGCCGTCTATCGCGCGGCACGCGACGAGCACTGCCTGATGGCGCAGGCGCCGACCGGCATCGGCAAGACGGTCGGCACCGTGTTCCCGCTGCTGAAGGCATGCGGCGAGGGCGAGCTCGACCACGTGTTTTTCCTGACCGCGAAAACGCCCGGCCGCGCGCTCGCGCTCGAAGCGGCGACGACGCTCGGCGCCGGCACGCCCGCGCTGCCGCTGCGGGTGCTGGAACTCGTCGCGCGCGACAAGGTGTGCGAGCATCCGGACCTCGCGTGCCACGGCGAATCGTGCCCGCTCGCGAAAGGTTTCTACGACCGGCTGCCGGCCGCGCGCGATGCGGCGATCAAGGCCGGGCTGCTCGATCGCGACACCGTGCGCACCGCCGCGCTCGCGCACGACGTCTGTCCGTACTATCTGGCGCAGGAGCTTGCGCGCTGGTCGGACATGATGATCGGCGACTACAACTACTACTACGACGGCAGCGCGATGCTGCACACGCTCGCGCAGCAGAACCAGTGGCGCGTCGGCGTGCTCGTCGACGAAGCGCACAACCTGCTCGACCGCGCCCGCAAGATGTACAGCGCGTCGCTCGATCCGTTCGCGTTCACGGCCGCGCGCGAAGCCGCGCCCGCGGCGCTGCGCAAGGCCTTCGACCGGCTCGCCCGCGCGTGGGGCACGCTCAATCGCGCGCAGGCCGAGCGCTATGCGGCCTATCCCGAGGTGCCGGGCCCGATCGTGTCGGCCGTGCAAAACCTCGTCGCGGCGATCGGCGAACACCTGACCGACGCGCCGCGCGCGAACGGCGACGCGCTGCTGCGCTTTCATTTCGAGGCGATCCAGTTCGGCGTGCTGGCCGAAGCGTTCGACAGCGCGTCGATCTTCGACGCGACGCTGCATGGCGAACCGATGCCGCGCCAGCCCGCGCTCGACGGCGTCGCGACGGCCGGCCGCCGGCGCCGCGTCCAGTCGACGCTGTGCGTGCGCAACGTGATCCCGGCCGCTTTCCTGGCGCCGCGCTACGAAGCCGCGCGCGCGACCGTGCTGTTCTCGGGCACGCTGAGCCCGTTCCATTTCTACCGCGACACGCTGGGGCTGCCCGGCGATACGGGTTGGCTCGACGTCGACGGACCGTTCCGCGCCGAACAGCTGACGGTGCGCGTCGCGAGCCACGTGTCGACGCGCTGGCGGGACCGCGATCGCTCGCTCGAGCCGATCGCCGACCTGATCGCCGCACAATACGCGGCGCGCCCCGGCAACTATCTCGGCTTCCTGAGCAGCTTCGACTACCTCGGGCGCGTGGTCGCGCTGATGCAGACCCGCCATCCGGACGTCCCCGTGTGGGCGCAGGCGCCCGGCATGGCCGAAAGCGAGCGCGACGCGTTTCTCGCGCGCTTCGACGCGGGCGGACGCGGCGTCGGTTTCGCGGTGCTGGGCGGGGCGTTCTCGGAAGGCGTCGACCTGGTCGGCGAGCGGCTGATCGGCGCGTTCATCGCGACGCTGGGGCTGCCGCAGGTCAACGACGTCAACGAGCAGATGCGGCGCGCGATGGACGCGCGCTTCGGCAACGGTTACGACTACATGTACCTGTATCCCGGGCTGCAGAAGGTCGTGCAGGCAGCCGGGCGCGTGATCCGCACCGAGCACGACGAGGGCGTCGTGCATCTGATCGACGACCGTTACCGACGGCGCGAAGTGCGCAACCTGCTGCCGCGGTGGTGGCGGATCGGGTGACGGCGGCGGCGCCGGTCGCTACAGCACGTTGAGCATCGCGAGCGCGGCTTCCTGGAGATGCGGCAGCACGCGCCGCACGGCCGCGTCGGCCGTCTCCGCGCCGATCGGCATGTTCGTGCTCAGCGCGGCGACGACTTCGCCGTGACGGTTCTTCAGCGGCACCGCGATCCCGCGTACGCCGACCTGCAGTTGCTGCTCGATCGCCGCGTAGCCGGCGTCGCGCGCCTGGTCGACCTGTTCGAGCAGCCGCGCCTTGTTGGTGATCGTGTGCGGCGTGAACGGCGGCAGCTCGGTCTCGTCGAGCCACGCGCGCACGGCTTCGCGATCCGGATGATGGGCGAGCAGCACGACACCCGGCGACGTCAGCGGCGCCGGCACGCGCGCGCCGAGCACGAAGCCCGTCGTCATCACGCGCGACACGCCGTTGCGGGCGATGAACACGAGCTCCCAGCCGTCGAGCACGCTGACGTACGCCGATTCGTTCAGCGACGCGCTCAGTTGCTGCAGGTAAGGCTGGACCGTGCGCGGCAGCCGCGCCGAATCGAAGTACGACCAGCCGACCCGCAGCACGCGCGGCGTGAGACCGTACAGCTTGCCGTCGGTGTACACGTAGCCGAGCGACTCGAGCGTCAGCAGGTAGCGCCGCGCGGCCGTGCGCGTGAGGCCGGTGCGCGCGGCGGCCTGCGTGGGCGTCATGCGCGCGTGCTGGCTGTCGAATGCCTCCAGGATCATCAGGCCTTTTTCGAGGCCGGCAATCCAGTCGCGTCGGTCGAGTTCAGGCTTTTTCGTCATCACGGGTGAGCAGTGGCGCGCGGTGTTCGCGCAGGAGTGGGCGATTATCGCGCGAGTCGGGGGGTAACGGGAGATCGGTTGATCCGCCATCCTTGCCCGTTGGATACGAGCAGATATAGAGTCGGCGACATCTATTCAAGGAGGTCGTATGCGGGTTGCAAAGTGGGGAAATAGCCTGGCCGTGCGCCTTCCGGCCGGTCTGGTTGACGAGTTGGGGCTGCGTGAGGGTGACGAAGTCGAAATCGTCGTTCACCGTGGCGGTGCTTTGGCCGAGAGCCGCAACGCGAGCCCCGAGGCGCTTCTGCTGCCGTTGAGGCGTTTCAGAGGCAAGCTGCCGGGCGATTTCAGGTTCAGGCGGAACGACGCAAACGAGTCGGATTGAGTCGACCCATTCAAGCGCCGGAACGCAACTGCGGCGCGGTCCAGCTTACTTGTGTTTGTGGCACAGCGCGGCAATACGCCATCGCGCGCCGGTCACGCACCACTGCTCGACGAAATCGAAGCGGGAATCGATTGCCGGGTTGATCCGTACCGACCCGATGCCCGTTATCGTCGCCCATTGTCCGCGCGTGACGATTTGCATGGTTTCGTCCCGATATGCGATATCCAGTCTGTCCGATGCGCGTTCGGCCGCTACGACGCGCATTCGCGCAAGAAATTGCGCCTTCGTGCGAATGCGAGCGTCGTGCTGGACAAAGAAGTGCGGGCTTGCGACGAAATCGAGTTGTTCGACGTCGGCGTGACGATACGCATCGATCCAGACGTCGCGCATCTGCGCCAGGGTGAACCGGGGTTCCATAGACTGTGCATTTCCTGCTGGAGCGCGGGTGCGCGGTTTTTGGCGGTATCCGCCAGGTCAGGAAGGCAGCCTGTGGCCGGGCTCACGTTTCGGCAATTGGACAAGTCTGAATCTGGTTTTCCGCGAGCGGGAAAAAGCCGGCGGGGCGCGGGAGTAGACGTCCCGATGACGCATCGTCGGGCTGGCGCCGACTGCGGGAAGAGGCGTGAAGCAGCACGCAGTATGCTGACGTGAACAGAGGGCAGCCGATGGCAGAACGCTGCGCGGCCGCCCATAGAGGCGGCCGATACGGCATGAAAAGCGAAGAAACCGGATGCGACGCGACCGTTACGCGCGCCGCATCCGTCATGACCTTACTCGCTGCTCGTCCACTCGACGTTCGCGCCGACCGAACGCAGGTTCTCGACGAAATGGGGATGCGCGCGGCGGATCGGCAGCGCGTTCATGATTTCCGAGCGGCCTTCGATGCTCGCGGCCACCATCAGCAGCGCGATCGCGACGCGAATGATGTACGGGCTCTCGACGCGCGCCGGCGTCAATTGCAGCCCGCCGAACGTGATCAACCGGTGCGGGTCGGACAGCAGCACGTGCGCGCCGAACTTCGACAGTTCGCCGGACCAGCCGAGCGCGCCGTCGTAGACCTTGTTCCAGAACATCGCGCTACCTTCCGCGCGCACGCCGAGCGCGATGAAGATCGGCAGCAGGTCGACCGGCAGGTACGGCCACGGCGCGGCTTCGACCTTGGTCAGGATGTTCTGCGTGAACGGCCGGCGCACGCGCAGCGGGCCGTCGCGTTCCGCGCGTGACCAGCCGTCGCGGTGCGTGACGGTGACGCCGAATTTCGCGAACGTGCGGTCGATCAGCGGGAAATGCTCGGGTGACGAATTGCGCACCGTGATGTCGCCGCCCGTGATCGCGCCGAGCGCGAGGAACGTCGCGATTTCATGGAAATCCTCGGCGAAGCGGAACTCGCCGCCACCGAGCTTGCCGCCGCCCGTCACGCAAAGCCGCGACGTGCCGATGCCCTCGATCGCGACGCCGATCATCGCGAGGAACTGGCAGAACTCCTGCACGTGCGGCTCGGATGCCGCGTTCATCAGCGTGGACGTGCCGCCCGCGGCCGTCGCGCACAGCGCGAAGTTCTCGGTGGTCGTCACCGATGCGTAGTCGAACCAGTGATCGTTGGCCGTCAGCGGCCCGTCGGTACGGACGATCAGCGAATCGGGCGTGCGCTCGATGTGTGCGCCGAAACGTTCGAACACCTCGACGTGCGGATCGATCTCGCGCACGCCGAGCGTACAGCCTTTCACGTCGTTCTCGAGGCGCGCGACGCCGAAGCGCGCGAGCAGCGGCGGAATCAGCATGATCGACGAACGCATCGCCTCGGGCAGCCGATGGACGGCCGGATCGAACTTCGTGTTGCGATGGTGAAGCTCGAGCAGACCCGTCGTGAAATCGACCGACACGTCGCTGCCGAGCGTGCGGAAGATGTCGAGGATCTTGCGCACGTCGGTGATGTCCGGCACGCCGACGAGTCGCAGCGGCTGATCGGTCAACAGGGTGGCGCACAGAATCGGCAGGACGGCGTTCTTGTTCGCGGACGGCTTGATGTCCCCGCGCAGCGGAGTGCCGCCGTGGACGATGAGATTCGACATGATATGGGGGCGTATCGGTGACTGACGTAGGCCCATATGATGCCATTGGTCGGCACGCGGCGTGGAATGTTCAGAGGGGGAAAAGGGGAATCGGCGCGCGTAACTGACAGTGTTTGACGTCGCGCCCGCGATGCAGCAGGTCGAATGCGGCCGGCATGGCTGAATGACCGGCCGCGTGGCCGGCCGCGAATCGGGCCGGCCATCCGGTCAGGCCGTCATTGCGCCGCCCGCATCCGCGCCGCGACCACCAGCGAGATCAGGCAGCCGACCGCCAGATAGCCGGCGACGAGGTGCCACGAACCGCCGGCCACGCTGACGAGGCCGACCGCGATGAACGGCGTGAACCCGCCGCCGACGACGCTCGCGAACTGGTAGCCGACGCCCGCGCCGCTGTAGCGGTATTCGGCGCCGAACAGTTCGGTGAACAGCGGCTGCTGGACGCTCACGACCATGTCGTGCGCGGCGTTCGCCAGCAGGATCGAGAAGATCACGATCCACGCGATCGAGCGCGACTCCAGCGCGACGAAGAACGGCACCGCGGATGCGAGGCCGATCAGCGCGCCGATCAGGTAGATGCGGCGCAGCCCGTAGCGGTCGGCCAGCCACGCGAAGCAGGGGATCGTCACGCAGCTCACCGCGCCCACCAGCAGGCCGATGTTCAGGAACAGGTCGCGCGACATGCCGAGGTTGGTCGTCGAATAGCTGAGCGCGAACGCGGTGACGATATACATCGTGAACAGTTCGGCGAGCCGCAGCGCGACGATCAGCAGGAACGCCTTCGGGTGGCGCGTCAGCGCTTCCAGCACCGGCAGGCGCAGCTTGCGGTTGCCGTGCTCGACCTTCTCGACGAACTCCTGCGATTCGTCCATGTTCTTGCGCACCCACAGCCCGATCAGCACCAGCACGATGCTGAACACGAACGGCAGGCGCCAGCCCCACGACTTGAACGCGGCCTCGCCGAGCGTATGGCTCAGGATCGAGACGATGCCGGTGGCCAGCACGAGCCCGACGCCGTAGCCGACCTGCACGCCGCTGCTGTAGAACGCCTTCTTCTGCTTCGGCGCGCTCTCGACGGCCATCAGCGCCGCGCCGCCCCATTCGCCGCCGACCGCGAACCCCTGGATCGCGCGCATCAGCACCAGCAGCACGGGCGCCCACCAGCCGATCGTCGAGAACCCCGGCAGCAGGCCGATCGCGACCGTCGACAGCCCCATCAGCATCACGGTCAGCACGAGCATCCGCTTGCGGCCGAGCCGGTCGCCGTAGTGGCCGAACACGATGCCGCCGAGCGGCCGGAACAGGAAGCCGACGCCGAAGGTGGCGAACGCCGCGAGCGTGCCCATCGTCGGGCTGACTTTCGGGAAAAACTCGGAATTGAACACCAGCGCGGCGACGATCCCGTACAGCAGGAAGTCGTACCAGTCGACGACGGCGCCGACGAAGCTGCCGATCGCGGCCTTGCGGGCCTGGCTGCGTGCACGGGCGCCGGCGGCGGCGTCGAGGGTGTCGAAGGTGGGGGTCATGGCGATGTCTCCTGGCACGGCGCATCGTGGAATCGTGGCGGCGCCGCGTCCGATGCTGCATTGAAGTCGATGGGTGAACGGAGAATAGGGCGCGGACCGCATGGCGGCAATTGGCCAATCGGATAATGTGCGCGATTATCGTTCAATTCCGTGCGATTATCGAACGATTTTCGGGTTTGCACTAAGCAGCGCGACGATATCCCGTTCGGCCGGGGTGTGCCGCCGTGAACGATCTGGTTAAAATCTGCAGCATCGACAACTCGCCCGTTCGGGGCGGAGGCGAGGCCGCCGCATCGGCCGCGCATGCCGCACGCGACAGGCACCATCCCCCATCGACCGCATGCCCCCGGAGACTGGAATGCCCGGCAATTCCCACCCCTTGTCCAGCGATACGCCGCCCGTTGCCGATCCGGCCGCCAATCCGCTCGGGATGGCCGGCCTCGAATTCGTCGAATTCGCGGCGCCCGTGCCGGAAGCGCTCGCGCAACGCTTCGAGCAGTTCGGGTTCAAGGCGATCGCGCGGCACGTCAGCAAGAACGTCACGCTGTACCGGCAAGGGCAGATGCATTTCCTGATCAACGCCGAGCCCGATTCGTTCGCCGCGCGCTATGCGGAGGAGTACGGAATGGGCGTCTGCGCGATCGGGTTGCGCGTGGCGAACGCCCGGCGCGCGTTCGAGCGCGCGATCCAGCTCGGGGCGTGGGCGTTCGAAGGCGAAAAGGTCGGCGTCGGCGAGCTGAAGATTCCGGCGATCCAGGGCATCGGCGATTCGCACCTGTATTTCGTCGACCGCTGGCGCGGGCGGGACGGCCAGCGCGGCGGCGTCGGCGACATCTCGATCTTCGACATCGATTTCCGGCCGATCGACATCGCGACCGCGCATACCGATCTCGATTGCGCGGGCGTCGGCCTGCAGCAGGTCGACCACTTCACGCAAACGGTCGGCGCGGGCCGCATGCAGGAGTGGCTGGATTTCTACCACGACCTGCTGCATTTTCGCGAGATCCACCAGATCGACGCGCACTGGCATGTGTCGGAGGAATCGCGCGTGATGGTGTCGCCGTGCGGCGCGGTGCGGATTCCGGTCTACGAGGAAGGCACGCGGCGCACCGAGCTGATGCATGCGTACCTGCCCGACCATCCGGGCGAGGGTGTGCAGCACGTCGCACTGGCCACCGACGACATCCTGTCGTGCGTCGATGCGCTGCGTGCGAACGGCGTGGAGTTCATCGAGCCGCCCGCACGCTATTACGACGACGTCGACGCGCGGCTGCCCGCGCATGGTGTCGATCTCGACGCGCTGCGCCGCCGCGCGGTGCTGGTCGACGGCGAGATCGGCAGCGACGGCGTGCCGAGGCTGTTCTTCCAGACCTTCATCAAACGCCGCCCCGGCGAGATCTTCTTCGAGATCGTGCAACGCAGGGGGCACCACGGGTTCGGCGAGGGCAACCTCGCGGCACTCGCCCGCGCGCGCGACGCCGGCTGAATGGGCAGGCGCAGGCGGCCGGCACGCGGTTCGGGGCGGGGGCGTTCGATGTCCGTATCTGCGTCGGCGTAGCGGTTTCGGTCCTGTTGGGACTGCCCTCGACCGAGGGCTGAAGTATTGAAGAGAAGACCGACAGCCCGTTGCGGCCGGTCGATTCGTCACGCCGGATCGGCCGCCGCGAGCTTGCGGCTTTGCCGACGCATGCCCGCGAAGATCGCGTCTGCCACGTCCGCCGGAAAATCCGCCGGGATCTGCGCGGCGGCTTCGGCAATCGCGGGCTCCGTCCGTGCGGCGACGGCCGCCATTGCGGCGCGCACATCGTCTTCGGTCAGGCCGACGCGCCGGCCCTGTGCGACCCAGTGGCGCGGCTGGATTTCGCCGATCACGTAGTGCCGGTTCTTCCCGCAGACGGCCATCGCAAGACGTGCGCGGCGCGGCGGAATCTGGTTGCGGCGCGTACCGATGATCGGATGCGCGGACAGCACGTCGTACAGCGGCGTGCTGCGATAGGCATTACCGGGCAGGTGCGCGATGCTGAAATTCTTCGCGTGGCCGTCGATCGCCGCCAGCACCCAGAACACGAGCTGTGCGACGAAGAAATTCATCCGGTCGCGGGAAGCATCGGCCGAATTCGCGAGGATGCCCATGATCGTCTCGATGCCGGGGCCGCCGTCCGATTCGTATTTTGCCCCCGACGGCGTGCCGGTCGCCTGGCACATGTCCTCCTGCGGCAGTCGCAGAATCCACGAGCCGTCGCGCGACGGACGCCGGTCGAAGCGCTCGACGATCAGCGCCTTCTGGTCGTCGAACCGGCCGATCTCGCACGGCGCGACCGACAGGCCGTACGCGGCGACGAGCTTCGAACACAGCCATTCGTTTTCGACGGACGTGCGCATGTCGGCCTGCATGTTGCCGACGCGCCCGAGCGGAAGCTTGAAGATGTGTGTCGTCGGCGTGCTGCCCGACGGCCGCAGCCAGCGGTTGCGCTGACGCAGCAGCGCGGTCTTTTCCTGCGCGCCGGCAATCGACAGACGCAGGTCGGCGTCCTGCTCCGCGCGGCCGGGCAGCGGCGTGGCGGTCGCATGGCGCAGCACGTCGGCAACGGCTGCGTCGTCGAGCATCGCGCCTTCGATTGCCTCGAGATCGACGGGGGTCTCCCCGGGCGGCAGCATCTGGATCGCGCCGACGCAATCGCGGCCGATCGACGCGAGCAATTCGAACGGCGCCGTCGATCCGAGCCGGTAACGCTGCGCGATGCGGCGGCGGATCGGCTCGCTGTCCGGCAGCAGGTTGTCGAAGTAGTCAGCCACGATCGCGCCCTGGTGCGGCTGGTTGCCGGGCGTGAAGGGCAGCGACAACGACAGGGGCCGGCCCTGGGGATCGTCGAGCCACTCCGGCAGATAGACGAGACGCTCGACCCCGCGCCGGATTTCCCAGTACCCGACAGGAATGCCGTTCATCCACAGGTCGAGCCGGTCGTGGCGGGCGCGTGCGGCCATCGTCACCAGTCCTCCCGCTTCGACACGCGTGGCCTCGCCCGAGTCGTCGCTGCCGGGCGCTTCCGCGTGGCGTCAACCGCGGCTCCGGTCGGGGCTTTGGCGGCCGTCGTGCCACGCTTGCTAGCGACCGGCTTGCGCGCCGCCGGCTCGGCACCGGAGGCCAAATCAGCCGCTTCCGCCGGCGCATCCCGTTCGTCCAGGCGGAGCATCATGCGAACGCCGAGCGCATTCAGCACCTTGAAAAGCCGTTCGATGCTGACCGCCGACGGGTTGGCTTCGAGCTGGGCATAGGATTGCTGGGTGATGCCGAGGCGGGCGGCCAGTTGCGCCTGCGTGAGCCCCGCGGATTTCCGGAAGCCGACGAGTATCGGACGCAACTGGGTCAGGGTCTGAACAGGAAAGGCCATCGGGCGCTCCGCGAGATGACAGGCGATCGTTTGTAATCGGAAAATACAGTCTATGGTATGTATTGTAAAAATACAAATCATAGCCTGTATTAACAAAAAACAAGCGGAAGCCTGTTACGCGGAACCAGATCGGTCATCCGCCCGCGGAGGCGCACACGACGCCCGCGCATCGGCCCATCATGCCGCACGCAGCGAATTCACCTGCACCGCCCTGCACGCTTCCCGGATCGTCGTCTCCGAGCGGAATGAACGTCATGATCTCCAGGTCGTGCCCCGGCAACGCCGGCAGCCGAAACGGGCTCGACAGCACGTTCAGCCGCCGCGCGCGAGGTCGCGCAGGATCTGCGCCCCGAACCCCGTCGCGCATGCGGCGCGGCTACCCGCATTCACGACCCGCGCGTCGATCGATTCGCCCAATCGGCCAATGCCGGCCACTGCGCACAGCCGCGCCGGATGAATCCGGCGCCCGTGCGGATCACGAGCGCGCCGATCGCGAGCGCGGCCAGATCGTCGAGACGACCGAAGCCGAGCAGCGCCGCACTCATCGCGAGCGCCGCGAGCAACGACGACAGCGCATCGGTCCGCACGTGCCAGCCGCTCGCCTCGAGCAGCGCGGAGCCGGTCTCGCGCGCCTTGCGCAGCATCCAGTACGACAGCACGGCCTTGCCGGCGAGCGTGACGGCAACCAGCGCGAGCGCGGTCGCGCCCGGCTGCACGACGGGCGGCGTATCGAAGCGGGTCAGCGCATGCCAGATCATCTGCGCGCCGGT
This sequence comes from Burkholderia sp. BCC0419, assembly GCF_902830285.1. Taxonomy (NCBI): domain Bacteria; kingdom Pseudomonadati; phylum Pseudomonadota; class Betaproteobacteria; order Burkholderiales; family Burkholderiaceae; genus Burkholderia; species Burkholderia sp. BCC0419. The sequence continues at coordinate 252,215 of NZ_CADESR010000008.1, forward strand.
CGCGGCCAGCAACGCGCCGAGGCCCGCGAGCGCGAGCGGCTCATAGGTCGGGCGACGCTCCGGCGGCAGGCGCGCGTCGAACCGGCAAGCGACGAGGATCAGCGCATCGGCCGCAAGATCGATCGCGGCGTGCGCGACGTCCGCGAGCAGACCCGACGAATGCGCGGACCATGCCGCCGCCGTTTCGACGGCGAGCAGCAGCAGGTTGATCGCGAGGCTGACGGCGAGGGCGCGGGACGTGGCTGCGTAAACGTGGGGCGTGGCGCGCGACGGGCGCTGCATGGCGGATCGCTTGTCGGAATCGGGGACGGCTTCGAACGTTACCGGCCGACGGTGGCACGCGAATGACAGGCGAAACGGAGGCGCTGGGTGAGGCGATCCCCTTACCGATAACCCGTAGCGCTCACCGCTTTCGATCGTGCTGAAAAATTACAGCGCGTGTTCATGGGTAGCGAATTCGGCGGCCTCGCATGAGGCTGCCACGCCATCGACGCAGGCCGCTCAAGCGAGGCCGGAATTGCACGTCTCCCACCGAACAACTCTCGACATTATAGAAATAATGTCAAACTCACCGCGCCGAATGGTTAAATATCTAACGGTTTACGTTATATTATTTACGAAATTTCCGACGAAACCCGCCATGTCCGATCCCGCTGCCGACGAACCCCGCCTGACCGCCGAAATCGAGCGCCTCAAGGCCGATTTCCCGAAAACGCGCGAGCTGTACCGCGAAGCCTGCGCGCTGCTGTTCTTCCGCTTCGGCATCACGCCGACGGCGAACCGCCTGTACCAGCTCGTTCGCAAGGGCAGCATGAGCACGCCGACGGCTGTTCTCGGCGAGTTCTGGGCCGAGCTGCGGGAAAAGAGCCGTGTGCGCATCGAGCATCCGGACCTGCCGGCCGATCTGCAGGCAGCGGCGGGAGAACTGGTCGCGGCGCTATGGAATCGGTCGAGCACCGACGCGGCCGCCGCCCTCGACGCGCTGCGCACGGAAGTCGAAGCCCAGCGGGCTGCGGCTCAAGCGGAGGTAGCGACGTTGCAAGCCGAGCTGGCCCGCACCGAAACCGCGCTGGAGCAACGCACGGCCGCGCTGCTGGCCGCGCAGGTCCGCATTCAGGAACTGGAGCAGGCGAGGGCGGCGGACGATGCATCGCGGCAAGCGCTGCAAGCGGATATCGAACGCCTGAAGGCCGACAACGCGGAGGGCGACCGTGCACTCGCCGAGGCCCGCGCGGATTTCACCACCCAGCTCGACCGGTTGCGCGACGATGCCGGCCGCGCCGAGGAGCGGCTGCGTGCATCGGAGAAGCGGGCGCTTCAGGAAATCGATCGCGAGCGGCTCGCCGCCGCGCGATTGCAAAAGGAACTCGATGCAGCGACATCGCGCGCGGAACAACGCGATACGCAGCAGCGGAAGGACATGACCGCGCTACAGGCACAGCTCGGCGACGCGCTGCATCGTTGCGGCGTGCTTCAGGGGCAGCTCGACGGCGCACTGGCGACCGAGGCGGCGCGCGGCAACGAACTCGAGGCGCTGAGGCGCGAGATGGCGGCGCTGGTACGCCGGCCGCCGTTGCGCGGCGTCAAGACCGTCCCGGCCGCCGAGCGGAGCGAGCGGCGGGCGCGCACGAGAAAGCGCGCCGACGAAGCGCCGCGCTAGCCGCAAGGCCCGCCGGCGTCCCGCGCGTGAAGCAACGCAGGGCGAAAAGCCTGTCACCTGCGCGCCGGCGTCCCCACTCAACTCAACTCAACTCAACACATACCGCGACGGCAGCGGCGGCGCGTCCGCCGGAATCGTCACGAGCGACGTATTCAGCCAGCCTTGCGGCGTGCCGTTCGACTGCGCATACGCGCCGACGTACGGCATCATCCGCGTCGTCTGATAGACCTGCGGCGTCCAGCCGGGCGGCGCGAGGAAGATCGACGTCGCGCGCTTCTCGCTGTACGCGGATGCGCCGTACGTCGAGATGTTCCACAGCGTCTGCTGATACGTCGCGTAGTCGGCGTTGTGACGCGAGCCGCCGGCCTGCCAGCCTTCGAGCTGGATGAACGTGTTGTACGTGCCGGCGCCCGCAAGCAGGTCGTTCACCGTGCGCCCGTACAGGAACGACAGAATCAGCCCGCAGTTCGCCGGCGCGAAATCGTTGCCGACGCTCAGGTAATAGCGGCCCGTCGTGTTCACGACCGATGCGTAGTGCGAATTGCCGATATCCGTCGACGTCGACAGCCCGCTCGCACCCATGAAACTGTCGAAGGCCTGCATCGTCACGCCCGCCGGCAGGTCGCTGGTCGCGCTGATGGCGACGAGGTGCGAACCGGCCCCCAGCAGCGTCAGGAACGCGGACAGCGTCGCCGCAACCCAGTTGCCTTGCGCATCGACGAACGGAAACGCGCGATACCCGGTCAGCGAGAAAACCGCCGGATCGGAACCGGCCTGCCACACGATCTGCGGCACCCACATCGTCAGCGGGCCGGCGTTCGAGGCGCTCGACACGTACTGCTTCAGCGCATCGATCAGTTGCGCATCGGCGCCGGGCAGCACGGTGTACGACGCGCCGTTCTGCCAGCGCCGCACCCATTGCGCGACGAAGCCCGCGAGCTGGCCGCCGGTGAAATCGGCCGGCGGCACGTAGCCGAGCGAGCCCGTGCCCTGATAGGCGGACTGGATCGCCGCGGCCGTGCGCACGTTGCTGCCGAACATGCTGTTCGCGAAATCCTGGCAGTTGTTGGCCGGCGGCGTCGCGAGCTGCGCGAGCGGGACGACCCATGCACCGTTCGCGGTCGCGACCCCGCGATACAGGTTGAGATTCGCGATCGAGTCGTGACCGGGAAACGTCGCGGCGTCGGCGCCTGACACGTAACCGGCCGACGGCGTGACGCTGACGGTGGTCGGCTGCGAGCCGAACGGATGCGTGTACGCGATCGCAAACGATGCGTCGCCGCCGGCGAGGCTGAACGACCCCGTGCAATCGCCCCAGCTGTTCGACGCGCTGACGGCCGTCGATTGTCCTGTCGCGACCCGCGCTTGCGATGCCTGCGGCGTCGAGCCGCTCTGGCTCGCCGCATTGCCGAACGCGAGCGTCGTCGACGGAATCGCGTTGACGACGTTGATCGTGATCGAGCGGTCGGCAATGCCGTAGCTGCGTGCGGACGTATCGGCGGCGCAGGCGGCAGCGAACGACGACGCGGCGGCCGGACTGCCGTCGCCGCCGCAGGCAGCCAGCGAGCCGACGAGCGGCGACAGGGTCAGCGCGGCGCCGCGCTGGATGAAGCGCCGGCGGTTCGGCGCGGCCGGGCGGGCAGGTTTCGAAGCGGTCATGGGGCGTTCCTGGTCACGGGTTCGAGAGGCGGTAACGGTCCGGCGCATTGCACACGTGTGCAATGCCGGCCGCATCCTCGCGGTCGCCGGCACATGCGCCGCGCATATTTATGCGGGAGATCGATGAAATGCCCGCGACGAAACCGAGTCGCTGATGTGACGCATCGCGCGCCGACGCCACGGACAGGCAAGGGAAGCGCCGGCCAGGCATTGGGCCCGCGACGGGGATCGGGTAAAGTGCCGCTCAACATGCCGGTTCGACGTTACTAGACGACCGGTCTAATCGTTGCTACCATACGCCATCATGAATGCATCTTCAGGCGCCGAAGTCCGCCAGCACATCCTGAACATCGCGAAGCCGATCATGCTCCACAAGGGGTTTTCGGCGGTCGGTCTGAACGAGATTCTCGCCGCGGCGGGCATCCCGAAGGGCTCGTTCTACCATTACTTCGGCTCGAAAGAGGCATTCGGCGAAGCGCTGCTCGAATCGTATTTCGAAGGCTATCTCGCGCATCTCGACAACCTGCTCAAGCAGCAGGCCGGCACGGGCGCCGAGCGCCTGATGACGTACTGGGGCAACTGGCTGCACACGCAATGTGCGGACGATCCGGAAGGCAAGTGCCTCGCTGTGAAGCTCGGCGCGGAAGTGTCGGATCTGTCCGAAGCGATGCGCGCGGTACTTCGGCAAGGCACCAGCCAGATCATCGAGCGGCTCGCGGGCGGCATCGAGGCCGGGCTCGCCGACGGTTCGCTGAGCGGAGTCGACGATCCGCCGCACACGGCCGCGATCCTGTACGAGCTGTGGCTGGGCGCGACGCTGCTCGAAAAGATTCACCGCAACCGCAAACCGCTCGAAAGGGCGATGGTCGAAACGCGGCGCATGCTGAACCTGCCGCCGGCCGCGCCCGACGGCGCGCAGTCGTAACCCGGGCGCGCATGGGCGCGCCTTGTTTTTGCCGCGATCCTAGACGACTGGTCTACTCAATCATTCATGACGAACGCTTCACGCCGCGTTACGCTGTCCCGATCGTTCCAACCGCCTGCCTGCGACCGCACGGCCCGACCGCCGATGCCGCCGCGGGCGCGCACTTCCCGCTGGTCCATCCCTGATCCGCTCGTGCCCACGAAGCACGTTCATTCCTGTTGACGGAGGCTCACATGCCGCAAAGCAAGACCGCAAACCGCCAGATCGTCCTGAATTCGCGCCCGGTCGGCGCACCGACGCCGGACAACTTCCGCGCGGAAACCGCTGACGTGCCGGTGCCCGGCGCCGGCCAGGTGCTGCTGCGCACCGTCTGGTTGTCGCTCGACCCGTACATGCGCGGCCGGATGAGCGACGCGCCGTCCTATGCGCCGCCGGCCGAACTGGGCCAGCCGATGGTCGGCGGCACGGTCAGCCGCGTGGTGTCGTCGAACCTGCCGGCGTTTCGCGAAGGCGATCTCGTCGTCGCCGGGGCCGGCTGGCAGGACTATGCGCTGTCCGACGGGCGCGACCTGATCCCGCTCGGCCGCGACTTCGCGCACCCGTCGTACGCGCTCGGCGTGCTCGGCATGCCGGGCTTCACCGCGTACACGGGACTGCTGAAGATCGGCGAACCGAAGGCCGGCGAAACCGTGGTCGTCGCGGCCGCGAGCGGCGCGGTCGGCGCGGTGGTCGGCCAGATCGCGAAGCTGAAGGGTTGCCGCGTGGTCGGCGTCGCGGGCGGCGCCGACAAGTGCGCGTACGTGACCGGCACGCTCGGCTTCGACGCGTGCGTCGACCATCGCGATTCGGCGTTCGCCGCCAAGCTGAAGGACGCGTGCCCGAACGGCATCGACGTTTATTTCGAGAACGTCGGCGGCGCCGTGTTCGACGCGGTGTGGCCGTTGCTGAACGACCATGCGCGCGTGCCCGTCTGCGGGATCATCGCGCATTACAACGACGCGGCATACGACGACAAGGCTTTGTCGACCGGCCGTGACCGCGTGCCGGCGCTGATGGGCGCGATCCTGCGCAAGCGCATCCGCGTGCAGGGCTTCATCATTCTCGATCACTATGCAACCGGCTATGCGCCGTTCCTGAAGGACATGAGCGAGTGGGTCGCGCAGGGCAAGGTGAAGACGCTCGAGGACGTCGTTCCCGATCTCGCCGACGCGCCGCAAGCGCTGATCGGCTTGCTCGCCGGCAAGAATTTCGGCAAGGTCGTCGTGCGAGTCGGCCCGGACGAGCTGGCCTGACCTCTCCGCTCGGCGACATACAACCGCTGCACGCTGGCGTCGCGAGACGCCGGCTTGTGGCATGCTCGTTTCCGTTTTCAAAGGAGTCGAAAAAATGGCGCTTCACGTGATTGCTTCGCTGTTCCTGAAACCCGAACACGCGCAGGCCGCCGAGGCCGAACTGCGCAGCATGGTCGCCAAGACGCGCACCGAACCGGGCAACCGGCGCTACGACCTGTTCCGCGAGCAGGACGGTTCGCCGAACCTGCATCTGTATGAGATCTACGACGACCAGGCGGCTTTTGACGCGCACCTCGCGAGTCCGTATTTCGGCGAATTTCGCACGAAATCGGCCGACTGGTTCACCGCACCGCCGGTCATCAAGGTGCTGTCGGGCATCGACGTGGCCGAGTAACGACGCAGGCAGGCAGCACCACCGCCGCGGCTCGCCCGCTCCCGGGCCGCGCGGCACCCGTTGCGCACGACGCAACGGCGACGACGACCATACGGCGCAGCGCGCCCCGTTCGCGCCGCTTCCCCAATACAACGGCCCCGGAGGCTGAATGATCACCCTCAACATCAACGGCGAGACCCGCTCGGTCGACGCCCCCGACGACATGCCCTTGCTCTGGGTGCTGCGCGACGTCGTCGGCCTGACCGGCACCAAGTTCGGCTGCGGGATCGCACAATGCGGCGCGTGCACCGTGCATCTCGACGGCGTGGCCGCGCGTTCGTGCGTGCTGCCGGTCGCGGCCGTCGCGGGCCGCAAGATCACGACGATCGAAGCTGTCGGCGCGACGCCGGCCGGCCACAAGGTCCAGCAGGCCTGGCGCGAGCTCGACGTCGTCCAGTGCGGCTACTGCCAGTCGGGGCAGGTGATGGCCGCCACCGCGCTGATCGCGTCGAACCCGAACCCGAGCGATGCCGACATCGACGCGGCCATGGCCGGCAACATCTGCCGCTGCGGCACGTACCACCGGATTCGCGCGGCCGTCAAACAAGCCGCGAAGGAGGCCTGACATGTCGAGAGGACTGATCGAAGCAGGCCGGGCCGGCGCTGGTGTGTCGCGCCGCGGATTTCTGAAACTCGGGATGTCGCTCGGCGCGGCGGCCGGCGGCGGCTTGCTGCTCGGCTTCAGCGTGCCGGCAGCGGGCGACGATACGCGCCGCTCGGTGATCGGCGGCGACGCAGCCGAACCTGCGCCGCCCGGCGTGTTCGCACCGAACGCATTCGTGCAGATCGACCGCGCCGGCAAGGTCACGCTGGTGATGCCGAAGGTCGAGATGGGGCAGGGTGTCTATACGGCGCTGCCGATGCTGATCGCGGAAGAACTCGAAGTGCCGCTGTCGAGCGTGACGCTCGACCATGCGCCGCCGAACGAGAAGCTGTTCCTCGACCCGCTGCTCGGCGGCCAGCTCACCGGCGGCTCGACGTCGGTGCGCTACGCGTGGGAACCGATGCGCCGGGCGGGCGCCACGGCGCGCACGCTGCTGGTCGCTGCGGCCGCGAAGCAATGGAACGTCGATCCGGCCAGCTGCCGCGCGGCGAACGGCGAAGTGCAGCATCCGCCGAGCGGCCGGCGCGCATCGTACGGCCAGTTGGCCGACGCCGCGGCGAAGCTGCCGGTGCCGAAGGACGTCGTGCTGAAGAAACCGGCGGATTTCAAACTGATCGGCACGCCCGCGAAGCGCCTCGATTCGCCGGAGAAGGTCGACGGCACCGCGCAGTTCGGGCTCGACGTGCGCCTGCCCGGCATGCTGTACGCGGTGATCGTGAACAGCCCGGTGTTCGGCGGCACGGTCGCGAGCGTCGACGACACGGCCGCGAAGAAGATCCCCGGCGTGCGCCAGATCGTGCGCGTCGACAATGCGGTCGCGGTGGTCGGCGATCACACGTGGGCCGCGAAGCGCGGCGCATCGGCGCTCGTCGTGAAGTGGAACGAAGGCGCGGACGCGAAGGTGTCGACGAAGGATCTGTTCGCGGATCTCGCGCATGCGGCGGCGAACGGCAAGGGCGCGGTCGCGCGCAAGGAAGGCGACGTCGGCAAGGCGTTCGCGAACGCGAAGACGCGCGTCGACGCCGTCTACGAACAGCCGTTGCTCGCCCACGCGACGATGGAGCCCGTGAACTGCACGGTGCACGTACGCGGCGACGGCTGCGAAATCTGGGTCGGCACGCAGGTGCCGACCCGCGCACGCGACACGGCGCAGCAGTTGACCGGGCTGTCGCCGGACAAGATCGTCGTGCACAACCATCTGCTCGGCGGCGGGTTCGGCCGGCGGCTCGAGACCGACATGGTCGGCCAGGCCGTGAAGGTCGCCAAACAGGTCAATGCGCCGGTGAAGGTGATCTGGACGCGCGAGGAAGACGTCCAGCACGACATGTACCGGCCGTGCTACTACGACACGATCTCGGCCGGCCTCGATGCGAACGGCAAGCCGGTCGCGTGGCAGCACCGGATCGTCGGTTCGTCGATTCTCGCGCGCTTCGCGCCGCCCGCGGTCAAGGACGGCGTCGATCCCGACGCGGTCGAGGTCGCGGCCGAGCTGCCGTACGACCTGCCGAACCAGCTCGTCGACTATGTGCGCCAGGAGCCGCGCCACGTGCCGACCGCGTTCTGGCGCGGTGTCGGGCCGACGCGCAGCACGTTCGTCGTCGAGAGCTTCATCGACGAACTGGCCGCGCAGACCAAGACCGACCCGGTGCAGTACCGCCGTGCACTGCTCGACAAGACGCCGCGCGCCCGCAACGTGCTCGACGTCGCGACGAAGGCGGCCGGCTGGGGCGGCGCGTCGCTGCCGAAGGGGCAAGGGCGCGGCGTGTCGGTCATGCATGCGTTCGGCAGCTTCTTCTCGATCGTCATCGACGTCGCGGTGGACGGCGGCGAGGTGCAGGTCAAGCGCGTCGTGTGCGCGGTCGACTGCGGGATGGTCGTCAATCCGAACACGATCGAGGCGCAAGTGCAGGGCGGCATCATCTTCGGGATCACGGGCGCGCTGTACGGCGAGATCACGATCGAGGACGGCCGCGTGGTGCAGACCAACTTCAACGACTACCGGATGATGCGAATCAACGAGACGCCGCCGATCGAAGTCCATCTGGTGAAGAGCGGCGAGGCGCCGGGCGGGATCGGCGAGCCGGGCACGGCCGCGACCGCGGCGGCGCTGTCGAACGCGATCTTCGCGGCCACCGGCACGCGGCTGCGCAAGCTGCCGGTCGGCAACCAGCTGAAAACGGCCTGAGGGGAGGGGACGACCATGCGACATCTCACCCTGAACCTGAACCTGAATGCGCTCCGCGCGTCGTTGCTCGCGCTGTCCGCACTGGTGGCCGGCTCGGCCGCGCACGCCGCGCAGACGGCGCCCGCCGACAGCGCGCTCGTCGCGCGCGGCGCGTATCTCGCGAAAGCCGGCGACTGCGTCGCGTGCCACACCGCGCCGCGCGGCACGCCGTTCGCGGGCGGCCTGAAGATGGTCACGCCGATGGGCGCGATCTACACGACCAACATCACGCCCGACCCGGACACGGGCATCGGCGGCTATACCGAAGCCGATTTCGCCAGCGCGTTGCGCAAGGGCGTCGCGAAGGACGGTCACAACCTGTATCCGGCGATGCCGTATCCGTCGTACGCGAAGCTGAAGGACGACGACGTGAAGGCGCTGTATGCGTACTTCATGCATGGCGTCGAACCGGTGAAGCAGGCGAACCGTCCGTCCGACATCCCGTGGCCGCTCAACATGCGCTGGCCGCTCGCGTTGTGGAATAAGGTGTTCCTCGACACGACGCCGTACGCGGACAAGCCGGCGAAGGATGCGATGTGGAACCGCGGCGCGTATCTCGTGCAGGGGCTCGGTCACTGCGGGTCGTGCCACACGCCGCGCGGCGTCGGCTTCCAGGAGAAGGCGCTCGACGAAAGCGGCGCGGCGTTCCTGTCCGGCGCGGCGATCGACAACTGGTTCGCGTCGAACCTGACCGGCGAGCACAACACCGGGCTCGGCCGCTGGAACGAGGCCGACGTCGCGCAGTTCCTGAAGACCGGCGCGAATCAGCACGCGACCGCGTTCGGCTCGATGGTGAGCGTGATCAACCACAGCACGCAGGAACTGACCGACGACGATCTGGCCGCGATCTCGCGCTACCTGAAATCGCTGCCGGCGGCAGGCGGCACGGGCGCGCCGCCGTACCGCTATGATCCGAAGGCGACGCAGGCCGCGCTGGGCCGACCGGCAACCGATCCGGGCGCGAAGGTGTATAACGCTTACTGCCTGCATTGCCACGGAGTGGACGGGCGCGGTTACGCGCCGCTGCTTGCGCCGCTCGCCGGCAATCCGAACGTGCTCGAGGCCGATGCGTCGTCGCTGATCAACGTGACGCTGAACGGCAGCGACACGCTCGTGATCGGCGGCGTGCCGTCCGCGTATCCGATGCCGGCGTTCTCGAATCAGCTGAACGACCAGCAGATCGCCGACGTGCTGACGTTCATGCGCGCCGGCTGGAACAACGGCGCGCCGGCCGTGCAGGCGGCGGACGTCGCGAAACTCCGCAAGGCGACGGCGGCCGCGCACTGAGCGCGGTGCGCGGCGGAACGATGGCGGGCCGCCGTGCCTGCCGTCGACACCGCCGGGTGCGTGCCTGCCCCGGCGGCCTGGCTTTTTCTGTCAACCGGCGCGCGGCCGTTCGCGGCAGCGCGCGTTTTATCGACGCAATGTAGGGGTGTCTGGATGGCTAACGTGACTTATACGGATACGCAACTGCTGATCGACGGCGAGTGGGTCGACGCCGCGAGCGGCAAGACGATCGACGTCGTGAACCCGGCGACCGGCAAGCCGATCGGCAAGGTGGCCCACGCGGGCATCGCCGATCTCGACCGTGCGCTCGCCGCCGCGCAGCGCGGCTTCGAAGCATGGCGCAAGGTGCCCGCGCACGAGCGCGCGGCGACGATGCGCAAGGCGGCCGCGCTGGTGCGCGAACGCGCGGACACGATCGCGCAGCTGATGACGCAGGAGCAGGGCAAGCCGCTCACCGAAGCGCGCGTCGAAGTGCTGTCGGCGGCCGACATCATCGAATGGTTCGCGGACGAAGGCCGCCGCGTGTACGGCCGGATCGTGCCGCCGCGCAACCTCGGTGCGCAGCAGACGGTCGTGAAGGAGCCGGTCGGCCCGGTCGCGGCGTTCACGCCGTGGAATTTCCCGGTCAACCAGGTCGTGCGCAAGCTGAGCGCCGCGCTCGCGACCGGCTGCTCGTTCCTCGTGAAGGCGCCGGAAGAAACCCCGGCATCGCCGGCCGCGCTGCTGCGCGCGTTCGTCGACGCAGGCGTGCCGGCCGGCGTGATCGGCCTCGTGTACGGCGATCCGGCTGAAATCTCGTCGTACCTGATCCCGCACCCGGTGATCCGCAAGGTCACGTTCACGGGTTCGACGCCGGTCGGCAAGCAGCTGGCCGCGCTCGCGGGCCAGCACATGAAGCGCGCGACGATGGAACTGGGCGGCCACGCGCCGGTGATCGTCGCCGAGGATGCGGATGTCGCGCTCGCGGTGAAGGCTGCCGGCGGGGCGAAGTTCCGCAATGCGGGGCAGGTCTGCATTTCGCCGACGCGCTTCCTCGTGCACAACAGCATCCGCGACGAATTCACGCGCGCGCTGGTCAAGCATGCGGAAGGGCTGAAGATCGGCAACGGCCTCGACGAAGGCACGACGCTCGGCGCGCTCGCGAACCCGCGGCGCCTGACCGCGATGGCGTCGGTCGTCGACAATGCGCGCAAGGTCGGCGCGAGCATCGAGACCGGCGGCGAGCGGATCGGCGCGGAAGGCAACTTCTTCGCACCGACCGTGATCGCGAACGTGCCGCTCGAAGCGGACGTGTTCAACAACGAGCCGTTCGGCCCGGTGGCGGCGATTCGCGGCTTCGACAAGCTCGAGGATGCGATCGCCGAGGCGAACCGTCTGCCGTTCGGGCTGGCCGGCTACGCGTTCACGCGTTCGTTCGCGAACGTGCATCTGCTGACGCAGCGCCTCGAAGTCGGGATGCTGTGGATCAACCAGCCGGCGACGCCGTGGCCGGAAATGCCGTTCGGCGGCGTGAAGGATTCGGGCTACGGGTCGGAAGGCGGGCCGGAAGCGCTGGAGCCGTATCTCGTCACGAAGTCGGTGACGGTCATGGCCGTTTGATGACCGCTTGACCACGTGCGTGCCGCTTTGAGTGCGGCGCCCACGTTGCGTAGCTGCAGGCCGGGCGTTGTGCCCGGCCTTTTTTCTGCTTCGCTCGGCATCGACATCCGCCGCGCCCGCCGCTCAATGCCGGCTGCTGCCGCGATAGCTTTCCGCTTCCGCGTCGTAAGCCGCGATTGGTACGCGGCCAGTGTGCGACGAAAGCGGCGGGCCGGGCGGCCGCGTCCTATCCTTCGTTCTGTGGCGCGCGGACGGTGCGCAACCGGAAGGGAGGGGGCATGGACGTGCGACAAGGGTTTGTCGACTGCGTAGGGCGCACGCCGTTGATCCGGCTGGCGAAGCTCAGCGCGGAGACGGGCTGCGAGATCCTGGGCAAGGCGGAATTCATGAATCCGGGCGGATCGGTCAAGGATCGCGCGGCGCTTTACATCATCCTGGACGCCGAGCGGCGTGGCACGCTCAAGCCGGGCGGCACCGTCGTCGAGGGCACGGCGGGCAACACGGGCATCGGTCTCGCGCATATCTGCGCGGCGCGCGGCTATCGCTGCGTGATCGTGATTCCGGAAACGCAATCGCCGGAAAAGATGGCGATTCTACACACGCTGGGCGCCGAGGTGCGTCCGGTGCCGGCGGTGCCTTACCGCGACCCGAACAACTATCAGAAGATTGCCGGGCGGCTTGCCGACGAACTCGACAACGCGGTATGGGCCAACCAGTTCGACAACGTCGTCAACCGGCAGGCGCACTACGAGACGACCGGGCCGGAAATCTGGCGCGATACGGCGGGCACGGTCGATGCCTTCGTCTGCGCGACCGGCACCGGCGGGACGCTGGCCGGCGTGAGCCGCTACCTGAAGGAGCAGAATCCGGGGGTCAGCATCGTGCTCGCCGATCCATGCGGCAGCGGGCTGTACAGCTACGTGAAGACCGGCGAAATCAAGGCAGAGGGCAACTCGATCACCGAGGGCATCGGCTCGACGCGCGTCACCGCCAATCTCGCGGGCGCGCCGATCGACGATGCGGAACGGATCGACGATGCGCAGTGCGTGACGATGCTCTACCGGCTGCTGCGCGAAGAAGGGCTGTACGTCGGCGGCTCGAGCGGCATCAACGTCGCGGCGGCGGTTTCGCTGGCTCACCGGATGGGGCCGGGACACACGATCGTGACGCTGCTATGCGATCGTGGCGACATCTATCGGGCGCGGCTCTTCAATCGCGAATGGCTGCGCGAAAGAGGACTGGACCCGGGTTAGTCCCAGGGGGGAGTCTGCTTGAGACAAGGGCGGGCGAGGATTTCCATCCGCACGAATGCGACCTATTCTGAACAAGTCCGGTGCGAACGCCGTTCGCCCGATTCGCCCCGACGAGGTGTGCCATGTCCATGTCTGCCACGTTGCAGGATTGCCTGCGCCAGAAGTCCTCGAGGTACGAAGTCGTGTACCACCCTTATAGCCATACGAGCATGGAGACGGCTGCGGCCGCGCAAATCCCCGGCGATCGCCTCGCCAAAACCGTGCTGCTCGAAGACGACGACGGCTACGTCGCGGCCGTGTTGCCGACGACGCATGCGGTGCGTTTGTCTGATCTTTGGACGAAAACCGGCCGTCATCTCGTGCTCGCGAAGGAAGTCGAACTGCGCGAACTGTTCAAGGATTGCGATGCGGGCGCGGTGCCGCCGGTCTGCATGGCCTACGGCATGCAGACGTTCCTCGAGGACACGCTGGCGATGCAGCCGGACGTCTATTTCGAGGCCGGCGACCACGAAGCGCTGATCCATATGACGCAGGACGAATTCCTGTCATTGATGGAAACGGCCGAGCGCGCCCATTTCTCGCACAAGATGCAAGGCATGGTGTCCTGACGGGCGACAGCGGCCGCCAGCGCAAGCGCTCCCTGCGCCCGGGTTCGGGCGCAGGGAGCGCTTGCGCGTGCGGATGAACGGATGATGTGGACATGCATCCGTCATCGCGTTGACGCTGCAGTGCGATGACTTTTTCCGTCACGACGCGGCGTGCCGGCGATTCCGCGGCCTCCGATCGCGCAGTATCCGCGCGCATATCTGCAAACCGACGGAAGCATCGCACGAGGCCTGGCTATCGATGCGCGATCAGCGCCAGAATTGCTCCACCCACTGGCAAACACGTTGCCACTCGGCGGTTCTCATGTACGCCTGGGTTTCCTTCTCCAGTTCCGGCGCCTTTTGCCAGTCGTCGAGGCCGACGGATTGACTGAGCACGAAATTTCCGCGCTGGTAGTGGGTGTTCAGGATCTGCCCGGCCTGTTGTGCGGCGATCGTCGCCGTCGTATCCATCGTCAGCCCGAGCAGGGCTGCTGCCGGTACGCGACCGCTTTCGATCGGCCACAGCCATTTCGAAACACCCCAGGTCAACGGGTTGCCGACAGCGTCCGGGGGAATGCCTGCGGGGCTGGTTCCGGTGCCAAGCGACAGCAGGCGCACATCGTCCAGATTGCCTGCGCGACGGCTGGTCAGCGCCTCGGCAATGGCGGACACGGAAGGATTGTTCGCAAACACGCCGCCATCGCCGAAATAGCCGAGCCCGGCGATTTCGTACGGCGGGAAATACGTCGGTGCAGCCGACGTGGCAAGCGCGGCATCGAACAGGCTGACGTTGCGATAGGCGTTGCCGTTTCCGTTGGAGAGGGTGCACGGAGCCCAGCTGTTGGTTGGCGGATCCCACAGGCGCGCCGAGTTGATTACGACGAAGCGGGACAGATCGGCCAGCTTGCCGTTGCCGACCAGCGACTTGGCTATCTCCTGTAGCCCGGTGTTGACATACTGGCATTCGAACACGCCGGGTCCAGCCAGGACCGTGTCCTGTTCGAGCGCTTGCTTTTGTGCCAGCCACGCCCCGTTTTCCCGAAAGATCACCGAACCCTTCGTCCTGTAGATATCGACGATCTCGGAAATGGATACGCCGCGCGCGAGCCCCAGGGCGATCAGGCCGCCCGTGGATGTGCCGGCAAAGCCGTCGGCGCTCGCGATGATCCGACTGCGCCGGTCCAGGTCCTGGATGAGCAGGGCGGTGATCAATCCCCGGATACCGCCGCCATCGCAACTGAGAATCTTGAAGGTCATCGTGTTGCCCTTTTTGATGGTGGGATGAATACGAATGGCGCAACCCGGCGAGCATCCCGCCCGTGTCATCGGGGGGATGCCCGCTTCCTGCGCTGTGTCGAAGCCGGAAACTCAAGCCAGCGGGCGAAGCGTCATGCGTTATTGCTCGTCGAGCCTCACATCGAGCACGGTATAGGCATCCCACGCATACAAATACGCGTTGTCCTTGGAATAGAGCGACAGTTTCTGGTGATTGAAATCGGAAATCAAAATCGAGCCCTGGCGCGTCCATCCGCGCGCGCCTATCCAGTTATAGAAACCGACGTAGGCGTTATTGCTGACGGACATATATCGACTGGTGCCGAGGATCCGGTAATACGTCACGCCGTTATAGGGGTACTGTTCGAGCGTCAACGCTTTCGCGGCGGTATCGACGAGAATGGCCCATTCGCCGCTGTTTTGGCCAAGCCAGCCCAACTGCACGCCGTCGTGATAGAGCGCCATTTTGAATGTATCGACCACACTGGCAGAAACAGGGGCAGAGTTGGCGAATTCGGCAAAGGTCCCGTGTGGCTGATTTTCAATCGGATCGAGATTCATTTTTTCACCTTGACCTTGAAGAGGTTGGATGCTTCCCCGTGCCTTCGAGAACAGCTTCATGCGCTTCGGACGCATGGCGCGCCGGCATCGTCGAAGGCCGCGATTCCGGCGAATTCCGTGGTGCTCCGACCCGGCCGGGCGATGGCGGATCGACCATGACGGCGCCGGACGACGCCGGCGATCACGGCCGCGACGGCAGGACATGCCGGAGCATTGGTTCATTGAATGCCAGGTATTCGATTTCCTTCTATTGGCGTGATTGTCTTGAGTGCCGCCGTTTCATTCTCGATCGATTAGGCACCAGTGATTTATAGGAAATTAAATTCCGGATAACAAGGCATGCGAAATAGGAAAATTTAATCGAAATTAAAACAATGCTGATCGAATTGCACATATCTGAAACATTCGAACCCATCCGGCTCATGGATGGTTACGCATGCTTCGGATGGCAGGGATGGCGGGAGACGCGATGACACGCTAAGCGTCTGCGCGCGTCCTGTCGAACGACGCTGGCGCTCCGAGAATCTGGGGTGCCAGCTTATTTTGTTGCCTTGCCAGATTCGTTTAATGTTAGCCAAACGGTCGGCGGCGACGGATTCATTCAACTCTTGCGGGTTTGCTACGAATGTCTGAAGAATACGAAGTTCATGGTCCTCACGACCATGCGGTCGAACATCATGCGGCTCACGGTGGCGATCAAGGTACGTCGCGCATCGCGGTGCTGACAGCCGTGCTTGCCTGCTTCGGCGCGATATCTGCCTATCAGAGCGGTGCCGAGGAGAGCCTCGCGCTGCTCTACAAGAATGACGCCGCGATCCGGAAAACCGAGGCTGCGAACCAGTGGGCCTACTATCAAGCGAAGGGTGATAAGCAGAACCTCGCCGAACTCGGTGCGGCGTTGAGCCCGGAAACATCGCCGCAGCGAAAGCGGTTCGAGACGGACGCCGCGAGATACCGCGCCGATAAGGAACCGATCCGGGCACGTGCCGAGGTGCTCGAAAAGGAAGTCGAGAAGAACAACGCGGCGAGCGAGGCGCGGATGCACCGACACCATCGATGGTCCCAGGCGACGACCGTCATCCAGATCTCGATCGCACTTGCGGCTATCACGATCCTCACGCGGCGGTCATGGATGCAGGGGCTGTCGATCGGCGTGGCCGCGATTGGTATCGTGGTGGCGGGGTTGGCGTTCTTTGGGGTTTGATTTGTGAGGCCGTCATGGCTAGCGACTTTAATTTTACATAACGGTAATTATCGATGATTCATGTGTAGGTCCCAAGTTCAGATGTCGCGTTTCCGCTACATAGAAATGTCCGCTTTCGGGCCGCGTAAGCTGTCCGGCTGCCGGTTTCCCGGCGCCGGAGGCTGCGATGGCTGCAACGGAACGGATCACGATGACGATGCGCGAGCTGGACCGATTCAAGGTCATTCAGGACGTCGCGGACGGCAAGCTTCAGCCGTGGCGCGCGGCCGAGCGACTCGGGCTGACGACGCGGCAGATCCGGCGACTGGTCGGCCGATTGCGTGGCCAGACCGGCCACGCCGGCACCGGCGATGAAGACCTTGGCCGGCGGAACCTTGCCGGCCGCCGTGACCTGACCGTTCAGGAAGCGGCCGAACGCGTGTGCGGCCTCGATCACCGCACGGTAGCCGCTGATGCCGGCCATCGACGTGAGCGCGTCCATCTTCTGCGCGCGCGACAACGTGCGCGGCAGCGAATCGATCACGAGCACCGTGGCGCGCTTCGCCGCCAGTTGCTGCATCAGCTCGGGGTTCTGCGCCGGCCAGACGAAGCCGATCAGCGTGCCGCCTTCGCGCAGCAGCGCGACTTCGTCAGCGCTCGGCGGGCGGACCTTGAACACGATGTCGCTGCCGGACCAGAGCTCGGCTACCGTTGCGGCGATGCTCGCGCCGGCTGCGCGGTACGCATCGTCGTCAAAATTCGCGCCGGCACCAGCTCCGCTTTGGACGGCGACCGAAAACCCCAGCTTGATCAGCTTCTCGACCACTTCGGGCACGGTCGCAACGCGCCGTTCGCCGGCGGCAGCTTCTAGAGGAATTCCAATCAATAGTGTCATCGGACAATTCTATTTTTCGCCCGACGGTAATGACGAAGTCAGGCCAGCCGAGCGATCTGTCAATCGTCCGCGCAGAAAATCGTCGGGGTGATAGTGGTGAAGTTTTTCATGTCACCCATTACCTCGGCAGTTTTGGCGGAAGACAGGGCCATATTGATCCCGGCCTGATCGTTGAAACGCAGTATCGCGACGCATGCGAAGGGTTGTGCTTTCGTTGATGGAAACAGGACTTCGGCCGATTGCAGACCGAACTCGCTCCACGCCGAGCCGACAAGGGGAGCATGCTTCGAAAGGTAATACTCACGGTCAAAGGTCGCACCTTCCGTGCTTGGGTAGTTCACGATCAGGGTAGTCATATTCAATCCTGTGTTGAGATACGTTTGAGAGTTGTGCTAGGTGGTCACGCCAGAACGGGCGGCGATAAACCATGGCCGTCTTCCGCGCGGGGGAATGCGCGGGCCAGGCGCCCTGCAGGGCCGCACGCTTTTCGGGCAAGGGCGGATCGAACTGCGCTTGCCCGCTCAAATTGACGACGTCAACTCCGGCACGAGCGTGAACAGATCGCCGACGAGGCCATAGTCGGCTACGCTGAAGATCGGCGCTTCCGGATCCTTGTTGATCGCGACGATCACCTTCGAATCCTTCATGCCGGCCAGATGCTGGATCGCACCCGAGATGCCGACCGCGATGTACAGCTGCGGTGCGACGATCTTGCCGGTCTGGCCGACCTGGTAGTCGTTCGGCACGTAGCCGGCGTCGACTGCCGCGCGCGAGGCGCCGAGTGCTGCCGACAGCTTGTCGGCCAGTGGCTCCAGCACCTTCGTATAGTTCTCGCCGCTGCCCAGACCGCGGCCGCCCGACACGATGATGCTGGCCGACGTCAGTTCCGGGCGGTCCAGCTTCGTCACTTCACGGCTCACGAACTGCGACTTGCCTGCGTCGGCCGCCGCTTCGATCTTGTCGACCGACGCGCTGCCGCCTTCCGCTGCGACCGGATCGAAACCCGTCGCACGCACCGTGATGACCTTGATCGGATCGCTCGACTGCACGGTTGCGATCGCGTTGCCCGCGTAGATCGGGCGCTCGAACGTGTCGGCCGAATCGACCGCCGTGATGTCCGAGATCTGCGCGACGTCCAGCTTCGCGGCGATGCGCGGCGCGATGTTCTTGCCGTAGGCGGTGGCCGGCGCGAGGATGTGCGAGTAGTCCTTCGCGATGTTCAGCGTGGTCGCTTCGACGTTTTCCGCCAGGCCTTCGGCCAGTTGCGGCGCGTCGGCCAGCAGCACCTTCGACACACCTGCGATTTTTGCTGCCGCGTCGGCAACCGCTTGCGCGTTGTGGCCCGCGACCAGCACGTGGATATCGCCGCCGATCTTCGCGGCCGCCGCCACCGTATTCAGCGTCGCGGCCTTGATCGACGCGTTGTCGTGTTCTGCAATCACCAGAATCGTCATTTCTTTCCGCTCCCTCTTACAGAACCTTGGCTTCGGTCTTCAGCTTCTCGACCAGCGTCTTCACGTCCGGCACCTTCACGCCGGCCGCGCGCTTCGGCGGCTCGACCACCTTCAGCGTCTTCAGACGCGGCGCGACGTCCACACCGAGGTCTTCCGGCTTCACGGTTTCCAGCGGCTTCTTCTTCGCCTTCATGATGTTCGGCAGCGTCACGTAGCGCGGCTCGTTCAGGCGCAGGTCCGTGGTGACAACTGCGGGCAGTTGAAGCGACAGCGTTTCCGCGCCACCGTCGACTTCACGTGCGACCGTGGCCTTGCCGTCGGCCACCGTTACCTTCGACGCGAACGTCGCTTGCGGCAGGCCGGCCAGCGCGGCCAGCATCTGGCCCGTCTGGTTCGAATCGTCGTCGATCGCCTGCTTGCCGAGGATCACCAGTTGCGGCTGTTCCTTGTCGACCAGCGCCTTCAGGATCTTCGCGACGGCCAGCGGCTCGACGCTGTCGTTCGATTCGACGAGGATCGCGCGATCCGCGCCGATCGCCAGCGCCGTGCGCAATGTCTCTTGGCATGTGCTCGCGCCACACGAAGCGACAATCACCTCAGTCGCGACGCCGGCCTCCTTCAGCCGCACCGCCTCCTCGACCGCGATTTCGTCGAACGGATTGATGCTCATCTTCACGTTCGCCAAATCGACTCCCGATCCGTCAGCCTTGACGCGAACTTTCACATTCGCATCAACGACACGCTTCACCGCTACCAGCACTTTCATTTCGTCTCCTGATTCAATCCTCGACGCTGCTTACTGGCTCGCGCCAGGAAGCACTCCGTCGTCTTTCCACGCCTGCTCGAGTCGCAGATATCGCGCGCGATTCCGTGAAATCGTGTCCGCGTTCGGCGGGTAGTCGAAACCACGCGACGGAAGCATCCCCGCCTCTCCTGCCTGCAGGATTTCCGCTTGCACTTGAGCCCGGGTCTTTCCGGATACCGGACCAGAGCTTGCAGCTTGAGCCTTGCTCACGTTTTCTGTCGCGGTCACTGCGTCCGACTCGGCCGAATTCTCACTGGACAAGGCCAACGAATGCGGAATCGAGCGGTCAGGACGAGATACCCCGCCTCCACGGGCTTGCGCAACACCAGCCGCGGAAGCCAACAGAACCGCAATCGAAATATATTTCGAAATGCTAATCATATTCATCATGACCTCCTCACTGGAATCCTCATTTCGTGCCATGCTCAATGACTGGAATCGTCGGGCATGGTCGCCACACTGTTCAAATACAGCGTCGTATTACACCGGCCTCTCAAAAAAGCCGACCGAAGTGCTCGACCGCTGCCCGTCGCGCAATCCAGAGATGCGCCGCCCACTCCAACCCGAGAGCGACAGCGCGTCTCGCTTATTCCTTCGTCCAGCCGTTCTGATAGAGCCGGCTTGCGAGCACGCCAAGGCGCATCGTGAGGTGGTAGTTTTCGCCATCCTCGATCAACGCGGACCGGACGTCGCGGAAGAGCTTCTCGATCGGATACTCGCGCGTGGTCCCGTTGCCGCCGAAGAGCTGGAATGCCTCGTGCGTGATCTTCATGGCTTCCTCAGTCACGCTGACCTTGGCCTGCGCAGTCGCGTAGGGATGGGTTTGCGGCGACATCCGCGCGAACGCGAGACTGCGACGGGCAATGGCGCGTGCCATCTCCAGCCGGCGCAGCATGTCGCCCAGGCGCAGTTGCGTCATTTGGTGCTCGATGAGGAAGCCGCCGCCCTGCTTGCGTTCGTGGCAATAGGCCAGCGCCATTTCGAACGCGGCGCGAGCCACGCCGGTAAAGACCTGGCACATATGCGTTCCGCCGAATGACCACGTCGAGGTCAGGTTTCCGAGGTATTCATCCTTCATCGCAATGGCGAAACGCTTCGGAACCCTGACGTTGTCGAAGAAGATCTCGCCCTGCGGCAGCGCACGCTGACCGATCTTGTCCAGCGGCTTGCCTCGCGAGATGCCTGGCAGATCGAGCGGAATGATCATGCCAATACCGTTCGTCTGGGCAGCGTTCTCCCCGGTACCGTAGAAACCATCCCCATAGTCCGCTGCCATGTAGGCGAGCGCGACCTGTGCCACCGATCCGTTCGACACCCACGACGAGTACTGCCCGTTGATGATGATCTCGTCTGCACCGACCTTGGCGTGGACGTTCCCGACCGGCTGCTTGCCGTGCGCGCTGATCTCTTCGCGGTAGAGAATCGCCCCGTCAGAACCGCGATCGGGCTGCGTATTCGCCCAGCAGCCGATCTTGCCGGTACACATGTCGATCAGTTCCTGATTGCCGGCCGATTGAGCCATCATCAACGGCATGCCCGCAACGCCGAGCGAAACCGCCAGACCGGAGTCCCCCCAGCCGAGCTCTTCGCCGATAATCGACTCGATCCGCACACCCATCTCCGGCGGGAATTGCGCAATCAATTGCGGGTCGAGCCCGAGCTTTGCGCTCTCGATCATGGCCGTCCAGTATGGCGACCCAGCGGCAATCACATCTTCCGGCGTCATGCGGTCGAGCTCGCGGCCAATCGGACGAAGCACGTCGCGCGCAAAGCGGTGGACGCTGCTCTGGATCGCACTTTCCTCTTCACTCAGCGGCGTCTCGAAACCGGTCAGCCCGGCCGCTGGCAACTCCACGTTTTTCTTCAGGCGAATCATGTTGTGCTCCTCCTTTCCTTTTGCAGTCAAAAAGCGCTTGCCTTTATGCCTTGGCGCCTCTCACCTTACTGTTTACCCAGTCGTCCATAATGGCCGCGCCAGCCAGCGCCCCTTTCATGGCACACCATCGAAATGGTTCGGGAAGCGTCGAGGGCGACTCATGGCGCACCGCTGTGAGCAGCGGCGGCTCGGTACCGAGAATCCGTTGGGCAATCATGTGGCCGACCATGGATTGGGCCGCCACACCATGCCCCGAACACCCGGCGGAGTAGTAAATGTTCTGGTTCGATCCGGTCGTGCCGACCACAGGGAGCGCATCGTTGGCGAAGCTGATGTAGCCGCTCCAACATGCCCGCACCGCAACATCCTTCAAGGTCGGGAAACGATCGCGCATGGCGATCCTCAGCTCACGGTACTGATCGTAGTCAGGTACGTTCGGCGTCTTCGATCCGTACGGATAGTTGAGTCGCTTGGTGGTCACCAGCAGCGTGTTTTGCGCTGTCACCCGATGGCTTTCCATGACCCAATGTGCAGTCATGATGCCTTCGCGTCGCGCCCAGCCCAACAATTTCAGTTGTGCCGCGGAAAGCGGTTCAGTCTCCATGGCTGATACCCGCAAGGGCACCACCTTGTCCGCAAGCAGGCCGAGTTGCGGGGTATAGGCGTTCGTGGCGAGCATCAGCACTGGAGCGCTTGCGGTACCGTGTGGCGTTTTCACCTGAATCACAGGCCCTTCCGTATAGGACAGCAGCGGTGTGTTCTCGTAGAGCTTCACACCCGCCCGAAGTGCAGCACGCCGCAACCCCATCACGTACTTGCCCGGGTGGAGCGTGCCGCCGCGCGGTGTGTACTCGCCAAACAGGAACGCCGGGGGAATGCCTCGTGCCCGCATCTGAGCCTCGTCCAGAAACGCTGACTGGACACCAAACTCCGCGCTCGCCTGTACGCCCTCGCGTACTTTTTTTTCTTGTGACGAGTCAATGCCCGCGCGAATCAACCCGGACGGGTTGTAGTCGCAGTCGATGCCGTGCTCCTTGAGCTTGCCTTCAACGAAGGGGACGGCATCTTCGTAGTAGCGGACGATCTCCTGCGCGCGTTCTTTGCCGACATCCTTGAGGAACAGATCGTATTCAAGCGCGATGGCACCGCCCAGATAACCGGCATTGCGCCCACTTGCGCCAAAGCCGGCAAACTCACGCTCGAGGACGATCACTTTCGCCCCCTGCCTGGCAAGTTCCAGTGCAGCGGAAAGGCCCGCGAAGCCAGCGCCCACGACGATCACATCCGCGCTGACATCGCCCGCAAGCGCGGGTTGCATGTCATCGGGCTTCTCGACCCATCCACCCAGCGCCCGATACTTTTCGAGGTCGGCGACTTCTTTGGCGTCCTCCCGCGGCGCCGTGAGCGCACTCTGCATGGCAGCGGCGGCCGGGACGACAACGGCGGTCGCTACTGCACCTTTTACGAAAGTACGCCTTGTCAGTCCGGATTGACCGGCCTGCCCCGTCTGCTTGGTATCGACGCACTTGCTCATTTCAAACTCCGTCAATCTTTACTCAAAATATGAACGGCAAGCGCTGCTTCTTCGATTCCCTGGAAGCCTCCCCCGTTTTCCTGAATCGCATGCCGCGCGCCGAGCACCTGGCGTGCACCGGCCTCCCCGCGCAATTGCGTGACCAGTTCATAGAGTTGACCGATGCCGGTCGCGCCGATCGGATGCCCCTTCGATTCGAGACCACCGGACGTATTGATGGGCATACGTCCACCGATCGTGAAATCGCCTCGTTCGGCAGCGGGGCCACCTTGACCGAGCGCGACCAACCCGAGGTTTTCGGCCTGGATGATTTCGCCCATGGCCGAGGCATCGTGGACCTCGGCTACATCCATGTCCTCGGGGCCCAGCCCAGCCTGCTCGTATGCCTGTAGGGCCGCCAAGCGACCGATGTGTTTTTCCGGCTCTTCGATGCGCCGATGCGTGAAGCTGCGGATCACACTTGCCGCGATCCGGATGCAACGCTTGCGATCGGCACCGATGCGGCGCAGGCCCTCTTCCGTGCAGAGGATGGCCGCGGCAGCCCCGTCCGTCACCGGCGCGCACATCGGCAGTGTGATCGGATAGGTGATCGGCGGCGCCGCGAGTACCTCGTCGATCGTGAACGGCTTGCGGAATTGCGAAAGCGGGTTGTGCACCGAGTGTCCGTGGTTCTTTGCCGAGACCGCAGCGATCTGACGCTGCGTCGTGCCGTAGGTCTTCATGTGATAGCGGCACATCGCCGCGTAGACCGACATGAAGCGGCTGTAGGGCCGGTCGGATTCCGAGCCGGGTGGCGGCTCAACGCCCTCGCCCATCCTCATCAGGTGGGCAAAGTTTTCCTCGACACGCGACACGTCCCACCCGCCCTCGAACAGCGCGAAGGATTTCGCCTTGTCCGGCACGTTCATCTTTTCCGCGCCGATGGCCAATGCCACATCGCATACGCCCGCTTTCAGGCTTTGCGCAGCCAGGTGCACGGCGGTGCTGCCGGACGCACAGGCGTTCTCGACGTTGAAAACCGGAATGCCTTCCAGACCGATCTTGCTGAACACAACCTGTCCTGGAATCGACAGTTGACCTTGCAACGGACCATTGGTAATGCCGCCATAGTAGGCCGCACCGATCGCATCGGCGTTGCAGCCTGCGTCCTGGAGCGCACCGCGCAGCGCGTCGCCAGCGAGGTCGTCGATTGTGCGCTCGAGGTGACGGCCGAACACCGTCATGGCGATGCCGGCAATGTAGATGTTGCTCATTCGTCTATCGCTCGTCTCAGATTTTGCGTTGCTGACCTTGCCAGTACTGCTCGCGCAAGTCTTTCTTCAACACCTTGCCGATCGTGCTGCGCGGCAGTGCGCCGACAAAGTCCACGCTCTTCGGCGCCTTGACCGAACCGAGCTTTTCCTTGCACAGCGCAACCAGTTCGTCGGCGCTCACGGTGTGGCCCGCGTTGAGCTCCACCACTGCCTTCACGGCCTCGCCCCACTTGTCGTCGGGCACGCCGATCACCGCGCAGTCCTGCACCGCCGGGTGCGCCCAGATCACCTGCTCGACTTCACTCGGATAGACGTTGAAGCCGCCGCTGATGATCATGTCCTTCTTGCGGTCGGTGATGTGCAGGTAGCCGTCGGCGTCGAGGTGGCCTATGTCGCCCGTATGCAACCAGCCGTCGACGATGGTCTCGGCGGTCTTGTCCGGCGCCTTGTAGTAGCCCTTCATGATGAGGTCGCCGCGCACGCAGATTTCACCGGTCTCGCCTTGCGGCAGCGCCTCGCCCTGATCGTTCATGATCTCGACTCGGATCAGCGGGTTCGGTCGGCCCACCGACGAGAGCCGTTCATCGGACGCGATCTTGCCGTCGACGAAATGCTCGGCGGGCGCCATGTTGGCGATCGATGCCGCGGCCTCGGTCTGCCCGTAACCGCCGGCCATGACCGGACCGAATACTTCGATGGCGCGCTTGAGCTTCTCCACCGACATCGGTGCGGCGCCGTACAGGAAATACTTGAGCGACGAGAAATCCTGCTGATCGATGCCCGGGATGTCGAGCAGGCGATAGATAACCGTGGGGGGCAAGAAAAACTCGGTGACGCGATGCTTGGCAATGGCGGCGAGCAGCAGCGCGGGATCCGGTTTCGGGAGCACGACCACCGTGCCCCCGCGTGCGGTACACGGCAGCGACATCATCCCCGCGGTATGCGTCATGGGCGCAGCGGCAAGATTCACCGGGCGCTGCGTTCCATATGGGAACGCGATCATGAATTGTGCGAAGTACGTCTGGAACGCACGGTGCGTGTTCATGACGCCCTTCGGGGCACCCGTGGTACCACCCGTTGCCGACAATGTGACGATATCGTCCATGTCGTACTCGACGCGCGGCATGGTGGTCGGGTGACCGTCGCTCCAGGTGGCGAGCGACGGTGCCCACGGGAGTTCAGCGTCAACGCACACCCACAGCTTGATCTTGGGCAGGCTGAACCGCAGTTCTTCCAGAATCGGAGCAAACGCCTGGGTGAAGAACAGCGCTTCACAGTCGAAAGCGTCCAGTACGTATTGGTTCTCGGCCGCCGCGTTACGCCCGTTGACGGGGATGTACACCATGCCGGCGCGCCACATGCCGAGTGCGCAGCCCCACCCCATTACGTCGTTGTCCGCCCACACCGCTGCCTTGGCTTCCTTTTCGAACCCGGCAGCCAGCAGCCCGTTGGCGATGCGGCACGAAAGCTCGCCGATCTCCTGGTACGAAAAGCTGCGTTCGCCCTGGATATAAGCAATGCCGTCGGGATTGATGCGCCACCCTCGGTCGAAAAAATCAATGATTGCCATTTTCGTATTCCTCTGGAGCCGTACCAGGTCGATGACGGAACGGCTCCTGCCTGCCGCATACGGGTCGAAATTGATGTTCGGTGCCGCCCCGAGATAGCATCCGGGGCGTGCTTCGTGTGTCCTGCCACGGACTGACGTTCAAGTCAGAGCCCCATGACGATTTGATTACAGCTGCGAGATCGTGGCGCGCGCCAAGCCGCGCTGCTCAAGGAAACCGAGCAGGTAGCGATGCCCGAACGCCTTCGAGCCGGACGCGAACCCAACCTTGGCGGTGTCACCGTCGATCAGCTTGATCGCGCCGGCGGCCTGAATAGCACCCGTCGAGATATACGGCGTGATCCCGTGCACGGTCGCGCGCACCGCAGCGAGCTGACCCCGGCCAATTGCAAAGTCAACGGTACGGTGAGACGACGTGCGCTCGCGCGGCGGCATGATCGGCGTAGTCGAATCGACAAGCTTGGCCAGCACCGCGTCCTGCTGCTCGCGCGGCAGGTGCGCGTACTCGGCATCCCACTTTTGGCCGAGCTCATGGACCATTCGCATCGCGTTGTTGTCGTAGAAGCCAACGCTCGAGATGCAGCTGCGCACGCGCGAATCGTCGCGGAAGTACACCGGCAGCGAAGTGCCACCCCACGGCAGAGCGAATACCGGCTGCAGGAAATCGGGGGAGACGACGGAGAACGAAGCGTGCTTCTCGTGCGGCACCAGTTCCTTTTCCCACAGATAGCAGGATTCCTGGCGATAGCTTTCGAAGATGGTGGCTGCGGAGCCCACGCTCACACCAGCACCGGCGCCACGCAGTCCGCGCGCCAGGGTCGCGGTCTCCAGCGCATCGACACCCGGCGTCTCGAGCGCCAGTTCGGCCGCAATTTCAGCGAACGTGTACATATACGCGTTCGACGGCGACGCTAGCAACCCGGCCTGACGGAACTGCTCGCCAAACCGATCGCGCACCTGACGGATGTAGTGCTGCTCGCCGGTGGTATCAAGGTAATGGCACCCTGCCTTGAGTGCCGCCTCCACCGCAACCAGCCCGAAATTGAAGAACGGACCAACGGTATTGCACACGACCTTTGCGCCACTGAATGCCTTCGCGAGCGAATCCACGTTGTGTTCCACTTCGAGGATTTCGTATTTGGCCGACTCGAGGCGCACGACACGCTGCGCCATCATCTCCTTCGCCCGGCCTGCATTCCGAGCGATGGCGGTGAACGGGATGTTCTGGTCGATCAGCCAGTCCATGATCAACATGCCGGTGTAACCGCTTGCGCCATAGACGACGACGGGGTGCTTTGCCATGGTTGTCTCCTGATACCTCTGTTGTTGAAGATCGGGTTGATCGAACGTGAATCGATGCGGGAAGCTGTGCGTCAGTCGCCCGAAGCCGGTGCGGTATGCCTGCTCGATCTCGAGATCGAAGGAGCATCCCATCCAGCATTCGTCGCCACATATAACGTTTGTTCGGCCTACAAAGTACATCTGAATGGCCAAATATTAGCGGCGATGCGGCCTATAATCAAGGCGCTTGAGATAGGGAAAACACCAACCAAGCCCGGCACGAACGATGTCGAATCGACGCGGTTCCGCGTGTTGCAGGAGACCGGCTGGCGAGCTGCGGAAGCGTTCAGTACGTATGTAACCGGGATGGACACTGGTCTTCCGAAGGACTGCGCCACGGAACGTCGGCCGAAAGCCGGACTTCCTGGGCGCACCTCCGGTCAAGGGCACCCACTATGTACGCGCCCAAGCACGGAAAATCGGAGCTGCGTTTCCCTCTTCCATCGTATCGGCCTATAATTCGGACTGACTTTTGATGTGATAGGAGAGCCAACGTGCAAAATGGCGCGGTCAAGCAAAGCAACCCTGACCATTCCGAAGAAACCAAGCAGCCGTCAACGCGACGAAATCGGGAGCGGCGTATCCGGGAGATTCTTGGTACTGCGCGCCAGGTATTTCAGGAGGATGGCTATGCCGGATTCGCGACTCGCCGCGTGGCGGATCGCATGGGCATCACACACGGAAATCTGCAGTACTACTTTCGAACGAAAGATGAATTGCTGAGCACGGCGCTGCGGGCATACATTAGCCAGGTCATGGCGGACTACACTGCGATCGCGAGTCGCCCGGGCACCGGTGCAGCGCAGCGTTGCACTGCGCTGGTCAACCATATTTTCCAGACCATCAACGAGACCGATCTGCCGAAGTTCATGGTGGAACTCATGGCGTTCGCCTCACATGAAGCCTATGCCACTGAGTTGCTGAACGAGGTTCAGGTGCGATTTCGAGGGATCCTTGCGAAGTTATTGTCGGAACTCCATCCGACGCTGACCGACGAAGAATGCCTGGTGCGTGCGGCTGTGATCGTCGCCCAGATCGACGGCATGACTATATTCGCCTCCCACGGCGATTACCTCGGAAAGGACTATATCGAGTTCGTTCGTGTGACGAAACGCACCGTCAAGATGGTGGTGAACGCGCCCACAGAGATGCTGGAAAGCGAAGCGCTGGTTCGTACCGCTCACGGCTGTGGCGATACCGAAGGAGGCATCTTTGTGGGGGGGGGACGGTTCCCGCCAGAACTGCTGGATCTGCGGGTGCAGCATACGGCTCAGGATGCCTTCCATTACCGACCGACGGCGCAGGGAAAGCGTAGAGAAACCAAGATCAACGAGATTATCTCTACCGCCGGCAACCTGCTCGCGGCAGAAGGCTATGCGAACTTCTCGCTGGCGCGGGTGGCGAGAGAGCTTGGCATCCTGCCGTCCGCGCTCCAAAACTACTTCCCGACCCATGATGACCTGCTCCGCTCGACAATTGGCGCGCTGACGCAGGCGTATCTGGACAACTACGCGGAGGTCGGCAAGCCGAGTGGCAAACCTGCTGTAGAACGTCTGTGCGATATCGCCGCGTCCGTCGCTGCGGAAGCTGCGGATCCTGCAGTGTATCGACTCTGGGCAGAGATGTTTGCGCTAGCCCAGCATTCGGACATCACGCGTGAAATCGTGGTAGGCGTCTATGCCGCCTACCGGGTAAGTTACGCTGATCTCATCCGTGAGATTGATTCGTCGGCGACCGCGCGCGAATGCCTCGCTCGCGCGACACTTATCGCAGCACTGATGGATGGTGTGTCACTTCTGAGGTTTGGCGCACAAGCGCAAGGTGTGAGCATGAACCGCGTAGTGGATCTGATGATAGCGATCACGCCTCGCATCGCCCGCGGACACCTTGCCACAAGCGACACGGCATCCGATTGATTGGGGCAGAACGCCTCATCTAGGTGGCGTGCCTGCGGCGCCCTCGCAGTGCGCCAGGCGCGAACATCTCAGCCCCTCCCGGCAAATCAGCGAGCAGCGATGCCCTCCCGGACCGGCGACACGCCGGCCAGGTAGTGGGCAACTGCGGAAATGTCTTCGCTCGACAGTGTTGCAGCGATGCTGTTCATGGCGGCGGTCGGGTCCTTGCGTGCGCCCGCCTTGAACTCCGCTAGCTGCTTCGCGAGATAGTCTCGCCCCTGTCCTGCCAGACGTGCCGCCGAGTCCTTGCCCATCAGGTTCGCGCCGTGGCACGCCTGGCAACTTCGGGCTTGGACCAACGCCAGCCCGCGCGTTTCGAGCTTTGCATCGGCCGGGACATCCTCGTTTCGGGCTGGCGTCTGCTGCGCGAAATAGGTTGCGAAAGCGTCGATCTGCGCATCGGTGAGGCCTTTTGCGAGCGGTCCCATGTATGGGTTGGGCCGCTGGTCATTGGCAAACGCGCGCAACTGGGCTGCGATATAGGCCTTGGGCTGGCCCGACAGCGCCGGATACCAAGCGTTGAGCGACTGGCCCTGTGGGCCGTGACAGACGAAGCAAGTCTCCTGCGGCTGCGGCCACGGGCCGGCGTTGGCCTTGCTTGCGTCGCCGATATGGGTCATGGCCTTTTCATAGCGCATGCCATTCGTCAAATCGCGTCCGTAGAGGACGCCCGCGCCGACCGCCGCCGCAACTGCCACGATGGTGACCATGAATAAGGTCCGCTGCATTTACGCCACCTCGCCTTGATGGGCCAGAGCCGCCAGTGCTTGCAACGCGGCACGGTGACCGGAGCGCACCGCACCGTCCATCGCGCCGGCCCAGATGTCGGCCGTCTCGGTACCCGACCATATCAGCTTGCCGATCGACGGATGAAGGAACTTCCCCCACGTCGTCAGAAAGCCGGGCGGCAAAGGATGAATGCATTGCAGCGTCCACGGATCGACTTTGCCCCAGTCCTGGTCGTGGAACTGCTTCGGGTGCAGCGCCTTGTCTCCGAATGCCTTGGCGTAAATCGCCGATAGCATCTGCTCTGCCGCCTTGGGATGACTTGGCAGCGAAGCCGGCGGCACGAATGCGCTGATGATGCCAACCGACAAGTCGGGAGGCGAGTTGTCATACGCCATGGAGACGGGGCCACCGACCTGGAAGATCTGGCCATTCAGGCCGTCGTCCCGCCAGAACGGCTTCTCGTAGACATGCACCGTCTTGCGCATCGGCGCGTTCGCGGGCCAGCGCCGCTGCAATTGCGTGCGCCCTTCGGGCAACGGAGGATCGTAGACGACCTGGTTGCACAGCGCCGGATTCATCGCAATGATGACACGGCGCGCGCGCACCACACCCTGGTCGGTGTGGACCTCGACAACGTCACGATTCCAGCCGGCGATCTTGCGTACCGGGCAGGCCAGCCGGACCTTGTCGCCCAGGCCCTTCGCCATCTTGATGCTGAGGATCTGTGAGCCGCCTACGAAGCGCGTTTCCTGGGCCCCCCCCTTGGTCGATTCGAGCTGGTCCAGGCTGTTGCTCGCGCTATTGATCATCGACAGATAGAACAGCAGCCCAAGCTGTGCGGGGGCACCGCCCGTCGTCAGCTTCGCGGCCAGGCCCATGAAATATCCATCGTCGTACTTCAAGCCTTGTTTCAACAGCCAGTCACCGTATGTCAGCTTGTCGAGCTCGGCCGCATCCTTCGCTCTCCACGGTGCATCGGAAGGCACGCCGCGCGCGAGTTCTCCGAGCTTTGCGCCGATCGCATCGTCAGTGCCGATGCCACCGTGAAAATCCTGCGTCACCCTGACATCACCAGCCAGCACCGTGGTCTTGCCCGCGTAGAAGGTCGGGAAGGTATCGACTTCAAGCTCGCGTGCCAGATCGGCAATGGCCGTCTGGCCGGGGCCGATCCACTGACCGCCGGCTTCCGACACCACACCGTTTCCAAGGTCATGGTTGTATGTGCGTCCGCCGACGCGGTTGCGCGCCTCCAACACGATGAACGATTCGCATCCGGCGCGCTTCAAGTCACGCGCGGCCGTCAGCCCCGCCAGCCCGGCACCGATGATGGCGACGTCCAGGATGCTTTGATCCGCCGATGCCGTGACAGCACCTTCAGCCATCGATACCTTGCCCGCCACCAGCGATGCGGCGCCCACAGCCGCCATGTGCAGGAATTGACGCCGGGTCGGTACATCCGATTGTTTTTTCGGCATTGCACTCGATGCCATATCGTCCTTCATTTTCTTTTTCACTCTTCTGGTATGGCCAGGGCGCCTGATGCGCCTGGACCAGAATCAAAAGCCTGCTCAAAGCCCGGTCAGTACACCATCCTGCGAAAACAGCACCGGTTTGCCGCGCGCGTCGATCAGTGCGGCGGTGAGCGTCGCGCGATCCGCGCGCTGCACGACTTCGAACGGGCCGCCCGCGACGCGCTGCGTGAACGTCAGTCCGTCGAGCCCGACGCCCACCAGCCCGCCGCCGGTCGCGACGAGATCGGTGATCGAGCTGCGCGTGCCGGTGGGCTGCGCGGTCCACGTCGTGCCGCCGTCGTGGCTCTCGAACAGGCTGCCGAGCAGCCCGCCGACCACGATCCGGCCGTCCGGCATCGCGACGCCCGACCACAACGTGCCCTTGCCGCCCGTCGGCAGATAGGTCCAGTTCGCGCCGTCGTCGGCCGACTTGAGGACCATTCCCTGCTCGGACACGACGTAGAGCGCATGGGCGGGATCGGAAAACACGTGATAGAGATTGCGGTCGGCCTTGCCGCCGCCCGGCGGTTTCGGCAGCGTCGTACGCGCCCACGTC
Source organism: Burkholderia sp. BCC0419 (assembly GCF_902830285.1). Lineage (NCBI taxonomy): Bacteria > Pseudomonadati > Pseudomonadota > Betaproteobacteria > Burkholderiales > Burkholderiaceae > Burkholderia > Burkholderia sp. BCC0419. The sequence goes on from NZ_CADESR010000008.1 coordinate 284,233, forward strand.
TTGCCGCCGTCATGCGTCTGCAGCATCAGCGACCACAGGCCGACGGCAATGCCGTCCCGCGCATTCGTGAACAGCACCGAGAACAGCGGCTGGTCGACCGACGT
>NZ_CADESR010000009.1:0-266440 GCF_902830285.1 Burkholderia sp. BCC0419
CCGAACCCCAACAGCACCGCTTCCCTTCCTCCCGCGCCGTGTTTCCGTTAGCGCGAAAGAGGCGTGATTCTAAGCATCCGCCCCCGTCCGCGCAAGCCCTTTGTGAAGAAAGTTTGAAAAAGCCTCCGTGCGCTGCCGCGCACGGAGGCTTTGGGCTCGACGAGCGATGTCGCGCTGTCGGCCCACAGGCCGTCGGCAACCTTTCCCTCTATATATAGAAGCGCGTCACTTGCCGCCCACCGCGGCCTGCAGTTGCTCAACCGGCACCGCGTCGGCCATCGCCGTGTAGCCCGCATCGCTCGGATGGATGCCGTCGCCGCTATCGTATCGGCGCTGCAGCACGCTCGGGCGCACCGGATCGCGCAGCACCGCATCGAAGTCCACCACGCCGTCGAACCCGCCGCCGCTGCGGATCCACCGGTTCACCTCGAGCCGGATCGCTTCGCGTCCCGCCGGCAACGCTGCCGGCGTGAGCGTCGCGCCGAAGACCTTCACGCCCTGCCGGTGCGCCGCCTCGATCAGCCGGCGATAGCCGTCGATCAGCGACGCGGCCGTCACCTGCGTATGCGGGTGATCGCAATCGAGCCCCGAGCGCGGCGGCATCGCCGCGAAGTTGATGTCGTTGATCCCGATCAGCACGATCGCCGCCTTCACACCCGAGCGCGACAGCGCATCGCGCTCGAACCGCGATGCCAGCGACGTGCCGTAGCACGCGGAATCGCTGAGCAGCCGGTTCCCGCTGATGCCGAGATTCACGACGCCGATCGAATCGGCGCCCGACGCCGTCAGCCGGCGTGCGAGCGCGTCGGGCCAGCGACGGTTCCGGTTCACGCTGGAGCGCAGCCCGTCGGTGATCGAATCGCCGATCGCGGCGACGCTGGCGCGTGCGGAACCCGTCTCGACGGCCAGCTCGGTCACCCACGCGTATTGCGTAAACCGGGTGCGGAACGCGCCGGCGCCCGGATCGCCCACGTGATCGCCCGGCGCGGACACATAGTTGAACTGGTTCGACACGCGATGCCAGACCGTCATCCGCTGGTTAGGTCCCATCTGGAGACTGACCGCATACGGCTGCGCGGCCGTCATGTCGATCGCCACCGGATCGCTTTCGAGCGCCTGGCCCGGCGCGAGCGTCACCGACGCCTTGCCGCCGAACCGGACCGGCACCGCCGCGCCGCCGGCGAGTGCCGCCCCTTCCCCGGCGCGCGCGAGGCTCGCTGCCTCGACGACCAGCGGCGCGCGACCGTATGCATTGCTCACGCGAATCCGCGCGGCCCGCCCCGACACGGTCGGGTAGACGATCTGGCGCACGGTCCGCCCGGCCACGTCGGGTGCGCGGTAGAGCGGCGGCGGTGCGGCGAGATCGGGAATCGGCTGCAGCGCGGTCGCCCACGCGGCGACCCAACCGGCCGGCGCGGCCGACGCCGCAAGCGGCGACACGAAAACGGCCGCCCCCAGCACGGCCGCGGCGAAACTGCTTCGAAATGACATCGGCAAAATCCTCATCGGAAAGCGGACATTGTGCCGCAGAAGACGCGAGCCCCCACGTGCGGAGCCGCAGTTGCGCGACCTGATCGCGCCCCGACGTCCCTCGTTTACCCGAGTCCCGCTGCAAATCTGCAAGAAATTTATTAACCGACCGGTCGGTTGGTTTATACTGCGCACACATTCAACCGGACGAGAGCCTTCGCCATGTACACGCAATCCCTCGACATCCCCGGCAACGTCGCGCCCCTCGACGCCGCAGCCGAGTCGCCCGAGCAGGCGCGGTTCGATGCGGTGATGGCCGCGGACGGCAAGATCGAACCGCAGGACTGGATGCCCGACGCGTATCGCAAGACGCTGGTACGTCAGATCTCGCAGCACGCGCATTCGGAAGTCGTCGGCATGCTGCCGGAAGGCAACTGGATCTCGCGCGCGCCGAGCCTGAAGCGCAAGGCGATCCTGCTCGCGAAGGTGCAGGACGAAGCCGGCCACGGCCTCTATCTTTATAGCGCGGCCGAAACGCTCGGCGTCTCGCGCGATGCGCTGATCGACGCGCTGCACGCCGGCAAGGCGAAATACTCGAGCATCTTCAACTACCCGACGCCGACCTGGGCCGACGTCGGCGTGATCGGCTGGCTCGTCGATGGCGCCGCGATCATGAACCAGATCCCGCTGTGCCGCTGCACGTACGGCCCGTACGCGCGCGCGATGATCCGCGTGTGCAAGGAAGAGTCGTTCCACCAGCGCCAGGGTTTCGACGCGCTGCTGTCGATGATGAAGGGCAGCGACGCGCAGCGCGCGATGGTCCAACAGGCCGTCGACCGCTGGTGGTGGCCGGTGCTGATGATGTTCGGCCCGAGCGACGCCGATTCGGTCCACAGCAGCCAGTCCGCCAAATGGGGCATCAAGCGGATCTCGAACGACGATCTGCGCCAGAAATTCGTCGACGCGACGGTCGACCAGGCGAAAGTGCTCGGCGTGACGTTGCCCGACCCCGACCTGAAATGGAACGAGGCGCGCGGCCACCACGACTACGGCACGATCGACTGGGACGAATTCTGGCGCGTCGTCAACGGCGACGGCCCGTGCAACAAGGAACGCCTCGCGACTCGCGTGAAAGCACACGAGAACGGCGCCTGGGTGCGCGAAGCCGCGCTCGCGCACGAAGCGAAGCGCCGCGCCCGCGCCGAACAACACGCCGCCTGAGCGGCAACCCTCGAATTCAGGAATCAGGAGAAAGCGATGAACAAGGAATGGCCGATCTGGGAAGTGTTCGTGCGCAGCAAGCAGGGCCTCGATCACAAACATTGCGGCAGCCTGCACGCCGCCGACGCGACGATGGCGCTGCGCATGGCGCGCGACGTCTACACGCGCCGCCAGGAAGGCGTGAGCATCTGGGTGGTGCCGTCGTCGGCGATCACCGCGTCGGATCCGAGCGAAAAGGCCGAACTGTTCGAGCCGGCGGGCGACAAGATCTACCGTCACCCGACGTTCTATACGCTGCCCGACGAAGTCAACCACATGTAACGCCCGCGCCATGACGATCACGCCCGAACACCTCTCCTACGTGCTGCGCCTCGCGGACAACGCGCTGATCCTCGGTCAGCGCAACGCCGAATGGTGCGGCCACGGCCCGATCCTCGAGGAAGACATTGCGCTCACCAACATGAGCCTCGACCTCATCGGCCAGGCGCGCATGCTGTACACGCACGCGGCCGAGCTCGAGCGCCAGCTCACCGGCGCGACGAAGACCGAGGACGACTACGCGTACTTCCGCACCGAGCGCGAATTCGCAAACTTCACGCTCGCCGAGCTGCCGCACTACGGCCCGCTCGCCGGCACCGCACACGCCGACAAGGACTACGCGGTGACGATCGTGCGCAACTTCCTGTACGCGGCGCTGATGCTGCACGTATGGAGCGCGCTGGAAACGTCGACCGACACGCAACTGGCCGCGATCGCCGCGAAATCGGTGAAGGAAACCCGCTATCACGTCCAGCATGCGCGCGAATGGCTCGTGCGCCTCGGCGACGGCACCGACGAATCGCACCGCCGCGCGCAGGCCGCGCTCGACTACCTGATGCCGTATACGCGCGAATTCTTCGCCGCCGATGCTGTCGACGACGCGATCGTCGCACCGGGCATCGGCCCGGCGCCGGCCGCGATCGAGGCCGCGTGGCGCGCGGACGTAGACGACGCGCTCGCCGAGGCCACGCTCGCACTGCCGGCGCCGGTGAAGCATGTGACGACCGGCAAGCAGGGCGAGCACTCCGAACACATGGGCTACCTGCTCGCGGAAATGCAGAGCCTCGCGCGCCAGCACCCCGGCGCGAGCTGGTAACCGGCGCACGCCACGGAGCCCGACGATGTCCGCCCAGACCGCCGCCCCTGCCCACGCCGCCCCCGCCGCGCACCGCGACGATCCGCTGCTCGCCCGCGCGTGGGACGTGCTGGAAACCGTGCCCGATCCGGAGATCCCGGTCGTGTCGATCCGCGAACTCGGCATCCTGCGCGACGTCCGCCGCGCGGACGACGGCCGGCTCGAAGTCGTGATCACGCCGACCTACTCGGGCTGCCCGGCGATGTCGCAGATCGCCGAGGACATCGCCGCCGCGCTGCAGGCCGCCGATCTGCCGCCGCACCGGATCGAGACCGTGCTCGCCCCCGCGTGGACGACCGACTGGATCACGCAGGAAGCGCGCGACAAGCTGCGCGCGTACGGCATCGCGCCGCCGGTCGGCCAGTGCGGCAGCGCCGCGCCGCGGGAAAACGTCGTGCGCTTCGTGCCGCGGCCGGTCGCGGCGCCCGCCTGCCCGCGCTGCGGCTCCGCGCGCACCGAACGTCTCGCGCAATTCGCGTCCACGGCCTGCAAGGCGCTGTATCGCTGCGTCGACTGCCGCGAACCCTTCGACTACTTCAAACCCTACTGAATATGGCGACCCCGCAATTTCACCCGCTGCGTATCCGCGACGTGCGGCCCGAGACCGCCGACGCCGTGACCGTCTCGTTCGACGTGCCGCCCGAGCTGCGCGACGCATACCGCTTCACGCAGGGCCAGTTCGTCACGCTGAAGACTCACATCGACGGCGAGGAGACGCGCCGCTCGTATTCGATCTGCGTCGGCACGACGGACTACGACCGTGATGGCGAACTGCGCATCGGCATCAAGCGCGTGCGCGGCGGCCGCTTCTCGAACTTCGCGTTCGACACGCTGAAGCCCGGCCACACGATCGACGTAATGACGCCGGACGGCCGCTTCTTCACGCACCTGAACGCCGACCACGGCAAGCAGTACGTCGCGTTTTCCGGCGGCTCGGGGATCACGCCGGTGCTCGCGATCGTGAAGACGACGCTCGAACTCGAGCCGCGCAGCACGTTCACGCTGATCTACGGCAACCGCAGCGTCGACGCGATCATGTTCGCGGAGGAGCTCGAGGACCTGAAGAACCGCTACATGAACCGCTTCGTCCTCTATCACGTGCTGTCGGACGATCTTCAGGACGTCGAGCTGTTCAACGGCGTGCTCGACCAGGCGAAATGCGCGGAATTCCTCGACACGCTGACGCCGGCCGACGCGATCGACGAGGCGTTCATCTGCGGCCCGGCGCCGATGATGGACGCCGCCGAAGCCGCGCTGAAGGCGGCCGGCGTGCCGCCGGCGAAGGTGCACGTCGAGCGCTTCGGCACGCCGCTGCCCCAGGCCGGCGCACCGGTCGTCGAGATCACCGACCAGACGCCGGCCGCCGACCTCGAAATCGTGCTCGACGGCAAGAAACGCAAGCTGCGCTTGCCGTACGAAGGCGTGAGCCTGCTCGACGTGGGCCTGCGCGCGGGCCTCGCGCTGCCGTACGCGTGCAAGGGCGGCGTGTGCTGCACGTGCCGCGCGAAGGTGGTCGAAGGCGAGGTGCGGATGGAGAAGAACTACACGCTCGAGGATCACGAAGTGAAGGACGGTTTCGTGCTGACGTGCCAGTGCCATCCGGTCAGCGACAAGGTCGTCGTGAGCTTCGACGAACGTTGAACGGCGTCGCACCGGCGCGGCGCGCCGGTTTCTCGTCGTCACACATCTCGCTTACACTAGGGGCCGCCGGCCGGCTGGACGTCGCAACGCCCAGCCGCCGGCGGTTTTCTTTTGTTGACGACAGGCCGATGAGTACCATTCATGTGATTCAGGGCGGCACCGCCGCCGCGTCGCTGCGCGAGGCCCTTGCGCAAGCCGGACGCGACGAGCGCGTCGTCGGTTTGCTCGACGATCTTGCGGTCGGGCCGCTGAAGGGCGTCGACGAGACGCCCGACACGCGCGCCGCCTTCTGGCAGCACGTGCTCGGCGACCAGATTCCCGACTGGAACGCGGAAATCGAAGGCGAAATCGCACGCCTCGACCAGCTCGCGACGGAGACCGGCCAGGTCGTCGTGTGGCACGCGCCGAGCGTCGGCGACAAGCTGCTGCTGCGCCGCGTCGCCTATCACCTGCGCAACGCGCCGCAGCGCCTGAACGAGGTGCGGCTGTCGGCCGCCGACCTCGACGCCGCGCAGCGCGCAGCGCTGTCGCGCACCGACCAGGCCTGCGCGACCGGGATGTTCTCGCCCGCGGAACTGGCGCGCAAGCGGCCGGTGGCCGCGCCGGTCTCGGTCCTGCGCATCGGCCGCCTCGCGCTCGAATGGCAGGAAGCGAAGCACCTGAACGCCGAACTGCGTTATTGGGTCAGCAACACGATCAAGAGCGGCCACTACGCCGATCTCGACGCACTGATCGTCGCGCGCGCGGAAACCGACTGGCAGCCCGCGCGGCACCTCGTCGGCAGCATCATGGCCGCCGCCGACCGCGGCGGGCTGTTCGTCAGCGACTCGATCGCCTGGTGGCGCTGCCGCGAGCTCGCGGCAGCCGGCCGGCTCGACCTGCAGGACGACGCGCCCGACGCCCTCTCTTCCACGCAGGTGCGCGCGGCCGCGCACCGCTAATCTTCCGCATTCGACCATGGCCCGAACCCGAGCGCCCGACCACGAATCCCAGCGCGAGCAGATCCTCGACCTGGCCGCAGAGAAATTCGCGCAGACGAGCTACCCGAGCACGTCGATGTCCGATCTCGCGACCGCGAGCGGCACGTCGAAGGCGCGGCTCTATCACTATTACGAGAGCAAGGAAGCGATCCTGTTCGACCTGCTCGACCGCTACACGAAACGGCTGATGCTGATCATCGCCGAGGTCGAGGGCGCGAGCCAGCGGCGCGGCCTCAGCGAGCGCGACGCGTTCGCCGAACTCGTGCGCGCATTCCTCGCCGAGTACGAGACGTCGCACAGCCGCCACGTCGCGCTGCTCAACGACGTGAAGTACCTGGAGGACGCGCAGCGCGAAATCGTGCTCGACCGCCAGCGCGACATCGTCGCGGCATTCGCGCGCCAGCTCGCGCGCGCCTATCCGGACCGGATCTCCAAGGAAAACCAGACGTCGGTCACGATGATGGTGTTCGGGATGATCAACTGGACGTTCACGTGGCTCAAGCCGGGCGGCCGCCTCGGCTACCGCGACTTCGCCGAACAGGTGATCGACCTGATGGAACGCGGGCTGTCGCCCGGCGCATGATTGCCGCGCAGCAGCATGCGTTGCGCGGAGGGCACACTGCGACAGCCCGCCGCGCATTTCATATGATGAATTTTAAATCTGTTTAAAATCAAATAGATACAGAATGAACTAAGCAGGTTTAGAATTTCCCCTCAGGACAAACAACGTCAAATGCGGGTTTTCCCCAACCCCGCTCGGGTAAAATGCTGTTGCATTGCACAACGCGTTTGTGCACCCACACTGAGGAACCCACGATGAACACGCCATTCAACGGCCGTGCCGATGCTGTCGGCAAGGTCGGTACTGCGCCGGTTCTCGTCAGGGAACTGGCTTCCAAAGACCGTGAGCAGATGCTCACCCACTTTCTCTCGCTCGACGAAGAGGACCGCCTGCTGCGCTTCGGCCAGATGGTGCCCGACCACGTGATCGAGAACTATGTCCGCACGATCGATTTCGGTCGCGATACCGTATTCGGTGTGTTCGACCACGACCTCGAACTGATCGGCGTCGGCCATCTGGCCTATCTGCCGGCCGAGGGCGACGCGCGCACGGCGGAATTCGGCGTGTCGGTGCTCGAGAGCGCGCGCGGCCGCGGCGTCGGCTCGAAGCTGTTCGAGCGCGCGGCGATCCGCAGCCGCAACACGCACGTGACGATGCTGTACATGCACTGCCTGTCGCGTAACGCGACGATGATGCACATCGCGAAGAAGTCCGGAATGCGGATCGAGTACACGTACGGCGAAGCCGATGCGTACCTGTCGCTGCCGCCGGCCGACCACTCGACGATCATCGCCGAGATGCTGCAGGAACAGGCCGCGGTGTTCGACTACGCGATGAAGCGCCAGGCGCACCGCACGACGAAGTTCATCGAATCGCTGATGCCCGCCGCACTGACGGCCTGACGTCGATGACGTCGGCCAGCCGGGCCGCGCCTGCGGCACGCCCGGCGCCCTTCCTTCCCCGCCGCGCTAGCGCACCGAACGAATCGGCAACGCCGTCGTTTCCTTGAAGCAGTCGAGCGAAAAGCTCGTTTTCACGTCGATCACCGACGGATGATGCAGCAGATGCTCCTGCACGAAGCGGGAGAAATGCGCCATGTCCTCGACCTGCACGCGCAGCAGGTAATCCATGTCGCCGGTCATCGCGTGGCACGCGACCACTTCCGGCCACGTCTGCACGGCCGCGCGAAACAGCTCCGCGTGGGTCGCGCCCGCACGCGCCGACGTCTCGTCGGCCCGGACCGGCGCGAGGCCGCCGCGCTTCTCCAGCCGCACGCTCACGTAGGCAAGCAGGTCGAGCCCGAGCTTCTGCGGATTCAGCAGCGCGACATAGCCGGTGATCACGCCGATTTCCTCGAGCCGCCGGATCCGCCGCAGGCACGGGCTCGGCGACAGGTTCACGCGCTCGGCGATCTCCTGGTTCGACAGGCGCCCGTTCTCCTGAAGAATCGCGAGAATTCGCCGATCGATGGCATCCAATTCGGCTTGCGCCATCTTCTGCCCTCCACTGATTATTTTGAGACTGGAAATTGCGCCATCGTAGGCGCGGGCGATTAAGTTCGCAAGTTTCCGCTCGCGGCCGCCCGCTACACTCTGTCGCATGTCTCGACTCGCCGCGCACGTGCCTTGCGGGCGCGGCCGTCGACCTCGAACCACGCCGGGCACGCGCACGCCGCCCCGGCCGATCGCCCCGTACAGGAGACACGACATGCAGATCCCCACCTGGGACAACCCCGTCGGCACCGACGGCTTCGAATTCATCGAATACACGGCACCGGACCCGAAAGCACTCGGACAACTGTTCGAACGGATGGGTTTCACCGCGATCGCGCGCCACCGCCACAAGGACGTGACGGTCTACCGCCAGGGCGACATCAACTTCATCATCAACGCCGAACCCGATTCGTTCGCGCAACGCTTCGCGCGGCTGCACGGCCCGTCGATCTGCGCGATCGCGTTCCGCGTGCAGGACGCCGCCAAGGCGTACCAGCACGCGCTGGAACTCGGCGCATGGGGCTTCGACAACAAGACGGGCCCGATGGAGCTGAACATCCCGGCGATCAAGGGCATCGGCGATTCGCTGATCTACTTCGTCGACCGCTGGCGCGGCAAGAACGGCGCGCAGCCGGGCGCGATCGGCGACATCAGCATCTACGACGTCGACTTCGAGCCGATTCCCGGCGCGAACCCGAACCCGGTCGGCCACGGCCTCACCTACATCGACCACCTGACGCACAACGTGCATCGCGGCCGCATGCAGGAATGGGCCGAGTTCTACGAGCGCCTGTTCAACTTCCGCGAAGTGCGCTATTTCGACATCGAAGGCAAGGTGACGGGCGTGAAGTCGAAGGCGATGACGTCGCCGTGCGGCAAGATCCGCATCCCGATCAACGAGGAAGGCTCGGATACGGCCGGCCAGATCCAGGAATACCTCGACGCGTATCACGGCGAAGGCATCCAGCACATCGCGCTCGGCGCGAGCGACATCTACCAGGCGGTCGACGGGCTGCGCAGCAAGGAAGTGAAGCTGCTCGACACGATCGACACGTATTACGAGCTGGTCGACCGCCGCGTGCCGAACCACGGCGAATCGCTGGACGAGCTGAAGAAGCGCAAGATCCTGATCGACGGCGCGCGCGACGACCTGCTGCTGCAGATCTTCACCGAAAACCAGATCGGGCCGATCTTCTTCGAAATCATCCAGCGCAAGGGCAACCAGGGCTTCGGCGAAGGCAACTTCAAGGCGCTGTTCGAATCGATCGAGCTCGACCAGATCCGCCGCGGCGTCGTGCAGGACAAGGCCTGACGCTTCCGCCGCGCGGCGGTGCCGGGCGACCGGGCAGCTGAGCGATCCGGCGGCACAAAGAAAAAGGGCGGGAATCCGAGGATTCCCGCCCTTTTTGCATTCCGGCGCAGCCCGCGGGCCGCGCGATCGCGTCAACGCACGTTCGCCTTCGACTCGGCGGCACGCTCGGCCGACGGCTGTGCTGCGGCGTCCTGGGCCGGCACGATCTGACGCATCTGCGCGCCGGCTGCCGCCAGTGCGCTCGCGCCTCGCGCGTGCACCGGGCCGGTCATCGCGAAAAACGCCGCGGACACGATCAGGAAACTCTGGATATGACGTGTGTTCATTGCACCTCCTGTAAAACTGCCGGCGCCTCCCCGACTGCGTCGGAACGAACCCACGCGGCCGGGCACCTCCGGCAGGCCGACAAGATTAACGGCATTTGCCCGCAGATAGGGCCGGCTTTACATGCCTTTACATGATGTAACGCATCATCACGCCCTGTTTTGTGGTGCGCCGCCCGCCATTCCCCCGCGTCGCGGCCGATGGGCGGCGGGTTTGCCCCAGTGCTACCATCCCTTAAAACCGGCGAACATGCCGGCCACTGCAGACGCATCCAAAAGATGCCGACGCAACCGAAGTTTTGGTGATCCCAGACCGGGTGGAGGAGACAGTTAATGAATGCCCCGCTAGACGCAGACCAACGCGCGTCGCTAGAAGCCGCGCTGAAGTCCGTCACGCTTGACGACAAATACACACTGGAACGCGGCCGCGCGTACATGAGCGGCATCCAGGCCCTCGTGCGCCTGCCGATGCTCCAGCAGGAACGCGACCGCGCCGCCGGTCTCAATACGGCCGGCTTCATCTCCGGCTACCGCGGCTCGCCGCTCGGCGGCCTCGATCTGTCGCTCTGGAAAGCCAAGCAGTACCTGGCCGCCCACCAGATCGTCTTCCAGCCCGGCCTCAACGAAGATCTCGCCGCCACCGCCGTGTGGGGCTCCCAGCAGGTGAACCTGTACCCCGGCGCGAAGCACGACGGCGTGTTCGGCATGTGGTACGGCAAGGGCCCGGGCGTCGATCGCACCGGCGACGTCTTCAAGCACGCGAACTCGGCCGGCTCGTCGCGGCACGGCGGCGTGCTGGTGCTCGCCGGCGACGACCACGCGGCGAAATCGTCGACGCTCGCGCACCAGTCCGAGCACATCTTCAAGGCCTGCGGGCTGCCGGTGCTGTTCCCGTCCAACGTGCAGGAATATCTCGATTTCGGCCTGCACGGCTGGGCGATGAGCCGCTACTCGGGCCTGTGGGTCGCGCTCAAGTGCGTGACGGACGTCGTCGAATCGTCGGCGTCGGTCGACATCGACCCGCATCGCACCGAGATCGTGCTGCCGACCGATTTCATCCTGCCGGAAGGCGGGCTGAACATCCGCTGGCCCGATCCGCCGCTCGTGCAGGAAGCGCGGCTGCTCGACTACAAGTGGTACGCGGCGCTCGCCTATGTGCGTGCGAACAAGCTCGACCGGATCGAGATCGATTCGCCGCATGCGCGCTTCGGGATCATGACCGGCGGCAAGGCGTACCTCGACGTGCGCCAGGCGCTGATCGACCTCGGCCTCGACGACGAAACCTGCGCGCGGATCGGCATCCGGCTCTACAAGGTCGGCTGCGTGTGGCCGCTCGAAGCGCAGGGCGCGCAGGCGTTCGCGCGCGGCCTCGACGAAATCCTGGTGGTCGAGGAAAAGCGCCAGATCCTCGAATACGCGATCAAGGAAGAGCTGTACAACTGGCCCGACGCGCAGCGCCCACGCGTGTTCGGCAAGTTCGACGAGAAGGACGGCGCCGGCGGCGAATGGTCGGTGCCGATGGGCAACTGGCTGCTGCCCGCGCACTATGAGCTGTCGCCCGCGATCATCGCGAAGGCGATCGCGACGCGGCTCGACAAGTTCGAGCTGCCCTCCGACGTGCGCGCGCGCATCGCCGCACGGCTCGCGGTGATCAACGCGAAGGAAATGGCGCTCGCGAAGCCGCACGTGCAGACCGAGCGCAAGCCGTGGTTCTGCTCGGGCTGCCCGCACAACACGTCGACCAACGTGCCGGAAGGCTCGCGCGCGATCGCCGGCATCGGCTGCCACTACATGACCGTATGGATGGACCGCAGCACGAGCACCTTCAGCCAGATGGGCGGCGAAGGCGTGCCGTGGATCGGCCAGGCGCCGTTCACGGACGAGAAGCACGTGTTCGCGAACCTCGGCGACGGCACCTATTTCCATTCGGGCCTGCTGGCGGTGCGCGCGGCGATCTCGTCGAAGGCGAACATCACCTACAAGATCCTCTACAACGACGCGGTGGCGATGACGGGCGGCCAGCCGGTCGACGGCGTGCTGACGGTGCCGCAGATCACGCACCAGCTCGCGTCCGAAGGCGCGAAGAAGATCGTGATCGTCACCGACGAACCGGAGAAGTACGACAGCCAGAAGGCGCTGCTCGCACCGGGCGTGACGATTCATCACCGCGACCAGCTCGACGACGTGCAGCGCGAGCTGCGCGAGATCGAAGGCACGACGATCCTGATCTACGACCAGACCTGTGCGACCGAGAAGCGCCGTCGCCGCAAACGCGGCACGTATCCGGACCCGGCCAAGCGCGTCGTGATCAACGACGCGGTGTGCGAAGGCTGCGGCGACTGCTCGGTGCAGTCGAACTGCCTGTCGGTCGAGCCGCTCGAAACCGAATTCGGCACAAAACGCCAGATCAACCAGTCGAGCTGCAACAAGGACTTTTCGTGCGTGAAGGGCTTCTGCCCGAGCTTCGTCACGGTCGAGGGCGGCCAGCTGAAGAAGCCGAAGGCCGTGTCGGTCGACGGCAGCGCATTGCCGCCGATTCCGGAACCGACGCTGCCGGCGATCGACCGTGCATACGGCGTGCTCGTCACCGGCGTGGGCGGCACGGGCGTCGTCACGATCGGCGCGCTGCTCGGGATGGCCGCGCACCTGGAGAACAAGGGCGTGACCGTGCTCGACGTCACCGGCCTCGCGCAGAAAGGCGGCGCCGTGATGAGCCACGTGCAGATCTCGCACGCGCCGACCGACATCCATGCGACGCGGATCGCGATGGGCGAAGCCGATCTCGTGATCGGCTGCGATGCGATCGTCACGGCCGGCGACGAGTGCACGTCGCGGATGCGGCACGACACGACGCGGGTGGTCGTCAACAGCGCGCAGACGCCGACCGCCGAATTCATCAAGAACCCGAACTGGGCGTTCCCCGGCGTGTCCGCCGAGAACGACATCCGCGCGGCGGCCGGTGAAGCGGTCGACTTCATCGACGCGAACCGCTTCGCGGTCGCGCTGCTCGGCGACGCGATCTACACGAACCCGTTCGTGCTCGGCTACGCGTGGCAGAAAGGCTGGCTGCCGCTGACGCTCGCGTCGCTCGAACGCGCGATCGAGCTGAACGCGGTGTCGGTCGAGAAGAACCGCGCGGCCTTCGACTGGGGCCGCCGCGCCGCGTACGACCTGGCCAGCGTGAAGCAGGCCGCGGCCGGCGACGCCCGCCCCGCGCAAGGCGCCACGGTAATCTCGCTGCACACGAAGAAGGCGGTCGACGCGCTGATCGCGAAGCGCGTGGAATTCCTCACCGCGTACCAGAACGCCGCGTACGCGTCGCGTTATGCGGCATTCGTCGACAAGGTGCGCGCCACCGAGCGTGCGCTGGCGGACGGCGACACCGTGCAGGAACCGCTGACCGAAGCGGTCGCGCGCAACCTGTTCAAGCTGATGGCGTACAAGGACGAATACGAGGTCGCGCGGCTGCAGTCCGATCCCGCGTTCCTCGCGCGCCTGACCGCGCAGTTCGAAGGCGACTGGAAGCTGAAATTCCACCTCGCGCCGCCGCTGTTCGCGAAGACGGATGCGCACGGCCATCTCGTGAAGAAGGCGTACGGCCCGTGGATGATGTCGGCGTTCCGGCTGCTCGCGAAGGCGAAGTTCCTGCGCGGCACGGGGCTCGATCCGTTCGGCCGCACCGCGGAGCGCCGCACCGAGCGCGCGCTGATCGGCGAGTACGAAGCGCTGATCGGCGAGGTGCTGACCAGGCTGAACGCGGCCAACCGTCCGCTCGCGCTCGAGCTCGCGGCGCTGCCGGACGGCATTCGCGGCTACGGCCACGTGAAGGAGAACAACCTGCGCGCGGTGCGCCAGAAGTGGGACACGCTGCTCGCGAAGTGGCGTTCGCCGGCAGGCGGCCAGTCGCACCAGCAGGTCGCGTAACGATACGCGGCGGGCGAGGCGTTCGCGGCCAGAACGCCCCGCCCGCGCCGCCCCTTACGGTTCACGCGAAAAAAAACGCCACGGAACGCAGGTTCCGTGGCGTTTTGCATTGGCCGCGCGTGACGCGCGGCACACGCGGGCGTGGACTTACTTCGTGTTCACGTTCGCGGCGGCAACGGCCGTCATGTTGATGATCCGGCGCACGGTCGCGGCCGGCGTCAGGATGTGGACCGGCTTGGCCGCGCCGAGCAGGAACGGGCCGACCGTCACGCCTTCGCCGCCGACCATCTTCAGCAGGTTGTACGCGATGTTCGCGGCTTCGACGTTCGGCATGATCAGCAGGTTCGCTTCGCCCGACAGCGTCGTGCCCGGGAACGCCTGCTTGCGGATCATTTCCGACAGCGCCGCGTCGCCGTGCATTTCGCCGTCGACTTCGAGGTTCGGCGCACGTTCGACGATCAGCTTGCGGGCCTCGGCCATCCGGCGCGACGACGCGGACGGCGCGCTGCCGAAGTTCGAGTTCGACAGCAGCGCGGCCTTCGGCACGATGCCGAAGCGCTCGATCTCGGCGGCCGCCTGGATCGTCATGTCGGCGAGCTGCTCCGCGCTCGGCACTTCGTTCACGTACGTGTCGCACAGGAACAGGTTGCGGCCCGGCAGCATCAGCAGGTTCATCGCCGCGAGGTGCTCGGCGCCGTTCGCACGGCCCAGCACCTGCTCGACGAACTTCAGGTGGCTGTGGAACGTGTCGATCATCCCGCAGATCATCCCGTCCGCATCGCCCAGGTGCACGAGCATCGCGCCGATCAGCGTGTTGAACTTGCGCATCGCGGCCTTCGCGACTTCCGGCGTGACACCGTCGCGCGCGCCGATCTCCTGATACGCCTGCCAGTAACGGTGGTAGCGCGCATCGTCTTCCGGATCGACGATTTCGAAATCGGTACCGGCCTTCAGCTTCGAACCGATCTTCGCGAGGCGCATGTCGACGACCGACGGACGGCCAATGATGATCGGCTTCGCGATCTTTTCCAGCAACACGAACTGCGCGGCACGCAGCACGCGCTCGTCCTCGCCTTCGGCGAACACGATGCGAGCCTCCTTCTGCTTCGCGGTCGCGAACACCGGGCGCATCACCATGCCGGTGCGGTAGACGGTCGCGCCGAGCTGCTCGCGATACGCGTCCATGTCCTGGATCGGGCGCGTGGCGACGCCCGAATCCATCGCGGCCTGCGCGACGGCCGGCGCGATCTTGATGATCAGGCGCGGGTCGAACGGCTTCGGAATCAGGTAGTCCGGCCCGAATTCGAGCGAATGGCCTTCATACGCCTTCGCGACTTCCTCGCTCTGGTCGGTTTCCTGGGCCAGCTCGGCGATCGCACGCACGCACGCGAGCTTCATTTCTTCCGTGATCGTCGTCGCGCCGACGTCGAGCGCGCCGCGGAAGATGAACGGGAAGCACAGCACGTTGTTGACCTGGTTCGGGTAGTCCGAGCGGCCGGTCGCGACGATCGCGTCCGGGCGCACGGCCTTCGCGTCTTCCGGGCGGATTTCCGGTTCCGGGTTCGCGAGCGCCAGGATCAGCGGGCGGTCGCCCATCGTCTTGACCATGTCCTGCTTCAGCACGCCCGCGCTCGAGCAGCCGAGGAACACGTCAGCGCCGACGATCGCGTCGGCGAGCGTGCGCGCGTCGGTGTTCGCCGCATAGCGCTGCTTCGACGGATCGAGGTTGCCGCGCCCTTCGTAGATCACGCCCTTCGAATCGGCGACGAGGATGTTCGACTTCGTGAGGCCGAGGTTCACCAGCAGGTCCAGACACGCGATCGCTGCCGCGCCCGCGCCCGAACACACGAGCTTCACGTCCGACAGCTTCTTGCCGACGACCTTCAGGCCGTTCAGGATCGCGGCCGACGCGATGATCGCGGTGCCGTGCTGGTCGTCGTGGAAGACGGGGATCTTCATGCGCTCGCGCAGCTTCTGCTCGATGTAGAAGCATTCCGGCGCCTTGATGTCCTCGAGGTTGATGCCGCCGA
This sequence comes from Burkholderia sp. BCC0419, assembly GCF_902830285.1. NCBI lineage: Bacteria > Pseudomonadati > Pseudomonadota > Betaproteobacteria > Burkholderiales > Burkholderiaceae > Burkholderia > Burkholderia sp. BCC0419. The sequence continues at coordinate 16,131 of NZ_CADESR010000009.1, forward strand.
GCGTCGGCTCGAGCATCGCGATCGCCTCGACGAGCTTGTCGGGGTCGGACTCCGACAGTTCGATGTCGAACACGTCGATGCCCGCGAATTTCTTGAAGAGGCAGCCCTTGCCTTCCATCACCGGCTTCGCGGCCAGCGGGCCGATATTGCCGAGACCGAGCACGGCCGTGCCGTTCGTGATGACGCCGACGAGGTTGCCGCGCGACGTGTACTTCTGCGCGTCGAGCGGATCGGCGTGGATCGCCTCGCACGCGGCGGCGACGCCGGGCGAATACGCGAGCGACAGATCGAGCTGGTTCGACAGCGGCTTGGTCGGGGTGACCGAAATCTTGCCGGGTTTCGGGTTCAGGTGATAAGCGAGAGCGGCCTGCTTCAGTTGTTCGTCCATGATTGACCTGCGAGAGACATGCGAAATATTGACGACTCAGTACACAGCACCTTCGGCCGCGTCTGCCTGAATCGAGGGGATAGTCGACTGCGGGACGGCCCGCGACGCGCCGGATCGGCACGCCAGCGAACCTTGGCGGGTGGCAAGAGGAAAGTACAAAGTACTGAACGATTTCCAAGGGTCGCCTAGTGTACACCCCCTAAATGACCTCTGTTGGTGCACCGCCGCATCCCCGGCATCAGCATCGGACTGGTCGCGCCCCGTTTGTTTCGCCGGTGGTGAGCAGCCCGGCGAACCCGCGCGAATTCCGCCGAAAACCGGCCTGAATCGGGTAAAATATCGGGCTACGCGCGCAGCGATGCGATCGGCGCTCCGATCGCGCCCCGGCCCCCAGGGCAGGTTCCCCTTGCTGCGCCACCGGGCCCGCGCCCGCTCCTCGCTCATCACCCAAGGAATGCCCATGACAGGCTACGATCGTCAGTCGATCTCGGATACGACCGCCAAAATCCTGCTCGAAGTGCAGGCGGTGCACTTCAATGCCGAAAAACCGTTCATCTTCACGTCCGGCTGGGCAAGCCCCGTCTATATCGACTGCCGCAAGCTGATCTCGTATCCGCGCGTGCGCCGTGCGCTGATGGAAATGGCGGAAACGACCATCACGCGCGACATCGGCTTCGAGCAGATCGACGCGGTGGCGGGCGGCGAGACGGCCGGCATCCCGTTCGCGGCATGGATCGCGGACCGGATGATGGTGCCGATGCAGTACGTGCGCAAAAAGCCGAAGGGTTTCGGCCGCAATGCGCAGATCGAAGGCCATCTCGAGGAAGGCTCGCGCGTGCTGCTGGTGGAAGACCTGACGACCGACAGCCGCAGCAAGATCAACTTCGTCAACGCGCTGCGCACCGCGGGCGCGACGGTGAACCACTGCTTCGTGCTGTTCCACTACGACATCTTCAAGGAAAGCGTGTCGGTCCTGAAGGACATCGACGTCGACCTGCACGCGCTCGCCACGTGGTGGGACGTGCTGCGCGTCGCGAAGGCGTCGGGCTACTTCGAGACGAAGACGCTCGACGAAGTCGAGAAATTCCTGCACGCACCGGCCGAGTGGTCGGCTGCGCACGGCGGCGCGACGGCCCCGAAGGAATGACGCCACGCCGGCACGCATGCCGGCGCACTGGCCGAGAAAGCCGCCTGCTTCATCGCAGGCGGCTTTTTTTCGTCCGTCGACCGGCGCCCTGACCGATCGCAATCGCGGGCGCCGGTGTGCGTCGCTCATCGAACCCTAATGCTAGACTTGATTCATCGCCGCCATCAGCGGCGCGGGCAACACACAACGCCAACAACGCCGGGCGCCTCGGTCCGGCCCACGTGACGGGAGATGCGCCATATGCGTGTGGATCGCCGGATCACTCCGCCTGCGCCATCGGGTCGCCCGTCCCTGTTCCTCCTCCCCGCCCTCCTGTGCGCCGCCGTTTTCGCGGCGCTGCCCGCGCATGCGGAAGGCCCGTTCACCGTGACGAGCGACGACCTGACGCCCGGCGCCCGCGTGCGGCCCGCGAACGTGTTCGACCGCGGCGACTGCAAGGGCGCGAACCGCTCGCCGCAACTCGCGTGGCGCAACCCGCCGGCCGGCACGCGCAGCTACGCGGTCACGATCTTCGATCCCGACGCGCCCGGGCACGGCTGGTGGCACTGGGCCGTCGCCGGCATCCCGGCGACCGTCACGAGCCTGCCGGCCGACGCGAGCGCATCCGGCTTCCTGCGCCGCATCGGCGCGAGCGAGGCGCGCAACGATTTCGGGATCGACGGCTACGGCGGCCCGTGCCCGCCGCCCGGCAAGCCGCATCGCTACGTGGTCACCGTCTACGCGCTGAAAGGCACCGACCTGCGCATCTCGCAGGGCCGCCCCGCGCCGATGTTCGAGCACGAGATCGGCACGCTCTCGATCGGCACCGCGCAACTCACGGTCACTTACGGACAGTAAGCACTCGCGCGCCGCCGCCCGTTGCAGGTCGCGATTGCCCGCACCCGCGAATTTCTGTGCGCGGCCCGCGCGCATTTTTCCCGTCATTTCGGCTTGCTAGACTCGGCTGCACCGGTCGCGGCATCCCGCCGCGCATCCGTCGCGCCGCCCGAGTGCGGCGCGTGACGCGGCGAGCCTGCGGTCCGCCGTTCCCATCCCTTTCCGGAGAACGCTTCATGTCGAACATCGTCATCGTCTATCACAGCGGCTACGGTCACACGCAGAAACTGGCCGAGGCCGTGCACGCGGGTGCGCAGGATGCCGGCGCCACCGCACGCCTGATCGCCGTCGGCGAGCTCGACGACGCGGGCTGGGCCGCGCTCGACGCGGCGGACGCGATCGTCTTCGGCGCGCCGACCTACATGGGCGGCCCGTCCGCGCAGTTCAAGCAGTTCGCCGATGCCACGTCGAAACCGTGGTTTACGCAGAAATGGAAGGACAAGATCGCCGCGGGCTTCACGAACTCCGCGACGATGAACGGCGACAAGTTCTCGACGATTCAGTATTTCGTCACGCTGGCGATGCAACATGGGATGGTGTGGGTCGGCACGGGCATGATGCCGGCCAACTCGAAGGCGGCCACGCGCAACGACATCAACTACGTCGGCGGCTTCACCGGCCTGCTCGCGCAGTCGCCGGCGGACGCGACGCCCGACGAGGGCCCGCTGCCCGGCGACCTCGACACCGCAAAGGCGTTCGGCCAACGCATCGCCGAAGCGACCGCGCGCTGGGTGGCCGGCGGACGCTGAACGCACCCGGCCGGCCGCGCGCGCCGCCGTTCGCGCGGCCACGCAGCGCCGGCCGCGTGAAAGGGACACAAGACGGCCCGCCGGCCGTCTTTTTTCGCCCCGCGCGGTGCAGTGCCGCCGGATGACGCCTTAAAATGGCGGTTTCAGGGCGCCGCGGCTCCCGTTTCATTCAGCGAGAACGAAATGAGCACCAAAGTTTTTGTCGACGGCCAGGAAGGCACGACCGGCCTCAAGATCTTCGAATACCTGTCGGCACGCAGCGACATCGAGATCCTGCGCATCGATGAAGCGAAGCGCAAGGACGTCGACGAGCGCCGCCGCCTGATCAACGCGTCGGACGTCACGTTCCTGTGCCTGCCGGATGTCGCGTCGCGCGAATCCGCCTCGCTCGTCGAGAACCCGAACACCACGCTGATCGACGCGAGCACCGCGTTCCGCACCAGCGCCGACTGGGCCTACGGCCTGCCCGAGCTGACCCGCGCGCAGCGCGAGAAGATTCGTACGTCGAAGCGCATCGCGGTGCCCGGCTGCCACGCATCGGCGTTCGTGCTCGCGATGCGGCCGCTCGTCGATGCGGGCATCGTCGCGCCGACGTTCGCCGCGCACAGCTACTCGATCACCGGCTACAGCGGCGGCGGCAAGTCGATGATCGCCGAGTACGAAAGCGCCGCGCCGGGCGGCAAGCTCGCGAGCCCGCGCCCGTACGCGCTCGGTCTCGCGCACAAGCACCTGCCGGAAATGGCCGCGCACACGGGCCTCGCGCACGCGCCGATCTTCACGCCGATCGTCGGCCCGTTCCTGAAGGGCCTCGCGGTGACGACCTACTTCACGCCCGAGCAGCTCGCGAAGCGCGCGACGCCGCAGGACGTGCAGCGCGTGTTCGCCGAGTACTACGCGGACGAAGCGTTCGTGCGCGTCGCACCGTTCGATGCGGATGCGAACCTCGACGGCGGCTTCTTCGACGTGCAGGCGAACAACGACACGAACCGCGTCGACCTGTTCGTGTTCGGCAACGCGGAGCGCTTCGTCACGGTCGCGCGCCTCGACAACCTCGGCAAGGGCGCGTCGGGCGCCGCGATCCAGTGCATGAACCTCAACATCGGCGCGGCCGAGGACGCGGGCCTCAAACGCTGATTCAGCATCGCACGCCATGCAAAGCCGGCCACTGGCCGGCTTTTTATTTGCCCGTATCAGGCAATATATAAAAACACCGGATCGCGCATTTACAAATATTTACAAGCTTTCCATTGCGCGATTACCAGCGAATTAATCCAGCCCTTCCTTATCCAGTCAATCCCGAATAGGGATAAACCGGATACCGTCGATTCAAACACTGCCGTTATGCGCAGGAAGGCGCTGCGAGAGCGTGCCGAGCGTCGCGCATCCCCCACTCCGGCAGCTTTCGGCAGCCTGTCTCGCGTTTAAATTCTTACCAATTTCCTTATCGGGCAAGGATTCAAATTGCCGATCCCGTTTCAATCGCCTTTTTTAGACGGGTTCATCAATTGACAGCAAAAACCCAGGCAGCGACATTAGCTCGCACAATTAAACGATTGGAGACAGCGGCATGTCGCACGCCTTATCGAAGGGGGTGGCAACGGCCTTTGCCATTGCCCCTTTCCTGGTTGCATGTGGTGGGGGGGACTCCGGTGGCGCGCTCGCGCCTATCGATGCGCCCCAATGTTCCGGCTCGAGCTGCGGCACCCAAGGGCCGCCGCCTTCGCAGCCCATCAACGGCGCACTGTGCCCGGCCAACGCGGATATCGTGAAGAGCACGTATCTCGGCGGCGCGGGTAGCGGCGAGATCGTCAGCGTCAACATCGACGCGGTCGCGATGACGTACACGCTCAAGTGGCTCGAATCGCCGATTCCGCTGAAGACGGGCACCGTCACGCCGAGCCGCGTCGGCACGACCATCACCGGCAAGGTCATCCACCCGCCGACCGGCACGCTGCCGACCGCCGAGCAAACGCGCTGCGCGTTCGTCCTCACGCCGGGCACCGGCCCCGCGCCGGACGGCTCGACCTATTCGACGGCCGCCGACTTCAACCAGGCGAACCCGCCGATGCTGCTGGTCGGCATGGGCGTGGCGGGCGGCGGCATTCCCGGCGCGACGATCCAGTACGACGGGCTGACGATCGTCCCCGTCATCGCCGAAAACGTCGGCAAGGTGCCTAACCGGCACTTCGACTTCTATCCGTTCCTCGGCTTCGCGAACACGACGACCGACCTCTCGAAGCTGCCGGGCACGTACAACGCGCTGCTCTATCACCTCGTGCCGTCGGGCAACTACGCGACGAAGGGCTCGAACTCGAGCGAGACGTTCGACGCGAACGGCGCGTGCACGTCGAGCGGTTCGGGCGGCTGCCAGACGACCGGCGATCCGTGGAAAACGAGTGCGAAGGGCGGCTACTTCGACAGCACCAAGGCACCGCAGACGCTGCCGCAGACGCAACTGCCGATCGTCGGCGCAACCGGCAAGTCGGCCACCGCGCACATGGTGATCGGCCAGCTCAACGGCGCGACGGTGCCGGTGATCGTGCGCACGGGCAACGTGAACCTCGGCACGCCGCCGCTGCACCTCGACGCGCAGGTCGACGACGAATCGGGCATCGCGGTGCTCGGTGCGGCGACGGCGGTCACGTCGGGCACGATCGACGGCGGCTACGCGGGTGCGGACTCGAACTTCAAGTACACGGCCGCGCTGATCCGCGGCAGCAACGCGTCGTTCATCAACCCGTCCACGCAGGCCGAGGAAGACGGCTTCACGCTCGACTACGGCCAGGCGACGCCGGGCCTGCTGAACGCGAAGACCGCCCCGCCGAGCGGCGCGAGCTACCCGTCCGCATCGGGCGTGGTGATCGCGACGGGCGGACTGTACGCAGCGCTGATCCAGGGCACGGTGAACGGCGGCGTCACGTCGACGTCGGCGATCACCGGCACGTCGTCGACCCCGTACTTCGGCGTGGGCGCGCAGATCAGCAAGTAGCGATCGAGGACGCGGCGGCCGGCCCGCCGCCGCGTGACGCAGGGAGGCACGAAGGCGCTCGGCTCGGCGCAAGCAGGACGAGCACACAACAGAAGCGGCCGACAGGGAGCTGGCCGCCGCACAAGACAAATCTGGAGGAGCAACATGAAGCGCAACCTCATTCTGGCGGCGGCCCTTGCCGCCCCCCTTCTTTCCGCATGCGGCGGCGGCAGCGACAATCCGCCCCCGCTCGTCGAAGACCGGCTCTGCCCTCCGTCGCTCGACTACAACACCGTGTTCACGGGCGGCGCGGGCAGCGGCGAACTCGCGAAGGTCCAGCTCGACACGACCAAGATGACCTGGCAGGTCACCTATGTCGAATCGCCGGTGCCGCAAAAGACCGGCACCGTCGTGCCGACTCGCGCGGGCACCGTCGACAGCGGCACGCTCACGCAGGAAACGCTGCTGCCGACCAACAAGCTGAACCAGTGCGCATTCCGCCTGAACGGCGCGAGCCTCGATGCGTCGCGTCCGGCGCGCATCTTCGTCGGCTTCGGCGTCGCGGGCGGCACGATTCCCGGCAAGGAGATCCAGTTCGACGGCGTGCTCGGCCAGGCCGCGGTGCCCGACACGAAATTCCCGTACTACCCGTTCATCGGCTTCTCGTCGATCGAAACCGACATCACGAAGGTCGCGGGCACGTACAGCCACATCGGCTTCGGCGAAGTGCCGTCGCAGAAATTCGGGCCGGCGTCGATCGACGCGAAGGTGACGATCAACGCGGACGGCACGTGGACCAAGTGCGACACGACCGGTCAGTTCGCCGGCGGCGCGTGCACGCAGCAGGGCACGAACTTCGTGCAGTCGGCCGACGGCAGCGGCGCGTTCCAGACGAACAACTACCGGAGCCAGCTGAAGCCGACGCTGTCGGCCACGCCGCAGGGCAAGGGCTTCATGATCGTCGGCAAGCTGCGCAACCAGCTCGTGCCGATCCTCGTGCGCACGGGGGTCGCGAACCCGAACCCGACGCCGGACAGCAACGGCGTGCCGGGCCTGACCGCCGACGACGAATCGAGCATCTCGATCCTCTCGCCGCAGACGGCCGTGGCGGCCGGTTCGCAGAACGGCGAGTACATCGGCGTCGACAGCCAGTTCGACTACCGGACCACCGCGCTGATCGACAAGCAGGCCACGCTGCTCGATCCGTTCCAGCCGTCGCAGGCGTCGCTCGCGACCGCGCTCGATCTCGACTACACGCAGAAGGTGCCGGGCACGGTCACGACGATCCACACGGGTTCGGGCAGCACGTCGCCGACCGGCAAGTTCATCTTCACGGGTGGCGTGTTCGGTTTCCTCGACAACGCGGGATCGACGCCGTATTTCACGATCGGCGCATTCGTCCAGTAAGCGGAGGGAGAAGCCGTGATGAAGAAAACCCTTCTCTGCGCGGCGGCCGGCGCCGCCGCGGTGGCGCCGCTCGCGGCGCACGCGCAGAGCGCCGGCAGCAACGTCGTCACGCTGGGCTGGTTCCACATCATGCCGCAGCAGAGCAGCACGCCGATGACGACCAACGTCGCGCCGACGCCGATCAACACGCCGCTGCGGCTGCCGCCGTCGTTCACGTCGCCGGGCACCGGGCTGCGCACGAACGGCGCCGACACCGTCGGCCTGACGGTCAGCCACTTCCTGACCGACCACATCGCGGTCACGTCGGTGGCCGGCGTGCCGCCGGTGTTCAAGGTGTCGGGCCAGGGCACGATCAAGCCGCCCGGACCGGCCGGCGCGCTCGGCACGCAGAACATCGGGCTGGGGTCGGTCAACCCGATCGTGAAGAGCGTGCGGCAGTGGAGCCCGGCGGTGATCCTGCAGTACTACTTCGGGCAGGCCACCGCGAAGTTCCGGCCGTTCCTCGGCCTCGGCGTGTCGTACAACTGGTTCAGCGACCTGCAGCTCAACACGAACTTCATCAAGCAGACGCAGGACAACCTCGGCGCGATCCTCGCGGCGGGCGCGGGCAAGCCGGGCACGACCTCGGTGGAAGCGAAGGCGTCGTCGTCCTGGCAGCCGGTGTTCAACGCGGGCCTGCAGTACAACCTGACGGAACACTTCGGGCTGGTCGCGTCGGTGACCTACATTCCGCTGAAGACGACGTCGACGGTGACGATCAAGGCGGCCGACGGCTCGGTGCTCGCCGAGTCGAAATCGGACCTGAAGGCCGACCCGATCATCAGCTACGTCGGGATGACGTACAAGTTCTGAGCGCGGCGACCGCCGGCGAATGGAGTGCCGCGACACAATCGCAGGCAAAAAAAAGCCCGCCTAAGTGGCGGGCTGAATCCATATCAGAGGAGACATGGAGGAGACAGGTGCCACTATAGCGAAACAGTTTCCGCAATGCAACATTTCCGTAGAGAAAATAAGGATTTTCCCTCGAATGCGGCCTCTAGCTCATCGTTACGGCACCTGACCCCTTTCCATTCTCCCGTTCGAGCACCTCGCCCAGCGCGTCGCGCAGCAGCGCGACCGGCCGCACCAGCCGGCCCGGCAACGTGCCGTGCACGATCCACACGTTGATCCGCGTTTCCAGCCCCGCCGTTTCCACCACCCTCAGCGCATCGCGATGCGCGCTGCGCGCCAGCGCGTTCGGCGCGGCGATGCCGATGCCGGCGCCGCGCGCGACGAGCGACAACTGCAGTTCCGAGCCGAAGGCCTCGACCGCGACGTCGAACGGCAACCCGGCCGCGCCGAGCGCGCGACTCAGCGCCGAACGCATCCCGCAGCCGTCCTGACTCAGCACCCACGGAAAACCCGACAGCGTGTCAAGCGACAGCGGGCCGTCCGGCAGCGGGAAATCGCGCGCGGCGACGAGCACCGTCGGCTGCGTGGCGAGCAGCGTCGCCGTCAACGCGTCCGGCAACGCCGCGCTCGCCGGCACCATCACGGTGGCGACGTCGAGCGTGCCGCGCTCGATGCCCTGCACCAGCGCGGGCGACCAGCCAGCCGTCACGCGCAGCGTGAGACGCGGGAACGCGTCGCGCAGCCGGTCGATCGGCCGCTCCAGCGCGAGCTCGGACAGGAACGGCGGCACGCCGATGCGCAGCTCGCCGGACGGCTCGCTGTCCGGCGAGCCCGCCGCCATCAGGTCGTCGACCGCGCCGAGCACGTTGCGCGCGAGCGCGTAGACGTCGCGTCCGGCCGCGGTCGGCTTCAGCGGTTTGCTCTGCCGCTCGAGCAGCGGCACGCCGAGCAGTGTTTCGAGGTTCTGCACGCGCCGCGTCAGGCCCGGCTGCGTCAGGTGGAGCTTCGCGGCCGCGGCGACCATCGACCCGCTGTCGACGACCGCGACGAACGCCTGGAGATCACGCGTATTCAAAACAAACTCGCATAATCATGTTATACATATTTCAATTGTCGCATAAACATCGAACACCTACGATGGGCGTTCCTTCGATCTTCACCCAGGCTTCCGATGAACTGCCCTGCCAATCGTTGCTCCGCCCCCGTTTCGCCGTCCGTCGCCGCCCCGCCCGCGCTGAGCACCGGCATGACGCTGTTCTTCGCCGCGACGGTCGGCGTGATCGTGATGGATCTGTTCGCCGCGCAGCCCCTCACCGGCCCGATCAGCGCGGACCTGCACCTGCCGCCCGGCCTCGCCGGCCTCGTCGCGATGCTGCCGCAGCTCGGCTACGCGGCCGGGCTCGTATTGCTCGTGCCGCTGGTCGACCTGCTCGAGAACCGCCGCCTGATCGTCACGACGCTCGCCGTCTGCGCGGCGGCGCTCGCGCTGCCCGCCTTCACGCGGTCAGGCATCGTGTTCCTGCTCGCGACGCTCGCGGCCGGCGCCGCGTCGAGCGTGATCCAGATGCTGGTGCCGATGGCCGCGTCGATGGCGCCCGAAGCACAGCGCGGCCGCGCGGTCGGCAACGTGATGAGCGGGCTGATGCTCGGGATCCTGCTGTCGCGGCCGCTCGCGAGCCTGATCGCGGGCTCGGCCGGCTGGCGCGCGTTCTATCTGCTGGCCGCGCTCGCGAACGCGGCGATCGCCGTCGTGCTCGCGCTGCGCCTGCCGGCGCGCACGCCGTCGATCACGGCCGGCTACCGCGCGTTGCTCGCGTCGATGGGACGCCTGCTCGCCGACGAGCCGGTGCTGCGCCGGCATGCGCTGTCGGCCGCGCTCGCGATGGCCGCGTTCAGCGCGTTCTGGACCGCCGTCGGGCTGCGGCTCGCGCAGCCGCCGTTCGCGCTCGACCTGCACGGCATTGCGCTGTTCGCGTTCGCCGGCGCCAGCGGCGCGATCGTCACGCCGCTCGCCGGCCGCGCGGGCGATCGCGGCCACGGCCCGGCCGCACAGCGGCTCGCGCACGGCACGATGCTCGCGGCGCTCGTCGTGCTCGGGATCGCCGGCGCCGGCTGGTTCGGCTTCGATGCGCACGCGCATCGCGGCGTCGCGCTCGCGCTGCTGGCCGGTGGTGCGGCGCTGCTCGATGCGGGCGTCATCGTCGACCAGACGATCGGCCGCCGCGAGATCAACCTGCTGAACCCGGCCGCGCGAGGACGCCTGAACGGGCTGTTCGTCGGGCTGTTCTTCGTCGGCGGCGCGCTGGGTGCGGCGCTCGCGGGCAGCGCATGGGCATCGGGCGGCTGGAGCGCGGTGTGTGGTGTCGGGTTCGCGTTCGCCGGCGCGGCGACCGTGTTCGGGCTGGCGGCCGGACGCGGAGCCGGCGCGGCGGCGCTGGATCGGCCGCGTGCGTGAGCGGGCAGCGGTGACGCAGCCCTAAAAAGCCGAACGCCCCGCCCTCTTGCGAGGAACGGGGCGTTCGGTACGCCGGTGTCGGCCGGGAATCAGTGACGAACCAGCGCCATCATCGCGCCGAAGCCGACGAACAGCCCGCCCGTCAGCCGGTTGAACACCTTCGCGACGCTCTGGCTCTTCAGCGTGGCGCCGATGCGCGTGCCGAACGCCGCGTAGACGAGATACCAGCTCACCTCGATCACCGCGAACGTGACGACGAGGATCCCGAACTGCGGCAGCGTCGGCTCGGCCGCGTTGATGAACTGCGGCAGCAGCGCGGCCGCGAACAGGATCGCCTTCGGGTTGCTGCCCGCGACCAGGAAGCCATTGCGGAACAGCACCCCGCGCGATGCCGACGCCCCTTGCGACACGGCATCGACGTCGGCCGCCGACGTGTCGTCCACGCGTGCGCGCCACGCCTTCACGCCGAGATAGATCAGGTAGGCCGCGCCCGCGAAGCGCAGCACATTGAACATCGCCGGCCATGCCTCGAGCACCGCGCCGAGCCCCGCCGCGGATACCGCGAGCATCAGCACCAGCGCGCTCAGGCAGCCCGCCATCGTCGCGGACGAGCGCCGCAGCCCGTGCCGCGCGCCGTGCGTCATCACGAGCAGCATGTTCGGGCCCGGAATCGCCGACACGACGAACACCGTCGCCACGAAAAGCCACCACGTATGCAAGTTCATGACTGCCTCTGCCTGAAATAAATGTAGGGAAACCGAACTGCCGATTATGCCGTGCGCACCGCGCTTCTGTCGCGTGTCAGCGGCCTGCGCGGCGCAGCGCGGCCTCCCCGAGCACCGCGAAATCCTGGTCGCCGCCGCCGTGCGCGAGCGCGTCGAGCAGGCTGTCGCGCACGACGCTCGCAACCGGCAGCGGCACCGACGTCGCGTCGCCGGCCTCCAGCGCGAGCCGGACGTCCTTCAGCCCGAGCCGCGCCTTGAAGCGCGCAGGCTCGTAGCGCCGCTCGGCGATCATCGCGCCGTAGCCTTCGTAGACGGGCCCCGGAAACACGCTGCTGGTGATCACGTCGAGGAAATCGCGCATCGCGACGCCGTGCGCGCCGAGCAGCGCGGACGCCTCGCCAAGCGTCTCGATCGCCGACGCGAGCGTGAAATTCGCGGCGATCTTCGCGACGTTCGCGTGCTGCGGCAGCGAGCCGAAGCGCCAGGTCTTCTGGCCGATTGCGTCGAACAGCGGCTGCACGCGGTCGATCGCCTCGGCCGGGCCGCCCGCCATGATCGTCAGGCGCGCGGCCGCCGCGACGTCGGGCCGCCCCATCACCGGCGCGGCGACATAGTCGAGGCCGCGCGACGCGTGCGCGTGCGCGAGCGATTCGGCGAGCGCGACCGACACCGTCGCCATGTTCACGTGGATCAGCCCGCGCGGCGCCTGGGCCAGCAGCGCGTCGTCGAACACCGCGCGCGCGGCGGCATCGTCGCCGAGCATCGAGAACACGGCGTCGCCGCGAAACGCGTCGGCCGGCGTATCGACGATCTGCGCGCCGAACGCTGCCAGCGGCTCGGCCCGCTCGCGCGACCGGTTCCAGACCCGCACCGTGTGGCCCGCCTTCAGCAGGTTCGTCGCGATCGCCTGCCCCATTTCGCCCAGCCCGATAAACCCGAGATCCATGTCCCGCTCCTTCGTTCCGTGAAGCCGCGAGTTAAACACAGATGCCGGCGCTCTGCAGCGCCTGCCGCCGGCCGGGCGCGGTGCGATACTGCCCGGATGGCGACCGCGACCTTCCGCTTTCACGGCGAACTGAACGCCTTTCTCGCGCGCCCGCAGCGCGACCGGGCGTTCGCGCACGCGTGCGCCCGCGACGCGACGGTGAAGCATGCGATCGAGGCGCTCGGCGTCCCGCATACCGAAATCGGCCGGCTGTGCGTGAACGACGCGCCGGCCGCGCTCGAGCGGCCGCTCGACGATGGCGACCGCGTCGAAGTCTTTCCCGAATGCGCACGGCCGGCGGCCGACGGTGCGCCCGGGCTGCAACCGGCATCATGGCGCTTCGTCGCCGACGCGCATCTCGGCGGCCTCGCGCAACTGCTGCGCCTCGCCGGCTTCGACACCTGCTACGACAACCACTACCGCGACGACGAACTCGCGGCGCTGGCCGAGCGGGAGAACCGGATCGTGCTGACGCGCGACCGCGAGCTGCTCAAGCGACGCGCGGTCGTGCGCGGCTGCTACCTGCATGCGCTGCAGCCGGCCGACCAGTTGCGCGAACTGTTCGAGCGGCTCGATCTCGCGCCGCACATGCGGCCGTTCCGGCTGTGCCTGCGCTGCAACGCGCCGCTGCATCCGCTCGACGCGGCCGCCGCCGCGCCGCGCGTGCCGGCCGGCGTCCGGCTGAGGCACCGGCGCTTCGCCGCGTGCGACGTATGCCGGCGCGTGTTCTGGGAAGGCTCGCACTGGCGGCGCATGCGCGCGGTGGTCGACGCGATGCGCATGCCGCCGCCCGTCCGGCCCGACCATCCCGGCGAACGGGGCGAAACCGGCGCCTGAAAAAACAAAACCCCGCATGCCGGAGCATGCGGGGTTGGCCGACCGATGACCGGCAACGCCGGCCGTGGCGGCAGGACCGCTTAGTTCTGCGTGCCTGCGTCGTTCGTGCCGGCGGCCGATGCGGCAGCGGCCTTTGCCTTGCCCTTCGCCGAACCGTGGGTCTTCAGCTGGTGCTTCGGCTTGCTGTGATCCTTCTTCATCGGCGCGGAAGCGGGCGCCATCGCGCCTGCCGGCGCCGACGCCGCCTCCTGTGCGAATGCCGAAACCGATGCGAGCGCGAATGCCGCGGCGATGATCGAAGCGAGCGTCTTCTTCATTGTTCTTCCTTTAGCGGAGAAAAAATCAAACGTACCGGTAATCAAAGATGCGAGGCATTCGCACCGGAGCCCCAGGCCGCAAGGCCGGCTTGCGCCGTTCCGTCGCGACAAAACCTGACGCACTCGTTCCATAACGCACCGCGTTCGCGGCAAGTTGACACGTTGCTTGCATCCTCGGGTTTCCCCGAGGGCGGGCGCGTCAGCCGGCGCCGACGGGCCGGACACGACGCCGCCGGACGGCGCCGCAAACCGGCTCGCGCGGCGCCGGGGCGACGCTTATACTGGCGTCCATCCGTCCCTTTCCCCGGAAACCGGATCGCGCCGGTCGCACGACCGCCGCCGTCTCGAGGCGCTCAAATTGCCCGATCACAATCTGGACAAACTGAAAATCGACCGGCGTCCGATCGCCCCGGTGCCACGCCGGCGCCGGTGGGCACGCTATGCGGTCGCCGGCGCGCTCGTCGTCATCGCGATCGTCGCCGGCCTCGCGCTCACCGGCCGGCCGACCGTCGACACCACGTCCGTCACGTCCGCGTACCCGTACCAGAACGACACGCAGCTCAATGCGACCGGCTACGTCGTGCCGCAGCGCAAGGCCGCGGTCGCGTCGAAGGGCCAGGGGCGCGTCGAATGGCTCGGCGTGCTCGAAGGCACGCGCGTGAAGCAGGACCAGATCATCGCGCGGCTGGAAAGCAACGACGTGCAGGCGTCGCTTGCCCAGGCGCGCGCGCAGGTGCAGGTCTCCCGCGCGAACCTCGGCGTCGCGCAGGCGGAACTGAAGGATGCGGAGATCGCATTGCGCCGCACTGCCGCGCTCGCGCCGCGCGGCGCCGTGCCGGCCGCGCAGCTCGACATCGATACGGCCCGCGTGAGCAAGGCACGCGCGACGCTCAATAGCGACCAGGCCGCGATCGTGTCGGCCGAGGCGAACGCGCAAGCCGCGCAGGTGGCGGTCGACCAGACGGTGATCCGCGCGCCGTTCGACGGCATCGTGCTCGCGAAGCACGCGAACGTCGGCGACAACATCACGCCGTTCTCGTCCGCGTCGGACAGCAAGGGCGCGGTCGTGACGATCGCCGACATGCAGACGCTCGAGGTCGAGGCCGACGTCGCCGAATCGAACATCGCGAAGATCCGCGCCGAGCAGCCATGCGAGATCCAGCTCGACGCGCTGCCCGACATGCGCTTCGCGGGCCGCGTGTCGCGCATCGTGCCGACCGTCGACCGCTCGAAGGCCACCGTGCTCGTGAAGGTGCGCTTCGTCGACCGCGACGAGCGCGTGCTGCCCGACATGAGCGCGAAGATCGCGTTCCTGTCGAAGCCGGCGACAGCACAGGACCGGCAGCCGGTGACGGCCGTGCAGGCGAGCGCCGTGGTCGAGCGCGACGGCCGGCCGGTCGTGTTCGTCGTAAAGGACGACGCCGTGCACGCGGTGGCCGTGACGAAGGGCATGCGGATCGGCGAGCTCGTCGCGATCCGCGGCGTGAAACCCGGCGACACGGTCGTGCTCGCGCCGGGCGCGAAGCTGAAGGACGGCGCGAAAGTGACCGTCGCGAAGAAGTAGCGCGCGTGAACGACGCCCCGCCGCCCCTCGTGGAGCTCAGCCACGTCGCGAAGTCGTACCGGCGCGGCAACCAGATCGTGCCCGTGCTGACCGACATCACGCTCGACATCGGCGAAGGCGACTTCGTCGCGCTGATGGGGCCGTCGGGCTCCGGCAAGAGCACGCTGCTGAACCTCGTGGCCGGCATCGACCGGCCCGACAGCGGCGAACTGCGCGTCGGCGGCCTCGACATCTCGCAACTCGCCGAAGCGCAACTGGCCGAATGGCGCGCCGCGAACGTCGGCTTCATCTTCCAGTTCTACAACCTGATGCCCGTGCTCACCGCGTTCGAGAACGTCGAGCTGCCGCTGATGCTCACGCACCTGTCGCGCCGCGAGCGGCGCGAGCGCGTCGAGCTCGTGCTCGACATGGTGAATCTCGGCGATCGCACGAGCCATTACCCGTCCGAGCTGTCGGGCGGCCAGCAGCAGCGCGTCGCGATCGCGCGCGCGCTGATCACCGATCCGGTGCTGATCGTCGCCGACGAGCCGACCGGCGACCTCGACCGCGCATCGGCCACCGACGTGCTGGCGATGCTGCAGCGGATGAACGCCGAACTCGGCAAGACGATCATCATGGTGACGCACGACGCGCACGCGGCCGGCGCCGCGCGCGCGCTCGTCCATCTGGAAAAAGGGGAGCTGATCGATGGGCACGCCGTCTGACCGACGGGAGCGCGCGACATGTACGTGCTGAAGCTGATCGCGCGCAACGCGCTGCGGCACCGGCTGCGCACGCTGCTGACCGTGCTCGGGCTCACGATCGCCGTGCTCGCGTTCGGGCTGCTGCACACCGTCGTCGATGCGTGGTACGCGGGCGCGGCGGCCGCGTCCAGCGGGCGACTCGTCACGCGCAACGCGATCTCGCTCGTGTTTCCGCTGCCGGTGAGCTACGAGAACCGCATCCGCGGCGTCGACGGCGTGACGGCCGTGGTCCGCTCGAACTGGTTCGGCGGCATCTATCGCGACCCGAAAAATTTCTTCGCGAGCTTCGCGGTGTCGGACAACTATCTCGACCTGTATCCGGAATTCATCCTGCCGGCGCAGCAGCGCGCCGACTACGACCGCGACCGCCGCGGCTGCCTCGTCGGCCGCCAGCTCGCGACGCAGTTCGGCTTCAAGGTCGGCGACGTGATCCCGCTGAAGGGCACGATCTATCCGGGCACGTGGGATTTCATCGTGCGCGGGATCCTCGACGGCCGCGACGATTCGACGATCACGCGCCAACTGGTGTTCCACTGGGATTACCTGAACGAGACGGTGCGCAAGCGCACGCCGAAGCAGGCCGACCAGGTCGGCGTGTTCGTGCTCGGCGTCGCGAACCCCGACGACGGCGCGTCGATCGCGCGCAACGTCGACGCGGTGTTCAAGAACTCGCTCGCCGAAACGCTGACCGAGACCGAACAGGCGTTCCAGCTCGGCTTCGTCGCGATGTCGAACCAGATCATCGCGGCGATCCGCCTCGTGTCGTACGTGGTGATCCTGATCATCATGGCCGTGATGGCCAACGCGATGGCGATGAGCGCGCGCGAGCGCACGGCCGAATACGCGACGCTGAAGGCGCTCGGCTTCGGCCCCGGGTTCCTCGCGCTGATCGTGTTCGGCGAATCGGTCGTGATCGCGGTGGCCGGCGGCGGGCTCGGCATCCTCGCGACGCCGCCCGCCGCGAGCCTGTTCAAGCAGGCGGCCGGCGGCCTCTTCCCGGTGTTCAAGGTGTCGACCGAAACCGTCGCGCTGCAGGCCGCGTGCTCGGTCGCGGTCGGCCTCGCGGCCGCGCTCGTGCCAGCGTGGCAGGCGGCACGCGTGCGCGTCGTCGAAGGCCTGCGGGCGATCGGATAGAGGCTCGCATGGCGATCCCGCTCACCTACATCGCGCGCAACCTGTGGACCCGGCGGCTCACCACCGCGCTCACCGCGGGCGGGATGGCGCTCGTGATCTTCGTGTTCGCGACGGTGCAGATGCTCGACGCGGGGCTCACGAAAACGCTCGTGTCGACCGGCGAACCGGACAACGCGGTGGTGATCCGCAAGGGCGCCGAGACCGAGATCCAGAGTTCGATCGACCATCAGCAGGCCAACGCGCTCGAGATGCACCCGGCCGTCGCGCTCGGCCCCGACGGCCGGCCGCTCGTGTCGAAGGAAGCCGTCGTGCTGATCTCGCTCGTGAAGACGTCGACCGGCAAGCCGTCGAACGTCGTGATCCGCGGCGTGTCGCCGGCCGGCCTCGCGCTGCGGCCGCACGTGACGCTCGTGGCCGGCCGCCCGTTCGCGCCCGGTTCGTCGGAGATCGTCGTCGGCAGCGCGATCGCGAAAGGCTTCAGCGGCACGCAGCTCGGCGACCGCCTGCATTTCGCGCAGCGCGACTGGACCATCGTCGGCATCTTCGACGCAGGCGGCAGCGGCTTCGATTCGGAGATCTGGGGCGACGTCGACCAGCTGATGCAGTCGTTCCGGCGCACCAGCTATTCGTCGATGGTGCTGCGCATCCCGAGCGCCGACGGCTTCGCGCGCTTCAAGGCCGACATCGACGTCGACCCGCGGCTGACCGACGAGGCGAAGCGCGAGCAGACCTTCTACGGCGACCAGTCGAAGGCGTTGTCGACGTTCATCAACATCCTCGGCATCACGCTGTCGACGATCTTCTCGATCGCCGCGATGATCGGCGCGATGATCACGATGTATGCATCGGTCGCGAACCGCGTGGCCGAGATCGGCACGCTGCGCGCGCTCGGCTTCAAGCGCACCAGCGTGCTCGCCGCGTTCCTGCTGGAGGCGCTGCTGCTCGGCTTCGTTGGCGGTGTGATGGGGCTCGCGTGTGCGTCGCTGATGCAGTTCGCGTCGTTCTCGACGACCAACTTCCAGACCTTCTCGGACCTGTCGTTCCGCTTCGTGCTGACGCCCGCGATCGTCGTGAAGACGCTCGCGTTCTCGCTCGTGATGGGGCTCGTCGGCGGGTTCCTGCCGGCGATGCGCGCCGCGCGGCTGAAGATCGTCGACGCGCTGCGCGCGCAGTGATGCGCGCCGCCGCTCGCGTTCAACGTTCGCGCGGCACCCACGCGCCGTGGAACCCGGCCGGCACGCGGCGCGGCAGATGCACGGTCGCGACCGGCCCCGCGTCGATCGCGCGCGCATCGAGGATCACAACGTCGCTCGTATCCGTCGCCGCGCGGTAGACCACCACCAGCAGCCAGCCGTCGTCCTCGTCGGTGCCGCCCGGGCGCGGCACGAACACCGGTTCGCCGTTCTGGTCGCCGGCCGGTACCGCGTAGCGCGTCGTCGTGCCGCGCGCGTGGTCGAAGCGCATCACGCCGCGCATTTCCACGTTGTTCGGCTGCTCGACCGCATACAGATAGCGGTAGGAGCGCCCAGTCCGGCTTTCGTTGATGCGCGGCAGCTCGATGCCGCCGTCGGCGAGCGGCCCTTCGTCGATCAGCCCGTTCGCCGTATCGATCACGTAGCGCCACAGCTCGCCGACCGGGTTGTCGGCGAAGCGGCCCGTGCGCGCGTCGAGCCGCAGGAACGACGGATAGCGTACCGCGTCGAGCACGATGCACGACGCGTCGCAGTCGTACGCGTTCACGACGTGCTGGATGAAGCACGGCTCGACGTCGAACCAGCGTACGTCGCCGCCGTGGCGCGGCAGCACGCCGATGCGCGCGGGCCGGTCGTCGTGCCAGCGCAGCGGCATCCGGTGGCCCTGCTTCAGCAGCGAGAAATCGTAGCCGACGTTCAGGTCGAGCAGCAGGCTGCGGGTTTCGGTGATCGCGAGGTCGTGCATCATCGACGGCGCGTTCAGCTCGATCTCGAGATCGACGCGCGGCACGCCCTGCGCATCCACGACGCCGTAGCGCAGCCACGGTGCGCGCCAGTCCGCGCGGAACATGATCAGCTCGCCGGTCACCGGGTCGACCTTCGGATGCGCGGTCATCCCGCCGTCGAAGCCCGCGTGCCGCGCCGGCATGCCGAGCGAATCGAGCGCGGCGGTAATCGCGAGCGGCGCGCCGCCCTCAGCCAGCGCGAGCAGTTCGCCCGCATGCTGCAACACGTTCACGTTCGGATTGGTGTCGGGCAGATGCGGCGCCTGCCCGGGCGCGTGGACGGCGGCCCAACGCTGCGTGCGCGCCCAGCGGTTCCGGTAGCCGGCCGCGCGGCCGTCGTCGAACGCGATCGCATGCAGCATCGCGGCCTCCGGCCACCACGACAGCACGTCGTTGCCTTCGAAGCGGCCGCCCGGCGGGTTCGGGCCGTTGCGCAGCAACGTGCCGTCGAGTTCGCGCGGAATGGCGCCCGTCACGCGCAGCTCGACGATGTCGACTTCGTCGGCGACCGGCGCGATCGCGCCGCGGTTCAAGTCGAATACGGTCATCGCGTCGGCGCTCCGTCAGCAGTCGTCGGCGGACGGCGGCAGATCGCCGCGCGCCAATGCGAGCGCATGGTCGCGCACGTCGTCCGGCCAGCCGGCAACCAGCTCGGCCAGCCGCGCAGGATCGTTTGCATACAGCGCCCGCGCGGCTTCCTCGAAACCGGGCAGGTCGCCCGCCATCGCCGACATGAAGTGGTAGGCACGCGCCTGCGCGTCGCGCTGCCGGTCGGCCGCCGCATGCGTGCGCCGCGCGTCCTCGACGAGCTTGCGCAGCGCGACCGACGCGCCGCCCGGCTGCGCGCCGAGCCATTCCCAGTGACGCGGCAGCAGCGTGACCTCGCGCGACACCACGCCGAGCTTCGGCCGGCCACGGCCGCGCTGTTCGCCTGCGCCTGCGCCTGCCGGCTCGCCGGCGCCGCCGGATGCGTCGCCCGACGGCACCGCATAGCGCGCGCGGATGTCGTCCGCCGTGCCGCGCAGGTCGAGGTCGATCGAGCGGCCCGTCGCGTCGTCGAAGATCAGGGTCGAACCGGGCATCGCGTCGCCGGCCGCCTGCCGAACCGCGAGCGCGACCGTCGCGAGCGGGCCTGAGGCGAGCCGCTGGTGGCCGTCGAAGGCCGTGTATGAAGGGAGGAACGTGGAAGAGGTCATCGTGGTCGCCCGCAGGCAAGAATCAGAATGACGTTATTTTTATCCGGGTATTAATTGGATGTCAATATTATCCGGGTAAAAAAACCATCGTCATCATCGAATTCCATCCTGCGGGGGCGACCGCGGTGGCCGATCAGATCGCCCGCGCCGGCGCCACGATGCCGCGCGCGCTGGCCAGCGCGTCGTCGAGCGATACATGCCCTTCGAACGCCGACGACGCCGGCGGCGGCAGGTTCTCCTCGATCGCATGCGCGAACTGCACGCCGGCATCGTCGGCGAGCCGCTCGCGCAGTGCGGCGACGAGCGGGAACGCGTCGCGCTCGAACACCGCGTGATAGTCGGCCCAGCGCGCGATCCCGGCGAAGTACGCGTCGGCCAGCGTGCGCCGCGCGCCGAGCAGCCACGGGCCTTCGCCGCGCTCGAGCAGCGCTTCGAGTTGCCGGTGCGCCTTCAGCACCTTGCCGCGGCCGTACGCCTGCAGCGCCGCTTTCTCGGCGCCTTCGGTGTCGTGTTCGTACACGTACCAGAGCGCGCCGAACGCGCTGAAGAACGTCGTGTTCAGCCACGCCAGCATCCGGTTCATCCGGTCGAAATCCGCGCTGCCCTGGCGAAACGCGAGGCCGCTGTCGAGCGCCTGCGCGCCGATATGGCCGAGGATCGCGATGCTTTCGGTCAGCACGTCGCCGTTCGCGGTGACGAACGCCGGCGTCTCGGCGACGGGGTTCAGCGCAAGGAACGCATCGCTCGTCACGAGGCCCGGCATCGTGATGCGCGACAGCCGGTACGGGCGGCTGGTCCATTCGAGCGCGACGATCGAGCCGAACGAGCAGCCGGCGGGAATACCGTAGAGAAGGATCGGGGACATCGGGAATTCCGCAGAAGTTGAACGAGCAGTCATGCTCCCATGGCGAACGATGGCGCAGTAGCCACTAAAATTGAAACCCGTCGTTTCTCCGTGTGGACGCTGGAAATGAATCTGAACGACCTCTACCTGTTCGTGCAGGCCGTCGATGCAGGCAGCATGTCGGCGGCCGCGCGCCGGCTCGACCTGCCGAAATCGACGGTCAGCAAGCGCGTGGCCGAGCTCGAGCGCACGCTCGGCGCGCGGCTCGTGCATCGCACGTCGCGCAGCTTCCGGCTCACGCCGGTCGGCGCCGAATTCTTCGAGCATGCGCGCGCCGCCGTGATCGAGGCCGACAGCGCGCGCGACGCGGTGCTGCGGCAGGCCGCCGAGCCGGCCGGCGTCGTGCGCATCACGAGCTCGGTGCCGGTCGCGCAGCACATCCTCGCGCCGTGCCTGCCGGCGCTGGCGATCGCGCACCCGAAGCTGCTGCTGCAGATTCATGCGAGCGACCGCCTCGTCGACATCGCGCAGGAAGGCTTCGACATCGCGGTGCGCAGCCATTTCGCGCCGCTGCCCGATTCCGCGCTCGTGCAACGGCCGCTCGCGGCGTCGCCGATCGTCGTCGTCGCGGCGCCAGCCTATCTCGCGCGAGCCGGCATGCCCGACACGCCGGCCGATCTCGCGCAGCACGACGGGCTCCACCCGGGCCCGCAGCCGTGGCGGCTGCAGCGCGGCGGCGACGCCGTCGACGTGACGCCGCGCCTGCGGCTGCAGGCCGACGAATCGACGCTGCTGCTGCAGGCAGCGACGGCCGGCCTCGGCCTCGCGTGCCTGCCCGACTGGATCGCCGGCACCGCGCTCGCGTCCGGCGCACTCGTGCGGGTGCTGCCCGGCTGGTGCGCCGGCACCGTCACGACGACGCTGCTGATGCCGCACCGGCGCGGCCAGTTGCCCGGCGTGCGCGCCGCCGTCGAGTTTCTCGCGCAGCATGTGGCGCGCCATCACGGCAGCGGCGCGGACGACGCGCACGCATGACCGCGCACCTCATTCGATCGATTCAAATGCTGAATCGATCAAGTCAGCAATTGGCATGAAAGCGCAAATTTCGACATGACAGAATGGCCCGGACGCTCCGCCTGCATCGGCGTCCGGTGCCCGGCCTTCCGCTGGCGGCACGCATCCACGAAAACGCGCGCACCCGACGCGCCTGCCGCACGACGGCACCTTCCGCCCTTCGGAGGAGACAAGTCATGAATCCGCTTCACGCGCTGCCGGTGTCCGCATCGGCAACGGCCCGGCGTACCCGCGTGCGCTGGCTGGTGCTGGCCGTCCTGTTCGCGGTCACGACGATCAACTACGCGGATCGCGCGGCGATCGCGATCGCGGGCCCGGCGCTGGCCCGCTCGATGCACCTGAGCCATGTGCAGATGGGCTTCATCTTCTCGGCATTCGGCTGGTCGTACGTGATCGCGCAACTGCCGGGCGGCTGGCTGCTCGACCGCTACGGATCGCGCATCGTCTATGCGTTCAGTATCTTCTTCTGGTCGCTGTTCACGCTGCTGCAGGGCGGCATCGGCTTCTTCGGCGGCGCGGCCGCGTTCGCGCTGCTGTTCGGGCTGCGCTTCCTGGTCGGCGCGGCCGAGGCGCCGTCGTTCCCGGCCAACAGCCGGATCGTGTCCGCGTGGTTCCCGGCGCCTGAGCGCGGCACCGCGTCGGCGATCTTCAACGCCGCGCAGTACGCGGCGACCGTCGTGTTCGCGCCGCTGATGGGCTGGCTCGTGCACGCGTTCGGCTGGCAGTCGGTGTTCGCGGTGATGGGCGTGCTCGGCTTCGCGTTCGTGCTGGTGTGGAACCGCACGATGTACGACCCGAACGCGCACCCGAACATCAACCGCGCGGAGCTCGACTACCTCGCCGAAGGCGGTGCGCTCGTCAACATCGACCAGGCGACGGGCGCGCGCGACGGCGGCCCGTCGATGCGCCACGTGAAAGCGCTGCTCAGGAACCGGATGCTGGTCGGCGTGTACGTCGCGCAGTACTGCATCAACGCGCTCACCTACTTCTTCATCACGTGGTTCCCCGTCTATCTCGTACAGGCGCGCGGGATGTCGATCCTCAACGCGGGGCTCGTCGCGTCGATCCCCGCCGTGTGCGGCTTCCTCGGCGGGATTCTCGGCGGCGTCGTGTCCGATGCGCTGCTCAAGCAGGGCCGGTCGCTGTCGGTCGCGCGCAAGGTGCCGATCGTGATCGGCATGCTGCTGTCGATGTCGATGATCGTTTGCAACTACACCGATTCGCACGTGCTCGTCGTGGTGTTCATGGCGCTGTCGTTCTTCGGCAAGGGGCTCGGCGCGCTCGGCTGGGCCGTCAACGCGGACACCGCGCCGCGCCAGATCGCCGGCCTGAGCGGCGCGCTGCTCAACACGTGCGGCAATCTTTCCAGCATCACGACGCCGATCGCGATCGGCTATATCGTCGACCGCAGCGGCTCGTTCAACGGCGCGCTCGTCTATGTCGTCGCGCATGCGCTCGTCGCCGTGATCTGCTACCTGTTCGTCGTCGGCGAGATCCGCCGCGTCGAGCTTCAATGAACGGCGCGGGCCGCGCCGGCGCGTCCGGCGGCCCGCACGCCACCGGAACCAGGAGCGAACCGATGTCCGAACCCAGCCGTGCCGGCACCCCGCGCGTCACACGCATGCAGGTGATTCCCGTCGCCGGCCGCGACAGCATGCTGCTCAACCTGTGCGGCGCGCACGCGCCGTACTTCACGCGCAACCTGGTGATCCTCGACGACAGCAGCGGGCATACGGGCGTCGGCGAAGTGCCGGGCGGCGAAGGCATCCGCCACGCGCTCGAGCGCATGACGGATCTCGTGGTCGGCCAGTCGATCGGACGCTACCAGGCAACGCTCAACGCGGTGCGCGAGGCGCTGTCCGGCGCCGGCGGCGGGCGCACGATCCGCCACGAAGTGACGTCGGCCGGCGAGGCGGCGGTGCTGCGCCAGCCGCACGAGATCAACCTGCGGCTCGACAACGTGATCACCGCGATCGAAGCCGCGCTGCTCGATCTGCTCGGCCAGCACCTCGACGTGCCGGTCGCGGCGCTGCTCGGCGAAGGCCAGCAGCGCGACGCGGTGCCGATGCTCGCGTATTTGTTCTACATCGGCGACCGGCGCCGCACCGATCTGCCGTATCGCGACGAAGCGCATGCGTCGGACGCATGGTTCCGGCTGCGCAACGAAGCGGCGCTCACGCCGGCCGCGATCGCGCGGCAGGCCGAAGCCGCGGTCGAGCGCTACGGTTTCGCCGATTTCAAGCTGAAGGGCGGCGTGATGACCGGCGCGGACGAGATGGAAGCGATCGCGGCGATCAACGCGCGCTTTCCCGACGCGCGCACGACGCTCGACCCGAACGGCGCGTGGTCGCTCGACGAGGCCGTCGCGCTGTGCCGCGGGCAAGGCCACCTACTCGCCTATGCGGAAGATCCGTGCGGGCCGGAAGGCGGCTATTCGGGCCGCGAGGTGATGGCCGAATTCCGCCGCGCGACGGGGATTCCGACCGCGACCAACATGATCGCGACCGACTGGCGGCAGATGGATCATGCGGTGCGGCTGCAGGCGGTCGACATCCCGCTCGCCGACCCGCATTTCTGGACGATGCAGGGCTCGGTGCGGCTCGCGCAGCTGTGCCGCGACTGGGGACTCACGTGGGGTTCGCACTCGAACAACCACTTCGACGTGTCGCTCGCGATGTTCACGCATGCGGCCGCGGCCGCGCCCGGCACGATCACCGCGATCGACACGCACTGGATCTGGCAGGAAGGCGACGCGCGGCTTACGCGCGAACCGCTTGCGATCGTCGGCGGCAAGGTCGCCGTGCCGGAACGGCCGGGGCTCGGCATCGAGCTGGACATGGAGCAGGTCGAGGCCGCGAATGCGCTGTACAACGAGGTGGGCGGCACCGCGCGCGACGACGCGGTGGCGATGCGATATCTGGTGCCGGGGTGGACGTATGATCCGAAGCGGCCGAGTTTAGGGCGGGTTTAGGGCGGGGGTGACGGGACGGCGGGCGGGTGGCGGTTGCCAAACGCGGAAAACGGTCGCATCCTGCCGGCTGCCTGAATCGGCCCGCACGGCGGGCGGTCGGGCGTCCTCATCCATCCGCAAAAGAACGCTCTCGCCATGACGTCATCCGATCCGACACCGCGGCAGATCATCGTCTTCGTGCTGTATTCGGTGCTGTGTCTGCCCGCGAGCATGACCGTCGCTGGTTTTGTCGCAACCCGGATCACGCAGAACGTATCGAATTTCGAAGGTGGTGCGGGCTATGCGGCGCTGTGGTGGATCTTCATTCTGACCTGCGCGTTCTATGGGCTGTCGATCGCCCTCTGCGCGCTGCTGCGGAAGAGGACCGCGGTGCTCGCGGTCATTACGGTGGGGTTCGCGGTGCTGTCGGTGCCGACGTTCAGATTGATCCACGAGTTGGCAACCTAGCTCGTCGGCCACTGGATCCGCAGAAAAACAAAAAGGCCCGATCTTGCGATCGGGCCTTTCGAATTCCGTTGGTGGAGCGGAGGAGGATCGAACTCCCGACCTTCGCATTGCGAACGCGACGCTCTCCCAGCTGAGCTACCGCCCCAACAGTCAATCATCATACACACGCATTTCCGCGCTTGGCAATAGGGGTTACGTCACCCCGATGCGTTACTTTGACGGCGCGCCGGCCAGCACCCATTCGACCACCGAACGCACGTCGGCGTCGCTCATGCGCGGATGCGCCGGCATCGGAATCGCGCCCCAGACACCCGAGCCGCCGTCCTTCACCTTCTTCGACAGCTTCGCGACGGCCTGCGGATCGGCCTTGTAGCGCGCGGCGATATCCTTGAACGACGGGCCGACGAGCTTGCGGTCGACCGCGTGGCAACCCATGCACGCGTTGCTGCGCGCCACCTTCAGGCCGTCGCCGACGTCCGCATGCGCGGCGCCCAGCGTGCCGGCCACGAGCGCCGCAGCCGCGGCGCCCTGCACCATCCATCGTTTCATCTGCTTTATCTGCCTGCCCGTCATTGCGCCTTCGCCTTCGGATTGCCCGGATGCACGTTCGACGAATTCGAGATCGGCGCGGGCGGCTGCAGCGGCGCGGACTGCACCGATGCGTCAGGCACCGCGCCGACCGTCGCGCTGTCCGCCGGTGCGGCAGCCGCCTGCGCGCCGGATGCGCCGCTCGCGGGCGACGCATCCTGCAGCGCCTGCGCGTCCTGCGGCTTCACGTACTGGAACACCTTCACGACCTTCTCGACGCCCGGCACCTGGCTCGCGGCTTCCGCACCGCGATTGCCTTCGTCCACCGTCACGAGGCCCATCAGGTAAAGATTGCCGCGTTCGCTGACGACCTTGTAGTAGTTCGCCGAGATGCCCTTCGTCGCGATCAGCTCCGACTTCACGCGCCCTTCGAGGTACGAGTCGTTCGCGCGCGACGACAGCGACGACGCCGGCTCGACCGACAACTCGTTGACGATGCCGTTCACGTTGTTGATGCCGCGCACGATTTCCTCGGCGCGCTGCTTCGACGCATCGTTCGGCACTTCGCCCGTCAGCAGCACGCGACGGTTGAACACCGTCACGTTCACGTGCGACTGGTCCGGCAACCCGTTGTTGATCTGCGTGAGCGACTTGACCTGGATCTCGCGATCCTCCGTCTGCGCGCCGAGCGTACGGCGATCGGTCGCGATCAGCGCGCCGCCGCCGGCCGCTGCGCCCACGACCCCGAGCACACAACCCTGCAGCGACACGGCGAGGCCCGCCGTCAGCGCGGCGAGCAGCGTGGTTCTGACAAGCGTCTGTTTGACGCGACTTTGATTCATCGACGGCTCTCCTTCGTTCAATCCTCACCCAGCAGCATCGCGTCGATGCCGTCGCACAGGCAGTGGATGGTCAGCAGATGGACTTCGTGGATGCGCGCCGCGCGAACGGCGGGCACGCTGATCGGAATATCGGTGTCGGACAGCGCGGCCGCGACCGTGTGGTCGTTGCCGCCCGTCAAGGCGACGACGGTCATCTCGCGGTCGTGCGCCTCGTCGATCGCCGCGAGCACGCGCGGCGATGCGCCGCCCGCGTCGAGCACCAGCAGGATGTCGCCCGTCTGGCCCAGCACGCGCACCTGCTGCGCGAACAGTTGCTCGACGGCGGCCGCGCCCGCGAGGCCGGCCTGCGACGCGTCGGTGGCCAGCGCGATCGCGGGCAGGCCCGGACGTTCGCGCTCGAAACCGCCGACGAGCGACGCGGCGAGGTACTGCGCGGCGGCGGCCGACGGGCCGTCACCGCACGCGACGATCTTGTTGCCGTTCGCCAGTGCGGCGAACATCGCATCGACCGCGGCTGCGATCGGCAGCGACAGCGCGTCGGCCGCTTCGGCATGAAGCGCGGCGCTGTCGCGGAATTGTTGCTGAATACGTTCGACTGACATCGATTCCTGGTGAACTGGGCGCGCGGCACAACTCGCGCGACATCGTGGGTGCGGCGAGTTTACCGTACTCCGGCGCCCTCTCCGGGGGGCCGGCAAGAACTCTTTACATCTCGTCACAGCTCGCGGCTACGCATCGTCGGTACGAAATGCGTCGCGCAGCCACGCAAGCCGTCCGGCCTCGAACGCGACGACGTCGAAACGGCACGCGGCGCCGGCGCCGTGCCGCGACCAGAACTGCAACGCAGCCGCGACCAGACGCCGCCGTTTGCGCCAGCCGACGCTCGCGGCCGCGCCGCCATGCCGGGTACTGCGCCGCGCGCGCACTTCGACGAACACGAGCATGCCGTCGGGCTCGCGCATCACGAGATCGAGCTCGCCGCCGCGCATCGTCACGTTCGCGGCGACGAACCCGAGACCATGACGCTCGAGAAACTGTCGCGCGCGCTGCTCGAACGCCGCGCCGACCGGTTTGGATCGCGCCGCGCCGGAAACGTTGTCGCCCGAATGCGGCCGACCGCGCGCGTCATCCGGCCCGGCCGGCGCCGCGTGGCACAATGCCGTCCTTGTTCCGCTCGTGCCGCGATTGCGTGCATTGCCTGCCATGACTGCCCTCCTCGAACTCGCGCATACGCAGCACTACCCGGACGCCGCGCTCTACGTGGTCGCCACGCCGATCGGCAATACGGCCGACATCACGCTGCGCGCGCTGCACGTGCTCGGCCTCGTCGACCGCATCGCGGCCGAAGACACCCGCAACACGGGCCAGCTGCTCGCCCGCTACGGGATCTCGAAACCGCTCGTCGCCGTGCACGAGCACAACGAACGCGAAGCCGCGCAGCGCATGATCGAACTGCTGCGTGGCGGCGAACGCGTGGCCTACGTGTCGGACGCCGGCACGCCCGGCATCTCGGACCCCGGCGCGCGGCTCGTCGACGCCGTGCGTGCCGCCGGCTTCACGGTGGTTCCGCTGCCGGGCCCGAGCGCGGCCGTGACCGCACTGAGCGTGGCCGGCGACTGGGCCGGCGCGTTCACGTTCGCGGGCTTCCTGCCGCCGAAGGCAAAACAACGCGCGACCGCGCTGCAGGCGCTGGCGTCGCACCCGTACGCGCTGGTGTTCTATGAAGCGCCGCACCGGATCGCCGAAACCGTCGCCGCGCTCGCCGACGCGTTCGGCCCCGCGCGCCGGCTGCTGATCGCGCGCGAGCTCACCAAGCTACACGAGCAGTTGTTCCAGGGCACCCTGGCCGAAGGACAGAGCTGGCTCGCCGGCGATGCGAACCGGCAGCGCGGCGAGTTCGTGCTGGTCGTCGAAGGCGCGCCGGCAGCCAGCGGCGACGCCGACGACACCGCGCACGACGCGCTGCTCAGGCTGCTGCTGGAAGAGGTGCCGGTGAAGAGCGCGGCCAAGCTCGCGGCCGCGCTGACGGGCGCATCGCGCAACACGCTGTATGCGCGTGCGCTCGTGCTGAAGGAAGGCAAGGAAGGCTGACGCGCGACGCCGGCGCGCAGAAACGACAAAGGGCTGCCGGGAGGCAGCCCTTTGTGCATGAGCGGACGATCCGCCGCGTTACCTCGTCGAGATCGACGCGAGCATTTCGTCGCGTGCCTCGCGCGCTTCCTGCGGCGACAGCCCTTCGATCTTCACGCGGCCCGTGCCGGCGTGCACGAGGCCGATCACCTTGGCAGCCGCGTACGACAGGTCGAGCACGCGGCCGCGCTTGAACGGCCCGCGATCGTTGACCTTCACGACGACCCACTTGCCGGTCGACGCGTTCGTCACCTTGATGTACGACGACAGCGGCAGCGTCCGGTGCGCGGCGGTGAGCGCGTTCATGTTGAAACGCTCGCCGTTCGCGGTGCGGCGGCCGTGGAAATCCCGCCCGTACCACGATGCGCGGCCGGACTGGCGGAAGTCGGACACGTCCTTGCCGTCGATCGGCTCAGCCTCCGCCAGCGACGACTTCTTCGCGTCCTTGGTGTCGGCAGCCGGCATCGATGCCAGCGCGGAATCGAAATTCAGTTGCTGCTTGTCGTTGTCCGCCTTCGCGGCAGCGGCCGTCTTGTCGACCGCGTTCTTCTGGTTCGCGCTGCCGGTGGTCTGGCTGGGTGGCACCGCGCAGCCCGTCAACGCAAAAAATAATGCAATGGTCCCGAATCGGCTCGGAAAACGTAAATTCATCGACGTGTCGCCTTGTGGTTCGGGCTGCATCGATACAACGCTGCTTCACAACGCAGAGATGCGGCCCGGACGGCAAATGCGTGCACGCCCCGCTCGAATGCGAGCAGGCGGCTAGCATGGGCGCGGCGTTCGTCTAGGCCGCAACCGTCCTGATTAGCTTTCACGTCTGGCGCAACCTGTCCCCAACAGCCTGACCAGACCCCACATGCCGCCATCGAACATGGCTTCACGTTCGCGCGCGTCGATACGACCAACGCACAGGAACGGCGGCACAGGCCTCATCCGGCGGCGCGGCAGCAGGGCCGCAGGCGGGCGCGCAGCGCCCGGCCGGACAAGACGTGAGCACCGAATGTTCGGTGCTGGATACACCGCCGGACTCCCCGGCGGGCGATGCTTGACGGTGAATCGGACGCCTCGTTTAACGGGGCCGAAACACCAGCGAATTGCGTGAAATTCACGCGCAATGGTCCGCATTATACATAAATCAAAACCTTGTCTCGAAAAGCGCCCCCGGCGGACCATTGATTCTCGCTATGGCTGTAACAATCGGCATGCTCCGGGAATGCCCTCGTCCGCGCGCCGCGGCATGCATCGCACGCACGGCAGGCGGCGCGCGCGACCGGTACAATCGGTCCTTTTAGCCGCCGGTGCCTCCATGAAAGTCACGCTCATTCCGGTCACGCCGTTCCAGCAGAACTGCTCGCTGCTCGTCTGCGAGAAGACGGGCCGCGCCGCCGTCGTCGACCCGGGCGGCGATCTCGACCGGATCGAACAGGAAGTCGCGCGACAGAACGTGCAGGTCGAGAAGGTGCTGCTCACGCACGGGCACATCGACCACTGCGCGGGCGCGAAGACGCTCGCGACGCGCTACGGCGTGCCGATCGAGGGGCCGCAGGAAGAAGAACGCTTCTGGATCGAGAAGCTGCCGATGCAGAGCGAACGCTTCGGCTTTCCGGCCGCCGACGTCTTCGAGCCCGACCAGTGGCTGAACGACGGCGACACCGTGCAGTTCGGCGACGAGACGCTCGAGGTCTATCACTGCCCGGGCCATACGCCCGGCCACGTCGTGTTCTTCAGCCGCGCGCATCGCGTCGCGATCGTCGGCGACGTGCTGTTCGCCGGCTCGATCGGCCGGACCGATTTCCCGCGCGGCAATCACGAGGATCTCGTGCGTTCGATCAAGGAAAAGCTGTGGCCGCTCGGCGACGACGTCACGTTCGTGCCCGGCCACGGCCCGGTGTCGACGTTCGGCGACGAGCGCCGCACGAACCCGTTCGTGTCCGACAAGGTATTCGGATGAACCAGACCGCCATCCCGGAAATTTACGTCAGCACCGACGTCGAAGCCGACGGCCCGATTCCCGGCCCGCACTCGATGCTGAGCTTCGCGTCGGCCGCCTATACCGAGGACAAGCAGCTGATCGCGACGTTCTCGGCGAACCTCGAGACCCTGCCCGGCGCGCACGCGCACCCGGTGCAGGAAGCCTGGTGGAAGACCGAACCCGACGCCTGGGCCGCCTGCCGGCGCGACCTGCAGGCGCCCGAGGCGGCGCTGGTCGCCTACGTCGAATGGGTCGAGGCGCTGCCCGGCAAGCCGGTGTTCGTCGCGATGCCGGCCGGCTTCGATTTCACATTCATGTTCTGGTACATGATGCGTTTCGCGGGGCGCTGCCCGTTCTCGTGGTCGGCGCTCGACATCAAGACGCTCGCGTTCGCGATGACGGGCCTGCCGTACCGCAAGGCGATCAAGCCGCGCTTTCCGAAGCACTGGTTCGACGACCATCCGCACACGCACGTCGCGCTCGACGACGCGATCGAGCAAGGCGCGCTGTTCTGCAACATGCTCGCCGACCTGCGCCGTCAGCAGGCCGCGCTCGCGGGCCTCGCCGTGTCGGATACCGATCGGTCGGAAAGTGCGGGGGCGGGACAAAATCCCACGGATCCGCGAGCAAATTAGCGAATCTCGCTCAACAGCGCGTCGCCAGATTGCCTTTCCTTCCCCGGCCCTCTAACATTCAGCGTGTTGTAGCTGCCGCATGGAGGCGCAGGTGACGCTCGATTCCTTTTCGCAAAAAATCCTTCGCCTGTTGCAGCTCGACGCGCGCCGTTCCGTTCAGGAAATCTCCGACCAGGTCGGGCTGTCGAGCACGCCGTGCTGGCGCCGCATCAAGGACATGGAACAGTCGGGCGTGATCCAGCGCTACACGGCGCTGCTCGATCGCGAGAAGCTCGGCCTGCACGTCTGCGCGCTCGCGCACGTGCACCTGACGCGCCACAACGAAGGCGGCGTCGAGCAGTTCGAGCGCGAGATCGCGACCTGCCCGGAAGTCACCGAGTGCTACAGCACGACCGGCGAAGCCGATTACATCCTCAAGATCGTCGCGCCGGACATCAAGGCCTACGACGTGTTCCTGCACGAACGCATCTTCAAGATCCCGGCCGTGTCGCAGGTGCGCACGAGCGTCGTGCTGCGCGAAATCAAGTTCGACACGCAACTGCCGCTGTAACGCGCAGGCCGGCCCGTGCGGCCGCCGGTTGCCTGCCGGTCACTTCTGCACGGGCAACGTGCGCGTGAAGCCGATCCGGCGCGCGCCGAACTCGCGCTTCAGCGTCTCGACATCGAGCCGGCCGGCCAGCGCCGCATCGGTGTCGCGCGGGTCGCTATCGAGCGTCACGTCGACCTCGAGTCCCGTACTCAGGTAATGCAGGTTGATCGCCGCCGCGCGCAGCCCGCGCTGCGCGAGCGCGGCCTCGAGCCGGGCCGCGAGCTCGCCGCGCGGCGGCAGCGCGAGCGCCGGACGGCGCGCCGCGTCGTTCTCCGGGTCGACATGGATCAGCGCATCGAGCACGCGCGGGTCGGACAGCACGCGCGCGCGCGCGGTCTCGGCGATGTAATGCCCTTCGGAGACGGAAATCTTCGGATCGACGAGGATGTGCGCATCGACGAGCGCGGCATCGCCCATCTTGCGCGTGCGCAGGTCGTGCACGTCGCGCACGCCGGGCGTCGCGGCGAGCAGCGCGCGGATCTCGGCCGTATCGGCCGTATCGAGCGCGCGGTCGGAGAGGTCCTGCAACGCGTCATAGCCGAACGTCCAGCCCATACGCGCGACCATGAAGCCGACGATCGCCGCCGCGATCGGGTCGAGCAGCCGCACACCGGCCAGGCTGCCGACGATGCCGATCGCGACGACGAGCGACGACGCGGCATCCGAACGCGCATGCCACGCGTTGGCGACGAGCATCGCCGAGCGCACGCGCCGCGCTTCGCGCAGCATGTAGCGAAACAGCGCTTCCTTCGATACGAGCACCGTCAGCGCAACAATCAGCGCGGAAAAATGCACGGCCGGAATGTTTTCGAGATTAACGAGGCGGTCGCCGGCACGCCAGAGCATGCCGATACCGACCGCAATCAGGATCGCACCGAGAAACAGCGACGCGACCGTCTCGTAGCGGCTATGGCCGTAATTGTGGTCGGCATCCGGCGATGCACCGCTATGCCGATTCGCAACCAGCACGACAAAATCCGAGATCAAGTCGGAAATCGAATGCACACCGTCAGCAATCAATGCCTGCGAATGCGCAATCACGCCGACGACGATCTGAAATGTCGCAAGCACGACATTCAGGACAATACTGACGAGCGTGCTCCTGCGCGCAACTGCGTGCTTATCTGCGCTCTGCGCGTCGCCGGAAAACGTGGACATGAAATATGAGATATCTGTGTGCGGTACGCAATTCTATCAAAGGCGCCCCGCAAGCTCTTCCAATACCCACAAATTTCTCATTTAAATCAATCGCTTATACGAACGTGTCGCATTTTCATTCACACAGCATGCTTACACTTTTGTGACAGCGCCGAGGGGCCCGCCGGCGTCCGGAAAACAAAAAAGCCGCGCTCCTCGACGGACACGCGGCTCTTTTGAAGAGCGGGCAACCTGAACGAACGTTTAAATCGCAAACTGTTCGCGGTTCTTGCCGGCGATCCAGCGCGGCGGCTTGCCACGACCCGACCACGTCGCGCCCGTTTCCGGATCGCGGTATTTTGCCGCCACGCCCGCGCGCGGACGACCGACCTTGCCGGCCTTCGCGCGGCTGAGACCGAGTTCGGCGAGCGAAAAGCCGTAGTCGGCAATTTTCTGCTTCACGTCATTCAGCACTTCAGCGTATTCACGCGACTTCGCTTCTTCGATTTGCTTCTCCAGCTTCTCCCGCTGGGCCAGCAGGTCCTTGTAAGAAGACATAGTTTCCCTTTCTATCTATCTGACCAATGGCGCCGATCTGTAGCCAGCTCACCATTCATGAAATATATGTGCCTCGGATTTTCGAAGGCAGAGATTAGCACAAAAAAGATTTGATAGAAGCGAGATTCATGAAAATCCCGAGATCAATTGTAATTCGCACATGTCATTTTGACCGGCCGCGGCCTTTTCTCAAATTTTTACGCTCCTCCATAGAGATTAGGACATTAGCGATTGGCTATTAGGTCTATCAACATACGCAATTACCCTGCATTCAAAAAAATCAAAGCTTTCATCGGACGACAGTTTTGCGAAAAACCACATGACGCGGTTTGCTAAACGGACAAATCACTGACCCGCGACGTCACGTCACATCCTGTGCGCAGGCGATCAGCCGCTCGCGCAGCGCGCCGGTATCGGCCGACGGCGCCTCGAACGGCGTGCGCACGCGGCGCCCGTCGCATCGCCAGTCGGCGCCATGGCGATCGACGCCGAGCAGGTCGAGCCCGTCGCGGCGTGCGGCGCCCGCCTCGTAGGCACGCCACAGCGCCTGTTCGTCGTCGAACCCGAGCGGCGGCAGCGCATCGAGATGCGTGCCGTCGACCCAGCCCATCCGCCCGAACCCGCCGATATAGCGCAGCCGCTCGATCTCGAGCGCCCAGAACGCGAAATCGCCGAGCGCGAGATAGCGCGCGGCGTCCGGTTCGTAGCGCAGGTAACGCGCGGTGACGTGCGGATCATCGCCGAGCGGCACGAACCGGCCCAGCAGCGTCGCGCGCTCGGCGTTCAGGACATCGCCGCCGCTTGCATCGACGACGAGGAAACCCGCACGCGAATCGGCGGCGAGATTGCGCGTGTGCTCGGCCAGGCCGCTCACCAGGATCACGGGCTGATGGCTTGCATCGGGTGCAAACGGCACGACCGTCGGATACGGGAAGCCCTGCGGTTCGCGCGCATGGGTGGCGAGCGTGCCGAGCGCGCAGCGGTGCAGCAGATGCAGGGCGAAGGCGGGATCGATGTTCAAGGCAGACTCCTGCGGTCGAAAGGCGGCGCGTCGGGCATGGCTTCGATGTTACCCGCGCTCGCCGCACGCTGCGCCTCGGCCGAACGGCCGATGCAGCACCGGGCCGCCGCCTCCGCGGGATGGCCCGATCGCCCGCGCATCGACCGAACGGCCAGCGCCCGGCAGGAACGTAAGCGGTTCGATAGAATCGGACAAATCCGACGGGCGCCGTGTGCGCCCGTGCATTTTCCTGACGAGCCTGCCCGTGTCCGAATCCTCCTCCCCCGAATCGTCGTCCCCGTTCGCCGCGGCGCCCGACGCGCATCGCGTGCTGCCGCTGCCGGCCCGCCAGCGTGCGCGCACGGCGTCGATGGCGCTGTTCTTCGTCGCCGGCATGATGTACGCGTCGTGGGGCGTGCACGTGCCGACCGTGCGCGACAAGTTCGCGCTGAGCCCCGGGCTGCTGTCGATCGCGCTGTTCGCGGTCGCCGGCGGGTCGATCGCCGCGATGCTGACCATCGCGCGCTGGATCACGCGCGTCGGCTCGCGCACCGCGTGCCTCGCCGGCGGGCTCGTGATGTCCGCGTGCGCGGCGCTGATCCTCGTCGTGCCCGACTACTGGATGTTGCTCGCGGTGCTCGCGCTGTTCGGCTTCTCGATGGCGACGCTCGACGTCGCGATGAATGCCGAGGCCAGCGCGGTCGAAATCGCGCTCGGCAAGCCGATCATGTCGTCGCTGCACGGGATGTTCAGCATCGGCGGGATGGCCGGCGCGGCGGCCGGCGGCGCGCTGCTGTCGGCCGGCATGGCGCCCGTCGCGCATCTCGCGCTCGCGGCGGCGGTGAGCGCCGCGGTGCTCGTGGCCGCGAGCCCGGCCGTGCTGCCGCACGTGCCGCATCACGAACACGCGCACGGCGGCGGCAACCGCTGGCGCTCGCCCGCGTTGTGGATGCTCGGCGGCATCGCGCTGATCGCGCTGATCGCCGAAGGCGCGATGTACGACTGGGCGACGGTCTACATGCGCGACGTCGTCGCGGCGAGCCCGGCGCTCGCGAGTGCCGCGTACGCGGCGTTCTCGGGCGGGATGGCCCTCGCGCGCTTCGCGGGCGACGCCGTGCGCGCCCGCTTCGGCGCGCCGCAGCTCGTGTTCGCGAGCGCGTCGCTCGCGTGCGCGGGGATGATCGGCGCGCTGCTGCTGCCGAATCCGGTCGCGGTGCTGACCGGCTTCACGCTGATGGGCCTCGGGCTGGCCAACATGATGCCCGTGCTGTTCGCAGCCGCCGCGCGCGTGAAAGGCATCCACGCGGCCGAAGGGCTCGCGCACGTGGCCGGGCTCGCGTATTTCGGACTGCTGTTCGGTCCGGTCGTGATCGGCGCAGTCACGCAGGCCGCGAACCTGACGATCGGCCTGTCGGTCGTCGCGCTGTGTGCGGCGCTCGTCGCGCTCGTCGCGCCGAAGGTGCTCGCGCACCTGAAGCTCTGACGGCGCGGCGGCGCACGCCGGCCCAAAAAGAAAACGCGCATGCGTTGCCGCATGCGCGCTTTCACCCCTTCTGTCGGCCGCTTGCGCGTTACATCTTCACTTCGTCGAGCAGCGACTTCTTGCCGCTCTTGTAGTTGTACAGCGAGATCACGCCGTGCTGCAGGTCGCCCTTCGAGTCGAAGGTCGTCGTGCCGATCACGCCGGTGTACTTCGTCGCCGGCATCGCTGCGAGGATCTTCGCCGGGTCCGTCGAGTTCGCGCGCTTCATCGCGTCGGCGATGATGTACACGGCGTCATACGTGAACGGCGCGTAGATCTGGATCGGCTGGCCGAAGCGCTTCTCGTACTTCGCCTTGAACGCGCCGCCGCCCGGCATCTTCTCGAGCGAAGCACCGGCTTCCGAGCACACGATGTTGTCGGTCGCGTCGCCGGCCAGGTCGGCCAGCTTTTCCGTGCACACGCCGTCGCCCGCGAAGATCTTCGCGCGCAGGCCGAGCTGCTTCGCCTGTTTCGCGAACGGGCCGCCGGTGGCGTCCATGCCGCCGTACATGATCGCGTCCGGGTTCTCGCCCTTGATCTTCGTCAGAATCGCGCGGAAGTCGACTGCCTTGTCGTTCGTCGCGTCATGCGACACCACCTTCAGGCCGAGCGCCTTCGCCTTCTTCTCGAACTCGTTCGCGAGACCCTGGCCGTATGCGGTCGAATCGTCGACCACCGCCACGCTCTTGATGCCCTTCGAGTGCGCGTAGTTCGCCAGTGCCGGGCCCTGCTGCGCATCGGTCGCCACCACGCGGTACGTGGTCTTGAAGCCTTGCTGCGTGTACGCCGGGTTGGTCGCCGACGGTGAGATCTGCACGATGCCCGCATCGCTGTAGATCTTCGAGGCCGGGATCGACGTGCCCGAGTTCAGGTGGCCGACCACCGCGACGACCTTGTCGTCGACGAGCTTCTGCGCAACCTGCGTCGCCTGCCGCGGGTCGGCGGCGTCATCCTGCGGGTCGAGTTGCAGCGTGATCTTCTGGCCGCCGATCGTGAGACCCTTCGCGTTGATCTCCTCGACTGCGAGACGCGCGCCGTTTTCGTTGTCCTTGCCCAGGTGTGCAATGCCGCCCGTCAACGGCGCGACGTGGCCGATCTTGACGACTTGATCGGCGGACGCGTTGCTTGCAGCTGCAGCGCACAGCATCGCCGCTGCGGTGATCGGCAACAGCTTTTGCATCTTGATATTCATGTAAGTCTCCAGTTCGGTCCCAAAAAACGCCATCGCCCGGTGCCCCGCTGCCATCCCCGTGTTTGCAATCACTGGACGATTCGCCGGTTGCATCGTTCATGCACTTGGCCTCAAGCACGTGAAAACCGCCGCTTTTAGCAGCCGCCCGCCCGTACTAGCGCGCAAGTGTAGGTGATCAAATTAATTTGTGGGACTTTTTTAGGATAGTGGTAACACTACCGATATGCACGCTTTGGAAGGATGACTCGAATAGCGCTGCAAGCCCCGACGAATAAGGGTTTCCGCTAATTCCCGGCACACTTTCGAAAGGTCGTTTCAAAGCAATCCCGAAGGCATTTCGATTCGGTATTTTGTGCCCGGGATCATTGAATGAAACGCGCGTGACACCACGCGCGTTTCGCCGTCCGATATCAACGGTTCTGGCGGATGAAGCAGCGTTCAGGCGGCCGATGCACGCCATTCCGCATCGAGCGCGGCGACCAGCTGCGACGTCGTCAGCGCATCGCCGCGCCGCCGCGCGAGCGGCGCGCCCTGGCCGGCCCACAGCGACAGGTAGTCGCCGTCGTTCGCGCGAGCCGCGGCCTGGCGCAGCGGCTGGGTCAGCGCGTTCTGCACCGGATACGGTGCGGCGTCGGCCACGTGCTCGCCGAGCCGCGCCATCAGCGTGTTGCGCAGCCCGCGTGCATGACGGCCGGTGATCGCGCGCGTGACCTGCGTCGACGTATCGGCGCTCGCGAGCAGGCGCGCCTTCCAGTCCGGCGCGATCGCGCTTTCCGCGCACGTGAGGAACGCGGTGCCGAGTTGCGCGCCCTGCGCGCCGAGCGCGAGCGCGGCCGCGATGCCGCGGCCGTCCATGATGCCGCCCGCGGCGAGCACGGGCAGGCCCGTCGCATCGACGAGCTGCGGGACCAGCGCGAACGTGCCGATCAGCGCATCGTCGGCGGAACCGATGAAGGTGCCGCGATGGCCGCCCGCCTCGGCGCCCTGCGCGGACAGCGCGTCGGCGCCGGCCGCCTGCCATGCGAGCCCTTCGGCCACGTGCGTCGCGGTGCCGATCACATAAGTGCCGGCGGCTTTCAGGCGGGCGACATCGGCCGCGTCGAGCACGCCGAACGTGAAGCTCGCGACCGGCACGCGCAGCGCGACGAGCGCATCGAGCTGCGCACGGAAATCGGGCGCGTAGCGCGCAGGCGCCGTGCCCGGCGGCAAGCCGAGCGTTGCGTTCAGCGGGTCGATCGCCGCGAGGGCGCGCGCGACGGTCGCCGCATCGGGCGCGACGTCGGGCAGCACGAACAGATTGATCGCGAACGGGCGATCGGTCGCCGCGCGGATCGCGGCGACTTCGGCCTCGATACGCTCCGGCGCGAGTGCACCGGCGCCGAAGCTGCCGAGCGCACCGGCATTCGAGGCGGCCGCGACCATCGCGGTCGTGGTCGCGCCGACCATCGGCGCCTGCACGAGCGGCAGGCGCAGGCCGAAGCGTTCGGAAAAGGGTGTGGAAAACGAGCGGGCAGACATGGCGAATCCTTCGATGACGATGCGCGAAAGCGCTTTGTAAAGGCCGACACATCGACTCTATCGAAGCCGCGCGGCGCCGAAAAATGAATAATCGAGATCGAAACGATCGCTGCGCGAGAAGCGCGCGCGTGCACTGCAGCACCGGACGATTGGTGGCACACTAGGCCGCCCTCTTTTCACCCTCCGGGGCGCCTCGCGCACCCCGTACGCCAGGAGTTCAGAACGTGACTGCCCAATGGATCGACATCCCGACCGGTAACGACAGCTTCGGCGGCTATCTCGCACTGCCCAAGCGCGGCAAGGGCCCTGCCGTCATCATCATCCAGGAGATCTTCGGCGTGAACGCGCACATCCGTGCGGTCGCCGACCAGTACGCGGCCGACGGCTTCGTCGCGCTCGCGCCCGACGTGTTCTGGCGCACGCAGCCGCGCGTCGAGCTGACCTATGAGGGCGCGGATCGCGACAAGGGCATCGAGCTGCTGAAGAAGACCGACGTGGGTCTCGCGGTCGCGGACGTCGGCGCGGCGGCCGACGCGTTGCGTGCGCGCCCCGAAGTGGCCGGCAAGCTCGCCGCGATCGGCTACTGCTTCGGCGGCCAGCTTGCGTACCGCGCGGCCGCGAGCGGCAAGGTCGATGCGGCGGTCGCGTATTACGGCGGCGGCATCCAGAACGCGCTCGACCTCGCCGGCCAGGTCACGCAGCCGATCCTGTTCCACTACGCGGAGAACGACCACGCCATCCCGCTCGATGCCGTCGAGCAGGTGAAGGCCGCGTTCGCGGGCCGCCACAACGCATCGTTCCACGTGTACCCGGGCGCCGAGCACGGCTTCAACTGCACGGACCGCGCGTCGTACAACCAGCGCGCCGCGGCGCTCGCGCACGGCCGCACGCTGA
Source organism: Burkholderia sp. BCC0419 (assembly GCF_902830285.1). Lineage (NCBI taxonomy): Bacteria > Pseudomonadati > Pseudomonadota > Betaproteobacteria > Burkholderiales > Burkholderiaceae > Burkholderia > Burkholderia sp. BCC0419. Next base: position 56,344 of record NZ_CADESR010000009.1, read on the forward strand.
CCTTCCTCGCCGAGCACCTCTAAAAACGCCGGCCGCGGGCCCGGCGCGCCGGGCCCGCGTTATGCTCGCACCATCGCCACGAGTCACAACGGGGGTGACTGCGATGCACTCGGACTATCTCGCGCATGATGCAATCGGCCTCGCCGCGCTCGTGCGCGACCGCCAAGCCAGCCCGCGCGAACTGCTCGACGCCGCGATCGGCCAGGCCGAAGCGGTCAACGGCGCGATCAACGCGATCGTGCTGCAGGACTACGAAGCCGCGCGCCAGCGTGCGGCGGCCGCGCCCGAGCCCGGCGCCGATACGCCGTTCGCCGGCGTGCCGTATCTCGTCAAGGATCTCGGCGCGGCGGTCGCCGGGCTGCCGCTGTCGATGGGCAGCCGGCACTACCGTTACTTCGTGCCGGCCGACGATTCGCCGGTGATCGCGCGCAGCCGCGCGGCGGGCCTCAACGTATTCGGCAAGACCAACACGTCCGAGATCGGCCAGATGCCGTACACCGAACCGGAACTGTTCGGCGCGTGCCGCAATCCGTGGAACCTCGATCACACGCCCGGCGGTTCGAGCGGCGGCGCGGGGGCGGCCGTCGCGGCCGGCATCGTGCCGCTCGCGCATGCGTCCGACGGCGGCGGCTCGATCCGCATTCCGGCGTCGTGCTGCGGGCTGTTCGGCCTGAAGCCGAGCCGCAACCCGGTGCTGGTCGACCTGCCGTCGAACGGCGAACTCGTCGTCCAGCACGCGGTGTCGCGCAGCGTGCGCGACAGTGCGCTGCTGCTCGACGTGACGACCGGCCAGACGCTGCCGCCCGGCGCGCCCGGCACCTTCCTCGGCGCGCTCGATACGCCGCCCGGCCCGCTGCGGATCGGCCTCGTCGTCGATCCGATGCTCGCGCCGGCGCTCGCCGACGACACGCGCGCGGCGCTCGACGACGCGGCCGCGCTGCTCGAATCGCTCGGCCATCACGTCGAGCCGGCGACGCTGCCCATCGACTACGCACGCGCGGCCGAAACCTTCCTGACGCTATGGGCAACGATCGCCGAGGAAATGGTGCTCGGCGCGCGCGCACTGACCGGCCGCACGCCGCGGCGCGGCGAATTCGAGGCCGCGACCTGGGCGATGGCCGTGGTCGGCCGCCGCCTCGCGCGCACGCGCCTGCCCGACGTGCTCGAATGGCAGCGCCAGCTCACCGTGCAGGTCGCCGGTCTCGTGTCGCGCTACGACGTGATCCTGTGCGCGTCGCTCGCGGGGCCGCCGGTGAAGATCGGCGAATTGCAGCCGACGCCGTTCGAATCCGCGCAGATGAAGCTGGTCGCCGCGCTGCCGGTGAAGCCGCTGCTGAAGGAAATGCTCGCGAAATCGTCGGAGAAGGCGTTCGCGTGGGCCGGCTGCACCGAGCTGTTCAACCTGACCGGCCAGCCGGCGATGTCGGTGCCGCTGTACTGGAATGCGCGCGGGCTGCCGATTGGCGTGCAGTTCGCCGCGCGCCACGCCGACGAAGCGTTGCTGCTCAGGCTCGCGCGGCAGCTCGAACAGGCGCGGCCGTGGTTCGACCGCCGCCCGCCGCTGATGCAGGCGCAGCGCTGACGCGCGCGCACGTTTGCGCCACGCATCGCGCGTCACGCTTCAGGCTTCACGATAAAAAAGCCCCGCCGGCGCAAACCGGCGGGGCTATTACGCATGCAACCGCGTGACCGCGCTTACATCGCGAGCCGTTCGCAGATCGTCCGCGTCGCGGTCGCTGCGTTCAGCGTGTAGAAGTGCAGCCCCGGCACGCCCGCGTCGATCAGGCGCTGGCACAGGCCCGTGACGACGTCCGCGCCGAACGCGCGGATCGACTCGCGATCGTCGCCGAAGCTCTCGAGCCGGCGCGCGACCCAGCGCGGCACTTCGGCGCCGCACATTTCCGAGAAGCGCATCAGCTGCGAGAAGTTCGTGATCGGCATGATGCCCGGCACGATCGGCACGTCCACGCCCAGCTTGCGCGCATCGTCGACGAAGCGGAAATACGCATCCGCGTTGAAGAAATACTGCGTGATCGCGGAATTCGCGCCGGCTTTCACCTTGCGCGCGAAATTCTCGAGATCGGCCTTCGGCGAGCGCGATTGCGGGTGGTACTCCGGGTAGCCCGCGACCTCGATGTGGAACCAGTCGCCATGCTCGGCGCGGATGAAGCTGACGAGCTCGGACGCATAGCGCAGCTCGCCGACCTCGCCCATCCCCGACGGCAGGTCGCCGCGCAGCGCGACGATGTGCCGGATGCCGTGCGAGCGGTACTGGTCGAGGATCGCGCGCAGGCTGTCGCGCGACGAGCCGATGCACGACAGGTGCGGCGCGGCCTCGAGGCCGTCCTTCTGCATGTCGAGCACGGTATCGAGCGTGCCCTGCTGCGTCGAGCCGCCGGCGCCGAACGTCACGGAGACGAATTTCGGCTTCAGCGGCAGCAGCTGCGCGCGCGTGGCGCGCAGCTTTTCGACGCCGTCCGCCGTCTTCGGCGGGAAGAATTCAAACGAGAGTTCGATCGGTTTCATGATTCTGAAGAGAGGGCGCGGCCGTCAGCCGATGTCGCGCTGCCCGAAGATCAGCGCGGACAGCAGCCACGACACGATGCTGTACAGGATCGAACCGAAGAACGCGGACCAGAAACCCGACACCTCGAAGCCCTTCAGCAGCGACGACGCGAACCAGAAGCACAGCGCGTTCACGACGAGGATGAACACCCCGAGCGTGACGATCGTGACCGGCAGCGTCAGCAGGATCAGCACCGGGCGGATCACCGTATTGATCAGGCCGAGCACGACCGCAATGATCAGTGCGGTGCCGAAGCTCTTGATGTGGATCGACGGCACGAGGTAGGTGATGATCAGCAGCGCGAGGGCGTTGATGACCCAGGTGAGGATGAGGCTCATGGAGGGCTCCGGTTCGGTTGTCGATCTGCGCGGTCAGCGGTCGCCGCCGCCACGCGTGCCCGCGTGAACGCGGACATGGCGCGACGGCCGGCGATCCGGCACCGTGCCGCCGCGCCGCCGCGCCGCGCGCGCCCGCAGCGGGGCGCGGCGGCACGGCGGCGGCGACGCATCAGTAGCGGTAGTGGTTCGGCTTGAACGGGCCGTCCTTCTGCACGCCGATGTACGAAGCCTGCTCGTCCGACAGCACCGACAGGTTCGCGCCGATGCGCGCGAGGTGCAGGCGCGCGACCTTTTCGTCGAGATGCTTCGGCAGCACGTACACCTTGTTCTCGTACTCGCCGCCGCGCACGAACAGCTCGATCTGCGCGAGCGTCTGGTTCGCGAACGAGTTCGACATCACGAACGACGGGTGGCCGGTCGCGCAGCCGAGGTTCACGAGGCGGCCTTCGGCCAGCAGGATCACGCGCTTGCCGTCCGGGAAGATGATGTGGTCGACCTGCGGCTTGATGTTTTCCCACTGGTACTGGCGGGTCGACGCGACGTCGATTTCCGAGTCGAAGTGGCCGATGTTGCAGACGATCGCGTTGTGGCGCATCGCCTTCATGTGATCGTGGTTGATCACGTGGTAGTTGCCGGTGGCCGTCACGAAGATGTCGGCCTTGTCGGCCGCGTATTCCATCGTCACGACGCGGTAGCCTTCCATCGCCGCCTGCAGCGCGCAGATCGGATCGATTTCGGTGATCCACACGGTCGCGCCCAGGCCGCGCAGCGACTGCGCGCAACCCTTGCCCACGTCGCCGTAGCCCGCGACGACCGCGACCTTGCCCGCGATCATCACGTCGGTCGCGCGCTTGATGCCGTCGACGAGCGACTCGCGGCAGCCGTACAGGTTGTCGAACTTCGACTTCGTGACCGAATCGTTCACGTTGAACGCCGGGAACGGCAGGCGGCCGTCCTTTTCCATCTGGTACAGGCGGTGCACGCCGGTCGTGGTTTCTTCGGTGACGCCCTTGATGTGCGCGAGGCGCTTCGAGTACCAGTTCGCGTCGACGTCGAGGTGTGCCGCGATCGACTTGTACAGCGCGACTTCTTCCTCGTTGGTCGGCTTCGCGATCACCGAACGGTCCTTCTCGGCCTTCGAGCCGAGGATCAGCAGCAGCGTTGCGTCGCCGCCGTCGTCCAGGATCATGTTCGCGAATTCGCCGTTCGGCCATTCGAAGATGCGGTGCGAGAACTCCCAGTATTCGTCGAGCGATTCGCCCTTGAACGCGAACACCGGCGTGCCGGCTTCGACGATCGCGGCCGCCGCGTGATCCTGAGTCGAGAAGATGTTGCACGACGCCCAGCGGACGTCCGCGCCGAGCGCCTTCAGCGTCTCGATCAGCACGCCCGTCTGGATCGTCATGTGCAAGGAACCTGCAATGCGCGCGCCCTTCAGCGGCTGCTGCGCCTTGTATTCGTCGCGGATCTGTACGAGGCCCGGCATTTCGGTCTCGGCGATGTTCAGTTCCTTGCGGCCCCAGCCGGCCAGCGCCATGTCGGCGACGACGTAATCGTGGGAAGCCTTGGAATCGATAATGGCGTTCATCACGCCCTCCTTTCTAAAAAGTTTCTAGATTGGTGACGTGAGCGCCGTTCAGGAAGCGGGGCCGGCGCGAAAAAATCGCCGCACGGCTGCTTGGTGAAGCTTTCCGAGCCTGGCGGACGCAGATGGTCCGTCGCAACGCTCCTCGGAAAACGGAGGGGATTGTAGCAAATCGGCGCGCGAAATGCGCAAGCACCGAACAACCGCGGCACGGGCGCGCGGCCGTCGGCAAAGGGTCAGGACTCGGCGCCCACCCACGCCTGTTCGCGCAGCCGCGCGCGCAAGCGCGCGACGGCCTGGCTGTGCAGCTGGCACACGCGCGATTCGCTCACCTCGAGCACCGCGCCGATCTCGCGCAGATTCAGACCCCGTTCGTAGTACAGCGACATCAGCAGCTTCTCGCGCTCCGGCAGCCGCTCGATCGCCTCGACGAGCGCCTCGCGCAGATGGTCGTCGAGCAGCGCCGACAACGGATCGGCGTGATCGACGCGATAGCGGTCGAGGAACGGCTCGTCGTCGGCGGCGCGGTCGAAATCCTCGTAGTAGATGAGCTGGCTGCCGTGCAGGTCCTGCAGCATCCCCTGGTATTCGTCGAGCGGCATCTTCAGGTGCTCGGCGATCTCGGTCTCGCTCGCCGAACGGCCGAGGTGCTGCTCGACCTGGTGCACCGCATGCTCGACCTCGCGCGACGTCTTGCGCAGGCTGCGCGGCAGCCAGTCGTTGCTGCGCAGCTCGTCGAGCATCGCGCCGCGGATGCGCTGCGTCGCGTAGGTCTCGAACTGCGCGCCCTGGTCTTCCTTGTAGCGGCCGGCGGCGTCCATCAGGCCGATCATGCCGGCCTGGATCAGGTCGTCGAGATCGACGCTCGCCGGCATCTTCGCGACGAGCTGCAGCCCGAGGCGGCGCACGAGCGGCGCGTATTGCGCGAGCACGTCGGCCTGGGACATCTTTCCTTGAGCGTTGTACATCATGGCTCCCTCCTTCGGGTGGCGCTCACGCGGCGTGTGCCGCGCCCGCCTCATACGACGGCTTGCCGCCGGCGTGGACCGCGCGGCCCGCACCCGGACGCGGGCGCATCGGCCAGTACAACAGGTCGGCGGCAATCTGCCGGTAGTCGCGCGCGGCGGCCGACGACGGGAACGCGTCGACCACCGCATGCATCAGTTCGCGGGCGTGCTCGACGAGCGGATCGGCGCTCACGCAGCCCGCGTCGGCGATCGACACGGTCAGGTAGCGGCTCGCGACGCCCGCGAGGTTGTCGAAGGCCGTCTTCGCATCCGCGTGGCTGCCGACCTGATTGGTCAGCACGCGGAACTGCGCGAACGCGTGCGCGAAATGCAGCCGCTTCATGCACGCATACGCCTCGGTGATCGCCTGCGCGGCGACCCGCGTAACGACCAGCACGTCGTGGGCTTCGCGCGCGAGCGCCGAGAACGAGCCGTCGGCGCCGAGCTGCGCGTCGACGAGCACGATATCGGCCGGGCCGTCGATGAAGTCGCTCAGTTGCGCGTCGCTGTAGCCGGCGCGCGCGAGCCGCGCGGCGCCGCACAGGCCGAAGCCGGCCGCCACCCGCGTGCGTTCGCCGTCGCGCAGCCACGCGCCGGCGAGCGTCGCGCTTGCCGAATGCACGTCGGCGCGTTCGTCGACGACGAGCACGTCCTTGCCGAGCGACGCGAGCGCCGCCGCGAGGTTCACCACGGTCGCCGTGCAGCCGACGCCCGCCGGCCCGCCCGTCACCGCGACGATGCGCGACGCGCGCCCGGCCAGCAGGCGCCGCAGCCCTTCGGCCTGATCGATGATCCGTTTATCCAAATCGCACCTCGTGCAGCTCGGCGGTGGAACGTGCGGTCAGTGCGGAAAGCAGCGTCGGCATGTCCTCGTCTTGCGGCACGAAGGGCGAGCCGTCGCGCGGCACACAGAACGCGCTCTTCAGCAGGAATTTGGTCGACGCGACGTACAGGTTCTCCGGCACCTTCTGGCCGGTCGACACGTAATGGACCGGCAGCTTGTAGCGGATCACCGTGTCGAGCACGCCGCCGAGGTGGGTCGCCTCGTCGAGCTTCGTGAGGATGCAGCCGGCCAGGTCAGGCCCGGCCAGGTCAGGATGTTCGCCCGCGCTGCGGTACGCCTGCACGACTTCGTTCAGCGTGTCGCCGTGGCTCGTCGCATTGAGCAGCAGCAGGCGCTGCACCGGCGCGTTCGCGCCGTGCAGCATCGCGATCTGGTCGGACACCGCGCGGTCGCGCTGGCTCATGCCGATCGTGTCGATCAGCACGATGTGCTTGTTGCGCAGCTCGGACAGCGCGAGCGCGAGGTCGCCCGCATCCTTCACCGCGTGAACCGGCACGCCGAGGATCTTGCCGAAGATGCGCAGTTGCTCGTGGCCGCCGATCCGGTAGCTGTCGGTGGTCAGCAGCGCGACCTTGCTCGCACCGAAGCGCATCACGCAGCGCGCGGCCAGCTTCGCGGTGGTGGTCGTCTTGCCGACGCCCGTCGGCCCCATCAGCGCGAACACGCCGCCGCGCTCCATCAGCGCGTCCTCGCTGTCGAGCACCGGCAGGTTCGACGCGAGCACCGACTGCGCCCATTCGGCGGCCTGCTCGAAGGTCTGCGCGCCGTCGCCGGACGGCAGGTTGTCGACCAGCATCCGCACGAGCTGCGCGGAGAAGCCGGCTGCGAACAGGTGCTTCGTCAGCGCGCCGTGGACGGCGCTGCGACGCTGGCGGTCGTGCCACATCAGGCTGTCGAACTGCTCTTCCATCATCCCGCGCAGCTCGCCGAGTTCCTGCATCACGGTGTCGTTGACGATCCGCTCGATGCGCGACTTCACCGCATCGGCCACCACGGCGGCCGCGTCGGTGGACAGGCGCGTGCGCTCCGTCGCCTTGGCGGCGTACGCGGCGCCCATGTCGGGGGCGCGCTTCGCGGCGGCCGGCGATCCGGTGGCCAGCGATCCGGCGGCCGGCGACCCGGAGGCCGGCATCCGGCGTTCGGCGTCGCGCACGATGTCGCGCGCCCAGTCGGGCGACGTCGCACTGGCCGCGGCTTGCGGCGCACTCGCCTGCGGCTCGGCAGGCGCCTGCGCACGGGCCATCAGCGCGTCGCGCTGCTGCGTCAGGCGCTTCGCGTGCTCGACCAGCCACGGCGCGGGTTCGGAAGTGGGGGCAGGCCATCCTGCGGCCGGCGCTCCGGCGGCCGGCGCGGCGATCGACGGCGCTGTCGCAGCCGGCTCGTCTGCATCATCGATCGACGAAGCATGCACGTCAGCCTCTTGCGCGTCGGCACTCGCGCCGAACACGGACGAGAACACGTCCGGCAGCCCACTCGCACCCGCCGCATACGGATTGGCGGCCGGGCGTGGCGCAATGCCCGGGCGCGACACGATGCCCGGCATGGCAGCGGCCGGCACGGATTCCGGCAGGCGCGACGTCGCGAGGCGCGGACGCGCGGCCGGCGGCGCCACCGCGGCGAGATCCGAATCGGCGAGTGCAACGATTTCGACACTGCCGTCATCGAGCGTGCGGTTCGACAGCACGACCGCGTCGGCGCCGAGCGCCTCGCGCACGAGACGAAGTGCGTCGCGGCTCGTTGCGCCGGTGAATTTGCGAATGTTCAAGCGGAACCCCCGATGACGTTAACGACTTTGATCGTGCGTGTGTCCGGCACTTCGGCATACGACAGCACTTTCAATTGCGGCAGGCTGCGGCGCAGGAAACGCGCGAGCATCGCGCGCAGCGCGTGCTGCACGAGCAGCACGGGCGGCAGCCCGAGATTCTGTTGACGCAGCATCGCTTGTTGCGTGCCGGTCAGAAGGTTGTGCGCGAGGCCGGGCTCGAGGCCCGGGTTCGCGCCGGTGGCGAGCGCCTGCGACAGCACGCGCTCCAGATTCGCGTCGAGGCCCATCACCTGCATCTCGCCGGCGCCCGGATACCACTGCTGCGTGATCGCGCGGCCGAGCGAGAGCCGCACCGCGGCCGTGATCTCGAACGCGTCGCCGCGGCCCGCATGCTCGGACACGGCCTCGAGGATCGTGCGCATGTCGCGGATCGGCACGCCTTCCTCGAGCAGGTTCTGCAGCACCTTCTGCAGCGTGGTGAGCGAGATCGTCTTCGGCACGAGGTCCTCGACGAGCGACGGCGCGTCCTTGCCGGTGCGCTCGACGAGCGCCTGCACTTCCTGGCGGCCGAGCAGCTCGGCCGCGTGCTGGACGACGAGATGGTTCAGGTGCGTCGCGACGACCGTGCTCGCGTCGACCACCGTGTAGCCGTACACCTGCGCCTGCTCGCGCAGCGCGACGTCGATCCACACAGCCGGCAGCCCGAACGCCGGATCCTGCGTGACGGCGCCCGGCAGCGCGGCCGTCACCTGGCCCGGGTTGATCGCGAGCCACTGGCCCGGGAACACTTCGCCGACGCCGATCTCGACGCCCTTCAGCGCGATCCGGTACGCGTTCGGCCGCAGTTCGAGGTTGTCGCGGATATGGATCACCGGCGGCAGGAAGCCGATTTCCTGCGCGAATTTCTTGCGGATGCTCTTGATGCGCTTGAGCAGCTCGCCGTCGCTGTTCTTGTCGACGAGCGGGATCAGCCGGTAGCCGACTTCGAGGCCGAGCGGGTCGATCAGCTGCACGTCGTCCCAGGTTGCTTCGTGGCTGTCGGCCGGCAGCACGGCGGGCGGGGCGATGTCGGTCACGTCGCCGGCCGCCTTGCGGGCCGCCGCGCGCTTGGTCTGGGTGCGCGCCAGCCAGATCGCGCCGCCGCCGAGCGCGAGGAACGCGAAGTGCGGCATGCCCGGGATCAGCCCCATCAGCACGATGATCGCGCCGGTGATGTTCAGCACGCGCGGGTTCGTGAACAGCTGGCCGGTGATCTGCGTGCCGATGTCCTCGTCGGTCGCGACGCGCGACACGATCACGCCGGCCGCGGTCGAGATCACGAGCGACGGGATCTGCGCGACGAGGCCGTCGCCGATCGTCAGCAGCGTGTAGTTGGTGCCGGCCGCCGCGAAGCTCATGTCGTGCTGGACCATCCCGACGATCAGCCCGCCGATCACGTTGATCGCCATGATGATCAGGCCGGCGATCGCGTCGCCGCGCACGAACTTCGACGCGCCGTCCATCGACCCGTAGAACTCGGCTTCCTGCGAGACGGCGAGGCGGCGCTTGCGCGCCTGCTCCTCGTTGATGAGGCCGGCGTTCAGGTCGGCGTCGATCGCCATCTGCTTGCCGGGCATCGCGTCGAGCGTGAAGCGCGCGGACACTTCGGCGATCCGCCCCGCGCCCTTCGTGATCACCATGAAGTTGATGATCATCAGGATCACGAACACGACGATGCCGACCGCGAAGTTGCCGCCGACGAGGAAGTGGCCGAACGCCTCGATCACCTGGCCGGCCGCGTCCGGCCCGGTATGGCCTTCGAGCAGCACGACGCGGGTCGACGCGACGTTCAGCGACAGGCGCAACAGCGTCGAGAACAGCAGCACACTCGGGAACGCCGCGAAGTCGAGCGGCTTCATCGTGTACATGCTGACGAGCAGCACCATCACGGACAGCGCGATGTTGAACGTGAACAGCAGATCCAGCAGCATCGGCGGCAGCGGCAGGATCATCATCCCCAGGATCATGCAGATGAGGATCGGGCCCGCGAGCGCGCGCAGGTTCGTGCCTGCGAACGGGTTCCCGCGCTTCGCGAACAGGCCGGTGGTCGGGGTGCTCATGCTGCGTTCCCTTGCTTGCCGAGCGTGTCTTCGGCTTCTTCACGTTCGTCGTCGGCGGACACCGACGCGCCCTTGTCGAGTTCGACCGGCACCTCGAGATCGACCGGCACCGCCGGGAACGCGCCGCCTTCCGAACGGAAGCGCTTGAGCTGGTAGACCCACGCGAGCACTTCGGCGACCGCCGAGTACAGCGAACCGGGAATCTCGCGCTCGATTTCGACGTTGTGATACAGCGCCCGCGCGAGCGGCGGCGCTTCGAGCAGCGGCACGTTGTGTTCGGCCGCGAGGTCGCGGATGCGCGCGGCGACGAGGTTCACGCCCTTCGCGACGACCTTCGGCGCGCGCATCTCGCCGTCCGTGTATTGCAGCGCGACCGCGAAGTGCGTCGGGTTCGTGACGACCACGTCGGCCTTCGGCACGGCCGCCATCATCCGGCGGCGCGCGATCGCGCGCTGCTGCTGACGAATCCGCCCCTTCACGTGCGGATCGCCTTCGTTCTCGCGATGCTCGCGCTTCACTTCTTCCTTCGTCATGCGCAACTTCTTGTTGTACTGCCAGATTTGGTAAGGCACATCGAGCCCGGCGACCACCAGCATCCCGGCGACCGTCGTGCCGCAGCACACGGCGACCAGATGCAGCGCATCGGGCAGCGCGGCGCCGAGCGGCTGCGTCGCGAGGCCGAGCAGTTCGTCCTTGCTGCGCCAGATCGCGATGCCGCCGATCCCGCCGACCACCAGCGTCTTCGCGACCGACATCCCGAGCTGGATCGGCCCCTGGATCGAGAAGATCCGGCCGAGGCCCGAAATCGGGTTCAGGCGGTCGAACTTCAGCTCGAACGTCTTTTGCGAAATCAGCCAGCCGCCGAGCGCCATCGGCGCGAGCAGCGCGGCGACGCCGGTGAGCGCGAGAAGCGGCAGCAGCGCGGCGAAGCCTTCGAGGCTCGCGCTGCCGGCCGCCGACAGCATCCGGTTGGTGTCGAACGCGGTCGCGCGATCGAACGCGAACGCGCCGCGCAGCATCGCCTGCAGATGCGCGCCCGACGGGCCCGCGAGCAGCCATGCGCCGTAGAACCCCGCCGCGAGCAGTGCGAACGAAGCCAGTTCGCGCGAACGCGCGACCTGCCCCTCCTCGCGCGCCTTCTCGCGGCGCCTGGGAGTGGCGGCTTCGGTCTTGTCGAGATCGCTCTCGTCTGCCACGGGGCCTCCAGTCGGGTACGGCGGAATGCCGCTTTCCAGTGACACCGATTATTCATGGAGGCGTCAAACGCCGATCGGTCGAGCAAAGCCGGGAAAGGGGGGTATTTCGGGGAATCGGGCGAGCCGCCGCGAACACGGCTGGATCGGGGGCGGAATGACGCGCGGCGCGGCGGAAAAAACGGGGCGACAGGCGCATGGGGGAAGCGGCGGCTGCAAGCGGGACGGCAGCGGTGTAATGCGGGGGAACGGTGAAACGACGGGCGGAAAAAACGCGGGGGAAAGACGGGGGAACGATGAAGCGACGGCGGGAAAGACGAGGGGGAAAGGCGGGGAAATCGGGCCCCGACGCCACGGCGTCGTGCGTCGGGGCAGGCGTCGGTCAGACCGCCGGGATCGGGTCCGCGCCGAAACGGTTCGGGCCTTCAGTGCCGCGCGAGCACATCCACACGAGCAGCAGGATGCTGCCGACGATCGGAATCAGCGCGAGCAGCAGGAACCAGCCCGAGCGGCCCGTATCGTGCAGGCGGCGCACGCTGACCGCGATGCCCGGAATGATCAGCGCGAGCGACACCAGGAAGATCACGCCGAGCAGCAGCAGCGTGATCAGGCCCGCATCGCGGCCCGCCGCGCCGATGATCTGGCCGACGACCGACAGCACGCAGCTCAGCAGCGCGAAATACCAGTATTCGGCACGACGCGCACGGCCTTCGAATGTCGCGTATTTATTCAGTGCGGTACGAACGGCTTCGGAAAAATTCATTTTATTACCCTCCTGTTTTATATTGGCACCCCGGAAACAACGCCGGCATTATAGGTTTGAATGTCGGCGGATTCCATCTCTTTTCGCAGGTCGGGCAATACGTGCATACGACCGCATCGCACGCCAATATCACGCAGGAACGGCTGCAACAGCGCGTTTCGGCCTACCGGGCTTGCATGCGGCGTCATTTTAATAATCCTGCTCCCCCGACAGAAACGGCAATCCCGGATAATCCAGCATTCGATTACAACCGAATGAAACTGCATGCACTCGATAATCGATGCGAGTATCCGGCATTCGATTAACCGGCCGGCCGGCAATACGCGGTCGCGCCAGTCGCGTTCCGCTTCGCGTTTTGCCCGTCCGGCCCGAAACGCCCCATACGACGGCGGTACGAGACAGCCGGCCCCGGCCTGAACGGCCTGACCGACCGAAGCGACCTAGCCGGCCGCCGCCCGCTGCAGCGCGCCGAGATCGAGCTTCTTCATCGTCATCACCTGCGCCATCACGCGCTCGGCGCGGGCCGGGTCGCCCGCCATCAGTTCGGCCATCTGCACGGGCACGACCTGCCACGACACGCCGAAGCGGTCGCGCAGCCAGCCGCATTGCTGCGCGCGCGCGTCGCCGCCTTCGGACAGGCGCGCCCAGTAATGGTCGATCTCGTCCTGGTCGTGGCAGTTGACGACGAACGACACGGCCGGCGTCATCTGGAACACGGGGCCGCCGTTCAGTGCGACGAACGCCTGCCCGTCGAGCTCGAACGCCACGGTCATCACCGCGCCCTCGGCGTTGCCGGACGCGTGCGCGCCGGCCTTGCCGTAGCGCGCGACGTGCACGATGCGCGCGTTGTCGAACACCGATACGTAGAAACCGGCCGCCGCCTCGGCGTCGCGGTCGAACCACAGGAACGGCGTGATGCGCTGGATACGCGAATTCATGGCGCTGTCTCCTCGATGTCGTGCCGGCACCGGTGCCGGTCTTACATCGTAGGCGCTATGCCGGCGCCTGGCGGCGTGCCGGTCCGTAGCCCCAGCACGGCGCGCCGGAATAAAAAAAAGGGGGCGATCGCTCGCCCCCTTCGTTCCTGCGTCCGGCCGTGCCGCGTCAGAACGCGACGAACGGCTGCGCGCCGCCGCTCGCGGTCTTGTCCATCCCGAAGTAGATCGTCTTGCCGTAGAAGTGCGGCATGCCGATATCGAGCCAGTTGGACGAGCCGAACGGGCCCCCGATGTCGTTGAACGCGAACGTCGACGGGTTCGAGAACAGCGAATCCGCGTTCGCGACCGGCATCGACACGGTGCCCGACGCGCCGTTCTGGCCGCTCAGCGTGGCCGAGTAGGTAGTCGTGGTCGCCGGGCAGTAGAACTCCGTATTCCGCGAGCACGGCGTCGAAGTCGACGTCGAATCGTTGAAGAAATACGCGTTCGAGCCCGTATCGAAGAACGCGGTCACGTTGCGCCCCTGGAACGTCGCGCTGACGTCGCCCGTCGTGGTCGATGTCATCACCGTCTTGCCGCTCAGGTTCGGCAGGCCGAACGTCAGCGTGCCGGTCGCACTCGCCTGCCCATTGGGCGAGATGTCAGGCATCTGCACGCTGACGCCGTCGTTGTTCGCGAACCGATGCACCGGGTTGGCCACCTGCTGCGCGAGCGGCACGAGCGCGACCGTGCAGCTCGCGTTGTCGCCGTTCGGGCACGCGTAGTAGTTGTTGTTCGTCGACGTCGACGTCGCGCAGGTCGTGCCGCAGTCGTACGGCGCCGGCCCGATGCCGAGGATCCCGTTCGCGCCGAGCGCGCCGGTCGAGTTGGCCGACGCGCCGCCGTTCGTGCACGAGCTCGGCACGTTCGTCGTGCCGAGGTCGCCGATGATCTGCACGGGCAGCGAGCTCGCCTGCTCGGCGCCGATCGACAGGTCGACGGTGCGCACCGACCCCCACGTATAGCTCGACACGAACTTGCCGCATTCGGCGACCGGCGCGCCGCCGCTCGTCACCTGCGGCAGGCTGTCGCGCACGCCGGCCACCGCGCTGCCGACGAGCCGCAGCCCGTAGGACGCGGTATCGACGAGCACGTTGTTGACGATCTGACAGTTCGACGTGCCCGGCACGCAGACCTTCACGCTGATGGTCGGGATGTTGATCACGTTCGCGGCGCCCGCGCCGACCGTGATGACGGCCGTGTTGCCGCTGTTGCCGTCGGACCCGCCCGAGCCGTTGCCGCCCGTGTTGCCGTTGTTGCCCGAACTGCCGCCGCCATCGCCGCCGCCGCATGCCGTCACGAGCACGGCCGTTGCGGCCAGGAGGCCCAGCACGCCGAGCCAGCGCTTGAATGTACGAGGAATGCTCAAGATCGCTCTCCCGCTGTCACTGGATATCGGTGCCGGCCACGCCGGCAGGCAGCGCCGACGGCAGCCATGCCTGGCCGGAGAAGGCGCCCATGTGGCCGCCCGTCCGGATCACGAGACCGCTCGTCTCGACGGCCACCGGCGCACGCCAGCCGCGCGCCTGGTGCGCCGCCTGGACGCCGGCGGTGTACTGCGGGAAATAGCTGCCGAGCAGCGACGCGAGATCCGGCATGGTCGGCCCGCGCCAGGCGAGGCCGAACACGCTGCCGGCGGCCGACGTGTATTCGTGGATGACGGTGCCCGATCCGAGCGTGATCTCGCGGACGGTATAGGCGGCCGTGCTCGTCTGCACGCCGTCCGCCGAGCGCATTGCGCGCTGCAGCGCGCGCACGGTGGCGGCCTGATCGTCCGCCGGCGGCGACATCGGCGCGCCGCCCAGTTCCGCGTGTGCGTGGACGGCCCACAGCACACCCATTGCAGCCGTCGCATGCGCGACGGTCCAGCCCAAGCGTTTCAGCTTCACGTTCCCCCCCACGGGACTGGCTTCGTTGTCGACGGCGCCGCCATCGGCCCGCGCCGCCTGCCCACTTATGAATCTTACGAATGACGCTACGTTGCAGCTGATGCGTAGTATGCCTGCGGAGTGTGGCGAAGTGTCAATTCGACGCAGGATCACGCCGCGCCGCAGAGGGGCGGCGCGCACGGGAAAACGGCGTGGGGAAGGGAATGCGCGCACCGGGCAGCCCCGCGGAACGGGGCGCACGGCAACGGGGCGCGCGGATGCGCTGCGACAGGATCAGAAGCCGAGGCTCGCGAGCAGGTCGTCGACCTGCCCCTGGTCCTGAACGACGTCGGATTTGCCTTCCGGCGCGATCTGCGGGCCGTTCAGCAGCGATTCGGGGCTGCCGGTCGCGCTCATCTGCTCGGCCGCGAGCGCGGCCGCGGTGGCCGCGAACTGCTCGCGCCGCTCCGGCGCGATGTTCTCGACGAGCACGGTGAGAAGCTGCTGCTCGATCAGGTAGACCATGTCCATGATCTTCTTGATCACCTGCCCGGTCAGATCCTGGAAATCCTGCGCGAGCATGATCTCGAGCAGTTGCGCGCGGGTCGCCGACGTCGACTCGGGCAGCGTGCGCAGGAACGCGCGCGTATCGTCCATCAACTCGCGCACCTCCGCGTGCTCGATCGGCGCGGCATACCACTGCGCCCAGCGCGCGTCGAGCGCCTCGGCCTCGTTCTGGATGCGCTCCTGCATCGGCTTCGCGACCTCGATCGCATTCAGCACGCGCTCCGCGGCCTGCTCGGTCATCGTCGCGACGTAGCGCAGCCGGTCGCGCGCATCGGGCACGGCTTCCGCCGCGCGCTCGACATGCTTGTCGAGCCCGAGCTCGCGCATCGAATCGCGCAGCGTGCGCGTGACGTGGCCGATGCGCGCGAGAATGCGGTCGCTCGGGAAGTCGGCGCCTTCTGGATGGCTGTCGGCGCTGAACCCCGCGCCGGCGAGCGCCGCATGGATCGGCTCGTTCACGTCAGCTCCCGGTCTTCGCCATCTTGTCGATGATCTTGTTCAGCTTCTCGTCGAGCGTCGCGGCCGTGAACGGTTTCACGACGTAGCCGCTCGCCCCGGCCTGCGCGGCCGCGATGATGTTCTCCTTCTTCGACTCGGCCGTGACCATCAGCACCGGCAGGTGCGTGAGCGTCGCGTCCGCGCGGATTTCCTTCAGCATCGCGAGGCCGTCGAGGTTCGGCATGTTCCAGTCCGAGATCACGAAGTCGAAGCCGCCGCCGCGCAGCCGCGCGAGGCCGGCCAGGCCGTCCTCGGCCTCGTCGACGTTCGAATAGCCCAGTTCCTTGAGCAGGTTGCGGACGATCCGGCGCATCGTCGGGAAATCGTCCACCACCAGGATTTTCATGCTCTTGTCCATCGTCGTTCCTTTCCAGATTCGTTTCCGTCGGGACGCGTATCGTGGCACGCGCCCCGTGACATTCCATTCACACGCGCTGCACGCGGTCGCCCATCGTCGCCAGGCGCGCCATCACGCGGCGGCTCATCTCGGCGAGCGGCGCGATCTCGTCCGCGCCGCCGAGCGCGATCGCCTCGCGCGGCATCCCGAACACGATGCAGCTCGCTTCGTCCTGCGCGAACGTGTGGGCGCCCGCGCGTTTCATTTCCAGCAGGCCGGCCGCGCCGTCGCGCCCCATCCCGGTGAGGATCACGCCGATCGCGTTCTTGCCCGCGTGCGTCGCCGCCGAGCGGAACAGCACGTCGACCGACGGGCGGTGCCGGTTCACCGGCGGCTCGTCCGACAGTTGCGCAATATAGTTCGCGCCGCTTCTCGCGAGCAACAGGTGCGCGTGGCCCGGCGCGATGTACGCATGGCCCGGCAGCACGCGTTCGCCGTGCTCGGCTTCCTTCACCGCGATCCGGCACAGGCCGTTCAGCCGCTGCGCGAACGACTTCGTGAAGCCGGGCGGCATGTGCTGCGCGATCAGCACGGCCGGCGCATCCGGCGGCAGCGGCGTCAGCACTTCGCGGATCGCCTCGGTGCCGCCCGTCGACGCGCCGATGATGATCAGCTTCTCGGTACTGACGAGCGGGTTGTTGATCATCGGCGCGGCCGCGGCGCTGTCCGCCGTGCGGGCGGCGGCCTGCGGCTGCGGCGCCTGGCGCACGCGCGCGCGCGACGCCGCGCGGATCTTGTCGGCGAGCTTTTCCGCGTAGTCGAGCATCCCGTCGCGAATCCCGACGCGCGGCTTCGTGACGAAATCCACCGCGCCAAGTTCGAGCGCGCGCAGCGTGATTTCCGAGCCGCGCTCGGTCAGCGACGACACCATCACGACCGGCATCGGCCGCAGGCGCATCAGCTTCTCGAGGAAGTCGAGCCCGTCCATGCGCGGCATTTCGACGTCGAGCGTGAGCACGTCGGGGTTGTGCTGCTTGATGAGATCGCGCGCGACGAGCGGATCGGGCGCGGTCGCGCACACCGTCATGTCGGGCTGGCTGTTGATGATCTCGGTCATCAGGCTGCGGATCAGCGCCGAATCGTCGACGCACAACACTTTGATCTTCTGCACTGCGGTCATGCCTCCTGCTTTCTTGATAGGGTCGCCGTCCGCACGCCGCCGGCACCGGCCGCGCCGCTGCTGCCGGCTGGCGCGGCGCCGCGCGCGCCGAACAGCTCGATGCGCGGACGCGCCGGTTGCGGCGCGGCAGGCCGCTTCGCGGCGAACAGCTCGACGTGCGCGCGCGTGCGCGCGGCGCGGGCGCGATCGGCCTCGCGCGCGAGCGCGGCTTCGCGCTCGGTCACGCCCGGCACCTGCAGCCGCAGCTTCTTCACCATCGCGCGCCCGCTGTGCGGCATGAACGCGACCTTGCGCGGATGCACGCCCTGCAGGTCTTCCGCGGTGATGCGGATGCGCTCGAGCGCGAGATAGCGGCGCACGAAATCCGCGTTGCGATCGCCGATGTTGATCGTCGTCATCCCGGCCAGCACGGCCGCGCCGCCGAACACCTTCGCCTCGAAGCGCTCGCGGCGCCCGCCGGCCTTGATCAGCTCGTTGATCAGCACTTCCATCGCATACGCGCCGTAGCGCATCGATTCCGACGCGGCCGCGCCCGGATCGGCGCCGTCGTCCGGCAGCATGAAGTGGTTCATCCCGCCGATGCCCGCGTACGGGTCGTGCAGGCACGCGGCGACGCACGAGCCGAGCACGGTCATCAGCACCATGTCCTCGGACGTCGTGTAGAACTCGTTCGGCAACAGCTTCACGCCGGGGCGCTCGAAGTGGTTGTCGAAGTAGCGATTGGTCGCGATCGGCAGTGCGCTCATCCGCGCTCTCCATAGGCGGGCGCGCCGCCCGCGGCCCGCGCACGCACGGGCGACGGCATCGCGGCCGCCGCACTCGCCGCCGCACTCGCCGGCGCGCCGCGCGGCCGCGCGCCCTGCGCGGCGTCGCGCGTCAGTTCGTACACCGTCTGCCCGCGCAGCCGGAACGCCTGCGACACATACGTGAAGTTCTCCGAATGGCCGGCGAACAGCAGCCCGCCCGGCTTCACGAGCGGCTCGAAACGCGACAGCACCTGCCCTTGCGTCGGCTTGTCGAAATAGATCATCACGTTGCGGCAGAAGATCGCGTCGAACGGCTTCGCGATCCCGTAGTCCGCATCGGTCAGGTTCAGTTGCTCGAAACGGATCATCGCGCGCAGCTCGGGGCGCACCTTCACGCGGCCGGCCTGCGCGCCCGTGCCCTTCAGGAAGAAGCGCTTCAGCCGCTCCGGCGACAGGTGCTTGACCTGGTCGTACGTGTAGATGCCGGCTTCCGCCTTCGCGAGCACCTGCGTGTCGAGATCGGTCGCGAGGATCGACGCGCTGCGCGCAGCCGTTTCGCCGAGCGCCTCGATCAGCGTGATCGCGATCGAGTACGGCTCCTCGCCGGTCGACGCCGCCGAGCACCAGACCGATACCGGCGCCGGCCGCGATTTCACGAACTCCGACAGGATCGGGAAATGGTGCGACTCGCGGAAAAACGCGGTCAGGTTGGTCGTCAGCGCGTTGATGAACGCTTCCCACTCGAGCGGATCGTCTTCCTGCTCGAGCAGGTCGAGATAGTCGCGGAACGTGTCGAGGCCGCGCGCCCGCAGCCGTCGCGCGAGACGGCTGTAGGCCATGTCGCGCTTGTGCTCGGACAGCGAGATGCCCGCGCGTTGGTGGATCAGCGCGCGGATGCGCGCGAAATCCGCGCCGGTGAACGCGAAGTCGCGCCCCGGCTCGCCCGCGCGAGGCGAGGCATCCGGTGCATCGGGTCGAAACGGCGCGCGCGCGTGCGACATGGTTTAGAAGGTCTCCCAGTCGTCGTCGGACGCGCCGGCGGCCGCCAGCGCCGGCTTCTCGCCGTTCAGCGCCGGACGCACGAGCGCGGGCTTCGCGGCCGGCTTGTCCGCCGGTGCGGCCGTTTTCGCGAGACGCGGGCCGTAGCCGCCTGCAGCGGTGCCGCCACGGGAAGCCGGTGCCTCCTTCTGCGTACGCGCGGCGGCATCGGCCGCACGCTTCGGTTCGGGGGCCGCAACTGAGGAACCCGCGGCAGCCGCGCGCGATGCCGGCGCGGCGCGCCGTGCCGCCGGTTGCGCCGCAGCCTGCGGCGCCGGCAGCGCGGCGACCGGCGCATCGTGGCGCGACGCCGACGGCAGCGCCGCCGGTTCATGCGCGACCGGCCGCGCGACGCTGCGCGCCGGCGCGAGCGCGATGCCGCCCGCGACGCGCCAGCCCGACACGATCGCCTTCATCTGGCGCGTCTGCTCCTCGAGCGACGCGGCCGCGGCGGCCGCCTGCTCGACGAGCGCCGCGTTCTGCTGCGTGACCGCGTCCATCTGGCCGACCGCGCGGTTGACCTGCTCGATGCCGGTCGACTGCTCGTCGGACGCCGCGCTGATCTCGCCCATGATGTCGGTCACGCGGCGCACGGCCTGCACGATCTCGTCCATCGTCGAGCCGGCGCGCGCGACGAGCGCCGAGCCGCTGTCGACCTTTTCGGCCGAATCGCCGATCAACTGCTTGATTTCCTTCGCGGCGCTCGCGCTGCGCTGCGCGAGCGAGCGCACCTCGCCCGCGACCACCGCGAAGCCGCGGCCCTGCTCGCCGGCGCGCGCCGCTTCGACGGCCGCGTTCAGCGCGAGGATGTTGGTCTGGAACGCGATGCCTTCGATCGTGCCGATGATGTCGACGACCTTGCCCGAGCTCGCCGCGATGTCCTGCATCGTCGACACGACCTGGCCGACCACGTCGCCGCCCTGCGTCGCGATGTCCGACGCGTTCACCGCGAGCTGGCTCGCCTGCCGCGCGTTCTCCGCGTTCTGCCGCACGGTGCCCGTCAGCTGCTCCATGCTCGACGCGGTTTCCTGCAGCGACGCGGCCTGCTCCTCGGTGCGCTGCGACAGGTCGATGTTGCCGGTCGCGATCTCGCGCGCGCCGACGTCGATCGACTCGGTGCCGCGATGCACGGCCTGCACCATCGTCGTGACGGCGTCCTGCATCCGCTTGATGCCGCCGAACAGGCGGCCGATCTCGTTGGTGCTGAACACGCTCACCGGCTGCGTGAGATCGCCGCCGGCGATGCGCTCGAAGTGCGTGATCGCGTCCTCGATCGGCTTGACGATCAGCCCGCGCAGCACGAAGCGGATCGCGATCACGACGACGAACGCGATCGCGATGCCGGCCGCGATCAGCGCGACCATCATCGAGATCTGCGACTGCGTCGCGGCCTGACGTTCTTCCGCGCGCTTCTGCAGCGCGGCGATCACGGCCGACGCCGTCTGGTCGAACGCGACGAACATCGGGCTGATCTTCGTGTCGGCAATCGCGTGGTACCCGGCCATGTCGCCCGCGCGCGCCGCGGCAAATTCCGGCTCGACGCCTTCCTTCACGATCGTCGTGTACCGTGCGGTGAGCTCGTCGAGCAGCGCCTGCTCGACGCCGAGCTTCGGCGTCGACTGGAACGCCTGCCAGTTCTGGTTCGACTTCGCATACAGCTCCTGCGCGCGGTCGAGCACCTTCGCCGCGTCGGCCGCATTGCCGGCTTCGGTCAGCGTACGGAAGCGATCGAGCGCCACGCGCGAGCGCAGCAGCTGCGCGGCCGTGTCGTCGAGCGTGTGGATCGCCGGCAGGTCGACGTGCGCGATCTCGTCGAGCGAACGGCTCGCCTGATTCAGCGCATAGAGGCCGAGCCCGCCGACCGCGGCGGTCAGGCACACGAGGATGAGTCCGACCGCCGTGAGCGTCGTGCGGATCGACCAGTTATGCAACATTGCAGATTCTCCCGAAATTACTGCGCGCGCGGCGCGCTTACCCGCCGAGCGTCTCGATCAGCGCCATTTCACGACTCGACATCAGCTTCTCGATGTCCATCAGGATCAGCATCCGGCCGTCGACCGTGCCGAGGCCGGTCAGGTACTCGGTCGTCAGCGTCGCGCCGAATTCCGGCGCCGGCATGATCTGGTCGGTCTGCAGCGTCAGCACGTCCGACACGCCGTCGACCACCATCCCGACCACGCGGTTCGACACGTTCAGGATGATCACGACGGTCTGGTGGTCGTACTCGACGCGGCCGAGGTGGAACTTGATCCGCATGTCGACGATCGGCACGATGATCCCGCGCAGGTTGATCACACCCTTGATGAACTCGGGCGCGTTCGCGATGCGCGTGACGCTGTCGTAGCCGCGGATTTCCTGCACCTTCAGGATGTCGATCCCGTATTCCTCGTCGCCGAGCGTGAACACGAGGAATTCCTGGCCCGTCGCATCGCCGTGTTCGGCGTCGCGGCGGCTGGTCGCCGCCGCGTTCGCCGCGGCCGTATTGATCATTTGGACTTCAGCAGACACGTTTGCCCCCAATCGGTTGAATGGCGAGAGTCAGAAGACGGCGAGCTCGGCGCCGGCTCGGGCGCCGTGCATCGCACGGGTTTCGCGGTTCAGCGCCGCGACGTCGACGATCAGTGCGACGCTGCCGTCGCCGAGGATGGTCGCCGCCGAGATGCCGTGCACCTTGCGGTAGTTGGTTTCGAGGTTCTTCACGACCACCTGCTGCTGGCCGACCAGCTCGTCGATCAGCATCGCGAAGCGGCGCCCCTCGGTTTCCATGATCGTGACGATCCCCTGCGTCGGGTCGGTGCGCGCGTCCTCGACCGAGAACACCTCGTGCAGCGCGACCAGCGGCAGGTATTCGCCACGCACGCGCACCACGCGCTCGCCGTTGCCGACCGTGTAGATGTCGTCGTTCGACGGCTGCAGCGACTCCATCACGAAGTTCAGCGGCAGGATGAAGATCTCGCTGCCGACCTTGACCGACATCCCGTCGAGGATCGCGAGCGTGAGCGGCAGCACGATCCGCGTGGTCGTGCCGCGGCCGGCCAGCGACGTGATCTCGACGTGGCCGCCCATCGACTGGATGTTGCGCTTCACGACGTCCATCCCGACGCCGCGGCCCGACACGTCGGTCACCGTCTCGGCGGTCGAGAAGCCCGGCGCGAAGATCAGCTGCCACACTTCGTCGTCGCTGATGTTCTCGGAGATCTGCATGCCCTGTTTCGCGGCCTTCGCGAGGATCCGCTCGCGGTTCAGGCCCGCGCCGTCGTCGCTCACCTCGATCACGATGTTGCCGCCGTGATGCGCGGCCGACAGCACGAGCTGGCCGACCGCGTCCTTGCCGGCGGCGACGCGCCGGTCGACGGTTTCGATCCCGTGGTCGAGGCTGTTGCGCACCAGGTGCGTGAGCGGATCGATGATCCGTTCGATCAGGCTCTTGTCGAGTTCGGTCGCCTGGCCGAACGTGACCAGTTCGACCTGCTTGCCAAGCTTGCCGGCGAGGTCGCGCACGAGCCGCGGGAAGCGGCTGAACACGTAGTCCATCGGCATCATGCGGATCGACATCACCGCTTCCTGCAGGTCGCGCGCGTTGCGCTCGAGCTGCGCCATCCCGTTGAACAGGCGGTCGTGCAGCGCCGGATCGAACGCGGTCGCCGTTTCGGCCAGCATTGCCTGCGTGATCACCAGTTCGCCGACGAGGTTGATCAGCTGGTCGACCTTCTCGACGCCGACGCGGATCGAGCTGCCTTCGGCACCGGCCGCGGCCGCGGCGGCCGGGCGGGCGCGCTTGTCGTCGTGGTGCGCGGCGGCCGGCGCCGCGGGTTCGGCGGGTTGCGGTTGAGCGTGTTGTTGCGGCTGCGGCTGCGCTGCGGCCGCAGGCGGCTCGGCCGGGGCCGGGGCCGGTGCCGGAGCAGCCGGCTGCGGTGCGGCTGCCTGCGGCGTGAACACCTCGACGCGCGCGGGCTGCGCGGCGGCGGCCGGTTCAGCCGGTTCGGCAACCACGGCGACGTCCTGCGCGACGGCCGGTGCCGCCTGCGCGGCCGGCGCCGTGCCGTGCGCGACGCGGATCTGGCTTTCGTCGATCACGAAACAGCACACCGCGACGATATCGTCGGACGGCACGTCCGATTCGACCCACAGCGACAGGTCGGCGCCCGCTGCCTCGCGACCGACGATCCGGCCGAGGTTGCCGAGTTCTTCGGTGAGCAGCGCCTGGTCCTTCGCGTCGACGCCGACCAGCGTGATCTTCAGGTGCGGGCCGCCGGCGTCGGCGTCAGCCGCCGGATGCGCGGCCGCGACGGCCTGCTCGACCACATGGTCGGGCGCACGGTCGTCGCCGACGGCGGGCTCGGCGGCCGGCGCCACAGCGGCGGCAACCAGCGCGGCCGGCGTAGGCGCGGCCGGCGCAGGCTCGGCTGCGGCAGCAGGCGCACCGCTTTCCGCCTTCAGCCGTTCGAGCTTCGCGCAGATCGTTGCGGCGGCGGCCGCGTCCGGTTCGGCGCTCGCACGATAGTCGACGAGCTGGTCGGACAACACGTCCTTGGTTTCCAGGAACGCGTCGACCATGTCCTTGGTCAGCGTCAGCTCATGGTTGCGGGCGCGGTCGAGCAGCGATTCGAGGATGTGCGTCGTATCGGTCAGCGCGGAAAAGCCGAACGTCGCCGCGCCGCCCTTGATCGAATGCGCGGCGCGGAAGATCGCCGCCAGATCCTCGGGATCGGGCGAATCGACGTCGAGATTCAGCAGCAGCTGCTCCATCTGCGCGAGCAGCTCGTCCGCTTCGTCGAAAAAGGTCTGGTAGAACTGAGTGATGTCGAGAGTCATGCCCGGTCACCGGTTGAATTCATCGCGTTCATGTCAGGAGGCAGCCGGCTCGGACAGCGTCGCGACCAGCTCGACCAGCACGCCCGGGTCGATCGGTTTTTCGATCCAGCCGGTCGCGCCCGCGTCGCGTGCGGCGTCCTTGAACGCATCGCTGCCTTCGGTCGTCAGGACGAGGATCGGCGTGTCCGCGTACGCGGTCAGCTTGCGCAGCGCGGCGATCACCTCGAGCCCGCTCTTGCGCGGCATGTTCTGGTCGGTCAGGACCAGGTCGTACGGCGCCGTCGCCGCCATGTCGAAGCCGGCTTCGCCGTCCGGCGCCACCGTCACGTCGTAGCCGGCCTGTGCAAGCGTGGCCTGCAGCAGCGCACGCATGGTCGCGGAGTCGTCGATGGCGAGAATGGTTCGGATCATGTCTGTCTCGGAAACGTCAGGGTTTCGGCGCCACGGCGACGGCGCTCGCCACGACCGGACGCACCGCCGGGGTCGGGCCGCCGAGCTGCTGCGCGAGCAGCTTCGAACCGGCCGCGTCGGCGGACAGCGTCGTCGTCGTCGCGTCGTCGCGCATCAGCGCTTCTTCGGATTTGCGATTCAGCACGATCACGCTGATCCGGCGGTTTTCCGGATCGAGCGGATCGGCCTTGTTCAGGTTCTGCGTCGACGCGAGGCCCAGCACGCGCAGCACTTTCGCCTCGTCCATGCCACCGGAGATCAGCTCGCGGCGCGACGCGTTCGCGCGATCGGCCGACAGCTCCCAGTTGCTGTAGCCGCCCTCGCCGCCCGCGTACGGCACGGCGTCGGTGTGGCCCTGGACGATGATCCGGTTCGGCACGTCGTTCAGCGTCTTGCCGATCTCGCGCAGGATGTCGCGCATGTACGGCTCGACGTGGTCGCTCGACATCGCGAACATCGGCCGCTTCTGCGTATCGACGATCTCGATGCGCAGCCCCATCAGCGTCGAATCGATGCGGATCTGCTGCTTGAACTGGCGCAGCGTCGGATTCGCCTCGATCGCGGCCATCAGCTTGATCTGCAGGTCGTGCAGGCGCGTCTGCTCGAGCCGGTCCTGCGCGCCCTGCGCCTGCGACCGGGAATTCTGGTCGCCCGCCTTCGCGACGCGCTCGGCGAGCGACGTCGTGCCGTCGGTGCGGCGCAGCGTGCCCGCGTCGACGCTCGACAGGTCGCGGCCGCCGCCGTTGATGATGCTCGCGTCCTGCGAGCTGCGGTCGCCGCTGCCGAGAATCGCGGCCTTCAGCGGCATGTTGAAGTACTCGGCGATCCCCTTCAGCTGCACCGGCGTGACCGAACTCAGCAGCCACATCAGCAGGAAGAACGCCATCATCGCGGTCATGAAGTCCGCGTACGCGAGCTTCCATGCGCCGCCGTGGTGGCCCTTCTTCGCCGGGGCCACCCGCTTGACGACGATTGCGCGATCCTTGCTCTTGCTCATCGGTTGCTCCGCGTCACTTCGCCTTCACGCGGCGGACATGTTCTTCGAGCTCGGAGAACGACGGCCGCTCGGTCGAGAACAGCACCTTGCGGCCGAACTCGACCGCGATCGCCGGCGCATAGCCGTTCAGCGTCGCGAGGATCGTCACCTTGATGCACTGGAACATCTTGGTCGATTCGGCCACGCGCTGCTCCGCGAGGCTCGCGAGCGGCCCGATCAGCCCGTACGACAGCAGGATCCCGAGGAACGTGCCGACCAGCGCCTGCGCGATCATCGCGCCGAGCACCGC
The DNA here is from genome assembly GCF_902830285.1 of Burkholderia sp. BCC0419. Classification (NCBI taxonomy): domain Bacteria; kingdom Pseudomonadati; phylum Pseudomonadota; class Betaproteobacteria; order Burkholderiales; family Burkholderiaceae; genus Burkholderia; species Burkholderia sp. BCC0419. Next base: position 82,266 of record NZ_CADESR010000009.1, read on the forward strand.
GGGCGGCTTGTCCGCCGACGCCATCGTGTGCACGACGCCCATCACGGCCGCGACGATGCCGAACGCCGGCATCGCGTCGCCGACGCGCATCAGCGCGTGCGCCGGGCCTTCGCCTTCCGCGTGGTGCGTCTCGATCTCCTCGTCCATCAGGCTTTCGATCTCGAACGCGTTCATGTTGCCGCCCACCATCAGGCGCAGGTAGTCGGTCAGGAATTCGACGATGTGGTGATCGGCGAGAATCTTCGGGTATTGCGTGAAGATCGGGCTCTTTTGCGGATCGTCGATGTCGGCCTCGAGCGTCAGCGTGCCTTCCTTGCGTGCCTTCGCGAGCAGCACGTAAAGAAGCGCCATCAGCTCCATATAGACGTCCTTCGTGTATTTCGAGCCCTTGAAGAGCGTCGGCAGCACGCGCAGCGTGGCCTTGATGGTCTTGCCGCCGTTGCCGAGGATGAACGCACCGACGCCGGCGCCCACGATCATCAGGATCTCGACCGGCTGGATCAAGGCGCCCAGATGCCCGCCTGCCAGCGCATAACCGCCGAAGACGGACAACAGCGTCACGAGTGTTCCCACGATAATCAGCACTGCCTGTCCCTCACGAAAGACCGGCGGGGAGACCGCCGTTAAACAGGTTTACGGCAGTCGGCAGGAAAACTTTCGCGGCCGCCCGGCGGCGGCCCGACGGTGTTTACCAGCAGTGCGCGGACGATTCGCGCGGCCCGCGGGCGTCGCTCGCGCCCCGTCCGGCCCTGCACGGTCCGGCGCTCAGGCCGCGGCGGCAGCCAGTTCGGCGCGCGCGGCGGCGGCCTTGCGGGTCTTGCCGGCGCGCGACGGCGGCTGGCAGAGGCCGCACACGAAACCTTGATGCGGATCATGCGCATGCGCGACGAAGTGGCCGCCGCAGCGCGTGCACGGGGTCGTCTGCAGCATCCCCGAATCGAAGAAACGCACCAGCGTCCATGCCCGCGTGAGGCTCAGCGCGGCCTCGTCGCCGGACAGGTTCACGTGCTCCAGATAAAGCCGGTACGCCTTCACGATCGACTGGATCGGCTCGCAGCGGCCGTGGTCCTGCATGAACCGGTAGATGTTGTAGAACAGCGACGAGTGGATGTTCGGCTGCCACGTCATGAACCAGTCGGTCGAGAACGGCAGCATCCCCTTCGGCGGCGACACGCCCTTCAATTCCTTGTACAGCTTGATCAGACGGTCCCGCGACAGGCTCGTCTCCGCCTCCAGCAGCTGCAGCCGGGCGCCCAGTTCGATCAGTTCGATAGCGAGGGTGATTTCCTTCACCTCGATCACGACGCTTTTGCTTGCCATGGTGATAACCGTCCGCTTGACGTTGTTCGAATGAATGGCCAATACGCTGCCGGCCGGCGCGGCACGCCGGGACAGACGCAAGGCGGGATGGATCAGCGGACGCCTTCGACCTGCTGCCCGGCCATCAGGATGGCCGAGTGGGCGTGCGCGACGACATCGCTGCGGCCCTTGTCGGCGAGCGACGACAGCAGCGCGTGATCATCGAAGCGGAAGCGGCACAGCATCTGGTTCGACGCGGCCAGCTTCACGGTCTGGGCGAGCGTGAGGTTGGCGAGCACGTCGGCGAGTTCCTGGGAAATGCCCATGCGGAACATGCCCATCGCCTTGTCTTCCCGCAGCAGTCGCTGCGCGAGGAGGAGGTACGACAGGTTGACCTCTTTGATCTCACTGAGCATTTCGCTGGTAGCGCTCATGATTCCCCCGTTAAAAAGCTTTGCTTTGGCCATTCATGTTATGAAAACGTTTGCTCGATCAGCGCGCACCGGGCGCTCAGTCGGCTCGTTTATAGTCTTACAGGGCGAATTTTGGCCAAACGGGATTTATGTCGGTATCAGCGAAGTGGCGTATGCCGTGCAGGATTTGTCTGTAAACCGTGTAGGAATTTTTCCGACAAGGCGAATTGAAAGGGACGGTCGGAAAAACGGGTTGCAACGCGAATTCGGTTGCGAGGAGCCCGATGGCCGCTGCGCGCGTGGCGGAACGGCTTGCCGGCAAGGCTGCCGACAATCGGATCGGTAAAAATTATAGTGCTTTTTCACGATAGCGCAACAATAGTTGTGGCTATCTCGATTCACGATTCCGCGCCCTTTTTCTCGGGGTTTTCGCGTATTTCATCGTGTAACAAGCCTTAAGTGTTTGAAAAAACACTCGAACCCCGCAGGGCGATATCGATAATGGACTCCAATGGGCGGCGGCGCGAGCCGTGCCGGCCCGCCCCGCAGCTTGCCGTCCGGCGCCCCGCGCACCCCGCCCAGGGCCCGGCCACGTACCGCGAACCGCGTGCGTCGGCAAGTTCCGCAACCTTGTACGGGGTCCGCATCGACGCCGTCGCGCCGTCGGATCGACACAGGAGAACACCCATGCGAATTGCCCAGATCGCGCCGCTTTACGAAGCCGTCCCGCCGAAACTCTACGGCGGTACCGAGCGTGTCGTGTCCTACCTCACCGAGGCGCTCGTCGAACTCGGCCACGACGTGACGCTGTTCGCCAGTGGCGACTCCGTCACGTCGGCCCGTCTCGAGGCGGCGTGGCCGCGCGCGCTGCGACTCGATCCGTCGGTCCGCGATTCGATGGCGCCCCATATGCGGCTCCTCGAGCAGGTCGCCCGGGTCGCGCACGAATTCGACGTGCTGCATTTCCACCTCGACTACCTGCCGTTCCCGCTGATGTCGCGCCTCGACACGCCGTACGTGACGACGCTGCACGGCCGCCTCGACCTGCCGGAGCTGCAGCCGGTGTTCGACGCGTTCCCGGATTCGCCGGTCGTGTCGATCTCGAACAACCAGCGCAAGCCGCTGCCGCAGGCCGCGTGGGCCGGCACCGTGTACCACGGGCTGCCCGACACGCTGCTCACGCCGCAGCCGGACGTGAAGCCCGAATATCTCGCGTTCCTCGGTCGGATCTGTCCCGAAAAGCGTGTCGACACCGCGATCCGGATCGCCGCGCAAAGCGGACTGCCGCTGAAGATCGCCGCGAAGGTCGACAAGGCCGACGCCGACTACTTCAAGGAAGTGATCGAGCCGTTGCTCGACCAGGCGCATGTCGAATTCATCGGCGAGATCAACGAAGCGCAAAAGCCCGCGTTCCTGTCCGGCGCGAAGGCGCTGCTGTTCCCGATCGACTGGCCGGAGCCGTTCGGCCTGGTGATGATCGAGGCGATGGCCTGCGGCACGCCGGTCGTCGCGTTCAACCGCGGCTCGGTGCCGGAAGTGATCGAGGACGGCGTGACCGGCTTCATCGTCGAAGACGTGCAGGGCGCGGTCGGCGCGCTGCACCGGATCGACAGCCTGTCGCGCACCGCGATCCGCGAACGTTTCGACACGCGTTTCAGCTCGAAGGCAATGGCGCGGCGTTACGTCGAAACTTACGAATCGCTTTGCGCGGCAACCAAGCAACCGGCATTGCGCCGGGTCGCGGGCGCCTGACACGGAAATCCGCACGGAAAATATTCCGGAAAATCCGCGCCGAAATCGGCGCGCAAAACATGCAAAACAAAAGAGCCGCATCGTCGATGCGGCTCTTTCTATTTGGCTTTCGGTCACTCGATCAGGAAACGATCGCGGTTTTTGCCGACGATCCAATTCGGCGGCTTGCCGCGCCCGCTCCAGGTTGCACCCGACTTCGGATCGCGGTATTTCGGCGGCAGCGGCGCCTTCTTCGGCGGACGCCCGCGCCGTGCCCGCTCCGCGAAGCCCAGGTCCTGGGCCGTCAGGCCATATTCGGCAATCATTCGCTGGACATCGGCGATCACCGCTGCCACTTCCTGGCGGCGCACGTCGTCCGCCTGGGCCTGCAGATCGGCGATCTGCGCCTTGAGTTTCGCGTATTGAGACATTTTTTCGACTCCCCTTTTCGATGATGCGGCCCCGGCGAATCCGGCCGGGACACCAACATCCGTTTACGTCATCCGCACTGCCGCCCTGCCCTTCGAAATAAGTGCTGCCATCTTTAACCGAATCGCCTATATCGAGAATGCGGACTTATTCTAATAAAAGGCATTCGTCAGCCATTCAAATTTAACAATCGTTTACCCTCCCGGGCCCGATTCATTTCCTATAATCCAGACCAATTCCCGGTGGCGCAATAAATTCGCTGCGTCGTCCGGGGTCTCCAATCGACTTGAACGAGGTCTCCTTAGATGAATCTTTCTCAGCGTCTCGCTGCAGAGGTATTCGGCACGTTCTGGCTGGTGCTCGGCGGGTGCGGAAGCGCCGTGCTGGCCGCCGCCTTTCCGGGCCTCGGCATCGGCTTTGCCGGCGTCGCACTCGCCTTCGGCCTGACCGTGCTGACGATGGCATTCGCAATCGGCCACATCTCGGGTTGCCACCTGAATCCGGCGGTGAGCGTCGGCCTGACGGTCGCCGGCCGCTTCCCGGCACGCGATCTCGCACCGTACGTCGTCGCGCAGGTCGTCGGCGCCACGCTCGGCGCATTCGTGCTGTACCTGATCGCCACCGGCAAGCCGGGTTTCGACCTCGTCGGCAGCGGCTTTGCGACGAACGGCTTCGGCGACCGCTCGCCCGGCCACTACTCGCTCGCCGCATCGTTCATCTGCGAAGTCGTGATGACGGGCTTCTTCCTGTTCGTGATCCTTGGCGCGACCGACAAGCGCGGTGTGCCGGCCGGCTTCGCGCCGATCGCGATCGGCCTGTGCCTGACGCTGATTCACCTGATCTCGATTCCGGTCACCAACACGTCGGTGAACCCGGCGCGCTCGACCGGCCCGGCGCTGTTCGTCGGCGGCGACGCGATCGGCCAGCTCTGGCTGTTCTGGGTCGCGCCGCTGATCGGCGCGGTGCTCGCAGGGATCATTTACCCGCTGGTCGCCGGGCGTGACGACGCCGTCGACCTGCTGCCCGCATCCGCTCGCACAAGCGAATAAAACACTACGGGGTCAAGCGAGCAGAGCAGCGAGCCTCACGCTGTCGAAGAACATCGAGGCAGGTAATTTCGACGGGCGCCCCTGGCGCCCGTTTTTCATTTCCGCATGGGAACCGCGCCCCGGGACGGGCGCTCAGGACGCGACGACGTCGCCTTCGAGCGAGAACAGCGTGCGCAGGTGACGGGCGACGCCCGCGTCGAAGTTGTTGCCGATCCGCGGGATGTGCGGCAGCCGCGCCACCAGGTCAGGGTTCGCGTTGTTCATCATGAATGCATGACCGGCGGTTTCGAGCAGGTCGATGTCGTTCATGTTGTCGCCGAACGCGATGCAGTGGCCGGTGTCGATGCCGAGCCGCGCGAGCACCGTGCGCAGCGCGCGCCCCTTCGACACGTTCGCGGTCATCACTTCGAGGCAGTCGGGCAGCGAGTACGTGACGTACAGCGTATCGCCGAACTGCACGCGCATCTGCTCCGCGACGACCGCCAGATCGGCCGGCTCGCCGATATACAGCACCTTCGCGATAGCCGCGCCGTCGTGCGCGGTCATGTCGATCACGTCGTAGCGGAAGCCCGAATCCTGGTGGAATTCGAGCAGGTGCGGCGCTTCGCGGTCGATCAGCCAGCCGTCGTTGGTGAACAGGTTGACGATCACGCGACCGTGCGCGCCGACGACTTCCGGCTGCACGAGGCTGCGAACGACCGCTGCGTCGATGTCCTGCGCGTGGATCGTCGTGTCGTCCGGCGCATGCACGCGCGCGCCGTTCGACGTGATCAGGTACGGCCGGATGCCGAGGACATCGCGAATGCCGGCGACGTCCGCATAGTGGCGCCCCGTGGCGATCACGAACTGCACGCCGTCGCGGTCGAGCCGGCGAACGGTGTCGATCGTGTACGGGTCGAGCTGGTGGTCGCTGTTCAGCAGCGTACCGTCGAGATCGGTGGCGATGACTTTGTACATGAGACGGGAGAGGGGCGCTCGGGGCACGAAGGAAGCGTCATTTTAACGTCGTGCCCAGTAGCGCGCCGCGCGGTTGCCGGCCGGGCGCCGCCGGAGGTGCTGCTGCGGCGCGGCATCCACCGCGCGCGCCCCGCTCAGCCTAGCCGCCCTTCGCCGCCCGCAGCGCCTGCAGCGCGAGCCGCAGCGCGCCATGCGCCGAATCGTCGAGCGGCGCGCGCAGCCGTGCGACATGCCGTGCCGGCACGGCCGGCGCGAGCGCGTCCGCCAGCCCGCCGCACAGCGCAACCGGCAGCGCCTGCTGCGGATCGAGCGCGTCGATCATCTTGCCGATCTCGTCGCCGGCCTGCGCGATCAGCGCGCTCGCAACCGGATGCGCGCGGTGCGCGAACACGATCGGCGCGAGACGCGCGTAGATCGTCTGGTTCGCGTCGCACGACCACTGGACGAGCGCGTCGCGATCCTGCGCGCCCGTTTCCGCGAGCAGTGCCGTGGCGAACGCGTCGCGCGGCACGCGGCCGTCGAGCGCCTGCTGCGCATAGGCGAGCGCGCGCACGCCGAGCCACGCGCCGCTCGCCTCGTCGCCGGACGGAAAGCCGAAGCCGCCCGCGATCCGGCACGCGCCGGCCGCGTCGAGCGCCGCCGCGATGCTGCCGGTGCCGAGCGCGACGATGAGCCCCGGCGCGCCGCCGTGCGCGCCGACGACGGTCGTGTACGCGTCGCTCTCGATCGCGAGCGCGCCGAGCGGCGCCTGCGCGCGGAATGCGGCGAGCCACGCCGCGTTGTTGACGCCGGCGAGCCCGCAGCCGAGCGCGCACTGCGACCAGTCGAACGCGAGACCGGCCTGCGTGAATGCGTCCGCGCAGGCCGCGCCGATCGACGCCCATGCGCGCTCGATACCGAGACCGAGCCCCGACGGGCCGCCGCGCCCCTGCGCCAGCTCGCGCCCGTGCCGGTCGGCCAGCACCGCGCGCGTGCCCGTGCCGCCGCCGTCGATGCCGATCGCAAAAAGTAGTGCCGCCATGCCTTCATCCCGCTGATTCGAACAGGCGCCAAGCTTAACCGGATCGGCGCCGCGCGCCCATCTGCCGTTCGGCCGGCTATCCCGCGAAAAGGGCTTCCGCTATGCTGGCGCGATCGAATCGACACTGAAAACGAGGCAGACGATGTCGCAGCGGTGCAACTGGGTGAAAACGGAAGCGGACGCTCACTATCACGATACCGAGTGGGGCGTGCCGTCGCACGACGATCGCCACCTGTTCGAAATGCTGATCCTGGAAGGCGCACAGGCCGGGCTGTCGTGGTCGACGATCCTGAACAAGCGCGCGGGCTATCGCGAAGCGTTCGCCGATTTCGACGTCGATGCCGTCGCGCGCTTCACGCCCAAGCGCATCGAGAAATTGCTGGAGAACCCGGGCATCGTGCGCAACCGCGCGAAGGTCGAATCGGCGGTGACCAACGCGCGCGCGGTGCAGCGCATCCGCGAAGAGCATGGGTCGCTCGCAGCGTTCCTGTGGTCGTTCGTCGGTGACACCCCGGTCCAGAATGCGTGGCAGTCGTACCGCAACGCGCCCGCGTCGACCGAGCAGTCCGACGCGCTCAGCAAGGCGCTGAAGGCGTACGGCTGCAAGTTCGTCGGCTCGACGATCTGCTATGCGCTGATGCAGGCGACCGGCATGGTCAACGATCACGAAGCCGGCTGCCCTTGCCACGCGCAATGCGCGGCGCTCGGCGGCAAACAGCCGGCACGCCGGCGCAAGGCAGGCTGATGGCGCCGGCGCCAGGCGTGGCGGCGGTGCCGCGCCGCTGACCCGCGGCGGTTGCACCGTCCGCTTGCCGCTTGTTACTTGCCGCTTGGCCCTTACCGCGCGGCGCGCGACGACGCCGGCACGACCGGCCGCGCGCTCCGCGCAGCCCGCATGCGTGCGCTGCGCTTCTTCACCCAGATGCAGACGCCCGTCACGCTGAGCATCGCGATCACGATGCCGAGCACGCTCACGGCGACGCGTCCGGCGACACCGGCGATCCGCCCCGAGTGCAGCGGAAACTGCGCCTGCATGAACAGGTCGCCGGCCGAACCGCGGCCCGGCACCTGCGCCGCGACGGGCTTGCCGGTCACCGCATTCCAGTACAGCCACGCATTGCCGAGCCCGACGTCGCCATGGTCGTTGCCCGGCGTGAAGAACCCGACCGCATAGGCGTTCATCGCCGGCGCGAACAGCAGCGCACCCGGCGGCGCGGCGATCCCCGCGTCGCGGCCGGCCGAGCGCGCGATCTCGACGATCCGCTCGCGCGGCAGCACCTGGCTGCCCGACGGGGCCGGCGGGAAATGTTCGGGATTCGTGTACGGCGTTTCGGCGAGCGGCGACACCAGCGAGACCAGCGGGCGCACGACGGGAACGGCAAGGTTCATCGAGATCGACGTGATCGCAACGACGAGCAGCAGCCCCCACACCCACACGCCACCCGAGCGGTGCAGGTCGAACACGAGCGGATAGCCGCCGCGCCGCACGCGGAACGCGAACGACTTGCGCCAGCTTTTCAGGTTCGGAAACGCGAGCACGAGCGCGATCAGGCTGTCGATCGCCCACACGATGCCGACGACGCCCATCACCCAGAACCCGAAGTTGATCCCGCCGTACACGGGCAGGAACAGCGAGTAGTGCAGCCGGTAGATGAACGGCATCAGGTCGAGCCGCGCGAGCGACGGCGCGCCCCATTCGCGACGGCCCTGCACCGCGCCGGTCGCGGGATCGACGGCGATCTGGCTGAAACCGAGTGCGTACGGCTGGCCGGTTGCCGGATCGGTACGCGGCATCACGCCCGCCTGCAGCGTGTGCCCCGGTTCGACCGCGAGCGGCAGATAGGTCACCTGCACGCGCGGATCGGCGGCCTCGATGCGCGCCGCGAGTTCGAGCGGCGCAAGCGGCGCCGCGCCGCTGCGCGCGGTATAGAAATCCGGGTTCAGCGCCGCGTCGAGCTCGTGGTCCCACGCAATCAGCGCGCCGGTGAGCCCCGCGACGAACAGGAACAGCGCGATGGCGAGCCCGAACCAGCGGTGCAGGCGCACGAGAAACGGTCGCAGGAACGCGTTCATCGCGTGCGCAGCGAACGGAAGGCGGGCCGGCACGAGCGGCGGCCCCGATTCGACGGAATGCGGTTCATTTGATGTCGGGCGCCGCGCAACGGTCGTCCGGCCAGGTCAGGCGAGGCCGGATGCGCTAGTGCGCGGCATGGAATGGTTGCGCGGTCGGCGGGTTTTGACACGATGCGCGACATTTTAAATCAATGCGAATGATTCTTACTTGCATTTTTGCTCATTCGCCATGACCGCCGGCCTCGCCCGTCCTTCTGTCCGTCCACGCCACGTGACCGCCGCCCTCGCCTACTTGCCGCCCCGCTCGCGCATGCGGACGATTCGCCCGCGCACCGCACACTGCCCGCCGCCGGCCTCGGCAGTCGGCGGAACAAACCCGCCCAACACCCCAGGATTTTCCCGGCCCGCAAAAGCAAAACGGCGGAGCGGCCTCTTTCGAGGCACACTCCGCCGTTTCGCGGCGAACCGTCAGATGCTCTTAGTGGAGCTTCTTCGGCAGCATCTGGCTGCGCAGACGCTTGTGCAGGCGCTTGACGGCTGCTGCCTTCTTGCGCTTGCGGACTGCGGTCGGCTTTTCGTAAGACTGGCGCTCACGCAGTTCAGCGATCAGGCCATTTTTTTCGATAGCGCGACGAAAGCGGCGAATCGCCACTTCGAACGGCTCGTTTTCTTTCAGAAGAATCGTCGTCATGTCGTTCCTAAATTGCTTAAACGGTCAAAAACGTAGCGGCCAAGCGCCACGCACCGGCCATCCGAGCGTCCCCCACAACAGGCGAAACGAGCGGAAATACGGCCTCGGAGGCCGGAAAAGAGAGGCGGAAAGCACCGCGAGTACGCTTCACAACCGCGTGCAGCGCCGCGTTTGACTGCCAGCAGACATGCCGAAACCGGCAAAGGCGTGACAGAAAATCTCAATTCAGCCCGCCATCATAGCAGGGAATCACAGACAAAACCACCCTTTTGTCGGTCGTGTGTGCACAGCGTCGCGACTGCGTCTCTCGGCCGGTTCGGCCCGGTTTCTGTCCCCGTTTAATCCGCCATCGCGCCGGACCGGGCCGAAATGACAAAGAAGGATAAAAAATCGGGCCGAATCTGCACGCGCCCCTCAAGTTTTGTTTTGGTGCGCCGAAATCCTGCTCTGAGGCGGCCAGCAATGAACGAGTGCTTCCGCCGACGCCAAAAACGGCTTTCCAGGGCTTTCGGCTTAAACAGGAGATTTTCCATGCTCGGAATTAACAGCAACATCAACTCGCTGGTTGCACAGCAGAACCTCAACGGCTCGCAAAACGCCCTGTCCCAGGCCATCACGCGCCTGTCGTCGGGCAAGCGCATCAACAGCGCAGCGGACGATGCAGCAGGCCTCGCGATCTCGACCCGGATGCAGACCCAGATCAACGGTCTGAACCAGGGCGTGTCGAACGCCAACGACGGCGTGTCGATGATTCAAACGGCTTCGAGCGCACTGTCGTCGCTGACGAACAGCCTGCAGCGTATCCGCCAGCTGGCCGTCCAGGCGTCGACGGGCACGATGTCCACGACCGACCAGGCTGCACTGCAACAGGAAGTTTCGCAGCAGATCCAGGAAGTGAACCGTATCGCGTCGCAAACGACGTACAACGGCACGAACATTCTCGACGGCTCGGCAGGCATCGTGTCGTTCCAGGTCGGCGCAAACGTCGGCCAGACGATTTCGCTGGACCTGAGCCAAAGCATGTCGGCTGCGAAGATCGGCGGCGGTCTGGTGCAGAAGGGCCAGACGGTGGGTACGGTGACGAGCCTGAGCCTCGACAGCGCCGGCGTGTACACGTCGTCGGGCGCGGCGATTACCGCGATCAACGTGCTGTCCGACGGTAAGGGCGGCTACACGTTCACCGACCAGAACGGCGGCGCCATCGCGCAAACCGTTGCCGCATCCGTGTTCGGCGCAAGCGCAACGGCCGGCACGGGCACGGCAGTCGGCGCACTGTCGATTCAAACGAGCGCAACCAGCTCGAGCATGTCGGCAGCGGCGCTCACCTCGATCACGAACGCAATCGCGCAAATCAACGCCGTCAACAAGCCGGCTACGGTGTCGAACCTCGACATCAGTACGGTCAGCGGGGCGAACGTCGCGATGGTGTCGATCGACAACGCGCTGCAGACGGTGAACAACGTTCAGGCACAACTGGGCGCGGCGCAAAACCGCTTCACGGCAATCGCCACGTCGCAGCAGGCAGAATCGACCGACCTGTCGTCGGCACAGTCGCAGATCACCGACGCGAACTTCGCGCAGGAAACCGCGAACATGTCGAAGAACCAGGTGCTGCAGCAAGCAGGCATCTCGGTGCTCGCACAGGCGAACTCGCTGCCGCAGCAGGTCCTGAAGCTCCTGCAGTAATCGCGTAGCAACCCACGGCCGGGCCCCGCGTAATGCGCGGCCCGGCCGCAGTCACTTGGCGCGCGGGGCCTCGCTCCGCCGCCAGGTCTTCATCCAGCATTTCCCGGATCACCCGCCGCACGGAGCAACACGATGTCGACGATCAATTCCGCCGTCACTGCCGCCAACAATTCGGCCAACAGCCAGCTGCAACAGGCTGCCCAATCGATCATCAGCGGTTCGACCGGCAACTCGTCGATGGACGTCAACTCGCTCGTGACGGCACTCGTCAATGCGAAGACCGCCGGCCAGGCCGCCGCGCTCAACGCGCAGCAAAGCAGCGACAACACCCAGATTTCCGCGTACGGCGCACTGTCGGCCGCGCTGAGCGCACTCCAAGCCAGCCTCACGACGCTGTCGAACGGCTCGCTGCAGAACACCTTCACCGCGACCGCGAGCGGCACCGGCCTCACCGCGACCGCGGGCGCCGGCGCAGTGGCCGGCAGCTATTCGGTCGGCGTCACGCAGATCGCGACGTCGCAATCGCTGTCGTCGGCCGCGTTCGGCGCGTCGACCGCGCTCGGCACCGGCACGATGACGCTGTCGCTCGGCAGCCAGTCGTTCACGGTTGACGTGAACAGCGCCAACAACACGCTGTCCGGCATCGCCGCCGCGATCAACACCGCGACCGGCAACCCGGGCATCGTCGCGTCGGTCGTCAACGGCAGCGACGGCGCGCACCTCGTGCTCAGCTCGACGCCGACCGGCGCGGCGAGCACGATCGGCGTCGCGCTCAGCAACGTCGCCGGCGACAACGGCCTGTCCAGCCTCGGCGTCACGTCGACGGCCAGCACGACGGGCGGCCAGTCGACGATCACGTCCGCGAACGGCAGCGCCGCGTGGAAGCAGAGCACGGCCGCGCAGGACGCCGCGTTCACGATCAACGGCATCGCCGGCACGAGCGCGAGCAACACCGTGACGAGCGCGATCACCGGCGTCACGCTGAACCTGACCAGCGCCGCCGTCAGCGCCACGCAGCCGCAAACCCTGACGGTCGCCACCGACACGAAATCCCAGGCCGCCGCGGTCAACAACTTCGCGACGCTCTACAACACGCTCGTCACGACGATGGGCTCGCTGTCGAGCTTCACGTCCGGCTCGTCGTCGCAAGGCCCGCTGCTCGGCGACTCGACGCTGAACACGATCAAGAACGCACTCGCGTCGATCGTCGCGAGCGGCGTGAACGGCAACGGCTCGACGGTCAACCTCGCGTCGATCGGCGTCACGCTGCAGGCCGACGGCACGCTGAAGGTCGACAGCACGGCGCTCAACGGCGCGCTGCAGAACAATCCGACCGGTGTCGCGTCGCTGTTCAACTCGACGAACGGAATCGGCGAGCAGTTGACGACGAACATCACGAACTACACGAAGACGAACGGACTGATCGCCGCGCGCACGACCGCGCTCAGCAACGATCTGAAGAACGTCGCCCAGCAGCAGACGACCCTGTCGAACTACGCAGCACAGCTGACCACCCAGTACCAGGCGCAGTTCACCGCGCTCAATACGCTGATGGCGACGATGAACAGCAACTCGCAATACCTGACCCAGCTGTTCGGCGGCGCGAACAGCGGCGGCGCGCTGTCGAACAACAAGAGCTGACCGCTAGCCGGACAGGAGAGCCCAGATGGAACAGACCGAACTGATTGCGCAGATCGACGCGCTCACCGACGCGATCGAACACGCGGCCGCGATGGCCGACTGGATCGAGGCCGTGCGCCTCGTCGATGCGCGCGGGTCGCTCATCGCGCTGCTCTCGACCGACCAGCCGCCCGTCGGCATCGCCGCGATCCGCCGCATCCAGGCCAGCAACGATCGCATCTTCGCCGACGCGCAACGCGCGCAGCAGGAACTGACCGACGAATACCAGGCGGCGATGAGCCGCGTGCAGGCCGTCGGCCAGTACCAGAGCATCGCGAACCGTTAAAACGCGCCGCGCGGCGTGCTCGACACGCGCGCGCCGCCAACCCGACAACAAGAACTACGCGCTGATGTGAGGGCGTGCTCGTTCGCCTCCGCGCCCGCCTCGTGCGGGCGTTTTTTTTGGGGTGCCGCGACCGCGCCGCCCCGGCCTCGGCCGACCGGTCAATCGGCCAAACTGACCGGGCTTTTCCCGTCACCTCGCGGCATCGGCGCGACGGCACGCTACCCATAATGGTATCGACCGACTTTCCGCAGATTTCATCATGTTCTCGACCGAACTGCCCGCCTCCGCCGCGCTCACGCCTGAACAGCAGCTTGCGCAGGACATTGCGCTCGTCATGGACAACGCGCTCGAGCGCCAGCGCAGCGGCGCGTTCGACGACGCCCGGGCGCTGTACGAGGCCATCCTCGACGCGGTGCCCACGCATGGCGATGCGCATTACAACCTCGCGGTGCTGATGGTCGATACGGGCCAACCGGCTGACGCGGTGCCGCATTTTGAAGCGGCCATCGGTACGAGCCCGGACAACGGCTACTACTGGGTCAGCTACATTCATGCGCTGCATCGCAGCGGGCAAACGGCCGCCGCGTGGATCGCGGTCGAAATCGCGCAGCAGCGCGGCGTGCACGGCCCGGCGCTCAACGGGCTGATCGCGCAATTGGCGTCGCCCGACGTCGTGCTCGCCACCGCCTCGGTTGCGCCGAGCGGCATCGACGCGGCGATCGTCCTGGAAACCGCGGCCGGCCCGGCCGGGAAGAGCGGCTCGGGCAAGCCGGTCCGTCGTCCGAATCAGACGCTGCTGCAAAAACACGCGGCGCTGTTCGACAAGAACAAGCACGCGGAAGCCACCGCGCTTGCACGGCAACTGGTCACCGACTACCCGGAAGACGGTGCATGCTGGCGCGCACTGTCCGCATCGCTTCACCGGGAAGGCCGCTTCGACGAAATGCTCGAGGCCGGCTTTCGCACGGTCGAATTGCTGCCGGATGAAGTACTCGTGCGCATCCTGCTCGCCGATACGCTGCGGGTGAAGAACCGTCTCGCGGAAGCCGACGAGCAGTGCAAGCGCCTGCTCCAGCTTCAGCCCGATCACGCGGAAGCCATGCGGATTCGCGGTCTCGTGCTGTTCGCGCTGCGCCGCACGGATGAAGCGGTCGCGGCCTGCCGGCGTGCGGTCGAGCTCGCGCCCGGCGCTGCCGCGCCATGCGGCACGCTCGGCTTCGTGCTGCTCGAGCTGGGCGCAACGCAGGAAGCGATCGGCTGGCTGAAGCGCTCGATCGAAATCAACCCGACCGACAGCGTCACCCACAGCAGCATGCTGTTCTGTATCGCGCACAGCAGCGAATTCGATCCGCAGGCGCTCGTTGCGGAACACCGCAAGTTCGGCGAGCGCTACGACAATCACAAGCGCAAGCGCGCGGCCGTATTCTCGAACTCGCGCGACCCGGCGCGCAAGCTGCAGGTCGGCTTCGTGTCGGGCGACCTGTTCAGCCACGCGGTCGCCTCCTACGCGGTGCCCGTGATCGAGCATCTCGCCGCCGATCCCGGCATTGCGATGCACTTCTATCACAATCACTTCGAGGAAGATCACACGTCCGAGCGCTTCAAGGCCCACGCGACGACCTGGCGCAACGTCGCCGGCATGAGCGATACGGCCTTCCTCGAACGCGTGCGCAACGACGGCATCGACATCGTGATCGACCTGTCGGGCCATACCGGCCGCAACCGGCTCGTTGCGCTGGCGCAGCGCGCGGCGCCGGTTCAGGCGTCGTGGATCGGCTATCCGGCCACGACCGGGCTCGCCGCAATGGACTACTACCTGACGGACCGGTTCGTCGCGCCGCACGGCGCATTCGACGACCAGTTCGTCGAGCAGATCGTGCGGCTGCCCGCGATCGCGCCGTTCATGCCAGCGCCGAACTGCCCGCCCGTCAACGGGCTGCCGGCGCTGCACAACGGCTATACGACGTACGCCAGTTTCAACCGCCTGAACAAGCTGAGCCCGCACGTGATCGAGGTCTGGGCGCGCGTGCTGCACGCGGACCCGACCGCACGCATGGCGCTCGGCGCGATCGGCAGCGAAGGCGACCGGCAGACGCTGACCGAATGGTTCGCCGCCGCCGGCATCGAGGCTAGCCGCCTGACGTTCCACCGGCGCTCGAACATCCCCGTTTACATGCAGCAGCACCACGGCGTCGATCTCTGTCTCGACGCGTTCCCGTACACCGGCTCGACGACGACGCTCAATGCGCTGTGGATGGGCGTGCCGACCGTGACGCTCCCCGGCGCGACGATGGCCGGGCGCGGTAGCGCGGGCTGGCTGCAGCACGTCGGGCTCGACGCGTACATCGCGACCGACGAGGACGACTTCGTCGCGAGGGCGTTGGCGCTCGGCCGCGACACCACCGCGCTGCAGGCGCTTCGCGCCGGCCTGCGAGCGCGCTGCGGGGAATCCGCCGCGTTCCGGCCGGCCGTTGTCGCGGCCGGGCTGTCGTCGGCGCTGCGCACGATGTGGACCCGCTGGTGCGCAGGAGAGCCCGTCACCGCATTCGACACGCCGCTGTTCGACGACGTGGCGACCGCACCGGCCGCGGCCGGCGCCTGAACGCCGCGCGTTATCGAGAGAGAGACCATCATGACCGCCAGCCTGCCCGCGTCGTCCGTCGCGCAACTGCCGCACGAACGCATCTACGTCACGCAGCCGCACCTGCCGCCGCTCGAGGAATTCCTGCCGTATCTCGAGAAGATCTGGGAGAGCCGCACGCTGACGAATGGCGGCCCGTTCCACCAGCAGTTCGAGCGCGCGCTGTGCGACTATCTCGGCGTGCCGTACCTGTCGCTGTTCGCGAACGGCACACTCGCGCTCGTCACCGCGCTGCAGGCGCTGCGCATTACCGGCGAGGTGATCACGACACCGTACTCGTTCGTCGCGACCGCCCATTCGCTGCTGTGGAACGGCATCAAACCGGTATTCGTCGACGTCGCGCCCGGCACGCTCAATCTCGACCCCGCACGCATCGAGGCGGCGATCACGCCGCAGACCACCGCGATCATGCCCGTGCATTGCTACGGCAATCCGTGCGACGTCGACGCGATCCAGAAGATCGCCGACAACTACAACCTGCGCGTGATCTACGACGCGGCGCACGCGTTCGGCGTGCAGAACGCCGACGGCAGCGTGCTCGCGCACGGCGACCTGTCGGTGCTGAGCTTTCATGCGACGAAGGTGTTCAACACGTTCGAGGGCGGCGCGATCATCTGCCCCGACGCGAAGACCAAGCAGCGGATCGACCACCTGAAGAACTTCGGCTTCGTCGACGAGGTCACCGTCGTCGCGCCCGGCATCAACGGCAAGATGAGCGAAATCAACGCCGCGTTCGGGATGCTGCAGTTGCAGCATATCGACGGCGCACTCGCGCGCCGCCGCGAGATCGACACGTTGTACCGCACGCTGCTCGCCGACGTGCGCGGTATCCGCTGTGTGCCGCTCGGCGGCCAGACCGTCGCGAACCATGCGTATTTCGCGATCCTCGTCGACGAAGACTATCCGCTCGACCGCGATGCGCTGTACCAGAAGCTGCGCGACTACGACGTGTACGCGCGCCGCTACTTCCATCCGCTGATTTCGGAATTTCCGATGTACCGCGGGCTGCCGTCCGCAAGCCGCGACAACCTGCCGGTCGCAACGGAGGCCGCGCGCAAGGTGTTGTGCCTGCCGATCTACCCCGCGCTCAGCGACGACATGGTTCGCCGCATCGTCGAGCTGATCGCCTTCTGACTCGCGGCGCCTACAGGTAACGCTCGTCGACCGCGCGCACACGGATCCGGCGCGCCGGGTTGCCGTACGCAACCGTGTACGGCTCGACGTCGTGCAGTACGACCGCACCCGCGCCGACGACGCTATGCTCGCCAACTGCAATCCGGTGCCGCAGCATCGCGCCGAGGCCGATCGCCGCGCCGCGACCGATCCGGCAGTTGCCGCCCGTGACGACGCCTGGCGCGAGGCTCGAGAAATCCTCCATCACGCCGTCGTGGTCGAGCGACGCATTCGTGTTGACGATGCATCCTGCGCCGATCGAGCAGCTCGGGTTGATCACCGCGCCGGCCATCACGACCGTGCCCGCGCCAATCGTCGACGCCTTGCCGACGCGCGCGGCCGGATGCACCGCCGACACGCACGGCAAGCCCGGCACGAGCGCCGCGAGACCGGCCGTCACGTTCTCGCGTGCATGATTGTCGCCAATGGCGACCAACAGCCCGGCGATCCCGTGCTGGTCGATCAGCTGCGGCACATCGCGCTCTGCGCCCAGCACCGCGTAGCCGAGCGTCTCCTCGCCGGCGGCGCGGAACGAATCGATCAGCCCGGCGATCCGGTACCTGCCGGCCTGTTCGACGATGTCGATCACGACCTTGGCGTGACCGGAAGAGCCGACGATGACGATGTTTTCCACGAAGGCCTCGATTGATCTGAAAGGGACGGGCACCATGGCCGCGTTCCCGGCAGTATGCCGTGTCACTGCGACCACGCGTCGCCCGCCGTCGCGTCAGACGGTATGCGCCGTTTCGTCCGCCGTCACGCGTCCGTCGGCATAATGCGCGGCAAACGCCGCCCGCAACCGCTCGGCCATCTGGATCCAGCTTTCGCCGCGCCCGCGCCGAAACAACCGCACCGTGCCCGGATACCAAGGCGAATCGTCACGGTCATGCATCCACCGCCAGTCCACGTCCTGATTCGGCAGCAGCACCCAGCACGGCTTGCCGAGCGATGCGGCCAGATGCGCGATCGACGTGTCGACGCATACCACGAGATCGAGTTGCGCGACGATCGCGGCCGTATCGGTGAAATCGTCGATCTCCGAGCCCAGGTGCAGCAACGGCAGCCCGCCCGGCGGCTGGCGCGCTTCGTCCTCGCCCTGCCCCTTCTGCAGGCTCACGAAATTCACGCCCGGCACGCTCCACAGCGGCGTCAGTAGCGCCAGCGACGGCAGCGAACGGTGTGCGTCGTTGTGATGCTTCGGGTTGCCTTTCCACACGAGGCCGACGCGCGGGCCGGCCGGCAGCGCATCGAGGCGCGCGCCCCAGTGCGCGACGCGCGCCGGATTAAGTACGAACCGCACTGGCGGCGGGATCGTGTCGAGCGTCGTGCCGGCGTGCATCGGCGCGCTCAACAGGCTCGTCCAGTAATCGAATTGCGCGGCCTGCGCCGTGGCCGTCTCGTGATCGAGCACCGCGTCGACGCCGGCGACCGTCTCCATCAGCCGATGCAGCGCCGGCTGGCACGCAAAGACCACCCGTCCTGCCTGCCGCGCGCGAAACTCCGCGAAATAGCGACTGAATTGCAGCATGTCGCCGAGGCCGTCCTCCTGCCACACGAGCAGCGTCTTGCCGGCCAGCGGCTCGCCTTGCCACTGCGCGCACCGCAGCACCTCGCGGGTCCGGCGGTGCACGAAAGTCGACTGCTCGTAGCGCGATTCGTAGCGGCGCCAGCCTTCCTCGAACCGGCCCGCGCCGAGCAGCAGCGTCGCCAGCCCGAAGCGCGCATCGTCGTAGTCGGCACGCAGGTCGAGCGCGCGGCGGTATGCGCGCTCGGCATCGTCGAGGCGGCCCGCATGCACGAACGTCGTGCCGAGGTTGTAGTGCGCTTCGGCCATCTGCGGCGCGAGCGCCAGCGCATCGGCGAACGCGATGGCCGCTTCGTCGTGGCGGCCCTGCGCACGCAGGACGCAGCCGAGATTGTTGTGGGCCTGCGGCAGGCCGGGCCGGCAGCGGATTGCGTCGCGATAGGCCGCTTCCGCTTCGGGCAGGCGATCGAGGTTCTGCAGCGCGATGCCGAGGTTGTAATGCGCTTCCGGATGATCCCGACACAGTGCAATCGTCTGCCGGCTGGCCGCCTCCGCTTCCGGCAGTCGCTGCATGTCGACGAGAATCGCACCGAGATTCGCATGCGCGAGCACGTGGTCGGGGCGAACGGCGATCGCGAGCCGGTACGCGAGCTCGGCCTCCGCCGGGCGGACGAGGACGCGAAGCAGGTTGCCGAGATCGGTCAGCACGTCGGGCGACTGCGGCTCGATCAGCAGTGCCTGCCCGAACGCCTGTTCGGCCTCGTCGAGCCGCCCGAGCGCTTCGAGCACCTTGCCGAACCGGTGATGGTGCGACGCGCGTAGCGGCGTGACGGAGGCGAGCTGCCGGCGCAGGAGCGCTTCGGCTTCGGGCAAGCGGCCCTGCGACACCAGCAGCGCGCCGAGGCCATCGTAGGGTGGTTCGAACGCCGGCATCGCGTCGATCGCGCGCCGCCACCAGGCTTCCGCATCCACCGGGCGGTTCAGGCCCAGCGCGCTGACGGCCGCGACGTGCAGCGCTGCGACGGTTGGCGACGGCCGGTCGAGCAGCGGCGCGACGTGCGACAGCGCGTCGGCAAACTGTCCGTTCTGGCACAGGGCCGCGGCGTGTTGAACCGGTGCGGATTCGTCGAGAGCGGGTGTCATGTCATGCGGCGCTGCGCGGCGCGCATCGTCGACAGTCGGTCAGGCGGGCGCCGGTACGACGGCCGGCTGACCAGACTCACGCACCGCACGGTCCTTGGCTTCCTGGAGCGCCGCGAGCGTGTCGAGCGCACGCCCTTCGTCGGCGGTCAGGTCGACCAGAAATGCGTCGTTGTTCTGCTTGACCCACTCGAGCGGCATATCCCACCACGCAAGCTGCAGCAGTCGTTCGCGCACTTTCTCCGTGAAGCGGAAGCGCACCAGACGGGCCGGCGAACCGGCATAGATTCCGTACGCCTCGGTGCGGAAATTGGGGGGAATGACGGCCCGCGCGCCGATCACGCAGCCGCTTTCGATCTGGCTGCCACCGAGGAATAGCGCCTCGTCGCCGATCCAGACGTCGTTGTGAATCACGGTATCCGCGTATTGCGGCATCGGCGCCTGGGTGAGGCCGTTACCGTAGATGCTGAACATGCTCGTGGAAATCGTGCGCATCTCGTGCTGACCGTTCAACAGGAATCGCAGGCGCAGTCCACCGGCCACGTACTTGCCGATCACGAGTTTCTGATGGTCCAGGTCGTACTTTGCGATCGAGCCCACGCCGATCTGCGAGCACCGGCCGATATGAAACGTACCGACCTGCGGCTCTTCATCGGCCCAGTTGCGGAAAAAATTGTTCGGAATCGCCGAGAAGGCACCGTCCCGGTAGCCCAGCACGATGAAATGCTTCGCCCACGAATGGTCGGACAGCACGCCAATACAATCGTCGGAGGTCGTAACGTTCATACACGGTCGCGGGTTGGCCGGCGCGGCAGCACAATGTCGCAGCCGCCCGGTGCGGAATGGGAAACCGACGCGACACGTCGGTCGCAGTCGTGGACGACGCAGTATAGAAAGTGCGCGGCGACAACCGATCATCAAAAAGAACGGCGTTCTGGCTTCTGTTCCGTCGATGGCACGAATGCCCGGGAATCCGCGACCGGGATGGCGCGGGCGTCGAACCGGGCTTGCGCCCGGCGTGGTCGACGCGCTCCCCCGCTCTCGCTCAGCTCGACGAACACCCGCCGCAACTGCTCGAACTGCACGAACTCGACGAACTGCAGCTCGACGACGAGCCACCGCCGTCGGACGAATCGAACGAAGTACCACCGCCCGCTTTCGCCGCGGCGACCGACGGCACCCGCGACGCGGCCAGCACCGGGCCTGCATACGCCGACCATACGGTACCGGCCAGCGCGCCTGCGCCGAACAGCGCTGCGGTCCACAGCAACGGGTCCGGATCGTCACGTTCGGCGTCGCGTATCCCGGACGCTCCCTGCGCGCCGCGTACGTGCCGCGCGTCGCGCGCAGCCCGCGGATCGTGCGCGATCCGGCGCTCAAGCAGCGCGGCGCGCCCGGCCGCCGTTGCGCCGCCGCGCCCGAAGCCGGTCAGCCTTCCAGCGACGATCCGGTACGCGATCGCGAACACCGCCATGCAGATGCACAGCAGCAGCACGGGCCGTCCGCGGCTCAAACCGACCGCAAGCTTCGCGGCGCCCGTGCCGAACACGAGCAGCGCGATCGCGCGCGCGGCCATCCGGGACGCGCGCAATTCGCCGGGCGCCCAGAACCAGCCCTGCGCACGCATCCCGTCGACGACCTCCTGCGCGTACCTCGCAAGCCGCTCCCGAAACACGCCGTAGCGCACGGTGCCGGACGGTTGCTCGTTGAGCCACGCGCAGTAGTCGTCGTACCGGCCGGCGCGCTCCAGATCCGCGATCTTCACGTAGCTGCCTTGCCGGTGAACGCTCCACAAGTCGACCGCGCCCGCATGCGCGAGCGACATCGTCACGACCTGCGCGACCCGCGCTTCGCCGCCGGTGAGATAGGCGACTTCGTCGGCGCTCAGTCCGGACGAAGCCTTACGCGTGCGCCGGCCCCACCGACGGATGCGAAACTCGGTGGCGTGTAACGCGACGATCAGCAGCAACGCGAGGAGGCAGGCCGGCACGTAGAACGCGAGAAACTGCGGTCCCGTGTAGTCCAGCACGTTGAGATCCTGCGCCGATGCGCAGGTCGCGGCCACGCTCGCGGCGGCCGCCGGCCACGCGAGTTTCGGCAGACGGTTGCGCCATGCGCGGCGTGGCGCCACGGCGGCCATGGCCTCAGCCTGCTGCGTTCCCGCCTCAGCCTCAGCCTCGGCCTGTCGATCGACGGGACGCGGCCAGATCGATGCCGGCGGCTCGCAGCCGAACAGCCGGCGATAGCTGTCGAGCGTGTCGCGATAGCGCCGCGCGTACACGGCGGCCTCGTCCGGCGCGCCGGTACCGGGCAGGTGGTGCAGCGGCGCGCGCAGCACGCCGGCGCAGAAGACGTCCCAGTATTCAAGCGTGTATTGCAGATGGAAATGCCACGCGGCATCGACCGCGACCGACGGCGTGACCGGATGCCCGGCCGCCTGCGCGAGAAACGCGAAGCGCTTGTATTCGTCGATTACGGCCAGCGCATGGTCGTGCGACCAGCCTTCGGCTTCGGCGAGACGCCGGCTGTACGGCAGCGGTGCGTGAGGATCGTCGGGGGAATACGCGTGCAGACGCGCGAGCAGCGCATGCTGCGCATCGGTCAGCGCGCAGGCATCGACTGCGTTCGAGGTAGGCGGAATGGCAGCCATCGGGAGTCGGCGCGATGCGCGGACGGCCGCCGCGATCGACGCTTGAGTTGTCGTTGCGGGGGATTCTCGCACAATGGAATGGCGGAGAAATAGCGTGGGAACGGTGCGGGAAATGACGATGCGATGCCGATACGTCCGTGCAGTGACGCGACGCTTGGATTACTTCAGGAAAACAGATCGGGAAATTCGACGCCTGGAATCAGGCCGTTTGGCGCGCCCGGCTGGGATCGAACCAGCAACCCCTGCCTTCGGAGGGCAGTACTCTATCCATTGAGCTACGGGCGCGTGAGACAGTGAAGCGACCCCATATACAGGCCGCCCACGATTGGCAAGACGGCAAGGATACCCGGTTTCCCATGACGCGTCCACCTTGCCCGCCGAATCGCCGCCGGACGGCCCTGCGTGCGGGTAAACACGCGCCATCGCGCCGCTCGCCGTGATGTAAACGTTCCGTCTATAATCGTCCGTGCTTCATTGGACTGCCATTTTGCCGTTGCACCGCGCTCACAATTCCTATTCACGGAGACGAGGCAAGCATGAGCGAAGCACCCCACGAATCTCCCGTCAAAACCCCCGGGCAGCTGATTGCCGTCATCATCGCGTCGTTCGCGATTCCGATCGTCCTGATCGTCCTGTTCGCCACTTACGCGAACCATGCGTTCCGTTCCGGCGCCGGCACGGACGCGCTATCCGACGAGCAGGTCGCCGCACGTATCGCCCCGCTCGCGAAGGTCGACGTGAAGGACGCCAACGCGCCCCGCACGTACAAGACCGGCGAGGAAGTCTACAAGGCCGTCTGCGTAACCTGCCACGGCACCGGCGCCGCCGGCGCGCCGAAGTTCGGCAACAAGGACGACTGGGCGCCCCGCATCTCGCAAGGCTTCGACACGCTGCTGAAGACGGCCCTCGCGGGCAAGGGCGCGATGCCGGCGCGCGGCGGCACGAGCCCCGACGACGTCAGCGACTATGAAATCGCCCGCGCGATCATCTACATGGCGAACAACGACGGCGCGAACTTCCCCGAACCGGCCGCGCCGGCCGCCAACGCGGCGCAACCCGCCAGCGGCGCGCCCGCCTCCGGCGCCGACGCGTCGAACGCGCAGGCCGCCGCTGCCATGGCTGCGATCGCCGCGATTCCGAAGGCTGGCGAAAAGCCCGCGGCCGCCCCGGCCGGCGCCGATGCGGCAACGGCCGGCAAGGCGCTGTACGCGTCGACCTGCCAGGCCTGCCACGCAGCCGGCGTGCTCGGCGCGCCGAAGTTCGGCAGCAAGGAAGACTGGGCGCCGCGCCTGAAGGAATCGATGGATACGGTCTACAACTACGCGCTGCACGGCAAGGGCGCGATGCCGCCGAAGGGCGGGTCGAACGCGTCGGATGCCGACGTGAAGGCGGCCGTCGACTACATGGTCAACTCGGCGAAGTAACGCACCCACTCGGCCATCCGTAAAAAACCCCCGCGGCGCCTGCGCATCGCGGGGGTTTCTTTTTTGTGTTGCCGGTTCGCCGCGCCATCGTGCTCGCGGCGGCGCCGCCGCGTCACTTCTGCAGCAATGCCTTCAGGCTCGCGAGCCGGTCCTTCGGGGACATCGGCGCCTCTTCCGGCGTCGGCGGCGGCGCCTCGTCGAGCCCCATCTCCGGAATGAAGCGCGACGGTTCGCACACGACCGTCTCGCGCGCCCGCTTGCGCTTCTTGCACCAGTTCAGGTGCAGGCTGCGCTGCGCGCGGGTGATCGCGACGTACATCAGCCGGCGCTCCTCCTCGATCCGCTCGTTGTCGATCGGGCCGTCGTCCTCGCTGCCGCCGCGGTGCGGCATGATGCCTTCCTCGACGCCGACCAGGAACACGTGCGGATACTCGAGCCCCTTCGACGCATGGACGGTCGACAGCCGCACGGCGTCCGGATCCTCGTCCTTGCCCTCGAGCATCGACATCAGCGCGACGGTCTGGATCAGGCCGAGCAGGTTCTTGCCCGTATCGGCGAGCCCGTCCGCGTTGTGGAAACCTTCGGCCTCGCCATCGACGGCCGCCGTCTCGGGCTTCGTGCCCTTGCGCTTCAGCCATTCGAGGAATTCGAGCACGTTCTGCCACTTCGACTGCGCCTGCCGCTCGTCGAACGCGTCGTACAGGTACGCCTCGTAGTGGATCGCCTCCATCATGTCGTCGAGCACGACGGTCGCGGGCTCCTTGTCCGCGCGCTCGGTCAGGCGCTGGATGAAGTCGCAGAACATCCGCAGCGGCTCGACCTGGCGCGCCGACAGCCGCGCCTCGATCCCGCCCATGTACACGGCCTCGAACAGCGACACCTTCGCCTGCCCCGCGAACGAGCCGAGCGCCTCGAGCGTCGTGTTGCCGATCCCGCGGCGCGGCGTCGTGACCGCGCGGATGAACGCGGGATCGTCGTCGGCGTTCGCGATCAGCCGCAGGTACGCGCACAGGTCCTTGATCTCGGCCTTGTCGAAGAACGACTGGCCGCCGGACAGCACGTACGGGATCCGCTCGCGCCGCAGCACCTGTTCGAAGATCCGCGCCTGGAAGTTGCCGCGGTACAGGATCGCGTAGTCGCGGAACTGCGCGCGCCGCTCGAACTTGTGCGCGGACAGCCGGAATACGACCGATTCGGCCTCGTGCTCCTCGTCGTTGCACGGCGTGACGGTGATCGAATCGCCCATCCCGTGCTCGGACCACAGCTTCTTCTCGAACAACTTCGGGTTGTTCGCGATCACGTTGTTCGCGGCGGTCAGGATCCGCACCGTCGACCGGTAGTTCTGCTCGAGCTTGATCACGTGCAGCTTCGGGAAATCCTTGCCGAGCTGCGCGAGGTTCTCGAGCGTCGCGCCGCGCCAGCCGTAGATCGCCTGGTCGTCGTCGCCGACCGCCGTGAACGCGGCGCGCGGGCCCGCGAGCTGCTTCAGCAGCTCGTACTGGCACGCATTGGTGTCCTGGTACTCGTCGATCAGCAGGTAGCGCAGCTTGTTCTGCCAGCGGTCGCGCACCTGCTCGTTCTTCGCGAACAGCTCGGCAGGCAGGCGGATCAAATCGTCGAAGTCGACCGCCTGATACGCGTGCAGCGTCGCCACGTAGTTGCGGTAGACCAGCGCGGCCTGGTGCTCGTCCTCGTTGGCCGCGATCGCCATCGCCTCGTCGGGCATGATCAGGCCGTTCTTCCACAGCGAGATGATGCTCTGGATCTTGCGGATCAGCCCCTTGTCGGTCGTGCCGAGCTGCTCCTGGATCATTCCGAAGCAGTCGTCCGAATCCATGATCGAGAACTGCGGCTTCAGGCCGACGTGCTCGGCCTCCTGGCGCAGGATCTGCACGCCGAGCGAGTGGAACGTGCAGACGGTGAGCTGGTTGACGGGCACCTTGCGGCCTTCCTTGCCGGGCGTGGTGAGCGTCTTGCCCTCGAGCAGCTTCGACACGCGCTCGCGCATTTCGGCGGCCGCCTTGTTCGTGAACGTGACGGCGGCGATATGGCGCGGCTCGAAGCCTTTCGCTTCGATCAGGTGCGCGATCTTCTGCGTGATCACGCGGGTCTTGCCGCTGCCCGCGCCGGCGAGCACGAGGCAGGGACCGTCGAGGTAGCGCACCGCTTCATTCTGAGCGGGATTGAGGCCTGCGGACATGATGGCGGATGGTGTTGCGGTTGACGGCGAACGCCGGGAGGATGCCGTGCGCGGCAGGCTGGCGAAGCAGGCGGACACGCGGGCAGGACGCGCATGTTAACACGTCGGCGGCGGGTATTTCGGGCGCACCGCCGGACGGGGGCCAGCAGGCTTGCCGAGCAGGCGCCCCCTGTCCGTTCGGCGCGGTCGTGCCTGTCCGCTCGGCCAATCTGGCCCCGTCCGCGCTGCGATCGGACACAATACGCACTCCCCGGCGCCACCCGTGCCGGCCCGCTTCAACTCACCTGAACCGTCACCGGATCGACCTCATGGGATACTCGTTCGCCACCGCTGCCCTCGGCCCGCTGCTGTTCGTGCAGGGGCGCTACGTGCGCCGCGTCACGCCGCGGCTGCCCGAGGCGGCCGGCCCGCGCGACGGCGTGGCCGGCGACGGCCCGCCGCTGCGCGTGCTGGTGGTCGGCGATTCGGCCGCCGCGGGCGTCGGGGTCGCGACGCAGCACGATGCACTCGCCGGGCAACTGGCGAACGCGCTGGCGGCCACGCACCGCGTGAGCTGGAAACTGCTCGCACGCACCGGCCTGACCACGCGGGAGCTCATTGACTGGCTCGCCGCCGAGCCGGCCGAGCCGTTCGACGTGGCGGTCACGTCGCTCGGCGTCAACGACGTGACGGGCGGCGTGCCGCCCGCACGCTGGCTCGCGCAGCAGACCGAGCTGGTGCGGCTGCTCGCCACGCGTTTCCAGGTCGGGCATACGGTCCTGTCGGCGGTACCGCCGATGGAGCGCTTCCCGGCGCTGCCGCAGCCGCTCGCGTGGTATCTCGGGCGGCGCGCGAAACGGCTCAACGCGGCGCTCGCCGGCTGGGCCGGCGCGCAGCCGCACTGCACGTTCCTGCGGGTCGATCTGCCGCTCGAACGCCACCTGATGGCCGCCGACGGCTTCCATCCCGGCGCATCCGCGTGCGCGGTGTGGGCCGCGCAGGTCGCGGCCGCCGTGCGGCAGCGGGCGGGCGGATGACGCGGCCCGCTCCGGGGCAGGCTGGCCGGCCACGGCCCACCGCGCGGCGCACGCCGAGCCGCGGGCCGCGGACCGCGAGCCGCGAGCCGCGAGCCGAGAGCCGAGAGCCGAGAGCCGCGGGCCGAGAGCCGCGGGCCAGCCAGTCGTACCGCCCGGCACCCGCTTCCACGCAAAATGCCGGCATGCCTTGCGCAAGCGCCGCATCGCGTCGCGCGTTTCGCCCGACGCGTCTGTGCAAGCGGCGGCGCCATGCCAAAATAGCCGGTCGTCTTCGCGCCGCTTCGGCGCGCCATCCTTTAGTTTCCTTCGCAGCCAGGAATTGCCATGTCGTCATTGCTCAGGATTGGTTTGATGGGTTTCGGTTTCGCCGGCGCGACGTTCCACGCGCCCGTGATCGCCACGAGCGGCCGTACTGAAGTCGCCGCAATCGCGACGAGTCAGTCCGATCGCGCGCACGCCGCGTATCCGGGCGCGCGCATCGTCGCCGACCTCGACACGCTGCTCGGCCTCGACGATATCGAATGCGTGGTGATCGCCACGCCGAACGACACGCACTTCACGCTCGCGCGCCAGGTGCTCGAAGCCGGCCGCCACGTGGTCGTCGACAAGCCGGTCACGCTCACCGCCGACGAGGCGCTCGCGCTCGCGCGGCTCGCGAACGCGCGCAGCCGGCTGTTCGCGCCGTTCCACAACCGCCGCTGGGACGGCGATTTCCTCACCGTGCGCCGGATCGTCGAATCGGGCGAGCTCGGCCGCCTCACCTACTTCGCGTCGCACTTCGACCGCTTCCGGCCGACGCCGCGCACGCGCTGGCGCGAGGAGCCGGCCCGCGGCGGCGGCCTGCTGCTCGACCTCGGCCCGCACCTGATCGACCAGGCGCTCGCGCTGTTCGGCACGCCGGAAACCGTGAGCGCCACCGTCAAGACGCGCCGCGACAACGGCACGGCGCCCGATTTCGTGCACCTGCTGCTCGGCTATCCGGACAAGGACGTCGCGCTGCATGCGAGCGCGCTGTCTGCGATCGAGCCCGCGCGCTTCACGCTGCACGGCACGCGCGGCAGCTACCAGAAGTTCGGGCTCGACACGCAGGAAGACCAGCTCAAGGCCGGCCTCACCGCGGACGACGTCGAATTCGGCGGCGGCAATCCGCCCGGCCTGCTGCGCGTGCTCGACGGCGAGGTCGAGGTCGAACGTCCGGTGCCGACGCTCGACGGCCAGTACGCGGAGTTCTACCGCGCGCTCGCCGCGTCGATCCGCGACGGCGCGCCGTTCCCCGTCACCGCGCAGGACGCGGTCGACGTGATGACGATCATCGAGCTCGCCGCGCAGAGCGAACACGACGGCCGCCGGGTGCCGTTCGTGCGCCGCACGGTCTGACGGCTGCCGGCCGGGTCAGTGCCGACCCGGCCGCCATCCCGCGCCACGCGCCGGCAGCGGCGCCGCCGCGTCTGCTGCCCACCGCCCGCCACCCCGCCGGCACGGCCCCCAACATTCCGTTACAAATGGTGCGGGAACGAAAGTCAGCGGTCGTCCGGTCTGACGCGTTTCTCAAAAAGTCGATCCGACACCCATCCGTCAGGAGAATTTGATGCAACGGTTGATTCGCGCAGCGGCATGCTGCGTCCTGGTTTCCTCGCTCGCGGCCTGTATCGTGCAGCCGCAGCGGCCGGCCCGGCAGGCGCCCCCGCCGCGACCGAATCCGCAGGTCGTCGCGAACGACCGCATGCAGGAGGTCCAGGGCCGGATCGACAACCTGCACCGCCGGATCGACGCGCGCGTGAACGGCGGCTACTACCCGCCGCCCTATGGCGCGCAGCTGCACCACCGCCTCGACGTGATCCGCCAGGAAGCGAACGACATGTCGGCCCAACACAACGGCGGCCTGTCCGGCGATGAGCAGCGCGTGCTGAACCAGGAACTCGACACGGCCGCACGCGCGATCGGCGAGTAACGCGCCGGCGCCTGCCGGAGCGGAGAAAAGCGGCGGCGCGGCCGCCGCCGCTTGTCGCGAAGCGACATTCTTTTGCTCAAATTGACAATGCCCACCCGCTCGCGTACAGTCGCCCGCACGCGTCGGGAGAGCGTGTGACCGGTGTTCCGACACCGGTTGCGCCGCCGAAGGGGCACACCCGCAAACTCTCAGGCAAAAGGACCGACCGCGTCGGGGAATCGCATCCGCGCACTGCGCGGGCAATACTCTCCCCGCACTCTGGAGAGCGGCAGTAGCCCGCAGCGCATTGGCTGCGCGGGCAAGCTGCCCACCGAAGGGGCGCGCGTTCGCCGGGCTTGGCCCGCAGCGCAATCTCTCAGGTATCGAGGACAGAGGGGCATGTACCGGATCGCTCGAGGCCATCGGCCGCGGCGGTCGGCACATGGCCGTTCTGATCCGCGCGCAAGCGCCTTGCCTGAGGCCTCGATGACTGCACTGAATCACACCCCGCTCAACGCCGCGCACCGCGCGCTCAATGCCCGCATGGTCGACTTCGGCGGCTGGGACATGCCCGTCAACTACGGCTCGCAGATCGAAGAACACGCCGCTGTGCGCACCGACGCCGGCATGTTCGACGTGTCGCACATGTGCGTCGTCGATTTCACCGGCAGCCGCGTGCGCGCGTTCTTCGAGCACGCGATCGCGAATCACGTCGGCAAGCTCAAGACGCCCGGCAAGGCGCTCTACTCATGCCTGCTCAACCCGCAGGGCGGCGTCATCGACGATCTGATCGTCTACTACTTCACCGAAGAATTCTTCCGCGTGGTCGTCAACGCCGGCACCGCCGAGAAAGACATCGCGTGGTTC
Source organism: Burkholderia sp. BCC0419 (assembly GCF_902830285.1). Lineage (NCBI taxonomy): Bacteria > Pseudomonadati > Pseudomonadota > Betaproteobacteria > Burkholderiales > Burkholderiaceae > Burkholderia > Burkholderia sp. BCC0419. The sequence continues at coordinate 112,147 of NZ_CADESR010000009.1, forward strand.
AACCAGCTCAACGAACAAGGCGGCTACGGCCTGACGATCGCACCGCGCCGCGATTTCGCGATCGTCGCGGTCCAGGGTCCGAACGCCCGTGAAAAGGTCTGGGCGACGGTGCCGTCCGCACGCGCCGCCACCAGCGAGCTCAAGCCGTTCAACGCCGCGCAGGTCGCCGGCACGCCGTTCGGCGATCTCACCGTCGCACGCACCGGCTACACCGGCGAAGACGGTTTCGAAGTGATCGTCCCGGCCGTGCACGTCGTAGCGCTGTGGAATGCGCTGCAGCAAAACGGCGTGCGTCCGTGCGGGCTCGGCGCGCGTGACACGCTGCGCCTCGAGGCCGGCATGAACCTGTACGGCCAGGACATGGACGACACGGTCTCCCCGCTCGACGCGGGCCTCGCCTGGACGGTCGACCTCACCGCGCCGCGCGACTTCGTCGGCCGCGCCGCACTGGAAGCCAACGGCACGCGCGCCGCGTTCGTCGGCCTGATCCTGCAGAAGGAAAACGGCAAGGCGGGCGGCGTGCTGCGCGCGCACCAGAAGGTCGTCACGCCGCACGGCGAAGGCGAGATCACGAGCGGCACGTTCTCGCCGTCGATGCAGGAATCGATCGCGTTCGCGCGCGTGCCGGCGGCCGTCCAGATCGGCGACACCGTCCAGGTGCAAATTCGAGACAAGAATCTTCCCGCGCGCGTGGTAAAACTGCCGTTCGTGCGCAACGGCAAGGTCCTCGCTGCGTAACGACCGAGAAGCGGCGGGGGCCGCCTCCCGGCAAGCCGGGAGATGGCGCCCGGCGCAACCCCATCCGGCGCACCATGGCGGCGCGCCAGCAAAACGAACACACCCTTTTATCCAGGAGCATCCGATGAGCAACGTCCCGGCCGATCTGAAGTACACCGACGAACACGAGTGGATCCGCACCGAAGCCGACGGCACGCTGACGGTCGGCATCACCGATCACGCGCAGAGCACGCTCGGCGACATCGTCTTCCTCGAACTGCCGCAAGTCGGCAAGTCGGTGAACGCGGGCGACGCCGTCGGCGTCGTCGAATCGGTGAAGGCGGCATCCGACATCTATTCGCCGGTGTCCGGCGAGATCCTCGCCGTCAATGAAGAGGCCGCCGACTCGCCGGAAGAAGTGAACAGCGACGCATACGGCGTGTGGCTCTTCAAGATCAAGCTCGCGGCCGGCACCTCGACCGACAAGCTGATCGACGCCGACGCCTACAGCAAGCTGATCGACTAACTTTCCTTACCCGAACCGCGCGGCGCCGGCCTCGGCCCGTGCGGGACCAGAGTCACGCCATGAAGCTCGAACACCCGGACCGCCTGATGAACCGCACGCCCCTCTCGCTCGCCGCGCTCGAAACGCACGACGCGTTCGCCGAACGCCACATCGGCCCCGACGCCGCCAGCCAGCAGGCCATGCTCGACACGCTCGGCTTCGCGTCGCGCGCCGCGCTGATGGACGCCGTGATCCCGGCCTCGATCCGCCGCGCCGAAACGCTGCCGCTCGGCCCGTTCGCGCAGCCGAAGAGCGAGGCCGAAGCCCTCGCCGCGCTGCGTGCGCTCGCGGACAAGAACCAGGTGTTCCGCTCGTATATCGGCCAGGGCTACCACGACACGCACACGCCGGCCGTGATCCTGCGCAACGTGCTCGAAAACCCGGCGTGGTACACGGCCTACACGCCGTACCAGCCCGAAATTTCCCAGGGTCGCCTCGAGGCGCTCCTGAACTTCCAGCAGATGGTCGCCGACCTCACGGGCCTCGCGATCTCGAACGCGTCGCTGCTCGACGAAGCCACCGCCGCGGCCGAAGCGATGACGCTGCTGCAACGTACCGGCAAGCCGGCATCGAACGTGTTCTACGTCGCCGACGACGTGCTGCCGCAAACCCTTGAAGTGATCCGCACGCGCGCGCTGCCGATCGGCATCGAGGTCAAGACGGGCCCGGCCGCCGACGCCGCGCAGGCGAACGCGTTCGGCGTCCTGCTGCAGTACCCGGGCGTGAACGGCGACGTGCGCGACTACCGCGCGCTCACCGAAGCGATCCACGCGGCCGGCGGCCACGTGGTCGTCGCGGCCGACCTGCTCGCGCTCACCGTGCTGACGCCGCCCGGCGAATGGGGTGCGGACGTCGCGATCGGCAACACGCAGCGCTTCGGCGTGCCGATGGGCTTCGGCGGCCCGCACGCCGCGTATCTCGCGGTGCGTGACGAATTCAAGCGCCAGATGCCGGGCCGCCTCGTCGGCGTGACGGTCGACGCGCAGGGCAAGCCCGCGCTGCGCCTCGCGCTGCAGACGCGCGAACAGCACATCCGCCGCGAGAAGGCGACGTCGAACGTGTGTACCGCGCAGGCGCTGCTCGCGATCATGGCCAGCATGTACGCGGTCTACCACGGCCCGCACGGCCTGAAGACGATCGCGCTACGCGTGAACCGCATCGCGGCGCTGTTGGCCGCCGGCGTGAAACAGCTCGGCTTCACGACCGTCAACGACACGTTCTTCGACACGCTGACGATCGACACCGGCGCGCGCACCGCGCAGGTCCACGCATTCGCGAAGGCGAAGCGCATCAACCTGCGCCGCGTGAGCGACACGCAAGTCGGCGTATCGGTCGACGAAACGACGACGCGCGACGACCTCGCCGATCTCCTCGACGTGTTCGCGCAGGCCGCGGGCGGCACCGCGCCGAGCGTCGACGCGCTGGACGCGGGCCTCGCAGGCGTCGCCGCGCTGCCGGCCGGCCTCGAGCGTACGAGCGCGTACCTGACGCACCACGTGTTCAACCGCCACCATTCCGAAACCGAAATGCTGCGCTACCTGCGCAGCCTGTCGGACAAGGATCTCGCGCTCGACCGCTCGATGATCCCGCTCGGCTCGTGCACGATGAAGCTGAACGCGACGTCGGAAATGCTGCCCGTCACGTGGCCCGAGTTCGGCGGCATCCACCCGTTCGCGCCGGCCGAGCAGACCGTCGGCTACCGCGAGATGATCGACCAGCTCGAGCAGATGCTCGTCGCGGCCACCGGCTACGCGGCCGTGTCGCTGCAGCCGAACGCGGGCTCGCAGGGTGAGTACGCGGGCCTGCTGATCATCCACGCGTACCACGCATCGCGCGGCGAAGCGCATCGCGACGTGTGCCTGATCCCGGCATCCGCGCACGGCACGAACCCGGCGTCCGCGCACATGGCCGGCATGAAGGTCGTGGTCGTCGCGTGCGACGCGCAGGGCAACGTCGACATCGCCGACCTGAAGGCGAAGGCCGAGCAGCATTCGGCGAACCTCGCGGCGATCATGATCACGTATCCGTCGACGCACGGCGTGTTCGAGCAGAACGTTCGCGAGATCTGCGAGATCGTCCACGCGCACGGCGGCCAGGTGTACGTCGACGGCGCGAACATGAACGCGATGGTCGGCCTGACCGCGCCGGGCCAGTTCGGCGGCGACGTGTCGCACCTGAACCTGCACAAGACCTTCTGCATCCCGCACGGCGGCGGCGGCCCGGGCGTCGGCCCGGTCGCGGTCGGCGCGCACCTCGCGAAGTTCCTGCCGAACCAGCGCTCGACCGGCTACGCCCGCGCGGAAGACGGCATCGGCGCGGTGTCGGCCGCGCCGTACGGCTCGGCGTCGATCCTGCCGATCTCGTGGATGTACATCGCGATGATGGGCGCGAAGAACCTGACCGCCGCCACCGAAACCGCGATCCTCAACGCGAACTACATCGCGAAGCGCCTCGCGCCGCACTATCCGGTGCTGTATTCGGGCCCGGGCGGGCTGGTCGCGCACGAGTGCATTCTCGACCTGCGTCCGATCAAGGAAACGAGCGGCATCAGCGTCGACGACGTCGCGAAGCGCCTGATGGACTACGGCTTCCACGCGCCGACGATGAGCTTCCCGGTGCCGGGCACGCTGATGGTCGAGCCGACCGAATCGGAATCGCAGGAAGAACTCGACCGCTTCATCGCCGCGATGATCGCGATCCGCGAGGAAATCCGCGCGGTCGAGGAAGGCCGCGCCGATCGCGAGGACAACCCGCTGCGTCACGCACCGCACACGGCGGCCGTCGTCACCGCGAACGAATGGCCGCATTCGTATTCGCGCGAGCAGGCCGCGTACCCGGTCGCGTCGCTCGGCACGAACAAGTACTGGCCGCCGGTCGGCCGTGCGGACAACGCTTACGGCGACCGCAACCTGTTCTGCTCGTGCGTGCCGATGTCGGACTACGCATAACGCCCGTCCCGCACCGGAGCGTCCGACCGTGACCACACCGCACGCAGCCACCGGTTGCGTGCGGTTTTTACGTTCGCCGCCCGGCCAACCGTTTCACGCTTGCCCGCCAATCCGGCTAACATCACACGCGATCCAGCCAATCAAGGAGTTCCGCATGGTGCGTCCGATGTTTCCGGGCCGTGGTGCAACGCAGATGCGGCTGCACACGCGCCGCTACGTGCCGATGCTCGTCGCATCGCTGTCGCTGGCCGCCGCCGGCCTCGGCGTGTCCGGCAGTGCGCGCGCGGCGATGAATTTCTGTGCGGCGCCGGCACTGCAGGCGAGCGAGACGACGCAGGCCGAGCCGGGCGTGCAGGCGCTGATCCGCAGCGTCGACGCGCGCATCGGCGAGCAGCCGAAGGCGATGCCGCGCGTGCACACCGAGGGCACGCTGCCGCACGAAGGCATCTACGACCAGAGTGCCGCCGCGCTCAAGGACATGGACCTGATGCGCGATGCGGCGCTCGCGTGGCGCGTGACGAACGCGCCGCGCTACCTGCAGCTCGTCGACCGCTTCCTGTCCGCGTGGGTCTCGACCTACCAGCCGAGCTTCAACCCGATCGACGAGACGCGCTTCGAGAGCCTGATCATCGCGTACGACATGACCGCGAGCGCGCTGCCGGTGAAAACGCGCAACGCGACGGCCGCGTTCATCGCGAAGCTCGGCGCCGGCTATGTCGCGCAGGTCGACGCGCAGAAGCGCCCGCTCACCGGGACCTGGCGCAACAACTGGCAGAGCCACCGGATCAAGCTGATCGCGCTGTCCGCGTTCACGCTCGGCGACCGCAAGATGATGAACGCCGCGCAGCGGCTGTTCGTCGAGCATCTCGCCGACAACATCGGCCCGGACGGCAAGACCTGGGATTTCGAGGAACGCGATGCGCTGCATTACGCGGTCTACGATTTGCAGCCGCTGGTGACGGCCGCGCTCGCCGCGCGCCGCTTCAACCGCAACTGGCTGCGCGAGCGCGGCGCGAACGGCGCGACGCTCGCGGCCGCGCTCGACTGGCTCGTGCCGTACGCGCTCGGCGAGAAAACGCACGAGGAATTCGTGAATTCGCCGGTGCCGTTCGACGCGAAGCGCCGCGAGGCCGGCCTGCCGGGCTACACGGGGCAGTGGGACCCGAAAAACGCCACCGAACTCTTTCATCTGGCCGCGCGGCTCGACGGGCGCTATGCCCGCGTCGCGCAGCAGCTTTCCCCAACGCCGCCCGCATGGCTCGCCGCGTGCCTGCCATTGCAGGCGCGCTAGCACTACTCTCATAGCAAGGCAGGTATCGAAATGGCAGTCAGCGTGTTTGACCTCTTCAAGATCGGCATCGGTCCGTCCAGTTCGCACACGGTCGGACCGATGCGCGCGGCGCTGATGTTCGTCCAGGGCCTCGAGCGCGACGGGCTGCTCGATGCGACGGCCCACGTGAAGGTCGAACTCTATGGCTCGCTCGGCGCCACCGGCAAGGGCCACGGCACCGACCGCGGCGTGATGCTCGGCCTGCTCGGCGACGCGCCCGACACCGTCGATCCCGAAACCATCGACGCGCGGCTGGAAGACGTCCGCCAGTCGAAGCAGCTCGCGCTGCTCGGCACGCATCCGGTGCCGTTCGTGCTGAAGGAGAACATCGCGTTCTACCGCCAGGCGCTGCCCGAACATCCGAACGGGATGAAGCTGCGCGCGAGCGACGCGAACGGCGCGGTGCTGGTCGAGCGCACCTATCTGTCGGTCGGCGGCGGCTTCGTCGTGACGGCCGGCGCGCCGAACACCAAGGTGCTGAGCGCGGCCGAACAGATGACACACCCGTTCCGCACCGGCGCGGAGTTGCTCGCGCTGACCGCGTCGACCGGCAAGTCGATCGCGCAGCTGATGTGGGACAACGAGCGCGCGTGGCACACCGAGGAAGAAACGCGAGACGGGCTGCTGAAGATCTGGGCCGTGATGCAGTCGTGCGTGTCGCGCGGCTGCGGAATCGGCAATCCCGACGCCGACGGCAACCTGCCCGGCCCGTTCCAGGTCAAGCGCCGCGCGCCGCAGCTGTACCGCACGCTGACCGGCAGCCCGGAGCGCGCGCTGCAGGACCCGCTGTCGATGATCGACTGGATCAACCTGTACGCGATCGCGGTCAACGAGGAAAACGCGGCCGGCGGCCGCGTCGTCACCGCGCCGACCAACGGCGCGGCCGGCATCATCCCGGCCGTGCTGCACTACTACACGCGCTTCACGCCCGGCGCGAACGAACAGGGCGTGATCGACTTCCTGCTGACGGCTGCCGCGATCGGCATCCTTTACAAGCTCAACGCGTCGATCTCGGGCGCGGAAGTCGGCTGCCAGGGCGAAGTCGGCGTCGCGTGCTCGATGGCGGCCGGCGCGCTCGCGGCCGTGCTCGGCGGCACGCCGCAGCAGGTCGAGAACGCGGCCGAGATCGGGATGGAACACAACCTCGGCCTGACCTGCGACCCGGTGGGCGGGATGGTGCAGATCCCGTGCATCGAGCGCAACGCGATGGCGTCGGTGAAGGCCGTCAACGCGGCGCGCATGGCGCTGCGCGGCGACGGCTCGCATTACGTGTCGCTCGACTCGGTGATCAAGACGATGCGCGAGACCGGCGCCGACATGAAGACGAAGTACAAGGAAACGTCGCGCGGCGGGCTGGCGGTGAATATCGTCGAGTGCTGATACCGGATCCGGCGGTGGCGCGGGGTGGATCGATACCCTGCATTGCCGCCGGGCATGGCACCCGACGCTAGTCGTTCAGCCAGTTCTCCAGTCGCAACCCCGGATAGCTGACGAAATCCCGCTCGTTGTTGGTCACCAGGACGACATCGAGCGACACCGCATGAGCGGCGATCAATTTGTCGAGGTGATCCTTCCTCCGCTCGCGGGTTGCGTCGCGGACCGGACCATACGCTTGCGCGGCCGCAGCGTCGAAAGGCGCGACGGGAATATCCTCGATCAATGCGGCGAGATTGCGGCGCTCCCGGGCCGGGCTCGCGCATGCGGTCACGCCGTACTCGAGCTCCGCATAGGTGATCGCCGACATGACGACGTCGCCCGTGTAGCACTGCGCAAACCGTCTCGCGACCTGCTCCGGCTGATTCTTCATCAGATAGATGCACATGTTGGTGTCGAGCATGAAGCGCGGCATCACAAGCCCTCGCGCTCGGCCTGCTCGTGGTCGCCGCGCCCTTCGGTCATGAAGTCCGGCCCGAATTTCGCGAATTTCTCCAGTACGTGGGTCAAAGGCCGCCGCATCGGCCGAATGCGGATTTCGTCACCGACGCGCTCGATTTCCAGTTCGATATCGCTGCGTTCATAGGCCAGGTCCGCAGGAATTCGCACGGCCTGCGAGTTGCCGTTCCGGAATACCCTCGTGGTATGCATGTCGATCTCCGCTCGGATGTACGCCGTATGTACATTAGTCGATGCGGGTCGAGATGTAAATCCATGTGTGTACATAACAGGTCTTCCCTTGGCTGACGAGCCGGCAGTGAATACGCGCATCACGGCCATTGCCGTCGCGCATGCAGCACGCAGAGAATCTCCCCGATGCGCTCGGCCGGCCGGATGCGATACACGAGCACGTAGTTCGGCGCGATCACCAGTTCGCGCGTGCCGGCCACCCGCCCTTGCCGATACAGCTCGGCACGGGCCGGTAACGCCGCCGCCCTTTCTTCCAGCAGTTCGTCGAGTTCGAGCGCGGCGAGAGGGTCGTCCTCGGCGATGGTGTCCATGATCGCGGCGCGATCCTCGAGCGCCTTCGGATTCCAGTGCAGCGCGAGGGTCAAGAAGCATCCCCGCCCCTGCCCGCGAGCCGCTCACGCAGCGCCGCACGACGCGACGCGAAGTCGGCGCTGACTTCGGCGTCCGGAATCGACGCACGCGGGTCGTCCAGCGCCTGCTGCACCTCCTCGCGAAACCAGCGATCGTGGGCCGCTGCCTCGTGGGCCGCCTTCAATGCCGCCGCGCGATCGGGCCGGGCGGCCCGGCCGGCCGCATCCGGATCGAACGCCGACGCGTCCACATCGAACCGGCTGATGCCGATATCGCGCAGAAAGCCGACCAGCGTTTCAAAACGGCGAAACACCCGCACGTCGCCACGCTTGGCCGACAGGAAACGTTCGTGCGCGCCGCAACGGGCGCAGAGCGCCCAGCCGTTCCCGCAACCGACCACGCGGGCCGCGCGCACCGCGCCGGCTTCGACCAGCTCCGTCAGCGTCTTTTGATCGATCGTTTCGGTCGTCATGGCGATTCTCACTCCCTTCGTCCATCCATTCGCTGAAATTTTACTATTGAATGGCATCCCATTTTATTGTTATTTGGGAAGCCCGCTTTCCGGCTCGAAACAAGCGTCCGGGTCGCCCATCCGTAGCGTTTACTTTTCACCGTCGCGCAAGCGGGCACAAGCTGGCCATTCGGCCAGCCAAAGCCGACACGCGAAACACGCACGTCCCGCTTCACCCCGCGTTCCGACACTTTTCAGCGGCCGGCGTACCGGCGCCCGGCCAACCGGCGTAAGCTGTACGTCCCGCTACCCAGGGAGACGGCAGCCCATGTCGCATTCCAAGGATCTCGAGCCGCGCGCCACCACCGGTGCGCGACTGCTCGTCGATGCGTTGCTCGCCAATCACGTCGAACGCGTGTTCTGCGTGCCGGGCGAGAGCTTCCTCGCCGTGCTCGACGCGCTGGCGGACGACACCGCCCGCATCCAGACGGTCGTCTGCCGCCACGAGGCGGCCGCCGCGAACATGGCCGAAGCGGTCGGCAAGCTGACCGGCCGCCCCGGCATCGCGTTCGTCACGCGCGGGCCCGGCGCGACCCATGCGTCGATCGGCGTGCACACCGCGTTCCAGGATTCGACGCCGATGATCCTGTTCGTCGGCCAGTGCGCACGCGAGCACCTCGACCGCGAAGCCTTCCAGGAAATCGACTACCGCCGCATGTTCGGCCAGATGGCGAAATGGGTCGCGCAGATCGACGATCCGCGCCGCATTCCCGAATACCTGAGCCATGCGTTCCACGTCGCGACGTCCGGCCGGCCCGGCCCGGTCGTGCTCGCGCTGCCGGAGGACGTGCTGTCCGACGCGTGCGCGCCGCAGCCCGTCGTGCCGGCCGCGAAACGCATCGCGGCCGCGCCGTCGGCCGCGCAGATCGACGAGCTGCGCGAGCGGCTCGCGCGCGCGGAGCGGCCGTTCGCGATCGTCGGCGGCAGCGGCTGGACGCCGGACGCCTGCGCGAACCTGCGCACCTTCGTCGAACGCTGGCAATTGCCGGTCGCGTGCGCGTTCCGCTTCCAGGACACGATCGACAACGCACACCCGAACTACGCGGGCGACGTCGGGCTCGGGATCAACCCCGCGCTCGCGAAACGCATCCGCGACGCCGACCTGCTGCTCGTGATCGGGCCGCGCCTCGGCGAAGCGACGACCGGCGGCTACACGCTGCTCGACATCCCGAAAACGCGGCAGACGCTGATCCACGTGCATCAGGGCGCGGACGAACTCGGCCGCGTGTACGCCGCCGACCTGCCGATCGTGTCGGGCATGCCCGAGATCGCCGCGCCGCTGGCCGCGCTCGAACCGCCCGAGCGGCCTGCATGGGCCGGCGCGGCCGTCGACGCGCACCGCGCGTACCGCGAATGGCATGCGCCGCTGCCGATGCCCGGCGACGTGCAGCTCGGCGACGTGATGGTGCAGTTGCGCGAGCGCCTGCCGCACGACGCGATCCTGACCAATGGCGCGGGCAACTATGCGATCTGGCTGCATCGCCACTTCGCGTACCGGCACTTCCGTTCGCAGCTCGCGCCGACGAGCGGCGCGATGGGCTACGGGGTGCCGGCCGCGCTCGCCGCGAAGTCGCTGTATCCGCAGCGCGCCGTCGTCGCGCTCGCCGGCGACGGCTGCTTCATGATGGCCGGCAACGAGCTCGCGACCGCGATGCAATACGGGCTGAACATCGTCGCGATCGTCGTCAACAACGGCCATTTCGGCACGATCCGCATGCATCAGGAGCGCAACTACCCGGGCCGCGTGCACGGCACGGGGCTCACGAACCCGGATTTCGCCGCGTATGCGCGTGCGTTCGGCGCCCATGGCGAGACGGTCGAGCGCACCGCCGATTTCGCGCCCGCGCTCGAACGCGCGCTGACCTGCGGGCTGCCCGCGGTGATCGAGATCCGCATCCCGCAGGACGCCAGCACGCCGGCCGCGACGCTCGAGCAGATCCGCGAGCAGGGTCGCCGCGCGCGCGGCGCATGACGGTGGACATCCACACCGCGCCGCCCACCGCCGCGCTGTCGCACGACGACGCGCTGGCCTGCCCCGGCACGCTGCTCGCGCCCGACGGCTCGCTCGTCGCGCCGTACGATCTCGAGCATGACGACGAGCGCGCCGAAGGCTACGTGCCGGCCGCGCCGGCGCTCGGCCTGCTGCACGCCGCGCACCGGCCGTTCCGGCTCGATTACGGCGCTACGCGGCACGTGCACGTGATCAACGGGATGGGCGTCACGCTCGGCGATTCGGTGATCGGGCTGACGGCTCTCGCCGCACTGCGTGCGGCCCATGCGGACCTGCGCTTCACGCTGTACCGGCCGGCGCGCGCACCCCGCTATGTCGATGCGCTGTATGCACTCGCGGCCGACGTCGTCGCGCCGTCACGCGCGCTGCCGTGCCCCGCCGAAGCGCTGCCCGCCGACGCGTGCTGCATCGACGTCGGCAATCACCTGTACTGGCCCGCGTTCGCGCGGCTGCCGATGATCGATTTCTTCCTCGACGCGCTCGGCGTCGATCCGGCCGCCGTGCCGGCCGCCGCGAAGCGCAACCGCTGGCTCGCGCGGCTGCCGCTGCCCGCGCTGCCGGCCGATTGGCAGCGGCCGTACGTGCTGTTCTGCCCGAATGCGAGCACGGCGGTGCGCAGCGTGCCGCCCGCGCTGCACGTCGCGTTCGTGGAACGGCTCGCGCAGCGTTACGGGTTACCGGTGGTCGGCTTCGGTCCGCTCGCGCATCCCGCTTATGTGGACGTGAGCCGCGACGCGACCGACACAGCACGCTTCATCGCGTGGATCAAGGGGGCGAGCCTGCTGTTCGCGCCGGACACGGCGGCCGTGCATCTCGCCGACGGTTTCGACGTGCCGACGCTCGCGTGCTTCACGACGATCGGGCCGGCGCTGCGCGTGCGCGACTATCCGCATTGCGTACCGGTCACACTCGACGTGCCGGTCGAATTGCACGGGCTGCATCGCAGCGAGCGGCCGGACGATCTCGCGGCGGTCGAAGTCGCTTACCGCGCAGTCGATTGGGACACGCTGGCGTGGCCCGCACCGCGCAACGTGGCGGCAACGGCCATCTGAGCGAAGCCGGCGCGGCAAGCGGAACGATCGAACCGGTAGCGGCCCGCGTCCAGCGCCAGCACCACCGCAAGCGGCGCTCTGGCTGCCCGGCTTACCCGGCCAAGCTCGCACCAGCCTCCTGAGCGAAGCCGGCGCGGCGGCGAGCGGAACGATCCACCCGGCAGTAGCGCGCCCCCGGCGCCAACCCCGCCGCGAGCGCCGCTTCGGCCACCCGGCTCACCGTGTCGAGCGCCTCACGCCCGATCGCGCAGCGTCTCCGACGGCCGCTTGCCGAACAGGCGCCGGTAATCGGTCGCGAACTGGCTCAGATGCCAGAAGCCCCACGCCTCCGCGACGTCCTGCACCGAGCCGGCCGCGCGCCCGCACAGGTCACGCCGCGCGCCGTTCAGCCGCAGCGTGCGCAGGTAGGTCGCGGGCGCCATCCCGAGCACGTCCTGGAAGCAGTACTGCAGCGTGCGCCGGCTCACGTGCAACTGCTCGCAAAGCTCGGGCACGCCGACCGGGCGCGTGCGGTGCGCGAGCACGTAATCGCGCGCCTGGTCGACGAGCCAGCGGCGCGTCGACGGCGCACCGCCGCTGCCGTCGTCGGCCGGTTGCGCGCACGCGTCGAACAGCGCGGCCAGCACTTCGGCCTGCAGGTCGTCGCGCTGCGCATCGGGCAGCGGGCCGGCCATCGCCACCGCGCCGTCGAGCCGGCGGCCGAGCAGCGCGCACAGGCGCGCGAGCCGCGCCTCGCCGACCTGCATCACGCGCTGCGTGAACAGCCGCTCGTCGAGCGCGCGGCGCTCGACTTCCTCCGCATAGCGGCGCAGCACGTCACCGCGCACGACGACGCCATAGATCGAGAACTGCGCGGGCGTCACGAGTTCGAATTCGACGTTGCCGGGCCGGAACGCGAGCGCGCCGGGGCCGATGCGGCACGCATCGACGCGCGCCGAGCCGTCGCACACGAGCGGGATGCCGAACCAGTACGCATCGCCGCGCACTTCGCACGCCTGGCGCAGCAGGTGGCTGGTCGATTCGCGAAACAGCTTCATCGTGTCGAGCGGCAGCTCGGTCAACGTGCCGACGAAGCGGCCGGCCGCGAGCTGGTCGTAGGTCTGCCGCCAGCCGATCAGGTTGCGCGCCTGCTCGTCCGCATCGTGCGCGACGCTGACGACGGCCTGCCCGGCGAACGCGTCGTCGCCCTGCGCGCTGCGCCGCGTGTCTTCGGCGGTCGGCTCCTCCGTACCCGCCACATGTTGATTCATCGTGTCCTCCCTCACCTGCGCGGAACCGTGCGTTGCGTATCACGCAAGTCCCGTGCCGAACCGCACGGCCCGGCGAGCCACCCGCCATTCCACGCTGTCCGGCCGATGCGCGCCATGCGGGCGCACCCGAAGGCGGCATGCCGCGCACGCCGCCGGTGCGATCCGCGCGGCGACCGCGCATGCGCGCCGCCCCCCGCATGGACGCCGGCTACCGGGCCGGCTTCAGCCGCACGACCCGCGTGCCGCAATTGCCGTATGCCTGCGCGATCGCCAGTTCGACGATCGCGCTGCCCGCCGCCCACGGCGCCGCGTCCGCTTCCGGCAGATCGGCGCGCAGCGTGGCGCGGCCGTTGATCCGGTAGCGCAGGCCGCGCACGAAATCGACGAACAGCAATCCGACCCCGCTGCCGTCGCAGGCGGCCGCGTCGATCCGGCCGCCGTCGCCGTCCTGGGCGGCGGGCAACGCGAACCGCAGCGTCTTCGTATCGATCACGCGCACCACCGGCAGCAGATCGCCGTTCGCGTCGCGCCGGCTCTGCACGATGTCGCAGGTCATCGACGCACCCGCGCCACATGCCATGCCGACGAACATGAACGGTTGCGATTCGACGAACTGCCGTACGCCGACGCTCAGCCGCGTGGTCACGGCGTCGCTCATCCGCTCGGCTTCGTCGGCGACGCCGAAGCGGTGTTGCGCGTCGAGTTCGCCCGGATGGAATACCGGGTGACGCGGAAAGGATCGGGGCAGTTCTGCCATGCTGGGGGTCGTCACACGCATCGGCGCGCCGTGCCGTCGCGCATGCTCGACGGCCGGCAGCGTTGTCAGCGCCGGCTGCGCAAGAAAGCGCAACCGGCGTCGACTGTCGAATAGGGAAATCGAACCGGGCGACGTGCCGGGCCCGACCGGCCCCGACACGTCGCCCCGGCTGCGGCGATCAGAAGAACCCGAGCGCCTCGGCCTGGTAGCTGACCAGCAGGCACTTCGTCTGCTGATAGTTCGACAGCGCCATCTTGTGCGTCTCGCGGCCGATCCCCGACTGCTTGTAGCCGCCGAACGCCGCATGCGCGGGGTACAGGTGGTAGCAGTTGGTCCACACGCGGCCGGCCTCGACCTCGCGGCCCATCCGGTACGCACGCGTGCCGTTGCGGGTCCACACGCCCGCGCCGAGCCCGTAGAACGTGTCGTTCGCGAGTTCGATCGCTTCCTGCTCGTCCTTGAACGTCATCACCGACGCGACCGGCCCGAAGATCTCTTCCTGGAACACGCGCATCTTGTTGTTGCCGAGCAGCATCGTCGGCTTCACGTAGTAGCCCGTGCCCAGCTCGGCGGCCGGCGCCGCGCGCTCACCGCCCGTCAGGCATTGCGCACCTTCGCCGCGGCCGATGTCGATGTACGACAGGATCTTGTCGAGCTGCTGCTGCGACGCCTGCGCGCCGATCATCGTCTGCAGGTCGAGCGGGTGGCCGGACTTGATGCGCTCGACGCGCGCGACGGCCTTCTCGATGAAGCGTTCGTAGATCGATTCCTGGATCAGGATCCGCGACGGGCACGTGCACACTTCGCCCTGGTTCAGCGCGAACATCGCGAGCCCTTCGAGCGCCTTGTCGAGGAACGCGTCGTCCTGGTCGAGCACGTCGGCGAAGAATATGTTCGGGCTCTTGCCGCCCAGTTCGACCGTCGACGGGATCAGGCTGTCGGCCGCCGCGCGCAGGATGTGCTTGCCCACCGGGGTCGATCCCGTGAACGCGATCTTCGCGATCCGCTTGCTGGTCGCGAGCGCTTCGCCCGCTTCCTTGCCGAACCCGTTCACGATGTTGATCGTGCCGGCCGGGAACAGGTCGCCGATCAGCTCCATCAGCACGAGCACCGACGCGGGCGTCTGCTCGGCCGGCTTCATCACCACGCAGCAGCCGGCCGCGAGCGCCGGCGCGAGCTTCCATGCGGCCATCAGCAGCGGGAAGTTCCACGGGATGATCTGGCCGACCACGCCGAGCGGCTCGTGGAAGTGGTACGCGACGGTGTTGTCGTCGATTTCGGAGATGCCGCCTTCCTGCGCGCGGATGCAGCCCGCGAAGTAGCGGAAGTGGTCGACGGCGAGCGGCAGGTCGGCCGCCATCGTCTCGCGCAACGGCTTGCCGTTGTCGATCGTCTCGGCCACGGCCAGCAGCTTCAGGTTCTTTTCCATCCGGTCGGCGGCGGCGAGCAGCAGATTCGCGCGCTCGGCGACCGACGTCTTGCCCCACTTGCGGCGCGCGGCATGCGCGGCGTCGAGCGCCAGCTCGATGTCGTCGGCCCCCGAGCGCGGGATGCGGCAAAACGGCTGGCCGTTGATCGGCGACACGTTCTCGAAATATTCGCCCTTCACCGGAGGAACCCACTTGCCGCCGATGTAGTTGTCGTACTGCTGACGGTACGGGTATTCGACGTCGAGGCCCAGTTGTTTCAGGTCAAACGGGTTCATACATGTCTCCTGTTCATCGTGCTTGTGTGAGTACAGCGCCGGTTGGAATGCGCTGGTCCCGTTTACGCAACATGCGTGCCAAACGGAACGGCCGCACGTCGAGCGCGGCCGGCGCGGGCTCGCACCGTGCGGTGTTCACGCACGCAACACGGCGGGTGTACCGATTCTGAACATCGCGATTGCGCAGCGATGGGGCCGGTGTTCGGAATTTCCACAGTGCGCGGCGGTGCGCGGCCCACGGACGCGCGCCGTGCCGCGTGGCATGTCGCTTGCGTGCGCATCGCGGATCCACACGCCACGGCGCCCGCGCCGACCGACACCATGAACGATCGCGGCCCCCTGACCGACGACGCCATCGCATTCATCCGCGAGCAGGCTTTCCTGATCGTCGCGACCGCCGACGCAGCCGGCAACAGCGACTGTTCGTATCGCGGCCGCCAGCCGCGCGCCGACGGTTCGTTCGCGCCGCTCGTCGATATCCCGGACCGCCGCACGCTGGTGCTGCCCGACTTCGCGGGCAACAACCTGCTCAATACGATCGGCAACCTGCTCGTGAATCCGGCGATCGCGCTGCTGTTCGTCGATTTCGTGCGTCAGACGACCTGGCTCGTGCAGGGCCGCGCGACCCTCGACGAGGATGCGCAACGGCACGCGCATCTGTGGCCGGATGCGTTGCGCTATCTGGTGATCGATGTGGAATGCGCGCAGGCGCGCGCGGATGCGGCCCTGCCGCCGCTCGTGCTGGCGTGACGCGCGGCGGGTGACGCGCTGACCAAAGGACTATCCGGGCACGGCGGCTGCGTTGTCGGAAAAGCCGAAATGCCTAAGCGCCGATGCGCCGCGATGCAACGCTCACCGCCCGTGCGTCTGCGCACAGGCCGGTTCGATCCGGCTGCGCGCCGACGCATCGGCGTGCGCGTGGCCGTCCGCCTCGTCGCCCGTTTCGTCGGCGACCGGCCGCCCGCCGAGAAACCCGAACACCACCACCGCGCACAGCACCGTGACGACGGCCAACCCGGTCAGCAGCCGGTCGAACGCGTGCGTGTAGCTCGCGATCAATGCCGCACGACCGACGCCCGGCAACGTGGCAGCCGCGCCCGCGAGATCGCCGGTCGCGAGCCGCGCGGCGGCCCGCAGCGTCGCGTCCGGCGTGCCGGCGGCCCCCGCCGCGTGCGCGAGCCCCGTTTGGGCGAGCGCGGCCAGCACCGCGCCGACGATCGCGAGCGCAATCCCCTCGCCGGCCACGCGCGTCGTGCTGAAAATGCCCGTCGCCATCCCCGCGCGCTCCTTCGGCACGACGCTCACCGACAGCCCGTCCATCAGCCCCCACGGCATGCCGGCGCCGACGCCGATCGCGAGCATCGGCGCGATCGCCGCCGGCCCCGCGCCGCCGCGCAGCGCGATGCCGAGCCACACGAGCCCGGCCGCCGCGACCAGCAGCCCGAGCCCGGAAATCACGCCGGCCGACAGCCAGCGCGTGAGCGTCGCCGCGACGAACGGCACGACCAGCATCGGCGCGGAGATCGCGAGCATCAGCCAGCCGGCGTCGATCTCGCTGAAGCCGTCGATGCCGATGAAGCGCAGCGGCAGCACGACGAGCAGCACGATGTAGCAGCAGCAGGTCGACACCGGCAGCACCTGCACGCCGACGAAGCGTGTGATGCGGAACAGCGACAGGTCGAGCATCGGCCGCGCGACGCGCGTCTCGATCGTCACGAACGCGCACGCGCCGAGCGCCGCGCCGGCCAGCAGCGCGATCACGAGCGGGCTCGACCAGCCGCATGCGGGCGCCTCGATCACGCCGAACGTGAACAGCGTCAGCGCGGCCGTGAACGCGGCCGTGCCGGGCCAGTCGAGCCCCGTCGCGTGCGGATCGCGCGACTCGTGCATGCGCGGCAGCCCGAACGCGAGCGACAGCACGCCGGCCACCGCGCTCGTCACGAAGATCGCGCGCCAGCCGTAATGCCCGATCAGCCCGCCGGCGAGCACGGGCCCGAATGCGAGCCCGATCCCGAACGTCGTGCCGAGCAGGCTGAATGCACGCGTGCGCGCCGCGCCGTCGAATTCCTGCGCGAGCGCGGCCGTGCCGCCGGCCAGCGCCGCGGCCGCCGCCAGCCCTTGCGCGGCGCGCAGCAGATCGACCGCGAGCATCGACGGCGCGAACGCGAGTGCGACCGACATCAGCGTGAAACCGCCAACACCGATCGCGAACAGGCGTTTGCGGCCGAACTGGTCGGCCAGCGCGCCCGACGCCATCAGGAAGCTGCCGAACGCGAGCATGAACGCGTTGGTGATCCAGTTCATCGCGACCGGGCTGCCGTGCAGGTCGCGGCCGATCGCCGGGGTCGCGACCGCGCCGCCCGAAAACGACAGCGGCAGCGCGACGGCGGCCATGCAGACGGCGGCCAGCACCCACGCGCGCCGGCGCGCCGCGTGGGCCGAAACGGCTGAAACAGGGTGATCCATCATCGCTCCTCGAAAAGCCGGCGCGGATGCGCCATCAGAGCGACAGAAGATAAATCCGATTCAATCCGCGAAAAACCACGCGAAGCTCCGCATATAACGGACTAAAATTCCGCAATTGCCCCACCAGCGTGCATCGCCGCACACCGTTCGATTCGATGGAAAACCTCACCGGCATCGTCGCGTTCGTCCGCACCGCCGAAGCGCTGAGCTTCGTCGCGGCCGGCCGCGCGCTCGGCATCTCGGCGTCGGCGGTCGGCAAGACGATCGCGAAACTGGAGCAGTCGCTCGGCGTGCGCCTGTTCAACCGCACGACGCGGCGCGTGACGCTCACCGACGAAGGGCGGCATTTCTACGAACGCTGCCAGCGGATCCTCGAAGATTTCCGCGACGCGGAGGCGACCGTGACGGCGTCCGCGCAGCGCCCGCGCGGCAAGCTGCGCGTGAGCCTGCCGGTGATCGGCTACCGCTTCCTGCTGCCGGTGCTGCCCGAATTCCGGCAGCGCTATCCGGACGTCGAGCTCGATCTCGATTTCAACGACCGGATGGTCGACGTCGTCGAAGGCGGTTTCGACGCAGTGATCCGCAGCGGCCCGCTGTCCGATTCGAGCCTGATGTCGCGGCGGCTCGGCCCGTTTGCGTTCGTGCTGTGCGCGACGCCCGCGTATCTCGCGCAGGCCGGCACGCCGCGCACGCCGCGCGAGCTCGAAGCGCACGATTGCGTGCGCTACTGCTTCCCGACCACCGGCAAGCTGCAGGACTGGGCGCTCGCGGCCGACGACGGCACGCCGCTCACGCTGCGCACCACGATGACCTGCAACAACATGGAAGCGCTGCGCGGCACCGTGCTCGCGGGGCTCGGCATCGGCTACATGCCCGACTTCCTCGCGCGCGACGCGCTCGAACAGCGCGCGCTCGTCACCGTGCTCGACGATTACCGGATCGCGCCGGGGCAGTTCTCGATCGTGTGGCCGTCGAGCCGGCAGTTATCGCCGAAGCTGCGCGTGTTCGTCGATTTCCTGTGCGAGCGGCTGTTCAGGTAGTCGCCCCGATCCGCTCGGCTTCGGCCGGCGGCAGCAGCGCGTCGCTGTCGTCCTTCAGCCCGACGCCCGTCAGCCCGAGCCGGCGCGCGTGGGTCATCAGGTAATGCAGCTTGTGCGCGGCGGCCGCGTGCGGCAGCCCTTCCGGCCGCACGTTCGAGATGCAGTTGCGCAGCGCGTCGTGACAGCCGACCTTCGGCGCCCACGTCAGGTACACGCCGAGGCTGTCCGGCGAGCTGAGCCCGGGCCGTTCGCCGATCAGCATCGCGACCACCTTCGCGCGCAGCAGCTCGCCGATTTCGTCGCCGAGCGCGACGCGCGCCTGCGTCGCGACCACCACCGGGCCGATCCGCCAGCCGTCCGCGTCGAGCCGCGGCCGCACGGCCTGCAACAGCGGCAGCGCCTGCTTCGCGGCCGCGAACGCCGACAGCCCGTCGCCAACCACGAACACGACATCGGGCGCCTCGTCGAGCGCCGCCCCGTAGCCGGCCAGCAGCCCGCGGCTGTCGTCCGACAGCTTGCGGCCGAGATCGGGCCGGCGCAGGTAATGGTCGCGATCCGGCGCGGCGCTCTGCACGCCGAGCGTCGGCAGCAGGCCGGCCGCCTCGATCTCGCGCCGCAGCGCATCCGCATCGAGCGGCTGGTGCACCGCGTCGCGCGCCTGCGCATGCGACAGGTTGAAGGCCAGCAGCGGCGCGGTCGGCAGGCTGTTGCCCGCGCGGCCGAGCGCGATCCGCGCGTTCGTGAACGACTTCAGCTGCGCCCACGGATTCTTCTCGATGGCGTCGCTCATGCGGATACCCCCAGCCAGTCGTTCGCGCCCGCGAGCAGCGGCACGCGTGCCGTCGCCGTGCGCAGCGCGCCGTGCGCGTCGGCGATCTCCATCGTCTCCAGCCACTCCTCGAACTCGGGCGCGCGGCGCAGGCCGAGCACCTCGCGCACGTAGAGCTGATCGTGGAACGACGTGCTCTGGTAGTTCAGCATCACGTCGTCCGCGCCCGGAATCCCCATGATGAAGTTGATGCCGGCCGCTCCCAGCAGCGTCAGCAGCGTGTCCATGTCGTCCTGGTCGGCTTCCGCGTGGTTCGTGTAGCAGATGTCGCAGCCCATCGGCACGCCGAGCAGCTTGCCGCAGAAGTGATCCTCGAGCCCCGCGCGGATGATCTGCTTGCCGTCGTACAGGTATTCGGGCCCGATGAAGCCGACCACCGTGTTCACGAGGAACGGCTCGAACTTGCGCGCGACCGCATACGCGCGCACTTCGCAGGTCTGCTGGTCGACGCCGAAATGCGCGTTCGCCGACAGCGCGCTGCCCTGGCCCGTCTCGAAGTACATCAGGTTGTTGCCGACCGTGCCGCGCTTCAGCGACAGCGCGGCCTCGCGCGCCTCAGCGAGCAGCGCGAGCGAGATCCCGAAGCTCGCGTTCGCCTTCTCGGTGCCCGCGATCGACTGGAACACGAGATCGACCGGCGCGCCCTTCTCGATCGCCGCGATCGTGTTGGTCACGTGCGTGAGCACGCATGACTGGGTCGGCACGCCGTAGCGTTCGCGGAAGCCGTCGATCATCGCGAGCAGCTTCACGATCGCCGCGAGGCTGTCGGTGGCCGGGTTGATGCCGATCATCGCGTCCCCGCAGCCGTACATCAGCCCGTCGAGCATCGATGCGGCGATGCCCTTCACGTCGTCGGTCGGGTGGTTCGGCTGCAGCCGCACCGACATCCGGCCGGCCAGCCCGACCGTATTCCGAAAGCGCGTGACCACGCGGCGCTTGCGCGCGGCCGCGATCAGGTCCTGGTTGCGCATCAGCTTCGACACGGCCGCGACCATCTCGGGCGTGAGGCCCGGCGCAATCCGTTCGAGCGCGGCGCCGTCGGCCGCGGGCGACAGCAGCCAGTTGCGGAAATCGCCGACGGTGAGGTGCGAGATGTCCGCGAACGCCTGCGCGTCGTGATCGTCGATGATGAGGCGCGTGACCTCGTCGTCTTCATACGGGATCACCGCTTCGTTCAGGAACGCCTTCAGCGGCACGCCCGCGAGCGCGATCTTCGCGGCGACGCGCTCCTCCTCGCTCGCCGCCGCGACGCCGGCGAGCTGGTCGCCGGAACGCAGCGGGCTCGCCTTCGCGAGCAGCGTCTTCAGGTCCGCGAAGCGGTACGTGCGCGGACCGATCGTCTCCGTATAGGACATCGTTCGAATCTCCTTGCCAAAAGCCGACGGCGCGCCCGTTCGACGGGGCGCGCCGGATGCCGTCAGGAACGGCCTTTCACGTTCACCTGCACCGTCGTCACCGCGCTCACTCCTCCAGCAGCGCGTCGCCGGGGGCGCTCGCGCGCTGCGCGCGGGTCGCGAGGAAGTACGCGTAGCCGATCGCGAGGAAGCCGACGAACACCATCGCCACCAGCCCGTTGAAATACACCATCGTGCCGAGGCAGACCAGCGCCGCCAGGATCGCGAATGCCGGGAAGATCGGGTACAGCGGCGCGCGGAACGGCCGCGCCATGTTCGGCTGCGAACGGCGCAGCTTGAACAGCGACGCCATGCTGACGATATACATCACGATCGCACCGAACACCGACATCGTCACGATATTCGCGGTGAGCGTCTGCCCGCCGAACTGGATCAGCTCGTCGCTGTAGATCGCGGCAATCCCGACCACGCCGCCCGCGAGGATCGCGCGATGCGGGGTCTTGAAGCGCGGATGCACCTTCCCGAGCCACTCCGGCAGGTAGCCTTCGCGGGCCAGCGCGAAGATCTGGCGCGAATAGCCGAGGATGATCCCGTGGAACGACGCGACGAGCCCGAACAGCCCGAGCCACACGAGCATGTGCATCCAGCCGCTGTTCGCGCCGACGATGTATTTCATCGCCTGCGGCAGCGGGTCGTTGATGTTCGCGAGCTTGGTCCAGTCGCCCGCGCCGCCGGCGAACACCATCACGCCGATCGCGAGCGCCACGAGGGTCAGGATCCCGGCCACGTACGCGATCGGAATCGAGCGCTTCGGGTTCTTCGCTTCCTCGGCGGCCATCGCGACGCCTTCGATCGCGAGGAAGAACCAGATCGCGAACGGAATCGCCGCGAACATCCCGTGGAACGCGCCCACGCTGAAGTGATCGGCGCCCGACCAGCCGCCCTTCGTGAAATTGCTCCACGAGAAGCCCGGCGACACGACGCCCATGAACACCAGCAGCTCGAAGATCGCGAGCAGCGTGACGACCAGCTCGAAGGTCGCCGCGATCTGTACGCCGACGATGTTCAGCGCCATGAACACGAGATACGCGCCCATCGCCGCATGCTTTGGTTCGAGCCCCGGAAACTGCACGTGCAGGTACGCGCCGATCGCGAGCGCAATCGCGGGCGGCGCGAACACGAACTCGACCAGCGTCGCCGCGCCGGCCAGGTAGCCGCCGGTCGGGCCGAACGCGCGGCGCGCATACGCGAACGGGCCGCCCGCGTGCGGGATCGACGTGGTCAGCTCGGTGAAACTGAAGATGAAGGTGGTGTACATCGCCGCGACGAACAGCGCGGTGATCACGAAACCCAGCGTGCCCGCGCTCGCCCAGCCGTAGCTCCAGCCGAAGTACTCGCCGGAAATCACGAGGCCGACCGCGATGCCCCACAGTTGCCAGGTCCCGAGCGTCTGCTGCAGCGCGGGCTGGCCGGACGACTTGGCGCCGGCGGCGGGCCGGCCATTCGACTCTGCTTTCATCGGATTCTCCTCAAGGGCGCCGGGCCTGCGGGCCCGCGCGACTGAGAATCGATGCTAGAGAGTCATTAAACGACGTGTTATCGAAATTCGGCAAAGATCGCGGCTGACATTTCGCTTGCAGAAATGCTTACGGAAACGCTCGCGGTAACGCCGGCCGCGCAGATTGCGGCGGCGATCCGGCCTGCGCGATGCGGGCCGGATCGCCCGTGCTTACTGGCCGCCGCCGCGCTGGTTGAACCAGCGGTCGAGCAGCTTGCCGGCCGCTTCCCGGCCGCCCAGGCCGAACGACAGCGCAACGGCCACCGCGATCGCGCCGAGCACGAGGCCGAACGCGAGCTGGACGATTTCGTTCGCGATGCCCATCGCGCGCAGCCCCATCGCGAATACGAGGCCGAGGATCGCGAATTGCGCGATGCGCGCGAACAGCACGCTGTGCTCGCGGTCGGCCTGCTCGATCACGCGGCGCGCGAGGCCCGCGAGCCACACGCCGATCACGAGGATCACACCGCCCATCAGCACATGGCCGCCGAATTCGATGAACAGCGTGACGACGTCGCGCACCTGCGAGAAGCCGAGCCGGTTCGCGGCCTCGACCGACGCGAACAGCATCGCGAAGAACACGATCAGCCGCGCGACCAGCACCGACGGCTGCAGGATGCCCGAGAACACGCGCTCGACCCCGAGCACGGCCGGCAGCCCGTCGACGCCGGCGGCTTCCAGCAGCTTCTGCGCGAGCGACGCGACGAAGCGCGCGAAGTAGAACGTGACGAGCACGATCACGATCGCCGCGACGATGTCCGGCACCGCGCCGAGGAACTGGTTCAGCATGTTGGTCGCGGGAATCGAGATCGCGTCGATCTTCAGCGCGTCGAGCGCGGAGATCAGCGTCGGCACGAACACGAACACGTAGACGATCGTGCCGACCAGGCTCGACACGCGCACCGGCGTCGGGCTGTCGATCCCTTGCGTGAGGCGGTCGGCGCCGGCGGCGACCAGCAGGTTCGTCACGAGGCCGCGCAGCACGCGTGCGACGACCCAGCCGACGAAGCCGATCACCGCGGCCGCGAAGAGGTTCGGCACGATCGCGAGCAGCTTGTCGACCATCCCCTGCACCGGCGACAGCAGGCCCGACAGCGCGAACGACCCAAGGATCGCCGGCAGGAACATCAGGATCACGAGCCAGAACAGCACGTCGCCGAGATAGCCGCTCATCGGCTGCATGCCGGCGCTTTCGGACAGCTTGTCATCGACCTTGCTCGCTTTCAGCGCGCGGTTCGCGAGGCTGCGCAGCAGCGACGCGATCAGCCACGCGATCAGCGTCAGCGCCGCGCCGCCGATCAGGTTCGGCAGGTAGTTGACGATGTGCGTGACGAGCAGCGAGAACGGATTGGAGACCGCGTACAGGTTGAGCACGTTGAAGATGCCCACCGCGGTGACGAGCAGGATGAGCCAGAACAGCCCGCCGGCGATGATGCGTTCGACGCACGCGCCCTGGCCGGTGCTGTCGGTGATCCGCTGATCGACCTTCAGTGCGTTGAGCAGGCGCAGCGCGCCGGCCCGCACCACCACGGCGATCAGCCAGCCGATTACCAGGATGCCGATCGCGCCGGCGATCTTGGGCAGGTATCCGCCTAGCGTGGTCTGCAGCGACGTGATGAAGCTGGAAGCATCCATTTCTTCTTCTCCCGAAAACGTGGTGTGGCGATTGAACATCGACGAACGACCTGCGTAATTCGAAAAGCGTGCTGCCCCGTCCGAGCAACTTACCCGAGAAAAATGACGCGTTCACCCGATTTCACCGTCTTTAACTTTAGTTCTAGATCGCAGCGGGACAAGACCCTATTTCGCTGGAATAAAAAGGGGCAGATTTCGGACGGCTACGCATTTCCGCAAGATTTGTCCATTCGGGCCGTGCTACCGTGGCGTCGGTTCCAGCCCGGACACGCCGATGACCCCAGCCGAAACGAAAACCGACCCGCCCGCGTGGGTGCGCTACGCGGCGAGCGTGGCGCGCGTCCATGCGTACATCAGCGCGCATCTGGACGGCCCGCTCGACCTGAACCGGCTCGCGGAAGTCGCGTGCCTGTCGCCGTATCACTGGCAGCGCGTCTACCGCGCGCTATACGGCGAGTCGATCGTGCTGACGGTGCGGCGGATGCGGATCGTGCGGGCGTCCGAGGATCTGGTCTGCACCGCGCGACCGCTCGACGAGATCGCGCGGCGCGCGGGCTACGGTTCGACGCACGCGTTCGCGCGGGCGTTTCGCGATGCATACGGCGTGCTCCCCGCACAGCACCGGCGCACGGGCACTCACCGGCCGATTTATCCATTACTGAGAGGAGAGGAAGACATGTTCAAGCATGAGGTCGAGATCCGGCGCCTGCCGGAACTGCGCGGCTACGCGGTGGCGCACACCGGCGCGTACATGAAGGTCGGCGACGCGTTCGGGCGGATCGGCGCGTGGGTCGGGCAGCACGGACTGATCGGCCCGGGCGCGAAGATGATCGGGATTTTCTACGACGATCCGGACACGACGCCCGAAGCGCAGTTGCGCGCGAAAGCGTGCTTCATGCCGGCCGACGGCGCGCCGGACGTCGCGCCCGTGCCGCCGGTCGAGCGTGTGACGATCGCAGGCGGCGAATACGCGGTGCTGTTGCATACGGGGCCGTATGCGGACCTGAAGACGGCCTACCAGTGGCTGTACGGTGACTGGCTGCGTCACTCGGGCCGCGAAGCCGCCGACGCGCCGCCGTTCGAGCTGTACCTCAATACGCCGATGGATACGGCGCCGGCCGACCTGCGCACCGAAATTCACCTGCCGCTGCGCTGAGCGGCGGGTGCGTCGTGGAGCCGTGTATCGGGACGGACCGCGACGATATTGCTGGTGCGGGCATGCGCGGGACGACATCGGGCATGCCGGTGCGCCGGCGGTCGAACGAAGCGTGCCGGCCTGTGCTTATGCGCGGCTGGCACGAACGCGCGAACCTCTTCAAGCCGCCTGCGTCCCGCAGCCGGGACAGAACCGCGCGTCGGCCGCCAGCGCCGCATGGCAGCGGCTGCAGGCCTTGCCGCGTTGCGCCGCGCCGCACTGCGTGCAGAAGCGTGCATCGCCAGCATTGAGTGCGCCGCAGCCCGCGCAGGCGAGGTGGTTCAGCGCCAGACCGCCGCCCTGCCCACCGTTGCCCGCATCGGCCGGCGCCTGCCAGCCCCAGCCGTGGCGATCACGGCCGCGCGCATCGTGGCCGCCATGCCCGCCCTGGCGCTGTCCGCCGTGATGCCCGCTACCGTGGCTACCGTAGCTTCCGTTTCCGCTATTGCCGTGCCCGCTGCCATGGCCACCGCCGTGGCCGCCGAGAATCCGTTTCAGAAAGCTCATCGCCCGCTCCTCAACGCTTGGCCTGGGCGCCGCCGAACGCCCCTGAGGACGACAGCAGCCGCAAGCCGTTGGCCACGACGATCAGGCTCGCGCCCGCGTCGGCGAAGACCGCCATCCACATCGTGCCGAGCCCCGCGACCGTGAGGCCGAGGAACACGACCTTCACGCCGAGCGCGAAGCCGATGTTCTGCACCAGCACGCGGTGCGTCGCGCGCGACAGTCGCACGAACGCGGGAATCTTGCGCAGGTCGTCGTCCATCAGCGCCACGTCGGCCGTCTCGATCGCCGTGTCGGTGCCCATCGCGCCCATCGCGAAGCCGATGTCGGCGCGCGCGAGCGCCGGTGCATCGTTGATCCCGTCGCCGACCATCCCGACCGCGCCCGCGCCGCCCGCCGACAGTTCCTCGACCGCCGCGAGCTTGTCTTCCGGCAACTGGTTGCCGCGCGCGTCGTCGATGCCGGCCTGCTGCGCGATCGCCTGCGCGGTATGCGGGTTGTCGCCCGTCAGCATCGCGGTGCGGATGCCGAGCGCATGCAGATCGGCGATCGCGTCGCGGCTCGTGTCCTTGATCGTGTCGGCCACCGCGAAGATGCCGAGCACGCGCGTTGCGTCGACCAGCACGACGACGCTCTTGCCTTGCCGCTCCAGCGCGTCGAGCTTCGCCTCGAGCGCCGTCGAGCAGCGCTCGAGTTCCTCGACGAGCCGGTGATTGCCGAGCCAGTAGCGCGTGCCGTCGATCGTGCCGCGCACGCCGCGCCCGACGATCGCTTCGAAGTCCTGCACGTCGGCGAATGCCGTCGTGCCGGCGTCGCGGGCCGCGGCGGCAATCGCCTGCGACACCGGGTGATCGGAGCGCGCCGCGAGGCTCGCGCCGAGGTGCCGCACGCGCGCCGCATCGGCGTCGTCCGCATGCACGTCGAAGTCGGTCTGCACCGGCTTGCCGTGCGTGATCGTGCCGGTCTTGTCGAGGGCGAGCCATGCGAGCTTGCGCCCTTCTTCCAGATAGACGCCGCCCTTCACGAGAATCCCGCGCCGCGCGGCCGCCGCGAGGCCCGACACGATCGTCACCGGCGTCGAGATCACCAGCGCGCACGGGCACGCGATCACGAGCAGCACGAGCGCGCGGTAGATCCAGTCGTGCCACGCGCCGCCCATCACGAGCGGCGGCGCCACCGCGACCAGCAGCGCGACCGCGAACACGATCGGCGTGTAGACGCGGGCGAACTGGTCGACGAAGCGCTGCGTCGGCGCCTTCGCGCCTTGGGCTTCCTCGACCGCGTGGATGATCCGCGCGAGCGTCGAGTTGGCCGCGACGGCCGTTACGCGGTAGTCGAACGAACCCGATTCGTTGATCGTGCCCGCGTACACGGCGTCGCCGGCCGCCTTGTCGACGGGCAGGCTCTCGCCGGTGATCGGCGCCTGGTTGACCGTCGAGCGGCCCGCGACGACTTCGCCGTCCAGCCCGATCCGCTCGCCCGGCTTCACGCGCACGACGGCACCGAGCGCGACCTGCGCGGCCTCGATCGTGCGCCACGAACCGTCGGCCTGCTGCACGGTCGCGGTATCCGGCGCGAGCTGCATCAGCCCCTGGATCGCATTGCGCGCGCGGTCGAGCGACTTCGCCTCGATCAGCTCGGCGATCGTGAACAGCACCATCACCATCGCGGCTTCCGGCCACTGGCCGATCGCCATCGCGCCCGTCACCGCGATGCTCATCAGCGCGTTGATGTTCAGGTTGCCGTTGCGGATCGCGATCCAGCCCTTCTTGTACGTGGTGAGCCCGCACGCGAGCACCGCGGCGAGCGCGAGCGCCGCCGACAGCCACACCGGCAGCCCGGCCCAGGTCGCGCCTTCGGACGCGATCGC
Source organism: Burkholderia sp. BCC0419 (assembly GCF_902830285.1). Classification (NCBI taxonomy): domain Bacteria; kingdom Pseudomonadati; phylum Pseudomonadota; class Betaproteobacteria; order Burkholderiales; family Burkholderiaceae; genus Burkholderia; species Burkholderia sp. BCC0419. The sequence goes on from NZ_CADESR010000009.1 coordinate 139,920, forward strand.
GGCGACGCCGGCGAGCGCCAGCGGCCACCACGGCTTCGCGGGCGCGTCGGCGACGCGCGCCGCCGGGGCGCCGGCCGTGGCGGCCTCCGGCGTCATCCCGAGCGTGCGGATCGCGCCTTCGATCGCCGGCTGCGCGCCGGGCACGTGCTCGACGGTCAGCATCCGCTGCATCAGGTTGAATTCGAGCGCCGACACTTCGCGCATCCCGCCGAGCTTCTTGCGGATCAGCGTTTCCTCGGTCGGGCAGTCCATCTGCATGATCCGGAACGCGGAGCGCACATGGCCCGACGCGGTCGCCTGCGCGACCGGCAGCGGCGCGAGCGTCAGCGCGGCAGGCGCGCAGCAGTCGCCGGCCGCGTGGTCGTGGTCGTGGTCGTGGTCGTGGTCGTGGTCGTGGCCGGCATGGTCATGCGCGGCGTGGTCGTGCGAGCACGTGGCACCGTGCACATGCTTGTCGTCGCCAGCATGGTCGTGATCGTGGTCATGGTCATGACCCGCACCGCCATGCGCGGCGTGGTCGTGCCCGTGATCGTGGGCATGGCCGTGCGCGCGCTCGCCGGCCGCCGGCGCCGCGTCGGCAACGGTCGCCGTCTGCGTGTCGCATGAATCGGCGCAGCACGCATCGGCGCCGTCGGCATGACGGTGTCGTGGGTCGTGGGGACGCTGGGCGTCGGTCATGACAACCTCCTTTGTGGCTTGACGGTGTAGAGTTAACACCCTGAAGCCACTACAAGGTCAACCCTTACACGGGAGAAAGGCATGAAGATTGGCGAACTGGCCAAAGCGGCCCGCTGCACGCCCGAGACGATCCGTTTCTACGAGAAAGGGGGGCTGATGCCGGACGCGGAGCGCACCGATTCGAACTACCGCAACTACACCGACGTGCACGTCGAACGGCTGCGCTTCATCCGCAACTGCCGCGCGCTCGACATGGCGCACGACGAAATTCGCGCGCTGCTGCAGCTCACCGACACGCCGGCCGATCGCTGCGATTCGATCAATTCGCTGCTCGACGATCACATCGGACACGTCGATGCGCGCCTCGCGGAACTCACGCATCTGCGCGACCAGCTCACCGAATTGCGCCGCAAGTGCGTCGGCGAGCATTCGGTCGAGGATTGCGGCATCGTGCACGGCCTCACCACGATGGAAACCGTCGCGCCGGCCGCGAAACGCTCACACCTCGGCTGAAACCCTTGTCAAACAAGATAGTCTGATCGAGAATAGTTATATTCTTACTAGAAATACTCTAACTATTCATGTCTGCAAGTCGCCCGTCCCCGCTCGCGCTGGCCGTCCTCGCGACGCTCACCGAAACGCCGATGCATCCGTACGGGATGCTGCAGCAACTGAAGGCCCGCGGCTACGACGAAGTCGTCAACGTACGGCAGCGCACGAGCCTCTACCAGACGATCGACCGGCTGCTGCGCGACGGGCTGATCGCCGTACACGACACCGAGCGCGACGGCGCGTTTCCGGAGCGCACGCTGTATGCGCTGACCGAAGCCGGTCACACGGCGGGGCAGGCCTGGCTGCATACGCTGCTCGCGGAGCCCGCGCGTGAATTTCCGGCGTTCGGCGCCGGCCTCGCGTTCCTGCCGCTGCTCGATGCGGAAGATGCGCGCCACCAGCTCGAGCTGCGAATCGCACGGCTCGACGCCGAGCGCGAGCGGCTGGAAGCGCTGCGCGCCACCGCGCAGGCCGACCAGGTGCCGCGCCTGTTCCTGCTGCAGAACGAACATGCGCTCGTGCTGCTCAACGCGGAGCTCGACTGGGCGCGCAGCGTCGTCGAACACCTGAAGATCGGTGCGCTGCGCTGGGTGGACGGCTGACGTGTCATGCAGACCGATTCCCGTCGGCAACGGGAATCGCCCCCGTCAAAGCACCTTGCCGGGATTCAGGATGCCGCGCGGGTCCAGCGCGGCCTTCAGGCGCCGCATCAGCCCGATTTCCGCATCGCTGCGCGTGTGCGCGAGATAAGGGCGCTTGAGCACGCCGATCCCGTGCTCGGCCGATACCGAGCCGCCCATGTCGCGCACCACCGCATACACGCAGTGATCGAGCGCATCGGCGTCCGCGTCGGTCATCCCGGCCAACGACACGCCGATATGCACGTTGCCGTCGCCGACATGGCCGAAGAACAGGCACGTGAGCGCCGGCCAGCGCGCCCGCAACGCCGCCTCGCAGCGTTCGGCGAATGCGCCGAGTTCGCCCGTCGGCAGACTCACGTCGAAGTTGACGAGATCGGGCAGCGCATCGATCGCGAGGCCTTCGCGCAGCGTCCACAAATCGCGCGCCTGCCGCTCGGAAGTCGCGAGCACCGCATCGTCGACAAGGCCTGCATCGAACCCCGCGGCCAGCCCCGTTTCGAGCGCATGGTGCGCATCGCCGCCCGGCGCGCTCGTCGCGCATTCGATCAACACCACGAAACCGCCATCGCCGATGAACGGCGCCGACACACCGGGCGTATGGCGCGCGACATAGTCGTAGAACGCCGGCCACATCGCCTCGAAGCTGACGACCTCCGGCAGCGTGCGCACGCGGTTCCACAGCGCGACCACCGCGTCGTAGTCGCGCACGCGACAGAGTGCGGTGGCCGGCGCCGCGAGCAACGGATGCAGCCGCAGCACCGCGCGCGTGACGACGCCGAGCGTCCCTTCGCTGCCGATGAACAGCTGCTTCAGGTCGTAGCCCGCGTTGTTCTTCAGCATCCGGTTCATCGACGACACGACCGTGCCGTCCGCGAGCACGGCTTCCAGCCCGAGCACCTGCTCGCGCATCATTCCGTAGCGGATCGCGCGCGTGCCGCCCGCATTGGTCGCGAGCATGCCGCCGATCTGGCACGAGCCGCGCGCGCCGAGATCGACGCCGAACGTGAAGCCCGCCGCTTCCGCGGCTTCCTGCACCGTCTGCAGCGGCGTGCCTGCGCGCACGGTGATCGTGCCGGCCGCCGCGTCGAGCGCCTCGATGCCCGCGAAGCGCTCCATCGACAGCACGACCTCGCCGCCCAGCGCGATCGCGCCGCGCGCGAGCCCCGTCAGCCCGCCTTGCGGCACGACCGGCTGGCCGAGCCGCATGCACAGCGCGAGCGTGCGCGATACCTCGTCGACGCTGCGTGGACGCACCAGCGCACGCGGCCGCACGCCGGCCGGCTCGTTGTACGCGGTGAAGTAACGCGGGTCGATATCGGCCGCGCGCGTGACGAGCGCGTCGCCCAGTTCGGCGGCGAGCACGGCAGCGACGGCATCGTCCGGCAGCGGCATGCCGTCCGGTTCGCTGCCCGCGGCGGTCGGGTTCGGGGTCGGCATCGTGCGCGGCCCCGCTTACTTCGTCGAGATGTCGATATCGCCGAAATACTTCAGGCCGAGCGACTTCACCGTGCCGTCCGCCTTCAGCTTGTCGATCGCCGCGTCGAGCTTCGCCTTCAGCGCGTCGTCGCCCTTGCGCAGGCCGAACGCGATGCCGCTGCCGAGGATCTTGTCGTCGTGCACCGGCTGGCCGACGAACGAGAAGCCCTTGCCGTCCGGGCGCGACAGGAAGCCGCGCTGGCCGGACGGCGCGAGCACGAGCGTCGCGTCGAGGCGGCCCGCGACCAGATCCGCATACGCCTGGTTCTGGTCCTGGTACGCGACGACCGCGACGCCGGCCGGCTCCCAGTGCGCCTTCGCGAAGGTTTCCTGGATCGACGCCTGCAGCACGCCCACGCGCTTGCCCTTCAGCGATTCCGGCGTCGGCAGCAGGCCGCTGCCGGTGCGCGCGATCAACTGGGTCGGCACGCGATAGATGATCGTCGTGAAGTCGATCGCCTGGCGCCGTTGCTCGGTGGCGTTCATCGCCGAGTTGATCGCGTCGAACTTGCGGCCCTTCAGCGCCGGGATCAGCCCGTCGAACGAGGTCTCGACCCATTTGCACGACAGCTTCGCCGTCTGGCAGACGGCATTGCCGACGTCGATGTCGAAGCCCTGCAGGTCGCCGTTCGGCGCCTTCGATTCGAACGGCGGGTATTGCGCTTCGAGGCCGAAACGCAGCGTCGGCGCATCGGCGAGCGCCGCGCCGGAGCCGATGGCGCACGCGAGTGCGAACGCGAGTTTCAGGGTGGTCGTGTGCTTCATCAGGATCTCCTGTGTCTGGTCGATGCGACGTGCCCGTCGCCGGTTTTTCTACAGCGAACGCAGCCGCCGCGCGCCTTCGACCAGCGTCGCGTCGTCCTTCGAAAAACTGAGCCGGATCACGCCGGCGTCGGTGCCGTCGGTATAGAACGCCGACAGCGGAATCGTCGCGACCCGCGCGTCGCGGATCAGGCGCAGCACGAAATCGCTGTCGCTTTCGTCCGAGAAGTGGCGAAAGCGCGCGAGCATGAAGAACGAGCCTTCGCTCGGCAGCAGCTCGAAACGCGAATCGGCCAGCTCGCGCGCGAGCAGGTCGCGCTTGGCCTGGTAGAACGCCGACAGGCCGAGATAGCTGTCCGGCCGCGCGAGGATCTCCGCGAACGCGACCTGCATCGGCGTGTCGGCCGAGAACACCATGAACTGGTGCACCTTGCGGATCTCGTCCATCAGTTCGGCCGGCGCGAGGCAATGGCCGACCCGCCAGCCGGTCACGTGGAACGACTTGCCGAACGACGACACGATCACGCTGCGCTCGGCCAGCTCGCCGTGGCGCGCGACGCTCTGGTGCCGCGCGCCGTCGAACACGACGTGCTCGTAGACTTCGTCGGACAGCACCACGATGCCCGTGTCGCGCGTGAGCTGCGCGAGCCGCTCGAGATCGTCGGCGGAGAACACCGTCGCGGTCGGGTTGTGCGGCGTGTTGACGATGATCATCCGCGTGCGCGGCGTGATGGCCGCGGCCACTTCGTCCCAGTTCACGCGGAAATGCTCGGGCGACAGCTTGATCGCGACCGGCGTCGCGCCCTGCAGCCGCACGATCGGCGCATAGCTGTCGAACGACGGCTCGAAATAGATCACCTCGTCGCCGGGATGCACGAGCGCGCTGATCGCCGCATAAAGCCCTTCGCTCGCGCTCGCGATCACCGTGATCTCGGTCGCCGGGTCGTAGCGCGCGCCGTACAGCGCCTCGGTCTTCTCGGCGAGCCGCTCGCGCAGCGCGATCACGCCGGCCATCGGCGCGTACTGGTTGTGACCGTCGCGCATCGCGCGCGCGACGCCTTCGACGAGCGCCGGATCTGGCGCGAAATTCGGTGCGCCCTGTGACAGGTTCAACGCGTCGTGTTGAGCAGCCAGTTGGCCGATCACCGTGAAGATCGTCGTCCCGACGTCGGGCAGTTTCGAACGGGGCGCGGTGGCGCTTCGCATGACTCCTCCTGATGTCCTTCGGGCGGGCCGCGCCATGCGCAGCCCTGCATCTGCCGCATGATTTAGCCCCAGCCAATATCGGCGGACAATCGAAAGTTCGTCATGGCGGCCATGCATTTTTCTCATGGCTCGTGGTGAGAAGCGCCGATCGGCAAGGCCGGCCTGAGCGCCCGATATGCGAATCAGGCATTTCCCCTACGGAAAGACTAGGCGTGGGCCGCTGCGAGGTACGCGAGCAGCACGGCCCGCAGTTCGCGGCGTTGCGCGGCGAAATCGAGCGCCGGTCCGAGCGTCAGCAACGCCTGCGACAGCCCACCGTAGCAGATCGTGTGGGCCATCCGCGCAAGCCCGTCGAGCCGTGCGGCCGGCGGCGGATCGGCCGCGTGGGCCAGCGCGTCGCGCCACAGCGCGACATAGGCGTCGTAATGTCGGCGATAGGCGGCCAGCGGCGACACCTGCCGCTCCAGCGCGAACAGCGCGCCCCACAGCGCCGCGTCGGCGGCGATCGTATCGACCTGGAGATCGACCAGCGCGGCGGCGAGTTCGGCCCGCGGCGCGCCGCGCAGCCGCTGCACCGTTTCGCGCAACTGGTCGGCCAGCGCCAGCACGCGGCGGTGGATGCAGAGCGCCGCAAGGCTCTGCTTGTCGCCGAAATACTCGTAGAAGGTGCCGATGCTGACGCCCGCGACGGCCGCGATCTCGCGGATCGTCGCCTTCGCGTAGCCGCGTTCGAGCAAAAGCTGAACGAACGCCTGTTGCAGCGCGTCGGAACTCGCCTGCGCACGCGACTGGCGCGGCCGGCGGCGCAACGCGGGCGCGGGTTGCGCCGCCGGCGAGCCGGGCGGCGCCGGAACCTGAACATGTCGCGGCGGCATATTTGCTACTCTGAATTCAGCAGGGAATACGTTTACCGGAAGCCGGCACCCGCGCCGAAGCGCCCTTCGTGCGGCACGACGCCGGCTGACCGCGCAGCATGAGACCGGAGACAACCGCGATGACCGACTCGACTCACGCCGTCACGAACCAGTTCGACGAACTCGTCGACTATAACCTCTTCGCGACGGACCTCGCGCTGCGCGACGCGCTCGCCCGCGCGGGCGCCGACTGGGCCGTGCCGCGGCTCGACGCATACGGTGCGCGGCTCGGCAGCGCCGACACCGCGCAACTCGCCGACGAAGCGAACCGCCACCCCCCCGAACTCAATGCGTTCGACCGGCGCGGCCGGCGCATCGACCGCGTCGACTTCCATCCGGCCTGGCACACGCTGCTCGGGATGTACCGCAACGAAGGCTTCGTGTCGCTCGCGTTCCGCGACGCGCGCCGCGGCCGCTGGGCCGCGACGGCCGCCGGCTTCTACCTGCACGGCCAGATCGAGGCCGGCACGCTGTGCCCCGCGACGATGACGCAGGCCGCGATTCCCGTGCTGCAGAAGGAGCCCGCGCTGTGGGACCTGCTGCGCGACAAGCTCTACAGCGACGACTACGATCCGCGCGACGTGCCGGTCGCCGACAAGCGCGCGATCTGGTTCGGCATGGGCATGACCGAGAAACAGGGCGGCTCCGACGTGCGTGCGAACACGACGCTCGCCACGCCGGTCGGCGCCGGCGGGCGCGGCGGCGAATACCGGCTGCGCGGCCACAAGTGGTTCTTCTCCGCGCCGATGTGCGACGCGCACCTCGTCGTCGCGCACACCGAAGGCGGCAGCCCGTCGTGCTTCTACGTGCCGCGCTGGCGGCCGGACGGCACGAAGAATGCGGTCGAGATCCAGCGGCTGAAGAACAAGGTCGGCAACCGCAGCAACTCGAGCAGCGAGATCGAGCTGAACGACGCGTGGGGCATCATGCTCGGCGACGAACGCCGCGGCATTCCGACCATCATCGAGATGGCCACCTACACGCGGCTGAACTGCGTGCTCGGCAGCGCGGCGATGCTGCGCCAGGGCGTCGTGCAGGCGATCGCGTACACGCGCCAGCGCCATGCGTTCGGCCGCGCGCTCGCCGAGCAGCCGCTGATGCGCACCGTGCTCGCCGATCTCGCGCTCGAAAGCGAGGCGGCCCTGTCGCTCGCGATGCGGCTCGCCGACGCGTTCGAGCGCGACGACTCGCCGCGCGAACGCGCATGGAAGCGGATCGTCACGCCCGCCGCGAAATTCTGGGTCTGCAAGCGCGCGGTCGAGCTGACCGGCGAGGTGATGGAAGTGTTCGGCGGCAACGGCTACGTCGACGACGGCCCGATCGCGCGCCTCTTCCGCGAGGCGCCCGTCAACTCGATCTGGGAAGGTTCGGGCAACGTGATGTGCCTCGACGTGCTGCGCGCGGTGTCGCGCGAGCCCGATGCGGCCGCCGCGCTGTTCGACGAACTGGCCGACCTCGGCGCGGGCGAACCGCGCATCCGCGCGGCGCTCGACGCACTGCGCGCGATGCTCGCCGCGCCAGCCGACACGCTCGAAGCGTCGGGCCGCGTGTTCGCGCAGCGGCTCGCGCTCGTCGCGCAGGCGTGCCTGCTGCGCCGCGATGCGCCGGCGGCGGTCGCCGACGCGTTCGTCGCGACACGGCTCGCCGCGCCCGACTGGGGCCGCATCGCGGGCGGCTTCGATCCGCATGCGATCGACGTCGCCGCGCTGTTGCAGCGCGCATACCCGGCCTGACGCCGGCCCGTTCACCCGAATTCGCGTTCGTTCGCCCCGCCCCGGAGCCTCGATGAACCTCGTCGCCGCCCTCGACCGCGCCGCCCGTGCGACGCCCGACAAGCCGTTCCTCGTCAGCGAATCCGCGACGATCACCTATGCGGCCGCGCGCGAGCGTTCGCACCGCGCGGCGGCCGTGCTGAGCGCGCTCGGCGTCGCGGCCGGCGACCGCGTCGCCGCGATGTGCTTCAACACGCCGGCCTTCGTCGACCTGATGTTCGGTGCATGGCGGCTCGGCGCGGCGTTCGTGCCGATCAACCACAAGCTGCAGGCGCCGGAAGTCGACTACGTGCTCGAACACAGCGGCAGCACCGCGCTGCTGTTCGACGTGGCGCTCGCGCCGGTGGTCGAGCGGATCGTCCATCCCGCGCGGCGGCTCGTGACCGAGGGCGAACTCGACGGCGTGCCGAGCTTCGACACGATGTGCGCGACGATGGACGGCCTCGCGGGCATCGAGCCCGCCGACGACGACATCGCGCAGATCCTCTACACGTCCGGCACGACCGGCCGCCCGAAGGGTTGCGTGCACAGTCATCGCACGGTGACGCTCGCCGCGATGCAGGCGGCGCTCGCGACCGGGATCGGCCGCCACGAGCGCACGCTGATGGCGATGCCGATCTGGCATTCGTCGCCGCTGAACAACTGGTTCGGCGGCACGCTGTATGCGGGCGGCACCGTCGTGCTGCTGCGCGAATACCATCCGCTGCGCTTCCTGCAGACCGTCGAGCGCGAACGCGTGACGCTGTATTTCGGCGCGCCGGTGTCGTATACGCTGCCGCTCGACACGATCGACGGCTTCGCAGCATTCGACCTGTCGAGCGTGCGCGCGTGGCTGTACGGCGGCGGCCCGATCGGCGCCGCGCAGGCCGAACGGCTCGCCCATGCGTATCGCAGCCACGCGTTCTTCCACGTGTACGGGATGACGGAAACCGGGCCGGCCGGCACGACACTGTATCCGGACGAGCAGATCGCGAAGGCCGGCTCGATCGGCCGCCACGGCGGCCCGGGCGTCGACCTGCGGGTCGTGCGGATGGACGGCGTCGATGCGCAGCCGGGCGAGACCGGCGAGATCTGGCTGAAGACCGGCTGCATGATGCTCGGCTATCTCGACGACGCGGCCGCGACGCGCGCCGCGTTCGCGCCGGACGGCTGGTATCGCACCGGCGACATCGCGCGGATCGATCAGGATGGCTATCTATTCATCGTCGACCGGCTGAAGGACATGATCGTCACCGGCGGCGAGAACGTCTATTCGAAGGAAGTGGAGGACGTGCTCGGCGCGCACCCGGACATCGCCGAGGCAGCCGTCGTCGGCGTCCCGCATCCGGACTGGGGCGAAACGGTCGTCGCGCACGTCGTGATGCGGGCGAACGCGGCGCCCGATGCGGATGCGCTGCGCACGTTCTGCGGCGAGCGGCTCGCCGCGTACAAGGTCCCGCGCGAATTCACGTTCGTGCAGGCGCTGCCGCGCACGCCGACCGGCAAGCTGCAGAAGTTCCTGCTGCGCGTGCGCGGCGAGTAGCCCCCCGCTCACGCCGATAAAAAAGCCACCGGGTCCCAACGGCCCGATGGCTTTTTTACATGCACGATCAGCCGGGCAGCGACCTTCGCCGCCGCCCGCGCTTCAGAACATCACGACAGGCTGCTCACTTCCCGCCGATGCTCTTCAGCGGCTTCCACTCGCCCTTCTCGACCTTGTACATCGTGATGCCGCCGTTCTTCAGGTCGCCCTTCGCGTCGTACGCGACGTGCGTCGACGTGACGCCGGCCATGTCGGTCTTCGCGAGCACCGGCAGGTACTTCGCCGGATCGGTCGAATCGGCCTTCTTCATCGCGTTCAGCATCGCCATCGCGCCGTCGTACGCGTACGGCGAGTACGTCTGCACGTCTTCGCTGAAGCGCTTCTTGTACTTGTCGGCGTAAGCCTTGCCGCCCGGCATTTCTTCCAGCGGGAGGCCGGCCAGCGATGCGATCGTGCCTTCCGATGCATTGCCCGCAATCTTCAGGAACGTCGGCGTCTTCACCATTTCGCCGCTCATCAGCGGTGCGGTGATGCCGAGCGTCTTCATCTGCTTGACCATCGGCGCTGCCTGCGAATCCGCGCCGCCGTAGTAGACGAGATCCGGCTTCACGGCCTTCAGCTTGGTCAGGATCGCCTTGAAGTCGACGGCCTTGTCGTTCGTGAATTCGCGGTCGACGATCGTCGCGCCGCCGGCCTTCGCGGCCTTCTCGAACTGGTCGGCAAGACCCTGGCCGTAGGCCGTGCGGTCGTCGACGATCGCGATCTTCTTCATGCCGAGATCCTTCGACGCGAACGTGCCGGCCACCGCGCCCTGCTGCGTGTCGGACGTCATCATGCGGAAGGTCGTCTTGTAACCCTGCTGCGTGTATTCCGGCGCCGTCGCCATCGCGATTTCCGGAATGCCCGCGTTCGCGTAGATGCGCGAGGCGGGAATCGTCGTGCCCGAGTTGAAGTGGCCGAGCATGCCCTTGATGCCGTCGTCGACGAGCTTCTGCGCCACCGTCGTGCCCGTGCGCGGGTCGGCCTGGTCGTCCTGCGTGTTGAGCACGAACTTCACCGGCTTGCCGCCGATCTTCGGGTTGGTCGCGTTGAAGTCTTCCAGCGCGAGCACGATCCCGTTCTGCATATCCTTGCCGTAGTGCGCCTGCGCGCCCGTCATCGGCCCTGCGTAACCGATCTTCACGTCATCCGCATGGGCCGTCCCCGCCAGCGACATGACCGCGACGAACGTCGCGCCTGCCACCTTTTTCATCGTGTGTTGCATAGCATCTCCTTGGTACCAGGGTAAATGGAGCGGCTTAGGGATCGCCTGGCCGCTTCCTTTGTTTGATCCGAACGGCAAGGATGATCAGCCGATCGTCATCAAATTCGCATTGCCGCCCGCCGCGGCCGTATTCACGCTCACCGAGCGCTCCGTCAAGAGCCGCTCGAGCGCATAGTCTTCCGCGTCGCCGTTCTCGAACGCGCCCACCGACACGCCCTGCACCGACACGATCGGGCCCGGCCGCTGCGCGACGTCCTTCACGAGCGTCTGCAGCTCGTCGCTGTCGCCTTCGAACAGCACCGCGTCGAATGGCGCGTCGGCCTGCTTGCGCACGGCCGCGTGCGCCTTCAGCGACGCCGGCAGCGCAGCGACCAGCGCCTCGCCCGCCGCGCCGGCAAACAACGCGCGGTTGCCCGTCGCCAGCACCGCCGCGAACTGCGCACGCGCGCCGCCCGGCGTGGCCGCGACACACAGCACCGTGCCGCGCGGGCCGAGTGTATACGTGTTTCGCTCGCCCGTCGGGCCGGTCAGCACGGCGGTCGCGCCGGCCGGCACCTGCGCGAGATAGCCGTCGCAACGCGCGGCCAGCGCCGGCTCGCGCTGCTCGATCAGCCAGTCGCGCAGCGTCGTGAGCGCTGCCGCCGGGTTGCCGCGCGCATCGCTTTCGGTCGCGCCGTCGGCGATCAGCGACTGCGCGAGCGAGCGCGGCAGGCCCGACGGACGCGTCGCGAGCAGACGCTGCAGGTACAGCGCGCCGCCGGCCTTCGGGCCCGTGCCCGACAGCCCTTCGCCGCCGAACGGCTGCACGCCGACCACCGCGCCGATCACGTTGCGGTTCACGTAGATGTTGCCCACGTGCGCATTCGAGATCACGTGCGCGATCGTCTCGTCGATCCGCGTGTGGATGCCGAGCGTCAGGCCGTAGCCCGTCGCGCGGATCTGCTCGAGCAGCTTGTCGAGCTGGTTGCGGCGGTAGCGCACCACGTGCAGCACGGGGCCGAACACTTCACGCTTGAGCTCGTCGATGCTGCCGATCTCGATCAGCGTCGGCGGCACGAACGTGCCGTGCGCGCACGCCTCCGGCGACGGCAGTTGCGTGACCGTGTGGCCCTTGTCCTTCATCGTCGCGACGTGCGTGTCGATCGTCTGCTTCGCTTCGGCGTCGATCACCGGGCCGACGTCGGTCGACAGGCGGTCGGGGTTGCCGAGCGCCAGCTCGTGCATCGCGCCCTTGAGCATCGTCAGCGTGCGATCCGCGACGTCGTCCTGCAGACACAGAACGCGCAGCGCCGAACACCGTTGACCGGCCGAATCGAACGACGACTGCATCACGTCCGCGACGACCTGCTCCGCGAGCGCCGACGAGTCGACGATCATCGCGTTCTGACCGCCCGTTTCGGCGATCAGCGGAATCGGCTTGCCGTCCGGGTCGAGGCGCGCGGACAGCGTCTTGTTGATCAGGCGCGCGACTTCGGTCGAGCCCGTGAACATCACCGCACGCGTGCGCGGATCGGCGACCAGCGCCGCGCCGACGGTTTCGCCCGTGCCCGGCAGCAGCTGCACCGCGCCGGCCGGCACGCCGGCCTCGCGCAGCAGCCGCACGGCCTGCGCGGCGATCAGCGGCGTCTGTTCGGCCGGCTTCGCGAGCACCGTGTTGCCGGCCGCGAGCGCCGCGGCCACCTGGCCCATGAAGATCGCAAGCGGGAAGTTCCACGGGCTGATGCAGACCACGGGGCCGAGCGGACGATGCGTGTCGTTCGAGAATTCGCCGCGGATCTGCGCCGCGTAGTAGCGCAGGAAGTCGACCGCTTCGCGGATTTCGGCGATCGCGTTCTGCAGCGACTTGCCGGCTTCGCGCACGATCAGGCCCATCAGCGTGTGCATCTGCGCTTCGAGCAGATCGGCCGCGCGCACCAGGCAATCGGCGCGCGCATCGACCGGCGTCGCCTGCCAGATCGGCGCGGCGGCCACCGCGTGCGCGAGCGCCGCGCTCACGTGTTCGGCCGTCGCTTCGCTGACCGTGCCGACCACGTCTCGCTGGTCGGCCGGGTTGCGTACGTCGCGTGCCGGGGCGTCGGCGAGCGCGTCGTCGGCCAGCATCGGCGCCGCGCGCCACGGATGGTGCGCGCTCGCGAGCAGCGCGGACGACAGCGACGCGAGACGGTGTTCGTTCGACAGGTCGAGGCCCATCGAATTGGGACGCTCGTCGCCGTACAGGTTGCGCGGCAGCGGGATCTTCGCGTGCGGCGCGCCGAGCGGCACGACCTTCATCGCTTCATCCGCCGGATCGGCAACCAGCTCCTTCACCGACACGGTCTTGTCGGCGATGCGGTTCACGAACGACGTGTTCGCGCCGTTCTCCAGCAACCGGCGCACGAGGTACGCGAGCAGCGTCTCGTGCGTGCCGACCGGCGCATACACGCGGCACGGACGATTCAGCTTGTCGCGACCCGTGACTTCCTCGTACAGCGGCTCGCCCATCCCGTGCAGGCACTGGAATTCGTACTGGCCCGGGTAGTAGTTCTGGCCCGCGAGCTGGTAGATCGCGGCCAGCGTGTATGCGTTGTGCGTCGCGAACTGCGGGTACACGGCGTCCGGCGCCGCGAGCAGCTTCTTCGCGCATGCGAGGTACGACACGTCCGTGTAGATCTTGCGTGTATAGACCGGATAACCTTCGAGGCCGTCGACCTGTGCACGCTTGATCTCGGAGTCCCAGTACGCGCCCTTCACCAGACGGATCATCAGGCGGTGACGGCTGCGGCGCGCGAGATCGATCAGGTAGTCGATCACGAACGGACAGCGCTTCTGGTAACCCTGCACGACGAAGCCAATGCCGTTCCAGCCCGCGAGATCCGGATCGAAGCACAGCGCCTCGAGCAGGTCGAGCGACAGTTCGAGACGATCGGCTTCCTCCGCGTCGATGTTCAGGCCGATATCGTAGCGGCGCGCGAGCAGCGCGAGCGCACGCACGCGCGGCAGCAGCTCGCTCATCGTGCGGTCCTGCTGCGAGCGCGAGTAGCGCGCATGCAGCGCCGACAGCTTGATCGAGATGCCCGGGCCTTCGTAGATGCCGCGGCCGCCGGCCGCCTTGCCGATCGCGTGGATCGCCTGTTCGTACGATGCGTAGTAGCGCTGCGCGTCCTCTTCGGTCGTCGCCGCTTCGCCGAGCATGTCGTACGAGTAGCGGAAGCCGCGCGCTTCGTACTTGCGGCTGTTCGCGAGCGCTTCGGAAATCGTTTCGCCGGTGACGAACTGCTCGCCCATCAGGCGCATCGCCATGTCGACGCCCTTGCGGATCAGCGGCTCGCCGCCGCGGCCGATCAGGCGCGTGAGCGCCGACGACAGGCCGGCTTCGCTGTTGGTCGTCACGAGCTTGCCGGTGATCATCAGCCCCCAGGTCGCCGCGTTCACGAACAGCGACGGCGCGTGGCCGACGTGCGAACGCCAGTCGCCCTTGCTGATCTTGTCGCGGATCAGCGCATCGCGCGTCGCGCGATCGGGAATGCGCAGCAGCGCTTCGGCGAGACACATCAGCGCGACGCCTTCCTGGCTCGACAGCGAGAACTCGTGGATCAGCCCCTCGACGCCGCCGCCCGAGCTCTTCTCGCGCAGCGCCTCGACCAGCTTCGTCGCGAGCGCCTGCGCGTCCGCCTGCAGGTTCGCGGGCAGGCGCGCCTGGCCGAGCAGGAACGGCACGCACTCCGGTTCGGGGCGGCGGTACGCGGCCGTGATCGCCGCGCGCAGCACCGATTGCGGCTGCACGTTCTGCGCGAACTCGAGGAACGGATGCGGCGAGTTGTCGTCGTCGCTGTCCGCGGCTTGACCGTCGGCGAGCTCCGTCACGCCGCTGTGGCCCGACAGCTCGGGCGGCAGCTGGCCGTGCTCGATCCGCTCGAGATACGCGAAGATCGCCTGCTTGATCAGCCAGTGAGGAGTGCGCTCGAGACGCGCGGCAGCGTCCTTGAGGCGCGAGCGGAGAAGGTCGTCGACTTTGACGCCGAGAGTCGTGCTTGCCATGGTGGGTTCGTGCGCCGGTGCGAGCCCGGCAATGTGGTGTGAGAGGATGCGCGAAATCCTACGGCACGCAATAAAAAGGTGCAACCAAATTGAGAGGCAGGTTGCACCCATGAGTTAGCCAATATAATCAGACACTTATGCAGTTGCAACCTAGGGGTTGCCCGTGGTCGAAGGCTCGGTGTTTTCCCTGATCGGGTCGGTTCGACGCGCGTGGGCAACCTGCGGTGTATAGAGCCGCGGGGGAAAACGGGTTGCACTGGATGGGTGGGTGGGGGCGCAGCAGGGGTGGAATGGGCCTCCGGCAGCGGGATCGCGGATCGCGGATCGTGCCGGGCGTGGGGCGTGGGGCGTGGGGCGTGGGGCGTGGGGCGTGGGGCGTGGGGCGCTGGGCCTCGGGCCTCGGGCCTCGGGCGGCAGGCGGCAGGCGGCAGGCGGCAGGCGGCAGGCGGCAGGCAATGTCCCATACCGGTCGCCGCCGCGCCGCTCAGATATCCAGCGGATCGACCTCGACGCTCCACCGCAGCACGCCCTTCAGCGCGCGCAGCTCAGGCTGCCATGCGCGCAGCGCATGCTGCAGCGCCGCCCGCGACGCGCTTTCGAGCAGCAACTGCGCGCGATGGACGTTCGCGACCTTCACGATCGTCATCGGCACCGCGTCGTACACGGTCACGCGATCGGCGCCCGGCAGCCCCGGCAACGCGGCCGCGGCCTGCTGCAGGAACGCGAGCGCCGCGTCGAGCGTGCGCCCTTCGGCGCGCAGCAGCGCCTGGTAGACGAACGGCGGCAGGTGCGCGTCGCGACGCTCGCCGAGCGTCGAATTCGCGAAGCCCACGTAGTCCTGCCGCCCGAGCGCGTGGTACAGCGCGTGACGCGGGTAGCGCGTCTGCACCATCACCTCGCCCGGCAGCCCGGCGCGCCCCGCGCGGCCGCTCACCTGCATCAGCTGCGCGAACAGCCGCTCGCTCGCGCGGAAGTCGTGCGAGAACAGCGCGGTATCGGCATTGAGCACGCCGACGAGCGACACGCGCTGGAAGTCGTGCCCCTTCGCGATCATCTGCGTGCCGACCAGGATGTCGACCTCGCCCGCATGCACATCCGAGAACAGCGCCTGCGCGCTGCCCTTGCGGCGTGTGCTGTCCGCGTCGATCCGCAGAATCCGCGCGCCCGGCACGGCCTCGGCAAGCGCCTCCTCGATGCGCTGCGTGCCGCGCCCGAGCGGCGCGATGTCGACGTTCCCGCACTCGGGGCACGAGCGCGGAATGCGCGCTTCCCAGCCGCAGTGATGGCAGCGCAGCGCATGCTCGGGCTTGTGCAGCACGACATACGCGCTGCAGCGCGGGCAGCCGGCCACCCAGCCGCATGCGTCGCACGCGAGCTGCGGCGCGTAACCGCGCCGGTTCAGGAATACGAGGCTCTGTTCGCCGCGCTCGAGCCGCGCCTTCAGCGCCGCGACGAGCGGCCCCGACAGCCCGCCCATCGACGCGCGCCCGCGCCGCCGCTCTTCTTCGAGATCGATCAGCCGCACGGTCGGCAGCGTCGCGTCGGCCACCGCGCGGCGCGACAGCGTGAGCCGCGTGTAGCGCCCCTGCTCGGCCTGCCACCAGCTTTCGAGCGACGGCGTGGCCGAGCCGAGCACGATGGTGATGCCGAGCTGCTTCGCGCGCCACACGGCCAGGTCGCGCGCCGAATAGCGCAGCCCTTCCTGCTGCTTGTACGCGGGCTCGTGCTCTTCGTCGACGACGATCAGCGCGAGCGTCGGCATCGACGCGAGCACCGCGAGGCGCGTGCCGAGCACGATCCGCGCGCGGCCCGTGTGCGCGGCGAGCCAGTTGCGCGCCCGCTCGCCTTCGGCGAGCCCGCTGTGCAGCGTGACGATCGCGTCGTCGGCGAGCGCGCCCGCGAAGCGCGCGCGAAACGCGGCCTCGAACTGCGGCGTCAGGTTGATTTCAGGCACGAGCACGAGCGCCTGCGCGTCCGGCCGCGCGTCGAGCAGCGATGCGAGCGCATGCAAGTAGACCTCGGTCTTGCCGCTGCCCGTCACGCCGTGCAGCAGGAACGGCGCGAAGCCCTGCGCGGCGCGGATCGCGTCGAGCGCCTCGGCCTGCTGGTCCGTCAACGCCGGCGGCACAGCGCGTCCACCGCTTGTCGACAGGTTATCCACAGGTTTGGCCACAGGCGCATCGGCCCAACCGATTTCCTCGACGTCGACCCAGCCGCGCGCCGCCCAGTCGTCGAGCGTCGCGGCCGCCTTCGGATGCAGCGCACGCGCGTCGGGCAGCGTCAGCGAGCCGGTGTCGACCAGCGCCTGCGCGAGCCGGCGCAGCGCCGCGCCGCGCGCAGGCAACGCATCGGGCAGCGCCGCGCGGCCGGCTTCGGTCGGCCGGTAGCGCACTTCCGGCGCGAGCAGCCGCCCCCAACGCCCGGCGTCGCGCAGCGCCTGCGGCAGCGCCGGCAACGCGACCTCGCCGCGCCCGCGCTGATAGTAGTCGGCGGCAAACGACACGAGCGCGAGCCAGTCCGTCGACAGCGGCGGCAGGTCGGCACAGATCGCGTCGACCGCGCGCAGCCGCGACGGCGGCACATCGGTGTGAGTGGTGACTTCGCAGACGAGCCCGACGGCCTGCCGCTTGCCGAACGGCACCTGCACGAGCGTGCCGGGCACGGGCGCTGGCTGCACGTCGCAGCGGTAGTCGAACAGGGTCGCGAGCGGATGGTCGAGCGCCACGCGCAGGTAGGTGCCGCTCATCGAGACGCTCCGGCAACGGCGGCACGCAAGGGACGGACGGCTTGCATCCGCGCCCGCATCGCGACGGCGAACTTAAAGTAAAACTTCAGATTCGGCGCTAAGTTTTGGATTCGCATTAGGAATCGCCGTATACCCTGCCCAGCCTGTGGATAACTTTGTTGAGAACTCGCCGCTCAACGGCCGCAACGCGCGCGGGGCCGTGCTTTCCGCTGTTTTTCGCCGCTTGCCGCGGTGCCCCGCGAAGCCTTATTCCATAAGGCTGCTATTCAAATTACCCAACCATAGCGAGACAAATTGACCGATACGGGGCTCTACCGCGCTGCAACGTGGAAAATGTGTATAAGTCAAGTCTTGACAAGCACCGAATCGGCAACGGGAGCGGGGTCGCGTCGTGTTTAGTTTCAATAACGAAACGTCGTCATTCCGCAGCGCAGCATGACGGCGCTTGCGTTCAGCCCGCCGCTCCGCTAAGGATCGCGCGGCTGTGGGTATGCACTTCGTCGACGAGTTCGGCGACGTGATCGGGTGACGTGAATTGCGAAATACCGTGCCCGAGGTTGAACACGTGGCCCGGATGGTTGCCGTAGCTGTCGAGCACCGCGCGCGCCTGTTCGCGCACTGCGGCCGGCGGCGCAAACAGGATCGTCGGGTCGAGGTTGCCCTGCAGCGCCACGCGCCCCGCGACGCGCTCGCGCGCGGCGCCGAGGTTGACCGTCCAGTCGAGCCCGACCGCATCGACGCCGGTCGCCGCGATCTCCTCGAGCCACAGGCCGCCGCCCTTCGTGAACGTGATTACCGGCACGCGCTCGCCGTCGTGCTCGCGCTTGAGCTGCGACACCACGCGGCGGATGTAATCGAGCGAGAAACGCTGGTACGCGCCGTCGGCCAGCGCGCCGCCCCACGTATCGAAGATCATCACGGCCTGCGCGCCCGCTTCGATCTGCGCGTTCAGGTATGCGGCCACCGCCTGCGCGTTCACGTCGAGGATCCGGTGCATCAGGTCGGGGCGCGAATACGCCATCGACTTCACCGTGCGGAAATCGTCCGAGCCACCGCCTTCGACCATGTAGCACGCGAGCGTCCACGGGCTGCCCGAGAAGCCGATCAGCGGCACGCGCTGACGGCCCTGGCCGTCGGTGAGCGCGCGGCGGATCTCGCGCACGGCGCCCGTCACGTAGCCGAGCGTCTCCTCGATGTCCGGCACCGCGAGCTTCGCGACGTCGGCCTCGGTGCGCACCGGATGCGCGAACTTCGGCCCTTCGCCGACCTGGAAGTCGAGGCCGAGCCCCATCGCGTCGGGAATCGTCAGGATGTCCGAGAACAGGATCGCGGCGTCGAGCGGGAAGCGCTCGAGCGGCTGCAGCGTCACTTCGGTCGCGTAGTCGGGATTCTTGGCGAGGCCGAGGAAGCTGCCGGCGCGCGCGCGCGTCGCGTTGTATTCGGGCAGGTAGCGGCCGGCCTGGCGCATCAGCCAGATCGGCGTGTAGTCGGTCGGCTCGCGCAGAAGCGCACGCAGGAAGGTGTCGTTGAGCAGGTTATGGGCCACGGTAGGAGCGACGATGCGAAGGCAAAGCGGCATTTTACCGGAGCGCGGCCGCGCGGCTGCGTATGCCGATGCGATGGCGGCCATATGACGCGCGCGATGGCTCCGTTATGATCGGACGCTGATATCGAACCGAACGAAGGAGGAGACCGATGAAGACATTCGCCACGCTCGCCGCAGCCGCATTGCTGTGCTGCACTGCCGCGCACGCGCAGACCGCGGCCGGCACCGCCACGACCGCGCCGGCCGCCGGCTCGCGGCTCGACGACGTGCTCGCGCGCGGCGCGCTGCGCGTGTGCACGACGGGCGACTACAAGCCGTATTCGTACTACCGCGCGGACGGCCGCTTCGAGGGCATCGACATCGACATGGCCGAATCGCTCGCGAAATCGCTCGGCGTGAAGACCGATTACGTGAAGACAAGCTGGTCGAACCTCACCAACGACTTCGTCGCGAAGTGCGACATCGCGGTGGGCGGCATATCGACGACGCTCGAGCGCCAGAAGCGCGTGTTCTTCACGCAGCCGTACGTGGTCGACGGCAAGACGCCGATCGTGCGCTGCGCGGATGCCGACAAGTACCAGAGCGTCGCGCAGATCGACCGGCCCGAGACGCGCGTGATCGTGAATCCGGGCGGCACCAACGAGCGGTTCGCGAAGCAGTTCTTCACGCACGCGAACCTGACCGTCTATCCGGACAACGTGACGATCTTCAAGCAGATCCTCGCCGGCAAGGCCGACGTGATGGTGACGGATGCGTCCGAGACGCAGCTGCAGCAAAAGCTGAATCCGGGCCTGTGCTCGGTGCATCCGGACAAGCCGTTCCAGTTCGGCGAGAAGGCGTACATGGTGCCGCGCGGCGACGTCGTGTTCCAGCAGTACGTCGACCAGTGGCTGCATCTCGCGCTGTCCACCGGTGAATATCAGGCGATTTCGGACAAGTGGTTGAAGTAATCGGACGCGCGTCTCGGCGGCCGATAACGGGCACCGACCCCGCAGTCGCCGGGTGCCGACATCTCGTCTGAGGCGGCGACCGGCATGCCGCCGTTACACCTTCCCTTGGCGCCGCCCCACCCGTCACCGGCGCAAAACCCGCCGGATTGGCCGATCGGCCGACTTTCGCGCGTTCCGATCACGTTTCAAAATCTTTCCGACGAATGAATCGTCATGTGCGGTATCGATCACGCCGTGCACTTTCTCGCGTGAAAATCGGCAATTCATCGCGCCCGATACGCGTGAAAAACGCATCGTGCGCATGCCTTGAAAACGCATCGGAAAAGATGGGTAAATATGACCTTTTTCAGGACCCCGAAAACAGCAAAAAATCCCGGAAAGCCTTATCTGGCGGGCGTTACAACCTGAAACACTTTGTTACCGCCACGGGTCATTAATTCGCCCACAATGGGCCTCAACGGTTTCAACACGGATGCGGTCTCGTGTGCCAAGTGTGAGCGGACGCGAAGCGCTGCGAGCCAGTCGGTCACGTACCGAAGCCCTTCCGAGGGGCATCCCTGTTGGAGTCGTTTCCGGCTCCCCGCCGGATCCGGTTTCATCTTTGGTCTCCTCGCGCTAACCCCGTAGCGTGTGGTTTTTAGCGGGCTAATAAGCCCGCTTTTTTTCGTCCATCGAAAACGTAGCGACCTGCATAGGGCGGCCCGCAGGCCGCCACGTTCTCCCGCATTTTCCCGCACCGTCCCGCTTCAAGCAGTCTTCTGCACGGCGAGCTTCAGTTCCTCGATCATCCGGTCGCGCATCACGAACTTCTGCACCTTGCCCGTCACCGTCATCGGTAGCTCGTCGACGAAGCGGATATAGCGCGGAATCTTGTAGTGCGCGATCTGCCCGTTGCAGAACGCGCGCACGTCGTCCTCGGTCATCTGCTCGTCCGCGCGCAGCACGATCCACGCGCACAGCTCCTCGCCGTACTTCGCATCGGGCACGCCGAATACCTGCGCGCTCTGGATCTTCGGATGGCGGAACAGGAATTCCTCGATCTCGCGCGGATAAACGTTCTCGCCGCCGCGAATCACCATGTCCTTCAGGCGGCCGACGATGTTGCAGTAGCCGTCCTCGTCGAGCGTCGCGAGGTCGCCCGTATGCATCCAGCCGTCGACCAGCACCTCGCGCGTCTTCGCGTCGTCGTCCCAGTAGCCGAGCATCACCGAATAGCCCTTCGTGCACAGCTCGCCCGTCGCGCCGACCGGCACGATGTCGCCGGCCGGATCGACGATCTTCACTTCGAGATGCGGCTGGATGCGGCCGACCGTCGTCGTGCGCTTTTCCAGCGGATCGTCGGTCGAGCTCTGGAACGACACGGGGCTCGTCTCCGTCATCCCGTACGCGATCGTGATTTCAGAAAGATGCATCTGCGACACGACGCGCTTCATCGTCTCGATCGGGCACGGCGAGCCGGCCATGATCCCGGTGCGCAGCGTCGACAGGTCGAATTTCGAGAATGCCGGATGGTCGAGCTCCGCGATGAACATCGTCGGCACGCCGTGCAGCGCGGTGCAGCGTTCTTCGGCCACCGCCGCGAGCGTCGCGACCGGGTCGAACGCTTCGCCGGGAAACACCATCGCGGCGCCCTTCGACACGCAGGCGAGCACGGCCAGCACCATCCCGAAGCAGTGATAGAGCGGCACCGGGATGCAGAGCGAATCCTGTTCGGTGAAACGCATCGCCATCGCGATCGAGCGCGCGTTGTTGACGACGTTGCGGTGCGTGAGCGTCGCGCCCTTCGGGCTGCCGGTCGTGCCGCTCGTGAACTGGATATTGATCGGATCGTTGGCCGTGAGCGTCGCGCCGATCGCATCGAGCAGCGCGGAATCGACGGCCTGGCGGCCGCGCGCCATCACGTCCGCGAAGCGGAACATGCCGGCGGGCGCCACCTCGCCCATCGACACGATCGTGCGCAGGCTCGGCACGCGCGCCGCGTGCAGATCACCCGGCGTCGCAGTCGCGAGCTCCGGCGCGATGGTCTGCAGCATCTCGACGTACGCGGACGTCTTGAAGCGCTCGGCCGCGATCACGGCCTTGCAGCCGACCTTGTTCAGCGCGTATTCGAGTTCCGATAGCCGGTAGGCCGGATTGATGTTGACGAGCACGGCGCCGATCCGCGCAGTCGCGAACTGCGTGAGCAGCCATTCGCTGCGGTTCGGCGACCAGATGCCGACGCAGTCGCCCTTCACGATCCCGAGTGCGGCGAGCCCTGCCGCCAGCACGTCGACCTCGTTCGCGAACGCGCGCCAGGTCCAGCGCACCTGCTGCTCGCGGAACACGACGGCCGGACGGTCGGGAAAACGGCCGGCCGTATCGAGCAGGAACCGGCTGATCGTCGCTTCGGATAGCGGCACGTCGGTCGCGCCGCGCACGTACGACAGTCCGTTTTCGGGCGCGATCAGCGCCCCCTTGCCAAGGTCTGCTGCCATCGATGTCTCCGTCCGTTTTTGTCTGATCGGCCCGGCACGCGGCTGATGCGCGCGCCTGCCCCGCCGCGAGCGCGGCGGACAGTCTCTGTGCGGATGATGCCGCGCTCCGCTGACGACACTCTGACATCGAATCGCGACGGACGGGTGAAATAGCATGACCGGACGATATGATCCGGCCCGCAAACCGCAGACAAAAACGGCAGGCGAAAAAAAAGCAGCCCGAAGGCTGCTTTCTTTCGCGGGATACGCGGCGCGGCTCAGTGCCGGCTGCGGATCTTCGCCAGACGCTGGATCGCTTCGAGCTGCGCCATCGCGGTCGCGAGCTCGGATTGCGCCTTTGCGAGGTCGAGGTCCGACTTCGCGTTCTGCAGCGTTTCCTCGGCACGCTTGCGCGCTTCCTCGGCTTTCGCCGCGTCGAGGTCCTTGCCGCGGATCGCGGTATCGGCGAGCACCGTCACGGCGCCCGGCTGCACTTCGAGAATGCCGCCCGCGACGAACACGAATTCGTCGTTGCCGCCCTCGACTTCGATGCGCACCGCACCCGGACGAATCCGCGTGATCAGCGGCGTGTGACCCGGCAGAATACCCAGCTCACCCGTTTCGCCCGGCAGCGCGACGAATTTCGCCTCGCCCGAGAAGATCTGCTCTTCCGCGCTGACGACGTCTACTTTGATGGTTGCCATATCGACTCCTGGTTGAGCGTGTTGCGGTCGGCGCGACCCGCCGTGAAGCAAATCGACAACAGTGATTCACTACACCGTGGCCGGATCGCGCCAGCGTGCTACCACTCAGACCCTTACTGGATCTTCTTGGCCTTTTCGAAGGCTTCGTCGATCGTGCCGACCATGTAGAACGCCTGTTCCGGCAGGTGGTCGCACTCGCCGTCGACGATCATCTTGAAGCCACGGATCGTTTCCTTCAGCGGCACGTACTTGCCCGGCGAGCCCGTGAACACTTCAGCGACGTGGAACGGCTGCGACAGGAAACGCTGGATCTTACGCGCACGTGCGACCGACAGCTTGTCTTCCGGCGACAGTTCGTCCATGCCCAGAATCGCGATGATGTCGCGCAGTTCCTTGTAGCGCTGCAGCGTCTGCTGAACGCGACGGGTGATCGAGTAGTGCTCTTCACCGATCACGTTCGGGTCGATCTGGCGCGACGTCGAGTCGAGCGGGTCGACCGCCGGGTAGATACCCAGCGAAGCGATGTCACGCGACAGAACGACGGTTGCGTCCAAGTGGCCGAAGGTGGTTGCCGGCGACGGGTCGGTCAAGTCGTCCGCAGGGACGTACACGGCCTGAACCGACGTAATCGAGCCCTTCTTGGTCGACGTGATGCGCTCTTGCAGCTTGCCCATTTCTTCAGCCAGCGTCGGCTGATAGCCCACTGCCGACGGCATACGGCCGAGCAGTGCCGACACTTCGGTACCGGCCAGCGTGAAACGGTAGATGTTGTCGACGAAGAACAGCACGTCGAGGCCTTCGTCACGGAAGTGCTCAGCCATCGTCAGGCCGGTCAGCGCGACGCGCAGACGGTTGCCCGGCGGCTCGTTCATCTGGCCGTACACCAGCGCGACCTTGTCGAGAACGTTCGAGTCCTTCATTTCGTGGTAGAAGTCATTCCCTTCACGGGTACGCTCGCCCACGCCCGCGAACACGGAGTAACCGCCGTGCTCCTTCGCGATGTTGTTGATGAGCTCCATCATGTTGACGGTCTTGCCCACGCCTGCACCACCGAACAGGCCAACCTTGCCGCCCTTTGCGAACGGGCAGATCAGGTCGATGACCTTGATACCCGTTTCGAGCAGTTCGGTCGACGGCGACAGTTCGTCGAACGCCGGTGCCTTCTGGTGGATCGAACGCGTCACGTCGCTCTCGATCGGGCCGGCTTCGTCGATCGGACGGCCGAGCACGTCCATGATACGACCGAGGGTCGGCTTGCCGACCGGCACCGAGATCGGCTTGGCCGTGTTCTTCACGGTCAGGCCGCGGCGCAGGCCGTCGGATGCACCCAGACAAATGGTACGGACCACGCCGTCGCCCAGCTGCTGCTGGACTTCGAGCGTCAGTTCCGAGCCATCGAGAATAAGCGCGTCGTAGATCTTCGGCATGCTGTCGCGCGGGAATTCCACGTCGATAACGGCGCCGATGCACTGTACGATCTTGCCTTCTACCAAAGCAGCAGTACTCATCGCTTTTCCTTTAAATACCTGATTCTTTACTCGCGCAAAGGCGCAGTTGTCGTCCCGGGCGCGCGCTTAAACAGCGGCTGCGCCGCCGACGATCTCCGACAGTTCTTTCGTAATCGCGGCCTGGCGGCTCTTGTTGTACACGAGCTGCAGTTCGCTGATCACCGTCTTCGCGTTGTCGGACGCGGCCTTCATCGCGACCATGCGCGCCGATTGCTCGGACGCCATGTTCTCCGCGACGGCCTGGTACACCAGCGCCTCGACGTAACGCACGAGCAGTTCGTCGACGACTGCCTGCGCGTCCGGCTCGTAGATGTAATCCCACGACGTCGACGGCGTGCCGTCATCCGCATCGAAGTGGTCCGACGACAGCGGCAGCAGTTGCTCGATCACGGCTTCCTGCTTCATCGTGTTGACGAAGCGCGTGTACGCGATATAAACCGCCGACAGCTTGCCTTCCGAGTACAGATCGAGCTGCGTCTTCACGGCGCCGATCAACTTGTCCAGGTGCGGGGTGTCGCCGAGGTGCACGACCTGCGACATCACCTTCGCGCCGAAGCGGTTCAGGAACCCGAGGCCCTTGCTACCGATCGCGGTGGCTTCGACCTTCTGGCCCTTCTCTTCCAGCTCCTTGAACTTCTGCACCGTCGCACGCAGCACGTTGGTGTTCAGACCGCCGCACAGACCCTTGTCCGTCGTGACGAGGATGATGCCGGCCGTGTTCACGCCTTCGTTCGCCACCATGAACGGGTGGCGGTACTCCGGGTTTGCGCGGCTCATGTGCGCGGCGATGGCACGGACCTTGTCTGCATACGGACGAGCGGCGCGCATGCGTTCCTGCGCGCGACGCATCTTCGATGCAGCCACCATCTCCATCGCCTTCGTGATCTTGCGCGTGTTCTGCACGCTCTTGATCTTGCCGCGAATTTCCTTCATTCCAGCCATAGCTTGCTCCTTTGCGCCCCGAGTTAGTGCTTTACTCGGGGCTCATGCATCGCTCACCGAAGCGGCGCGGGCGCATCAGCCCCCGCGCGGCCTCAGTGTGTCACTCGCGGATCAATAGGCACCGGACTTCTTGAAGGATTCGATCGCCGCGCGCAGCGCGCCTTCGTCGTCCTTCGAGAGATCCTTGGTGTCTTCGATGCGCTTGATGAGGTCAGCGTGGCTGGTCTTCAGGTTGTCGCGCAGGCCCTTCTCGAACGGCAGCACTTGCTTGACGTCGAGATCGTCGAGGTAGCCGTTGTTCGCGGCGTACAGCGACACGGCCAGTTCCCAGACCTGCAGCGGCTGGTACTGCGGCTGCTTCAGCAGTTCCGTCACGCGGCGGCCGCGCTCGAGCTGCTTGCGGGTCGCTTCGTCGAGGTCCGATGCGAACTGCGCGAATGCGGCCAGTTCACGGTACTGCGCGAGGTCGGTACGGATACCGCCCGACAGCTTCTTCACGACCTTCGTCTGAGCGGCGCCACCGACGCGCGACACCGACACGCCGGCGTTGATTGCCGGGCGGATGCCTGCGTTGAACAGGTCGGTTTCCAGGAAGATCTGACCGTCGGTAATCGAGATCACGTTCGTCGGAACGAACGCGGTCACGTCGCCAGCCTGCGTTTCGATGACCGGCAGTGCCGTCAGCGAGCCGCTCTTGCCCTTCACTTCGCCGTTCGTGAACTTCTCGACGTACTCTTCCGACACGCGAGCCGCACGCTCGAGCAGACGCGAGTGCAGATAGAACACGTCGCCCGGGTACGCTTCACGGCCCGGCGGGCGGCGCAGCAGCAGCGAGATCTGACGGTATGCCCAAGCCTGCTTGGTCAAGTCGTCATAGATGATCAGCGCGTCTTGGCCGCGGTCGCGGAAGTATTCGCCCATCGTGCAGCCGGCGTACGGTGCCAGGTACTGCATCGCGGCGGAATCCGATGCCGAAGCGGCGACGACGATCGTGTATTCCATCGCGCCCGTTTCTTCGAGCTTGCGAACCACGTTCATGATCGACGAAGCCTTCTGGCCGATCGCGACGTAGATACAGATCAGGTCCTTGCCCTTCTGGTTGATGATCGCGTCGAGCGCCACCGCGGTCTTGCCGCACTGACGGTCGCCGATGATCAGCTCACGCTGGCCACGGCCGATCGGCACCATCGCGTCGATCGACTTGATACCCGTCTGCACCGGCTGCGACACCGACTTACGCCAGATCACGCCCGGGGCGATCTTTTCGATCGCGTCGGTCAGCTTCGCGTTGACCGGGCCCTTGCCGTCGATCGGGTTGCCGAGCGCGTCGACCACGCGGCCGACGAGTTCCGGGCCAACCGGGACTTCCAGAATGCGGCCCGTCGTCTTGACGACGTCGCCTTCCGAGATGTGTTCGTATTCGCCGAGAATCACCGCGCCGACCGAGTCGCGCTCGAGGTTCAGCGCGAGGCCGAACGTGTTGCCCGGAAACTCGAGCATTTCGCCCTGCATCACGTCCGACAGGCCGTGGATACGCACGATACCGTCGGTCACGGAGATCACGGTGCCCTGGTTGCGAACGTCTGCGCTCGCTTCAAGGCCCTGGATCCGGCTCTTGATCAGCTCGCTGATCTCAGAGGGATTGAGTTGCATTATTCGCTCCTGATAGTCAATTCTGTTGCGTGCCGGCGTGGCGCTCAGGCGGTCAAGGCAGCCTGCATCGATGCGAGGCGCGCGCGAACCGAGGTGTCGAGCACTTCGTCGCCGACCGTCACGCGTACGCCGCCGATCAGCGACGAATCGACTTCGACCGTCGGTTTCAGCTTGCGCTTGAACTTGCGTTCGAGGCCCGAGACGAGACTCTCGAGATCCGCGCCGTTCAGCGGGAACGCGCTCACGATCTCGGCGTCGGCTGCGCCTTCACGTTCGTTCTTGAGCGCCTCGAATTGCTCGGCAATTTCCGGCAGCAGCGCGATGCGATGATTGTCGACCAGCATCTGCACGAAGTTCTTCGCTTCGGCGCCGGCCGCGACCGGCGACTTCACCGCAGCAAGCAGCAGCTCGGCCACTTGCGTGCGCGTCACCTTCGGGCTCGACGCGACCGACAGTACTTCCGGCAGACGCGCAACCTGGGCCAGCTCTTGCACGAGCGTGGACCAGGCGGCGATGTCACCTCCCTCGGCCACGCGGAACAGCGCTTCTGCGTAAGGGCGGGCGATGGTTGCAAGTTCGGCCATGATCAGAGCTCGGCTTTCAGTTGATTCAGCAGTTGGGCGTGGGCCGTTTGATCGACTTCGCGCTTCAGGATCTGCTCGGCGCCCTTCACGGCCAGCGAGGCGACTTCGCCACGCAGCGCTTCACGCGCCTTCACGATTTGCTGTTCTGCTTCCGCCTTCGCCTGGGCGACGATGCGGGCGGCTTCAGCCTGGGCGTTGGCCTTGATTTCCTCGGCGACCGCCTGCGCACGCTTTTCAGCGTCGGCGATGCGCTGCTGGCCGTCGTTGCGGGCCTGCGCGAGTTCCTGGTCCACGCGCTTGTGCGCTGCGTCGAGTTCCGCCTTGCCCTTCTCGGCGGCGGCGAGGCCGTCGGCGATCTTCTTCGAACGTTCGTCGAGGGCGTTGATCAACGGCGGCCACACGAATTTCATCGTGAACCACGCGAGGACCAGGAACACGACCATTTGCGCAAACAGAGTTGCGTTGAGATTCACGGTGTTTCCTTATCTGCTATTCCGGAAAAATGAAACGGTAAGGCGCTCATCGAGTTGCATTCGATCAGCGCCCCAAGTCTCCGTTCCGCCCTGCGCCGGCTCACGCCGGACGCATATTTCCGAGGAACCTTAGCCTGCGACGAGCTTCGACAGGAGCGGGTTCGCGAACGCGAACAGCATTGCGACACCCACGCCGATCAGGAATGCAGCGTCGATCAGACCAGCCAGCAGGAACATCTTCGTTTGCAGCGGGTTGATGAGTTCCGGCTGACGTGCGCAGGCTTCAATGTACTTGCCACCCATCAGCGCGATACCGATACAGGCGCCGATTGCACCCAGGCCGATGATGATGCCGATACCGATGGCGGTCAGACCCTGGATGTTGGCGATGTAAGCTTGCATGATCACTCCTTTGTGAAAAGACTTGGAACTGAGATTTAAAAAACTAAAACGAAGACTCTTTCTTGCACGCCACGCTTAGTGCGTGTCGTGCGCCTGGCCGAGATACACCAGCGTCAGCATCATGAAAATGAATGCCTGCAACAGAACAATCAGAATGTGGAAGATTGCCCAGACGCTACCCGCGATCACATGACCAACGAAGCCGAGGAACGTTGCGTCGCCACCGAAGCTCCACATGCTGCCGAGCAGGGCGATCAACAGGAACAACAGCTCACCCGCGTACATGTTGCCGAACAGCCGCATACCGAGGGAGACGGTCTTTGCGAGATATTCGACGATGTTGAGCGCGAGGTTCGGGATCCACAGCAGCGGGTGGGCGCCGAACGGGGCCGACAGCAGCTCATGCACAAAGCCGCCCGCGCCCTTGATCTTGATGCTGTAGTAGATCATCAGGACGAACACGCCGAGCGCGATGCCGAGCGTGCCGTTCAGGTCGGCCGTCGGGACGATGCGATGGTGGGAAATCACGTCCGACAGACCGAGCAGGCCGATCACGCGGCCCGGCAGGTCGACCGGGAGGAAGTCGAGGGAGTTCATCAGCGCGACCCACACGAACACCGTGAGGGCGAGCGGCGCGATGAAGGTGCGATTGCCGTGGACGATGGCCTTCGACTGGTCTTCGACCATTTCGACGAGCATCTCGATCGCGCACTGGAAACGGCCCGGCACGCCCGACGTCGCCTTGCGAGCGGCCAGACGCAGCAGGAGGATCGTCACGATGCCGCAGACGATCGACCAGAACAGCGTGTCGATATTCCAGACGTGGATGTCGAAAATCGACGTCTGATGCGAGGTGGAGAAATTCTGCAAGTGGTGCGCAATGTACTCGGACGGATCCGGACCACGCGTGCCTTCGCTAGCTGCCATATCGTTAATGCCACCCAAATTGTCGAAAATCGTTTTGCCCCGTTCCGCAACACGCTATTGCGGGAACGGGCCGGTGCGGTTCGTTGTCGAAACCGCACGCTGCTTGTTCCTTACCGCCAGGCCAGCGCGATCCAGTACGTCTTCAGCACGACGAGGTACGTGACGAGGAACGGCACCCAGTGCACGCCGGCCCAGCCGAACGCCACTGCGGTGAACATCCCGACCGTCAGAGCCAGTTTCAGGGCTTCGCCCATCACCCAGCTCATCACGGTGGCCGAGCCACCTGCCTTCAGTCGTGCCACGAATACCGCACTGGGCACCCAGCCGATCGCTCCGCCCAGAAACGCGGATTGCGCAGCGGCGCCCGGCGACTTCGAAAACAGCCACCACGCCAGCGTTGCAACCAGGGACAGGACCACTTGCGCGAACACCACCTTGTAGGGGGTCACGCGCGAGGGCTTGCTCACGTTCGGACCGAACAGCCTTTCGGCCTCGGTCCGCGTAAGCGGAACGATGTTGTTATCTTCTTGCTGCTCGACATCCCAGTCATCGTCGGATTCACGCCGCTCGCCGGCCGCCGAAGCGGTGCGTTGCGTGCGCTGATCATCGTGCCTGTCGTTCGGCGCCTGACCCGCCATCGCAATCTTCCGCAGAATCCTTGAACCCGACCCCAAGCTTTCTGAAAGCTTTCAGGGGTGCCTAGCTAACAAATCCGGGCGATTGTAAGCGATAGTTGCAAGTGATTCAAGGCTTTAGACGCGACAAAAACCTGCATAAAACGACGCCTCATGATGTGAAAAAACGCCCGATTCGACGACGTACGATGACAGTTGTAAGGTCGGTTTTTCGCACCGGCATTTCTTGCGCGAAAAAGTCCGGTGATGGGGGAAATGCGGGGAAACGATGGCCGCTGCGGGCCAGGAGGAAGC
Source organism: Burkholderia sp. BCC0419 (assembly GCF_902830285.1). NCBI lineage: Bacteria > Pseudomonadati > Pseudomonadota > Betaproteobacteria > Burkholderiales > Burkholderiaceae > Burkholderia > Burkholderia sp. BCC0419. The sequence continues at coordinate 170,541 of NZ_CADESR010000009.1, forward strand.
GGCGCGATCGCCGCCGGGAATTCGCTGCAATTCAGCGATCGGGAATGACTCGGCGCGACACCCCGGAACAAGCAAAACGCCGCGACCGAATCACCGGGCACGGCGCGCGAAATTCGCCCGGATGCTCGCGCATCGATTCATCCAATCAGTTGTCACGCCGCCACAGATGTTCGACTGTGGATTGCAGCGCTTATCAACGGCCCTCGATCACCGCGAACGCTGTGCGCCCTGCCCGCCACCCGAACGGCGCGCCTGTGCCGCATACGCCGGCCTCGCTCAACCGTGCATGAGCAACCACGCGCCGAACACCGCGCTCACCAGCGCGAACGGAATCGAAACGAGGTGGAACGGCAGCCACATGCGCGGCTCCTTCGCAAGACGCACCGCGATCAGGTTCGCGAGCGAGCCGATCGCGAAACCGAAGCCGCCGACCGATACGCCGAAGGCAAGCGCGCGCCAGTCGTGCGTGAACTCCGACAGCAGGATCGCGGCCGGCACGTTGCTGATCACCTGCGACAGCACGGCACCGGCGGCATAGACGCGTAGCGGCGAATCGAGTTGCGCGTGCGCAATCGCGTCGTGCACCACGGGCAGCGCAGCCGCGCTGCGCAACACGACGAACATCAGCACGAAGATTAGCAGCAGCAGCCAGTCGATCTTCAGGACTGCGTCACGTTTGACGGCGAGCAGCACGATCGCGACACCGACGAGGCCCGGCAGCGGATGGTGCGCATCGGCGAGCAGCACGAACGCGGCGAACAGCACCGCCGCGATCAGCGCGTGCATGCGTTGGACGGGAAAAGCGGCAGCGTCGCCGGACAGGTCGAGCGGCTTCGCGCGAAACATCAAGGCGGTCAGCACGAGCAGCAGCGCCATCAGCGCGAGGGCGAGCGGCCCGAGCGTGACCACGAAGCGGCCGAACGACACGCCGCTCAATTGCCACAGGAAAAGATTCTGCGGATTGCCGAGCGGTGTCGCGACGGACCCCGCATTGACGGCCAGCGCGACGACGATCACGAGCCGCCGGAACGGCAGCGGTGTCAGCGCGCGCAGCGACACCATCAACGGCACGACGACGAACAGCGCGACGTCGTTGGTGAGCCACATCGACAACACCGCGGCGAAGCCGACCAGCAGCATCGCGAGCCCGCGCTCGGAATGCACGTGATGCACGATGCGATGCGCGAGCCACATCAGGCAGCCGGACAGCTCGAGCGCCTTGGTCAACATCAACAGGCCCGCGAGCGTCGCGACCGTCTGCCAGTCGACGCGATCGGCGAGTATCGAAAATGGTTGCGGACGCACCCATTGCAGCACGATCAGGCCAAGCGCGAGCACCGACAGTACCGGTTCCTGCGCAAGCCAGCCGAGCCACCGGCGCGGCGCCGGTGTGCCCATCTGTTCCATGGGTTGCCCGTTACTCTTCGGTCGCGACGTTGCCGCGCAGTCGCGCGAGAATGCCCTCGAGCGCGTCGAGGTTGCCGAAGTCGATCAGCACCTGTCCTCGCCCGCGACGGCCGAGCTTGATCTTCACCGTCGACGCGAGCAGGTCGGACAACTCCTCTTCGAGGCGACGCGTATCGCGACCGCCATCGTCCTTCGCACGCGCCTTCACGGCCGGCGCTTCCTTCGTCGTGTGCGCGACGAGCTTCTCGGTCTCGCGCACCGACATGCGCTTGTTGACCACCTGATGCGCGAGCGTGATCTGCGTGGCCGCATCGACGGCGAGCAGCGCACGCGCGTGCCCCATGTCGAGATCGCCGGCCAGCAGCATCGTCTGCACCGGCGACGCGAGATTCAGCAGGCGCAGCAGGTTCGACACCGCGCTGCGCGAACGGCCGACCGATTCGGCGGCCTGTTCGTGCGTGAAACCGAATTCGTCGATCAGGCGCTGGATGCCGTGCGCCTCTTCAAGCGGATTCAGGTCCTCGCGCTGGATGTTCTCGATCAGCGCCATCGCGGCGGCAGCCTGATCGGATACGTCCTTCACGAGCACCGGCACTTCATCGAGGCCGGCCAGGCGCGCGGCACGGAAACGCCGCTCGCCCGCGATAATCTCGTATTTGTCTGATGAAATAGGCCGTACCAGGATCGGCTGCATCACGCCCTGTGCGCGAATGCTTGCCGCGAGCTCCTGCAGGCTGCCCTCGTCCATCCGCGTGCGCGGCTGGTACTTGCCGGCTTGCAGCTTGCCGAGCGCGAGCGTGTTCGGTGCCCCTTCGATCTTCACCGCTTCGGTGATATCGGCACTGCCGCCGAGCAGCGCTTCGAGGCCACGTCCCAAGCCCTTCTTCTTTGGTACCGCGTTCATGTCTTTCTTCCTCGCTTCGCTCATGTCCGGATCACGACACCTCGAACGCGCGCACGCGCTCGATCATCTCGGCACCGAACTGGATATACGCCTGCGCACCGCGCGAACTGCGGTCGAACACGACGCCCGGCAACCCGTAACTCGGCGCTTCCGCCAGGCGCACGTTGCGCGGAATCACCGCGTCGAACACCTTGTCGCCGAAGTGCGCTTTCAGTTGATCGGAGACTTGCTGCTGCAGCGTGATGCGCGGATCGAACATCACGCGCAGCAAGCCGATGATCTTCAGGTCGCGGTTCATGTTCGCGTGAACCTGCTTGATCGTGTTGACGAGGTCCGACAGCCCTTCCAGTGCGAAGTACTCGCACTGCATCGGGATCACGACGCCATGCGCCGCGCACAGCCCGTTCAGCGTCAGCAGCGACAGCGTCGGCGGGCAATCGATCAGCACGAAATCGTAGTCGTCGGCCACGTGCTCGAGCGCGGCCTTCAGGCGGCGCTCGCGGTTGTCGATGCTGATCAGCTCGATCTCGGCGCCGGACAGCTCGCGGTTCGCGGGAAGCACGTCGTAAGTGACACCTTCCGGACGCACGCGCGCGTCGGTCACCGACACGCCGTCGATCAGCACTTCGTACACGGTCGCTTCGCAGGCGGCCTTGTCGATCCCGCTGCCCATCGTCGCGTTGCCCTGCGGGTCGAGATCGATCAACAGGACTCGTTGCTCCTGCGCTGCAAGGCTTGCGGCGAGATTGACCGATGTCGTCGTCTTGCCGACGCCCCCCTTCTGGTTCGCAACGCAGAAGATCTTTGCCATCGTTGGTGTGTTCCCTTTACCTTCAAACAAACGGCGCGCTACTGCGCGCCTTCAATTCGCGTCGTCGACGGTCACTTCGAACAGATGCCGCTCCGCATCGAGCATCGGCACCGCCAGCCGGATCGTCTGCTTCACGCGGCTGCCTTCCGGCAACCGCGCAATCTCGTCGTCCGGGTGAACGCCCTTCATCGCCCAGATCGACCCGCCCGGCGCAACCAGATGTCGAGCAAGTTTAACGAAGTCGGACAGGTCCGCGAAAGCGCGGGATACGATCATGTCGAATTTTTCCGGCACGTCGACACCCGGCTGCAGCGATTCGACCCGCCCAGTGACGACCGACAGGTTCGCGAGCTTCAGCTCCGCGCGCATCTGCGTCTGGAAGGCAGACTTCTTCTGCACGATATCGTTCAGCGTGATCTGCCAGCCCGGCTCGACGATCGCCAGCACGATACCGGGCAGCCCGCCGCCCGAGCCGACGTCGAGCACACGCGCCGATGCACGGCCGCGCAGATGCGGGACGATGGAAAGCGAATCGAGAATGTGCTGGATCAGCATCTGCTTCGGGTCGCGGATCGCGGTCAGGTTGTAGACCGCGTTCCACTTGCCGAGCAGCGCGACATAGTCGAGCAGCTGGTTGCGTTGTGTATCCGTCAGCGTGAGGTCGAGTGCCGCCGTACCTTCGACGAGCATCTGTTCCAGTACGTCCCGATTAACCGCCGGCGCGCGACGCGCCGTCATTGTTGCGTCGGGACGCTGCCGTCCCCCTGCTCCGCGGCCTCTGCGGCCGTGCCGTTACGACGGCCCAGGCCGCGACGCTTCAGGTGCACCATCAGCAGCGAGATGGCCGCGGGCGTGACGCCCGAGATGCGCGACGCCTGCCCGATCGTTTCCGGCCGGAACTCGTTGAGCTTCTGGCTCACCTCGAACGACAGACCGCGGACTTCGCGGTAATCGATGCCGTCCGGCAGGCGCGTGTTCTCGTTCGCGTCGTTGCGCTCGATCTCGGATGCCTGACGCTCGATATAGCCCTGATACTTGATGGCGATCTCGACCTGCTCCTTGATCTGCTCGAGCAGCACCGGATCGTCCGTCAGCGGCTCCGCAGGACCGCACTCGCCGCCCTTCAGCCCGCACACGCCGTCGTAGCTCACGCCCGGGCGCCGCAGCAGCTCGGCGAGGCTGTATTCGTGATCGATCGCCTTGCCGAGCAGCGCGGTCGCCTCTTCCGCCGGCAGCGTCTTCGGCGTGACCCACGTCGACTTCAGGCGTTCGGTTTCACGTGAAACAGCGTCGCGCTTCCGGCTGAAGGCGTCCCAGCGCGCGTCGTCAACGAGCCCCAGTTCACGGCCGATCTCGGTCAGGCGCATGTCGGCGTTGTCTTCGCGCAGGCTCAGGCGATACTCGGCCCGGCTCGTGAACATCCGGTACGGCTCGGCCACGCCGCGCGTGACGAGATCGTCGACCAGCACGCCCAGATAGGCCTGGTCGCGACGCGGGCACCATGCATCCTTCTCTTGCACGTAGCGGCCCGCATTGAGGCCGGCCAGCAGACCCTGCGCAGCCGCTTCCTCGTAGCCGGTCGTGCCATTGATCTGGCCCGCAAAGAACAGCCCGTTGATCGCCTTCGTCTCGAGCGACGCCTTCAGCGCACGCGGATCGAAGTAGTCGTACTCGATCGCGTAACCGGGGCGCAGGATATGTGCGTTCTCAAGGCCGCGCATCGAATGCACGAGCTCGAGCTGGACATCGAACGGCAGGCTCGTCGAGATCCCGTTCGGGTAGAACTCGTTGGTCGTCAGCCCTTCCGGCTCGAGGAAGATCTGATGCGATTCCTTCGACGCGAACCGATGGATCTTGTCCTCGATCGACGGGCAATAGCGCGGCCCGACGCCTTCGATCACGCCTGTATACATAGGCGAACGGTCGAGACCGCCGCGAATGATGTCGTGCGTGCGCTCGTTCGTATGCGTGACCCAGCACGGCAACTGCTGCGGATGCTGCTCCGCGCGGCCCAGGAACGAGAACACGGGGATCGGATCGAGGTCGCCCGGCTGCTCGTCGAGCTTCGAGAAGTCGATCGTGCGGCCGTCGATACGCGGCGGCGTACCGGTCTTCAGGCGGCCCTGCGGCAGCTTCAGCTCCTTCAGGCGCGACGACAGCGACACGGCCGCCGGATCGCCCGCGCGACCGCCCGTGTAGTTGTTCAGGCCGACGTGGATCTTGCCGTCGAGGAACGTACCGGCCGTCAGCACGACTGCGCGAGCGCGGAAGCGGATGCCGATCTGCGTGACGGCGCCCACCACGCGGTCGCCTTCGACCATCAGGTCGTCGACGGCCTGCTGGAACAGCCACAGGTTCGGCTGATTTTCGAGCCGGTGGCGGATCGCGGCCTTGTACAGGATGCGATCGGCCTGCGCACGCGTCGCGCGCACGGCCGGTCCCTTCGACGAATTGAGGATCCGGAACTGAATACCGCTTTCGTCCGTCGCGGCGGCCATTGCGCCGCCCAGCGCGTCGACTTCCTTGACCAGATGGCCCTTGCCAATGCCGCCGATCGACGGATTGCAGCTCATCTGCCCAAGCGTTTCGATGTTGTGGGTCAGCAGCAGTGTCTTTGCGCCCATACGGGCGGACGCCAGCGCGGCTTCCGTGCCGGCGTGACCGCCACCGACGACGATGACGTCAAATTCTGTGGGAAAAAGCATGGTGGACTCCGTACGCAGAGCTGCGCACGAACCTATCAGAGAAATGTATGGGCCGAATTATAGCGGGTTCGCTTTTCACCCGAAGGCCGTCCGAATGGTAGGGTCTGTGCATTTCGGCGTTTTTTTAGGGGGGAAAGGCGAATTGCCGCGCCGGGTCTGCTTCGGCGGTGTGTACGAGTGTTCAACGCACATCGTCGTGCCTGTGCAAAAGCCGGGTTGATAGTCGCGCCCGCAAGTGTGGAACCCTAACCTGACCCATGTCTGTGGCAAGCCCAACACTCCGACCCGGACACCCTGTGCCCTCTTCCTCACAGCATTTCCGTCGGTTGTCCCGGGACTTATCCACTGAAGTGCGACGCATCGTCGGCCTGTGGAACAAGCCTGAGCAGCGCCGCACAGAGCTTCCGACTATTCCGGCGCGACTTATCCCCCGGTCCCGAACCGGCGATGTATCGAGCCTCCTCGCGACCTCGCAAACAAAAACGGCGTGTTTCACGTGAAACACGCCGCCCGTTTCCCGCCCACCGCACCGACAATCAAGCGGTTTTCTTCGCCAACCCGAGATACGTCTCGATTACACGCGGATTCTGCGCGAGCTCGGCAGCCGGCCCTTCCAGCGCAAACTCGCCCGTCTCCAGCACATAGCCGTAGTCGGAGATCTGCAGCGCCGCGCGTGCGTTCTGCTCGATCAGCAGCGTCGCAACGCCGGTACCGCGCAACGCGCTGATGATATGAAAGATCTCCTTCACGATCAGCGGCGCCAACCCAAGACTCGGCTCGTCGAGCATCAGCAGGTCGGGCTTGCCCATCAGCGCACGGCCGACCGCCAGCATCTGCCGCTCGCCGCCGGACAGCGTGCCGGCCGCCTGCCTGCGGCGCTCCTTCAGCCGCGGAAACAGCGCGAACACGTGATCGAGCTGATCGAGGAAGTTCGCTTCCCCAGCCAGCTTGCGCCGATATGCGCCCAATATGAGGTTGTCCTCGACCGTCATCGTACTGAACAGCTCGCGCTTTTCCGGTACGAGGCACATTCCGCGCGCGACGCGCTGCTCGACCGGCAACGCGCCGACGTCGTTGCCGCGATACACGACCGCGCCCGCCGCGTGTCCCGTTACCGGCAGCGCCCCCATGATCGCGTTCAGCAGCGTCGATTTACCGGCGCCGTTCGGGCCGATCACGCTGACGATCTGCCCCGCCCCGACCTTGATGGCAGCCCCGTGCAGCGCCTCCACCTTCCCGTACCGCACCGCCAGCCCGCGCACTTCGAGAATCGGCATCGTCGTGTCCGTCATCACTCCACCCCGCCCAGATACGCTTCGAGCACGGCCGGATCCTGCTGCACATCCTGCGGCAGCCCTTCCGCGATCCGCGTGCCGAACTCCATCACGACCAGCCGGTCGGTGAGGTTCATCACGAAATCCATGTCATGTTCCACGAGCAACACGCTCATCCCTTCGGCCTTCAGCCGCCGCAGCAGGTCGGCGAGTTGCTGCTTCTCCTGGTAGCGCAGGCCGGCGGCCGGCTCGTCGAGCAGCAGCAACGTCGGATCACAGCACAGCGCCCGCGCGATTTCGAGAATCCGCTGCTGGCCGAGCGCGAGGCTGCCCGCTTCGTCGTACATGTGCTTCTCGAGCCCGACGCGGCGGATCTGGCGCGCGGCTTCGGCCAGCAACTGCGCTTCCTCGTGTGCATTGAGCCGCGCGATGCTGCGCCACACGCCCGTATGACCGCGAAGATGGGCGCCGATCGCGACGTTCTCGAGCACCGTCATCGCCGGCAACAGCTTCACGTGCTGGAACGTGCGACCGATGCCGCGGCGGACGATCTGACGCGACGTCAGCCCGTCGATGCGCTCGCCACGAAACGTGATCGCGCCGCCGGTCGGCTTCAGCACGCCGGTCACGAGGTTGAACGTGGTCGATTTGCCCGCGCCGTTCGGGCCGATCAGCCCGATGATCTGCCCGGCTTTCACGTCGAAGCTGACGTCGTTGACGGCCACCAGTCCGCCGAACTGCTTGCGCGCGCTGTCGACGACGAGCAGCGGCTCGCCGGCCACGGGCTTCGCGCGCTGCGGCAGCGGGTCGGCCTGCTCCGGCACATGCGCGCGCGGCCCGCGCGGGAACAGCTTCGCGACGAACGGCCATACGCCCTGGCGCGCGTACTGCAGCAGCAGCACCATCAGTACGCCGAACACGATGATCTCGAAGTTGCCTTCCGAACCGAGCAGCTTCGGCAGCAGTGTCTGCAGGTAGTCCTGCAGCACGGTCAGGATCGCCGCGCCGAGCACCGCGCCCCATACGTGCGACACGCCGCCCACCACCGCCATGAACAGGAATTCGATCCCGTGGTTCAGGCCGAACGGGGTCGGATTCACCGCGCGCTGCAGGTGCGCGTACAGAAAGCCCGACACGGCTGCGAGCACGGCCGCGTAGACGAAGATCACGACGCGCATCCACGCGGTGTTCACGCCCATCGCCTCGGCCATCACGCCGCCGCCGCGCAGCGCGCGGATCGCGCGGCCCGGGCGGCTGTTGAGCAGGTTCTGCACCGACACGATCGCGGCCAGCACCACCGCCCAGATCAGGAAGTACAGGCTGCGGCCGCTTTCGAGCGGGATGCCGAACAGGTTCAGCGCCGGAATCCCGTTGATCCCGTCGTACTTGCCGAGCAGTTCGAGGTTGCCGAACAGGTAGAACAGCGCGAGGCCCCACGCGATCGTGCCGAGCGGCAGGAAGTGCCCGGACAGCCGCATCGTCACGGCGCCGAGCACGAGCGCGACGAGCGCCGTCAGCACGACGCCGACGATCAGCGCGAGCCACGGCGACACGCCGTACCGCGTCGTCAGGAACGCGGTCGCATACGCGCCGATGCCGACGAACGCGGCCTGCCCGAAGCTCGTCATCCCGCCGACGCCCGTCAGCAGCACGAGCCCGATCGCGACGATCGCATACAGGCCGATGTAGTTCAGCAGCGTGATCCAGTACTCGGGCACCTGCAGCGCGCCGGGCAGCACCGGCAGTGCGAACAGCACCACGAGAAACAGCCAGAAGGTCTTGTTGCGTACCATCGTCTTCATCGCGTCACTCCTCTTCCTCTTCCGCATGCGGCGTCACGAAGCTCCGCCACAGCAGCACCGGAATGATCAGCGTGAACACGATCACCTCCTTGTAGGCACTCGCCCAGAACGACGAATACGATTCGAGCACGCCGACGAGCAGCGAGCCGGCGGCCGCGAGTGGGTAGCTGACGAGCCCGCCGATGATCGCGCCGACGAAGCCCTTCAGGCCGATCAGGAAGCCCGAGTCGTAGTAGATCGTCGTCAGCGGGCCGACGAGGATCCCGGACAGCACGCCGAGCCCGGCCGCGAACGTGAACGCGAGCCGCCCGGCGTCGGTCGTGCCGATGCCGACGAGCTGCGCACCGAGCCGGTTCACCGACGTCGCGCGCAGCGCCTTGCCGGCGATCGTGCGGCCGAAGTACACGTAGAGCGCGCCGATCAGCACGAGCGCCGTGACGACGACCAGGATGCTCTGCACCGACACCGTCATGCTGCCGACCGCGAGCGACGCGTCCGAGAACCCGTTGGTGCGCGAGCCTTCCGCGCCGAACATCACGAGGCCGAGGCCGACCATCGCGAAATGGACGGCGACCGACACGATCAGCAGCAGCAGCGTCGTGCCTTCGGCGATCGGCTGGTACACGAGCCGGTAGACGAACGGCCCCATCGGCACGACGATCGCGAGCGTCAGCGCGATCTGCGCGAGCATCGGCATCGGCTGCGCGGCAAAGCTGCGCGTGATCGCGAACACCGCGAGCGGCAGCAGGATGTAGCGGCTGCCGAGCGTCGCGAGCGTGCGGCCGAGCTGATGGCGGCGTTCGCGATGCCGGATCAGGCCGCCGGCTTCGAGCAGGAAGCACGCGATGCCCATCACGAACAGCAGCCAGCAGGTGGCGGGGAATTTCTGCGCCTGCAACGCGGCCAGCGTCAGCGCACCGTAGGCGACGAATTCGCCCTGGGGAATGAAGATCACCCGCGTGACGGAAAACACCAGCACGAGCGCCAGCGACAACAATGCATAAATGGCGCCGGTCGTGATGCCGTCTTGCGCGAGGATCGCCGCAATCGAGAGATCCATACGTTTCGTGTATCGAGAAAATGCTGCGGAGAAACGAAAGGCGGAAACGGCCGGGGCGCGCGCCGCGATCGGCACGTCGCGCGCCATGCGGCGGGCCCCGGTAGTTCCAGGCGGCACGGGTGCGGCCATGGGGCGTGCCACCCTGCCGACGGCACACGCGGCGCCGTTCGCGCCGCGCACGCCGGTTTCACGTGATGCTTACTCGGCCTGCAACTTCCACTTGCCGTCGACGATCTGCACCATCACGCGCGCACGCGTGTCGAAGCCGTTGTGATCGGTCGCCGTCATGTTGATCACGCCGTGCGAGACGGGCAGGTCCTTCACGCTCTCGAGCGACGCGCGCAGCGCTTCGCGGAACGCCTCGGTGCCCGGCTGGCCCTTCTTCAGCGCTTCCGGGATCGCCCGCTGCAGCAGCAGGCCCGCATCCCACGCATGGCCGCCGAAGGTCGCCAGCGAACCGGCGCCGTACGCCTTCTCGTACGCGGCCTTGTAGCCGAGCGCCGGCTTCTTCACCGGATTCGAATCGGGCAGCTGGTCGGTCACGAGCACGGGGCCGGCCGGCAGGATCTCGCCTTCGCAATCCTTGCCGCACACGCGCAGGAAATCGTTGTTCGCGACGCCGTGCGTCTGGTACACCTTGCCCTTGTAGCCGCGCTCCTTCAGCGTCTTCGCCGGCAGCGCCGCCGGCGTGCCGGAGCCGGCGATCAGCACCGCATCCGGGTTCGAGCCCAGCAGCTTCAGCACCTGCCCCATCACCGACGCATCGGTCCGGTTGTAGCGCTCGTTCGACACCAGCTTCAGCCCGTTCTTCGCGGCCGCCGCGTCGAACGTCTTGTACCAGCTGTCGCCGTACGCATCGGCGAAGCCGATGAAGCCGACCGTCTTCACGCCGTGCTTCGCCATGTAGCCGGCGATCGCGTCGGCCATCAGCTGATCGTTCTGCGGCACCTTGAACATCCACGCGCGCTTCGCGTCCATCGGCGCGATGATCTGCGCGCTCGCCGCGAGCGAGATCGTCGGCGTCTTGCCCTGCGACACGGGATCGAGCATCGCGAGCGAGTTCGGCGTGACGGACGAGCCGATGATCGCGTCGACGTGGTCCTCGTCGATCAGCTTGCGCACGTTCTGCACCGCGCGGCTCGTGTCGGAGGCGTCGTCGAGCACGATGTACTGCACGCTCTTGCCCGCGATTTCCTTCGGCAGCAGCGCGATCGTGTTCTTTTCCGGAATCCCGAGCGAGGCGGCCGGCCCGGTGGCCGACAGTGTCACGCCGATCTTGACCTGCGCCGACGCCGTGGCCGCCGCACACACGAGGCCCGCGGCAAGCAGGGCCTCCATCCATCGATTCATCTTCATTTTCGTTGTCTCCAAACGCTGCTCGAAAAAACCATGGGTCGCTCGGGCGGCGCCCGGCTCCCAAAACAAGTTAATAATTTAACTATCTCGCCTGACCGCGCCTACGCTCGTTTTCCCGCGACACGCCGCCACGCGCCGCGCACCGATTGAAACGGCCGTTCGGCCGTCACGATGCGCAGCAGCGGTGTCGTCAGGATGAAGAAAGCGAAGAAATGAGGAAGCGCGCGGAAGAACGTTGCGCGCGCATCGATGGTCGGCACGCATGGCGAGCGATGAAACATCGGGACGCCGGCCGCTCATGCGAATGCGAATGCGGATGCAGATACGGATGCGAGTGCAACGACCCGCGCTGGCGCTGGCACGCGCATACAGGCCGCGGAACGGCTCGGGAATGCCGCGATGACCCGTCGCCCACCCCAAGACGAACGAACGGCGCCCGCCGCCTCTCCTGCCCCGCTCCACCGTGCTGCGCTGCTCATCCAACCGTACTCCCTCTTCTGCGTTGTGCTTGTAGGAGAACTGCCGACCGATTTTCCCGACCGCACGGTCGGCGAAAGCCGAGTGTAACGGACGCATTTCGCGCACGCCAACCGGGTAAGCCCGGAGCGCCTGTGCAGGATTGCGCATCGGCTGCGAACGGATCGCGGGAAAGGGAAAAACGGGGGACGCGGCGAAGCGCGGAAAAGACGCGGTGCGAATGCAAACGCGAAGGTGGCCGTCACGCGAGCCGATGCACCATCGAGGGAATCCGTGCACGCAAATGAAAAAGCGCTGTTGGATTCCGTCCAACAGCGCTTTGGGGTCCGGGCACTTTGTGCCTCGATTGTCTCCTCGTTCTCCACCTGCAAATTCGTTTCGCGGTGCATCAGAACTAGGGTGAATCTTAAAGAGGCTTAAGCACCACGACAACTTAGCATTTACCCCTATGGTGCATCGCCGCACGAAAATGGGGCACCAGCCTGCCGCGCGACGCCGGCCCGAACCCGCAGCGACGCCCTTCCCGGGCGGGCGAGATGGTGCTTCGCATCAACGCGGGCGACGCGCACGGCATGCTCACGACGAGGCCCTGAGCGGCTTGATCCGCGCGACCATCTCGCCGACGATGCCGCGCCGGAATGCCAGCACGCAGGCGATGAAGATCAGCCCGGTGACGATCGTCGTCGATTCGCCGAGCGAATGGAACCACGCGACGCCCGTCGTCGACGCGAGCCATTCGCCGATATCGCCGAGCCGGTCTTCCAGCGCCACGATCAGCGCGGCGCCCAAGAGCGGCCCGAACAGCGTGCCCATCCCGCCGACCAGCGTCATCAGCACGACGAGGCCCGACATCGTCCAGTGCGCGTCGGACAGCGTCTCGAAGCCGAGCACCAGCACCTTCAGCGAACCGGCCAGCCCCGCGAGCCCGGACGACAGGATGAACGCGAGCAGCTTGAAGCGGTCGGTGTCGTAGCCGAGCGAGATCGCGCGCGCTTCGTTTTCCTTGATCGCGACGAGCACCTGGCCGAACGGCGAGTGCACGATCCGCACGATGAACGCGCACGCCGCGACGATCACCGCGAGCACGACGTAGTACAGCGCGACGTCGTTCGACAGGTCGACGAGCCCGAACAGGCGCCCGCGCGGCACGCCCTGCAGGCCATCCTCGCCGTGCGTGAACGGCGCCTGCAGGTAGATGAAATAGACCATCTGCGCGAACGCGAGCGTGATCATCGCGAAGTAGATGCCCTGCCGGCGAATCGCGAACAGGCCGACGACGAGCCCGAGCAGCGTCGCGGCGAACGTCCCGACGAGTACGCCGAGCTCGGGCGTGAAGCCGAGCGTCTGGATCGCATAGCCGGTCGCGTAGCCGGCGGTCGCGAGGAACATCGCATGGCCGAACGACAGCAGCCCCGTATAGCCGATCAGCAGGTTGAACGCGGCCGCGAACAGCGCGAACGTGAGCACCTTCATCACGAACACCGGATACGCGCCGATGAACGGCGCGGCGAACAGTGCGGCGAGCAGCACGCCGTAGAGCACTTTTCTCTGCATCATTTTTCCTTGCCGAACAGGCCCGCCGGGCGGATCAGCAGCACGATCGCCATGATCACGAACACGACCGTGGCCGATGCTTCCGGATAGAACACACGCGTGAAGCCCTCGATCACGCCGAGCAGCAGCCCGGTGATGATCGAGCCGAGAATCGAGCCCATCCCGCCGATCACGACCACCGCGAACACGGTGATGATCATCGGCTGGCCCATCAACGGCGACACCTGGATCACCGGCGCGGCGAGCACGCCCGCGAACGCGGCGAGCGCGACGCCGAAGCCGTAGGTGAGCGTGATCATCATCGGCACGTTCACGCCGAACGCCTCGACGAGCTTCGGGTTCTCGGTGCCCGCGCGCAAATACGCGCCCAGGCGCGTCTTCTCGATCACGAACCACGTCGCGAGACACACCGCGAGCGACGCGACGACGACCCACGCGCGATAGTTCGGCAGGAACATGAAGCCGAGATTGGTCGCGCCGGACAGCTGCGGCGGCACGTCGTACGACTGGCCGGACGATCCGTAGACCGACCGGAACACGCCTTCGACGACGAGCGTGAGGCCGAACGTGAGCAGCAACCCGTACAGATGATCGAGCTTGTACAGCCAGCGCAGCATCGAACGCTCGACCGCGATCCCGAACGCACCGACGATGAGCGGCGCGAGCGCGAGCATCGCCCAGTACGGCAGCCCGAAATACGACAGGCCCATCCACGCGAGCATCGCGCCCAGCATGAACAGCGCGCCGTGCGCGAAGTTGATCACGTTGAGCAGCCCGAAGATCACCGCGAGCCCGAGGCTCAGGATCGCGTAGAACGAGCCGTTGACGAGCCCGAGCAGCAACTGGCTCAGCATCGCCGGCAACGGAATGCCAAAGATTTCCATCGACTTAGCCGTCAGAATGAGTTTCGTTGCGTGCGCAACGTTCATGCAGCGCGCATGCCGGCGGCGCAGCGGGCACATCGCTGCAGCCGCCACCGTGCGGCGCGCCCGTGCGCGCCGCTACGCGATGCTTACTTCCACAACGCGCAGCGCGTTTCCTGCTTGGTGCCGAACGCCTGTTCACCGGGAATCGTCGCGAGCACCTTGTAGTAGTCCCACGGTTCCTTCGATTCCGACGGCTTCTTCACTTCCATCAGGTACATGTCGTGGATCATGCTGCCGTCCTGGCGGATGTAGCCCTTCGCGTAGAAGTCGCTGATCTTGATCTTCTTCAGCTCGGCCATCACCTTGTCGGAGTCGGTCGTACCGGCGGCCTGCACGGCCTTCAGGTACGTCGTCACCGACGAGTAGTCGGCCGCCTGCAGGCTCGACGGCATCTTCTTCATCTTGCCGAAGTAGCGCTGCGCCCACTGGCGCGACGCCGCGTCGCGGTTCCAGTACCAGCTGTCGGTCAGCACGAGGCCCTGCGTCGTTTCGAGGCCGAGGCTGTGCACGTCGTCGATGAACATCAGCAGCGCGGCGAGCTTCATCGTCTTCGTGATGCCGAACTCCTTCGCGGCCTTGATCGAGTTGATCGTGTCGCCGCCCGCGTTCGCGAGGCCGAGGATCTGCGCCTTCGACGATTGCGCCTGCAGCAGGAACGACGAGAAATCCGACGCGGACAGCGGGTGGCGCACCGCGCCGAGCACCTGGCCGCCGTTCGCCTTCACGACGTCCGACGTGTTCTTCTCGAGCGCCTTGCCGAACGCGTAGTCGGCCGTCAGGAAGAACCACGTCTTGCCGCCCTGCTTCACCACCGCCGACCCGGTACCCTTCGCGAGCGCCATCGTGTCGTACGCGTAGTGGACCGTGTACGGCGTGCACTGCTCGTTGGTCAGCGTGTCGGCGCCCGCGCCGATGTTGATGTAGACCTTCTTCTTCTCGCCCGCGACCTGGTTCATCGACAGCGCGGTGGCCGAGTTCGTGCCGCCGACCAGCAGGTCGAGCCCGCCGCGGTCCATCCATTCGCGCGCCTTCGACGCGGCGATGTCGGCCTTGTTCTGGTGGTCGGCATAGACGACCTCGATCGGCTTGCCGAGCACCTTGCCGCCGAAGTCCGCGACCGCCATGCGGATCGCCTCGAGACCGCCCTGCCCGTCGATATCCGCGTAAAGCCCCGACATGTCGGTGATGAAGCCGATCTTCACGGTATCCGCCGCGTGGGCGGCGCCGGCGGTGAGCGCGGCGGTCGCGAGCGCGAGACAGGCCTGTGCGAGGGTCTTCATTTTCATTGACGTCTCCTGTTGTTCTGATGCGTTGTGGTTGTTCGAGGGCCGCCACGGCTAGCGGCAAGGGAAACGGGGCGGCGTCACACTCCGAGCAGGTCGTGCAGGGTCGGCATCTTGCCTTCCAGCTCGGATGCGCGGAAATGCTCGACGATGCTGCCGTGCTCCATCACGTAGAAGCGGTCGGCGAGCGGCGCGGCGAAGCGGAAATTCTGTTCGACCATCACGATCGTGTAGCCGCGCGCCTTCAGCGCGACGATCATCCGCGCGAGCGCCTGCACGATCACCGGCGCCAGGCCTTCGGAGATCTCGTCGAGCAGCAGCAGGTTCGCGCCGGTGCGCAGGATCCGCGCGACCGCGAGCATCTGCTGCTCGCCGCCGGACAGCCGCGTGCCCTGGCTCTGCCGGCGCGACGCGAGGTTCGGGAACATCGCGTAGATCTCGTCGAGCGACATCGCGTGCTCGAGCGGCCCGATCAGCGGCGGCAGCATCAGGTTCTCCTCGCACGACAGGCTCGAGAAGATCCCGCGCTCCTCCGGGCAGTAGCCGATGCCGTAATGCGCGATGCGGTGCGTCGCGAGGCCGATCGTCTCGTGGCCCGCGACCTTGATCGACCCGCTGCGGCGGCCCGTGAGGCCCATGATCGCGCGCAGCGTCGTCGTGCGGCCCGCGCCGTTGCGGCCGAGCAGCGTGACGACCTCGCCGCGATGCACGGTCAGGTCGACGCCGTGCAAGATGTGGGATTCCCCGTACCAGGCCTCCAGGCCCGTGATCTCCAGCGCAGGCGTACCGCTCTCGACGCCGCTCAATTCGCGTTCCTCCCGTTCGCTGTGCTTCATGCGTGCGCCCCCGCGAGCGCCGCGTCGGCACTGCCCATGTAGGCCTCGATCACGAGCGGATTCTTCGACACTTCCGCATACGAGCCTTCGGCCAGCACCTCGCCGCGTTGCAGGACGGTGATCGTGTCGGAGATCCCCGCGATCACGTTCATGTTGTGTTCCACCATCAGGATCGTGCGGCCGCTCGCGACCTTCTTGATCAGCGCGGTCACGCGGTCGACGTCCTCGTGGCCCATCCCCTGCGTGGGCTCGTCGAGCAGCATCAGTTCGGGTTCCATCGCCAGCGTCGTCGCGATCTCGAGCGCGCGCTTGCGGCCGTAGGCCAGCTCGACGGTCGGCACGTGCGCGAAATCGGTGAGGCCGACCTGCGTGAGCAGGTCCATCGCGCGATCGTCGAGCCGCTTCAGCGTGCGCTCGCTGCGCCAGAAATGGAATTCGGTGCCGAGTGCCCGCTGCAGGCCGATGCGCACGTTCTGCAGCGCGCTCAGGTGCGGGAACACGGCCGAGATCTGGAACGAGCGGATGATGCCGCGCCGCGCGACCTGCGCAGGCCGCTCGTCGGTGATGTCGATGCCGTTGAAGACGATCTGGCCGGCCGTCGGCGTCAGAAATTTGGTGAGGAGGTTGAAACAGGTGGTCTTGCCCGCGCCGTTCGGCCCGATCAATGCGTGGATCGCACCGCGCCGCACACGCAGGTTGACGCCGTTCACGGCGGTGAAGCCCCTGAATTCCTTCGTCAGTCCGCGTGTTTCCAGAATCGTGTCGCCGAGAATCATGTTCCCTTCCGTACGAAGTCAGGCGAAGCACCGGGAAGCCTGGCGCGAGCGCCGCGAACAGGTCAGCGGATCAGCGGTCTGCCCCCGGGCGCCGTGGTACGCCTCGAGGGTGGTCTCCCGCGCCGACGCGTATGCACATTGCGCAACATTGTCGCGCCGTTGGTGCAGTGCAATCATCGGGATTTGCACTTATAGGGGTGACCGCCCTATCGGACGCGGCACGCGGTTTCTCACCGCGCTTTTTTGACACGTGCATCATCATGCGTTGACCTGCTGCAGCACGTGGCATGCAAGCGCCGAAAAAAAACCGCGCAACGGCGCGGCTTGCACGGATCTTGCCGTCGAGCGGAAGCGCCGGCAGCTTGTTTCGCATAGCGAATCAGCGGGCGTTCGCATGACGGCCCGCTGGCGCACATGTCAGCGGGCCGTCATGCAGCCGTCGCCGCGGCCTCGGTTCGCACCGACGTCGTTTCGCGCGCCGCCCGGCGGTCGGCACGAATCATGTCGCTCGCGCGCTCGGCGATCATCAGCGTCGGCGAATTGGTGTTGCCTGACGTGATGAACGGCATCACCGACGCATCGACGATGCGCAACCCGGCGATGCCACGCACGCGCAGCCGGCTGTCGACCACCGCGCGTTCATCATCCGCACGCCCCATCCGGCACGTGCCGACCGGATGGAAGATCGTCGTGCCGATGGCGCCAGCCGCGTCGATCAGTTCGGCCTCGGTGCGGTACTGCGGGCCCGGCAGGATTTCCTCGGGGCGATAGCGCGCGAGCGCCGGCGCGGACGCGATCCGGCGCGTGAGACGCAGCGCGTTCGCGGCAACGTGCCGATCGTGATCGGTCGACAGATAGTTCGGCGCGATCGCCGGTGCGGTGCCTGGATCGGCGCTCGTGACGTGCACGCTGCCGCGCGAGCTCGGCCGCAAATGGCAGACCGACGCCGTAAAGGCGTTGAAGCCGTGCAGCGGCTCGCCGAAGCGTTCGAGCGACAGCGGCTGCACGTGGTATTGCAGATCGGGGCGCGTGAGTGCGGGATCGTCCGGATCCGATTTCGCGAACGCGCCCAGCTGCGACGGCGCCATCGACATCGGCCCGCGCTGCAGCAGCGCATATTCGGCGCCGATCATCAGCTTGCCCCACCAGTGCGCGGACAGCGTGTTGAGCGTGCGCACGCCGTCGACGCGAAACGCCATCCGCAATTGCAGGTGATCCTGCAGGTTTTCGCCGACGCCCGGCAGATCCTGCACGACGTCGATGCCGAGCGCCTGCAGCCGCCGGCCGTCGCCGATGCCCGACAGTTCGAGCAGTTGCGGCGAATTCACCGCGCCCGACGTCAGCAGCACTTCCGACCGCGCACGCGCGACGTAATCGGTGCCGCCGCCGTGGTACTCGACGCCGACCGCGCGCCGCCCGTCGAAGATCACGCGCTGCGCATGCGCGCCGGTGATCACGGTCAGGTTCGGGCGCGCCATCGCGGGCCGCAGGAACGCCTTCGACGTATTCCAGCGCACGCCGCGCTTCTGGTTCACCTCGAAATAGCCGACCCCGGTATTGTCGCCGCGGTTGAAATCGTCGGTGGCGGGAATGCCCGTCTGCTGCGCGGCCTGCGCGAACGATTCGAGGATCTCCCAGCGCAGCCGCTGCTTCTCGACGCGCCAGTAGCCGCCCGCGCCGTGCGCGTCGCTCGCGCCCGCGTGGTGATCCTCGCTGCGCTTGAAGATCGGCAGCACGCTGTCCCACGACCAGCCGGCATCGCCGGTTTCCTGTGCCCAGTTGTCGTAATCCTCGCGCTGGCCGCGCATGTAGATCATCCCGTTGATCGACGAGCAGCCGCCGAGCACGCGGCCGCGCGGATACGACAGCGCACGGCCGTTGAGCGCCGCTTCGGGCTGCGTCTTGTACAGCCAGTCGGTGCGCGGGTTGCCGATGCAATACAGATAGCCGACCGGGATATGAATCCAGTGATAGTCGTCCTTGCCGCCCGCTTCGAGCAGCAGCACGCTGATGTCGGGATCCTCGGTCAGGCGGTTCGCGAGCACGCAGCCCGCGGTGCCCGCGCCGACGATCACGTAGTCGAATTCGCCCTCGAGCGTGCGTTGAGTACTCACGGCGTGTCCCCTTCTTGCTTGTTGTGCACCGCGCGGCGCGATGCCGCGCGCATTTTCAGCATAGTGCGTCGCGTCGGGCGCCGCACTTGCAGCCCCGCGCGCCACGACCCGATGAAGCGTACTCCCGCGCGCGGCCGCCGATCCAATGAGTTATGCTGAACTGCGTTATAAGCCGCGCTCATATCACGACGATGGATCTCACCCTGCTCCGCGCATTCGCGACGGTCGCGCGCGAAGGCAACCTGACGCGCGCCGCCGCGCAGTTGCACCTGACGCAGCCGGCCGTCAGCCTGCAGATCAAGCATCTGCAGGAAACGCTCGGCGTCGCGCTGTTCACGCGCACGTCGCGCGGGCTTGCGCTCACGCGCGACGGGCAGACGCTGCTGCCGCATGCGGAACGCGCGCTCGCCGCGGCCGCCGACGTGCAGCGCGCCGCCGCCGCGCTGCGGCACGAGGTGCGCGGCCGGCTGCGGATCGGCACGATCCTCGATCCGGGGTTCCTGCGGCTCGGCGGTTTCCTGCGCGCGCTGGTCGAGACCCATCCGCAGATCGAGACCGCGCTGCGGCACGGAATGTCGGGCTGGGTGCTCGAACAGGTGCGCGCGCAGGCGCTCGACGTCGGCTACTACATCGGCCGGCCCGGCGACGACGATCCGCGCGACGATGCTCTGTTCCACACCGTCACGCTCACGCATTTCCAGTACCGCGTGCTCGCGCCGGCCGGCTGGAAGGAGCGCGTGCAGCGCGCGCACGACTGGCGCGCGCTCGCCGCTCTGCCGTGGATCTGGACGCCGCCGGCGTCCGCGCACCACCGGCTGCTGTCGCGGCGTTTCGCGGAGGCCGGCGCGCAGCCGGTGAAGGTCGCCGAGGTCGACCAGGAGCAATCGATGCTCGACCTCGTCAAATCGGGGATCGGGTTGACGCTCGCGCGCGATTCGACTGCGCTGGCCGAAGCGCACGCGCATGCACTGACGATCGTCGAGCGCGTGACGGTGCCGACCGAACTGACGTTCGTGACGCTCGCCGAGCGGCGCGACGAGCCGGCGATCGCGGCCGCGCTGCGGCTGATCGAAGCGCAGTGGGCGATATGAGCGTGGCTGATGTCGATGCGGGCGGCCGCGCACCGGGCGTCGACGCCTGACGCACTGCCGGTCGCCCGTCTGCAACCGACGCCCATGCGAGCAAGCGCATGCAGGCGACAAGGGATAAGGGAGCCGGCGACGCATCCGGATCGCCCGCCCCGCGTCGTGTCGCCGTGTCCGTGCCGCGCCCCGTCCGCTCGTCACGCCGCCTTCGCAGGCTTTTTGCTAGATTGTGCGTTCGCACACCGCGAGACCCCGATTGAAGGAGACCCGCATGGCCCGCAACATCGAGATCAAAGCCCGCGCCCGTGAATTCGACCGGCTGCGCGAACAGGCGGCCCAACTCGCGACCGAAGCGCCGTTGTTCTACCGCCAGCAGGATTTCTTCTACGACGTGCCGCGCGGCCGGCTGAAGCTGCGCCGCTTCGAGGACGGCACGCCGGCCGAGCTGATCTTCTATCAGCGCGACGACCGCGACGGCCCGAAGGCGTCGTACTACACGCGCAGCCCGGTGACGAACCCCGACGCGATGCATTCGCTGCTCGCGACCGCGCTGACCACGCGCGGGATCGTGACGAAGGAGCGGCACGTGTACCTCGCGGGCCGCACGCGCATCCATCTCGACCGCGTCGACGGCCTCGGCGATTTCATCGAGCTCGAAGTCGTGCTCGGCCCGGACGACGACGAAGCCGGCGGCGAAGCCGAAGCACACGAGGTGTTCGCGAAGCTCGGCGTGGCGCAGGACGATCTCGTCGCGGTCGCGTACGTCGATCTGCTGAACGCCGACACCCAGCCCGAAACGGCCTGATCCGGCCCCACCGAAGGCGACGCCGCGGGGGCCGCCTTCAGCGCCAGCGCCACTACTGCCTCCCCGTCACGCGGCGCCGGGCGCCAGGTGCGCGAGCGGCAGTGCACCGTTGCGCTTGAAGGTCGTCAGCACGATGTTCGAGCGCACGCTGTCGACGCCCGGCACCCGCATCAGCTTCTTCATCACGAACTGCGACAGCGCGTTCAGATCCGGCGCAACGATCCGCAACAAATAGTCGGCATCGCCGACCACCGCATGACATTCGAGCACTTCGGGCAGCACGTCGATCTGCTGCTGGAACTGCTCGATGATCGAATCGCCGTGATGCTTGAGCTTCAGGCTCGTGAACGCGGTCACGCCGAGCCCGAGTTTTTCGGGCCGCAGCATCACGCGGTAGCCTTCGATCACGCCGGCCGCCTCGAGCCGCTGCAGCCGCCGGCCGATCTGCGACGGCGACAGCGGCACCTGCTCACCCAGCTGCTGATGCGTCGCGCGACCGAAGCGCTGCAGCACGTCCAGCAGCGCGAGATCGAAGTGATCGAGTTCCAGCATGAGCATTCTCCGCATTGATTCACCATTTGATGCGTGATTATCGCATCATCTGGCAAATCGACGCCAACTATGCGCCCAATCCGCGCACAGCCCGCTCTACACTTGCATGGTTCCAACCACAGCGTGCAGAGCCTGATCATGTCCACCGTCGTCACCGCGAAACTGCAGGAGCAGTTCGACGCGGGCCTCGAAACCCGCGCCGATTTCACCATCGACCAGCCGCTGCAGCGCTACGGCCAGGTCGACCATGCGGTGTGGCAGCAGCTCTATGCGCGCCAGTCGGCCCTGCTGCGCGGCCGCGCGTGCGATGCGTTCGTCGCCGGGCTCGGCAAGATCGAGCTGCCGGCCGATCGCGTGCCGTCGTTCGCCGACGTGAACCGCCAGTTGAAGCCCGCGACCGGCTGGGAAATCGTCGCGGTGCCGGGCCTCGTGCCCGACCGCGTGTTCTTCGCGCATCTCGCGAACCGGCGCTTCCCGGTCACCTGGTGGATGCGCCGCCCCGACCAGCTCGACTACCTGCAGGAACCCGACTGCTTCCACGACCTGTTCGGCCACGTGCCGCTGCTGATCGACCCGGTGTTCGCCGACTACATGCAGGCGTATGGCCGCACCGCGCTCGCGGTCGCCGACGACGAAGCGGCGCTGGCGCGGCTCGCGCGCCTCTATTGGTATACGGTGGAATTCGGGCTGATCCGCGACCCGCGCGGCACGAACGGGCTGTCGATCTACGGCGCCGGGATCGTGTCGAGCAAGGGCGAAAGCCTGTACAGCCTCGAAAGCGCGGCGCCGAACCGGCTCGGGTTCGACCTGGAACGCGTGATGCGCACGAAGTACCGGATCGACACGTTCCAGAAGACCTACTTCGTGATCGACAATTTCGCGCAGTTGTTCGCGCTCGCCGACGTCGACGGCCGCGCACTGGCCGACCGGCTCGCGGCGCTGCCGGAATTCGCGGCCGGCGCGGTGCGCGAGACCGATCGCGTGCTGCATCGCGGCACGGGCGAAGGTTGGCCCGACGACGCCGACGCGTGACACGCCGGGCGCCGCGGTGCCGACCGCCGGCCGCCCGTCGCCCTGTCCGCAACTATGAAACAATGAACGATGCCGGCTTCGCCGCGCGGCGCAGCCGCGCGCGGGCGCCGTTACCGAACGAGAGGTGCAAGATGATCCACAAGCTCACATCCGAAGAACGCAAGACCCGGCTCGAAGGCCTGCCGCTCTGGACGGCCGTGGCGGGCCGCGACGCGATCCAGCGCCGCCTGCGCTTCGCCGATTTCAACGAGGCATTCGGCTTCATGACGCGTGTCGCGATCAAGGCGCAGGAGATGAACCACCATCCCGAATGGTTCAACGTTTACAACCGTGTCGACGTCACGCTGTCGACCCACGACGCCGACGGCCTGACCGAACGCGACATCGAACTCGCGCGGTTCATCGATGGTGCCGCCGCGCACGCGCAACCGGGCGCCTGAGTCCCGCCTCTACCGCCGCGCATCTTTCGGTGCGCGGCGCGTCAACTTTTCATTTCGATGAACGTTTTCTAGGATGTACTGAGCGAAAGCCTTCAGCTTTCCAAGCCATCCTTAAGGCGCACGTAAGTCTCGTACGCTTTCCGCGCTTTGGGGTCCAATCCTTCCAGTTGCAGCGCGCTTTCGCGCTGTACAATCAGCAGCGCATACGGCTTGGAGAGCGCGCTGGCCTCTTCGCAGAGTTTGAGTTCGTCGCCGCTCGACGGCGAGCGGGCGCGCCAGAAATTGATCGCGGCTTCTAGGTCGTGGATCGAAATATCGGACATGATTGGATTTAATCGTTCGCTGGCCGCCATGCTTGATGTCAGGCGATGCGGCGCCCCTGTGGAAACGGCTTCGTGCTGTCCGCGTGCCTGAACCGCCAACCCATTGTACTTGAGCGAACTTCATGCGACTCCTTCTGATCGAAGACGACCGCCCCATCGCACGCGGTATCCAGAGCAGCCTCGAGCAGGCTGGCTTCACCGTCGACATGGTGCATGACGGCATTTTTGCCGAACAGGCGCTGGCACAGAACCGCCACGAACTCGTGATCCTCGACCTCGGCCTGCCGGGCATCGACGGGATGACGCTGCTCACGCGCTTCCGCCAGACCAACCGCCACACGCCGGTCATCGTGCTGACCGCACGCGACGAGCTGAACGACCGGATCCAGGGCCTGAACTCCGGCGCCGACGACTACATGCTCAAGCCGTTCGAGCCGGCCGAGCTCGAAGCGCGCATCCGCGCAGTGATGCGCCGCAGCGGCCCGCACAGCGACATGCCGCGTCCGGAAGTGTCGCTCGGCGGCGTCCGCCTGTCGGGCGTCGACCGCCGCATCTTCAACGACGACAAGCCGCTCGAACTGTCGCCGCGCGAATTCGCGGTGCTCGAGATGCTGCTGCTGCGTCACGGCCGCGTCGTCAGCAAGGCCCAGTTGCAGGATCACCTCACGCATTTCGGCGGCGATCTCGGCGACACCGCGATCGAGGTCTACGTGCACCGCGTACGCAAGAAACTCGAACAGTGCCGCGTCGAAATCGTCACGGTGCGCGGCTTCGGCTACCTGCTGCAGGAAATCCGCCAGACGGCGAGCGTCTGAGCGACGCCGCGCGCCGGCCGGCCGCGTGCCGCCGGCGGATGCGTGCTGCTCCGCGTCGCCGCTCCCGGCGCACGACCGCGCCGCTCCCCGTGAGCGGCGCTTATCCATTTGCCCGTCGAAATGTCTCCTGATCCGGCTGTGACCACCAGCCTGCGCCGCTCGCTGCTCCGGCGCCTCGCCGCCCCGCTGTCGATGCTCGCGCTGATGAGCGGCCTGATCGCCTACTGGCTCGCGTGGCAATACACGCAGCACGTGATCGACCGCTCGCTCGCCGATCTCGCGACCGCCATCTCCAAGCAGATCCAGATCGCCGGCCCCGACGCGCAGTTCACGGTGCCGCCGCTCGCGCAGGCGATGTTCTCCGATCCGGCCGAAGCGCTGATCTACCGGATCAGCGACGGCGAGGAGGAACTCGCCGGCGATCCGAAGCTGCCGCTGCAGGGCATCAACGTGCGCCGCATGCATCACGCGTACGTATTCGAGGCCGAATACGACAATCGCGCGGTGCGGGTCGCGCAGGTGCGCGTCGACAACGTCGAAGGCGGCCGGCCGATGGTCGTCGAAGTCGCGCAGCCGGTGCGGCACCGCTACCGGATCGCGGCCGAATTCCTCGTCGCGATCATGATGCCACTGCTGCTGCTGCTGCTCGCGGGCTGGGGCATCGTGTGGCGCGTCGTGAACCAGCAGCTGGGCCCGCTCACGCATCTCGCCGATTCGCTGAACCGGCAGACCCACACGTCGCTGGAACCGGTCGACGAAACCGACGTGCCGCTGGAGATCCGGCCGCTGACGAGCGCGATGAACGCGCTGCTCGGCCGCCTGAAGACCGCGCTCGACGCGCAGCGCAAGTTCATCGCCGATGCCGCCCACCAGTTGCGCACGCCGCTCACCGCGGTGAAGCTCCATGCCGAACAGGCGGCCGTCGCGCGCGACCCGCACCAGACCTTCGCCGCGGTGCGCGAGCTGCGCGCGGCCGCGGACCGCGCGGTGCGGCTGTCCAACCAGTTGCTGTCGCTCGCGCGTGCCGAGCCGGGCGAACAGGCCGCACGCTTCGTCGATGTCGATCTCGCGGCGATGGCGTTCGAGACGGGCGCCGAATGGGTGCCGCGCGCGCTCGCGTCGCATGTCGACCTCGGCTTCCAGCGCAGCGACGATGCGGGCGACGACGAGAAGCTGATCGTGCGCGGCAACCCGGTGCTGCTGCGCGAGGTGATCGCGAACCTGCTCGACAATGCGCTGAAGTACGTGCCGCTCGCGCGGCCGGACGGCGCGCGGATCACGGTGAACGTCGCGCGCGCCGCGCTCGAAGACAGTCAGCCGGCCGCCGAGATCGTCGTCGAGGACAACGGCCCCGGCGTGCCCGCGAACCAGCAGGCCGACCTGTTCAAGCGCTTCTTCCGCGGTGACGCACAAAGCGGCAATGGCGTCGAGACAGGCGCCGGGCTGGGGCTCGCGATCGTGCACGACATCATTGCGATGCACGGCGGCACCGTGTCGTACGAGGATGCACCGGAAGGCGGCTCGCGCTTCGTGGTGCGGGTGCCGCTCGCCGCGCGGACGGAGCAGCCGGCCAGCGAAACGCCGGCTGCGGCGCCGACGCACTGAGCGATGCGCGGCGGGCAGCCGCCGGCCCGTTGACCGGGCGGCCCGCCGGAGCAGGAATGGAAAGACGGCAGCGAATGACGGGCCGCCACGACGCGGCAACCGTCGGCTGAAACGACAGCGGCAGCGCGCGATGCGCTGCCGCCGGCCTTACTTCTTGCTCTTCTTGTCCTTCGAACCGGACGCGGACTTGCCGTCCTTCTTCTTTTTCTTCTTCCCGCCTTCGTCGGACGTCGCGAGCAACGTGCCGCGGCACGACGCCGCACCGCAGTGGCACGCGTATTCGCGCTTGAGCTTCTTCGTCAGCTTCGCGTCGATCACGAGGCCGTAGTCGTAGAACAGCTCCTCTTCCGGCCCGATGTCGCGCAACGCGTGGATGTACACGCGGCCCTTGACTTCCTCGGCTTCGCAGTTCGGCGCGCACGAATGGTTGATCCAGCGCGCGCTGTTGCCGTCGATCTTGCCGTCGATCACGCCGCCTTCGTCGAGTGCGAAGTAGAACGTATGATTCGGCTCGCTCGGGTCGTGCGGATGGCGGCGCAGCGCTTCCTTCCACGAGATTCGCTCGCCCTTGTATTCCACTACGCGCTCGCCGGCCTTGATCGGCGCCACGGCGAACACGCCCTTGCCGTGTACTCCCGAGCGGCGCACCGCGATCCTGCGTGAACTCATCGAACCAATCCTTGTGAAGACGACTTGAATGGAAGCGGCCGCGATCGCGGCCGGGCGCCGCGCCAAACGAAAACGCGGCACCGGTCGGTGCCGCGTCGGGGCATGCGGCGAATCATCCGCATCCTACACGTTCGATATTGCTTCGTTCAACATCGCGCGCAATATTGCGCGATGCGCTCAGCGCTGGCCGAATGCGACGTCGCCGAACAGCGCCTTGTGCTCGCGCGGCTGCGAGCGCCAGTATTGCGGCGGCGCCGTCACCTGCGCGCCGAGTTCGGCCGCCGCGTGCCACGGCCAGC
Source organism: Burkholderia sp. BCC0419 (assembly GCF_902830285.1). Classification (NCBI taxonomy): domain Bacteria; kingdom Pseudomonadati; phylum Pseudomonadota; class Betaproteobacteria; order Burkholderiales; family Burkholderiaceae; genus Burkholderia; species Burkholderia sp. BCC0419. The sequence continues at coordinate 197,451 of NZ_CADESR010000009.1, forward strand.
GCGGGTCGTACAGCATCGCGCGCGCCATCGCGACGAGATCGGCATCGCCGGCCTCGATCAGCCGGTTCGCATACTCGGGGTCGTTGATCAGGCCGACCGCGATCGTCGGCATGCCGACCGCCCGCTTCACGGCCTGCGCGAACGGCACCTGGTAGCCGGGCGACAGCGGAATCTTCTGCAGCGGCGACACGCCGCCGGACGACACGTCGATCCAGTCGCAGCCGCGGCGCTTCAGTTCGTGCGCGAACGCGATCGTATCGTCGAGCTCCCAGCCGCCTTCGACCCAGTCGGTCGCGGACACGCGCACGCCGACCGGCCGGTCTTCCGGAAACGCGGCGCGCACGATCTCGAAGATCTCGAGCGGAAACCGCATCCGGTTTTCGCGCGAGCCGCCGTATTCGTCGGTGCGCCGGTTCGCGAGCGGCGACAGGAACTGATGCAGCAGGTAGCCGTGCGCCGCGTGCACCTCGATCGCATCGATGCCGAGCCGCGCGGCCCGCCTGGCCGACGCGGCGAAGGCTTCGCGGATGCGGTTCAGGCCCGCGGCATCGAGCGCGAGCGGCGGCGTCTCGCCGTCCTTGTGCGGCACGGCCGACGGGCCATGCGGCAGCCAGCCGCCGTCGGCGACCGGCACGAGCTGGCCGCCTTCCCACGGCGCCGCGCTCGACGCCTTGCGCCCCGCATGCGACAACTGCATCGCGACGCGGACCGGCGAATGCTTGCGGATCGCGGCCAGCACCGGCTTCAGCGCGGCTTCGGTCACGTCGTCCCACAGGCCGAGATCGCCATGCGTGATGCGTCCGTCGGGTTCCACCGCGGTCGCTTCGATGCACAGCAGCCCCGCGCCCGACAGCGCGAGATGGCCGAGGTGAATCATGTGCCAGTCGGTCGCTTCGCCGCGTTCGGCCGAGTACTGGCACATCGGGGAAATCACGATCCGGTTCGGAAGGGTCACGCCGCGCAGCGTGAACGGAGAAAACAGCGCAGTCATGGAAGCCGCTCGCCAGGAAAGGGAAAGAGCGGACGAGCGTAGCACGCACGCTTGAAGCGTGCAGACGGCGCGATCGGCAGTAAGCGGATGGTCAGGTATGGCCGGCCGGATGCCGGCGGTGCGCGGAATAGGCGGTGTACGGCGATGCGCCGGCCCGCAACGGATGCAGGCCGGGCCCAACCTTTGCAGCGGGCGGGGCCGCCCGCGACGTCAGAGCCCGACGCTGCCGAGCCACTCCGCGAACATGTGCCGTGCGGCCGTCTCGAGCACGGGGCCATGCTGCGCGGTATCGGCACGCAACTGGCGCGCGTCGACGCCGGGCGTCGCGGCGATTTCGCCGGCGTTCGCGATCAGCCACGGTTCGAAGCGATCGGTACGGATCTCGGGATGACATTGCAGCGCCAGCACGTGCTGCCCCCAGGCGAATGCCTGGTGGCGGCAGGCCGGCGTCGACGCGAGATGGATCGCACCGCCCGGCAGGTCGAACGTATCGCCATGCCAGTGCAGCATCGACGTCGTCGCGCCGTCGAGATGGCGCAGCGGCGACGCGCGGCCGGCGTCGGTGAGCGTCAGCGGCGCCCAGCCGAGTTCGTGCTGCGCGGCCGGATAGACGTGCGCGCCGAGCGCCCGCGCGATGAACTGCGCGCCGAGGCAGATGCCGAGGATCGGCAGCCCCGCGTCGATGCGCTGGCGCACCAGCGCCAGCAGCGGCGCGATCGTCGGATACTGCGCATCGTCGTACACGCTGAGCGGGCCGCCGAGCACGACGAGCAGCGACGGCTCGCGCACGTCGAGCACCTCGACCCGCGACGATCCGACATCGACATAGCGCACCCGTCGACCGCGTTCGCCGAGCACCTGCTCGAAGCTCCCGAGATCCTCGAAATGCACGTGGCGGATCGCCACGACTTCAGCGTTCATCATCGGCCTCCCGGTCGATCGACGGACGTCAGCCTGCGAAGATCTTCCAGGTCTTCTTCTGCGTCGCCGCGTCGGCTTCTTCCTGCACCGGGCAGTCGAGACGCAGATCGCTGTCGGACATCGAGATGTCGAGCGCCGCGCAGTGATGCACGGTCTTCTTCGACAGCTTGCCCGGCCGGAAGTGGGCGCACGTCAGGCACATGCGCTGCGGCGGCGTCGCACCGGCCACCTGCAGCTCGCGCAGCGTCTTCAGCAGCGCGCGATACAGCGTGCCCTGCTCGTCCGCGCCGAGCTTGCCGACCGCTTTCGTCAGGAATTCAGGCCATTGCAGCGCCTTCTTCGCGGCCGTGCGGCCACGCGCCGACAGGCGTACGGCCAATGCCCGGCCGTCGTCCAGCGCACGGCGCTTCTCGACGAGCCCCTTCGTCTCGAGCGTGCTGACCGCATCGCTCGTGGTGGCCGCGGTGAGCTGCGTCTCGCGCGCGATCTCGCCGAGCCGCATCGGGCCCTTGCGCTGCAGCAGCAGCACGAGAATCTCGCCCTGCGTCGGCGTGAGGCCAGCGCCTTCCGCCCAATCCCATGCCTCGCTCCGCATGGCCGTGCTCAACCGCAGCAGGCTGTGGGTCACACGTCCCGAAGCCTGGTTCCCGTAAACGCCTTCGCTCATAGTCTTTTCGCTTTGCCGCCGCCCGGATGGCCGAGCGGCCGTAGTGTGGAGATCGAATCTATCTCAAAAACAGACGCACGCTCTCGAGTGCGTCAGCACGGCCGTCGCGAGGCACACGCGGCGGTCGCGTTCGCGGCGACCAGAGACACACGCATCGTTTCCGGTGTCCGCAAAGCCGACATTCTAAGCGAGAGCGGAAAATCGCACAGCTAAGTTATCCCCTGCACTCTGTGGAAAATCGCTGGATAACCGCATTTTTTCGTTGTGCGCGCAATGTCGCGCGCCCGCGAAGCGGGGCGCGCCGGTATTTTCCTGTTCGGATCAGCCATCGGCCGCACGGTAATGATCCACCGGGTTATCCCACCCGCAGAGCGTTGACTTTGCAGTGGAATATCGGGTTATCCACAGATTTTGAGGACGCCTGCCGATGATTTCGGCGCGACACGACGCCGACTGCCGTTCAGCGAATGGCAGTGCAGTCGATCCCGCAATCTGCAAAACATTTTTTCACCCACGCCAACGTAAGCACTGCTGCCGGACCGTCTCGTTCAGCGATTTTTCCTGTTTGAAAACGGTTCTCAACCACGATGCGTCGTTCACGCGCGCTTTCGCGAGCGCGCCGATCTCGTCGAGCGCCGCGCGCGAACCGAGCGCGGCCGCATGCGGCGCGATCCGGTCGAGCGTGTCGAGGATGTCCTCCGCGATCGTGCGGCGCTCGCCCGTCTGAGGATTCACGCAGGTGCCCTCGAGCCCGAAGCGGCACGCTTCGAAGCGGTTGAACGTGTAGACCAGGTAATCGTCCTCCGACAGCTTCAGCGGCCGGTCGGTCAGCAGGTAGCGAGCAAGTGTCTGGATGTAGCAGGCGATCGCCGCCGCGCGGTCGACCGACAGCGGCGTGTCCATCACGCGCACCTCGATCGTGCCGTAGCCGGGCTTCGGCCGGATGTCCCAGTAGAAGTCCTTCATCGAGTTGACGACGCCCGTGTTCACCATCTTCGTGAAGTACTCCTCGAAGCTGTCCCAGGTCAGCACGAACGGCGCGCGGCCCGACAGCGGGAACGCGAACACCGAATTCAGGCGCGCCGAATGGAAGCCCGTATCGACGTTCTGCACGAACGGCGACGACGCGGACAGCGCGATGAAGTGCGGAATGAAGCGCGACATCGAGTGCAGCAGGAACAGCGCGCTGTCGGGATCGGGGCAGCCGATGTGCACGTGCTGGCCGAACACGGTGAACTGCTTCGCGAGATAGCCGTACAGCTCGGAGATGTACTGGAAGCGCGGCGCATCGTAGATCTGCCGGTCGCTCCATTGCTGGAACGCATGCGTGCCGCCGCCGGCCAGCCCGACGTTGAGCTGGTCGGCCGCCTTCACGAGCACGTCGCGGATCGCATGCAGCTCGCTGACGGCCTGCTCGTGCGAATGGCAGATGCCGGTCGACAGCTCGATCATGCTTTCGGTGATTTCCGGCGTGATGTTGCCGGGAAAGGTCTCGCCCTGGATCAGGCGCATCAGGTCGGATGCCGCTTTGGTCAGGTCGTAGTTGTGCGTGTTGACGACCTGGATCTCCAGTTCGACGCCGAACGTGAACGGCTCGGAATTGACGAAGGTTTCGAGTGCCATGGCAGGTTCCGGAATCAGTTGCCGTCGCTGCGTTCGCCGACCGCCGACAGGCAGCGGTAGACGACGAACGGGCTGACGAGCTGCAGGATCACGATCGAGCACATCACGATCGCGCGCAGGTGCGGGTCGAAATTCGGATAGAGCTGGTAGGTATCGTCGACGAGCAGGTACGACAGCGCGGACATCGGCGTGAGCGCGATGCCGAGCGCGATGCCCTGCTTCATCCCGAGACCGCTCGGCTTCGCGAACGCGACGACGCCGGCCAGCTTCGCGGCGAGCCGCGTAACGATCAGCACGATCGCGAGCAGCCCGCCGAGCGCGATGTCGCCCCACGTGAACGACGTGAGCGTCAGCACGAACAGCACGACCGTCAGCAGCCAGCCGGCCGTGCCGAAGTGCTCGGGCCACAGCTGCGGCCGCGCTTCGAGGTTCTTCACGATGATGCCGGCGAGCAGCAGCGTGAGCAGCGTCGACAGCTTCAGCGCCTGCGCGACGGCGATCGCGAGCATCACGAGCCCGAACAGCGCGACGAACGAATGCTCGTCGCGCATCGTCGCGTTCATGTGACGGAACAGGTAATTGCACGAACGCGCGACGAGATACGCGACGATGAACGAACCGGCGAGCAGGTAGAGCGGTTGCAGGATCGTCGCGAAAACGTTGCCGTACGCTTCCTGGTGCAGCCAGCTCGTCACGAGCTTGGTCAGCACGATCGCGTACACGCTGTTGAGCGCGGTGAGCGTGATCAGGCGTTGCGACACCTGCCCTTCCGCACGCAGTTCGGTCTTGAGCTGGATCACCATCGACGGCGACGTCGCGATCGCGATCGCCGACAGCACCAGTGCGACCATCCCCGATACGCCGAGCGCGAGCATCACGAACAGCACGAGCACGAACGTGAGCGTGGCTTCCGCGAGGCTCGACGCGACGAGCCACGGATTGCGCCGGATCCAGCGCAGGTCGAGACGGCTGCCGAGTTCGAACAGCAGCAGGCCGAGCGCGACGTTCATCAGCAGCCGCGAGGTTTCGTCGGTGCTCGTGTCGATCACGCCGAATCCGAACGAACCGGCGATCAGGCCGATTACGGCATAGCCGGTGATGCGCGGCAGGCGCCACGCGCGGTAGCACAGCTCGCCGCACAGGCCGGCGGCGAACAGTGCGAGCCCGGCCCAGAACACGGCATCCGGCGCGAGCGGCCAGTTGGGCAGGAATGAGAACGCCGACTTCATCGTGGTGACTTCTCCTTTGGAAGCAACCGCCAGCGACGCGGGGTCAAGCGTCAGGAATGGATGCGCGCCGGCTGGGTATCGCCCCGAATGTGATTGTTGTGCTCGACGATGGCGGTACATGGGGTCCGCCTGTTCCGCCACAGGGCGGAACGTCGTTCAGGTTGCCGATCTGGATTGTCGGCCTGGTGTGTGAACGGACTGCGCAGTCTCGAAGATTCAGATTCGAAATCGTGCCGACCGTTCCATTGAAGCATGTCCGGCGCTTGGCCGAACGAACGCGAAGGAAACCGATTGTGCCACAGCTTTTTCGCTCCGGAACCGATTGAATCGACTCGCGGCGCTGTGCGGCACCCCAGGTCTTTGGTTTCAAAGGTTTACTTGTATATATACGTAGTAGAAGTTAACAAAGGACGCACAGTTCTGTGGATAACTCCGGTTTACGCTGGCAGATCAAGGTGTTGGCGAAACCATAACCGGTTGCACAGGCTGTTCGTGCACAGACATTTGAGTTGAGCAACTTTCGGGCCGATTCACAGCTGTGCCGAGTTGCCCAGTTTACGTCCACTGTGATTACACACGAAGTGCGTGCGGATTTCGCGAGGTTATCCACAGCATTGCGTGGATAACCTCGCGCGGGAAAATCGGGAAACTGTGAGGAGGTACGCGTCCGGTCAGTCCGTCGAAGCGACGCGGCGTGCGCGCAGAGCGCGGATCAGGAAGCGGGCGGGATCGACCGCGTCGGCGAGTTCGCGCTCGAGCGGCCACGGCTCGCCTTCGAGTTGCGAGGCGATCAGCTCGGCGCCGAGCGCAGCCCACACGAGGCCGCGCGAACCGAAGCCGAAGGCGCCGTAGAGGCCGGGCATGCGCGGCAGGTCGCGTGCCTGCGCACCGCCCAGCGCGCGTGCGTTCGCGGTGGCCTGCGCTTCGTCGGCGAGCGGGCCGACGAGCGGCAGGCGGTCGCCGACGACCCACCGGAACGCCACGCGCCCGCGCAGCGTGGCGGGATCCGGCAGGTCGCCGATCAGGCCCGGCAGCAGATGCCGCACGCGGTCGAGGTTTTCGGCGTGGCCGGCCGCGCGCATCGCGGGGTCGGTGTCGTCGGGTTCGAACGTGGCGCCGATCAGCAGCGTGCCGTCGTCGAGCGGGACCGCGTAACCGTCGCCGATCGTCGGGCACGGCAGCGGCGCCGTCGTGCCCGGCGGCAACAGCGTGAGCTGGCCGCGCACCGGTTGCAGCGCGACATGCCGCAGCCCGGCCAGACGCACGGCGTCGCCCGCGTTCGCGAGCACGACGACGGGCGCATCGGCCAGCGTGGCGCCGGTATCGTCGAGCGCATGCCAGGCGTCGCCCCGCCGTTCGAGCCGTGCGACGCAGGTGGACGCAAGCAGGCGCACGCGCTCGCCGGCTGCCGCATATTGCGCGGCGCACAGCCCGGCCGGCCAGACGGCGCCGCCGTGCGGAAACAGCAGGCCGCCATGCGCGACCGGCAGATTCAGGTGTGCACGCGCGGCATCGGCATCGAGCAGCGTCACGTAGTCGGACGGCGCGCCGAACGCATCGAACGCGTCGCGCATCCGCGCGAAATCGTCGGCCGATTCGGCGAGATGGATCATCCCGTGCGTGCTGCGTGCGAACGCATGCCCTGCGCGTTCGAGGGCGCGCCAGCGTGCGATCGCGTGCAGGAAGCCGCCGCGCGTGAGCCGGCTCGCGACGTTGTCGTCGCGCGTCATCAGCGGGTGGAACACCCCGGCCGGATTGCCCGACGCTTCGCTCGCGATCCGTTCGTGCCGTTCGATCAGCGTGACGTCCCAGCCGCGTGCGGCCAGGCGTTCGACCACCGCGCAGCCGGCGAGGCCGGCGCCGATCACGATCGCACGGCGCGCTGCAACGGGCAGTGCACGCGGCGGCTCGTGCCGGCGCGCGCGCCAGCGCGGCGCATATTCGCCGACGAGACGATCGTCGACTTCGCGGCACGTGAAACCTGTTTCGCCGAGCGCGTGCTTCACGTCGTCGGACTTTGCATGCGTCGCAAACGTCGCGTGTTCGCCGGCGATTTTCGCGAGTGCGCGGACGCCGTCGTTCGATGCCGCGGCGCCGTGGAGAAAAAACGCATCGGCGCGCGCGACGAGCTTCTTCAACAGGTCGATCGCATCGCCGAACGCGAGCGTGAGCACCACGCGCCCTTCGTCGAATTCGAGCCGGTGCAGGCCCGGCACGAGTATCGGCCATGCATCGATCAACGCGTCGACGTCTGCCGATATGGTTGTGTCTGCAACCATATGCGAAACCGCGCGGCGCAGGTCGTCGCGCGAGAACGGGTGCGGTTCGACCGCGACGACATGCAGCCGTTCGCAGCGTGCAGGATCATCGCGCCACGCGGCCCATGCCGCAAGGAAGCCGGCGCCCGCGCCGAATTCGGTCGTGACGATCGTGAACGTTCGGCGGCGCTGCCAGCGCGCGGGCAGCCCGTTGCCCGCGACGAACGCGCGATGCGCGTGCGCGAGCGTGCCGGATGCACCGCGATGAAGCTCGCCGAACTCGGGCGAGACGAGCGTGCCGTCGTCGCGAAACGCGAGCGTGGCGGAAACAAGTCGGTCGGGCATGCGAAACAAAAAACGTGGCAGCCAAGCCTGGCAAGGGATTGCGGGAGGCCGTCCGAACGGCCGTTGGAAAAGGGCAACGGGGCGACGTACGGGCGGACCACGCTGCGTATCCTGTCCGGTTGGCGCAGGTCAAAAAACGGGCAATCGACGATTCATTCGGCGAAATACCGATGAAAATCTTTGAAACCCTTGTCGTTATTGGGTTTGCGCTGCGCTATCATAGCAACGCCGTACCGCGGGGTGGCCACCGGCAAGCCGGAGGGCGCGTCGCGCGGGCCAGGATTCGGCGCTGTGTCGTCGGAGTCTGACTCTCGACGGCACGGTTCGCGCACGTATAATCGGCGCGTTCGCGCTGTTCGTGTCAACCTAACCTGATAAAGGAACCTTAATGAACAAACAGGAACTGATCGACGCCGTCGCCGCCCAAACGGGCGCCAGCAAGGCTCAAACCGGCGAAACGCTGGACACGCTGCTCGAAGTCATCAAGAAGGCCGTGTCGAAGGGTGATGCGGTTCAGCTGATCGGCTTCGGCAGCTTCGGTTCGGGCAAGCGCGCAGCACGTACGGGCCGCAACCCGAAGACGGGCGAAACCATCAAGATCCCGGCAGCCAAGACGGTCAAGTTCACGGCTGGCAAGGCGTTCAAGGACGCCGTCAACAAGCGTTAAATCCGCGCCTGTTCCAGAAAAAAACCCGCCTCTCGGCGGGTTTTTTGTTGGGTATGCGCGGCATTTTCGCCACAGTCCGCGCCGCTCTTGCAAAAGTTAACGGTTACTTTTACAAGCCGTTACAACGCGATCACGCGTGCACGATTTGCGTGTCGCCATGATCGTCGTCGTCGTGCGAATCGACATCCCACGCCGGGAACGGATCGTCGAACGCGGCCCATCCCGCCGCGCCGAGTGCGAACTCCGCATCGGTCAGCAGGCACGCGTCGAGTTTCGCGCGCCAGGCATCGGCGTCGAGCGCGATGCCGATCAGCACGAGTTCCTGCCGGCGATCGCCGACCGTGCGATCGTCGAGATCGCCCAGCCATTCGGTGCGGATTTCGGCGAGCAGCTCGTCGTCGTCCGGCCATTCCGCGCGATCCTGCGCCGCCCACCACAAACCCGCCGGCCCGTGCCGGCATACGCCGCCCGCCTGCGACAGCGAACCCGCGATGTCGTTGCGCGTCGCGAGCCAGAAGAACCCCTTGCTGCGCAGCACGCCCGGCCACTCCTGATGCAGCAGCGCCCAGAGTCGTGCCGGGTGAAACGGCCGGCGCGCGCGGTAAACAAAATTGCCGATCCCGAATTCGTCGGCTTCGCCGTGCACGTGCGCATGATGGTCGTCATGGCAGTCGGGGTCGTCGCAATGCGTGTGACCGTGGTCGAGCGACGTGAGCCAGCCCGGCGCGTTCGCGGCTTCGTCGAAATCGAAGCGGCCGGTGTTCAGCACTTCGTCGAGCGGCACGTTGCCGAACGTCGACACGACCTGGTGCGCGCGCGGATTGAGCCGCGCGAGGATGTGCTGCAGGCGCGCGAGATCGTCCGCGCCGACCAGGTCGGCCTTGTTGATCACCAGCACGTCGCAGAATTCGATCTGCTCGATCAGCAGCTCGACGAGCGTGCGGTCGTCGTCTTCCGACGCGGCGATGCCGCGCGTCGCGAGTGCGTCGTCGGAGCCGTAGTCGCGCAGGAAGTTGTACGCGTCGACCACGGTGACGAGCGTGTCGAGCCGCGCGACGGTCGACAGCGACGCGCCGTCGTCGTCGACGAACGTGAAGGTTTCGGCGATCGGCATCGGCTCCGCGATACCGGTCGATTCGATCATGATCGCGTCGAAGCGGCCTTCGGCGGCGAGGTTGCGGATCTCGATGAGCAGATCGTCGCGCAGCGTGCAGCAGATGCAGCCGTTCGACATTTCGACGAGGCGCTCCTCGACGTGCGACAGCGCCTGCGCATCGCGCACGAGCGACGCGTCGATATTGACCGCCGCGAGATCGTTGACGATCACCGCGACTTTCAGGCCCGCGCGGTTCGCGAGGACGTGGTTGAGCAGCGTGGTCTTGCCGGCGCCGAGGAAACCGGACAGCACGGTGACGGGCAACGGCTGTTTCATTGCCGGATTCATGATGATATGCACCAACGGAAAAGATGAAAAAGCGGCCGCGGCGCCCTGCCGGGGCGCGATCGGCCCGCACGCGGGCGAAACGGCGGCGTCAGCCCGCATTGTGCATCAAACGCGCGCCGGCCGGCCCGGCGTCAGCCGGCGATGCGGCGCGGAATCACTGAGCGGCCTGGGTGGCCTGAACGGGCGGCAGCAGCTTCCACTGCGTCAGGATCCCGGCGATCTGCCGCGCGTACTTGTCGCGCAGCGACGGCGTTTCCGAATGATAGGCGCCGACCGCCTGCCACGTGTTGCCGTAGCGGTTCATCTTCTGTTTGAGATGCCACGCGGCGATGTACACGTTCTTGCACGGTTCCATCAGCGTGTCGCGGCCGATCCCGTAGCGCGACAGCGTCGGCAGGTGGATCGAATTGATCTGCATCAGGCCGTAGTCGACCGAGCCGTTCGTATTCTTGTTCAGCGCAGCGGGCCGGTTGCGCGACTCCTGCCACGCGATCGCGCGCAGGATCAGCGGATTGACCTGCTGGTATTTGGCCGCTTCGTCGAAACAGTCCGCGCGTGCGTTGCCGCTGGCGAACCACGCGCCGGCGGCGATCAACGCGATCGAAGCGAACCGTCTGTTCATCGTGCGGAAAAGAAAGGGAATTGCGCGAAGCTCGGGAAAACCCGTGCCTGTTATTCGTGCGACGAGAAACGTGCCGCCCGTATCATACCGGCAGACCGCCGGATTGCGACAGGCAGGAACACGGCAGCCCGGTTATACCGCATTTCCGTGTCGGTTCATCGCGAAATGGGGGCGACGGCAGCGGCGACGGCCGGCATGCGGAGTGTGACGCCGATCCTTACATATTGCATACGATTCACCGGATACATGTCGTATGTGAGACAGTCTTCGGATCAATGTGATATTTCGGACATGAAAAACTGCTAATGTCGCCTCTTTCGGACTTGGATCCCAGCACTACCGCCGGAAGTGGCCTGAGCCGGCATCGACCCATTCATCCATGACAAGAAATCGCTTCGTTATGCGGCGTATCGCCACGACCCTGCTCGTGGCCGGCATCATCGTCTCGCAGGCCGCCTACGCTCAGGTCACGCTCAACTTCGTGAATGCGGATATCGACCAGGTCGCGAAAGCGATCGGCGCCGCGACCGGCAAGACCATCATCGTCGACCCCCGTGTGAAGGGGCAGCTCAATCTCGTGGCCGAACGACCGGTGCCGGAAGACCAGGCGTTGAAGACGCTGCAGTCGGCGCTGCGCATGCAGGGCTTCGCGCTCGTGCAGGATCACGGCGTGCTGAAGGTCGTGCCGGAAGCCGACGCGAAGCTGCAGGGCGTGCCGACCTATGTCGGCAACGCGCCGCAGGCGCGCGGCGACCAGGTGATCACGCAGGTGTTCGAGCTGCACAACGAATCGGCGAACAACCTGCTGCCCGTGTTGCGGCCGCTGATCTCGCCGAACAACACGGTGACGGCCTACCCGGCGAACAACACGATCGTCGTGACCGACTATGCGGACAACGTGCGCCGCATCGCGCAGATCATCTCGGGCGTCGACAGCGCCGCGGGCGCGCAGGTGCAGGTCGTGCCGCTGCGCAACGCGAACGCGATCGACCTCGCCGCGCAGTTGCAGAAGATGCTCGACCCGGGCGCGATCGGCAACAGCGACGCCACGCTGAAGGTATCGGTCACGGCCGACCCGCGCACCAACTCGCTGATGCTGCGCGCATCGAGCGCGTCGCGCCTCGCGGCCGCGAAGCGCCTCGTGCAGCAGCTCGACGCGCCGAGCGGGGTGCCCGGCAACATGCACGTCGTGCCGCTGCGCAACGCCGATGCGGTGAAGCTCGCGAAGACGCTGCGCGGGATGCTCGGCAAAGGCGGCAACGACAGCGGCTCGTCGGCGTCGTCCAACGATGCGAACAGCTTCAACCAGAGCGGCGGCTCGTCGTCGAGCGGCAACTTCTCGACCGGCACGTCGGGCACCCCGCCGCTGCCGTCGGGCGGCCTCGGCGGTTCGTCGTCTTCGTCTGCATATGGCGGCGGCGGCTCGTCCGGCGGTGGCGGGCTCGGCACGGCCGGTCTGCTCAGCGGCGACAAGGACAAGGGCGACGACAACCAGCCGGGCGGGATGATCCAGGCCGACTCGGCGACCAACTCGCTGATCATCACCGCATCCGATCCGGTTTACCGGAACCTGCGCTCGGTGATCGACCAGCTCGACGCACGGCGTGCGCAGGTCTATATCGAAGCGCTGATCGTCGAGCTGAACTCGACGACGCAGGGCAACCTCGGCATCCAGTGGCAGGTCGCGAGCGGCCAGTTCCTCGGCGGTACGAACCTGAACCCCGGGCTGGGCCTGGGCAACAGCATCATCAACCTGACGGCCGGCGGGGTGGCCAACGCCGCCGGCGGGATCACCGGCGGCGGGCTGGCCTCCAATCTCGGGCAGTTGTCCCAAGGGCTGAACATCGGCTGGCTGCACAACATGTTCGGCGTGCAGGGGCTCGGTGCACTGCTGCAGTATTTCGCGGGCGTGAGCGACGCGAACGTGCTGTCGACGCCGAACCTGATCACGCTCGACAACGAGGAAGCGAAGATCGTCGTCGGCCAGAACGTGCCGATCGCGACCGGTTCGTATTCGAACCTGACGAGCGGCAACACGAACAATGCGTTCAACACCTACGACCGTCGCGACGTCGGCCTGACGCTGCACGTGAAGCCGCAGATCACCGACGGCGGAATCCTGAAGCTGCAGCTCTACACCGAGGATTCGGCGGTCGTCGCGGGTACCACGAGCGCGCAGACCGGCCCGACCTTCACGAAGCGCTCGATCCAGTCGACGATCCTTGCCGACAACGGCGAGATCATCGTGCTCGGCGGCTTGATGCAGGACAACTACCAGGTATCGAACAGCAAGGTGCCGCTGCTCGGCGACATTCCGTGGATCGGTCAGCTGTTCCGTTCGGAATCGAAGGTGCGCGCGAAAACCAACCTGATGGTGTTCCTGCGCCCGGTGATCATCTCCGATCGCGGTACCGCGCAGGAAGTCACGGCCAACCGCTACGACTACATCCAGGGCGTGACGGGCGCATACAAGTCGGACAACAACGTGATCCGCGACAAGGACGACCCGGTCGTCCCGCCGATGCCGCTGGGCCCGAGCCAGGGCGGCACGCCGGCCGGCAACCTGTTCGATCTCGACAAGATGCGTCGCCAGCAGTTGCAGCGCCAGGTCGCGCCGGTGCCGGCCCAGCCGCTGCCCGAGGCGACGCCCGCGCAGCCGCAAAGCGTGCCGCAGCAGGCGGTGCCGCAACAGCCGCTGACCACCGCGCCGGGAGCCTCGCAGTGAGCGACGTGCTCGCGTCCTCCGCCCACGACGGCGCGCCGGGCGAACGCCAGCCGCCGTCGCCGCTCGCCGCGCGCCTGCTGCCGTACGGCTTCGCGAAGAGCGGCCAGGTGCTGATCGCGCACCAGCTCGACGACACGCTGGAGGTGTGGATCAGCGAACGCACGAGCGACGCCGCGCTCGCGGAAATCGCGCGCAACTTCGGCTCGATCGCCGTGCATCGCGTGCCGGCCGACGAGCTCGCGCAGGCGATCAACCAGGCCTATGCGCGCCAGGACGGCAGCGCCGCGCAGGTGGTCGGCGAGGTCGAAGGCGAAGTCGACCTGTCGCGGCTGATGCAGGACATCCCCGAGGTCGAGGACCTGCTCGAATCGGAAGACGACGCGCCGATCATCCGGATGATCAACGCGCTGCTCACGCAAGCGGCGCGCGAACAGGCGTCGGACATTCACATCGAGCCGTTCGAGAATGCGTCGGTCGTGCGCTTTCGCGTCGACGGCACGCTGCGCGACGTCGTGCGCCCGAAGAAGGCGCTGCACGGCGCGCTGATCTCGCGGATCAAGATCATGGCGCAGCTCGACATCGCGGAGAAGCGCCTGCCGCAGGACGGCCGCATCACGCTGCGCGTCGGCGGCCGGCCGGTCGACGTGCGGGTGTCGACGCTGCCGACCGGGCACGGCGAGCGCGCGGTGCTGCGTCTGCTGGAAAAGGATGCGAAGCGCCTGAACCTCGAAGCGCTCGGGATGGGCCGCGACACGCTCGTCCAGTTCGACAAGCTGATCGCCCGCCCGCACGGCATCGTGCTCGTCACGGGCCCGACCGGCTCGGGCAAGACGACCACGCTGTACGCGTCGATGTCGCGGCTCGAAACCGCGACGACCAACATCATGACCGTCGAGGACCCGATCGAATACGACCTCGGCGGCATCGGCCAGACGCAGGTGAACGAGCGGATCGGGATGACCTTCGCCCGCGCGCTGCGCTCGATCCTGCGCCAGGACCCGGACGTGATCATGATCGGCGAAATCCGCGACCTCGAAACCGCGCAGATCGCGGTGCAGGCGTCGCTGACGGGCCACCTCGTGCTCGCGACGCTGCACACGAACGATGCGGCGTCCGCCGTCACGCGTCTGACCGACATGGGCGTCGAGCCGTACCTGCTCGCGTCGTCGCTGCTCGGCGTGCTCGCGCAGCGCCTCGTGCGCCAGCTGTGCCCCGTCTGCAAGGAAGAGCGGCACGAGGAAGGCCGCACCGTGTGGCATCCGGTCGGCTGCGACAAGTGCGGGCATTCGGGCTATTCGGGCCGGCGCGGCGTGTACGAACTGCTGCTGGTCGACGATTCGATCCGCGCGCTGATCCACCGCAACGCGGCCGATGCGGAGATTCTCGCCGCGAGCCGCGCGGAAGGCATGCGCACGCTGCGCGACGACGCCGAGCGCTGGCTCGCGGCCGGCGCGACGTCGCTCGAGGAAGTGCTGCGCGTGACGGGAGGCGCATAGCGCGATGCCGGCATTCCGTTTCGAAGCAATCGATTCGGCGGGACGCGCGCAGAAAGGCGTGATCGATGCCGACAGCGCGCGTGCCGCGCGCGGTCAACTGCGCACGCAGGGGCTTACGCCGCTCGTCGTCGAGCCGGCCGCCAGCGGGACGCGCGGCGCGCGCTCGCAGCGGCTCGCGTTCGGCCGCAAGCTGTCGCAGCGCGAACAGGCGATCCTCACGCGCCAGCTCGCGAGCCTGCTGATTGCGGGGCTGCCGCTCGACGAGGCGCTCGGCGTGCTCACCGAGCAGGCCGAGCGCGACTACATCCGCGAACTGATGGCCGCGATCCGCGCGGAAGTGCTCGGCGGCCATTCGCTTGCGAATGCGCTGGGCCAGCATCCGCGCGATTTTCCGGAAATCTACCGTGCGCTCGTCGCGGCGGGCGAGCACACCGGCAAGCTCGGCATCGTGCTGTCGCGTCTCGCCGACTACATCGAGCAGAGCAATGCGCTGAAGCAGAAGATCCTGCTGGCGTTCACGTATCCGGGCATCGTCACGCTGATCGCGTTCGGCATCGTCACGTTCCTGCTGAGCTACGTCGTGCCGCAGGTCGTCAACGTGTTCGCGAGCACGAAGCAGCAGTTGCCGATCCTCACGGTCGTGATGATGGCGCTGTCGGACTTCGTGCGGCACTGGTGGTGGGCGATCCTGATCGCGGTCGCGCTCGTCGTGTGGTTCGTGAAGGCGACGCTGTCGCGCGCCGGGCCGCGGCTCGCGTTCGATCGCTGGGTGCTGACCGCGCCGCTCGCCGGCAAGCTCGTGCGCGGCTACAACACGGTGCGCTTCGCGAGCACGCTCGGCATTCTCACCGCGGCCGGCGTGCCGATTTTGCGCGCGTTGCAGGCGGCCGGCGAGACGCTGTCGAACCGCGCGATGCGCGCGAACATCGACGACGCGATCGTGCGCGTGCGCGAAGGCTCCGCGCTGTCGCGCGCGCTGAACAACGTGAAGACGTTTCCGCCGGTGCTCGTGCACCTGATTCGTTCGGGCGAGGCGACGGGCGACGTGACGACGATGCTGGATCGCGCGGCCGAAGGCGAAGCGCGCGAACTCGAACGCCGCACGATGTTCCTGACGAGCCTGCTGGAGCCGCTGCTGATCCTCGCGATGGGCGGCATCGTGCTCGTGATCGTGCTGGCCGTGATGCTGCCGATCATCGAGCTGAACAACATGGTGCAGTGACGGTGCGGCCCGCTTCGGATTGCCGGGCCGCCGCCGTTCAGCGCATGTAGATCGCGGGGGACGGCGTGTTGGCCGGCAGTTGGACTTCGGTGCGGGCGCCGTTGCGCTCGACGATGATCGAGCGGGGGCGGACTTCGGCGAGTTTCGCGCCGGACGTCACGTCCGCGCCGAGCGACACCGCACGCGGCGGTTCGCCGCCAATGCCGACGATCGCCGCGCCGCCGTGATCGAGCGCGAGAATGCCGAACAGGTGGATGTCCTGGACGGGATTCTTGTCGAGCTGACCGCCGAAGAGCGCGGCGGCGTCCTCGGTGCGGATCGGCAGCCGCGCGGCGGCGGCGGGCAGCGGCGCTTCGCGGGCCGACAGCGTGACGACCCAGTAGGTGGCCGTCGCGCACAAACCCGCGAAGAGGGCGAGGGAAAGGATCCGGATCGAGAGCGCGTTCATGCGCGCTATTGTACGGATGTATATGAAATTTGCGTTGGGTGAAAGCCCTCGGCGATGCGCGCCTTACAATGCGTGCTCCGCGCCCGCGGTATCGGAAGGTTGCCGTCAGGCAATCGTCCCGAATGCGCCGGGTGCGTCACTCAATCGACGACATTTTTTGGAAAGAGGTAGTCAGTCATGCAAACGTGGATCACTCGCCGCAACGCGGCCGTGCGTCGTCAGCGCGGTTTCACGCTGATCGAGATCATGGTGGTGGTCGCGATCCTCGGGATCCTGGCGGCGCTGATCGTGCCGAAGATCATGAGCCGCCCGGACGAGGCGCGCCGCATCGCCGCGAAGCAGGACATCGGCACGATCATGCAGGCGCTCAAGCTGTACCGTCTGGACAACAGCCGCTATCCAACCCAGGAGCAGGGCCTGAACGCGCTGATCCAGAAGCCGACCACCGATCCGATCCCGAACAACTGGAAGGACGGCGGCTATCTCGAGCGCCTGCCGAACGATCCGTGGGGCAACGGGTACAAGTATCTGAACCCGGGCGTGCACGGCGAGATCGACGTGTTCAGCTACGGCGCCGACGGCAAGGAAGGCGGCGAAAGCAACGACTCCGACATCGGCTCGTGGCAATGAGCCGGCGCTGATCGACCCGACGTTTCATTCCCGTTCTTCATGCTCGCCATTCGCACGACCTCCCGCTGCGGCCGCGATTGCCGTGTGCGTCGCGGTGCGGTGCCGTCCGTACCGGCAGGTGCCGATGGCGGCTTGACGAAGCACCGCGCGGCGCGGCGTCGCGCGCGCGGCTTCACGCTGCTCGAAATGCTGGTCGTGCTCGTGATCGCGGGGCTGCTCGTGTCGCTCGCGTCGCTGTCGCTGACGCGTAATCCGCGCACCGACCTGCGCGAGGAAGCGCAGCGCATCGCGCTGCTGTTCGAGACGGCCGGCGACGAAGCGCAGGTGCGCGCGCGGCCGATCGCATGGCAGCCGACCGCGCACGGTTTCCAGTTCGACGTGAGCTCGCCCGACGGCTGGCGCACGCTGCGCGACGACCTGCTGCGCCCGCGCGACTGGGACGGCGGCGTGACGGGCGCGGACATCGATTACCCGGGGTCGGACACGCGCGCGAACCGCGTCGTGTTCGGCACCGAGAGCATCGACACTCCGGTGCGCGTGACGCTGCATTCGGCCGCCGGCAGCGCGACGATCGTCGGCACCGGCAACGGCCGCTACGAGGTGCAATGACGATGCGTCGTCGCCTGCCCTTCCCCGTTTCTTCCTCCCGCGGCTTCACGATGATCGAGGTGCTGGTCGCGCTCGCGATCATCGCGGTCGCGCTCGCCGCGTCGATCCGCGCGGTCGGCACGATGGCGACCAACGCGTCCGAGCTGCATCGCCGGCTGCTCGCCGGCTGGAGCGCCGACAACGCGCTCGCGCAGCTGCGGCTCACGCATGCGTGGCCGGAGGTCGGTGAACAGAGTTTCGACTGCTCGCAAGGCAACGTGCAGCTCGTCTGCACGCAGCGCGTGAGCACCACGCCGAACCCGGTGTTCCGGCGCGTCCGGATTTCGGTGAGCATGCCCGGTCGTTCCGGCGTGCTCGCGCAGATGGTGACGGTGGTCGCGAATGAAACCAGCCGTCCGCTCTGACGCGCCGATGCGACGCCCGTCCGCCCCCTCGGCCCGCCCCGCCGCCCGCGGCTTCACGCTGATCGAGCTGATGATCGCGATCGCGATCCTCGCGGTGGTGGCGATCCTCGCGTGGCGCGGGCTCGACCAGATCATGCGCGGTCGCGACAAGGTCGCGTCCGCCATGGAAGACGAGCGCGTGTTCGCGCAGATGTTCGACCAGATGCGCATCGACGCGCGGCTCGCCGCGACCGACGACGAGGCCGGCCAGCCGGCGATCAGCGTCGCCGGCAATACGCTGCAGATCGTGCGCGTACTCGACGTGCCGGGCGTCGCGCCGCGGCTGCAGGTGGTCCGCTACCGGATCGCCGGCGGCCGCGTGGTGCGCTATGCATCGCCGCCGATCGACGACACGAACCGGCTGCGCACCCTGCTGAAGGACAGCGGCGTCGAAGGCTGGAGCTGGGTCGCGCTGATGGGCGGCGTCGGCGCGATCGACGCGAAGCTGTACGTGCCGCGCGTGGGCTGGACCACCAACCTGCAGACGGCCGACGAAGCGCTCGCGCAGAACAACGACGCGCTCAAGGTGCCGCAGATCGGCAACGCGCCGCCCGCGCGCGCGGTGACCGGGCTGCAGGTCAGCATCGGCGCGACGTCGCTGCGCGTGCCGGTCACGCGCATCTTCCTCGTCGGGGAATGACGATGCGTGCGCGCCCTTCCCGCCGACTGCCTGCCCGCCGCCAGCGCGGCGCCGCGATCATCACCGCGCTGCTCGTGGTCGCGCTGTCGGCGATCCTCGTGTCGGGGATGCTGTGGCGCCAGCAGGTGCAGATCCGCCGCATCGAGAACCAGCGCACGATCGCGCAGGCGCAGTGGATCGCGCGCGGCGCGCTCGACTGGACCCGGATGATCCTGCGCTCCGAAGGCGACACGGCGCCCGGCATCACGTATCTCGGCGGGATCTGGGGCGTGCCGATCGCGAAGACGAAGCTGTCGGATTTCCTCGGCCGGATCGGCGCACCCAACGATAGCGGCGGCGAAGACACCTATATCTCCGGCTCGATCGAGGACGCGCAGGCGAAGTTCAACCTGCGCAACCTCGTGTCGTCGCCGGCGCCCGGCGTGCTGCAGCTGAACGTCACGCAGATGCAGGCGTTCCAGCGCCTGCTGACGACGCTCGGCTACGACGCCGCGTTCGCGAAGCGCATCGCGCTGCAGGTGCGCGCTGGCCTGCTGCACTCGGCCACGCGGTTCCAGATGCCGAACCTGCCCGGCGGCGGCGGGACCGCCGCGACCGCCGCGACCGCACCGGTGACGAGCGGCGACATGCAGGGCAGCGGTTTCACCGACGATCCCGGGATGGCCGGCGGCGACCGCGGGCCCGCGCCGCTGATGATGACGCGCGTCGGCAGCCTGCTCGACGTCGACGGCGTGACGCCCGAGATGGTCGCGCGGCTGCGCCCGTTCGTCACCGTGCTGCCGACCACGACGCCCGTGAACATGAACACCGCGCCGGCCGAAGTGATCGCGGCGCTGGTGCCGGGGATGAGCGTGTCGTCCGCGCAGGCGCTCGTGTCGCGCCGCGAGACGGTATTTTTCCGGAACGTCGGCGACGTGCAGCTCGCGCTGCGCGGCGCCGGCGCGCCGCCGAACGTGACGATCGACTCGAGCCTCGTCGACGTCAATTCGAGCTATTTCATCGTGCACGGCCGGATCCAGCACGAACGCGCGGAGGTCGACCGCACCTCGCTCGTGTATCGTGATCCGACCACGCACTCGACGCGGGTCGTGCGCATCCGCGACCAGCTATAACGACGCCAATCGGGAGAGGAGCTCTTGTGAGCACGTTGATTGTTTCTTTGCCGCCGCGCGAGCCTGCCGTGCCGTTGCAGGAATGGCAGTGGCCCGAGCTGCCGTTCACGCTCGTCGACAAGGCCGGCCAGGTGCAGCGCGCGGGCCGCGCCGCGCTCGCGCTGCTGCCGCGCGCGAACGCGACGGTGCTGATCGTCGCCGCGCGCGACGTGCTGCTGCTGGCCGCGACCGTGCCGCCGCTGAAGGGGCCGAAGCTGCGCCAGGCGCTGCCCAACATCGTCGAGGATCAGCTGATCCAGGATCCGCTCGGCTGCCACATCGCGCTCGACCCGGCCGCGCTGCCCGACGGGCGCCGCGTGCTGGCCGTCGTCGATCGCGCGTGGTTCCGCACGATCTGCGACGCGTTCATGGCGGCCGGCCACCGGCACCTGAGCGCGGTGCCCGCGACCCGCTGCCTGCCGGCGCCGCACGCGCCGGCCGAAGCGGCATCCGCCGTACCGGCCGACGGCGAGGCCCTCGACGCCGCCCCGCTTGCCGCGGTCGCGGCCGAGCTGCCCGCCCGCCCGGCGACGGTCGCCGCGGTGCTCGGGCTTGCGACGGCGGTCGAACCGGTGCTCGTCGAAGCCGGCGCGCTGCCGGCCGCGGCCGGTGCGCCGCGCCTCGAGCTGGCGGTCGCGCGCGGCGCGCTCGGCGAAGGTTTCGCGGCGCCCGCGTCGCGCGCGGCCGGCACGCTGGCCGCGCTCGCCGGCGGCGGTGACATCGAACTGTACGAACTCGGCGAACCGGGCGCGGAGCCGCGGCTCGCGTCGGTCAGCCGCACCGACGCGCCGCTGCTGGCGGGCGCCGCGCCGCTGTCGTTCGACACGTTCGCGCGCCGGGCGCTGACCGAGCCATTCGATCTGTGCCAGTTCGAATTCGAATCGCAGCCGTGGCGCTTCGACCGCGCGACGCTCAAGCGCCTGCGCGTGCCGATCGCGCTCGCCGCGGCGACGCTCGGCGTCGCGGTGATCGGGATGAACCTGCACTGGTGGAAGCTGTCGCGCGAGCGCGATGCGCTGTCCGCGCAGATCACCGAGACGCTCCTGTCCGCGTTCCCGAAGACGACCACCGTGCTCGACCCGCCCGCGCAGATGCAGCGCCAGCTCGACCAGCTGCGCCTCGCGGCCGGCGAGCTGTCGCCGAATGATTTCCTCGCGCTGTCGAGCGGCTTGTCGCGCTCGATGGGCGCGCTGCCGCTGAACGGCATCGCGTCGCTCGACTATCACGACCGGCGGCTCGACGTCGGCTTCAAGCCGGAGGTCAAGGTCGATCCCGATTTCACGCAGCGCCTCGCGCGTAACGGACTGTCCGGCGAAGTCGACAGCAACACGGGCAAATGGACGATCCGGAGCCGCTCATGAAAACCGAACAACTGAACCAGACGCTGGCCCAGTTCTGGGGCGAGCGCTCGCCGCGCGAGAAGACGCTGCTCGGCTGGGGCGGCGCCGTGCTGGCAATCGCAATCGCGTATTCGGTGCTGTGGTCGCCCGCGCAGGAAGGCCGCGCGCGGATCCAGCGCGAGCTGCCGACGATGCGTCAGGAACTCGCGCAGATGACCGCGCAGGCGAACGAGGCGAAGTCGCTCGCGGCCGCCGCGCAGGGCGTCGCGCCGACCGGCCTCGCGCTGAAGGACGCGCTGACCGCGTCGCTGTCCGATCACGGGCTGCAGGGCGCGCAGGTGCAGATCGTCGGCAACGGCGTGCAGATCCAGATGAAGAACGTGTCGTTCCCGGCATGGACGCAGTGGCTCGACGATGCGCGCCGGCAGTTCAAGGTGCAGGTCGGCGAAGCGCATGCCACGGCGCTGAAGGACGACGGCCAGGTGGACCTGACGGCCGTGATGCAACCTTCCGTCCAGAAATAGATGACGGCAGTGGATGACGCAAACGAAGGTCGGCCGATGCGGCCGTGGGCAAGGCGGCTCGTCGCCGTATTGCCGTGGGTGCTGGCAGGCGGCCTGGCGACCGCTGTGACGCTCGTCGCACTCGCGCCGGCCGCGTGGATCGCGCCGCAGTTCGCGCGTGCGACCGGCGGCCACGTGAATCTCGTCGATCCGGACGGGTCGCTGTGGCACGGCTCGGGCACGCTGATGCTCGCGCCGGGTGCCGACCAGAGCGCGGCGACGCTGCTGCCGGGCCGGGTCGAATGGACCACGCACTTCTGGCCGCTGCTGACCGGGCGCGTGCAGATGCGCATGCGGCAGACGGAAGCGATGCCCGATGCGGTCACGCTCGATGCGACGTGGCGCGGCGCGGTGCTGTCGGCGGGCACGATGGCCGTGCCCGCCTCGCTGCTCGCGGGGCTCGGCACGCCGTTCAACACGCTCGACCTGCAGGGCGACGTGCGGCTCGGCTGGAGCGACTGGCGGCTGTTCGGCAACAACGCGTTCGGCCAGTTGACGGTGACGATCGATTCGATGAGTTCGCGCGTGTCGCGCGTGAAGCCGCTCGGTTCGTACCGCGCGGTATTGCAGGCGAAGGGCGCGGGCGCCGATCTCGACCTGTCGACGACGCAGGGCCCGCTGTTCCTCGACGGGCACGGCAGCTTCGGCCCCGGCCAGGGATCGTTCCGCGGGACCGCGCATGCGGCGCCCGAGCAGCAGGCGAACCTCGCCGGGCTGCTGAACCTGCTTGGGCATCCGATCGGCAACAACCAGGTTTCGCTGATCTTCGGCGACGCGCAGCGCTGATTGCGCGCGTCGCCCGCTTCCCTTCCTACTTCTGCGCGAGCGGCGCGACGGCCGACGGTGCGGTGGCCGCGGGCGCGGCCGCACCGGACGCCGGCAAAGGCGCCGCCATGTCGCCGTTCTCGCGCGCCATCTCCGATACATTCCAGCCGCCGCCGAGCGCCTTCACGAGCCCGACCGACGACACCATCCGCTGCCCGGCGATCGTCGCGAGCTTCTGCTGCGCGGTGAATGCGGTGGTCTGCGCGGTCAGCACGTTCAGGTACGCGACCGTGCCGGCCTTGTACTGGTTCGTGACGATCGCGAGCGCGTGCTCGGCGCTGTCGACGGCCTGCCGCTGCACGTCGATTTCCTGCGCGAGGATGCGCTGCGACGCGAGGTTGTCCTCGACGTCCTGGAACGCGGTGAGCACCGCGAGGCGATAGGCGGCGACGTCCTGGTCGTAGGTCGCGCGTGCGGCGTCGGTCTGCGCGGCGCGCAGCCCCGCGTCGAACAGCGTGGCCGCGAGCTGCGGGCCGACCGTCCAGAAGCGCGCCGGCAGCGTGAACAGCTGCGACCACACCGAGCTCTGGAAGCCGCCGGTGGCCGACAGCGTCAGGGTGGGGAAGAACGCGGCGATCGCGACGCCGATCTGCTCGTTCGCGGCCGCCGCGCGGCGCTCGGCCGCCGCGATGTCGGGCCGGCGCTCGAGGATCGCGGACGGCACGTCGACCGGCGTGATCGGCGGCTCGGCCGCGAGCGGGTTCGGCGGCAGCGAGAAGGTCGACGCCGGTTCGCCGATCAGCGTCGCGATCGCATGCTCGTACTGCGCGCGGGCGACGCCGTTGTCGATCTGCGCGGCCTGCGCGCTCTGCAACTGCGTCTGCGCCTGGATCACGTCCGCGCGCGCGGCGACGCCCTGCGCGTACTGGTTCTGCGTGAGCAGCAGCGATCGTTCGTACGACTTCACGGTGTCGTCGAGCAGCTTTTGCAGCGCATCGGACGTGCGCAACTGGAAATAGGTCTGCGCGAGCAGCGCCTGCTGCGACAGCCGCGCGTTCGCGAGATCGGCCGCGGCGGCCGCTTCACCCGCGCGCTGCGCGCTGACGGTGCGGCTCACCTTGCCCCATAGGTCGGGTTCCCAGCTGGCGTCGAGGCCGACGCTGTAGCTGTTGTTGATCGACCCGGTCGACCCGCTGCCGAAATTCGACGACGAGCCCGACGACAGCGACGTGCGCGGCGTCCGCGCGCGCGAGCCCGATGCGGTCAGCCCGACGGTCGGGAAATACGCGGCGCGCGCCTCGGTGACGAGCGCACGCGCCTGCCGATAGGCAGCCGCCGATTGCGCGATGGTCTGGTTCGACGCGTTGAGCCTGCCGATCAGCGCATCGAGCTGCGGATCGTTGTAGACCGTCCACCACGCGCCGCGGTCGGCGCGATCGGCGGGCTGCGCGACTTTCCAGCCGGCCGGCGCTTCCTTGAAGGCGGCGGGGATCGACGTGTCGGGCCGGTGATAGTCGGGCCCCACGGCGCAGCCGGCGAGCAGCACGGCCGTCGCAATGGCGACGGCGGCGCTCAGCGGGCGAACGGCGCGCGGGAGGGAGGCGTACGGCATGGTGGTTTTCCTGTCTGGGCGTGGCGGCCGGCGAGCGGCGCCGCGCGATGCGGTCGTCATGCCGCTGGCGGACAAATGGTAACTGACGGCGGGAAAGCCGCGCAGCCCTAAGGGTACGGTGCGCGGTGGCCCGGATGTGTTACCGGCGCGGCCGGCCGGTTTACCGGCCATTACGGCTTGCTTGCGGGAAAACGGGCATGCGAATGGGCGTACGACACCGGCCGCGCGTGACGCGGCCGGCGATCAGGCGGGATCGTGTGGAGGACGCGAGCGGTGCGGCATCAGTGGCAGCGCACGGGCACCGGGACGGGTTCGGCGGCGGCCCGCCATGTCGACGGCTCCGTCGCGGCCGGCTGGCTCGTGCGGCGGGCGGCACCCTTCGCGTTGCGCTGCCGGCGATGATCGAACCACGCGAACCCGAGCGCCGCGAGCGAGCCGCCAGGCACGACCAGCATCGTCACGTACAGCGCGATCTTCCAGCCGCGGTGCGGCCCGGAGAACACATGATGAGCGGTATCGGTCAGGTTGCGGCGCAGCGCGCCGGCGGCATTTTTCAGGAACAGCATCGCGAACATCCTCGGGGTGCCCGGCAGCGCGGGCCAATCGGTCAGAACATAGTCTCCGGCAGTGCAACATGCACGTCGTAACTGGTTGACTCAAATAATATTGACTAAGCAATCATTTTTCAAGATACTGGGCGCGTTTTAACCCGAAACGCACTATTGCTGCGCGCGCAAGTATGATCGGCGGCCTCTACGATCCCGAGAACATCGCGCTGGAAACGAGCCTCGGCTATTACCTGTCGAAGGCGAAGCAGGCGCTCGTCGAGCGGATGGATCGCGCGCTCGAGCCGCTCGACCTCACCGCGCAGCAGATCGGCGTGATCCTGCTGCTGTCGCGCGGCTACGCGCGCACGCCGTTCGAACTGTCGCGCAAGATGTCGTACGACAGCGGCTCGATGACGCGCATGCTCGACCGGCTCGAACGCAAGGGGCTGATCGCTCGCGCGCGCAGCGAGCAGGACCGCCGGATGATCGAGCTGACGCTGACCGAGCGCGGCGTCGAAGCCGCCCGCGCGCTGCCGTCGCTGGTCGCGACTGTGCTCAACGCGCAGCTCGAAGGCTTCTCGGCCGACGAACTCGCGACGCTCACCGGCCTGCTGCAGCGCTTCATCGCCAACGGGCCTGGTTCGACCGGCTGCCCGAAGCCCGACGAACCCGACTGCTGATGCGCGCGGAGCCCCTCATGTCTAGGTTAAACATCCGCTTATTTCTCTGTCTGGGCAGAAGATGACGAGGCACGCGCTCCGTTTTTTCCCTTTTTCATTCCATCCGGCCGGGCCGCGCTGCGTCGCGCGCCCGTGCGTTGTGCCGGCGCGTCGTACGCGCCGCGTCTAGGAGATTCCGATGTCCGCCACCACGGCATCCGCCCCCTCCCCCGCTGCCGCACCCGCGCCGCTGACCGGCGGCGCGCTCGCGCTGCTGACCGTCGGGCTCGCGCTCGGCACCTTCATGGAAGTGCTCGACACGTCGATCGCGAACGTCGCGGTGCCGACCATCTCGGGCAGCCTCGGCGTCGCGACGAGCGAAGGCACGTGGGTGATTTCGTCGTACTCGGTCGCGTCCGCGATCGCGGTGCCGCTCACCGGCTGGCTCGCGCGCCGGGTCGGCGAGGTGCGGCTGTTCACGCTGTCGGTGCTCGCGTTCACGATCGCGTCGGCGCTGTGCGGCCTCGCGACCAACTTCGAGACGCTGATCGCGTTCCGGCTGCTGCAGGGCCTCGTGTCGGGGCCGATGGTGCCGCTGTCGCAGACGATCCTGATGCGCAGCTACCCGCCCGCGAAACGCGGGCTCGCGCTCGGGCTATGGGCGATGACGGTGATCGTCGCGCCGATCTTCGGCCCGTTATTGGGCGGCTGGATCAGCGACAACTACACGTGGCCGTGGATCTTCTACATCAACCTGCCGATCGGCGTGTTCTCGGCGACCTGCGCGTACTTCCTGCTGCGCGGCCGCGAGACGAAGACGTCGAAGCAGCGGATCGACGCGATCGGCCTCGCGCTGCTCGTGATCGGCGTGTCGTGCCTGCAGATGGTGCTCGACCTCGGCAAGGACCGCGACTGGTTCAACTCGACGTTCATCGTCGCGCTCGCGCTGATCGCGGTCGTGTCGCTCGCGTTCATGCTCGTGTGGGAGGCGACCGAGAAGGAGCCGGTGGTCGACCTGTCGCTGTTCAAGGACCGCAATTTCGCGCTCGGCGCGCTGATCATCTCGTTCGGCTTCATGGCGTTCTTCGGCTCGGTCGTGATCTTCCCGCTGTGGCTGCAGACCGTGATGGGCTACACGGCCGGCAAGGCCGGCCTCGCGACCGCGCCGGTCGGGCTGCTCGCGCTCGTGCTGTCGCCGCTGATCGGCCGCAACATGCACCGGCTCGACCTGCGGATGGTCGCGAGCTTCGCGTTCATCGTGTTCGCGGGCGTGTCGCTGTGGAACGCGACGTTCACGCTCGACGTGCCGTTCAACCACGTGATCCTGCCGCGGCTCGTGCAGGGCATCGGCGTCGCGTGCTTCTTCGTGCCGATGACGACGATCACGCTGTCGAGCATTTCCGACGAGCGGCTCGCGAGCGCGTCGGGGCTGTCGAACTTCCTGCGCACGCTGTCCGGCGCGATCGGCACCGCGGCCAGCTCGACGTTCTGGGAGAACGACGCGATCTACCATCATGCGCGGCTGTCGGAATCGGTGAGCGTCTATGCGCAGAACACGACCGACTACCAGGGCGCGCTCGCGCAGCTCGGCATCGTCGGGCAGACGGCCAATGCGCAGCTTAATCAGCTCGTCACGCAGCAGGGCTTCATGATGGCGACCAACGACTTCTTCCACCTGTCGGCGGTGATGTTCATCGCGCTCGCGGCGCTCGTGTGGATCACGAAGCCGAAGAAGGGCGCGGGGCCGGCGATGGGGCATTGAGGTCACGACGGGCGGCCATTATGGCCGCCTTTTTTGTTTCGCCGTTCGCTTCATCGCCCGGCCGGGCGCCCCTCACCCCCTCGCCCGCAATCCCCCAAACGCCAGATCGTCGGCCGGCGCGAGCGGCAGCGTCGCCCGCGCGACGTCGAGCCACGCCCGCGCCGCGTGCGACAGGTAGCCCTTCTTCAGCCAGCCGAGCGCGATCGCCCACGTGATTTCCGGCTCGACGATCGGCCGGCACGTGAACTGGCCCGCGTCGAGCCGCCGGCAATACGGCTCGGGCAGCAGCGCGATGCCGACGCCCGCATGCACGAGCGCGGCCATGAAATCCCAGTGGCCGCTGCGACTCACGATCGACGGCGTGAAGCCGGCCTGCCGGCACGCATCGAGCACCGCATCGTGCAGCGCGAGGCTTTCCGCGTAGAACACGAACGATTCGCGCGCGAGATCCGCGAGCGGCACGGTCGGGTGGTCCTCCCAGCGCGACTCGCGCGGCGCGACGAGCCACAGCGGCGCGCGCACCATCGGCAGCCGCTCGAACGTGCCGGGATCGACCGGCTCCAG
This sequence comes from Burkholderia sp. BCC0419, assembly GCF_902830285.1. Taxonomy (NCBI): domain Bacteria; kingdom Pseudomonadati; phylum Pseudomonadota; class Betaproteobacteria; order Burkholderiales; family Burkholderiaceae; genus Burkholderia; species Burkholderia sp. BCC0419. The sequence goes on from NZ_CADESR010000009.1 coordinate 225,395, forward strand.
CAGCCCGCCGAGTTCCAGCTCACCCGACGTCAGCGCGGCCTCGATCATCCGCGCGCCCTGCTCGAACAGCTTCAGCTCGATGTTCGGATAGCGCTGCTTGTAGGCGGCGATGATCGGCGTGAACAGCGAACCGCCGAGCGGCGGAATGCCGATCGTCAGCTCGCCGCGCCCGAGCGTGCCGAGATCGTTCAACTCCGACTGCAGCTGCGCCTGCGCGGCGAGCACGTCCTGGCCGCGCTGGAACACGATCCGCCCGGCGTCGGTCAGCACCATCTGGCGGCCGTCGCGCAGCAGCAGCGGCGAACCGATCTCGTCTTCCAGCGCCTTCACCATCTTGCTGATGGTCGGCTGCGTGACGAACAGCTTGTCGGCCGCCGCGGTGAAGCTCTGCTGGCGAACCACCTCGACGAAGTACCGCAGCGCGCGCAATTCCATCGAACACTCCCCAGATTGGTGCAGCAACACTCAAACGAATTCCGAATTGGAATGACAAGGATAGAGACAAGTCATTTTATTTATGGTTAGGGGAAACCCTATACTTGCGCCATTGACAGAAACATCTGTATGGAGCCCCGCCATGAACAAGCCGACCGCTACTGCTGCCGCCCGCCCTGCCGCTTCGGGCAGCCTCGCGCACACGGGCCGGATCGTGCTGCAGGCCGCCGCGCTCGGCGTGCTGTGGATGGCGGTCGACTGGGCCGTGCGCAAGGTCGGGCTGCCGATTCCGTCCGGCGTGATCGGCCTGGCGGTGCTGCTCGTGCTGCTGTTCTCGGGCCGCGTCGCGCCGGCGTGGGTCAAGGACGGCGCGAACTGGCTGCTGTCCGACATGCTGCTGTTCTTCGTGCCGGCCGCCGTCGCGGCCGTGCAATACGGCGGGCTGTTCCGCGAGGACGGCTGGCGCATCGCGCTGGTGATGCTCGCCGGCACCGCGTTCGTGATGGTCGCGGTGGCCGTGGCGGTCGATCTCGCCGCGAAGCTCGAACGCCGGCTCGCCGTGCAGCGCGTGTTCGCCGAGCGCCGCCGGATGCGCCTGAGCGCCGTCGCGCACTGAGCCGGAGCCGCCCATGCTCGCTGCGCTATCGAACCTGCCCGCCGACCGCGTGAATACTGCGATCTCCGTCGGCTGCTTCGTGCTGACGGTCGTGCTGTATTTCGCGTCGAAGCGGCTCTACGCGTACAGGAAGACGCTGCTGTTCTCGCCGCTCGTGTTCGTGCCGGGCGTGCTGGTGCTGCTCGTGCTGCTGACGGGCATCCCATATTCGGTCTATTTCCGCGACACGCGCTGGCTGATGTGGCTGCTCGGCCCGGCGACGATCGCGTTCGCGGTGCCGATCTACGAATATCGTGACCTGATCCGCCGCCACTGGCTGTCGCTGTCGGTCGGCGTCGCGGTGGGGATCAGCGCAGGCGTATGCGGGTCGCTGCTGCTCGCGAAGCTGCTGCACCTGTCGCCCGAGCTGCAGCGCTCGCTGATGACGCGCTCGGTGTCGACGCCGTTCGCGCTTGCCGTGTCGGACAAGATCCACGCGCCGAAGGACCTTACGGCCCTCTTCGTGATCGCGACCGGCATCTGCGGAATGCTGCTCGGCGAACTGGTGCTCGCGCTCGTGCCGATGCGCACGCGGCTCGCGCGCGGCGCGCTGTTCGGCGCGGCCGCCCACGGCGTGGGCACCGCGAAGGCGCGCGAGATCGGCAACGAGGAAGGCGTCGTGTCCAGCCTGACGATGATGATCGCGGGCGTCGCGATGGTGCTGATCGCGCCGCTGCTGTCGCTGCTGCCGATCTGACACCCGAGGGGCGGGCACCGCTGCCCGCCCTGCCATTCTGCCCGCCCGCTCCGTCTGACGGCCCGGTTCCCGCCGGCCGCGCTCCGCCCCCGCCTCCCGCCTGACCGTTTTCCCCGCCGTTCCTGCCCGGCATCGAGCCGATACCGCGCCGACGCCCGGCCGACCATCGGGACAATCGGCTGAGATAGCCGCAATTCCCCCCTCTTTTCCGCCCATCGGCCTCGGCCCGGATGCCGAACAATGCATGCTACGAGACATCACGCACGCATTCACATGGCCACGACTGCAACCCCGACCGCCGACAAGCCGGCTTCGTCCGGCAAGTTCAAGCGCATCGCGCTCATCGCCGTCATCGCGCTGGGCGCGGCTGCTGCCGCCGCCGGCGGCATGTACGTGTTCCTGAGCAAGGCAGGCGTCGGCCATGCGAGCGCGCCCGCCGAGCCGGCGCCGCTGGCCGCGCCGGTGTTCTTCGCGCTCGACCCGCTGACCGTGAACCTGCAGTCCGACGACGGCGCGCAGCATTACCTGCGCGTCGGCCTGTCGCTGAAGCTCACCGACCCGAAGGCGCAGGAGCAACTGACCGCGCGGATGCCGGAAATCCGCAGCCGGATCCTGCTCGCGCTGTCGAACAAGCATCCCGAGGAACTCGCGACGCCGGACGGCAAACGTTCGCTCGCGACCGAGCTGCGGGACCTGATCGAGCAGCCGACGCAGCCGGGCAACCAGCGCGCGAAGGTCGACGACGTCCTGTTCACCGAGTTCGTCGTCCAGTAACGCGGCCGCGAAAGGAGCGCGTATGGGTCACCAGGAGTTCATGTCCCAGGAGGAGGTCGATGCCCTCCTCAAGGGCGTCACGGGCGAAACCGATGCAGTCGACGAGCAGCGCGACACATCGGGCGTCCGCCCCTACAACATCGCGACGCAGGAGCGAATCGTCCGCGGCCGGATGCCCGGCCTCGAGATCATCAACGACCGCTTCGCGCGCCTGCTGCGGATCGGCATCTTCAACTTCATGCGGCGCACGGCGGAAATCTCCGTCAGCCAGGTGAAGGTGCAGAAGTACAGCGAATTCACCCGCAACCTGCCGATCCCGACGAACCTGAACCTGGTGCACGTGAAGCCGCTGCGCGGCACGTCGCTGTTCGTGTTCGACCCGAACCTCGTGTTCTTCGTCGTCGACAACCTGTTCGGCGGCGACGGGCGCTTCCATACGCGCGTCGAGGGCCGCGATTTCACGGCCACCGAGCAGCGGATCATCGGCAAGCTGCTGAACCTCGTGTTCGAGCACTACACGGCCGCATGGAAGAGCGTGCGGCCGCTGCAGTTCGAATTCGTGCGCTCGGAGATGCACACGCAGTTCGCGAACGTCGCGACGCCGAACGAGATCGTGATCGTCACGCAGTTCTCGATCGAGTTCGGGCCGACGGGCGGCACGCTGCACATCTGCATGCCGTACTCGATGATCGAGCCGATCCGCGACGTGCTCAGCTCGCCGATCCAGGGCGAGGCGCTCGAAGTCGACCGCCGCTGGGTGCGCGTGCTGTCGCAGCAGGTGCAGGCCGCCGAGGTCGAGCTGACCGCGAATCTCGCCGAGATCTCGTCGACGTTCGAGAAGATCCTGAACCTGCGCGCGGGCGACGTGCTGCCGCTGGAGATCGAGGACACGATCACCGCGAAGGTCGACGGCGTGCCGGTGATGGAATGCGGCTACGGAATTTTCAATGGTCAATATGCGTTGCGCGTGCAGAAGATGATCGGCGCGAGCGATTCGATGAAGGAAGGTGGATATGAGTGAGCTGAACCAGACGCCCGACGACGACATGCAGGCGATGGCCGATGCAGCCCTCGCGGCGTCGGCCGCCGACGCGAAGGCGCCGGCCGCGGCCGACGAAGATCCGGGCATGGACGACTGGGCGGCCGCGCTCGCCGAGCAGAACGAGCAGCCGGTGCAGGCGGGTGCGACGGGCGCCGGCGTGTTCCAGCCGCTGTCGAAGGCCGCGGCGAGCTCGACGCACAACGACATCGAGATGATCCTCGACATCCCGGTCAAGATGACCGTGGAGCTCGGCCGCACGAAGATCGCGATCCGCAACCTGCTGCAGCTCGCGCAGGGGTCGGTCGTCGAGCTCGACGGCATGGCCGGCGAGCCGATGGACGTGCTCGTGAACGGCTGCCTGATCGCGCAGGGCGAAGTCGTGGTCGTCAACGACAAGTTCGGTATTCGCCTGACCGACATCATCACGCCGGCCGAACGTATCCGGAAGCTGAATCGGTGAACGTCGTGAAGTCCGGCCACCGCATGCGCAACGCGATTGCAGCGGCGGCTACGATCGCTGCCGCATCGCTCGCGTGCGCGCCGGCCGGCGCCGCCGACATGAACGCGGTCAACCATGCCGGTTCGATCGCGTCGAGCGTGACGGTCGGTTCGGCCGCGCCGTCGCTCGGCATCGGCGCGGTGCTGCAGACGCTCGTCGGGCTCGCGGTCGTGATCGGCCTCGTGTTCGCGTGCGCATGGCTCGCGCGCCGCTTCGGCTTCCAGCCCGCACGGCGCGGCGGCCCGCTGAAGGTCGTGTCGAGCGTCGGGCTCGGCGCGAAGGAAAGCGCGACGATCGTCGAGATCGGCGACACCTGGCTCGTGCTCGGCGTCGCGCCGGGCAACGTACGCCTGCTGCATACGCTGCCGGCCGGTTCGGCGGCGGCCGCCGCGACCGTGGGGCCGACCTCGGCCGGCACATCCGCCGGCGGTAATGCGTCCGACGCCGGCCTGCCCGGCACGTTCGGCGCGCGGTTTCGCGACGCGCTCGCGGGCGAAGCCGCGAAACGCCTTGGTCGCGGCAAGGACCGCTGACATGGCGCCGCGCCCTCTTTCCGACCTCGCATTCCGATGAAACACGCATTCCTGCGGCGCGCGGCGCGCGTCGCGCCCGTGCTGATCCTTTGTCTCGCACCGGCGCTTGCCTACGCGCAGGCGAACGGCCTGCCCGCGTTCAACGCGAGCCCGGGCCCGCACGGCGGCACCACCTATTCGCTGAGCGTGCAGACGATGCTGCTGCTCACGATGCTGTCGTTCCTGCCGGCGATGCTGCTGATGATGACGAGCTTCACGCGCATCATCATCGTGCTGTCGCTGCTGCGCCAGGCGCTCGGCACTGCGACGACGCCGCCGAACCAGGTGCTCGTCGGCCTCGCGATGTTCCTCACTTTCTTCGTGATGTCGCCGGTGCTCGACCGTGCGTACAACGACGGCTACAAACCGTTCTCCGACGGCTCGATGCCGATGGAGCAGGCCGTGCAGCGCGGCGTCGCGCCGTTCAAGACCTTCATGCTGAAGCAGACCCGCGAGACCGATCTCGCGCTGTTCGCGAAGATCTCGAAGGCCGCGCCGATGCAGGGCCCCGAGGACGTGCCGCTGTCGCTGCTGGTGCCCGCGTTCGTCACGAGCGAGCTGAAGACGGGCTTCCAGATCGGCTTCACGGTCTTCATCCCGTTCCTGATCATCGATATGGTCGTCGCGAGCGTGCTGATGTCGATGGGGATGATGATGGTGTCGCCGTCCACCGTGTCGCTGCCGTTCAAGCTGATGCTGTTCGTGCTGGTCGACGGCTGGCAACTGCTGATCGGCTCGCTCGCGCAGAGCTTCACGTAAGCGGAGGAACACGCGCGATGACGCCCGAACAAGTGATGACGCTGGCGCACCAGGCGATGATGGTCGGCCTGCTGCTCGCAGCCCCGCTGCTGCTGGTCGCGCTCGCGGTCGGCCTCGTCGTGAGCCTGTTCCAGGCCGCGACGCAGATCAACGAAGCGACGCTGTCGTTCATCCCGAAACTGCTCGCGGTCGCCGCGACGCTCGTGATCGCCGGCCCGTGGATGCTGACGACGATGCTCGACTACCTGCGGCAGACGCTGCTGCACGTCGCGACGCTCGGCGTCGGCTGAGCCGCGCGTCCGGCTCCGTTTCACGACGATGTTCTCGGTCACCTATGCGCAGCTCAACGGCTGGCTGACGGCTTTCTTGTGGCCATTCGTGCGGATGCTCGCGCTCGTCGCGACGGCGCCGGTCGTCGGCCACGCGGCGGTGCCGGTGCGCGTGAAGATCGGCCTGGCCGCGTTCATGGCGCTGGTCGTCGCGCCGACGCTCGGCGCGATGCCGGACGTCACCGTGTTCTCCGCGCCGGGCATCTGGATCCTCGTCACGCAATTCCTGATCGGCGCCGCGATGGGCTTCACGATGCAGATCGTGTTCGCGGCCGTGGAAGCGGCCGGCGACTTCATCGGACTGTCGATGGGCCTCGGCTTCGCCACCTTCTTCGACCCGCACACGAGCGGCGCGACACCGGTGATGGGCCGCTTCCTGAACGCGGTCGCGATGCTCGCGTTCCTCGCGGTGGACGGCCACCTGCAGGTGTTCGCGGCGCTCGCCGCGTCGTTCCAGTCGCTGCCGGTGTCGGGCGACCTGCTGCACGCGCCGGGCTGGCGCACGCTCGCCGCGTTCGGCGCGACCGTGGTCGAGATGGGGCTGCTGCTCGCGCTGCCGGTGGTCGCGGCGCTGCTGATCGCGAACCTCGCGCTCGGCATCCTGAACCGCGCGGCACCGCAGATCGGCGTGTTCCAGGTCGGCTTTCCGGTGACGATGCTCGTCGGGCTGTTGCTCGTGCAGCTGATGGTGCCGAACCTCGTGCCGTTCGTGTCGCACCTGTTCGACATGGGGCTCGATGCGATGGGGCGGGTGCTGATCGGGTGGCGGTGAGGCGGGTCGTTCGTCCGAGGTACAGGCTCCGTCTCGACCCGGTCATCAAGATTTCCTCTGGGTTCAGAACCTATTTGCCAGCCAATTGGGACGAATCTACCGATTGACCAGGGAATGACGCGTTCGCGTTAGATGAGGATACTTGCCAGCGTGTTGCGGGCGGCGTGGGCGGTGGCGACGACCCAAAACGGACGGCCACCGGGGTAATCACGCAACACGAAGACCGTTGCGAAAATCAGTCCGCCCCATAAAGCGACTGCTACGTACAGAATGCTGTAGCCGTGCGTTGCAGCGAACAAAAGAGCAGAAGCACCGATCGCCGACCAAACGGCCCTCCCGAATATCCAGCGAATCAACCGAATGGGAAGCCACTGGAAGAGAAATGTTTCCACTATCGGTGCAGCAAGCGAGCCAACAAACAGGCGGGTCAATAGACCATACTTCACTATTTCAGGCAGCGCGCCTGAGGAGAGGTCGATTGGAAGTCCGAATATAAATTGGCCACCCCAAACAAAAATGCCGGCGACGTATGTGAGAACGCAAGTCAGAAGTGCAGAAACAAGCACCGAGCTACGCGAGATGGTACGAATCATGCTACTATCAGCGCAGTCTTTCATTGCGATCACCTCCACTCCCAATGGAAGTCTTTGGATAAAACTTCGCCAATAAAAATTTCTGAAATAAGCACTCGAAATTTTCCGGTAAACCTCAGGCATGCCCCGCCCAGCACCCCAAAGTGTCAAAGATTACTGGCCATCCGCGTCGTTTCCTTGGTTATTAAAGTCGCCCATAGCGTTGTACATAGTTATATCGTCGACCGCCAGTTTATTTCTAGAAATCCAGTCCACGGCATATTTAATTAAATCATATGTCGCATCCATTCCCTTGCTTACAAACCATCCAATAACGGCGCCTTGCACCATACCGTTACCCGCGCTAACCAAGTTAATTTGGTCGTCTGTCAAGATTTCCATTTTTTGCCCTCCGTTTCCATCAATTTATCAGTTAAATAAGCTCAAGCACATCGATTTCTAGTAATTTTAAAATCGAAGACTCGAATTCTTTGGTTGATATCTCGCAAGCGCAGGCGCGTAATTCTTTGTAGGAAATAGCGCCCGTCGACGCAAAGATAAAATTATGTAGCTTTTCAAGATTTCTTCCAAGTGGCAGTGGTGCGCCATTTATTTTTTCATCAATAGTGGTGCTTCTTATCGGTGTATTCGCAAGAAACTTCGCCTCCGTATCCAGCTGGAATTTTGATCGGAAGGCGTGCAATTGCAGATTTGGTTTCGATGCCTCTCTAAAATTCCGTCGTCTGCGATCGTTGTAGTTCGTCAGCAGATTGTGATCCTCAACAATTCGTGCCAGCTCACTTGCCACCAACCCGAGATCGATGTCCCGTCTTTCTCCAAGAGGAATCGTCTGCCTGAATGTATCAAAATCGCCAATAATTTCGTTTGCCAGGTACTTTATATAATCTGAAATAGTGGACTCATGTACGCCCACGGCCAAATGAAAAGTTTCCTCCTTCAAGGGAATTGCAGTGTGCCACCATCCTCTCGGTAGATATAAAATATCTCCGGCATCGATTGTGACGTCCATATAAGGTTCGGTCGGACATTCGGATTGTTTTCCAGTGCTTCGTTGATGCTTCAGTGGCAACGCATGTGTAGGTTCGTAGATCAACCATCGTTTCCTACCCATCATTTGAACTGCAAAGACACTATGCGTATCCCAGTGTTTTCCGAATGATTCATCTTCTCCGAATGCAATGTATCCGTTCGCGACGGTGTGCTCGCCAATAAATCTTGAGATCCACTTGCATATCAATCTGACCTTGTACGAAGTCAACTCCATTCGATTAAATACAAGCGTTGTGCCGTTTCGAAGCTCGTCGTATAGGATGCTCTTTTCAAGCCTGCGTCTAACTTGCCCCAGTTCGCCACAATTTACGATGTATTTTGATTCATCAAGAAATCCACCCTTGTTCAATCTTGGTCCTTGCGTCATAGATTCGCCAATATATATCGCCTCCGATACTTCGTCCCATGACAAAAAATTGCTTCGCAACGCATCTCTGAACAGAACGGGATGTTTGTCGAAATAATTTTCAACAAAATGGCTGGCCTCCATATTCAACTCGATCATGCGACATCGCCTCCAGAAAGCGTCGCCCCGCCATCCTCAATGAATGACTCGAAAGGCATGGGAAAATAAACAATCTTGTAATGGCAGGTGAAGCCCACATTCCTTCCCCGCATTTGGAAAGTATTCCCAAATAAAAATCAAATCTATAGTGAAACATCCAATTTTTGATGATGTCACCGGCTTGCCGAAAACAGACGGGTGTCCACGGCTGCCAATGGTCGGCTGGTGACGGGGTCTCGCTCCGACCGGCCCCCTCGCGCTTCCTTTGCAGACGCACATGCCTGTGCTTTGCTTTGCGCAGCATGCCGCTATTTCCGCTCTGTACTCAGTCGCGTTCCCGGGTCGCAACCATGCATGCACCGACCGGAAATTGGACGAACGACGATATCGTGCTGCCATGCACTCCTGAATAATCCTCTACTTTGCGGCGTAACCTCGCCGCGGTTCCCGCGACCGACCGACAGGTAGCGCCGCGCACAGGCAGATGCTCTCGACACGATCCTTCCGGCTGATGGCCATTCTCGGCTGGCTCGGTGCCGCATGGCCCGCTCACGCAGCGAACCTGCTCGACGCGGTGAACGCGGCGCGGCGCTTCGATGCGAGCATCAGCGCGGCGCGCAACGCGCAGCTCGCCGGCCGCGAGAAGCGCTGGCAAGGTCTTGCAGGCCTGCTGCCGCGCGCCGAGCTCAACGGCGGCTACACGAAGCAGGACCAGCCCACCGCGGCGTATGCGGCAGCGGTCCGCCGTCACAGCGCTTCCGCAACCGTCACGCAGCCGCTGCTCGATCTGTCCCGCGTCGCCAATTTCAAGCGCGGCGGCACGCTCGCCGATCAGGCCGACATCGAGTACGAGAAGGCGTCGCAAACCCTGATTACCGATGTCGCCAGCGCCTATTTCGACGTCCTGTTCGGACGCGAAGTGCTGCAGGCCGCCGAAGCCGCGCAGCAGGCGTTCCATAAGCAACTCGACCAGGCGCAGGCCGCGCTGAGAATCGGCGACGGCACGCGGACTGACGTCGACGAGGCGCGCGCAAATCTCGACGAAGCGCTGGCGCGCACGGTGAGCGCGCAAACCGATCTAGCAATCGCGAGCGGCACGCTGCAGCGGATTACCGGGTTGACGGCGGCAGAGTTGTCGCCGATCTCGTGGCAATGCGCGCCGCAGGCCGCGCCGGTCGATCTCGCGACCGCGATGGACAACGCAGCCCGCGACAACGTCGACGTGCGGATCGCGGGCAAGCAGCTCGACCAGTCGCAGGCCGACATCGTCGCCGCGACGGGCGCACACCTGCCGGTCGTGAACCTGCAGGCGAGCTTCGGCACGAACTGGAGCCGCGGCGCCAACGAGAACGGACTCGACACTGTGTTCGGCACGACGTCGAAAACCCGTTCGTCAATGATCGGCGTGACGGTCACGATCCCGCTGTTCGCCGGCGGCGGCGCGCTGTCGGCGAGCCGCGAAGCCTACCGCCGGCGCGACCAGGCACGCGACGCGCTCGAGGATGCGCGCCGCAAGGCCCGCGAGCGCGCCCGTGCGGCCTATCTCGGCATCACCAACGGCGTCGCGCTGATCCGCGCGCAGGAACGCGTGCTCGCGTCGGCCGACAGCAAGATGAAATCGACCCGCCTCGGGCGCGAAGTCGGACTGCGCACGCAGATCGACGAACTGAATGCCCAGCAGCGCTATTTCGAAGCGATCCGCGATCTTGCCGACGCCCGCTACCGCTACCTCCGTGCGCGGCTGCAACTGTCCGCCGCGCTCGGCACGCTCGGCGACGACGACGTGGCCGGCATCGGTTGCCGCGCTAACGGCCCAGCGCCTGCCGCTGGGATCCGATCATGACCGATTCCTTGTTCCGCCAGGAAGCGCTCGACGCGACCCGGCACAAGCTGCTGGGTACCGTCAGCCTGTACTCGCCGCCCTGGCGCTGGCTGATGATCGGCGTCGCGACCGCGTTGACGTTGGTAGTCGTCGCGTTTTTCGTATTCGGCAGCTACACGAAACGCGAGCGCGTGACCGGTCAGCTGTTGCCGGCGACGGGGCTGCTGACGGTGGCACCGCCGTTGACGGGCACCGTGGTCGGCACGCGGGTCCGCGAAGGACAGACGGTCGCGGCCGGTGCGGAACTGCTGGCGATCTCGGCCGAAGTGGCGACCGAACTTGGCGGAACGCGCGAAACGGTCGCCCGGCAATTGAAGTTTCAGCGCTCGCGCCTGGAGGCCGATCTGACTAGCCAGTCGCAACTGAGCGGCGAAGCGCAGCGCGGCCTGCGGACGCGCGCGGCGGCATTGGACGACCAGCTCACACAGATCGCACGGCAGAACGCGCAGCGGCTGCGCCAGGCCGAACTCGCTCAACGCCAGCTCGACAAGCTGCAGTCGATGCGTGAGCAGGGCTATGCATCGAACAGCCAAGTCGAGCAGCAGGAAGGCGTGCTGCTCGACGCGCAGGCGCGGCTGCAGGAACTCGCCCGCCAGCGCCTCGACGTCGGCCAGCAACTCGACCAGACCCGCCAGCAGTTACGCGAGCTGCCGCTCACCACCCGCAATCAGCAGAACGACATCCAGCGCAAGCTCGCGGACGTCGATCAGTCGATAGCCGAGAACGAAGCGCGTCGCACGGTCATCCTGCGCGCACCGCAGGCGAGCGTCGTCGCCGCGCTGCTCGCGAAGCCCGGGCAGATCGTCAACGCGGGCCAGTCGGCGGTGTCGCTGTTGCCGCAAGGCGCGCCGCTCGAGGCGCAACTGATGGTGCCGAGCCGCGCGATCGGCTTCGTGCGCGCCGGCGCGCGTGTGGTGCTGCGCTACGAAGCGTACCCGTTCCAGAAATTCGGCCAGCAGTACGGGCGCGTGACCGAGGTGTCGCGTACCGCGCTGTCGCCGCAGGAAGTCGCGAACCTGACCGGGCACACCAATGTGCCGGAGCAGCTATACCGCGTCGTCGTCGCGCTTGATCGCCAGGACATCGTCGCGTACGGCAAGCACGAGGCGCTGCGGCCCGGGATGGCGCTCGAGGCCGACGTGCTGATCGACCGGCGCCGGCTGGTCGAGTGGGTGCTCGAGCCGCTGTATGCGCTCGGCAGCCGCGTGTCGAGCTGATGCGCGCCCTCAATGCATTCGTTACGGAGCCCGTTCAATCATGAAATGGATCGATGCGTTGCAATTCGGCTGGCGCCGCCGCCTGCCGGTGATCCTGCAGACGCAGGCGGCCGAGTGCGGGCTCGCGTGCGTCGGGATGGTCGCGAGCCATTTCGGCCACGACCTCGACCTCGTCAGCCTGCGCCGGCGCTTCAGCCCGTCGCTGAAGGGGGCGACCCTCAATGACGTGATGCTGATCGCATACCGGCTCGGCCTCGCTTCGCGTGCGTTGCGGCTCGAACTCGGCGAACTGAGCAAGCTGCACCGCCCGTGCGTTCTGCACTGGGACATGAATCACTTCGTCGTGCTGAAGTCGGTGTCGCGCGGCCGGATCACGATCCATGATCCGGCACGCGGGCGTCGCGACGTGCCGTTCTCCGAAGTGTCCCAGCACTTCACCGGCGTCGCGCTGGAGCTGATGCCGTCGCCGTCGTTCGAGCGCATCCAGGCGCGCGAAGCGATCTCGATGGCGAAGCTCGTCGGCAACGTCACGGGCATCCGCGCGACGTTCGCGCAGGTGCTGCTGCTGTCCGCGGCGCTGGAAGTGTTCGGCATCGTCACGCCGTTCTACATGCAGTGGGTGATGGACCAAGTACTGGTGTCGGCCGATGCGGACCTGCTGACGCTACTCGGCATCGGCTTCCTGCTCGTCGTGCTGTTTCAAAACGCGGTGTCGGCGTTGCGCTCATGGGTGGTGACGTGGTTCTCGAGCTTGCTCTGCGTACAGTGGACTGCCAACGTCTGCGCGCACCTGCTCAGGCTGCCGATGGCGTATTTCGAGCAGCGCCACATCGGCGACGTCGTGTCGCGATTCAGTGCGATCAATACGATCCAGGCGACGCTGACCACGCAGTTCATCGGCGCGCTGCTCGACGGCGTGATGGCGACTGCAACACTTGCGATGCTGTTCGTCTACAGCCCGGCACTCACGTGGCTCGTGCTCAGCCTGTTCGCTGTGTACGGCGCGATCCGGTGGATCGCGTACCGGCCGTTCCGGCAGGCGAACGAGGAACAGATCGTGTATGCGGCGCGCGCCCAGTCGAACCTGCTCGAATCGATCCGCGGCGTGCAGGCGATCAAGCTTGCGAACAAGCAGGAAGCGCGCGTCGCCACCTATGCGAACGCGGTAGTCAATTCCACCAACAAGCATGTCGCGATCCAGCGGCTGTCGATCGGCTTCTCGACGCTGCATGGCGTGATTTCCGGTGCGGGCCGCGTGGTGCTCGTCTGGCTCGCGGCGAAGCAGGTGCTCGACGGACAGTTCTCGGCCGGAATGCTGGTCGCGTTCGTCAGTTTTGCCGACCAGTTCATGGCGCGCGGCGCCGGGCTGATCGGAACGCTGATCGACTTCAGAATGCTGCGCCTGCACGGCGAGCGTCTCGCCGACATCGTGCTCACCGACGTCGAGGGCGACATGGAGGCAAAGATCAGCCGATCAACGGACGTGAGCCGTGCGGCACCACCCGCGATCGATGTACGCGACGTGCATTTCCGTTATGCGGAAACGGAGCCGTGGGTACTCGACGGCTGCTCGTTTTCGATCGCCCAGGGTGAGTCGGTTGCGCTCATCGGTCCGTCGGGCCAAGGCAAGACGACGATGGCGAAGCTGCTGCTCGGCCTGCTGACGCCCGAGCATGGCAGTGTGCACGTCGATGGTATCGACATCCGTAAGCTCGGCCTGCATCCATATCGCGACCGGATCGGCTGCGTGATGCAGGACGACATCCTGTTCGCCGGCTCGATTGCCGACAACATCGGCTTCTTCGATCCGCAGCCCGACGACGCGCGAATCGAGGAAGCCGCGCGGCACGCGCAGATTCACGACGACATCGTCGCGATGCCGATGGGCTACCGGAGCCTCGTCGGCGACATGGGGTCGTCGCTGTCGGGCGGGCAGCGCCAGCGCGTGCTGCTCGCCCGCGCCTTCTACCGCCGGCCCACGATCCTCGTGCTCGACGAAGCGACGAGTCATCTCGACACCGACCGCGAATCCCTGATCAACGACGCGGTGCGTGACATGAACGTCACGCGAATCATCATCGCGCACCGGCCCGAGACGATCCGGAGTGCGGATCGCGCGATCGAAATTGCACATGGCTGCACACGCGAACTGGATATCGACGCCTTGTTCCCGACACAGCCCGCATAGCATAGCGACACGAATGCTCGCTACGCGCGGCGCGGAGGGACGGCCGACGCCGATCCGGCCCATGACGATCGGCAACATGCAACTTCATGGCCTTGGAGCTTCCCATTCAGCCCCCTCGACGATTGAAACAGGTCGTGCCAAAGGCGCGGCGACGTTCACGGTCACCTGCCGGCAGTAAACCTCGTCAAATCAGCCCGCTTTCGTACGCGTAGCGGATCAGATTGGTATTCGTATCGGCCTGCAGCTTTTTCATCGCCGTGTATTTCTGCGTCGACACAGTACTGACGGAGCGGCCGAGCTTCTCTGCAATGCTCGCGAGCGAGTGGCCTAACGCGAACAGGCGCACGACATCAAGCTCCTTCTGTGTCAGCCTTGGGAGTGTATCGCGGCCGCTCGCGCCGGATTGCTCGACGATCGCGCGGACTGTCGGCGAAAAATACCGCGTTTGGGCGGCGCGCAAGTGTCGGCACGCACGTACGATCTCGTCGATCCCGTCTTCCTTGCTGACGATGGCTTTCACACCCAGTCGCAGCGCGGCCGCGAAGATGCTCGGATTTTTTTGCGCGGTCAGCATCACGCATTGCGCACTCGGCGCGACGTCGCGCAGCTTGCGCAGCAACCTCAGGCCGTCGATCGGTTTGTCGCCCCGATTCATCGAATAGTCGACGACGATGAGATCGACCGGGGAGCGCGTCAATGCGTCGATCAGCCCCTCCCCGCTATTGCAGCAATGCGAGATGAGGAAATCCGGTTCCCATTGCGGCAGGCGCTTCAGCATTTCGATCACGACTGGATGGTCGTCGGCAATGGCGATGGTGGTTAGACTCATTGGATCGTCGAAATGAAATATCAAGTCAGAAAGCGAACCGAACAGATTACGAGAAATCAGAGTCGGCACTTGGGCAACGCGATGCGTCCTCATCGACCAACGCTTTTGTCGTGATGTCGTACTTCCGTAATTGGTCTGGGCGCAATGGATAATTCTCTTCGTGCTTGCCAAAGCGTAATGCCGAGAAATCGGCATAGATAGGCCTGTTGCCATTCCAACCTGCGGCGCAATCCGGCTGGGGGGCGCTCTTCGAGTATTCGCGTTGGATTCGTGGAAAACCCCTAAACGAATCGCCAACCCGCGAAAGGTTGCAGAAGGTTTCGCCTCCCTATACTCGTTAAGACGATGCAGCAAGCATCGCGCCATACGAATACAACGAAGGAGACAACCCGATGCGACCCATCCTGCGCACCCTCGCCGTGGCAGCCAGCCTGAGCTGCACGCTTGCCGCTCACCCCGCTTTCGCCGACGACGGCGGCAAGATCACGATCATGGTCGGCGGGATCGCGAAGCTGATCTACCTGCCCGCGCGCCTCACGCAGGAGCTCGGCTACTTCAAGGCCGAAGGCCTCGACGTCGAGCTGCTGTCGCAGCCGGCCGGCGTCGACGCCGAGAACGAGCTGCTCGCGGGCGCCGTGCAGGGCGTCGTCGGCTTCTACGATCACACCGTCGACCTGCAGAGCAAGGGCAAGGACGTGAAGGCGATCGCCGTGCTCTGCCAGGTGCCGGGCGAAGTCGAGATGGTCTCGACCAAGGCCGCGCCGACCTTCAAGTCGATGGCCGACGCCAAGGGCAAGACGCTCGGCGTGACGGGCCTCGGCTCGTCGACGAGCTTCCTCACGCAATATCTCGCGCTGCAGCACGGCGTGCCGTCGACGCAGTACACGATGCTGCCCGTCGGCGCCGATGCGAGCTTCATCGCCGCGATCAAGCAGGGCCGCATCGACGCCGGGATGACGACCGAGCCGACCGTGTCCGCGCTCGAGAAGATGGGCGACGCGAAGGTGCTGGTCGACATGCGCACCGTCGACGGCACGCGCGCCGCGCTCGGCGGCACCTACCCGGCCGCAAGCCTGTACGTGCAGTCGGCCTGGGCCGATGCGCACAAGGCGGAAGCGACCAAGCTCGCGCACGCTTTTGCCAAGACGATGCAGTTCATCCACACCCATAGCGCCGAGGAAATCGCCGCCAAGATGCCGGCCGACTACCAGAAGGACAAGGCGCTGTACGTATCCGCGCTGAAGGCGTCGCTGCCGATGTACACCGCCGACGCGAAGATGCCGGCCGACGGCCCGGCGATCGTGCTGAAAGTGCTGTCGGCGTTCAATCCGTCGGTGAAGGGCAAGCACGTCGACCTGGCGCGCACCTACACGAACGATTTCGTGAACGCGAAGTAAGCAGCCACGCCGGCGGCGGCGATCCCGCCGCCGTGCGTGCCCCGTTCCGGCCCGATTGACCGGCCCGGCGCCGCCACGATGCGACGCCCTCTTCACCCGCAGGACAAACGCGATGAACCAGGCAGTTTCCCCGAGCACACCGGCGATCGAGTTTCGCAATGTGTCGTGCCGCTTCATTTCGCCGGAAGGCAAGGCCACCGTCGCGCTGCGCGACTTCAGCATGAACGTCGCACGCGGCGAATTCATCGCCATCGTCGGCCCGACCGGCTGCGGCAAGTCGACCACGCTGAACCTGATCACCGGGCTGCTCAAGCCCGTGTCGGGGGAAGTCCGCGTGATGGGCCGTCCGGTCGACGGGATCGACCCGCGCATCGGCTTCGTGTTCCAGGCGGACGCCGTGTTCCCGTGGCGCAACGTGATCGACAACGTCGCGGCGGGCCCGCTGTTCCGCGGCCGCTCGAAGGACGTCGCGTACGCGCAGGCCGAGGAATGGATCCGCAAGGTCGGCCTCGACAAGTTCACGAAGCACTACCCGCACCAGCTCTCGGGCGGGATGAGGAAGCGCGTCGCGCTCGCGCAGACCTTCATCAACCAGCCGGAAATCCTGCTGATGGACGAGCCGTTTTCCGCGCTCGACATGCAGACGCGCACGCTGATGCAGGACGAGCTGCTGCAGCTGTGGTCCGCGAACAAGGGCTCGGTCGTGTTCGTCACGCACGATCTCGAGGAAGCGATTGCGCTCGCCGACCGCGTATTCGTGCTGACCGCGCGCCCCGCGACGCTCAAGCGCGTGGTCGAGATCGACCTGCCGCGTCCGCGCGTCATGTCGGAAGTGCGCTACGACGCGCGCTTCATCGAGATTTCCAAGAACATCTGGCACGACCTGCGCGAAGAAGTGCAGATCGGCTGACGCATAGGCCGCACGGCAAGCCATGGCAACACACAGCAAGGACAGGAGCATGACCGACATGACGCTTCCTACCACCGCCCTTCCGGCGACCACGCTCGAGGACGACGAGCGCGCCGCGCAACGCCGGCTGCGCCGCCGGCGCAACCTGATCGTCACGCTGCGGATCGCCGTACTCGTGATCGTGCTGGGCGGGTGGGAACTCGCCGCACGGCTGAAGTGGATCGATCCGTTCTTCTTCTCGATGCCGTCGCTGATCGTCGACCAGCTCCAGGACTGGTTCGTGAACGGCACGTCGCAGGGCCCGCTGCTCACGCAGGTGTGGGTCACGCTCGAGGAAACCGGGATCGGCTTCGTGATCGGTTCGGTCGCCGGCGTGATCTGCGGGATCGTGCTCGGCCGCAACAAGCTGATGGCCGACGTGTTCGGCCTGTACATCCAGATCGCGAACTCGATTCCGCGCGTCGTGCTCGGCTCGATCTTCGTGATCGCGCTCGGCCTCGGGATGGCGTCGAAGATCGCGCTGGCCGTCGTGATGGTGTTCTTCGTCGTGTTCGGCAACGCGTTCCAGGGCGTGCGCGAAGCGGATCGCTACCTGATCGCGAACGCGCAGATCCTCGGCGCGTCGCGCCGGCAGATCACCACGTCGGTCGTGATCCCGTCCGCGCTGAGCTGGATTCTCGCGAGCCTGCACGTGAGCTTCGGCTTCGCGCTGGTCGGCGCGGTGGTCGGCGAATTCCTGGGTTCCAAGCAAGGGATCGGCCTGTTAATCTCCACCGCCCAGGGCGCGTTCAACGCGAGCGGCGTGTTCGCGGCGATGATCGTGCTGGCCGTGGTCGCGCTGGCCGCCGACTACCTGCTGACGCGGATCGAGAAGCGGCTGCTGAAGTGGCGCCCCGCGGCGTTCTGAACGCCGCTGATCGACGCCTGACATGACACACAAGACCGCGCCGGCGACCCCGGCGCGGTTCGGCATTTCGGAGAAGGAGCGCAACAGGATGGCGCACAGCCTGCGCGGGCGGCTGCTGTGGTGGCTGCTGCTGCCGCTCGCGGTGTTCGTGCTGATCGCGGGCGCGATGTCGTACGACACCGCGCGGACCACGGCCGCGCTCGTGCAGGACAGCGCGCTCGTCGCGTCCGCGCGCACGATCGGCGAGGACGTCGAATGGCGCAACGGGCGGCCCGCGGCCGACGTGCCGCCGGCGGCGCTGGAGATCTTCGAATCGCCGTCGGGCGACTCGGTGTTCTACAAGGTGATCGACGGCCACGACCGCCTGCTCGCCGGCAATCCGGCGCTCGACCTGCCCGCGCGGCACGGCATCGAGCCGACGCTGTACGACACGTCGCTCGACGGCGTGCCGCTGCGCGCGGTGGCCTACGACCGCCAGCTGTACGACGAGGGGCAGATCGAGACGGTCACGGTGGTCGTCGCGAAGACGACGCGTTCGTACGGCGCGATGGTCGCGACGATCTGGCGGCCGCAGCTCGTGCGCCTGTCGCTGATGCTGATGCTCGCGGTGGTGCTCGTCTATCTCGGCCTCACCTTCGAGCTGCGCCCGCTGATGAAGCTGAAGGACGACGTGGCCGACCGCGGGCCGATGGAACTGGAACCGATCCGCCCCGAGCGGCTGCAGCACGAACTGCGGCCGATCGTCGACGCGATCAACCAGTGCATCGCACGCCTGAACACGCATACGGCCACGCAGCGCCGTTTCATCGCGGATGCCGCGCACCAGTTGCGCACGCCGATCGCGGTGCTCGACACGCAGATCCAGTACGCGCAGCAGCGCGGTAACGGCGATCCGGACCTGGCCTCGGTGCTCGACAGCATGCAGCGCAGCAGCCGCAAGATGGCCGACGTGACCGACAAGCTGCTGCTGCTCGCGCATGCGGAAGCGACGCCGCCGACGCTGCTCACGCATCGCGTCGATCTCGCAGCCGTGGTATCGAGCGTGCTGGAAGAAACGATCGTGCTCGCGCAGCGGCGCGACATCGACCTCGGCGCCGATCTCGGCGAGCGGCTCGACGTCGCGGGCAGCGACAGCCTGCTCACCGCGCTGGTGATGAACCTCGTCGACAACGCGGTGCGCTACACGCAGCCGGGCGGCTGCGTGACGGTCTGCGCGCGGCGCGACGGCGACGCGGTCGTGCTCGACGTGGTCGACGACGGCCCCGGCATCCCGGCCGAAGCGCGGCCGCACGTATTCAAGCGGTTCTACCGCGTGTCGGCCGATACCGAGGGCTCGGGCCTCGGGCTCGCGATCGTCCGCGAGATCGCGCAGGCGCACGGCGGCAGCGCGTCGCTCGCGCCGGGGCTCGGCAATCGCGGTATCGTCGTGACCGTGCGGCTGCCCGCTTTCGATTGAAGAGAACGCCGTCATGAAACTTTTGCTGGTCGAAGACAATGCCGAGCTCGCGCACTGGATCGTGAACCTGCTGCGCGGCGAGGATTTCGCGGTCGACTGCGTCGGCGACGGCGAACGGGCCGATACGGTACTCAAGACCGAACGCTACGACGCGGTGCTGCTCGACATGCGGCTGCCCGGCATCAGCGGCAAGGAAGTGCTCGCGCGGCTGCGGCGCCGCAACGACAACGTGCCGGTGCTGATGCTGACCGCGCACGGCTCGGTCGACGACAAGGTCGACTGCTTCGGCGCGGGCGCCGACGACTACGTCGTGAAGCCGTTCGAGTCGCGCGAGCTAGTGGCGCGCATCCGCGCACTGATCCGCCGGCAGGCCGGCGTCGGCACGACGCAGCTCGTGTGCGGCGATCTCGTCTATGCGTTCGGCACGCGCGAATTCCGCTGCGGCGACGCCGTGCTCGCGCTGCGCCGCCGCGAGCACGCGATCCTCGAAACGCTGATGCTGCAGCAGAACAAGACGGTGTCGAAGGCGCGGCTGATGGACAGCGTGTTCGCGCTCGACGACGAGCCGAGCGCCGACGCGATCGACATCTACATCCACCGGCTGCGCAAGCATCTCGCCGGCAGTACGGCCGAGATCATCACGCTGCGCGGGCTCGGTTACATCCTGCGGATGAAGAGCACGCACGATTGACGCGGCACGCATCCGCGCCCTCTCATATCGATTCGTAGAGCGAATCGTTGTCGAGTCCCGCCCAGTGCCCGGCGGGACCGCTTCCGCCCGGCTGCCCCTTCCACGATTATTGCGCGTTCGGTGTTTTCACCGATCCGATTCTTTCCGCCGGGAAAGCGGCGTGAAGGATTGCACCCTCTACGATGCTACGCGTCGGCCCTCTCGCTGTGGCCGGCAGGAGTCGGCATACATTACGTACTGCCAACGAAAAGATTTCAATGCGGCAGCTCGGAGGAGACGATCTTGAAACGAAAAACCCTTGCCCTTTCCATCGCGGCGGCAGGCCTGTGCGCCGGCACCCAGGCGCATGCGCAATCCAGCGTGCAGCTCTACGGCCTGATGGACCTGAGCTTTCCGACCTACCGGACCCACGCCGACGCGAACGGCAAGCACGTGATCGGGATGGGCAACGAAGGCGAGCCGTGGTTCAGCGGCAGCCGCTGGGGCCTGAAAGGCGCTGAAGACATCGGCGGCGGCACGAAGATCATCTTCCGCCTCGAAAGCGAATTCGTGGTCGCGAACGGCCAGATGGAAGACGAAGGCCAGATCTTCGACCGCGACGCGTGGGTCGGCGTCGAGGACGAGCGCTTCGGCAAGCTGACGGCCGGCTTCCAGAACACCATCGCGCGCGACGCGGCGACGATCTACGGCGACGCGTACGGGTCCGCGAAGCTGTCGACCGAGGAAGGCGGCTGGACCAACTCGAACAACTTCAAGCAGATGATCTTCTACGCGGCCGGCCCGACCGGCACGCGCTACAACAACGGCGTCGCGTGGAAGAAGCTGTTCAGCAACGGCATCTTCGCGAGCGCCGGCTACCAGTTCAGCAACTCGACCTCGTTCGCGACCGGCTCCGCGTATCAGGCCGCGCTCGGCTACAACGGCGGCCCGTTCAACGTGTCGGGCTTCTACAACCACGTGAACCACAACGGCTTCAGGAATCAGACGTTCTCGGTCGGCGGCAACTACACGTTCAGCATCGTGCGCCTGAATGCCGGCTACTTCCGCTACAACGGCGATCAGGGCGCGCTCGGCCAGCGTCACGACGATTCGTGGACGGTGTCGATGAAGATCGCGCCGAAGGGCGCGCTCGACTACGAGCTCGGCTACCAGCAGATGCGCATCAAGAACGCCGCGAACAACGCGGACGGCTTCACGCCGAACGCCAACCTCGGGGCGTTCAGCCTGACCAACGGCGTCGCCAACGGCTTCAAGGAGACGATCTACGGGTCGGTGTTCTACCACCTGAGCAAGCGCACCGAGGTGTACCTGGCCGGCGACTACATGAAGCTGCACGGCGGCTACACGGTGTCGTCGACGTTCGGCGCGAAGAACCAGCTCGAACTGACGTCGGGCATCCGCACGCGCTTCTGACCTGCGGCCGGGGCGCGTCGCGCCCCGCCGTTTCTCTCCATTCGGGATTTCTCCATGCGGGCACGCCGGCGCACTGCGCCGACCGTGCCCTTTTTTTCGTCCTTGCCGCGGCGGCGCCGAATGCCCGCCGCACGGCCGCCGGCCGGCCTGTGCGACAACCGGCCCGAACCCGCTCGCGGCCCGTCCGGCGGGCGATCGCGGCCGACGCCCGCCCGCTCGCCTCACATCGGCGCTTGACCTGCGCCGACCGACTCGCTAGCGTTTCGGGTTTGCCCGGGCGGCCATTGCCGCCGGTGCCGTGAGCGCGCCCGACGTCCTGGCGCGCGCGGCCGGGCTCCGATGGAAAAGACGATGCAGAAACTCGATGCGGCCAGCCCGCAGGCGATGTCGACGGATTTCACCGCCGACAACGTCGCGCGCCTGAAGGCGCTGTTCCCCGAACTCGTGACCGAAGGCCCGGACGGCGCGTCGGTCGACGTCGACGTGCTGAAGGCGCTGGTCGGCGAACGCACGGTCGGCGACGCCGACGAGCGCTACGGCTTCCACTGGCACGGCAAGCGCAGCGCGCGCCAGGCCGCGCTCACGCCGTCGACGGGCACGCTGCGGCCCTGCCCCGACGACAGCGTCGCGTGGGACGACACGCGCCATCTGGTGATCGAGGGCGACAACCTCGACGTGATGAAGCTGCTGCACAAGAGCTACGCCGGCAAGGTGAAGCTCGTCTACATCGATCCGCCGTACAACACCGGCAGCGATTTCGTCTACCCGGACGACTTCAGCGACAGCATCCGCCACTACCTGTCGATGACGGGCCAGGCCGACGGCGGCGTGAAGCGCAGCACCAACACCGAGGCGAACGGCCGGTTCCACACCGACTGGCTGAACATGATGTATCCGCGCCTGAAGCTCGCGCACGCGCTGCTGTCCGACGAGGGGCTGATCGCGGTGCACATCGACGAGCACGAAGTGCATGCGCTGGTGCTGATGCTGCGCGAGATCTTCGGCGAGGAAAACGAGCTCGGCGTGGCCGTGTGGGACAAGCGCAACCCGAAGGGCGACGCGCGCGGCGTCGCGTACCAGCACGAATCGCTGGTGCTGTTCGCGCGGAATGCCGAGACGCTGCTCGAACAGGCGCCGCTCAAGCGCCCGAAGCGCAACGCGCAGCGCATGCTCGACGCCGCGCACGACGCGGTGTACCGCAGCGGCAACCCGAAGGACGCGCAGAAGGCGTACCGCGCGTGGATGAAGGCGCAGACCAACCTGTCCGGCGGCGAAGTGATGTACGACCGGCTGTCGGCGGAAGGCCGCGTGTACCGCCTCGTGTCGATGGCCTGGCCGAACAAGAAGAAGGCGCCGGAAGAGTATTTCACGCCGCTGATCCACCCGGTCACCGGCAAGCCGTGCGCGATGCCGGCGCGCGGCTGGCGCAACCCGCCCGCGACGATGCAGGCGCTGATCGAGCGCGGCCAGATCGAATTCGGCCCGGATGAAACCACGCAGCCGCAGCGGATCTACTACCTCGACGAGAACATGTACGAGAACGTGCCGTCGGTGCTGCCGTTCGCCGGCTCCGACGACGCGCTGCTGAAGGCGCTCGGCATCCCGTTCGACCTGCCGAAGCCGGTCGACTTCGCGGCGGCCGTGATCGGCTGGTGCACGCGCGGCGACGACATCGTGCTCGATTGCTTCGCCGGCTCCGGCTCGACCGGCCACGCGGTGATGCAGGTGAATGCGACCGACGGCGGCGCGCGCCGCTACATCCTCGTGCAGCTGCCCGAGACGCTCGACCGCCGCGACAAGACGCAGCTGGCGGCCGCCGATTTTTGCGCGAAGCTGAAGAAGCCGCTGACGCTCGCCGAAATCACGAAGGAACGCCTGCGCCGCGCCGCGCAGCAGGTCGCGCGCGACTATCCGGAAAGCTATGGCGACCTCGGCTTTCGCGTGTACCGGCTCGACACGACCAACGTGATCGAGTGGGACCCGCGCCGCGACGATTTCGACCATGCGCTGTTCGCGTCCGTCGAGCACGTGAAGACCGGCCGCACCGAGGACGACCTGCTCGCCGAGCTGACGCTGAAACTCGGCCTCGACCTGTGCACACCGGTCGAGCATCACAAGGTGGCCGGCAAGACGGTGCACCTGATCGGCCGCGCGATCGTCGCGTGCTTCGACGCGCGCATCTCGCGCGATGACGCGGGCCCGCTCGCCGACGGCATCGTCGACCTGCTGGACGCGACCGGCGCGTCGCGCGACGTCACGTGCCTGTTCCGCGACAGCGGCTTCGTCGACGACGTCGCGAAGCTCAATCTCGCCGCGCTGCTCGAACAGCACGGCGTGAAGCGCGTGCGGAGCCTGTGATGCGGCTGCATTTCGAAGCGGATCTCGACTACCAGCGCGAGGCGATCGACGCCGTCTGCGACCTGTTTCGCGGCCAGGAATCGTATCGCGGCGACTTCAGCGTGCTCGCGAACGCCGCGCCCGGCACGACGGCCGCCGCACAAGGCTCGCTCGGCTTCGCGGTGTCGGAGCAAGGCGTCGGCAACCGGCTGTCGCTGACCGACGACGCGCTCGCGCGCAATCTCGCCGACGTGCAACTGCGCGGCGGGCTGCCGCCGTCCGGCTTGCCCGGCTCGCGCGACTTCACCGTCGAGATGGAGACCGGCACCGGCAAGACCTACGTGTACCTGCGCACGATCTTCGAGCTGAACCGCCGCTACGGTTTCACGAAATTCGTGATCGTCGTGCCGTCGATCGCGATCAAGGAAGGCGTGCACAAGACGCTGTCGATCACCGAGGATCACTTCCGCGCGCTGTACGCGGGCGTGCCGTACGACTACTTCCTGTACGACTCCGCGAAGCTCGGCCAGGTGCGCCACTTCGCGGCGAGCGCGGCGATCCAGATCATGGTGATGACGGTCGCCGCCATCAACAAGAAAGAGATCAACAACCTCTACAAGGACAGCGAAAAGACCGGCGGCGAAAAACCGATCGACCTGATCCGCGCGACGCGGCCGATCGTGATCGTCGACGAGCCGCAGAGCGTCGACGGCGGCCTCGAGGGGCGCGGGCGCGAAGCGCTCGCCGCGATGGCGCCGCTCTGCACGCTGCGCTATTCGGCCACGCACGTCGACCGCCACCACATGGTGTACCGGCTCGACGCGGTCGACGCGTACGAGCGCAAGCTCGTCAAGCAGATCGAGATCGCGTCGGCGATCGTCGAGGATGCGCACAACAAGCCGTACGTGCGGCTCGTCGGCGTGTCGAACCGGCGCGGCGCGATCAGCGCGCGCATCGAGCTCGACGTCGCGACGGCGGCCGGCGTGAAGCGCCAGATCGTGTCGGCGACCGACGGCGACGATCTCGAGCGCCTGACCAAACGCGCGCTGTACGCGGGGCTGCGGGTCGGCGAAGTGCATGCGGTGAAGGGCGCCGAGTATGTCGAGCTGCGCCATCCGGAAGGCGAGGCGTTCCTGTCCCTCGGCGAAGCGTTCGGCGACATCGACACGCTCGCCGTGCAGCGCGAGATGATCCGCCGCACGATCCGCGAGCATCTCGACAAGGAATTGCGCCTCGCCGAGCGCGGCGTGAAGGTGCTGTCGCTGTTCTTCGTCGATTCGGTCGAGCGCTATCGCCGCTACGACGAGAACGGGATGCCGGTAAAGGGCGACTACGCGCTGATCTTCGAAGAGGAATATGCGCGCGCGGCCCGGGTGCCGGCTTACCGTGCGCTGTTCGACGGCGTCGACGTGGCGCTCGAAGTCGAGCGCGCGCACAACGGCTACTTCTCGATCGACCGCAAGGGCGGCTGGACCGACACGAGCGAGAGCAGCGCCGCGGCCCGCGAGAACGCGGAACGCGCGTACGGCCTCATCATGCGCGAGAAGGAAGCGCTGCTGTCGTTCGACACGCCGCTGAAATTCATCTTCTCGCACTCGGCGCTGAAGGAAGGCTGGGACAACCCGAACGTGTTCCAGATCTGCACGCTGCGCGACATCCAGACCGAACGCGAGCGCCGTCAGACGCTCGGCCGCGGGCTGCGCCTCGCCGTCGACCAGGACGGCGAACGCGTGCGCGACGCGGGCGTGAACACGCTCACCGTGATCGCGACCGAGCGCTACGAGTCGTTCGCGGAGAACCTGCAGAAGGAAATCGAGGCCGATACGGGCATTCGTTTCGGGATCGTCGAGGAACACCAGTTCGCGGCGCTGCCGGTGCAGGAAGACGGCGGCCCCGCGCATGCGCTCGGCATCGAGCTGTCGCGCGTGCTGTGGAACCATCTGCACGAGCAGGGCTACGTCGACGCGCAGGGCAAGGTGCTCGACCGGCTGAAGGATGCGCTGCGCCAGAGCGCGCTCGTGCTGCCGGATGCGTTCGAGCGGCTGCGCGCGCCGATCGTCGCGACGCTGCGCAAGCTGTCGGGCCGCTTCGCGGTGCGCAACGCCGACGAGCGCCGCGCGATCGCATTGCGGCGCGACGCGTCGGGCAAGGCCGTCGTATTTGGCGAGGATTTCCGCGCGCTGTGGGATCGCATCCGCCATCGCACCGTGTACCGCGTCGAGTTCGACAACGCGAAGCTCGTGCGCGACTGCACGGCCGCGTTGCGCGACGCGCCGGACATCGCGCGTGCGCGGCTGCAGTGGCGCAAGGCCGAGATCGACATCGGCAAGGCCGGCATCGAGGCGATCGAGGTGGCCGGCGCCGGCACGGTGCTGCTCGACGAAGGCGAGTTGCCGCTGCCCGACCTGCTCACCGAGTTGCAGGACCGCACGCAGCTCACGCGCCGTTCGCTCGCGACGATCCTCGCCGACAGCGGCCGGCTCGACGATTTCCGCGTGAATCCGCAGCAGTTCATCGCGGTCGCGGCCGATGCGATCAACCGCTGCAAGCGGCTCGCGCTCGTCGCGGGCATCGCGTACCGCAAGCTGGGCGAGCGCCACGTGCATGCGCTCGAATCGTTCGAGAGCGAAGCGCTGACCGGTTATCTGCGCAACCTGCGGCCCGATGCGCGCAAGTCGATCCATGAAGCGGTCGTGTGCGAGACGGACGCGGAGCGCGCGTTCGCCGATGCGCTCGAAGGGCACGACGGCGTGAAGCTGTACGCGAAGCTGCCGGCGTGGTTCCGCGTGCAGACGCCGCTCGGCAGCTATCACCCCGACTGGGCCGTGCTCGCGGAACAGGACGGCGGCGAGCGGCTGTACTTCGTCGTCGATACACCGAATGCCGACGGCCACGTGCCGAGCGAGCACGAGCGCGCGAAGCTCGCATGCGGCGAAGCGCATTTCCGTGCGCTGACCGATGGCGACGGCGCGGCGCGCTTCGTGCGCGTCAGGCAGGCGGATGCGCTGTTCGAACCTGCGGCGCCGCTGGCGGGCGCGGGACGGTGAGACGAAGGGCGGCGATGAGCCGCCCTTTTTACTGGCGTGTGCCCCGTCCTTATCGACCCGCGCCGGGTACCCGCGCCTCGCCCATTCCTCACACCGGTTTTCGTTCCGTCATCCGCGTGAAAGCCATCCGTATTCTCGTGTGCGGGCGACGCAGTTACGGCTGGTTGCAAATCGGGGCGGCATGATGCTTTCGGTCGACAGCCACGTTGCGTTTTCACCATCAAAAAGGGCGCCGAAGCGCCCTTCTCGTGCATTCACAGGCTGCGCTTACAGCGTGCGGCCGAATGCGTTGCGATGCGAATGATGCGTGGACGTCGACGCATGCGCGGTATGGCCATGTGCGTGCGAGTGACCACGGCCCGGCTGCGCGCCGGCGCGATCGGCGATCGTGTCGGAACGGTCGGCCGCCCGCGCCAGGCCCTTGTCGCGGTCGCCCGCGTGCATGCCGTTCGAGTTGCTCAGCGCCTGGCCGCTCATGTGGCCGCCCGACATGCCGCCTGCGTTGCCGCCCGAGCCGCCTGCGCCATGACCACCGCCGTTGCCCCCGCCATTGCCGCCAGCCGCCGCATAGGCAGACACCGAGCCGAGCGCGAGCAGCGCGGCCGTCAGGACGGACAGATATCGTTGCTGTTTCATCTAGTGCTCCCTGGAGCGCGTTGGTGTGACTGCATTTTATGAACGCACAAAATTCACGCCGCACGACGTTGTAAATGATCGTAACGACGCGTGCGGCACGCATTCGTCGGATCAATCCGGGGTGTGCATGCACGCGGGAACGAAGCACCGGAGCGACGCCACGGCATCGCCACGGTGACGAGGTCGCTTATTGCGCCGGCTGCGTGCCCTGCGCGGCGGCCTTGTGCTGCGCGGCCTGCTCTTGCGCCTGCTTCTTCGCCATGTGATGGCCGACGATACAGCCGCCGACCGCACCGACCACAGCGTGGTGCCCCGCATAGTGGCCGGCCACACCACCGACCACCGCGCCCTTCATGCAGCCCGCCGCGTGCGCGCTGCCGATCGTTGCGAGTGCAACGACGGCGGCGGTGGCGCAGATCCTGATGGGTCGAATCGACATCATGCGATCACTCTCCTCTTGTGGTGATCAACCGGACCGCTCAATGCCAGCGGTCGCCGCGCCAGCCGCCGCGGTCGCGCCACTCGTGCTCGCGCCATTCACGGCGGCGCCACTCGTGTTCGCGCCATTCGCGCTGACGCCAGCCGTCGCCGCGCCAACCGTCGTCGCGATAGCCGACCGGCGCATACATGACCGGCGGAGGCGGCGCCACGTAGACGGGCGCCGGCGCCGCGTAGACGCCCGGCACGCCGATGCCGACCGACAGGTCGACGTGGGCCGACGCGACGCTCGAGGCAACCAGCGCCGCTACACCGAGAACTGCACCGAGAATAAGTTTCTTGCTCATTTCGCGACTCCCTGCACGTGTCGTGCGTCATGTGACTACGGTTCGGAGTCTAGGCACCGGACGCTGACACAGGTGAAACGGGTATGCGAGACAGGTAACGGACGTTTACGGGTACCCGCGGAGCCTTATGGCGCAAGGAAGATGCGGCATTCCAGACACCGTTGCAGCGATGCATCGGGTCGGTAAAAAGGGGATTTTCGGCACGAAACCGGCGATCGGATCGCACCCGCCGGTGTGCAAGAGAAGCGAACCGCCCTCACCCCGCGGCGCGAGCGGTTCGCAGCAGCGCGCGTTACGCGCGGATGTCGTCGACGCTGCGCAGCCAGTGCACGCTGAACAGGTTGTCCGCGTCGGTCCACACGGTATCGGGCTCGAACCCGGCGCGGCGCGCGATCGCGTGGAAGCCGTCGAGCGTGAACTTGTGCGAGTTCTCCGTGTGGATGCGCTCGCCGGCTTCGAAGCGGAACGTGTGGCCGCGCACATGCACCGTCTGCGCGACGTCGCTGACCAGATGCATCTCGATGCGCTGCCGCTCGCGGTCGTAGAACGCGCAATGCGAGAACGCATCGACGTTGAAATCCGCGCCAAGCTCCGCGTTCGCGCGCACCAGCAGGTTCAGGTTGAACTGCGCGGTCACGCCCTGCGCGTCGTTGTACGCGTGATGCAGCGTGCGCTCGTCCTTCACGAGATCCGCGCCGACCAGCAGGCCGCCGCCGCGCAGCAGCCGCGCCGCATCGCGCAGGAACGTGTCGGCTTCTTCCGGTGAGAAGTTGCCGATCGTCGAGCCGGGAAAGAAGCCGATGCGCCGACGCGGCGTTTCGGCCAGCTCGGCCAGTTGCTCGGCCTTCGTGTAGTCGGCCGCGAGCGGCGCGACGTCGAGCCATGGATAGGCCGACCGCAGCCGCGCGGCCGCGCCGTGCAGGTAGTCGGCCGAGATGTCGACCGGCACGTAGCGCGCCGGCGCGTTCGCGTAGTTGCCCGCGAACGCGTCGAGCAGCACGCGGATCTTCTCGAGCGAACCCGCGCCGAATTCGACGATGTCCGCATGCGGGCCGACCCGCCGCACGATCTCGGCCGCGCGGTCGCGCAGGATGCCGAGCTCGGTGCGCGTCGGGTAGTACTCCGGCAGTTCGCAGATGCGGTCGAACAGCGCGGAGCCGGCTGCATCGTAGAAGTATTTCGGCGGAATGCTGCGCGGCGTACGCGACAGTCCGTCGATCAGGTCGCGCTCGAACGCGCTCGGCCGCGAATCGCGGGCGGGTTGCAGGCCACCGCTCGTGGCCGTCAGGTCAGACGTCTCGCGCAAGTCGCACTCCCGTGAATTGCCAGCGTGCCGCCGGCGGAAAGAAATTGCGGTACGTCGGCCGTTCGTGCCCGGGCGGCGTCGCGATGCTGCTGCCGCGCAGGACCTGCTGGCCGACCATGAACTTGCCGTTGTATTCGGCCGCTACCCCGGCGAGCGGCCGAAAGCCCGGATACGGCTCGTAGGACGAACGCGTCCACTGCCAGACGTGCCCGAGCATCTGTTGAATACCGTCCGCGCCGAACGCGGTTTCCCATTCGAATTCGGTCGGCAGCCGCGCGCCGGCCCATTCCGCATACGCGGCCGCCTCGTAGAAGCTTACGTGGCACACCGGCGCGTCGGGCGCGAGCGGTTCGACGCCGTGCAGGCCGAAGGTGCGCCGCACGCGTGTGGCGGCCGCATCGTCGTCGTCCGGCATCCAGTACGCGGGCCCTTGCCACCCTTCCCGCTGCACCGTGGCCCAGCCGTCGGACAGCCAGAATTCGGGGCGCGTATAGCCGCCGTCCGCGACGAACGCCGCGAATTCCGCGTTCGTCACGAGGCGGTTCGCGATCTCGTACGGCCGCACGAGCGCCGTATGACGCGGCCGTTCGTTGTCGAACGAGAACGCATCGCCGTCGTGGCCGATCTCGACGAGCCCGCCCGGCTGCGGCAGCCAGCGCAACGGGCCGGCGTCGCCCGCGGCGAGCGTGCCTTCCGCATCAGCGCCGGTGCGCGGCCGGAACGCCGGCCGCAACGGGTTGCACGAGAACGCATGCAGCATGTCGGTGACGATCAGCTCCTGATGCTGCTGCTCGTGATGCAGACCGAGCACGAGCTCGGGCGCGATCGCATCGAGCAGCGCCGCATCGGCGCCGGCCAGCGCGCGCAACATCGCGTCGTCGACGTACTGCCGGTATGCATGCACCTCGTCGAGCGACGGGCGCGTGAGCAGCCCGCGCTGTGGCCGCGGATGGCGCGGGCCGAGCGCTTCGTAATAGGAATTGAAGAGGAACTGGAATGCGTCGTCGAACGGCGCGTAGCCGGGCACGCGGCGCATCAGCACGACGGTTTCGAAGAACCAGGTCGTATGCGCGAGATGCCACTTCGTCGGACTCGCGTCGGGCATCGACTGCACGGCCTGGTCTTCGGCGGATAGCGTCGCGGTCAATGCGATGCTGTGGGCGCGCACGTCCTGGTAACGGCGCTGAAGCTGTGATGCAAGGAGGCTCATCGGTTTACCGTTCACGTCGCGATTCGCTGCGTTGCGTTGCCGGAAAAGGGAAAGCCTTGCGCTGGAGTGCGCGCGGCTGACGTGCGATTTGCTGCTGCGTCGTCGGGCAGCCGGCGCGCGCGCCGGGCCGCTGGTGCGGCTTCACTTCATCTGCCCGTGCAGAACAGTATGGTCCAGAAATGTGAACGTCGCGAATCGGATTTCGGATGAAACGAAGGCGAAAGAAAAATGAAAGCATTCTCGATGGGGGCGTCGCACGCGTCACGAACCGTCGGCGGCCGTCGTGGCCGGGTTCGGCCGACAGAGGCAATACGCGTGCCCACGATTGCGCACTACTGACGTCCGGTGACAGCGGCACGGCATGCGTGAAAGGTCGATGGCGCGCGTTCGTCGAAGGAGCGGCGTCATGCAGCCGATTCGTCAGTCGATATCGCGTCCTTCTTGGCGCTCCGCTCAAAGGCTCCGCCCTTCGCGTGCCGTCGCTTTCTTCTCCGGCCGCAAAAAATTTTTTGCATCGATGTCACACCCGCGGGGGGCTCGCTCGTCATATCAGCGGAACCCACACGAAAGGAGAAGGAACCATGACTGCGAAACTCAATCCGTTTGCCGCCGCTCCCGCGCTGATGAAGAGCTGGATGACCGTGTCGGTCGCCGCTGCCGGGAGCCTCGAGCCGACGCTGATCGAGCTGGTCAAGATCCGCGCGTCGCAGATCAACGCGTGCGCGAACTGCCTTAACATGCACACCGTCGAGGCGCGCGAGCAAGGCGAGACCGAGCAGCGTATCTACCTGCTGTCCGCGTGGCGCGAAGCGCCCTGCTACACCGACCGCGAGCGCGCGGCGCTCGGCTGGACCGAGGCGCTCACGCGGCTGTCGGAGGGCCACGCGGCGCACGAAGCGGCCTATGCGGCGCTGAACGACCATTTCAGCGAGGAGGAACAGGTGAAACTCACGGTGATGATCAACGTGATCAACGGCTGGAACCGGCTCGCCGTCGGCTTCGGGCTGTGGGTCGACCCGGCCGACGCGAAGGCCGCCGCCGCGAAGATGGTGGCCTGATGCCGAACCTCGACCCGGCCACCGGCAGCACCGACGAACGGGCCGACGCGGCGGCGAGCTTCGATCCGCTGCGCCGCACGCTGATCCGCGTCGCGTACCGGATGCTCGGTTCCGTCGCGGATGCCGAGGACATGGTGCAGGAGGCGTTCATCCGCTGGATGGACGTCGACCGTACCGACGTGCGCGTGCCCGAGGCGTTCCTGCGCCGCATGGTGATGCGCATGTGCCTCGACCAGTTGAAGTCCGCGCGGCACCAGCGCGAGACCTATATCGGCCCGTGGCTGCCCGAGCCGGTCGTCGAGGAAGACGAACAGGACGACGTCACGCTGCCGCTGCTGCTCGCGCTCGAACGGCTCTCGCCGCTCGAACGGGCGGCGTTCCTGCTGCACGACGTGTTCGGCCTCGAATTCGACGAAGTGGCCACGACGATCCAGCGCGACCCGGCCGCGTGCCGGCAGCTCGCCGCGCGGGCTCGCACGCACGTGCGCGAGGCGCGACCGCGTTTTCATGTCGAGAAGCAGCGCGGGATCGAACTGGCCGAAGCATTCTTCGCGGCGTCACGCAGCGGCGACATGCGCGCGCTCGGCGCGATGCTCGCCGAGGACGTGAGCCTGCATTCGGACGGCGGCGGCAAGCGCACGGCGGCCGGCAAGCCGGTGTTCGGCTTCGAACTCGTGATGCGGGTGCACGCGTACCTGGCCGAGCTGTTCGCGACGCATGCGTCGAAGCTCGTGCGGGCCGGGTTCATCAACGGGCTGCCGGGTTTCGTCACGCTGGAAGCCGACGGCGAGCTGCAGACGACGGCGCTCGAAATCGACGACGGCAAGATCGTCGCGATCTATGTCGTGCGCAATCCTGACAAATTGAAGCATCTGCATTGAGGGCGGCGCGAGCATGCGCCGTGTGCCGTGTGGATGCATGGCGACGGCGCCGTCCGCCCTCTTCTTGCTGCCCTGCGTTGCCGATCACCGGCGACCGCGATCAGTACATCGCGCCTCCGGCGTTGCCGATCATGAACAGCAGTACGCCGAGCAGCGGCGTCGCGACGGCGAAACCGGCCGCCGCCAGCCAGTTCGTGCCGCCTTGCGCCTCGAGCAGCGCGAGAAACGATTCGCGGGACGTCGCGTTCGGCCGCAGTTTTTCGATCTGGCGTTCGACGTGCCGCTTGTAGAGGCTGTTCCCGCACCAGCCTAGCGAGACCGCGATCGCAATCGTGGCCGGGTCGAGCATGCTCGATTCGAAGTATCCCGGGAAGTACAGCAACTCGACCAGCGTGATGCCGAGCGTGACGGCGAGCACGGCGGCCGCCTGCCAGTACATGCATCGATACGCCATCCACACCGGGCCCAGGACGCACGCGGCCCAATTCCACGACAGCCGGCTTTTGCGCGATTCGGCAATTTCCCATTTTCGTGCGTACCAGGCGGCTTTCGGGCCGACGTAAGCGGCTATTTCGTCGTTGCTTGCGGACGACGCGGCGGTCGTGACCTCGGACATGATGTGTGCTCTCAGCTGCGCGGATCGCGCGTCGTTGTTCTGATGCAGAGGAAATCGGGCGACGGGCGAAGCCGCCGCGTCGATGCGCACACGATTCTACGCGCCGTGCAGCGGCAGTTGTGTGGCGGATCGGATTGTCGATGACGATGCGATGCCGGGCCGCGTATCGCGCAACGCATCGGGGCTTCATGCGTTGTTTCGGACCGGAAAAGAAAAACGCCACGCGAAGTTGCCGCGTGGCGTTTGTATGTTTGGCGAGCCGCGTTGCCTGTAGGCAAGTTGTGCTGCCGGACCCCTTCATTTTGTTCGTTGGTAGGCTCGATTGGATTCGAACCAACGACCCCCACCATGTCAAGGTGGTGCTCTAACCAACTGAGCTACGAGCCTAAGAAGCCGCGAATTATAGAGAGGGTTTTGGGGGAGCACAAGCCCCTTCGTGAAAATTTTTTGAAATGGCCGCACGGGGGCTGACGATCGACGCTGCGTGGCGATGCCGGCAGCGTTGGCTTCATCTGTTCGCATCACCGCAAAACGTGTCGATGTGCTGCTGTGTTATCCACATTGCCCTCTGGATAACCATCCGGCAAGCCTCTGGATTCACAGTGGAGCGATTGAGGATATGTCGGCGCGGCTGTGAATCGACGAAAAGTTGTTCTGTGCTGCCGGGCGCTGTTCACGTCGCGCACCCAGGGTTATGCATTTCGCTTCGCGCTGAGAATTCAGTGCGTTACAGAGGTTATCCACTGTGACGCACAGGGCTTGTTAACTATCACTACGTATATATACGAACCCTGTTAACACCTTTGGATAAGCACAGTCCGTCGACTGTGATTCGCTCAGGATATGCACTGCGTGCAGCGGGCGGATGAACGAAGCGGAACTCTGTGAAGCGCTCGAGCGATGCGCGAGCCTTCATGTCTGTAGAATCGCCGGCATCCAGAATGCAAAGGCACGGCGAACGGGCTCGCGGCACATGACTGATTCTTCGTTGACCCGGCTCGACGCGCCCCCGATATCGAGTATTACCGGGAGATCGGCGTCGTTCGAAGCGGGTACCGTTCGGTTGCATGGCGCGGGCCGGCGCAATACGTTATCGAACGGCATGACTGAATCACGCGAGGCAACGCGATGACGTAGCCATCGATAACGACGAGCGACACGATGAAACCGAAGCAAGACCCGGGCGCCACGAGTGCTACCCGCAACCGGAGCCGGTAATGGGACCGATCATGTGTCATCGGCACGGATACGATAACGGGATCACGACATCGACGGGCATCGCCGCGCGTATCCTGCAGCGCGGGCAATTCCTGTCAGGCGAACTCGTGAAGGTCTCGCTCGACCGGCCGAAATACAGCCGTGAAATGTGGATGCTGCGCGCCGAACTCGACGCGCACGAGGTCGATGCGACCTTCGTCGACAACGTTGCGCACGTGAAGGCGTTTCCGAAGATTGCGGCGCTGGAGCGCTTGCGGGAGCATATGTGTTCGGCATGCCTGGACGAGCTGCTCGTGCGCTCGGGCGAGGCGCCCTATAAGCCGACGACGAAGGGGCAGGCATTCGATACGTCCGTTGTCGCGGCGGACGCAAAATGGCCGTCGAATCACGCGCAATGTGAGCTACACGGATTGATCTTGCCGACGCGCACGTCGCCGGCTATCGAAGCCGCGATCCTGTCGATCGACGTGATCCGCGACGATTGCCATGTCGTGGAGGTGACGGATGGCAGCATGAAGCACGAACCGAAGCACTGGTTCGACGAAGCGTTTCTGCGCAAGGTGCTCGGGCCGGATATCGACATCGTTGAATCGACGTTCCGCATCGACGATCGGGCGACGTTCGTGAGGCTGTGGGACGCCGGTGAGCGTGTGTGTCCGGTATGCCTGCGGGAGGTGTTGAAGCGCAGCGGCCTGGACCGCGACGACACGCCCACATGAGCGCAACGGAGCAATCGTGACGGACACGCTCAAGCAGTACGACATGACGGACGACGCCACCCGGCGCAAGATCTTCTGGCTGCTTCAACGCCTGACGAGCCTGTCGTTCTGGACGCGCAAGCGCGATGCGTTTGCGCGATTCGCGAACGCGTACGAGCATGCAGTGAACACGTGGCCCGATGACGATCCGGATGCCATCCAGGACACCCACTTTCCGATCATCGCCGACATTCTTGCTGCTTACGATCGAGGGCTGACCGAGCTGGCCTGTGGAAACCGGCTCGGCTGGCGGAGCGGTGGGCCGTTCGAGCACGTGTACCGGCAATATCATCTTCTGGACGCGTATTTCTACCCTCATCCCGATTACTGGGATCGCGGTGGGCAGATTGGCCCATACCCGCCGAAGATCGACGCGCTGGCCCGACTGCTGCATGCATCGGAATACCAGATGGAGTATGCGCCGCTCGATTCGGGCGATCGATTCGGCAGCCTCGCACCGCTGCGCTCGGCAAGACGGCTGTTGTCCCCGGATGCCTATGAGCGCAACTTCCACACGCTTTCGTACCCGGTGTTTCCGGAGGCGCTGCCCGCGGTTCCGCAAGCGGTGGGCCCGATCATCTGGACCGGCCGCAAAGTGCCTTGCGACGGCATCTGGGAGCCTGTCGTCGTCGAGTGGTCGAGGCGGCCGGGCATCATGCCGATCGTCATGCCCAGTTTGCGTAATGGAGGTTGCTTCAATTATTTCATTCGGGGCACGCGTGCCCCGAACCTCACGGATGATTTTCCGGGATTGCTCATCCCGACGTGCTGGCGATTGCTGTGGGAAGACCGGCGTTACGCGGACGGCGTCATTCCCGACGAGTCGCAGTATTTCCTTGAGCCGCTGCAGATGTCGCCCGCGAACCCCAACCAGACGCGGTGAGATTCGGAGAACGCGATGAGCACATTGAATTTCGGCACGCTCGACCAGTGTTCGGTCACGCTCAACACCGCGACGTTGCTCGGCCTGAAGGCGGCCTACGAAGACTTTGCGGCGACCGGGCAGGATCTGCACAACTTCGAGATCTGCATCACGGACAAAAGGGCATCCACGGTGGATCCGGGGCCCGACGACGATGTCATCACCATCACGTTCATGGCGAAGCTGATTCCCGGCCTGCGCGGGCTGGGCAATGCAAACCGGCTCGGGAAGTCGATCCACTACGTGATCGCGCCGGAAACTGGAGAGATTCTTGGTGTATTCGGGACGAAGTGACCCGAAGTGCGGGCGGCGCTGTGTGGATAACCGACCCGAGAAACGGATCCAAACACTGTGCGTTCGATCGGTGAGCGTCGACGCGAATCATGCAAGATACGTTGCCAGGATAGCGTGTCGCTCGACACCGACGGGGATAATCGATCGCCTTACCTCGCGATCGAATGGATCAACGATCCCGTGGGCTCAAGGTCACGTGGACCAACATCGACGGTGCGGGCCCGGTGACCCGCGAGTACCGCTACGAAGGTAGTACGTCCGTGAAGCGCAAGAAATAGCCGCATGTGGACAACCGGCACACCGATCCAGTTGAAACCCTGTGCATCCGACAGGTGAGGATCCCGGTTTCGATGGACTCGTCGGCCTGAATGCCTTGTCCGGCAAGGCTTCGCCGACAACGAAAGAGGGAAGTGAACAAATCGCCGGCGACGTCCGGAAGTCGAGGGCCTTGTGGATATCGTCGACCCCAAGCCACTCGAAAGCCTGTGCATTCAACTGGTGAAGGCAGTCGAACCCGGGGAGACGGCCGGTCAATCACCTGGGTTTGTGGATATCGACGCTCAAAACAACCCGAAACGCCGTGCATGCCGAAGGCGAGCGAACCGACCGATGTCAGCATGCGGCACCGCCATGATCGATGTGGATATCCCGTTCCGCGGCGACTCGAAACCCTGTGATTTTAAAGGTGAGGGCGCCGGCGTGGTTTCGATGTGAATAACAGCCAGGGAAAGTCAGTCGAAACACTGTGCATTCGAGTGGTGAGCGTGAACCGGTTCAAGCCCGCCGAGCCGCCCCGCAAAAGGCGCTGGCGGCCACCACCAACCGCCAACCGGGCGCGCATCGTACCACTTCAAGTCTGCTGATCGAGCGCCTGCACGACTGCCTTCTCCCCGAGGCTCCCGGCCGGCCCGACCACCGCATAGTTGAGCCCGTTCACCGATCCGTACCGCGCCAGCAACGCGCCATCCACGCGTTGCCCGGCCGGCAGCAGCCGATGTTCCGATTCCGCCGGCCGGAGATAGAAGCTCAACGTCCGCCCCGCGTCATCCTGATAGAGCACCATCGCGGCCGTGGCCCCGCTGTCCGTCGTGAACAACCGTCCGCCAACCGGCATGAACCCCGCCGTGCTCAAATCCGGCAGCTTCGCCGCAGCCCCCACGCGCCGGGTGAGCCACCCCTGCAAATCGCCCGCACCGGTCGGCCGGTAATCGACCTTCGCCGTCTGATCGACCACCATCATTCGGTAAGCCTCGACCGCATCGCTCATCGGCGCAATGGGCGGCGGCGCGTTCCACCCGCGGGCCTGCCACCCGCCGAACGTCCCGAGCCCGACGCAGAACATGAACGAAGCCGCCATCGCGAACCGCATCCGCGAGCGCTCCGCCCGCCGGCCGCGAATCGCCGCCGGGTCCAGCGCGGGATTATCGGCCGGCATCCGCACGCTCTCCAGCGCGGCCCGCAACCGCTGCGCGTCCTGCTGCCATTGCTTCACCTGTTCCGCGCGCGCCGGATGCAGCGCGAGATAGCGCTCGACCGCGGCGCGCGCATCGTCGTCGAGCTGGCCGTCGACATAGGCCTGAAGGTCATGTTCGTTCGGAGGCGTGTTCATTTTTTCATCAACCGCAAGGAAGGAGCGGGAAGTTCGCCGTCGCTGAGCTGGCACAGCGCCTGGCGCGCGCGGGAGAGCCGCGACATCACGGTGCCGATCGGCACGTCGAGCAGGTCGGCGACTTCCTGATACGTGAAGCCTTCGACCGCGACGAGCAGCAGCAGGCTGCGCTGTTCGTCCGAGAGCCGGCCGAACGCTTCGAGCGTCGCGCGCGCCGCGAATTCGCGTTCGGCGGACGGCCAGTGCGCTTCGTCGTCGTCGCGGATGCGGCCGAGCAGCCACGCGTAGCGTTTCGCGCTGCGTTTCCCGTCGAGAAACTGCCGGTACAGGATCGTGAAGAGCCAGCTGCGCAGCGATGCGTCGTCGCGA
The DNA here is from genome assembly GCF_902830285.1 of Burkholderia sp. BCC0419. Lineage (NCBI taxonomy): Bacteria > Pseudomonadati > Pseudomonadota > Betaproteobacteria > Burkholderiales > Burkholderiaceae > Burkholderia > Burkholderia sp. BCC0419. The sequence continues at coordinate 264,013 of NZ_CADESR010000009.1, forward strand.
CGGCTTGTCCAGCGCGATAGCGCGCGCTCGAGTGTCGACTGGACGAGGTCGTCGGCCGCGTGGACATCGCGCGCCAGCCACAGCGCGAAGCGCCGCAGCCGAGGGATGAGTTCGCGCAATGCTTCGTCGTCGAGGGCGGTGGAGGGCATGGCCGGGCCGGTTGCCGAAAGGGTCGTAGATGCCGCGTAGGACGCCGGCCGGCATCGATTATTCCACCAGGCACCGGAAAAAACTTTTCGTGGAATAAAGCGGTGCGGGCGGCGTCCTACGCGCGTTCGACAATGATCTGACGATCGGGAGTGCATTCATGAAGCAATCTTCCTCTTCTTCGCCGCAGCGCGAGCCTGGGCGCGGGTGGTGGCGCTGGGCCGTGATCGGCGGCGCGGTGGCCGGCGCGGCCGCGGCGTTCGGGTATGCCGGCGGGTGGCTCGCGCCGGCGCGCCTGACCCCGCACCGGCTCGTCGACGCGCTGCAGACCAACAGCGGTATCCATCCCGGCTTCCGGCGCAATCACGCGAAGGGCGTGTGCGTGACGGGCTATTTCGAAGGCAACGGCGCCGCGAGCGCGTATTCGGTCGCGCCGTTCTTCAAGGCGGTGCGCACGCCGGTGGTCGGGCGCTTCGCGTTGCCGGGCGGGAATCCGTACGCGCCCGACAGCAGCGTGCCGATCCGCAGCCTCGCGCTGAAGCTCACCGCGCCGGGCGGCGAGCAATGGCGAACCGGGATGAACGCGATGCCGGTGTTTCCGGTCGCGACGCCGCAGGCGTTCTACGAGCAGACGCTCGCGACGCGGCCCGATCCGAAGACGGGCAAGCCCGATCCGGCGAAGGTGAAGGCGTTTTTCGGTGCGCATCCGGAGGCGGCCGCCTTCCTGCAATGGGTGAAGAGTGCGAAACCGAGCGCGAGTTACGTCACCGAAAGCTATTACGGGTTGAACGCGTTCTACTTCGTCGACGCGGCCGGCAAGCGCCAGGCGGTGCGGTGGCGCGTCGTGCCGGAGCAGACGGCCGGCGCCGGCGACGTCGCGACGGCCGCGGATCCGAACGTGCTGCAACAGGACGTGACGCAGCGCATCGCGGCCGGTGCGCAGAAGTGGAAGCTGCTGGTCACGCTGGCGGAGCCCGGCGACCCGGTGGACGACGCGACGAGGATCTGGCCCGCGCAGCGCACGACGATCGATGCGGGCACGCTCGTGCTCGACCGCGTGGAGGCGCAGGACAGCGGCCCGTGCCGCGACGTGAATTACGACCCGACGGTGCTGCCGCAGGGGATCCAGGTGTCGGGCGATCCGTTGCTGGCGGCGCGCTCGGCCGCGTATGCGGATTCGTATCTGCGGCGCACGAGTGAAGAGGCTGGCGTGGCAGGCGCGGCGCGATTGAGTGGGGAGGGACGATGATGAAGGCTTCGACGACGTTTAGCTTGCCGGCGAGAGTGCTGCATTGGGTGATGGCCGCGATGATCCTCGCGATGCTGTTCATCGGGGTGGGGATGGTGGCGTCCGTTTCCGAACGGCACGAAATCCTGGTGGCGATTCACAAGCCGCTCGGTGTGGCGGTGCTGGTGCTGGTGTGTGTGCGGATCGTGGTGCGGATTCTGTCGAAGCCGCCGGCATTGCCCGAGGATCTGCCGTGGTGGCAGAAGGTGGCCGCGCACGGGTCGCATCTCGTGCTGTATGCGCTGATGGTCGCGATGCCGCTGATCGGCTGGGCGATGCTGTCGGCGGGCGGGTATCCGGTGACGCTGGGCGGCGGCGTGCAGTTGCCGGCGCTGGTGTCGGCTGATCCGGTGACGTTCGCGTGGCTCCGGGTCGCGCACCGGGTGCTGGCGTATCTGTTCTTCCTGACGTTCCTCGCGCACTTTGCCGCGGCGCTGTATCACGGGCTGATTCGGCGGGACGGCGTGGTGAGGGCGATGGTGGGGCGGTAATCGACGGAAGGTTGCGTTCGATGCGGCGGGGCTGTTCGCGGGCGACTGAGACTGCTCCTGCCGTGTCGCCTATATATGAGCACTAGGAGGTGCTCAGCGGTCCCCGCCATAGCATGTCAAAAATATTTCACAAAAGGGGTTGCGGAGACCGGGCCAGATGCATAGAATCACGCCTCTTTCGCGCTAACGGAAACGCAGCGCGAGGGGAGAAGAGAGAAGCGGTACTGTTGAAGTCGGTTTTATCGATTCCAGTGCACGCGAAATTAAACCGCAGTCGTCGCAACGAAGTAGTTAAAAAAGTTGTTGACGAGTTTTAAAAAACGGTTGATAATCTCGCTTCTCTGCTGCTGAAAACGCAGCGCTGCTGAGAAACACGGAGTTTCTCGCAGAAATGCTCTTTAAAAATTAACAGCCGATAAGTGTGGGCGCTTGATGGAAGCGAGCTGATCCTCGGATCAGATAGCGAAAGTATCAAGAGTCTCACACTAAAGTAAGTCAGGTT
>NZ_CADESR010000010.1:0-453 GCF_902830285.1 Burkholderia sp. BCC0419
CAGCGTTCAATCTGAGCCAGGATCAAACTCTTCAGTTTAAACCTGTTACTGTTTTCGGTTCTTTCGAACCGGTCGCTCACTCAAAGCTGACAGGAATATGAATTGCTTCATGAACCTGACTTACTTTAGTGTGAGACTCTTGATACTTTCGCTATCTGATCCGAGGATCAGCTCGCTTTCATCAAGCGCCCACACTTATCGGCTGTTAATTTTTAAAGAGCATTTCTGCGAGGAACCTGAAGTTTCTCAGCAGCGCTGCGTTTTCAGCAGCAGAGAAGCGAGATTATGAACCGTGTTTCGCAGTTCGTCAACAACTTTCTGAACTACATCGTTGCGACTGCGGGGCTCAACTTCCGTACCGCCAAGGCTCGCTACCTCCGAACCCCAACAGCACCGCTTCCCTTCCTCCCGCGCCGTGTTTCCGTTAGCGCGAAAGAGGCGTGATTCTAAGCA
>NZ_CADESR010000010.1:545-217910 GCF_902830285.1 Burkholderia sp. BCC0419
GCGTGCGGCGCCTTATATAGAAGCAGCCGAACCGTCAGGAAGCCGCGCGCACCTGGCGCGCGACGATCTCCATATAGTGATCGAGATCCGGCGTCACCTTGCCCTCCTCCTTCGCCGTGTCGTCCCAGCGGCGCAGGCGCAGCGCGTCCTCCGCGAACGGGCGCTGCAGGAACGCTGCCTTCTCCTCTTCACTGAAAATGCCGCCCTGCAACGCCAGACTGCGCACTGAATCCGGCGACAGACTCTCGAAGTAGCCGGCGTCCGTGCGGCACAGGCAGCGCTTCGCGTCGACGTGCAGCCGGATCGGCTCCAGCACCGCTTCGGAAAACAGCGGCCGCAGGAACGGCAGCACGTAATACTGATGCAGATCGTCGATCCCGCGCGCGCTTGGCGTCTCGCCCTGGCGATTCAGCAGATGGCCGAGGTCGTGCAGGAACGCCGCCGCGACCAGCGCTTCGTCCGCCCCCGATTCCTCGGCCAGCAATCCGCTCTGCAACGCATGCTCGAGCTGCGTGACCGGTTCGCCGCTATAGGCCACATGGCCATGCTCACGATACAACCCGTGGATATCTTCCACCGTCAGCGCCATTCGTTTACTCCCAAGGCAGCGAAAACGTCTTCAGGTTCGTGAAGCTCTTCATCGCCTCCTGGACGCCTTCCTTGTAACCGAGCCCCGAATCCTTGATCCCGCCGAACGGCGACAGTTCGAGCCGGTATCCCGGCACTTCCCACACGTTCACCGTGCCGACGTTCAGCTCGTTCACGAACCGCACGACCGCCGCGGTGCTGTCCGTACAGACGCCCGACGACAACCCGAATGCCGTGCCGTTGCTGATCCGGATCGCGTCGTCGATCGTGTCGAACGCGATGACCGGCGAGACGGGGCCGAACGTCTCGTCGCGCACGATCGTCATCGACGGATCGACATTGTCGAGCACGGTCGGTGCATACAGCGCACCGCGCCGCACATTGCCGGTCAGCAGACGCGCGCCCTGCGCGACCGCTTCGTTCACGCGCGCCTCGAACAGCCGCGCCGCCGCTTCGTCGATCACCGTGCCCATTTCGTTCGCGGGATCGAACGGATCGCCGTATTTCCATGCGCGCGTCTTCTCGACGAGCAATTCGGTGAACGCGGGCGCGATCGAGCGCTGCACCAGCATCCGCTTGACGGCCGTACAGCGCTGGCCCGAATTCCGGTACGAGCCGAGCACCGCCAGCGACGCCGCGCGGTCGAGATCGGCATCGGCGAGGACGATCAGCGGATCGTTGCCGCCCAGCTCCAGTACGATGCGCCGGTAGCCGGCCCGCGCGGCAATCGCCTTGCCGATCGCGACGCCGCCCGTGAATGTAATCAGCGATGCATGCGGATGCGTGACGAGTTCGTCCGCGATCTCGGCAGGGTCGCCGGTCAGCACCTGCAGCATCGGCTCCGGCAACCCGGCCTCATACAGCAGGTCGGCCAGATAGAACGCCGACAGCGGCACCTTCTCCGACGGCTTCACGATCACGCGGTTGTTGGTCGCGATCGCCGGCGCGATCTTGTGCGCGACCTGGTTCATCGGATGATTGAACGGCGTGATCGCGACGATCACGCCGTCGAGCGGCTGGCGCTGAGAGAACACGCGCCGCGCCTTGCCGTGAGGCGTCAGGTCGCACGAGAAACTCTGCGCGTCGTCGCGCAGCGCCTCGACCGCCGCGAACTTCAGCACGTCGGCCACCCGGCCGATCTCGTAGCGTGAATCCTGTTTCGACAGCCCCGACTCGAGCGAGATCAGGTCGGACGCTTCCTCGGTGCGCTCGCGCAACAATGCGGCCGCACGCTCGATAATCTGCGAACGCTCGTAGCGCGTGAGCGTCGGCCGGTAGGCCATCGCGTAATCGAACGCCGCGCGCACGTCGTCGACGCTGGCAAGCGGCGCGGTGCCGACGCGTGTGCCCGTGTACGGATCCGTGACGTCGAGCGTGCGTTCGCGCATCGCGCGCGTGCCGCACCAGCGCAACGCTTCGGCACGAAACGACGGATGATCTTGCCGCGGATGAGCCATCATGTCGCGATCCGGTTCAACACGAAATCGAACACGTCGAAGTTGCGCGGGCGACGTGCGGGATCGTCCCGCTCGATACGGCGATTGAACAGCAGCGGCACTTCCTGCTCGGACACGCCGCCATGCGAACGCAACGGCACCGTGAGACCCGACAGGTCGTGTTCGCGCTCGCGGGTGCCGAGCGTCATGTCGCGGCGGCCGATCACGACGAGATCGCCGATCCGGTCGGCCGGCAGCTCGAAGCGGGCGGCGGCTTCCGCGTTGTCGAGCACGAGTTCGACGCCGTCGAGGCCGCCGACGCGCCACATCGCGTCGGCCCGGTCGACGCCCGGCGCCAGGTAGATCGTCGCAAACGAACCGAGCGCACCGTGGTGCACAACGTACGGATCGGTAATCGGCAGGATCACGCGCGCAGCCTGCGTGCCGTACCAGCCGTCGAAGGCATCCTGCAGATAGATCACGTTCGGGCGGCCCGTTGCCGGATCATGCTTCGCGTTCATCCCGTGGTCGGCCGTGAGGCCGATCGCCCAGCCGAGCGCATCGAGCTGCGCGAGATAGCCGTCCATCATCGCGTAGAACGCGTTCGCGCCGGCACTGCCCGGCTCGCACTTGTGCTGCACGTAGTCGGTGGTCGACAGGTACATCAGGTCGACCTGCCGCGTCTGCGCGAGCCGCACGCCGGCCGCGAACACGAATTCGGACAGCGCCGCGCTGTACACGTCGGGCGACGGCAGACCAACCCAGTCGAGCACGTCGACGATCCCGTTTTCCGCGAGATTGGCCTGTGCAGCCTTCTCGGCCGAAAAGCAGATGCCGTTCAGCCGCCAGCCGAGCAGCCGGCGCAGCTTGTCCTTCGCGGTCACGACGGCCACCCGCGCGCCGGCGTCGGACGCCGCCGCGAGCAGCGTGCCGGCCCGCAGGTAGGCCGGGTCGTTCATCATGACTTCGGCGCCGCGCCCGCCGTCGGCGGCCGGGTCCCAGAAATAGTTGCCGCAGATGCCGTGGACCGACGGCGGCACGCCGCAGACGATCGACAGGTTGTTCGGGTTGGTGAAGGTCGGCACGACGCAATCGGCGCGCCACGCGGTGCCTTCCGCGATCATCCGGCCGATGAACGGCGCGACGCCCGCTTCCACCGCCCGTTCGAGATAGTCGTACTCGCAGCCGTCGACACAGACGACGACGGTCGGCTCGACCGGCAGCCGGTAGCGCCGGCCGTTGACGTCGATCGAGCGGCCGGCGAGACCGGTCGACGCGCCGGCGGGCGACGCATCACCGGGATGGCGCAACGCGAACGCGGCGTTCATGATGCCGCCCGCTTGCCGCGCGGCACGCGCGCGGCGATCAGCAGCAGCGCCGCGAGCGACGCGCCGAGCATCAGCAGCGACAGCGCCGATGCCGGCAGGTAATAGCCGCGCTCCACCTGCCCGATCACGACGATCGGCACGGTCGCGAAGCCGGGCGGATACACCGTGAGCGTCGCACCGAGCTCGCCGAGCGACAGCGCAAAGCCGAGCGCGAGGCTCGCGCGCAGCGCCGGCACGAGCTGCGGCAGCAGCACACGGCGCAGCACCATCGCGGGCGGCGCACCGAGGCTCGCCGCGGCTTCGCGCAGCACGGTCAGCTCCGGACGCAGCGCGGCGGCCGCGCAGCGATAGCAGAACGGCAGAATCAGCGCGAGTTGCACGAGCACGACGATCGCCGCCGAACTCGACAAGTCGAGCGGCTTCTGGTGATACGCGATCAGCACCGCGAGCCCGAGCACGACGCTCGGTACGCCGTTCGGCACCATCACGAGCGCGTCGACGACCGCGCCGAGGCCGCGCCGGTCGCGCCCTTCGAGCGCGAGCGCCAGCCACAGCCCGAGGATCGTGCCGAGCGCCGAGACGCCGAAGCCGATTTCGAGGCTCGTCAGCAGCGCGTCGTATTCCGGCGAGCCGAGCCGCCCGAACCAGCGCAGGCTGTAGCCGGCCGGCAAAATCGTGCCCGACCATTGCGTCGACACGCTCGACAGCGCGACGACGATCACCGGCAGCACGAACAGCCAGAAGCACGCGAACGCGGCCAGCGCGAGCGCGAGGCGCGACGCATGCTTGAGCAGCGTGTCGGTCCAGCCGATCTGGTGGCGCGGCACGGCCTGCCCGATACGGAATTCAGCGGACATCGTTTCCTCCCGTCGCACGCCGGTTCACCCGGCGATAAACCGCATACAGCGCCAGCGACAGCGCGAGCATCACGACCGCGCCGGCCGACGCGGTCGGCAGGTCGAGATCGACGGTCGCGCTGCTGTAGATCGCGACCGGCAGCGTCACGAGCCGCGCGCTGCCGAGCACGAGCAGGATGCCGAACTCGTTCAGCGTCAGCAGGAAGCACAGCACGGTGCCGGCGGCGATGCCCGGCCACGCGATCGGCAGCACGACGCGGCGCGCGAGCATCCAGCCGGGCGCGCCGAGGCTGCGCGCGGCTTCGATCAGCCGCAGGTCGAGCGTCGCGAACGACGCGAGCGTCGGCCGGACGACGAACGGCGTGTAGAACACGGTCTGCGCGAGGATCACGCCGCCGATCCCGAACAGGAAGTCGAGCGGCGGGTTATCGAGATGGAACAGGTGCTGCAGCGCGATGCTGATCGAGCCTTGCGAGCCGTACAGGAAGATCAGCGTGAACGCGACGAGGAACGACGGAAACGCGACGTACAGCTCCAGGAAGCGCGTGACGAGCGACGCGCCCGGGAACGGCCTGAAGAACAGCAGCGCAGCCAGCAGCACGCCGAGCACCGACGCGGTGCCGGCGCTCGCGAACAGTACGCCGAGCGTGGTCAACAGCACGTTGCGCGTGTCGGGATTGCCGAAGAAGGTCCGGTACGCGGCGAAACTCAGCCCGTGATCGCCCGACACGCTCAGCAGCACGAGCCGCACCAGCGGATAGACGACGAGCGGACCGAGCACGACGATCGCGAGCGCGGCCAGGTGCAGGTCGCCCAAGCGCCTGCGGCGCCGCGCGGCGGCGGCATGCGCGGCGGCCGACGCGAGCACGTGCGGCGGCAGGCCGGCTTCAGGGCTCGATAAGGACGACATCGTCTGCCTCGCAATGCAGGGACACGCGCGCACCGCGCTCGGGAGCCGCGCCGCGGCCGCGTTGCATCGTGACGCGCACGGGCTCGTCGGGCGCCGCGTCGATCACGACCGCGATCGACAGGTCCGCGCCTTGCCATTCGACCGACGACACCGTACCGTGCAGGCCGCCCGCCGCGAGCGGCATCACGGTCAGGCGCTCGGGGCGCACGCACGCGACCTTGTCGCGCACCTCGTGGCGCGGATCGCCGAGCGGGAAGATCACGCGCGGAGGCAGCAGGTTCGCCGGGCCGAGATAGCGCGCGACGTAGCCGTCGCGCGGCGCGTCGTACAACTGCTGCGGCGTGCCGAGCTGCGCGATGTGGCCGTCGCGCAGCAGCAGCGCGCGGTCGGACAGCACGAGCGCGTCGTCGCGGTCGTGCGTCACGCAGACGACGGTCAGGTTCGGCAGGCGCTCGTGCAGCGCCTTCAGTTCGCTGCGCACCGACGCGCGCAGGTTGGCGTCGAGCGCCGACAGCGGCTCGTCGAGCAGCAGCACGTCGGGCTCGATCACCAGCGCGCGGGCCAGCGCGACGCGCTGCTGCATCCCGCCCGACAGTTGCGCGGGCAGATGGTGGCCTGCATCGCCGAGCTGCACGAGCTTGAGCGCATCGGCGACGCGGCGCGTCACTTCCGACGACGCCATGCCGCGTGCGCGCAGCCCGAATGCGACGTTCTCGAACACCGACAGGTGCGGGAACAGCGCGTAATTCTGGAACAGCAGACCGAGGTTGCGCTTGTGCGGCGGCGCATAGGTCAGGTCGCGTCCGGCCACGGTCAGCGTGCCGGTCAGGCCGTCGGCCTTCACGAACCCGGCGATGAAGCGCAGCAGCGTGGTCTTGCCGCAGCCGCTCTTGCCGAGCACGGTCAGAAATTCACCGGCGCCGATCGACAGCGACAGATCTTCGAGCACCGTGCGTGCGCCGTAGCGCACGCTCAGGTGTTCGATCTGCACGCCGCCCGGCGCGCCGGACCGCAGCGTCGCGTGCGGTTCGGCGGCGCCGAATGCGCCGGGATGGGTCAGGGTGGTTTCCACCGGGTTCATCCTCTTGCTCGCTGATACAGGCGGCGTGCGCCGATCACTTCGGCTTGACGACGTCGAGCTGCTTGCCCGAGCTGCCGATCACGTCCTTCTTCCAGCGCTCGATCCACACCGGCTTCTTCGCCATCACCTGGGTCCAGTCGACCGGAATCAGCTTCACGCCCGCGATCGCCTTCTTGACCGCTTCGCCGTTCTTGCCGGCCAGCGGCACGTCGGTGCGGCCCGGGATGCCGTACATGTCCGGCACCTTCGACTGCACTTCCGTCGACATCAGGTAGTCGATCAGCTTCTTGCCGACGTCCTGGTTCGGGCCGCTCTTGATCAGGCCGATGCCGTACGGGAGCTGGAACGTGGTCGGCTGGTCGCCGTCCTTCGCGGCCAGGAAGATCGGCTTGACGGACAGCGCGCCGTGTTCGGCGTCGTCGAGGTCCATCTGCAGGTCGCCGTTCGCGACGCTGATCTCGTTACGCGACAGCAGCACGTTCAGGTAGCCGGTGCCCTTCGTGTGGAACTTCACGCTCTGCGACAGCTTCGCGAGGTAGTCGAACGCCTTGTCCTCGCCCATCAGCGACGTCGTCAGGATCAGCACGGCCATCCCGTCGCCGGCCGTGGCCGGGTTCGAGTACGCGACCTTGCCGGCGTAGGTCGGCGCGAGCAGGTCGGCAAACGTCTTCGGCTGGTTCTTCACAACGTCCGGGTTGATCGCGAACGAGAAGTAGTTGTTCACGAACGTCGCCCACGTGCCGTCCTCGGCCTTCGCGATCGCCGGCACGTTCTTGTAGTTCACGCTCTGGTACGGCTGCAGCAGGCCCATCTGGCCGGCTTGCTGGATGAACGGCGGCAACGTAACGATCACGTCGGCCTTCGGGGAATTCTTCTCGATGTTCGCGCGGTTCACCACCTCGCCGCTGCCCGCCGTCACGATCGCGACCTTCACGCCTTCCTTCTTCTCGAAAGCCGGCAGCACATCGCGATAGAGATTCTCGAGACCGTCCGCCGTGTACAGCACGACCGCATTTGCCGCATGCGCGGGCATCGCGGCGCCTTGCAGCAGACCGGCGGCGCAGGCGGCCAGCGCGAGCTTGCGGAACGCGCCGGCAGCGGCGCGCGAGGGTTTCTGCAGTGTCATCTCACTTCTCCGTAGGCGGAACACCAAACGGCCGGGGCACGATCCGGCTCTCCTGTTATCTCCGGGCTGGCCGCTGGACGGCCCGCCGCGCTACCGCGCTCAGGCTGGGTGTCGCGCGGCAACCGAAGGATCACAGCGTTCGATGACAAAGCCGTGACGAATGCCACAATTTCCAAAAAATGACACATTTTGCCACTATCATGCAAGTCATTGCAGAAATGCCGCCCGGTGTTTCGTTCGCCCTTTGCCGGAGATAAAAACCATGCCCGACCCGATCCTGCTTACGCCTGGCCCGCTCACCACGTCCGCCACAACACGCCACGCAATGCAACATGACTGGGGGTCGTGGGACGCCGCTTTCAATCAAATGACGGCCAGCGTCTGCGCCGACCTCGTCGCCATCGCGGGCGGCGGCGACGCGTACGTGTGCGTGCCGATGCAGGGCAGCGGCACGTTCTCGGTCGAAGCTGCGCTCGGCACGCTGGTGCCGCGCGACGGCGTCGTGCTGGTGCCCGACAACGGCGCGTATTGCGCGCGCATCCTGAAGATTCTCGGCCGGCTCGGCATCGACGCGATCGCGTTGCCGTTCGGCGAAGACGCGGCCGTCGACGCGGCGGCCATCGAGGCCGCGTTCGCGCGCGAGCCGCGCATCACGCACGTCGCGCTCGTACACCTGGAAACGAGCGCCGGGATCCTGAATCCGCTCGATGCGATCGCGGCCGCGTGCCGACGGCACGGCAAGCGGCTGATCGTCGATGCGATGAGTTCGTTCGGCGCGTTGCCGATCGAGCTGGCGGACAGCGGCATCGACGCGCTGATCTCGGCCAGCGGCAAATGCCTCGAAGGCGTGCCGGGCATGGGATTCGCGATCGTGCGGCGCGACACGCTCGACGCGAGCGAAGGCAACTCGCCGTCGCTCGCGCTCGATCTCCACGATCAGTACGCGTACCTGCGCAAGACGGGGCAATGGCGCTTCACGCCGCCGACGCACGTGATTGCCGCGCTGCGCGCCGCGCTCGACCAGTACCTCGCCGAAGGCGGCCAGCCGGCGCGCGGCGCACGCTATGCGGACAACTGCCGGACGCTGGTCGAATCGATGCGCGCGCTCGGCTTCGTGCCGTTCCTCGACGCGAGCGTGCAGGCGCCGGTGATCGTCACGTTCCACGCGCCCGACCATCCGGCCTACGATTTCCGCCGCTTCTACGACGCGGTGCGCGACGCGGGCTTCATCCTGTATCCGGGCAAGCTCACGCGGCTCGAGACGTTCCGCGTCGGCTGCATCGGCGCGATCGATGCGGGCGATATCCGGCGCGCGGTCGCCGCGATCGCGGCCGCGGTCGAATCGCTCGGCATCGCGATGCAGCACGCATGACGTTGCGTACATGCCGACCCGCCGGCCGGCACGCGCAAATAAAAAAGCCCGGCGGCCGATTGGCCGCCGGGCGAACGCACCGAGTGTGCGGGGAACCGGTGCTTACAGCTCGATCCGCTTGATGTCGCCGACGACGAAGATGTACGACAGCGCGCCGACCAGCGCGATCACGCCGATGAACACGAGCGCACCGACGAACGAGCCGGTCGACGCCACGATGAAGCCGACGACGAGCGGCGTGATGATGCCCGCGAGGTTCGCCGCGAAGTTGAAGATGCCGCCCGTCACGCCGAGCAGGCCGTCCGGCGCGATATCCGACACGAGCGTCCAGCCGAGCGCGGCCATCCCCTGCGCGAAGAACGCAACCGACATGATCGCGATCACGGCTTCGTTGCTCTGCACGTAGTTCGCGAGAATGATCGTCGACGCGAGCAGCAGGCCCGCGATGATCGGCAGCTTGCGCGCAAGGTTCGCGGACTTGCCGCGGCGCAGCAACCAGTCGGAGAAGATCCCGCCGAACATCACGCCGACCGACGCGGCGATGAACGGCATCACCGCGAAGAAGCCGATCTTCAGCCAGCCCATGTGGCGCTCGGTTGCCAGATAGGTCGGGAACCAGGTCAGGAAGAACACGAGCGTCGAGTTGCCGGCGAACTGGCCGAGGCAGATGCCCGCGAGCTGGCGCTTCTTCAGCAGTTTGCCGGCCATCGCCCAGCTGAACTTCGGCTGCGCGGCCTTGCCGCTCTTGTCGTCAGTCTTGCGCACGGCGTGCACGAGGCCGCCGCCCGCCTCGATATAGGCCAGTTCCGCCGCGTTCGCGCCCGGATGGTTGCGCGGCTCGTGATAGAACTTCCACCAGACGAAGCCGAACGCAATGCCGACCGCGCCCACGACCCAGAACAGCGAGCGCCAGCCGAAGGCGCCCATCAGCGCGAACAGCACGGGGCTGAAGAATGCGAGGCCGATGTACTCGCCGACGGTATAGGTACCCGTCGCCATCGCGCGTTCGTTCTGCGGGAACCACGTCGCGACGACGCGGCTGTTGGTCGGGAAACACGGCGCCTCGGTGATGCCGAGGCCGAGGCGGCACGCGAGCAGCGTCGCGACGCCCGGCACGAAGCCTTGCAGCAGCGTGCACAGCGACCACAGCGTCATCGACCAGTAATAGGTGATCTTGCTGCCGAAGCGGTCGAGGAACAGGCCGCCGGGCACCTGCATCGCCACGTACGTCCACGAAAACGCGGAGAACATGATGCCCATCACGGCCGCATTGATGCCGAGCTCCTTGGTGAGCTGCGGCGCAGCCACGCCCAGCACGGTGCGGTCGAGATAGTTGATCATCGTGCCGATCGCGAGCAGTGCGAGGATCTTGTAGCGCGCCGACGTACGCCGGACCGTGCCGGCCGCCTGCGCCGGCGCGGCGCTCGTGTGGGTGGTGTGCTGCATGGTCGTCTCCTGGTCTCTTTCTGTGTCTGTAAGGGGGTCAGCGCGCGACGAGCGACTGAAAATGACTGAGCATTCGCTCGGCGTCGGGCGTGCGCCCGGTGAAGATCTCGAACGCGTCGACAGCCTGGTACACGGCCATCCCGCCGCCCGGCAGCGTTGCGCAACCGGCCGCGCGCGCGGCGTGGATCAGCTCGGTTTCGAGCGGGAAATACACGATGTCGGCCACCCACATGCCCGCATGCAGCAGCTCGGCCGGCAGCGGCAGGCCCGGATGCTTGGCCATGCCGGTCGGCGTGCAGTGGATCAGGCCGGTCGCGGCGCGCATCGCGGCCGCCAGATCACTGCCCGGCGTGACCCGGGCTGCGGGGAAGCGTTGCTGCAATTCACCCGCCAGCGCGGTGGCGCGCGTGCCGTCGACGTCGAAAATCGTCAGTTCGGCCGCGCCCATCTGCAGCGCCGCATGCGCGACAGCCGCGCCCGCGCCGCCCGCGCCGAGCTGGACGACGCGTTCGAGCGACGCGCCGGGCAGCCCGCGGCTAAACGATTTCGCGAAGCCCGACCAGTCGGTGTTGTGGCCGATCCGCTTGCCGTCCTGGAACAGCACGGTGTTCACCGCGCCGAGCGCACGCGCGTCGTCCGACAGCGCGTCGAGGTGCTCGATCACGCGCTGCTTGCACGGGTGCGTGATGTTCAGCCCATTGAAGCCCATCTGCTGCGCGGCCTCGAGCAGTTGCGGCAGCGCGTCGACGCTCAGGCCGAGCGCGTCGAGATCGATGCGCCGGTACACGTAGCCGAAGCCCTGGTGGAACCCTTCTTCCTCGTGCATCGCGGGCGACAGCGAACCGCCGATGCCCTGGCCGATCAGGCCGATCAGAAACGACGGGCGGCTCATCGTGCGGCTCCCTGCGCGAACAGCGTCGCCAGGCGCTGCAGCGCGAACACGTAGCCTTCGGTGCCGCAGCCGCAGATCACGGCTTCGGCGATCGCCGATATATACGAATGGTGGCGAAACGCCTCGCGGCGATGGACGTTCGAGATATGCACTTCGATCACCGGCTTCGCGATCGCGGAAAGCGCGTCGGCCAGCGCCACCGACGTATGCGTATAGGCGGCCGGGTTGATCACGATGCCGTGCGTGTCGTGACGCGCGGCATGCAGCCAGTCGATCAGCTGATGCTCGGCGTTCGACTGGCGGAACTCCATTTCCAACCCGAGCCCTTCCGCCGCCGTGCGGCAGCGCTGCTCGAGATCGGCGAGCGTTTCCGCGCCGTAGATATGGGGCTCGCGGGTGCCCAAAAGATTCAGGTTCGGGCCGTTCAACACCAGCACCTTGTGCTTGCTCATCGCGTTTCTGCTCCTGAAACAGGGGCGGACCACGATCGGCGCCGCCCCGAAGACATCGGAATTTGGCGCTAGTGTGCGCCCGTGCAAGCGGGCTGTCTTTTCGGGTTTTCGCTAATTTGTACCACCTAGTTAGTTTGTACAATACGCATCACTAGCCCAGTAAATTCGGGATATGGCGCGCGCGCCGAACTCAACGACTGGTTCATTCAGGGTCGGTTCGCCCTGCGCCATGCCCCGCTCATCCGCAGGAATCGCCCATGCAGCGCTCGATCGCCACCGTATCCCTGTCCGGCACGCTCGCCGAGAAGCTCGCCGCCGTCCAGGCCGCGGGCTTCGACGGCGTCGAAATCTTCGAAAACGACCTCGTCTACTTCGACGGATCGCCGGCCGACGTCCGGCGCATGGCCGCCGATCTCGGCCTCGACATCGTGCTGTTCCAGCCGTTTCGCGACTTCGAGGGCGTGAGCGCGGCCCAGCTCGCGCGCAATCTCGACCGGATCAAGCGCAAGTTCGACGTGATGCATGCGCTCGGCACCGACCGCATCCTCGTCTGCAGCAGCGTGTCGGCCGATACGATCGCCGATGACGGGCTGCTCGTCGACCAGCTCGGCGCGCTCGCCGAGGCCGCGCGGCAGGCCGGCGTGGTGGCCGCGTACGAAGCGCTCGCGTGGGGCCGCGTCGTGAAGCGGTACGGCCACGCGTGGAAGCTCGTGAACGCGGTGAACAGCCCGCACCTCGGCCTCGCGCTCGACAGCTTCCACACGCTGTCGCTCGACGATTCGCCGGATGCGATCGCCGACATCCCCGGCGACCGGATCGCCTTCGTGCAGATCGCCGACGCGCCGAAGCTCGTGATGGACGTGCTCGAATGGAGCCGCCACTACCGCTCGTTCCCGGGCCAGGGCGACTTCGACCTGGCGCGCTTCACCGCGCGCGTGATCGAGTCGGGCTATACGGGACCGCTGTCGCTCGAGATCTTCAACGACGGCTTCCGCGCGGCGCCGACCGCGCTCACGGCCGCCGACGGCCATCGCTCGCTGCTCTATCTGGAAGACCTGACGCGCGCGCGGCTCGCCCAGGACGGCCGCGCGCCGGCCGCCGGCCAGCCGCTGTTCGCACCGCCCGCGCCGCCCGCGCACGTCGGGTTCCAGTTCATCGAATTCGCGGTCGACGCGCAGGCGGCAGCGACCGTCGGCGAATGGCTCGGCCGGATGCGCTTCCGGCTCGCCGGCCGGCATCGCTCGAAGGACGTGACGCTGTTCCAGCACGGCGCCGCATCGATCGTGCTGAACGCCGAGCGCGACTCGTTCGCCGACGCGTTCTTCCAGCAGCACGGGCTGTCGCTGTGCGCGTCCGCGTTCCGCGTCGACGACGCCAAAGTGGCGTTCGAACGCGCGGCCGGCTTCGGCTACGCACCGTTCTCCGGCCGGGTCGGGCCGAACGAGCGCGTGCTGCCGAGCGTGAAGGCGCCGGACGGCAGCCTCGAATATTTCGTCGACGAAGCGCCGGATGCGCCGACGCTGTATGAATCGGACTTCGTGCTGACCGACATCGACGGCCCGACCGAAGTCGGCCCGCTGACGGGCATCGACCATGTGTGCCTCGCGCTGCCGGCCGACGCGCTCGACACGTGGATCCTGTTCTTCAAGACGGCGTTCGGCTTCGAGGCCGAGCGCAGCTGGCTCGTGCCCGATCCGTACGGGCTGATGCGCAGCCGCGCGGTGCGCAGCGCCGACGGCTCGGTGCGGATCGCGCTGAACGCATCGGTCGACCGTCACACGGCCGTCGCCGAATCGCTCGACCGCTACCACGGCACCGGGCTGAACCACGTCGCGTTCCGCACGGACGACATCGTGAAGACGGTCGCCGCGTTCGCGGCCGACGGCGTGCCGTTCCTGCGCATTCCGGCCAACTACTACGACGATCTCGCCGCGCGCTACGCGCTGCCGGACGAACTGATCGACACGCTGAGCGCGCACCACCTGCTCTACGACCGCGACGAGCACGGCGGCGAATTCCTGCATGCGTATACGGAACTGGTCGACAACCGCTTCTCGCTCGAGATCGTCGAGCGGCGCGGCGGGTACGACGGCTACGGCGCGGCGAATGCGGCCGTGCGGCTCGCCGCGCAGGCGCAGCGCAGGAAATAAGGAAGGGATGCGAATCGGGCATCGTGGGCATCGACCGTGGACGTGGTCTGCGGTTGAAGCAAGGAGGCACGTCCCGCGCGCACCATCGTGGCGAACCAGACGGCCGCGGATCAGCCCGCGCGGCTCACCGCGATCGGCCCGGGACACTCATAAAAAAGCCCGCATCTCTGCGGGCTTTCTGCGGGCTTGTAAGATTAACGGCGCATCTTTACGCATGCTTGGCATGCTCTTCCTGTAAGGCTTCCAATGCCGCGCGCGCCAGGAAACCACTCCTGGTTTCGTGACGGGATGCCACATACGCGTCAATCTTATGAAGTACAAATCTTGGCAAACTTACGTTAATACGCTCAGGCTTCGAGTCAAGCTGAGATAAGTCAACACTCACGAAAGCCCACACAGCCCCTGCGTAGTCCGGGTTGCTTGCCAAATTTTCGATGGTCGAGCAATTAAAGGCGACGTCCTCGCCCAGCTCGATTAAGGTCTCGACATGAGAGACGATTGCTTCTTTTGTTTTCCTGATTGCATCATCGATGGTCTCGCCCCAGGAATGAACGCCCGGTATATCCGGAACAATCACTCCGTAGACGGTCCCATCGTCCTTATGGATTGCGATGGGAAATTCCATGTTTGCCATTCCTTTGTTGTCCTGCTTCCGTGGTAGCACAAGCTTCTCTTATGTACCGCTTAATGACATTCGTCTTATGTGAAGCGACCTTGGTTGCATCAATTTTAAAAGTACTGCGTCCTTCCCCTGCATCCTGTTGGGTCGGTAAAAAACCGCCGGTCACTTCAGACCAGCGGTTTTCAGGATGCTCTTTGTTGTCCCCATTGGCAGGTCCTTGTTCGGGTGTGGAACCGTCGCAAGCCCCGGCTTCGTGGGGTGTTTGAAGTGGTGGTGGCTGCCTTTCGTTCTTACCAAAAACCAGCCGTCCTCTTCGAGCATCCGGATAAGCTCTGTTGAACTCATGGCTCCTCCGCGGTGCTTGTGTGTAACTATACACACGACCCAGGGGAATGCAAATATTTTTGTGTAGTTGTGTGTATAGCAACAAGCCGTCGAGCTGGGTGTTTAAGGCGTGGAAACGCCAGGAGGCGGCCTCTGAGTATGGCCCTGCGTTACATCCCGTAACTCGTAGTGCAGTGCAGCATTGCGCTGCCGGCCCCGGTTTTAAGAATCGCTTAAGTCTTCGACGGCACCATCCGCAACCAGTACCCGATGGTTATCTCGAAAAGGAGGAAAGCGATGAGCGCCGTAGAAGCACCCGCGGGCCGCCCGGCCGCGCCCCCTGCAAAGAAGACGATGCTGCGCCGCCTGCTCAGTCATCATGAAATCGCGACGTTGCTCGTGCTGCTGCATGCACCGATCGGCGCGAACGCCAAACCCGAATTGCCCGCGCTGCAGGAAGCCGGCCTCGTCGAAATGGTCAAGCTCGACCCCGATACGGCCCCGAGCTTCCGGCTGACCGAAGACGGCACGGCCATCCTGAAAGGGCTCGGCTACCGCTGAGCCGCCGCTTTCACCCGCTTTACCCTTTCCCGCTTCCCCGCCCGACCCCGATCGCTGCGACGCGCCGGCCACGCCGGCGAGTGGCGTCACCCTGCCCGCTCCTGCAGCATCAACCGGTATTCCGTCGGCGTCACGCCGACCGTCGCCTTGAACTGGCGCGTGAACGCGCTGTGATCCGTGTAGCCGCATAGCGCGGCGACGTCGGTCACCTTGTCGTGCGTGACGAGCAGCGCGGTGGCCGCGTCGAGCCGCGTCTTCAGCAGCACCTGGCGCGGCGTCAGGTGGAACACCTTGTGGAAGTAGCGTTCGAGCTGCGCGACCGACATCCCGGCCATCTGCGCGAGCTGCTTCAGGTTCAGCGGCTGCACGTAGTGATCCTGGATGTGCTGGACTACGTCGGCGAGCCGGCTGTACGCCGGGTGCGATCCCTCGTGCGCCTTCAGGTCACGCGAGATGCCCGCGAGGCCGACCACCCGGCCCGCGGCGTCGCGCAGCGGCTCCTTGCAGGTCAGGCACCAGCCCGGCTGGCGGCCCGGATACAGGTGCAGCTCGAGCTGGTCCATCAACTGCTGGCCGGCGTTGATCGTCGCCATGTCCTGTTCGAAGTAACTGCGGCCGAAGCGGCGCGGAAACACCTCGTCGGCCGTCTTGCCGAGCAGGTCGCGCTTGTCCTTGTAGCCGCAGCGCATCGCCAGCGTGCGGTTGACGATCGCGTAGCGGCCGCTCGCATCCTTCACGAAGAACGCGACGTCCGGCAGCGCATCCAGCACCGGTTCGAGCAGGCGGAAATGCGCGAGCATCGCGCCGAAATCGGCGTTGTCGGGCTGGTAGCGCAACGTGTCGGGCAGGCTCATGGGCGGTACGGCAAGCAAGGTCGTCATCCCGGCAACCGCGAAGCGAGTGGCAGATGGCGTCGATTATAGGAGCGCCCCTTCGATCGCGTCGCGCCGAGCGTGGGGCGGGCAAGGTGGCGGCCGGTTGCATCGCGCGTCCCGGCCGGTTCCATCAGTCGACGGGACAGGTTGCGCACGCAACCACTACGCGGCACGTGCGTGGCCAGCGGCCGTTCCGCTTCCGCTGCCGGCGCAGCGCATCGACACGCCGGCACCCCGCATCCGCATCCGCATCCGCATCCGCATCCGCATCCGCATCCGTCATCCTAGAAATGCCGACGACCCGCGTCTTGGCGGGTTTGCGCATTCGTCATGACGATTTCGGCATATATCAGGGTTATCGACGATATGCCGATATCGTCGCCGGCCACGCATCGAACGCGCAAGACGCACGCATTTTCGCTACCTAGACTTCGCTTCACGGTCACGAGACGACATCCCGCCGCTGCCGGAATCGGCACGCACGGCCCGCCGCATCCGCCGTCGCGCACGCCGATTCCGGCACAGCGCGCGCAGCACGCATGGCCTGCGGATCGGCCTGCGGACCGATACGTCTCGCCCGGTTTACCGGCGCCGGCCCGCATGCCGGCGGCGGCCCAACCACGCCATCAAGGGGAAGTGAAAGTGAAGCTGAAGGTATCGCACGTCGCGCTGGCCGCCGCCTGCGCACTGTCGGGCGCGCACGCCGTCGCCGCCGACGTCGTCAAGATCGGTTTCGCCGCACCGCTGACCGGCCCGCAGTCGAATTACGGCACGGACATGCAGAAGGGCGTGCAGCTCGCAATCGCCGATTTCAACGCGACGCATCCGACGATCGGCGGCAAGCCCGTCACGTTCCAGCTCGACGCGCAGGACGACCAGGCCGACCCGCGCACCGGCACGACCGTCGCGCAGCGTCTGATCGACGACAACGTCCGCGGGATCATCGGCCACTTCAACTCGGGCACCAGCATTCCCGCGTCCGACCTGTACGATCGCGCGGGGCTGCCGCAGATCTCGATGGCGACGTCGCCGCAATACACGGCACGCGGCTACAAGACGACCTACCGGCTGCTGACGAGCGACGCGCAGGCCGGCCGCATCGTCGGCACGTATGCGGTGAAGACGCTGCGCTTCAAGCGCATCGCGATCATCGACGACCGCACGGCCTACGGCCAGGGCATCGCCGACGAATTCGCGAAGGCCGTGGAAGCGGCGGGCGGCACGATCGTCAAGCGCGACTTCACGAACGACAAGGCGCTCGATTTTTCGGCGATCCTGACCAACCTGAAGGGCGTGAATCCGGACGCGGTCTTCTACGGAGGCGGCGACGCGCAATCGTCGCCGATGATCCGCAAGATGCGCCAGCTCGGGATGAAGTCGGCGTTCGTGACGGGCGAGATGTCGCGCTCGCCGACGTTCCTGAAGGTCGGCGGCGACGCGGCCGAAGGCGCGATCGTCTACATGGGCGGGCTGCCGAAGGAAAAGATGCCGGGCTTCTCCGGCTACGCGGCCCGCTACAAGGCGCGCTTCAACGAAGACGTGATCACCTACTCGCCGTACGCGTACGACGGCACGATCGCGCTGCTCACCGCGATGAAGGACGCGAACTCGACCGATCCGAAGGTGTACACGCCGTATCTCGGCAAGGTGTCGATCAAAGGCGTGTCAGCGCCCAGCATCACGTACGACGCGAAGGGCGACCTGAAGGATGCGCCGGTGACGATCTACAAGGTCGAGCGCGGCGCGTTCAAGCCGGTCGACACGATCGCCGGCAACTGATACGCGGGCCGCTGCCTCGCGCGGCGCGCCGGCGGCTCACCGGCCGCCCGCGCCGCGCATGCTTCGACTGCATGGTCCGAAGCCGTTCTCGGCGCGCGCCCGCGTGCAGGCATTTCGCGCTCCTGTAGAATCCCCCCACCCGCTTTGACGCTTCGTCTCCGCCGTGCCCCATCCCGGTGCGGCGGCGCGTGTTTCGTGCCTCACCCGGCACGCGGCACGCTTCGACGACGCAAGCCGCGCCTTGTCAGTCCATGCCGATAGCGGGCCCTGGAGACGCAGCACCGACAACTACATTCGAAAACCGATCGTCCTGACCATGCAAGCTTCCGAATTGAGCGGCGTGCCTCGCGCCGCCGAACGCGCGCTCACGCGCAGCGACTACAAGACCCTTGGCCTTGCCGCACTCGGCGGCGCCCTCGAGTTCTACGACTTCATCATCTTCGTGTTCTTCGCACCGGCGATAGGACAACTGTTCTTCCCGCACGACATTCCCGACTGGCTGCGCCAGTTGCAGACGTTCGGCATCTTCGCGGCCGGCTATCTCGCGCGCCCGCTCGGCGGCGTGATCATGGCGCACTTCGGCGACCTGTTCGGCCGCAAGCGGATGTTCACGCTGAGCGTGCTGATGATGTCGGTGCCGACGCTGCTGATGGGCATGCTGCCGACCTACGACACGATCGGCATCCTCGCGCCGGTGTTGCTGCTGCTGTTCCGCGTGCTGCAGGGCGCGGCGGTCGGCGGCGAAGTGCCGGGCGCGTGGGTGTTCGTGTCCGAGCACGTGCCGTCGCGCCATATCGGCTACGCATGCGGCACGCTGACCGCGGGCCTGACGGCCGGCATCCTGCTCGGGTCGCTCGTCGCGGCTGGCATCAACAGCCGCTACTCGACGGCCGAAGTCGGCGCGTTCGCGTGGCGCATCCCGTTCCTGCTCGGCGGCGTGTTCGGGCTGTTCTCCGTGTACTTGCGCCGCTGGCTGCATGAAACGCCGGTGTTCGCCGAGATGAAGGCGAAGAAGGCGCTCGCGGCCGAGATTCCGCTGAAGGCGGTGTTGCGCGACCACGGCCGCGCGGTGATCGTGTCGATGCTGCTCACGTGGATGCTGTCGGCCGCGATCGTCGTCGTGATCCTGATGACGCCCGCGCTGCTGCAGAAGCAGTTCCACCTGGCGCCCGCAACCACGCTGTTCGCGAACAGCATTGCGACGCTGTGCCTGACGGCCGGTTGCATCACCGCGGGTTCGCTCGCGGGCCGCATCGGCGCGAAGCGCGTGCTCGGCATCGGCGGCATCGGGCTGGCCGCGTGCTACTACCTGCTGTTCGTGCAGGTCGCGGCCGATGCGTCGACGCTGCCGCTCTACTACGGGATCGCTGGCTTCATGGTCGGCACGATCGGCGCGGTGCCGTTCGTGATGGTCAGGAGCTTCCCGGCCGTCGTGCGCTTCTCGGGCATCTCGTTCTCGTACAACGTCGCGTATGCGATCTTCGGCGGCCTCACGCCGGTGATCGTGTCGCTGATGATGAAGTCGAATCCGCTCGCGCCGGTCGTGTACGTCGCGGCGATCTGCGTGCTCGGCGCGATCGCCGTGCAGTTCTCGAAGGATGCGAAGGACGTGAAAGACGCACGCTGAACGTCGGCGCGCACGCGCCGGCCGGATGAACGAAGGGCCAAATCCCGCGGCGTGCGGGATTCGGCCCTTTTGTTTTGCCCCGGCGCGGTGGCGTTCAGTTCAGCGCAGCACGCCGTACGACGAACTCGGCCGGCGCAGCGCGTCGATGCTCGCGCCGCCGGCGCCGGTGACGAACAGCAGCAGGAACCCGCCGGCGATCGCGACGTTCTTCCAGAAGTGAATCACCATGTCGTGCTGGACGGCGGCGTTGGTCGCGTCCCAGAAATTGTGCCCGACCATCGCGGTCGCGATCGTGTAGACCGCCATCAGCAACGCGAGCGGCCGTACCTTGTAGCCGACGATCAACAGCAGGCCGCCCAGCCCCTCGATCGCGACGACGATCGGCGCGACGACCTGTTGATAGGGCACGTTCATCGTGTGCAGATACGCGACGAAGTCGCCGTAGCCGAGCAGCTTCATGATGCCGCCCCACAAGAACAACGCCGCCAGCGCCAGGCGTGCGAAAAAAATGACGCCGGAATCGACGGTACGCGTCATGCCTCTCTCCTCGTATGCAATTCGGCCGCCCGCTGCGGGCGCGCCCGTGCGGTTCGGCGCCGCGCGGCCCGGGAGGGCGCGCGGCAAATGGGCCAGCATAGAGGGTCTTTTCGCCGTGTCCAAGAAAAAGGTTGTAGCAAATCTTTACACTGCGGCGGCCCGACGCGCAGAAAGACGCGTTTAGCCCGCGTCGCTCAACAGCACGCCCTTCTTGAAGATGAAGCAGCCGTAGCCGCGCGTTTCGCCGGTGACGATCACCGCATACGCCTGCTGCGCACGCTCGTAGAACGCGAAACGTTCGACGCCGGTCAGCGGCACCGTGCGCCCTTCCGCGCGGTCGATCTCGGCCTGCACTTCGCGCTGCACGGGCGGCACCGCGGCCGCGTCGCCGACGACTTCCATCCGCCACGCGGGCGTGTCGACGAACGTATCGAGCGGCAGCACGGACAGCACCGCGCGCACGACGCGCGCCGAATCGGCGCCGTCGATCCGCAGCGCGCGGCCGACCACCGTGTGCTCCGCGACGGATTCCGCCGGGAAATTCGCATCGCAGATCGCGATTTCGTCACCGTGGCCCATCGCGCGCAGCGTGTGCAGGATGTCGGCGTGCAGCAGCGGGTCGAGATTCTTCAACATGTGGGCAAGTCTCCGGGTTCAGGAACGAATCGCATAACGTTACCCGATCCCGGCGGCCGCTGCGCATGTGCCGTTCGCGTCACGACGCCGCGGCCGGCATTTCGTCGATGAAACCCGTGACCGATGCGAGGCGGCCCGATGCGTCGACGGTGCCGAAGTCCGAGCCCTTCACGATCGCCGCCCCGTCGGGCGACACGAGCGCCCACGAGAATCGCAGGTGCTGGCCGAACGCGTCGACGTCGGTCGTACGGCGAAAGCGGTACGCGGGGAAACGTTGCTGCACGGCCGCGATCATCGTGTCGATGCCCGCGTGGCCGTCGCCGGCCATCAGCGGATCGCGATAGGCCGCGTCGCTCGCGTACGTCGCGTCGATCAGCGCGCGGCGGCGCGCGACGTCGGGCTCGTTCCAGGCGGCGAAGTAGCGGTCGATCAGGTCGGCGTGAACGGACGAGGCGGATTGAGCGGTGTTCATGGCGAGGCTCCTTGTGTCGGTGACGGACGATGTCGCGGACGTTTCGGATCCGCGTGCCGCTATCGTCGCCGGGCTCGCGCGGGCGGTCGATTACGCGGGAGGTAAGGAAATCGCGCGTGCGCCGCCCAAAAAGAAAACGGACGCCCGAGGCGCCCGCATCGTCTTGCCGCAACCACCGCGCGCGCGTCAGGTCACCGGCGCCGGATTGAACAGCGTCAGCGCATTCGCAAGCTTCCATTGCTCGGCCCACGTGCGGCGCTTGCCGCTGGCGACGTCGAGCATCAGCCGGAACAGTGCCCAGCCCGTGTCCTCGATCGTCGCCGCGCCGGTCGCGATCTGCCCCGCGTCGAGATCCATCAGGTCGTGCCAGCGGCGCGCGAGATCGCTGCGCGTCGCGACCTTGATCACCGGCACCTGCGCGAGCCCGTACGGCGTGCCGCGGCCGGTCGTGAAAATATGCAGGTTCATCCCCGCCGCGAGCTGCAGCGTGCCGCAGATGAAATCGCTCGCGGGCGTGGCCGCATACAGCAGCCCCTTCTGCCGCGCGCGATCGCCGGGGCGCACGACGCCGGCGATCGGCGCGCTGCCCGACTTCACGATCGAACCCATCGCCTTCTCGACGATGTTCGACAGCCCGCCCTTCTTGTTGCCGGGCGTCGTGTTCGCGCTGCGGTCGACGCGGCCGCGCTCCAGGTAGCGGTCGTACCAGTCCATCTCGCGGATGATCTCGCGGGCAACGTCCTCGTTCGCCGCGCGCGACGTGAGCTGCGCGACGCCGTCGCGCACTTCGGTCACTTCCGAGAACATGATCGTCGCGCCCGCCCGCACCAGCAGGTCGGCCGCGAAGCCGACCGCCGGGTTCGCGGTGAGCCCCGAGAACGCGTCGCTGCCGCCGCA
This sequence comes from Burkholderia sp. BCC0419, assembly GCF_902830285.1. Lineage (NCBI taxonomy): Bacteria > Pseudomonadati > Pseudomonadota > Betaproteobacteria > Burkholderiales > Burkholderiaceae > Burkholderia > Burkholderia sp. BCC0419. Next base: position 22,514 of record NZ_CADESR010000010.1, read on the forward strand.
CTGCACGCCGACGACGAGATCCGACGCGGGGCAGGTTTCGCGACGGCGGCGGTTCAGCCGCTCGAGATGCGATTCGGCCATCTTCATGATCGAGTCGATCATCGAGTTGAAGCCGACGTGCGCGGCGTCCTGCAGGCATACGACGCCGCCGTTGTCGGTGGCGCCGTCGGCCGCCACCGGAATCGCGCCGGGCGGCAGCAGCCGCTCCGGCTGCAGCTTCTCGCAGCCGAGGCTCACCGTCATCACTTCGCCGCCGAAGTTCGGATTCAGGCTGATGTTGCGCAGCGTGCGGATCGGGATGTCGGCGTCAGGCGCATCGATCGCGACGCCGCAGCCGTACGTGTGCTCGAGCCCGACCACGTCGTCGACGTTCGGGTAGCGCGGCAGCAGTTCGTCCTTGATCCGCTTCACCGCATGCTCGACGACGCCCGACACGCACTGCACGGTCGTCGTGATCGCGAGGATGTTGCGCGTGCCGACCGAGCCGTCGGCATTGCGGAAGCCCTCGAACGTATAGCCTTCGAGCGGCTCGAGCGGCGGCGCGGCACGCGTGGCGAGCGGCAGATCGTCGAGGCCCGGCGGCTCGGGCATGCGCATCGTGCGCTCGTTGACCCAGCTGCCGCGGCGCAGGTCGGTCAGCGCATAGCCGATCACCACGTTGTAGCGAATAACCGGGTCGCCAGCCGCGAGGTCGACGAGCGCGACCTTGTGTCCCTGCGGCACGCCTTCGCACAGCGTCAGCCCGTCGGCGAACGTCGCGCCTTCGGGCAAACCGCCGTCATTGACGACGATCGCGACGTTGTCGTCCGGATGCACGCGGATGTAGAGAGGGGAAGCAGTCATCGGAATTCCTGGAAGCACGCTGCGATATCGTTAGTCATCATACGACATTCAACCTCAATCGACGATGCTGCGTAAACCCTTATCCGGAAAGACCCTACCCTTGGCCCGCCAGCAAACCGCTTGCGCCGCTCTTTCTTGCGTTGTACGATGACATACAACGACATCGCCACTATGGCTCGGATGCCGTACCGACGAACCCCGCACTCGCGCTAGACGGACGACCCAACCATGACTTCACCGCAAGAACTCAAACAGATCATCTCCCACGGCCTGCTGTCGTTTCCGCTGACGGATTTCGACGCCGACGGCAGCTTCCGCCCGACCACCTATGCCGAGCGCCTCGAATGGCTGGCGCCGTATGGCGCGAGCGCGCTGTTCGCGGCCGGCGGCACCGGCGAATTCTTCTCGCTCACGCAGCGCGAGTATTCGGACGTGATCCGCGTCGCGACGGAAACCTGCAAGGGCAAGGTGCCGATCCTCGCCGGCGCGGGCGGCGCGACGCGCGTCGCGATCGAATATGCGCAGGAAGCCGAGCGCCTCGGCGCGAGCGGCGTGCTGCTGATGCCGCACTACCTGACCGAAGCGAGCCAGGAAGGGATCGCCGACCACGTCGAGCAAGTGTGCCGCGCGCTGAAGATCGGCGTCGTGGTGTACAACCGTGCGAATTCGAAGCTGAATGCGGACATGCTCGAACGTCTCGCCGACCGTTGCCCGAACCTGATCGGCTTCAAGGACGGCGTCGGCGAAATCGAGAGCATGGTCACGATCCGCCGCCGCCTCGGCGATCGGTTCGCGTACCTCGGCGGCCTGCCGACGGCTGAAGTCTATGCAGCCGCGTACAAGGCGCTCGGCGTGCCGGTGTACTCGTCGGCCGTGTTCAACTTCATCCCGAAGACGGCGATGGAGTTCTACGAAGCGATCGCGAAGGACGACCACGCGACGGTCGGCCGCCTGATCGACGAGTTCTTCCTGCCGTACCTGAATATCCGCAATCGCCGCGCCGGCTACGCGGTCAGCATCGTGAAGGCGGGCGCGAAGCTCGTCGGCCACGACGCGGGCCCGGTGCGCGCACCGCTCGTCGATCTCACTGAAGCCGAAGCGGCCGAGCTCGACGTGCTGATCAAGAAAATGGGCCCGCAGTAAGCAGCAAGCGGGTTCGCCGGCGGCGCGGGCCTTCATCGGCGCCGCGCCGCCCCCCCACTCCGTATCCGCATCACGCGATGGCCGCGCGGCGCGGCCGTCACATCTGTGCGATCGCGCCGATGATCCGCTGGCGCACACCGGTGAGCGTGCGCTGCGTCTCGTCGATCCCCTTGCGTGCCGCGACCGGCCGGCCGCGCGTCGGCGACTCGGCGCCCACGATCTGTTCCAGCACATCGCGGTCGACCACCGCATCGAAGAACCGCCCGACCGTGAATATTGCGTACTGCTTCGCGGTCGCGAGATGCGTGTTGGCCTGCGTGAGCGCTTCGGCGCGCTGCGCGCCGTCGGGCGCGTCGATGCTGCGGCGGTGCTTCAGCGCGAACACCACCGCCTCCATGTCGAGCTTGAAGCGCCGGACGGCCGAGCCGAAGATCACCGAATGCGCATCGGCGCCCGCGACGGGCCGCCCCTGGTTGATCGTCACGTCGAATTCGCCGCCGCCCAGCTCGCGCTGCAGTTCGAACAGCGCGTCGGCCAGCACGCGCCCTTCGCTGTATTCGCCGATCTGGGTACGGACCGATTTCGCGACGTCGCCGATCGCTTTCCACAACCCGGCCGCGAACAGGTGGTCGCCACGCTTGCTGATATTCATCGGATGGTTCCTTGTTGGTCTTGTGCGTCTCTCAGGCTCGCCTGCGGGCCGGACGGCCCGAGGCTTCGCTACTGTAGGAGAAAATCGGGTCGCCGGGAAGGCACGGGCGACGATGCGCGTCGCAAACATCGGCACAGGCCAGAGAGGTGCTGCGTGCGCCGATTGCGCGCGAAAGTGTGCGGCGACTCGCCGGCTCGACGCCACTGAACCCGGTATCGGGACCGTTCCGCGCGCTCGATTCGAGGCGGGATGGCTCTTGTCGGTGCTTCCGTTTGCATCGGACACCGGCGGACCTGGAGCGTGGCGCAAAGGCTAGACGCACTGGACGACTTCACGCCGTCGTCTTGCCACAAAAGTTCTTCACACGATTCAGTGCACGTCGCCTACCGCCGCTCTTCAAACACGCATGCCACGCGTGTCGAACGACTGCACCGGGACGGTAAAAGCACCTACGCATGCATGCACGTACCGCGCGGCCGATGCTGACATAGAATAAAAAATACTTCCGTCAGAATGAGTTGACGGCAAAAAGGAGGCTGGCATGAGACGCCTTTATTTCCTCGTACCCGATACTCAGATGGCGAAGGCGATCGTCGATGACTTGCTGCGCGCACGCATCATCTGGCGCCACATCCACGTCCTCGCCGATCACAGCGTCACACTTGATCAGTTGCCCGAAGCGTCATTGCTGCAAAGCAGCGATGTCGTGCACGCGCTCGAGCGCGGCGTTGCACTCGGTGGTGCGACGGGCGCGCTTATCGGCCTCGTCGCGCTTGTATTCCCCCCTGCGGAGCTCGTGATTGCGGGCGGCGCCGTCGTCGCATTGACGGTGGCGGGAGCCGGCTTCGGAGCGTGGACGGCCGGGATGATCGGCATCTCCGAGCCGAACGCGCGACTCCAGCGATTTCGAGAAGCGATACGGGAAGGCCAGATTCTGATCATGGCCGATGTGCCGGCATTACGAGAGCAGGAAATCGAGCAGATGATCGCCGAGCATTTTCCGAAGGCGGATCTGGAAGGCGCCGATCCTACGACACCGGCCTTCCCCTGACACTCTAAAACCGGCATGCACGGCACCTGAGGCTGTCTCTACATCGAGCGTGCTGCGTCGGGCCAGTGTGAAATTGGCACCCGTCCACGCAGGAGAGGAGGTCGTATGGAACTGCACATTCAATCACACCATTGGCAGCGGCGCACGCCGGACTGGCTCGCTGCCGCCGTGGCCGGTCTCGCGGGTGGCGCCCTGGTGATCGTGCTCGAATTCTTCTGGTCGACCATGGTGCTCGATGAAAGTCCGTGGCAACCGACCCACAAGATCGCGGCAATGGTGATGGGCCGCAGTGCACTCGAACACATGTCGGTTTTCAGCTTTGGCATCGTGGGAACGGCGCTGGTATTGCACTACGTGTTCGGCACCATCATGGGGATGATTCTCGCTGCGATCATGGCCCCGTTCCGCTTCGATTCGAGTGTGGGCATGGAGGCCGTCATCGGGCTGGCCTTCGGGATCGTCGCGTATGTGTGGAACTTCCATGTGATGACGGCCGTGTTCCCATGGTTCGTCTCGGAGCGGGGTTCCGGACCCTTGCTGGCAAACCTGCTGTTCGGTGTGGTCACCGCCGTCGTCTACGGCATCCTTGAACGACGCAAGCAGAGCGAGATGCACTGACACGCCGCTTCTTCCCGCCGCGCGAGACGGCCGCCTCGACAACCATGCCGGAGGCGGCTGTTTTGCATTTTCATCGCGGCAAGCGACGCGTCCATTCGAGCGATGCGCATAGGGGGGTGCTTCCCCTCACTGCCTTGCACGATGCAGAGGAGAGGACTACCTTTTCTTAAGAGCCGCTCGCGACGCTCGGCCAATCGGTCCTGGCAGACTGCCGGCAAAAAAACAAGACGAAGTACGGCACGGCGGCACAAAGACGCCAGGAGCGCTTGTCGGCGACCCCGGCGAGTGACATGCGGCGAGGCGGCTTATGGCGCTTGCGATTGCCCTGGTCCTGATCGTCATAGTGGCGGTGGGGTTCCACTTTGCCAGTCCCTGGTGGATCACGCCGATCGCGTCGAACTGGGTACGCATGGACGACATGCTGACGATCACGATCGTCATTACCGGCGCGCTCTTCATCGTGATCAACCTGTTCGTCGTGCTCGCACTGGTGCGCTACCGCCACCGCGGCGGGCATCGCGCGGCCTACGAGCCCCACAACAGGCGGCTGGAATGGTGGCTGATCGGCCTGACCGCCGTCGGCGTGGCGGCGTTGCTGGCACCGGGCCTCTTCGTCTATGCGGACTACATCCAGCCGCCGCGCAACGTGCTGCGGATGGAGGTGGTCGGCCAGCAATGGCAATGGCGCTTCCGCTTCGCCGGCCCCGGCGGCAAGCTGGGCACGACCGACGTGCGCTACATCAGCAACGACAACCCCTTCGGCCTGAACCCCGCCGACCCCAACGGCCGCGACAATTACCTGATCGAGACGCCCGAGGTACACCTGCCGCTCAACCGGCCGATCCAGGTCCTGGCACGCTCGCGCGACGTGCTGCACGACTTCTACGTACCGCCGTTCCGTGCGCGCATGAACATGGTGCCCGGCATGGTGACCACCTTCTGGTTCACGCCGACCAAGGCGGGGCGTTACGACATCCTGTGCGCGCAGCTTTGCGGTATCGGGCACGCCAGCATGCGCGGCGTGGTGGTGGTGGAAGACGAGGCATCGTTCTCGCGCTGGCTGGCGCAGCAGAGCACGTTCGCGCAGCGGCAGCAGGCCAGGGTGCAGGCCGCGGCGGCCACGGCAGGCGGCAGCGCGCAGGCGCTGGCTGACCAGGGCAAGGCGCTCGCGGCGGCCAAGGGCTGTTTCGCCTGCCATACCGTGGACGGCAGTCCTCGCGTCGGCCCGACCTGGAAAGGCCTGTACGGCAAGACCGAAACGATGGCCGACGGCAGCACCGCAAAGGTGGACGAAGCCTATCTGCGCGCCTTCATCCGCAACCCGACGGCCCGCGTCGTGAAGGGCTATTCACCCATCATGCCGCGTTTCGACCTGAGCGAGCAGGAGCTGACCGCGCTGGTGACCTACATCGAATCGCAAGGCGGCCCGGCTGCCAGCAGCGCGGCCAACCGCCAGCCCTAGCGGAGCAGACGCCATGACCTACGCGCACACCGATCACGCCCCGCACAGCTTCTGGACCCGCTATGTCTGGAGCCAGGACCACAAGGTCATCGCCGTGCAGTATTCGCTGACGGCCATCGCCATCGGCCTGGTCGGCCTCGTATTGTCCGACCTGATGCGATTGCAGCTCGGCTTTCCCGGCAAGTTCAGTTTCATCGACGCCAACCATTACTACCAGTTCGTCACCATGCACGGGATGATCATGGTGATCTACCTGCTGACGGCGCTGTTTCTGGGCGGCTTCGGCAACTACCTGATCCCGCTGATGCTGGGCGCGCGCGACATGGTGTTCCCGTTTCTCAACATGCTGAGCTTCTGGGTCTACCTGCTGGCCGTGCTGGTGCTGGTGGCGAGCTTCTTCGTGCCGGGCGGGCCGACCGGCGCAGGCTGGACGCTGTATCCGCCGCAGGCCATCCTGCCGGGCACGCCGGGCGTGGAATGGGGCATCGTGCTGATGCTGGTGTCGCTGGCGATCTTCATCGTCGCGGCCACGATGGGCGGCCTGAATTACGTCACCACCACGCTGCAGGCGCGCACGCGCGGCATGACGCTGATGCGCATGCCGCTCACGGTGTGGGGCATCTTCGTCGCGACCATCCTGGCGCTGCTGGCGTTTCCGGCGCTGTTCGTGTCGGCGGTGATGATGCTGCTCGACAGGACGCTCGGCACCAGCTTCTTCATGCCGGCCGTGGTGTCGATGGGGCAGACGCTCAAGCATGCCGGCGGCAGCCCGCTGCTGTTCCAGCACCTGTTCTGGTTCTTCGGGCATCCGGAGGTCTACATCGTCGCGCTGCCGGCCTTCGGCATCGTGTCGGATCTCATCAGCACGCACGCGCGCAAGAACATCTTCGGCTACAGGATGATGGTATGGGCCATCGTCATCATCGGCGTACTGAGCTTCGTGGTCTGGGCGCACCACATGTTCATCTCCGGCATGAATCCGTACTTCGGCTTTTTCTTCGCCACCACCACGCTCGTCATCGCCGTGCCGACCGCCCTCAAGGTCTACAACTGGGTGCTGACGCTGTGGCGCGGCGATATCCACCTGACCGTGCCGATGCTGTTCGCGATCGGCTTCATCAGCACCTTCGTGCTGGGCGGGCTGACCGGCCTCTACCTCGGCAACGTGAGCGTGGACATTCCGCTGTCGAATACGTACTTCGTGGTGGCGCACTTCCATATGGTGATGGCCGTCTCGCCGATCCTGGTGGTGTTCGGCGGCATCTACCACTGGTATCCGAAGGTAACGGGCCGGATGCTCGACGACAGGCTCGGACGCGCGCACTTCTGGGCCACCTTCGTCGGCACCTATGCGATCTACTTCCCGATGCACTATCTCGGCCTCATGGGCATGCCGCGGCGGTATTACGCGTATGAGGGCTACAGCTTCATTCCGCATTCGGCGCAAACCCTCAACGCGTTCATCACCGTCGTTGCGCTGATCGTCGCGGTGGCGCAGTTGCTGTTCCTGTACAACCTGGCGTGGAGTCTCGTGCGCGGCAAGCGTGCCGACGGCAACCCGTGGCGGGCCACCACGCTGGAATGGCAGACGCCGCTAACGCCGCCCGCGCACGGCAACTGGGGCGCCGAGCTGCCCGTCGTCTATCGCTGGGCATACGAATACAGCCCGCCGGGGCGCAAGGAAGACTTCGTCCCGCAAAACGAGCCGCCCGAGACGGCGCCTGAACCGGCCCACCCGACGCTGCAACCCGGCGAGGTGCGCGAATGACCACGCTGCCACGCCCCTTCGTTCCCGACCCGCGCCCGGTCTTGCCGAATGCGAGCCGCATCGGCCTGTTCGTCTTCATGGCGGTGGCGACGGCGTTGTTTTCATTGCTGCTGCTCGCCTATGGCATGCGCATGCGCGAGCCCGACTGGCAGCCGATCCCGCATCCGGCGCTGCTGTGGTGGAACACCGGCGCGCTGGTGCTGGCAAGCATCGCCATGCAGCGTGCGCGGCAGATGACCTTGCACCGCGCGGCGTGGCTGGTGTCCGGCGGCGTGCTGGCGGCCGTGTTCGTGATCGGGCAGCTGATCGCGTGGCGCATGCTGGCGGCGGCCGGGCAGACCGTCGCCGTCAATCCTTCCAACAGCTTCCTCTACCTGCTCACCGGCCTGCACGGCGTGCACGTGCTGGGCGGGCTCGCGGCCTGGGCGTTGACGATCGCGCAGCTCCGGCGCGCGGACCCGTTCCGGGCCCAGCGCGCCATCGCGCTGTGCGCGATGTACTGGCATTTCCTGCTGGCTGTCTGGCTCGTACTGCTGGCGGCGATGTCGTGGCTCACCCCCGGGATCGTCGCCGCCATCTGCGGGCCGTTGTATGGAGCCGCGCCATGACCTCGCCCACGCTCCCCCCCGAGTCCGCCGCGCCCGCGGCCGCCGATGCCGGACCCGACGGCTGGCGCGGCATCGTCACCGACTGGTCGGCCGACCGCGCCGCCTTCAAGGTGCCGTGGGGCAAGGCGATGATGTGGATCTTCCTGCTGTCGGACACCTTCGTCTTCAGCAGCTTCCTGATCGGCTACATGACGGTGCGCATGTCGACCACGGTGCCGTGGCCCGATCCTTCCAGGGTGTTCGGGCTCACCGTGGGCGGCGTGGAAGTGCCGCTGCTGCTGATCGCGATCATGACCTTCACGCTGATCACCAGCAGCGGCACCATGGCGATGGCCGTCAATTTCGGCTACCGGCGCGACGCCAGGCGCGCAGCCGCCCTGTTGCTGGCGACCGCGCTGCTGGGCGCGACCTTCGTGTCGATGCAGGCCTTCGAATGGACCAAGCTGATCGCCCATGAAGGCATCCGCCCGTGGGGCAACCCGCTCGGTGCCGCGCAGTTCGGCGCGTGCTTCTTCATGATCACCGGGTTCCACGGCTTTCACGTGACCTGCGGCGTGATCTACCTGCTGCTGATCGCGCGCAAGATCCTTCGGCCGGGGTTCATCGAGCACGGCAACTTCCAGATCGTCGAGATTGCCGGCTTGTACTGGCACTTCGTCGACCTGGTGTGGGTGTTCATCTTTGCGCTGTTCTACTTGTGGTGAGGCAGATCATGGACCACACCGATTCCGCCCCTCGACCCGACGCCGCGCACGGCCAGCAGCATCCGATCGGCCTCTACCTGAAGATCTGGGGGCTGCTGTTCGTGCTGAGCACGATGTCGTACCTGGTGGATTACTTCCATGTGCACGGCCTGCTGCGCTGGACGCTGATCGTCGTGTTCATGATCGCCAAGGCCGGGCTGATCGTGTCGATTTTCATGCACATGATGTGGGAGCGGCTGGCGCTGGTGTACGCGATCCTGATACCGCCTCTGTGCCTGCTGGTGCTCATGGTGCTGATGGCCGCTGAAGCGCATCATACCTTCGGCATGCGAACGCTCTTCTTCCACTGATCCCTTCGCCGCCCGCTTCCTCCGGCGACGAAGGCGTCGCATCACGATGGGCCGGATGACGTCGGGCAATCCGTTCACGCAACCATGAAGGAGAACGCCATGAAGTTTTCACGCCGACGTTTCATTGCGACCACCACCGTGCTGGCATCCGCGCTGTCCCTGGGACGCCGCGCGGCGTCGGCAGAGGCCGGTGCCGTTCAGGAATCCGATGCAAACGCCCAGGCCCTCGGTTACAAGACGGACGCAAGCCGGGTCGACCATGCGAAGTTCCCGCAATTTCAGGCGGGCCAGGCCTGTGCGAACTGCCAGTTCTTCCAGGGCAAGCCCGGCGCCGCGATGGCACCGTGCACCATTTTCAGCGGCAAGCAGGTCAATGCAAAAGGCTGGTGCAGCGCCTATGCGAAAAAGGCGTAGCGGGGACGGCGTGGCGGCCGCCCTTTCAGCCGCCGAAACGATACGTTCAGCCGTCCCGCCCCATCACTCCGCCTTGCCGTCCCGCAGCCGCGGAATATCGAGCGGATTGCGCTCCTGCAACCCTTCGGGCAGCAGGTCGTCCGGGAAGTCCTGATAGCACACGGGCCGCAGGAAACGCTCGATCGCGGTCGCGCCGACCGACGTGACGGCCGGGTTCGACGTCGCGGGGAACGGCCCGCCGTGCACCATCGCATCGCACACCTCGACGCCGGTCGGGTAGCCGTTGACGAGCAGGCGGCCGGCCTTGCGTTCGAGAATCGGCAGCAGGCGGCGCGCGAGCGGCTTGTCGTCGGCATCCATCTGCAGCGTGGCCGTCAACTGGCCCTCGAGTGCGTCGAGCACGCGGGCGACTTCGTCGAGATCGCGGCAGCGCACGATCAGCGACGCCGGCCCGAACACCTCGTGGCTGAACGCCGGCTCGGCCAGGAACGCCTGCGCGCCGACTTCGTACAGCGCGCCGCCCGCCTGGCATTCCGTTTGCGCGGCTTCGCCCGCGCCGATTTCGCGCACGCCCGGCAATTCGGCGAGCTTGCCGCGACCGTTGCGATACGCGTCGGCGATGCCGTGCGTCAGCATCACGCCGGCCGGCTTCTTCGCGAGCGCCTGCGCGGCGACCGTCTCGAAGCGGTCGAGATCGGGACCGTCGATCGCGAGCACGAGGCCCGGATTGGTACAGAACTGGCCGACGCCGAGCGTCAGCGAATCGACGAAGCCGGTCGCGATCGCGTCGCCGCGCGCGGCCAGCGCGGCCGGGAACAGCACGACCGGGTTGATGCTGCTCATTTCCGCGTAGACGGGAATCGGTTGCGGGCGCGCGTTCGCGTGCTGCACGAGCGCCATGCCGCCCTGCCGCGACCCGGTGAAGCCGACGGCCTGGATCGCCGGATGGCCGACGAGCGCCGCGCCGATCACACGGCCGGGGCCGACCAGCAGCGAGAACACGCCGGCCGGCATCCCGCATTTCGCGACCGCCGCGCGGATCGCACGGCCGACCAGTTCGGACGTGCCGAGGTGCGCCTCGTGCGCCTTCACGATCACCGGGCAGCCGGCCGCCAGTGCCGACGCGGTGTCACCGCCGGCCACCGAGAACGCGAGCGGGAAATTGCTCGCGCCGAACACGACGACGGGCCCGAGCGCGACTTTCTGCAGCCGCAGGTCCGAACGCGGCAGCGGCGTGCGTGCCGGCTGTGCCGGATCGATCGACGCGGCGAGGAAACGCCCGTCGCGCACGACGCGCGCGAACAGCCGGAGCTGGCCGACGGTGCGGCCGCGCTCGCCCTGCAGCCGCGCGACCGGCAGGCCCGTTTCGGCATGCGCGCGCTCGATCAGCGCGTCGCCGAGCGCGACGATTTCATCGGCAATCGCTTCGAGAAACGCCGCGCGAGCCGCGAGCGGCTGCGTACGGTACGCATCGAACGCGTCGCGTGCGAGTTCGCACGCGCGGTCGACGTCGGCCTGCGTCGCGACGCCGAACGCCGGGACGTCGATCGGCGCGCCCTTCGTCGGATCGAACGCGTGCAAGATTCCGGCCGAGCCGGCCACCGTTTCGGCGCCGATCAGCATCTCTCCTGTCAGTTGCATGGGGTGTGCTCCGTGGTTCGGGAATGGATTGCTCATTGTAGCTCAACAGATACGATGTCTGCCGACGGTATCGCGTGATTTGCGCCGCCTGCGAGGGCGTCGACGATACATGCGAAAACCTTGTCCGGCCAGAAAATCCCGACTTTCCCACACTGTGACGCGGGTCTCCAAAGGGAAAACCCGAGGTTTCTGAATTCGAACAATCTCAATAAACTTTCGCCTTGTCATACGACGACGTACATTTAAAGTGAGCAATCAGACCTCCCCCCGCGATCTTCCGCTCGACCTCGCGCGCACCGCGCGCCGAACCGCCGTGCGCTACTGGATCCTGGCGATGCTGTTCGTCGTCACGACACTCAACTATGCGGATCGCGCGACGCTGTCGATCACCGGCACGCCGATCCGCCAGGCGTTCGGCATCGATCCGGTGACGATGGGCTACATCTTCTCGGCGTTCAGCTGGGCGTACGTGCTCGCGCAACTGCCGAGCGGCTGGCTGCTCGACCGCTTCGGCGCGCGGCGCGTGTATGCGGCGAGCATCTTCCTGTGGTCGGCGTTCACGCTGCTGCAAAGCACGATCGGCCTCGGCGGCAGCGCCGCGTTCGCGGTCGCCGCGCTGTTCGCGATGCGCTTCGCGGTCGGCATCGCGGAGGCGCCCGCGTTCCCGGCGAACGCGAAGGTCGTCGCGAGCTGGTTCCCGACCGCCGAGCGCGGCACCGCGTCGGCGATCTTCAACGCCGCGCAGTATTTCGCGGCGGTGGTGTTCTCGCCGCTGATGGCGTGGCTCACGCATGCGTACGGCTGGCACCACGTGTATCTGTGGCTCGGTCTCGCCGGCATCGCACTTGCATTCCTGTGGCTGCGCGTGATGAAGGATCCGGTCGACCATCCGCGTGTGAACCGCGCGGAGCTCGAGCATATCGAACAGGGCGGCGGCCTGGTGCGGTCGACGGGCCGGCCGACCGGCGCGCGCGCTAACGGCGGCGCTTCCGAAGGCAGCCGCGTGGCCGGTTGGTACTACGTGCGCCAGCTACTGTCGAACCGGATGCTGCTCGGCGTGTACCTCGGCCAGTACTGCGTGAACGTGCTGACGTACTTCTTCCTCACGTGGTTCCCGATCTATCTCGTGCAGGCGCGCGGGATGTCGCTGCTGAAGGCCGGCTTCATGACGTCGCTGCCGGCGATCTGCGGGTTCCTCGGCGGCGTGCTCGGCGGGATGCTGTCGGACATGCTGATCCGGCGCGGCGTGTCGCTGACGCTCGCGCGCAAGATTCCGATCGTCGGCGGGATGCTGCTGTCGATGGTCATCATCGGCTGCAACTACGTCGACAGCGAAGCGCTGGTGATCATGCTGATGGCCGTGTCGTTCTTCGGCAAGGGGATCGGCTCGCTCGGCTGGGCCGTCGTCGCGGATACCGCGCCGAAGGAAGCGATCGGCCTGTCGGGCAGCCTGTTCAACATGTTCGGCAATACAGCGGGCATCGTCGCGCCGATCGCGATCGGCTACCTGGTCGGCGCGAGCGGCTCGTTCAACGGCGCACTGGTGTTCGTCGGGCTGAACGCGCTCGTCACCGTGTTCAGCTATCTCGTGATCGTGAAGGACATCAAGCGCGTCGAACTGCGTCATCGCGACGCGTGAAGTTCGACCATTGAAAACGGTGGCCGCTTTTTACGCGGCCGCCGTTTTTTGCATCGGATCGACGTCAGGTCGACGAATGCACGACGCGCAGCATGTCGTGCACGCCGGACGTCATCAGCGCGAGGAACGCGAGCAGGCCGACGTAGCAGAGCGCGTACGCCGTCTTCGTCTCGATCGACGTCGCGTAGTACACGCGGTTCTCCGGCGCGTCGGGATCGTAGCGCCATGCCCGCTTCAACTGCGGCAGCGCGAGGATCGCCATCACGATCAGCAGCGGGCTCGGCCGATACACGAACAGCGCGATCAGCACCGGCACGCCCGCGAACCAGATGCGCGGCGACAGCACCGCGGTGATCCGCCCGCCGTCGAACGGCGACAGCGGAATCATGTTGAACAAGTTCAGGAAGAAACCCGTGTACGACAGCGCGAGCAGCAGGTTGCTGTCGTAGTGGCGCGCGGCCGCGTAGCAGGCCAGCGCGCCGAGCGTGCCGACGAACGGTCCGGCGAGCCCGACGTACGCCTCCGTTTCCGCATCGTGCGGCATTTCCTTCAACTGGATCCACGCGCCGACGAACGGGATGAAGGTCGGCAGGCCGACGTCGAGCCCGCGCCGTTGCGCGGCGACGTAGTGGCCGGCTTCGTGCACCAGCAGCAGCGCGACGAAACCGGCCGCGAAGCGCCAGCCGTAGAACACGGCATAGACCGCGATCGACGCGAGCATCGTGCCGGCCGACAAGAGCACCTTGCCGAGCTTCAGGCCGCCGAAGATCAGCAGCAGCAGCTTCGTCATTCCTTGCGCTCCGTGGCGGCGGCGTCGGATGCATCGGCGACGGCCGGCACCGCGGCCGCCTTCGGCTTGCGCCCGAAGAAGCGCTTGAGCGCCGCGCCGCCGGCCAGCAGCGCGAGCGCGCCGATCTTGAAGAACTTCACCGCGAACGCGCCGATCAGCGCGAGCAGGCCGAGCTTCTTCGCGCCGACGCCGACGATCAGCGCCGCGAGCCCGTACTCGGCGACGTGGTCGGTCGACTTGTTGAAATCGGCGTAGCGCTTGCCGTCGTTGAAGCGGATGTTCGACAGCAGCGCGTCGGCCGATGGCTTGTACTTCGGCAGGTCGGCGAGCGTCGACGCCATCGTCAGCGACAGGTAGCCGTCGCGGCCGAGCACGAGCGTCCGGTAGTTCACGCCGTCGCCCCCGGCATTCGGCGCCGCGCCCTTGTCGCGGATGATCGCCGACCACACGAGCCGGTGCGTGGCCGCGTCGTAGGCGGGCGCCTTCGCCCAGCCGACCACCTCGGTTTCGGGCAGGCCGCGCTCCTTGCGCGCCGGGTTGTTTTCCTCGGTGCCGGCCTGCAGGTTTTTCAGCAGCTCGTCGGGCTTCCAGTCCTTCGCATCGTCGTCGCGGATGTAGCCGCTCGGCTCGAACGACACGACCGAGATCCAGTCGGCGTCGGGATCGTCGGGCAGCACGAGGCCGACCAGCTTCGATTCGTCGATCGCGTTGCCCATCGAGCGCAGGTAGCGGCCGGCTTCGGCGGCCGGCACGAACGATTCGCCGGCCTTCAGCTTCAGCACGGCTTCGTGTTTCACGTCGATGTCGGTCGGCCCCTTCACGACCGCTTCGTTGGCGGCCGCGGCGGCGGCCCTCATTTCCACCTGCGCAGCTTCGGTCTGCGCGTGGCCGCTGGTGGCGGCGAGTGCGAGCGTCGCCACGCAGGCGAGCCGGACGGCAAGTTTTTTCATTGTTGGATTCCCCTGGAATGCCTTGTCGTGAATGTGCGCGGCGACCGGCCCATACGTTGTCGTCGCGGGTCCGGCGCCGCCTCTCAGGTGGCACGGAGGGTATGGTAACGCAGCGTCGGGGAGCATCCGGGACGAAATGGGGGGGGTGGGATGCGAACCACGGGCAGCGGCACGCGCAACCGGCGCTGTATGCCGTTCCGGAATGCTTACCTCACAGGTAATGCCCGGCACGCGCAGGATTGCCTATCATCGTCGCCATGAACCCGACCGCCGCCCTCCAATCGCTCCCTCCGTCCGCCGGCCGCGCGTCCGGCATCGGCCCGCTGCTGCGCACGTGGCGGCAACGCCGGCGCCTGAGCCAGATGGCGCTCGCGCTCGACGCGGACGTGTCCGCGCGCCACCTGAGCTTCGTCGAATCGGGCCGCGCGCAGCCGAGCCGCGAGATGGTGCTGCATCTCGCCGAACGGCTCGACGTGCCGTTGCGCGAACGCAATGCGCTGCTCGTCGCGGCCGGCTTCGCGCCGCTGTTTCGCGAACGGCCGTTTTCGGACCCGCAACTGGATGCCGCGCGTCATGCGGTCGAAGCCGTGCTGCGCGGGCACGAGCCCTATCCGGCGCTCGCGGTGGACCGCCACTGGACGCTGCTCGCGGCGAACCGGATGCTCGGCGCGCTGGTCGCGCAGGCCGATCCGGCGCTGCTGCAGCCGCCCGTCAACGTGCTGCGGCTGAGCCTGCATCCGGACGGTCTCGCATCGCAGATCGTCAACTGGCATGAGTGGCGCGCGCACATCCTGCATCGGTTGCAGCGGCAGATCGATGCGAGCGGCGACCGCACGCTGCATGCGCTGCGCGACGAGCTCGCCGCGTATCCGGCGCCGGCCGGCCAGCCCGACGACACGCACGCGCGCACCGATTTCGCGGATATCGCCGTGCCGCTGCGGCTCCGCACGACGGCCGGCGAGCTGACGTTCTTCAGTACGACGACGGTGTTCGGCACGCCTGTCGACGTGACGCTGTCGGAACTTGCGATCGAGGCGTTCTTTCCGGCGAATCCGGAAACGGTGGAGGCGATGCGGGCACTGGCGGACGCGTTGGCGGCGCAGTAACGCCGGAAGGCGTGCCGGCGCCGCGGCCGCGATCAGCGGCGCTCGAGCGCCAGCTTCACGCCCAGCGCCAGCAGGACCACCCCGCTGACGCGATGCATGCGCGTCAGGATGCGCGGGTTGCGGCGGATCGATGCCGACAGCAGGCCCGCGAACAACGCGACCGGCCCCTTGACGAGAAACGTCAGCCCGGCAAACGTCGCGCCGAGCACGAACAGCGACAGCATCGGATGCGGGGCGCCCGCAGGAACGAATTGCGGCAGGAACGCCAGATAGAAAAGCGCGACCTTCGGATTCGACACGTTGGACAGCGCGCCTTGCGCGAACGTCCGGAACCGCGATGCCGGTGCAGCGCCGCTGCCGGCGAGCGTCAATTCGCCCGACGAACGCAACAGCGCGATGCCGAGGTACAGCAGGTACAGCGCGCCGATCACCTTCAGCGCGGTGAACAGCCATTCGGATGCCTGAAGAAGGGCGCCCAGCCCGAGCGTCGCGAGCATCGTATGGACGAGCAGCCCGACGCTGACGCCCGCGGCGGTCACGAGGCCCGCGCGCGTGCCGCCGGACAGCGTGCGCGACATCACCAGAACCATGTCCTGGCCCGGCGTCAGAATGATCAGAAGGGAGGTGGCCATGAACGGCAACCAGGCGACGTGCGACATCGGGAATCTCCTGAAAGCGGGCGCCGCGGCGGACGGGGATCGCCCGCTTGGGGCCGCGCAGTCGTCAGATTATCGGCAAGTTCACGTGGAGATTGGGTGCAAACTCGGCTACTTTTGTCGTTCCATTTGGAGTTATTCTCCAATATATATTTCACCGGTAGCCAAAAATGCCAATCAAACTGGATGCGATCGATCGACGCATTCTGCGTGCGTTGCAGCAGAATTCGAACCAGACGAACGCCGACATCGCGCAACAGGCCGGACTGTCGCCCACGCCGTGCCTGCGCCGCGTTCACCTGCTCGAGGAACAGGGCGTGATCGACGCCTACGTCGCGTTGCTGAACCCGGCGGCCGTCGAGCTGCGTTTCACGGCATTCGTGCGCGTCACGCTGGAGCGCCAGGACAAGACGACGGTCGAACGCTTCGCACGCGAGATGGAGCAGGCGCCCGAAGTGCTCGAATGCCATCTGATGGCCGGCAGCTACGACTATCTGCTGCGCGTGATCGCGAAGGATCTCGACGACTATCAGCGCTTTCAGATGGAAACGCTCACGCAGATCGAAGGCGTACGCAACGTCGAAACCGAGATTCCGCTGAAGCGCATCAAGCAGACGGTGCGGCTGCCGATCTAGGGCCGCGCGCCGCTTTCGTCGGACCATTGCGTTTGAACACTACAATGACGCCCGTTCGTACAAGGTTCCGCAATACCGTCCGCCATCCGGGCCACTCACGCGGCGGCAACGTCACTTGACGATACCGACCTGCTCCGACCTGTCGGGGCGATTCCAGCAATGATGACGCTCGGGCGTTCGCCTACCCCATGATCCCTGCCCCGATTTTCTCCGGCGCCTTCTTCGTCACGCTCGGCATTTCGTTTCTGGCGACCGTCGCCGTGCTGCTTTGGGCCGGCACGCTGGCGTTGTCTCCCCATGCCCGGCGATCGTTTGGCGCGCGCTGGATACGCAAGTCCGTCCTGCTCGGCGTGCTCTGCTGGATGAGCAGTTTCTTTGTCATATTGGCCATTGCCTATCTGAAGATCGACCTGGCGGCACAAAGGAAAGACGCCGCGGAGCATCCCACGCTGGAAAAGACCACCCGGCTGATGGGCATCGACATGCCGCCCGGCACCCAACTGTCGCTCGCGACCGGCGGTGACATGAATTCGCTCGACGCAGCCACGTTTCCGCACGAAGTCGATGTCTATGGCATTCCCGCCATGGCAGTGGAGGTCCGGTCGGAATTCGACGACGAAGCGCCGTGGAACGACCAGGCCCCCGTCAGACTCACTGCGCTGGGGCTGACCGTCACCGGCCCCCGCTCGCTCGACGGGTGGGAGTGCGATGCCGGCCAACCGATGGAGATCGTCTTGCGCAAAGACGCCCGAACCAAGTCGCTGTGGTGGTGCCGTCTGGCCAACGGCAATCGGGTAGCCGACTCCGTCGTTCCGGCCGGGTCGGATTTGATCCGCGACACGACCACCTATGGCGACGGCCTGCGCGACAACGACTATTGGCGTATCGATGTTGCCCAAGGTAGCGTATTTCAACTGGCGGGGCTGGCGCTGCACGGCGCGAGGCTGCGCCTCGACCGACAGCATCGTATCGTCGCGTTCACGTCCGCCACGCTGGTACGCGCGGTCGACGTCGGCGACATCCACTACCCCGTCGGAACCGCGGTCTCCTCCGCGTTGCGCGGGCTCCGCGAGAAGTATCCCGGCGCCTGGGTCTTCACGCCTGCGCGCGGTCAGCCGGCGGTCAGCAAAAACGACGGGCCGATCGCCGATGGCATGTCGATCGTCCAGGCACCGTCGGGAAAGGCCTACGCGCTCGTGCGGGATGCGGCCTACTGAGCGGACGCTGCGCCGGGCCGCACACCGTTCGAATCAAGCCGCCACATCCAGAAACGCGACGGGCCGCCCCGCCGGCTGCCCGCTTAACTCGCCGTCGCGCACGGCAACCTGCCCGCGCACGACCGTATGCACCGGCCACCCCGTGACCGCGCATCCGTCGTACGGCGTCCAGCCGCTCACGCTCGCGATCCATTCGTCGCGGATGATCCGCCGCGCGCGCAGGTCGACGATGCTGAAATCGGCGTCGTAGCCCACCGCAATGCGTCCCTTCCCTTCGATGCCGAAAATGCACACCGGCCCGGCGCTGGTCAGGTCGACCAGCCGCTCCAGGCTCAGGCGGCCGGCATGCACGTGGTCGAGCATCAGCGGCAGCAGCGTCTGCACGCCGGTCATCCCGCTCGGCGACTGCGGATACGGGCGGCGCTTTTCGTCGCGCGTATGCGGCGCATGATCGCTGCCGATCACGTCGACCACGCCGTCGCGGACGGCCTGCCACAGCGCGTCCCGATGATGCCGTTCGCGCACGGGCGGATTCATCTGCGCGAACGTGCCGAGCCGCTCGTAGCAATCCGGCGCGTGCAGGCTCAGGTGATGCGGCGTGACTTCGACCGTCACGCGCCGCCGGTGCCGCGCGAGAAACGCCATTTCATCCGCCGTGGACACGTGCAGCACATGCAGCCGGCGCCCCGCTTCCACGGCCAGCCCGACGATGCGCCGCGTCGCAATCAATGCGCTTTCCGCGTCGCGCCAGCGCGAATGATCGCGCACGTCGCCGCTCGCTTCCGCGATCGCCTTGCGTTCGCGCAGCCGCGCTTCGTCCTCCGCATGCACGGCCATGCGCCGGCGCCCGTTGCGCAGGATCCGGCGCAACACGGTTTCGTCGTCGGCCAGCAGATCGCCGAACGAACTGCCCATGAAGACCTTCACCCCTGCGCAGCCGGGCAACCGCTCGAGCACCGGCAGCCGTTCGGCATTCACGGCCGAGCCGCCGACGTAGAACGCGTAGTCGCACCACGCACGGCCGTATGCAAGATCCCGCTTCGCCTGCAGATCCTGCTCGCCCAGCGTCAGCGGATGCGTATTGGGCATCTCGAAGATCGTCGTGACGCCGCCGAGCACCGCGCCGCGCGTGCCGGCCTCGATGGTCTCCTTGTGCGTGAGCCCCGGTTCGCGGAAATGCACCTGGCTGTCGACCACGCCCGGCAGCACGTGCAATCCGCGCGCATCGAGCAGTACGTCGGCGCTCCACGTACCGTGCAACGCGCCCAGCGCAACGACGCGGCCATCCGTGCACGCGACGTCGATCCGCTCGGCGCCGTTGGGCGTCATCACCGTGCCGCCGTGCACCAGCAGATCGACGTGGCGTCGTTCCGGCCGGTCGGCCCCTTCGCGTCGCATCGGCTCGCCCACGACTCAGAACTCGTTCTGGATGTGCTTGTAACCGAGCACCAGCGCATTGTTCGTCCGCGCGACGTCCTCGGAGAAATCGCTCGCATCGGCCGTCACCTGCGGCAACGCGGCGAGGTCGGTTTCCGGCCCGATGCGTTCGGTCGAGCGCACGTAGAAGCCCGGCGGCAGGTGGCAGCCGTCGACGACCGCGTTGTAGCGCACCACGCAGCCGTCGTCGATCGTGCAGTTGAACAGCACGCTGTTGAACCCGACGAACACGCCGTCGCCGACCTTGCACGGCCCGTGGACGATCGCGCGATGCGCGATCGACGTGTGCCGGCCGATCGTCACGCTCGCGCCCGATTTCGAATGGATCACGACGCCGTCCTGGATGTTCGAATGCGCACCGATCACGATCGGCGCGATCCGGCCGTCCGCATCCGTTTCGTCGGCGCGGATCACCGCGTACGGGCCGATGAACACGTTCTCCTCGACGATCACGCGCCCGCACAGGATGGCGGTCGGGTCGACGAACGCGTTCGGATGAATCTGCGGCAGGTCGCCGCGCGGGTTCTTTCTGATCATGAGGATGCCTGCCGGGAAAGGACATGGCCGCGCTTGAGCCGCTCGAACAGGCCCGGGTCGCGCCACTGCGCGACGATGGCCGGCGCGAACACGATCGCGTCGAGCTCGATGCGGCCCATGCGCGGGTTGAATGCGTCGTCGCGGAAGCACTGCGCGTAGCCTGTCTCGGTCTCGTGAACGATCACCGAATGCAGCCGCACGTCGGCTTCGCCGTTCGACATGCGCGTACAGCACAGCGCCGCGTCGACGAGGCGAAAGAACACACGCGAGAACTGCTCGGCGCTCGGCGAAACCGGCAGCCGCACCCAGCGCTCCGAATGCCGGCGCATGCTTTCGACGTAGCACGGATCGTCGTCCGACCACAGCGTCACCGCATGGTCGAATGCATCGATCAGGTCGCGCACGTCGCCCTTGAGCAATCCGAAGTCGTAGATCATCTGCCCGTGATCCAGCGCATGCGCTTCGAGCAGCAGCTCGACACGGTACGAATGGCCGTGGATCGAATGCGAGCAGCGTCGCGTGCTGCAGCCGCGCACAACGTGTGCATTCTCGAACCGGAACAGCTTGCGGATCAGCATGCGTCGGCCCCTTCGCGCACCGGTGCGGCCCACGCCACCGCATCGTGCGGATGCAGGCTTTCGAGATGGCGCACGCGCACGCGCGGGCTCGCATGATGACCTTCCAGCGCGGCCTGCACGCGGCGCGCGGCATCCTCGACGAACATCAGGTTCCCGCCGTTCAGCACCGCGAACGCCTGCTCGTCCGCACGCTTGACCGCCGTCTGCACCGGCGTGCCGAGCGCACGCTCGACGCGATCGATCAGGTCGATCAGCCCCAGCGTCGCGCCATCGGCGGGCAGCGCCACGCTGACGACGGCTTCGCTGCGCTGACTGTGCGGCGTGGCGGCCGTCGCATGCCGGTTCAGCCAGGCGGCGACCGCCGCCGGCTCCACGCGATCCTCGCGGCCGAACGCCGTCAGGAACGCCTGTTCGACCCAGTGCCGCGACAGCGCGGCCGAGCACGGGCACGTCGACGAATAAACGACCGTCGCCTGCGCGCGCAGCGCGAACGCGTCGCCGGCCAGCGTCGCGTCGATCCGCACCGGATAGGCCTTCCAGCCGGCCAGCCCCTCGGTCACGAGCGCGGTGCGGCGGGCCAGCAGGTCGAAGCGCAGCCGCACGCGTGCGCTGCGCGTATCGCAGTCACGGTGGCTGTCGACCATCGCGCGCAGCATGCGCTGCAAGCCGGCCGGCGACAGCGCTTCGCCATCGGCCAGCCAGTCGAGCAGCCCGTACAGCCGCGACATGTGGATACCTTTCACCCGCGGCGCAGGCAGATCGACCTGGATGTCGGCACGCGCATGCACGTCGCGCCGGCAACCGGACTCCGCCACGACGACGGGCAGGTCGATGCCCTGCATGCCGACCCATTCGAGCGGGCGGTGGCCCGGCGCGGCATCGGTCAGGGAAATATCGGGAAGCGCTGCATTCATGCTTGAAATCCGGTGGAGCGCCTGCTCCATCCGGATCGATGCAGGCAGCGCGCGTTCAGGTCAGGGCCAGTCGCGAAACGGGTTGTCCCACGTGGTCCAGTGTTCGGGGCCGGTCGCCATCTCGGCATCGGTCAGCAGACACGCGTCGAAGCGCGCGCGCAGTGCCGGCTCGTCCATGTCCATGCCGATCAGCACGAGTTCCTGCCGTGCATCGCCGACGTGCTCGTCCCAGCGTGCGCGGATCTGCGCGACGGCGTCCGCGTCCTGCGGCCAGCGCTCGGGCGGCACGGCCGCCCACCAGTGGCCGGCCGGCCCGTGCCGTGCAACCGCGCCGGCCTGCGACCACGAACCGGCGACGGTCGGATGCGTGGCCAGCCAGAAGAACCCCTTCGAGCGGACGACGCCCGGCCATTCGCTTTCGACGAGATCGAAGAAACGCCGCGGATGGAACGGCCGACGCGCGCGATAGACGAAGCTGCGGATCCCGTATTCGTCGGTCTCCGGCGTGTGCGTGCCGCGCAGCTCCTGCAGCCAGCCCGGCGCGCGCGACGCCTCATCGAAGTCGAACAGGCCGGTGTCGAGCACGCGCTCGAGCGGCACCTTGCCGAATTCGGCGATCTCGATCCGCGCACGCGGGTTCAGGCCGCGCAGCAGCGCGACCAGCCGCTCGCGCGCGCTGCCGTCGATCAGGTCGATCTTGTTGATCACGAGCACGTCGCAGAACTCGATCTGGTCGATCAGCAGATCGACGACCGTGCGTGCGTCCTCGTCGCCCATCGATTCGCCGCGCGATTGCAGGCTGTCGCGCGACGCGTAGTCGCGCAGGAAATTGAACGCGTCGACCACCGTCACCATCGTGTCGAGCCGCGCGACTTCGCCGAGGCTGCGGCCGTCCTCGCCTTCGAACGTGAACGTCTCGGCCACCGGCAGCGGCTCCGAGATGCCGGTCGATTCGATCACGAGCTGATCGAAGCGCCCTTCGCGCGCGAGCCGGTCGACCTCGATCAGCAAGTCCTCGCGCAGTGTGCAGCAGATGCAGCCGTTGCTCATCTCGACCAGCTTCTCGTCGGTGCGCGACAGCCCCGCGCCGCCGTCGCGCACGAGCGCCGCATCGATGTTGACCTCGGACATGTCGTTGACGATGACCGCGACGCGCCGGCCCTCGCGATTGTTGAGGATGTGGTTGAGCAGCGTCGTCTTGCCGGCGCCGAGAAAGCCGGACAGGACGGTCACGGGAAGCCGCGGGGACGGATGAAGGGCGGGGCTCATCGGGCGATTCCGGAACAGGACGTTGAGGATGAAATGATATATTGTATCGATACGATATAACATATCATTCCGGACGTCCAGCAGGCCGGCTCATCGATGTGGCGACAGCGAAGGCAGCAGTACGCGGCGCCGTGCCGGTACCGCCCCGCTGCGTATTACGTATAGAGCGACGCCGGCGGCAATTCCGCGGTGAGCGCGAACCGGCCCACGTCGCGCAGCCGGTAGTCGAGCGGATCGTGCAGCGTATGCGTGCGCGCGTTCCGCCAGAAGCGGTCGAGGCCGAGCGACGCGGCCGTCGCGCGCGCGCCGCATGCGTCGAACAGCGCCTCGCCGTTGTCGAGCGCCGCGCGCTGCGCGACGATCTTCGCTTCCGAGACCGCAAGCGCGACTTCGGCGCGTTCGTCGGCCGTCAGCGCATCCTGCCGCGCCCACGCGTGCTGCAACGCGATTGCCGCGCGATCGGCCAGCGCCGCCGCGGCAATCGCGCGCACGCGCATGTCGCCGAAGCGCTGAAGCGTGTACGGATCGTCTTCGGCCCGCTCGACGTCCGAGTGAATCCACGGGCGGCCATGCTGCCGCACGTAGTCGCGCGCCTCGGCCAGCGCACCCTCCGCCAGGCCGACGAACAGGTTCGTCAGCACGAGTTGCGACACGAGCGTGCGCAGTGTCGCGCGCGGCGTCGGCGGGGTTTCGGAACGATGCAGCACCTCGTCCGCCGCGAGCGTCACACCGTCGAAGCGCACGCTGCCGCTGTCGGTCTGACGCTGGCCGATCGGGTCCCAATCCTCGTTGACGGTAATTCCTTCACGATCGGTCGGCACCACGCCGAACACGGTGCGGCCGGTGGCCGGATCGTGCGCGGACACCGTCATCCGCTGCGAGCCGCGCGTGCCGGAACAGAAGCCCTTCACGCCGTCGAGCCGGTAGCCGCCGTCGGGCGTCGCCGTGGCCACGAGCCGCGTGTCGAGCGGATTGACCGCGTTGCCCCACCACCAGCGCCCGTCGACCGTGCCGCGCAGGTAGCGCTCGCGCTGCGCGGCGCTGCCCCACACGTCGACGCTCACCACTTGCAGGCACTGAAACCCGACCAGATGCGCGAGCGCGCTGTCGACCCGTGCGACCTGCCGGATCGCGTCGTAGATCGCGGGCCACGCCGCTTCCTGCCCGCCGAACGCGCGCGGCACCGCGAGCGTCAGCAAGCCCGCCTCGGCGAGCCACTGCTTCTCCTGCGCCGCATGACCGCCCGCGCGGTCGCGCTCGGCGGCGCTCACGCGCAGCGCGTCGATCGCGCGTGCCAGCGCAGCGCGGTCGACGGCCGGCGTATCGGTATCCGGCGCGAGGGTCGCCGGGCCGCGTGGATCGTTCATGCGACAGCTTCCTGTTCAACGGTTTCGCCCGACAGCGGGACGAGCGCGCCGAGCCGGCGGCCGGTCAGCCGCGACAGGATCTCGCGCCGCCAGTCGTCGTAGATCGCACGATATTCGGCGATATCCGCGCCGAACACCAGCGCGGTGTGCGCGTACTCGTCGTGCAGGTAGCCGTCGAGCCGCGCCTGGGTTTCCTCGTCGGCCGCGATCACGCGATCGATCAGCGCGTCGCGCTCGGCGTCCGGCAGCGCCTGCAGCGTGTCGAACCACCACTGGACGATCTGCACGCGATGCCACTCCTCGTCCGGCCGGATCCGGTTCTCGCCGTGCTCGCGCATCGCACTGTCGCCGATGCGGCCGGTCTTGCGCTGGATCCACAGCTTCGCGAGGATGTGCAGCTCGTAATGCCATTCGAACGCGAGAAAGCCCGCGACGTCGCGCACCGCGATGTCGCCGATGCGCGCCCAGTGCGCGGCGACGAGCCGGTCGACTTCCGGCAGCGGATCGCGCCCGGTGAGTGCGGTCACGCGCTCACGGCCGATCACCGCGTGCGCGCCGTCGTCACCGAGCTGGCGCGACAGGATCAACTGGAAATGCGGATCGTCGCGGAACAGCGTATCGATCGCCTTCGCGACGACCTGCACGATGAACAGGTCGTGCGACGCCATCTTCGTGTAGTAGTCCGCGATGGCGGCAAGCTCGTCGCCGTTGCGCGGCTCGCGCGGCGGCGTCGCCAGTTTGTCCGGGAAGTCCGGACGATGGCGTCGCGCCACGTCGAGAAACAGCGCTTCCTCGAATTGTCCGTTCCATTCGCGCGGCGCGCCGATGGGCAAGGTCATGGGTTTTTCTCTCAGGATCAGGAATGAAACAAGCGGACGCTTGTGGCGCCGCTCAAGTACGCCGGGTCACGTGTCGGACCAGGCGGTCGCCGGTGATTTGCACGGCTGAAACGAGGGCGATCAGGATCACGATCACGGTCGCCATCACAGTGGTATCGAAACGCTGGTAGCCGTAGCGGATCGCGAGATCGCCGAGGCCGCCCGCGCCGACGGCGCCCGCCATCGCGGTCGAGCCGATCAGCGCGACGACGGTGATCGTGAAGCCGCCGAGCATGCCGGGCAGCGCTTCCGGCAGCAGCACGTGCCACACGATGTGGCGGCGCTTCGCGCCCATCGCGAGCGCGGCCTCGATCAGCCCGCGGTCGACTTCGCGCAGGCTCACTTCGGCGATCCGCGCGAAAAACGGGATCGCGGCGATCGACAGCGGCACGACGGCCGCCCACACGCCGATCGTCGTGCCGATCAGCACGCGCGTGAACGGCAGCAGCGCAACGAGCAGGATGATGAACGGCGTCGAGCGGAACACGTTGACGAGCGCGCCGAGCACCGCGTTCACGCCGCGCCGCGCGTAGATGCCGCCGGGCGCGGTGGTCACGAGGATCACCGCGAGCGGGATGCCGATCAGCGCGGCGATCGCGGCCGACGCGGCGACCATCGACAGCGTGTCGCGGATCGCGTCGAGCAGTTCGGGCCACCAGAGCTCAAACATAGCCGAGCACCTCCGCATGATTCGCATGGCGGCGCGCGCGTTCGAGCAGCGCGGCGACCGCACCGCCGCGCGCCGCCGACGGGCCGGCGTCATCCGCACGCGGCGTCGCGGCGATCACGAGCCGCCCCTGCGCATGCCCCTGGATGCTTTCGATGCCGCCGTGCAGAAACCGCACCGAGCCGCCGAGCGCCGCCGCGAGCGCGCCGACGTCCGGCTCGCCGCCGCTCTCGCCCGTATAACGGACGTCGAGCACGATCTGTGCGCCGACGGGCAGCGCGGCCTGCTCGGGCAGCGGCCGCACGCGCGCGGCCAGCTCGGCCGGCAGGTCGTGCTGAAGCGTGCTCAACAGCGCGCGCGTCGCGCCATGACGCGGATCGCCGAACACGCGCCACACGGGGCCCGTTTCGACGACTTCGCCCTGTTCGATCACCGCGACCGTGTCGCACACCGCGCGGATCACTTCCATCTCGTGCGTGATCAGCACGATCGTCAGTCCGAGGCGGTGGTTGATGTCGGCGAGCAGCGCGAGGATCGATTGCGTGGTCTCCGGATCGAGCGCCGACGTCGCTTCGTCGCACAGCAGCACCTCGGGATCGTGCACCAGCGCCCGCGCAATGCCGACGCGCTGCTTCTGCCCGCCCGACAGGCTCGCCGGATACGCATCGCGCTTCGCGGCGAGCCCGACGAGGTCGAGCAGCGCCTCGACCTTGCGCACGCGCTCGGCCTTCGGCACGCCGGCGATCTTCAGCGGCAGCGCGACGTTCTCGAACACCGTCTTCGCGGACAGCAGGTTGAAATGCTGGAACACCATGCCGGTGCGGCGCCGCAACGCGACGAGGCCTTCCTCGTCGAGCGCGCCGACGTCGACGCCCTGCACGCGCACGCGGCCCGAGCTCGGCCGTTCGAGGCCGTTCACGAGCCGCAGCAGCGTCGACTTCCCGGCGCCGCTGCGGCCGATGATCCCGAACACCTCGCCGCGCCGCACGTCGAGCGTCACGTCGCGCAGCGCGGCGGCGTGGCCGCGCGGCGTCGCGAACACCTTGCCGACCTGCTCCAGCGACACGGCCGCGCCGTCGGCCGGCGTCACGGCTTCCTCATGCGCCGCGGCACCGACCCCGGCGCCGGCACGCACGGCCGATGTCTCGATGAAACCCAGCGTATCGAACAATTGCGTCATCGCTTCGCTCCGTCACGTTCAGGCATGCGCGGGATGCGCGGGTTCGGATACGGCAGCCGGCCGGTGCTGCGCGCCGGTGTGCCAGACGGGCAGGCGCGGGCCTGCACCGAACAGCTTCTCGCGCAGCGTCGGCGCGGGATCGTAGTCTTCCTTGTAGACGCCGCGGTTCTGCAGCTCGGGCACGACCCAGTCGACGAAATCCTCGAACGACTCGGGCATCACGGTGCGCGTCAGGTTGAAGCCGTCGATGCCGGTCTCGTCGATCCACGACTGCAGTTCGTCCGCGACCTGCGACGGCGAACCGACGATCGGCGCATAGCGTCCGCCGAGCGACATCTGTTCGAGCATGCGGCGCACGGTCCACGTGCCGGTCGTGCTCTTGCGCGAGATCGCGTCGACGGCCGACTGGATCGAATCGGTCTTCACGTACGAGATCGGCTCGTCGAGGCCGTACTTCGCGAAGTCGATGCCGGTCGAGCTCGCGAAATGCGCAAGGCCGGCTTCCGGGCTCGCATAGCGCCGGTATTCGTCGAACTTTTCGCGGGCGAGCAATTCGGTCTCGGCGGTCACGACGCTCACGCCGGCAAAGATCTTGATCGACGCGGGGTCGCGGCCCTGCCGCGCGGCGGCCGCGCGGATGTCGAGCACCGCCGCGCGCGCCGCGGCCTTGCTCTGCCCGTTCACGAACACGCATTCCGCGTGACGACCCGCGAACTCGACGCCGCGCGCGGACGAGCCGGCCTGGTACAGCACCGGCGTGCGTTGCAGCGACGGTTCGCTCAGATGAATCGCATCGATCGAATAGAACGGCCCGTCGTGCTTCACGCGCCGCACCTTGCCCGGCTGTGCGAACACGCGCGCCTGCGCGTCGCGGATCACCGCATCGTCGTCCCAGCTCTGTTCCCACAGCTTGTAGACGACGTCCATGTAGTCGTCCGCGCGCTCGTAGCGGTCGTCGTGGCCGATCTGCTGCGCGAGGCCCATCCCGCGCGCGGCACTGTCGAGGTAGCCGGTGACGATGTTCCAGCCCACCCGCCCTTTCGTCAGATGATCGAGCGTCGACATGCGGCGCGCGAACAGGTACGGCGGCTCGTAGGTCAGGTTCGCGGTCACGCCGAAGCCGAGATGCCGCGTGACCTGCGCCATCGCCGGCACGAGCAGCAGCGGGTCGTTGACGGGCACCTGCACCGATTCGCGCAGCGCGGCGTCAGGCCCGCCGCCGAACACGTCGTACACGCCGACGATGTCCGCGAGAAAGATCCCGTCGAACTTGCCGCGTTCGAGCGTCCTGGCGAGATCGGCCCAGTAGTCGAGATCGGTGTAGTGCGCGGAGCGGTCGCGCGGATGCGTCCACAGCCCGTGGTTGATGTGCCCGACGCAGTTCATGTTGAACGCGTTGAGCAGGATTTTCTTGCGGTTCGCCGTCGTCATGTCTGGCTCCGTCACCATGCGATCGCGTACAGCGAGCCGAACGCGTTGTCGAGCGCTTTACGCACGGCCGGCGAGTGCTGGTAGATCGAGATGAACTTGCGGATGCGCGGATCGTTCGCGCTCTCGGGCCGCACGACCCACTGGATCGCGAAGTTCTTGTTCTCGGTGCCGTCGAACAGCAGCGCGCTGTTCGGATCGGTCGTGCCGGCGAGCTTGATGAAGCTCGGGTAGCCCTGCGCGAGATCGACGTCGTCGAGCGAACGCGCGAGTTGCGACGCTTCGAGCGGGATGATCTTCAGGTGCTTCGGGTTGGCGACGATGTCATGCGTCGTCGCTCGGTAGTCGGTGCCCGGCTTCAGCGTGATGAGTCCCGCGCGCTGCAGCAGCAACAGCCCGCGCCCGCCGTTCACCGGATCGTTCGCGATCGCGACGCGCGCGCCGTCCTTCAGCTCGGCGAAGCTTTTCACCTTCTTCGAATAGAGGCCGATCTTCATGATCGTGCCGGGCGCGATCGAGATGAAGTTGTAGCCGCCCTGCTTCTTCGCGTTCTCGAGAAACGGGATGTGCTGGAAGTAGTTGACGTCGATGTCCTTGTTCGCGAGCGCCGCGTTCGGCGTATTCCAGTCGGTGAATTCGACGATCTTCACGTCGAGGCCCTGCTCCTTGGCCTCCTTCGCGGCGATCTTCAGCGCCTCGATCTGCGGGCTGGTCGAGATGCCGACCTTCAGCGGCGCGGTGTCGGCGCGTGCGCCGTTCAGCAGCACGACGCCGAGCAGCGCGGCCGTCAGCAGGCGGGCCAGGCGGGCCACACGGCCGGCGGAAAAGCGGGCGGAAAAAACGGGATGCAGCATGGAAACCACTCTCCTGTCCAAAGACGGTATCGACGGATGAGCGGCGCCGCGGCGAACGCGCGGGCGTTCTCCGGACGGTCGTCATCGCATCGGAAAAGGATCAGCCGATGATAGAGAGCGGCGGGAGGGCGGTCTACGAAGCGATTGTGCGAAGAAAATCGCGCGCGGCGATATGGCGGGCGTCGGGCCCGGCCGGCTGCCCGGGCCGCCATCAGGCCGAAATCTCGGCCTGGCCGCCGCGCCGATTCCGAAATCTCGGCCATCACACCTGGAAAACTCTTTCCGCAGACGAAACAAATCCCTTATGAATCAATGCATTGAAAATATTCCGGCGGGCTGGAATTCTGGCACGGGGGTTGCGTAATAGACGGCACACGATGCCGCGAAGCAATGCAGGCATTCCAAACATCAGGAGACACGTCTTGCAGACCTCTATCCAAACCCCGTCCCATCCGGAGCCGATTGCCGCAGCCGGTCCCGCCACGCGCGAACGCTTCTGGCCGGCAGGCTGGTGGAAGCTGATGGAAATCCGCATCGGCATCATCCCGCTGCCGGTCTACGTGATCCTGTTCGGGCTGATCGTCGGCTTCGTCGTGACGGGCAAGGTGCCCGGCGAAATCTCGATGGCGATCGCCGTGCTCGCGTTCTTCGGCTTCACCTGCGCGGAACTCGGCAAGCGCCTGCCGCTCTTGCGCAACATCGGCGCGGCCGCGATCTTCGCGACCTTCGTGCCGTCGGCGCTCACGTACTACCACGTGCTGCCGAAGCCGGTGCTGAACCTGACGGTCGAATTCACGAAGTCGACCAACTTCCTGTACCTGTTCATCGCGTCGATCATCGTCGGCAGCATCCTGAGCATGGATCGCCGCGTGCTGATCCAGGGCTTCGTGAAGATCTTCGTCCCGCTCGCCGTCGGTTCGATCGCGGCCGCGATCGTCGGCACGGCGGTCGGCACCGCGCTCGGTCTCGGCGCGCGCCACACGCTGCTGTACATCGTCGTGCCGATCATGGCGGGCGGCGTCGGCGAAGGCGCGATTCCGCTGTCGATCGGCTATTCGGAACTGATGCACCTGCCGCAGGGCGAGATGTTCGCGATGGTGCTGCCGTCGGTGATGCTCGGCAGCCTGACCGCGATCATCCTGTCGGGCGCGCTCGACATGCTCGGCAAGCGCCTGCCGCACCTGACCGGCAACGGTCGCCTGCAAGTCGGCGAAAGCGGCGACATGACGCCTGAAAACGAGGAAATCCGCGGCCACGTCGACGTCACGCACATCGCGGGCGCCGGCATCACCGCGATCACGCTGTACCTCGTCGGCCTGATGGCGCACAAGCTGTTCGGCCTGCCCGCGCCGGTCGCGATGCTGTTCCTCGCGGTGCTGGTGAAGCTCGCGCGCGCGGTGTCGCCGCCGCTGCAGGAAGGCGCGTTCGTGGTCTACAAGTTCTTCTCGACCGCCGTCACGTATCCGCTGCTGTTCGCGATCGGCGTCGCGATGACGCCGTGGGACAAGCTGACCGCCGCGTTCACGATCGTCAACGTCGTCACGATCGTGTCGACCGTCGCGACACTGATGGGCACCGGTTTCGTGGTCGGCCGCCTGCTGAAGATGTACCCTATCGACACCGCAATCGTGAACGCCTGCCACAGTGGGCAAGGCGGCACCGGCGACGTCGCGATCCTGACCGCCGCGAACCGGATGCAGCTGATGCCGTTCGCGCAGATCGCCACGCGCATCGGCGGCGCGATCGTCGTCACGGTCACGCTGATCCTGGTCGCGCACTTCGGATAACGCGCGGTCGCGCGCACCGTCGCGCCGGCTGCTTCGCACGCGCCGCCGCCGGCCCTGCCGGCGCGCGGCGCGCGTCGTTGCGGAGAGCCGGTTGCGGACGGCCGGCGGTTGCGGGCTTCGATGAGGGCGAACGTGCAGAAGAGCTTCAAGGGAATCCCGTGGTGGGGCTGGGCATCGGCCGCGGTGCTGTATGTCGGCGTGGCCGGCGCGGCCGTCGATTTCGCGTGGGAACGCGCGATCGACGCGCTCGAGGAAGCCGGCGCGCACCGGCTCGACCTGTATGCGTCGAGCCTGAAAAGCGAACTCGGCCGCTTCGAGATCCTGCCCGGCCTGGTCGCGCGGCAGGACGGCGTGCGTGCGATGCTGAAAGCCGCGCCGAACGATGCGCCCGAGCTCGTGCATGCGGTGAACACCTACCTCGAAGCCGTGAATCGCGACGCGGGCAGCGGCGCGGTCGACGTGATCGATCTGCAAGGCGACGTGATCGCCGCGAGCAACTGGAACGAGACGATCAGCTTCGTCGGCACCAACGTGTCGTACCGGCCGTACTTCAAGGACGCGCTCGCGCGCGGCAGCGGCCGCTTCTTCGGCATCGGCACCAACACCGGCGTGCCGGGCGTCTACTTCGCGAGCGCGGTGCGCAGCGACGGCGCGCCGGTCGGCGTCGCCGCCGTGAAGATCAGCGTCGACCCGCTCGAATCGGCGTGGCGTGCGCCGGGCGTCGCCGCGCTGGTCGTCGACAGCAACGGCGTGGTGGTGATCTCGACCGAGCCCGCGTGGAAATTCACCGCGCTGCGCCCGATCACCGCGCAGCAGCAACGCGACATCCAGGCGTCGCGCCAGTACGCGGGCCGCACCGTCGACGCGCTGACCTATCGCCGCATCGGCGACCGCAGTTCGGCCGCCTGGTTCAGCACCTTCCCCGATCCGCGCCACGCCGGCCGCACCACGCGCTATCTCGTGATGTCGCGCCCCGCGCCGCAAGCCGGCGATTCGCTGATGGTGCTGCTCGACATCGCGGGCGCGCGGCGCCAGCAGCAGACGGCGTTCGTGTTCGTCACCGGCGCGTTCCTGATCGTCGCGCTGCTGGTCGGCTATGCGATCCAGCGCCGCCGGGCGATCCTCGCGCGGCTGAGCGCGCAGGACGCGCTGCGCCGCGCGAACGACCGGCTCGAACTGACGGTCGCGCAGCGCACGGCCGCGCTGACGGCCGCGAACGAGCGGATGCAGCGCGAGATCGTCGAGCGCGAACGCACCGAACAGCGGCTGCGCGCGTCGCAGCAGGAAGTCGTGCACGCGGGCAAGCTCGCGGTGCTCGGGCAGATGGCCGCCGGCCTCACGCACGAGCTGAACCAGCCGCTCGTCGCGATCCGCACGCTGTGCGACAACGCGCGCACGTTCTTCGAGCGCGGCCAGCCGGCGCCGGCGCTCGCGAATCTCGAACGGGTCGGCAAGCTGGTCGACGGCATGGCCGTGCTCACCGGCGAGTTGAAGACCTTCGCGCGCAAGCCCGACGTCGAGCGCGTCGCGGTGTCGCTGAACGAGGCCGTCGCGCATGCGCGGCTCATCTACGATGCGCGCATTCGCGACGAAGGCGTGCGGCTCGACGTGAACATCGCGCCCGGCACGACGGTATCGGCGGAATCGAGCCAGTTGCAGCAGGTGATCGTGAACCTGCTCGGCAACGCGCTCGACGCGGTGCACGACGCGCCGGTGCGCCGCATCGTCATCGAGACGGCCGAAGTGGACGACGTGGACGACGCCGGCCGCGTGCGCTTCACGGTGGCCGACAGCGGCGCCGGCATCGCGCCCGACGTGCTGCCGCACCTGTTCGAGCCGTTCGTCACGACCAAGCCGCGCGGCCAGGGCCTCGGGCTCGGCCTCGCGATCACGTCGCGCATCGTCGAGGCGTTCGGCGCGAGGATCACCGCGACGAACCGCGATGAAGGCGGCGCGCAGTTCACCATCGAATTCGCGGCGGCGACGCCGCAACAAAGGACAGAGCATGGAAGATGAGATTCGGGTGCTGGTCGTCGAGGACGATGAAAACGTCCGGATCGGCGTCGAGCAGGCCGTCGCGCTCGCCGGGTTCCCGGTCGACGCGTTCGCGTCGGCCGCCGATGCGCTCGCCCACGTCGCGCCCGGCGCGCCGGTGGTGATCGTGTCGGACGTGCGGATGCCGGGCATCGACGGGCTGCAGCTGCTCGACCGCGTGATGGCCATCGATGCGCAGATCCCGGTCGTGCTGATCAGCGGCCACGCGGACATCTCGACGGCCGTCGGCGCGATGCAGGTCGGCGCGTACGACTTCATCGAGAAGCCGTTCTCGTCGGACCTGATCGCCGGCCGCGTGGCGCGCGCGGTCGAGAAGCGCCGCCTGACGCTCGAGGTGCAGGGGCTGCGCGCGGCGCTGAACAACTGGCAGGGCATCGAGGCGTTCGTGCTCGGCAAGTCGCCCGCGATGGCCGACGTGCGCAAGAAGATCCTGCGCCTCGCCGATACGTCGGTGTCGGTGCTGATCACCGGCGAGACCGGCACCGGCAAGGAGCTGATCGCGCGCAGCCTGCACGACTTCGGCGGCCGGCGCGATGCGCATTTCGTCGCGCTGAACTGCGGCGGCCTGCCGGAGCAGATTTTCGAAAGCGAACTGTTCGGCCATGAGGCCGGCGCGTTCACCGGCGCGATCAAGAAGCGCATCGGCAAGATCGAATGGGCGGATGGCGGCACGCTGTTCCTCGACGAGATCGAGACGATGCCGATCGCGCTGCAGATCAAGATGCTGCGCGTGCTGCAGGAGCGCGTGGTCGAGCGGCTCGGCGCGAACGACCTGATTCCGGTCGACTGCCGCGTGGTGGCCGCGTCGAAGGCCGATCTCGCCGAACTCGCGGCCGACGGGCGCTTTCGCGCGGACTTGCTGTATCGCCTCAACGTCGCGCAGATCGAGTTGCCGCCGCTGCGCGAGCGGCGCGAGGACGTGCCGCTGCTGTTCGAGCATTTCGTGCTCGCGGCCGCGCGGCGCTTCGGGCAGCCGGCGCCGGTCGTCACGGCTGCGCAGGTATCCGAACTGATGACACACGCGTGGCCCGGCAACGTGCGCGAGCTGCAGAACGTGGCCGACCGCTTCGTGCTCGGGCTGACCGGCGACAGCCTGCTGTCGTCCGGCGAAGCGCCGGCCGTGGGCAGCACGCTCGCGGAACAGCTCGCGTATTTCGAGCGGATGCTGATCGAGGACATGCTGCGGCGTCACCACGGCAACGTCGCGGACGCGAGCGAGGCGCTCGGCATGCCGAAGAAAACGCTCTATCACAAGCTGCGCAACCTGCGGATTCCCGCGCGCGGCGACGCGGCGGCCGACGGCGGCGAATGACGCGAACGAAGAAACGCAAAACAGCATGGATCGCATCGAAGTCACCGAACACGGCCGCGTCATCGGTCAACCCCACGGCCACCTGATCCGCGGCGTCACCCGCGCGCAGAAAACCTTCCGCCCGAGCGACTGGCCCGAACGCCTCGCCGGCGTCATCACGCTGTTCGTCGGCGAACGGCGGCCCGGCTATCCGTGCGCGCTGTCGCGGCTCGCGATGCCGGTCGTCGACGGCGGCGTCAAATGCCTGGTCGTGTCGGACGAATTGCGCGCCGTGTGCGCCGATGCGTTCGACTTCGCGATGCAGTTCGCGGCCGATAACGATCTGCCGGTCGAGCTTCAGACTGCGCCCGCGTTGACGGTGCGCTGACGTCCACCCCTCCCCCGTTCCAATGCAAAGGCGCGTGCGCGCAGGCCGCCGCACGCCCTTACGGTGCCGCAATCAATCGTCAGATGATTGAAGGCTTCGACGCATGATCACGCTCCGACAAGGATTTCCAGCGCAACCATCAATAAAATTGATCGTCACGATGAAAATTATGCGTTTTCCTTGCAGGTCGCCGTGATGCATAGTTGCGTCGTGTTGACGCACCTTTGAGTCTTTCAGTCATGAACATGCGAATCGAGCCGTCCGTGCTCGCGAACCCCGACCTGCAATTTTCGACGCTTTCGTCAGGCATCAGCCTGCCGTATGTCGAGCGGGGCAGCGGTGCGCCGATGGTGTTCGTGCACGGCTCGCTGTGCGACTACCGCTACTGGGATCCTCAGCTTGCGGCGCTGTCGGCCCATTACCGCTGCATCGCGCCGAGCCTGAGCCACTACTGGCCGGCCGTCGAAGCGGGCATCCAGGACGAGTTCAGCTGGCAGAACCACGTCGACGAGCTCGCCGAATTCATCGACGCGCTCGATCTCGGCCCCGTGCATCTGGTCGGCCATTCGCGCGGCGGCAGCGTCGCGTTCAACGTCGCGCGCCAGCATCCGCACCTCGTCGAATCGCTGACGCTCGCCGATCCGGGTGGCCCGCTCCAGCAGCCGGGCGTACGCGAAGCCGCCATGCCGGCCACCGCGATCGCGCTGCGCACGAAGGCCGTGAACCTGATCGATCAAGGCGAAGTCGAAGCCGGTCTCGAGATGTTCGTCGATTCCGTGAGCCTGCCCGGCGCATGGAAGAAGAGCACGTCGCGCTTTCGCACGATGGCGATCGACAATGCAAGCACGCTGCCGAAGCAGCTGCGCGACCCGCTGCCCGCGTATTCGCAGCACACGGCCGGCGATATCGCATGCCGCACGCTGCTGATCGACGGCCAGCGCAGCCCGAAGATGTTCCGCCACAACGTCGACACGCTGTCGCAGTGGATCGGCAATGCGCAACGGCAAACCGTCGCCGGTGCGTCGCACGGGATGAATGCAGCGAGCCCGGCGGTGTTCAACCGTTACGTGCACGAGTTCGTCGCCGCGTAACGCTCACGGGCGGCATGCGCGCCGCCCGGCCTTCCTCTCTGTTGCAGACGCGAAACGGCGCAGGCCGTCCGCATCGTTTCGCATCCCTCTGCGTCATGCCACCGGCGCCGCCTTGCGCGTCACCGCATCCGGCAACCCGAACACGCTGTCGAACGCCCAGTTATACGCGAACGTGAAGATCGGGAAGAACACGATCAGCACCGCGTCGTACAGGAACGCCTGCAAAAGCGACACGTCGAGCCACCACGCGATCAGCGGAATCAGGAACGTCACGAGCGCGACCTGGAACCCGATCGCATGCACGACGCGCCGCCCGACGGTGCGCGTAGTGGCCATGCGCCGCCGCTCCCACGCCTCGAACCCGAGGTTGTACAGAAAATTGACGGTGACGCCCGTCGTCGAGATCATCACGCCGAGCAGTCCGCTCGTCGCCGCGCTCGCGCCGCTCAGCATGCCGAGCACCGACGATGCGACGAGGATGCCGAGCACCTCGAACATCACGACGTAGACTATGCGTCTCTTCCATCCTTGCATGACCGACCACCTTCGTTTCGAACCAGGTGGCGAGACTACAGCGGGCACTTCGTCCGCAAAAGTCAGGTCCTTTCAATTTTTCTGACAGGAGGCGCGCATGCTGACCAGCGACCACATCGACATGCTGCTGACCGTCATCGACAAAGGCTCGTTCTCGGCCGCCGCGCGTGCGCTCGGCCGCACGCCGTCGGCGATCAGCATGGCGATCGCGAACCTCGAGGCCGAGCTCGATCTCGAGCTGTTCGACCGTGGCACGCGCGAACCGACGCCGACCGCCGCGATGGCCGCGTTGCTGCCCGACGCGCGCTCGATCGCCGAACGGCTGCATGCGCTACGTGCGCATGCGCAGCATCTGTCGGAAGGCGTCGAGGACACGCTGCGGCTCGGGCTCGCGGCCGAAATCGACGGCGCGCCGATTGCGCGCGCGCTGACGGCCGTCGCGGCGAAGTATCCGGCGCTCGCGGTCAGCCTCGTCACGGCGCCGCAGGATGCGATCGTCGACGCACTGCATCGCGGCGCCGTCGATCTTTGCATCGCGTACGGCGGACTCGATCTTCATCCGCAGGAACAGATTCACGCGCTGTGGACCGAGACGCTGATCGCGGTCGCCGCGCCCGATCATCCTGCGATTGCCGAAGCCGCGCATCCGGAGGCGATCGAACGATTGTCGGGGTTCCGGCAGATCGTAATCGCCGATCCGGAGCGGCCGCTCACCGACGTGCGGCCTTTGATCGGCAACCGCACGTGGAAGGTGACCGACATGGCGACCGCGATCGCGCTCGTGAAGGCCGGTCATGGCTGGGCGAACTTGCCGGAATCGATCATCGGCCGGTATGTGGCCGACGGCGAACTCGTATCGCTCGTGTTCGCGAACATCCGCAACGGGCTGCCGCTGCCCGTGTATTTGCGGCGGCCGAAACATACGGGGCTCGGCAAGGCGGCCGGGGAACTCGTGCGGGCGCTGCGGGCTGAAGACGGTCAGCATTGAGCGGTGCGGCGATGGAATCGCCGCACCGTCCGTCAACGTGCGACGGCTTGACCGTTAGTTGCGATCATTGCGCCGCCGCCGCGCTCTGGATGGAATCGACCAGCGCCGCGTTGTCGTAACGGCGTCCGGCGATCCCCCATCCGCCGTCGACCGCGTGAACGAGGTTGACCCAGACCTGCCTGGGCGTCAGCCGTCCGCCCGCGCGGCGCAACACGATCTCGGTGGCCCGTTCGACGAATCGCCGCTGCGTGTCGGGCGCGGCGAGCGCGACGGCCGGCAGCTTCAGTTCGACGAACGCCGCCGGCTCCGCGCGGCCCTGCACGAAGGTCCTGTCACGCGGCAGCACATTCAGCGTGCCGATCAGGTTCGGCGCCAGGAACGCGTTCCCGGTCAATCCCTCGACTTCCAGCAGCGCATCGGTCAGTTCGGCAAACACCGGCCCTTCGTTTTCCTGCGTGAAAACCCCTTCTGATACGGTCAGCGTAATCGGCATCGCACTTTCTCCAGGTCAGGTCATCGGAATCGTGACGTGATATAAGTATCAGTCACTCTCTATACATTAGACACTAATCGCTCTCTATGCAAGCAATAAAGAGCGATCACTCTGAAGCGAGCCTGTCATGCGTTATTCCGTCGAGCACAAGAACGAAACCCGCACCCGTATCCTCGAGGCCGCGAGCCGCCTGTTCCGCCAGGAAGGGTATGGCGGCTCCGGCATCGGTCCGTTGACGAAGGCGGCAGGCGTCACCAACGGCGCGTTCTATGGGCATTTCAAGTCGAAGGGCGAAGCATTCCGCCAGATCGTGCTCGACGGCCTCGACCAGCTTCGGCAAGGCGTCGCAACGCTCAAGGCCGAGCATGGCGCGCGCTGGCGGCGCGCGTTCGTGGCGTTCTATCTCGGGCCGCGACGCACCTGCGCACTCGGCGAGAGCTGTGCGCTGCCGAGCCTGTCGCCCGAAGTGATGCGCGCCGACGACGACACGCGCGACGCGTACGAACAGGCGTTGCAGCAGATCGTCGACGAAGTGTCGTCCGGGCTCGGCGAATCGCCCGACGACGATCGCGCGATCGCGTTCCTCGCGCTGCTGTCGGGCGGCGTCACGCTCGCGCGTGCGGTGCGCGATCCCGAACTCGCCCAGCGCATCGCCGATGCGGTCGGCCGTTACGCGGTCGTGATCGCCGAACGCACCGACGTACGGCCCGAGCAGCAGGCATGACGGACGGCCGATAAAAAGATTCTTCGTGGATTTCCGTGGACGCGACCTTTCGACCCGGAGTGGTCACTTATCGACACGTTGCTCAGAAAGTCAGCGGATAGGCTGTCCGACAACCCGAGCCCACATCGCCCGAAGGCGCCGCGCGCGGTCTTCGAAGAGATATGAGGCCGCAAGCGTCAAGAGACCTGAAATTGCACCGGTCACGATGTGCTCGACATAGGGGATACGGTAATGACTCGTATGCGAATAGGCGTCGCCCAACGTCGTCAGGACGCCAACGACCAGCGCATTGCCGTATCGATGCGCGAAGAGTTTCGCCACAGGCGTGAAAGTCAAAAGTACAGCCAGGAGTCCGGTCAGCAGACCGGTATGAAATGCGATAGTCCAGTGGGCAAGGCTCATGATGTTTCCCCAGCTCCCCGGCATGCAGGTCATGCACGCACTGGTCGGCTGCCAGAAACGCTGGACGAACAGTCTGACGCGGTGCTTCCACTCGGTTGACATGATGCATTCCCATCAATGCCGTCGCCACGGCCGGCGCCACCACTACACGTATCGTTGAGGCGGTTTCCAAACGCTTTGACGAGCTTGCCGCTGTCGTTATGGTGGATCGGCTGTGCGCCGTGGAGGCCAGGGCAATAACCCTGAACATGTGGAAATACTACTCCACGATTAGACGGCCGCCGTGTCGACCGAGACCGGAATTCAACGCTTGCGTCTATCGGTGCGGCCCCGTCCGTGACGCGCATCGAACGATGCGCTGCGCGCGAAGTCGATGGCCGGCGGCGACGCGGAGCGGTCAGTCATCTTGCTAGCGAGCAGCCGTTCGGACTATCTATACTTCCCTAACATCAAAGTGCTGCCGCCCCAGGCCTTGAACGCAAAAGGAGGCTCCCATGAGACTGCTGACAACCGCTGAAGCCGATGAATACCTGCAGACTATAGGCATGCACATAGGAAGTTGGAATCAGATCGCCGACCTACCAAGTGAAAGTACCGTTCGCACCTACCTGCCGTACAGTGCGCCCACCCGTTCGAAGGAACTGTACGTATTTGCGCATCACGCGGCAGGTTGGTTGCCCGCAGGAAATTGGAAAATATTCCAGATCGACAATTCGAGCGCGTTCCGCACAGACGAGCTTTGGTTCATCGATACCCTGCTCGGACCAGACAAAGGCCTGCGCTGTGAAAACAATGCTGGGTATCGATCTCTTTTGTTCGACGGATCCGCAAACGCGAACCTCGATGTTTCAACTGAACTAACTATCGCAAGGCTCATCTATCTTTTCTTGCTTTTCGAACAACATGCCTATGTGGTCTCCTCGGCGAGTTTGAACCGTCAACGGCTAGGAGTACAAGACGGCGTCGTCTATTTCGAGTCCGATGTTTTCTACCGCCCTATAGCGGACAAACTGATGCGCGTGTTCGAGTCGAACCCATTGCGGCTCCCCTCATGGATGGACGGCATTTTAGACGTCGCCTGATTGGCTGCTCCTGGCCAATCGCCAACATTCCTCCCCCGCAAATCCGCGACGCCCCATAAAAAACCCCGGCATGCAGACCTGAGCCTGCATACCGGGGTTCTTCACTTCTCGGCCGGCGAGCGACGGCCCGCCCGCCGTTCACGCTCACCGCGCAGCCACTTCCGCCTTGACAGACGCCGCATCCCCAACCGCTGTCGGCGCCGCGCCCCACCCGCCACCGAGCGCACGAATCAGATTGACGGTCGACACCGCCTGCGCCCCCGTCAACTGGTTCGCCTGCAACTGCGACTGCAACACCGACCGCTCACTGTCGATCACATCCAGATACGCGACCTCGCCTTCCTGATACTGCGTCCGCGACAGCGTCGCCGCACGGCGCGACGCGTTGACGGCCGCATCCTGCGCGCGGATCTGATCATCGAGCAGACGCAGGTCAGCAAGATTGTCCTCGACTTCGCGGAACGCGACGAGCACCTGCTGCCGGTAATTCGCGACCTGCTCGTCGTACTGCGCGCGCGCCTGCTGCACGCCGGCGGCCCGCCGCCCGCCGTCGAACAGCGGCAGCGTCAGCGCGGTGCCGGCGAACGGCCCGAGCAGGAACGTGCGGCTCGACCACAGGAACAGGTTGCCGAGCGTCGACGCCTCATAGCCGAACGCCCCGGTGATATCGAGCTTCGGAAAGTACGCCGACTTCGCGAGCCCGATCCGCGCGTTCGCGGCCGCCATCGCGCGCTCGGCCGCCGACACGTCCGGGCGGCGTTCGAGCAACGCGGACGGCAGGCCCGGCGGAATCTTCACCGCGACCGGCACGATCGGCGTTTCCTTGAACGCGAAGTCCGCGGGCGCCTTGCCGAGCAGGATGGCCAGCGCATGCTCGGACGCCGCACGCCGGCGCGCGACGCCGACCGCATCGGCCTGCGCGCTGGCCAGCTCGTTCTTCGCACGCGACACGTCGAGCTCGCTGATATCGCCTTCGTTGAAGCGGCGCTGCACGAGCTTCAGCGCCTGCTCGCGCAACTCGACCGTGCGGCGGTACAGGTCCTGATCCGAATCGAGCTGACGCAATTCGAAGTAGTTCTGCGCGACGTCGGCCTGCAGCGCAAGCTGCACCGAGCGGAACAGCGCTTCGCTCTGCGCCTGGTCGGCACGCGACGCCTCGACGTTGCGGCCGACGCGGCCGAACAGGTCGGCTTCGTACGACACCGTGCCCTGCGCGCGCCACAGCGTCGCGTTGGTCGGGCCGGTGCCCTGCGGCTGGAACTGCGACGCCGACGACAGCCCCTCGCGCGTCGGCCCGAACCCGGCGCCGACCTGCGGGAACCATTGCGAACGCGCCGAACGGGTCGCCGCACGCGCTTCCTCGACCCGCGCGGCCGCGGCCTTGAGGTTCTGGTTCGCGGCGAGCGCCTGCGTCTCGAGCGAATCGAGCACCGGGTCGCCGAACACCCTCCACCATTCGCCGCGATGTTCGCCGTCCGACGGCTCGGCCGTCTTCCACGTGCCGGCCTGCTCGCCGGCGGCGAGGGTCGGCGCTTCCTTGAACGCGGCGGGCGCCGCCGCATCCGGCCGCTTGTAGTCGGGGCCGACCGCGCACGCAGCGAGCAGCGTCGCGAGCAGGGTGCTCGCGGCCGCCACCTTCGCGAAGCGCATCAGGCCGTTCGTGTTGTGCAAGTTATTCATTTTCTGGTCCTCAAGCATCGGGCGCCGGCACACCGTACCCCGTCGAATCCTTGCCGGCGACGTGGATCTTGCCGCCCGCGAGCGTGCGCAGCACGACGTAGAACACCGGCGTCAGCATCAGCCCGAACAGTGTCACGCCGAGCATCCCGAAGAACACCGCGACACCCATCGCATGGCGCATTTCCGAACCGGCGCCCGTCGACGTGACGAGCGGCACCACGCCCATGATGAAGGCGATCGACGTCATCAGGATCGGGCGCAGCCGCAGCCGGCTCGCCTCGATCGCGGCCTCGAGCGGCGTCCTGCCGTCGTGTTCGAGCTCACGCGCGAATTCGACGATCAGGATCGCGTTCTTCGCCGACAGCCCCACCAGCACCATCAGGCCGATCTGCGTGAAGATGTTGTTGTCGCCCTGCGTGAGCCACACGCCCGTCAGCGCCGACAGAATGCTCATCGGCACGATCAGGATCACCGCGAGCGGCAGCGTCAGGCTTTCATACAGCGCGGCGAGCACGAGGAACACGAGCAGCACGCTGATCGGGAACACGTACATCGCCGAATCGCCCGCGAGGATCTGCTGGTACGTGAGGTCGGTCCACTCGAAGCGCACGCCGCGCGGCAGCGTTTCGTGCGCGATGCGCTCGACCGCGGCCTGCGCCTGCCCCGACGAGAAGCCGGGCGCCGGGCCGCCGTTGATGTCGGCCGCCGTGTAGCCGTTGTAGCGCACGACCATTTCCGGGCCGAACGTCGGCGTCACCGTCACGAGCGACGACAGCGGCACCATCTCGCCCTTGTCGTTGCGCGTCTTCAGTTGCAGGATGTCGTCCGCGCGCTGGCGGAACGGCGCATCGGCCTGCACGCGTACCTGGTACACGCGCCCGAAACGGTTGAAGTCGTTCACGTACAGCGAACCGAGATACACCTGCATCGTGTTGAACACGTCGGTCACCGGCACGCCGAGCTGCTTCGCCTTCACGCGATCGAGATCGACGTTGAGCTGCGGCACGTTGATCTGGTAGCTCGTGAACAGCGGGCCGAGTTCAGGCGCCTGCTGCGCGCGCTTGATGAAGTCGTTGGTCGCATCCGACAGCTTCGCGTAGCCGACCGCGCCGCGATCCTCGATCTGCATCTTGAACCCGCCGAGCGTACCGAGGCCAAGCACCGGCGGCGGCGGGAACACCGCGACGAACGAATCCTTCATCGCGCTGTATTTCTGGTTCAGCGCACCCGCGATCGCGCCGGCCGACAGCGCCTTGCCGTGACGTTCCGAGAACGGCTTCAGCGTGACGAACACGATGCCCGCGCTCGAGCTGTTGGTGAAGCCGTTCACCGACAGCCCCGGGAACGCGACCGCGCTCTCGACGCCCGGCTGCTTCAGCGCGATCGAACCCATGTCGCGGATCACCTTCTCGGTGCGGTCGAGCGACGCGCCGTTCGGCAGCTGCGCGAACGCGATCAGGTATTCCTTGTCCTGCGCGGGCACGAAGCCGCCCGGCACGACCTTCGACACGAGCACCGTCGCGCCCACCAGCACGAGGTACACGCCGAGCATCAGCGTCTTGCGCGACAGCACGCCGCGCACGCCGCGGCCGTAGTTCTCCGCGCCGCGATGGAACACCTTGTTGAAGCCGCGGAAGAAGCCGCCGAGCACGCGGTTCATCACGCGCGTGAGCCAGTCCTCCTTGTCGCCATGCCCCTTCAGCAGGATCGCGGACAGCGCCGGCGACAGCGTCAGCGAGTTGAACGCCGAGATCACCGTCGAGATCGCGATGGTCATCGCGAACTGCTTGTAGAACTGGCCGGTCAGGCCAGACATGAACGCGAGCGGCACGAACACGGCGACGAGCGTCAGCGCGATCGCGATGATCGGCCCGCTCACTTCCTGCATCGCCTTGTAGGTCGCCTGCCGCGCGTTCATCCCGCTTTCGATGTTGCGCTCGACGTTCTCGACGACGACGATCGCATCGTCGACCACGATCCCGATCGCGAGCACCATCCCGAACAATGACAACGCGTTGATCGAATACCCGAACGCCAGCAGCAGCGAGAACGTGCCGATGATCGACACCGGCACCGCGATCAGCGGAATCAGCGACGCGCGCCAGGTCTGCAGGAACACGATCACGACGATCACGACCAGCGCGATCGCTTCGAGCAGCGTATGCACGACGGCCTTGATCGACGAGCGCACGAACTGCGTCGGGTCATAGACGATCTTGTAGTCGACGCCCGCCGGCATGTCCTGCTTCAGCTCGGCCATCGTCTTGCGCACTTCGTCCGAGATCTGCAGCGAGTTCGCGCCCGGCGACTGGTTGATCGCCATCGCGACGGCCGGCTTGTTGTCGAGCAGCGAGCGCAGCCCGTATTCGGATGCGTCGAGCTGGACCCGTGCGATGTCGCGCAGGTGCGTGACGCCGCCGTCCGGCGTCGTCTTCACGACGATGTCGCCGAATTCGTCTTCCGTCTGCAGACGGCCGCGCGCGTTCACCGACAACTGCAGCGGCGTGCCGGGCAGCGACGGCGATGCGCCGATCACGCCGGCCGCTACCTGCACGTTCTGCTCGCGGATCGCCTGCACGACGTCCTCGGCGGACAGCCCGCGCTGCGCGACCTTCTGCGGATCGAGCCACACGCGCATCGCGTAGTCGCCCGAACCCCACAGCTGCACCTGGCCGACGCCCTGGATCCGCGACAGGCGATCCTTCACGTTGATCAGCGCGTAGTTGCGCAGGTAGGTCATGTCGTAGCGGTTGTCCGGCGAGATCAGGTGGACCACCATCGTCAGCGTCGGCGAGCTCTTCACCGTGGTGATGCCGAGCCGCTGCACGTCTTCCGGCAAACGCGGCAGCGCCTGGTTCACGCGGTTCTGCACGAGCTGCGTGGCCTTGTCCGGATCGGTGCCGAGCTTGAACG
The DNA here is from genome assembly GCF_902830285.1 of Burkholderia sp. BCC0419. NCBI lineage: Bacteria > Pseudomonadati > Pseudomonadota > Betaproteobacteria > Burkholderiales > Burkholderiaceae > Burkholderia > Burkholderia sp. BCC0419. Next base: position 67,298 of record NZ_CADESR010000010.1, read on the forward strand.
TGACGGTGATCGTCATGTTGCCGTCGCTGTTCGCCTGCGACTGCATGTAGAGCATGTCCTCGACGCCGTTGATCTGCTCTTCCAGCGGCGACGCGACCGTCTCGGCGATCACTTTCGGGTTCGCGCCCGGGTACTGCGCCTTCACGATCACGGAAGGCGGCACGACTTCCGGATATTCCGAAATCGGCAGCAGGAACATCGCGATCACCCCGCCAAGCAGGATGATCACCGATAGGACTCCTGCAAAGATCGGCCGGTCGATAAAGAATTTGGAAATGTTCATGGGTTGCTCTGTCTGGTTGAACGCGGATGCGAAGCGGCGCGCCGCTTACGAATCCGCCTTCGCCGGTGCGGCCGGCTTCGCGGTGCTCGCGAGCGGCGCGGACGGCTCGTCGCCGCCCGTCATCGGGACCATGTGCGGCTTCACCTGCGCGCCGGGGCGCACGCGCTGCGTGCCGTTCACGACCACGCGATCGCCGGCGGCAAGGCCGCTCACGATCACGCGCCGGTTGCCGTGCTGCATCCCCGGCTGCACTTCGCGGTACGACACGCGGCCCTGCTGGTCGACGACGAACACGAACTTCTTGTCCTGGTCGGTGTTGATCGCCGCGTCGTCGACGAGCAATGCCTCGTGCGGCGCGCTGCCGCCCACCTTCACGCGTGCGTAGAGGCCCGGGACGAGCGTGCCGTCCGCATTGTCGAAGCGTGCGCGCACGCGGATCGTGCCGGACGACGTGTCGAGCCGGTTGTCGACCGAATCGATCTCGCCGTTGCGCGAGTAGCCGGCTTCGTTCGCGAGGCCGAGCTCGACCGGCACCTTGCGGCCGCTGCGCGCGCCGTTGATGTATTGCAGGTAGGTCTGCTCGTCCGCGTCGAACGACGCGTAGATCGGCGACACCGACACCAGCGTCGTCAGCGGCGCGGCCGACGCGCCGGCCGACACGACGTTGCCGAGCGTGATTTCCGCGCGCGACACGCGGCCCGATACCGGCGCGGTGATGCGCGTATAGCCGAGGTTGATGCGCGCCGTTTCCAGCGCGGCTTCGGCGGCCTTCAGGTTCGCGTTCGCTTCGCGTGCCGCGTTCTGCTTCTCGTCGTAATCGCGCTTCGCGATCGCGTTGTCGCCGATCAGCCGCTGCGCGCGCTGCCAGTCGCTCTGCGCATAGCCGTTGCGCGCCTGCGCGCCCGCGAGCTGCGCGGCGGCGCGGTCGACTTCCGCCTGGTACGGGCGCGGGTCGATCACGAACAGCACGTCGCCCTTCTTCACGAGCGCGCCGTCCTTGAAGTTCACCGCGACGATCGTGCCCGACACCTGCGGGCGCACGTCGACTTTCTCGACCGCTTCGAGGCGGCCCGAATAGCTTTGCCAGTCGGTCACGGTCTGCGGCACGACGGTCGCGACGTCGACTTCGGGCAGCGGCGCCGCCGCTTTTTCGGGCGCGTTCGCGTTCACGCGCATCGCGCCGAACGTGCCGAGGCCGACGACGGCGAGCGTGACGATCGCCGCGGTCGCGATTCGGGAACGGGAGGTGCGTAGGATGGCCATGTGGATCTCCAGGTAAGCGTGGATTGGTTCTGGTTATTCGGTACGGTTCGGCTGGCGCGCCTGGAAGCGGCACTGGAAGAAGCGCACGGCTTCCTCGAACGCGGCTTCGTGCGTGGCGAGCGCGGCGTGCGTGATGTCCGGATAGCGGATCACCTGCGTGAGCACGCCTGACGAGATCAGGCAGCCCGCATATTTCTCCGCTTCGACGTGCAGCACGTCGTTCTGCGCGGTGACGACCAGCGTCGGCGGCAGCCCCGCGAGGCGCACCGATTCGATCGGCGCCGCGTACGGGTGCATGCGCTGCGCCGCCTGCGGCAGGTACGCGCGATAACAGGCCGCGCATTCGCGCGCGGTGATGTCGGACGCGAGGCGCTCGGCGTCGCCGATGCGCGTCATGCTTGGGTCGAGCATCGGCCCGAACAGCGCCTGCGCGACGATCGACACTTCACCGCGGTCCCGTGCGATGAAGGCGAGGCAGTTCGCGAGCTGGCCGCCCGCGTCGTGCCCCGCGACCCCGATCTTCTTCGGGTTGCCGCCGAACGCGCGGGCACGCGTCGCGGCCCATACGGCGGCGCGATACGCATCCTCCGGCGCGGCCGGAAAAGGAAAGGCCGGCGCGAGCGAATAATCGACCGACACTACGAGAGCTGGTAAGCGTTCTGCTAAAAAACGCGCGGCGAAATCCGCGTCTTCGAGCGAACCGCGGACGAAGCCGCCGCCGTGGAAATAAAGCACTACTGGCAGCCCGGTCTTGTCCGGGCGGCGGTAGAGGCGCAGCACGATGTCCTGTGCGTAGCCGGGAATTTCCACTTCGGCGACCGTCAACGCCGCGCCTGCCAAGGCTTGCGCGGGCAACGCGGCTTTCAGGAATTTGCTGAATTCAGAAGCGTCCATGACGATGCAGCATCCATTTCGAGATGGAACGAATTCTGGGTCCGGCAGACATTGGGATAAATGCCTATAATCCGGCAACACAATTCAACGCCCCCGAACAATCCGAGGCTGCGTTTACCCACGAGGTAGCGCAGCCTCTTTGTTCCGGCGGCAAATTAGATTGCGGAGGTAGTGATGGACCGGCTTCAGGCCATGCAGGTGTTTACTCGCGTCGTCGATACAAGCAGCTTCACCAAGGCAGCAGAAACGCTCAGCTTGCCGCGGGCGTCCGTCACGACGATCATCCAGAATCTCGAAGCATTCCTCGGCGTGCGGCTGATGCACCGGACCACGCGCCGGCTCTCGCTCACGCCGGACGGCGCCGCCTACTACGAACGATGCGTGCGGATCCTCGCGGACGTCGAGGAAACCGAAGCAAGCTTCCAGGCCAACAACCGGAAGCCGCACGGAAAGTTGCGTATCGACATGCCGGGCTCGATCGGGCGGTTGCTCGTGATCCCGTCGCTGTGCGAGTTTCATACGCGTTATCCGGACATCGACCTGCAACTCGGCCTGTCCGATCGGCCGGTCGACCTGCTGCAGGAAGGCGTCGACTGCGTGATCCGCGTCGGTGCGCTGCAGGATTCGTCGCTCGTCGCACGCCGCGTCGGCCTGTTCGAATGTGTGACGGTCGCGTCGCCCGACTATCTCGAGCGCCACGGCGAGCCGCAGACGATCGACGACCTGAGCCAGCACAAGGCCGTCAACTACTTCTCGAGCCGCACCGGCCGCACGATCGACTGGACGTTCCTGATCGAAGGCAAGGAAGTCGAGATGAAGATGGAGGGCATCGTGTCGGTGAACGACGCGGATGCGTACGTCACGTGCGGGGTCGAGGGCTTCGGCCTGATCCAGCCGCCGCTGTTCATGGTGCTGCCGCACCTGCGCGAAGGCCGGCTCAAGGAAGTGCTGCCGGGCGTCAAGCCGCTGCCGATGCCGATCTCGGTCGTGTATCCGCACAGCCGCCACCTGTCGCCGAAGGTGCGCGTGTTCGTCGACTGGATTGCCGAAGTGTTCGACCGCTGCCCGCTGCTGAGCGGCAAGGGTAGCCTCGACGCGACGTGCAGCAAGCGCACGTTCGAGGAAGCCGAGCGCGCGCCGGTGCTCGATACGCCGGTCATCAACGAGTGGGTCGCCTGAGCGGGGCGCGACCCGCCCCCATCACTTCGCCCGCCACCCGCGAATGAACTCGCCGACCTGGCCGCGCTGCACGACGCGGCCGGGCTGCGCCTCGCGCGCCAGGATCCGCGCAAACTCGTCGCGCTGCAGATTCACGTGCCGCGCACAATGGTGATCGATCACCCCGATCTGGTGTTTCAGGAACGCGATCGTCCGGACGATGCCGTTGCGCACGCTCGCGTGGCACCAGGTCAGGAGTTGATATTCGGCGATCTGCATGCGCGCCAGCTGGCGGCGGCGCTGCACCAGCGCCTGCACATATTCCAGCTGCGGATCGGGCAGCGGCTCGACTAGCCGCCCGCTACACGGATGCCGATCCAGCGCCCCAGCCAGCACCGCCAGCAGGCGCGCGCGTGCGCCCTTCCCCTCTAGCGGGCCGCCGGCGCGGTCCGGAATCCAGTCCCGGGCCTGATGCGGCTTGGCGATAGCCAGCGGCAATCGCAGCGCCTGCAGCACGCACGCCACCTCGCATTCGGACCCGCCGGCCGACTCCACCACGACAAGCGCCGGCACCCATTCGGCGATCGCATCCGCCAGCGATTCGATGCCGAACGTCTCGTTCCGGTAACCGAGGATCACGCTCAGCGAGGAAATGCACACCTCGAGCGTCTCGCGCGTCACGCCGATGCCGACGTACACAGGCTCGGGCGCCGCCCCGTCGTTGTCCCGAGCCGCCATTTCGTCGTTCATGCCCGCTTCCCCTCGGCGTCGGCCACGTCGCCCGCCCCATGGCGGCCGGGGCCGCGGTCGGTTACCAGAATTGTCATAATGAAGATGTAATATAGTCGTATTGGAACCGGTTCCGGTTGCGAGGGCGTCCTCCGCATGGCCATCGCACCGCCAGCCGTTCGTTGAATGCATCGTGCGGCCGGCGCTGGGCCGTGCAGGCAAGATGCCCGGAAGCAGCAAGCGCCTGCGCGGCTCGCCCCCCTACTCCCATCGTGATTCGATGCAACCACATAATCAGGATTCCTCAGATTGATCCGAATCGGCGGGCACGGCGTCGATGGCGAATCGGCTTCGATCCTGACCCCGCATCCACGCCGGTTCACGACCGACGCCGGACCACGTCTGCCCGGTCTGCGGATTGAAGTACTTGACGCGGCGCTTTCTCGTCGACAGTCCGCCATCGGCGGGGAAGATGTCGCGCGCCGTGAAGCCGAACTCTTCGACGCAGCGCCGCACTTCGATCAACACCGTCGCCGCGATGGCGAGACGCTCCCGCTCCAGCTGCGCCTCGAGCAACGCTTTTTTTTCGACAAAGGACTTGTAAATCAACATGACGTGCTCCCCGAACCGCTTGTTTCTGTCGTTGCGCCGACCATCCGACACCATGGCCAAGCGTAATCGCGCCCCTCGCGCAGATTGACAACCTTTGTCAACAAAACTCAGCCCTCACACTCGTCATAAACTCTGCAAAATTGATTAATACGTCTAATTTCACGGATTCATGGCGTTCAAAATCGTTGACAATTTTTGCGACGCATCGATGCGAACATCGCGACACATTGCGTGCCGCCGATTGCCGTGTGCCTGCGTGGATCCGCCCGCTCCCGCCTGGATGCTCGATATGTCGTGATCGCCACGATCAATATCGAAGGAGTACGTAACATGAACGTTCTCTATCTCGAGGACGATCCTGCCTATGTCGAACTGATCACCTCGATACTGGAAACGTCCGGCTATCGCGTGCATGCCGTCGGCAACGGACACCAGGCGATTCGTCATCTGGAAAGTTCGGTGGTCGATCTGCTGATTCTCGACTGGCTGGTGCCCGGTATGTCCGGCTTCGAAGTGCTTCAATGGACCCGCGAACGGATCGGCGGCCATCTGCCGATCCTGTTCCTGACCCAACGCGCGCGCGACGACGCAGTCTTCTCCGCGATCAACGCGGGCGCGGACGACTACATGGTCAAGCCGATCAATCAATTCGAGTTGCTGGCGCGCACCAATGCGCTGCTCAGGCGGGCGTATCGCGGCGATAGCAGCCGGCACGACGCGCTCAAGCTCGGCGGCTACCTGATCGACACGCGGACGCGAACCGTGCTGCTGCATGACGCGCCGATCAAGCTGACCCCGCGGGAATTCGACCTCGCGGTGCTGCTGTTCCGCAATCCCGGCCGCATCATGCCGCGCGATGCGCTGATTCGCTCGCTGTGGGGCCGCGACATGGCCGGCGTGTCGCGCAGCCTCGACACGCATATCTACCGGTTGCGCATGAAGCTCGCGCTGCAGCCGTCGAACGGCGTGCGGCTCGGCGCGGTCTATACGCTGGGCTACCGGCTCGAAGCGATCTGACGCGCCGTCCGCCCCCGTGCGGCGCAGCCGGCCGTTCCCGTCGGCACGACGCGCGATGAACGGCACGCGCAGCGGCATCCTGACACCGTACGCAATGGACTGTTGCTGCATGCGCACCGATCGTCGCGGCGCGCGCCGTCCGACCCGCTGTATCCCGCTGTCGGCGCCGCCGGGCAAGGCTGTGCGGATGCCCTCACTGCGCGTGCGGATTCCAATTGTTCCTGTACGGCGACAATTCAATTCGCGGCAGCCGCATTTATCGCGCCGGAACGGACACCTAGAGTAAACCCTGTCGCGCACCTCGTTGCGCATCGAACAGATCCCGCCGCGCGGGACCGGAGTCAGCGCTCAGGCGCCAGCTCCGACATCTCTAGGAGTGACGCCATGAACCGCCGCCATCTTCTCTCGGCCCTTGCTCTCACACTTGCCGTGTCCGCACCGGCCTTCGCCGATTCGGGCACCCCGCACGCCGGCGACTACGGCAACACGTCGTGGTACTCGCAACACAACGGCCCGCGTACGCGCGCCGAAGTGAGCGCGGAAGTCGAGCAGGCACGCAAGGACGGCACGCTCGCGTACCTGCGCAAGGCGACTTCGTATCCGCAAGGGCTCGAACTCGCACAAGGCCCGTATCGCCCGATGCCGGAAGGTAACCAGCTTGCCGGCGGGGGCCGGTAAACGCGCAACGCCGCGCAGCGGATTGCCCCGTGCGCGGCGTCTCGAATCACCTTGTCGACGACTCGCTGAGTCAGTTAGTTGCAGGAGCACATGATGAACGATCAACTTCCTTCGCCGCTCGATCATTGGGACGACACCACGCCGGTGTGGACGCCGTTCCGTTCGGCCCCGCAATCGCACTGACCGCCGGCTGAATCGTCGTCCGGCCGTCAACGGCGCGGCACACCGTCGCGCCATTCGCCCCAGTGCGTGACGATGTCCTGCACCAGCGGATTGCCCGCGCGGTACAGGTTTTCGGTCGCCGGGGAGCGACAGGCAATGGATATCGTCATTGAGTGCACGTCGAAGTGACACGATTCGTGACGTTATCCGAGGAAAATCCGCCCAGCCGAGTCGGCCGCACGCTGGATACATCAATTGACACGGACAGATTCGTCTGTCAGATCGCGTTCGCCGCCATCCTTCGGGGTCCGGCGAACGCAAATCGCATGTCCAGGCCCGCCCCGACCGTCCCGCTCATGCCGGTCGAGCCCGCGAACGATCCCTCTTCTCCGAAAGAAACAGGGGTCTTGCGCGTCGTCCATTCACGTTTCCCCACACTCACTCGCCTCGTCACCTGAAATTTGACGCATGGCTGGTCGGCTTCATATGTCTAGCATCGGGACTCCCAACGATGCCCATATGGAGCGCACCGATGACAGCATCACAAGAATTCAGCGTATCGCTCGACGGACCGCCAATATGTCCAAACATGACGGATTCGACGTTCAGGAAGCGGATGCTCGAATTGCGAGACGAAGCAGTTGCGATCACCGAGCAGCGCCGCCGGGATTTGATGCGATGGAGTCCCGCCACGGAAGCACGGGTCATCGAATGGTTCGGTTCAGCGAGTATCGATACGACGCGCAAGCTGATCCGGGGACTGGGCGCCCTCGTCAGCGTGATGGGGGCGCTTGGCCCGCGAAACTTCGTCCGCATCGATTCCGAGGCCGATCGCGCCACGGGATGTCTGCCGAACATAAGTCATCGTGGCGCAGAAGTCGCGCACGTCTGTCGCCCGGACACGTCTACCCATACCATCGCCATCAATCTCCCTTTTTGCTCACTGCCCGAGCGATCGGCCGGTAATCTCTCGTCGCAGCAACTGACGATCGTGCACGAATGCGCGCACTTCGCGGATACATTCAACGCAGACGATCATTCGGGGGCGTACGGGCGCTCGGCTTGTGTTCAGTTCGCAAGACGTTACCCGGATAAAGCCATCAACAATGCGGACAACATCGCCTGGTTCATTCTGGCGCGGTAGATCGGAGAAATTCATGCGACGTGCTTTCTCCGCGATACTGATCGCCCTCCTCACCCTTCCGATACAGGCCGATGCGTGCAAGATCATGCTGACCGACAGCATGCAATTGCCGCTGAACTCAATCGAAATCAGCAACGCTGAAAGGCTCTCCGTCGTCAGACACTACCTGACCGCCAAGGAGTGGACGCTCGAAGGCACGATGGCATCGGTCGACGCGGCGGCCTACGACTGGGAAAACCGGCCCATGCAACTGGCTCGCCAACGCGGCACGCAGATGAAGTCCTTTCTTGTGCAACTCGGCATGGCGCCCGACGACGTCTACGTCAGCGAGCGGGTCATCTCGCGCACGAACGGCAAGCTCGATCGTGACGATGCAAAACAGCTGTGGGTTCAGTTCGTTCCAAAATGCCCGCCTGCCGGGTGTCAGAGCCTCTGCAACTCCCCGAGCACATCGGGCGTGGTCAGCTATGCGCTGACACCGGACACGCCGGGGCCTCGGCTCGACTCCGCTCGATTTACGTGCGGCGACAGCCGGGAACCGACACTCGCACGCTTCGTGACAACTGAACGCTGGACTGAACGCACACGAAATCAAACCTTGTTTCTGCGAAATGAGCACAAGAAGCCGTTGGCGCACGTCTGCTATCGGATCAGCACCAGCGCAATGCAGTATGTCGGCATGACGGACGAGCAAGGTCAGACCAGGATCATCCAGTTGTTGGGACCTGAATACACACGAATCGAACTCAAGCTCGCACCACTGCCTCAGCCGTAAAGCATGGCGCCCGATCATCTGCCCGCGGGTCCGATCACTCCGGGCGACCATGAGTCGCCCGGAGCCCGACTCCACGCGCGGGCTCGGATTACGCCCGCGCGTCTTGCCGTCAGCTCAACGGCGCGGCACACCGTCACGCCATTCGCCCCAGTGCGTGACGATGTCCTGCACCAGCGGATTGCCCGCGCGGTACAGGTTTTCGGTCGCCGGTGCGAAACCGCCCTGGTCCGCGTAGTTCAGCAGGTTGTCGGCGCTCGTCTGCCCCGCGTACGGCCGATCGAAATCGGACCCCGTGCGCAGCACGGCAACGCGCGACAGGTCGACCCGCTTCACGCTCGCCGCGCGCTTGAGCGCTTCATATGTCGCGTTGTCTTCCTGCGCGGTCATGCAGTAGGTGCCCTTGCCGTCCGTCAGGATCTTGGTCCACTGGCGCGCGCGCTCGCCGATCAGCGTGCCCGAGAACCACGTATTGCCCGACGACGTATCGCACTGGATCACCGTCGGCGGCCGGTTCGCCGGCGCATACGTGAACTTCGCACGCGCGGCCTGCGCCTGTGCGCTGTCTGCCAGCACGACGTTGCGCGACAGCGCGTAGGCGGCGTCGGTCAGCTGCGGGTTGAGCTGGAACACTTCGGTGCGATAGTCGAGCGGCGGCTTGTCGTTCGGGCTCTTCGTATTGATGCCGAGATAGCCGGTGTTCCAGCCGGCCGGAATCTCGCGCGCATCGAGCTCCCACTGCAGGCTGAAATCGACGAGGTATTTCGACCACGCGGCAGAGCCGACCGTGCCTTGCGCGGGGTTGACGCCCGCGATGCCCGAGACCAGGAAATACGTGCGGCGCAGATCGAAGCGTTGCGAGAACGTGAGCGCCATGATCGTCGCCGACGCGTTCGCGTAGCCCATGCCGGTCGTGACCACGCACACGTCCTGCTTGTTGCAGTGGACGGCCGGATAGTCGGGCGACAGGCCGGGCACGGTAATGTCGCGCCACGGGCCGAGCCGGTCGAGCCACGCCTGGCCCTCCGGCCCGAACATCGTGATGATCATGACCTTGACCGGGCGGCCATGCGAGCCGGTCTCGGCGAATGCTGCGTTGCCCTGGTTGTCCTGCGCGATCGACGGCGCGGTCGCACAGGCGGCAAGCGAGAATGCAGCGGCGGAAAGAATGGAGCGAGTCAGCATCGGCGTTCCTTGTTTCGATGATGTTGGGTGAGAACGGCTGTCGGAGACTGCGCGACGAGTATAGAACGGGCGTGCGCGATGCGGAACCCGACTACGAAACGACGGCGGTTGTTTCGTGCGAACGGATGCGTGTTGCGTGACGGAAAATCGCGCACGCGTCTCCGCCTTGCAAACATCAGGAATGCTATCGGGTTCGCCGCCATCTGCGACGTCGGCCGCTTCTCGCCGCGCTACACGCGCATCAGCCCCGCGACGCCGTAACCGACCACGACGAGTGCGGCGACCACATGGCTCGCGGCGAGCCACCCCGGCGATTTCACGAAGCGCCCGATCGCGCTGCCGCCGAACGCGAACACGAGTTGCCCCGCGAGGCTGCCCGCAAACACGCACGCGGCGCCGAGCAGCCAGTGCCGGTGCGCACCGGCGGCAGCGGTCGCATAGCCGTAGAACAGCAGGATGGTCAGCGGGTTCGCGAGCGTGACGAAGAACATCGACATGAACGGGCGATCGCCCGGCGGCGTCGCTACGTCGCCGTCGAGCGTGCGGCGCCGGTCACGCAGCGCCAGCCACAGCATTCGCGCGCCCATTGCAAGCAGCACGAACGCACCGACCATGCGGAACAGCGACAGATGCGACGCGAGCGTGCTCGTGAGCATCGCGCCGATCGTGAAGGCCACGATCGCATAGCAGCCGTCGGCAGCGGCCACGCCGATCGCCGCGCGCACGCCGGTCGCGGTGCCGGCACGCATGCCGTAGTTCGCGATCATCAGCGCGACGGGCCCGACCGACAGCGCGATCATCAGCCCGAACAGGAAGTCATTCATCGGTCGTCGATGCCTTCAACGGAAGGCATCGATTCTATCGACCGACGGCACGCCAGCGTGAGAAAAATCGCGTCAGGCGACGTCCACGCGTGCGGGCCCGTCCACCATCTCGCCGATCACGGCCGCGCGGTCGAAACCGTCGGCGCGGAAGCAGGCGAGCACTTCATCGACGGTCTCGGGCGCACACGCGACCAGCAGCCCGCCCGACGTCTGCGGATCGGTCAGCAGCGCCTGCGCGACGGGCGGCAGCCCGTCGGCGAGCCGTACATCGTTGCCGTACGCGGCCCAGTTGCGGCCCGACGCGCCGGTGAACACGCCATCGGCAACGAACGTCTCGACGCCCGCGAGCCACGGCAGCGACGCATAGTGCACGCGCGCGGTGAGCTGCGCGCCGCGCGCCAGTTCGAGCGTATGGCCGAGCAGCCCGAAGCCCGTGACGTCGGTCAGCGCATGCACGCCCGGCAGCGCGGCAAGCTCGGCGCCCGGCCGGTTCAGCTTGGTGGTCGTCGCGACCATTTGCGCGTAACCGTCGGCATCGAGCTGGTTCTTCTTCAGCGCGGCCGACAGCACGCCGACGCCGAGCGGCTTGCCGAGCACGAGCACGTCGCCCGCCCGCGCGGCCGCGTTGCGCTTCACGCGCGACGGATGCACGACGCCGATCGCCGCGAGCCCGTAGATCGGCTCGACCGAATCGATCGAATGGCCGCCCGCGACCGGAATGCCGGCATCCGCGCACACCGATTCGCCGCCGCGCAGCACGGCCGCGATCGTCTCGTGCGGCAGCACGTTGATCGGCATGCCGACCAGCGCAAGCGCGAGGATCGGCTTGCCGCCCATCGCATAGACGTCGGACAGCGCGTTGGTCGCCGCGATGCGGCCGAAGTCGAATGGATCGTCGACGATCGGCATGAAGAAATCGGTGGTCGCGACGATCGCCTGCTCGTCGTTGAGCCGGTAGACGGCCGCGTCGTCGGAGGTTTCGGTGCCGACCAGCAGGTCCGGGAACAGCGCGGGCGGCGTCGCGCGCTTGAGCAGCTCGGACAGCACGCCCGGCGCGATCTTGCAGCCGCAGCCGCCCCCGTGCGACAGGCTCGTGAGGCGCGGAACGGCAGGCTGGGCTTGGGTGGCTTCGGTCATCGTCGGCATCCGGTAAATAACAACGTTCTATTATCGACAATTCCGCGCGAGCGCGCCCGATACGCTCTCCACGTCGCGGAGAGAATTGAGCCTCGACCAGTCTTTGACGGAATCGCAACGAGTCGATATTGCCGTACTTACACGTCAAGCCAGCGCAACGGCCCCGCCGAACGCCCGCTCGTCGATCGCTTCGGCGAGCGTCGCGAACGCTGTCGCGATCTCGTCTTCCGGCACGCACGCATAGCCGAGCAGCAAGCCCGACGCAGCCCGCGAGCGGTCCGCATAATACCCGGACAGCGGCCGCACGACGATGTTGCGTTCGAGCGCGGCCTGCGCGACCGCGCGATCGTCGACGCCCTCCGGCAACTGCGTGACGAGATGCAGCCCCGCGTCGCTGCCGAGCGCGCTCAGCGTATCGCCGTAGCGGCGCGCGACCGCCTCGAGCAGCACCTCGCGGCGTTGTCCGTACAGCGTGCGCATCTTGCGGATATGCGACACGAAATGCCCTTCCGCGATGAATTCGGCGAGTACGGCCTGCTGCAGCAACTGCCCTTCGCGATACAGCTCGGCGCTCGCGGTCGCGAAGCTTTCCGCGAGCGGCTCCGGCGCGACCAGGTAGCCGACCCGCAGCCCCGGAAACAGCGTCTTGCCGAAACTGCCGACGTAGATCACCTGCCCGGCCGTGTCGAGGCCCTGCAGCGACGCGAGCGGCCGGCTGCCATAGCGGAATTCGCTGTCGTAGTCGTCCTCGATGATCCAGCAGCCGTGCTGGCGCGCGTATTCGAGCAGCATCCGCCGCCGCGCGAGGCTCATCACCATCCCGAGCGGATACTGGTGCGACGGCGTGACGAGCATCAGCTTCGGCGGCTCGGCGAGATCGGCGGCCGACGGCGCGATGCCTTCGTCGTCGACCGGAATCGGCCGCGTGGTCAGCCCCGACACGTTCAGCACGCTGCGCACGCCCCAGTAGCACGGATCCTCGGTCCAGATCGCGTCGCCCGGATCGGTCAGCAACCGCACCGCGAGGTCGATCGACTGGTGGATGCCGGTCGTGATCACGATCTGCTCGGGCGTGCAGCGCACCGAACGCGACGTGCGCAGATAGTCGGCCAGCGCCTCGCGCAGCAGTGCGAGCCCGCCGCCGGGCGCGTAGGTCAGCAGGTCGGGGCGCAGGCGCCGCCAGTACTTGTTGTGCAGCCGCGTCCACACGCGCGCCGGAAATCGTGACACATCGGGCACGCCCGGCATGAACGCGCCGCCCTGGCGCTTCGACACGCCCGCGCCTTCGACGAGCCGCGTGCCGCGCGCCGACAGCCGCCGCGCGGATGAGGGCACCACCGCCGGGCCTGCGGCCGCGTCGGGCGGCACGCCGACGATCTCGTCCGGCGCGCTGTCGGCGACGAACGTGCCGCGGCCCGTCGCCGAGTGCACATAGCCTTCGAGCGCAAGCTGTTCGTAAACCTGCGTGACCGTGTTGCGGGCGATCCCGAGCTCGGCGGCCAGCAGCCGTGACGACGGCACGCGCGTGCCGGCCGGCAGTTCACGCGACAGGATCGCCTGTTGCAGCAGCCGATGAAGCTGCCGGTAGATCGGCTGTTCGCCGCCGCGCACGAGGCGCTGCGCGAGCCAGTCCGACAACACGCTCGCGCGCATGATTGGCTCCTGAATATTTATTGAAATGGCTCTGATTGCCAGAGCCAAATGTGATTATAGTCGCCTCCATGGGCTGCCCAGGCGCCCGATTTCCTACCCACCGGACAGAACATCAAGGAGATGACCGTGAAGAATGCCGACCTGCAGGCCCGCAAGAACGCCGCCACCCCGCGCGGCGTCGGCGTGATGTGCGATTTCTACGCAGCCCGCGCCGAGAACGCGGAGCTGTGGGATGTCGAAGGCCGCCGCTTCATCGATTTCGCCGCCGGCATCGCGGTGCTGAACACGGGCCACCGCCACCCGAAGATCGTCAAGGCGATCGCGGATCAGCTGAACAGCTTCACGCACACCGCTTACCAGATCGTCCCGTACGCGTCGTACGTCGAGCTGGCGGAAAAGATCAACGCACGCGCGCCGGGCGACTTCCCGAAGAAGACCGCGTTCTTCACGACCGGCGCCGAAGCCGTCGAGAATGCGATCAAGATCGCGCGCGCCGCGACCGGCCGTCCGGGCGTGATCGCATTCTCGGGCGGCTTCCACGGCCGCACGATGATGGGCATGGCGCTGACCGGCAAGGTCGCCCCGTACAAGCTGAACTTCGGCCCGTTCCCGGGCGACGTGTTCCACGCGCCGTACCCGAACGCGCTGCACGGCGTGACGACGGCCGACTCGATCAAGGCGATCGAGATGCTGTTCAAGGCCGACATCGATCCGAAGCGCGTCGCCGCGATCATCTTCGAACCGGTCCAGGGCGAAGGCGGTTTCTACCCAGCGCCGGCCGAATTCGTGCGCGCGCTGCGCAAGATCTGTAACGAACACGGCATCCTGCTGATCGCCGACGAAGTGCAGACGGGCTTCGCGCGCACCGGCAAGCTGTTCGCGATGCAGCACTACGACGTGCTGGCCGACCTGATCACGATGGCGAAGAGCCTCGCCGGCGGCATGCCGCTGTCGGGCGTCGTCGGCCGTGCGGACGTGATGGATGCGGCCGCGCCCGGCGGCCTCGGCGGCACCTACGCGGGCAACCCGCTGGCCGTCGCATCGGCGCACGCGGTGCTCGAGATCATCGACGAAGAGAAGCTGTGCGACCGCGCCACGCAACTCGGCGACGTGCTGAAGGCGAAGCTGACCTCGCTGCAGGCCGACGTGCCGCAGATCGCCGACGTGCGCGGCCCGGGCGCGATGATCGCGGTCGAGTTCCTGAAGCCGGGTTCGGGCGAGCCGGATGCCGAATTCACGAAGCGCGTGCAGACGCGTGCGCTCGAGCGCGGCCTGCTGCTGCTCGTGTGCGGCGTGTACTCGAACGTCGTGCGCTTCCTGTTCCCGCTGACGATCACGCAAGCCGTGTTCGACGAAGCGCTGGTGATCCTCGAGGAAGTGCTGAAGGAAACGGTCGGCGTGCCGGCCTGAGTGCCCGTCCGCTTCAACTGAATGCGCCGCCGCCGTCGTGAAGACGGCGGCGGCCGTTTTCATCCGTCCTTTTCAAAGCAGGTGATTCATATGAGCACTGTTCAGGAAACCCTGGCACTGAAAGATCCGTCGCTGTTCCGCCAGCAGGCGTACGTCAACGGCGAATGGCAAGGCGCCACGAACGGCGAGACGTTCGACGTCCGCAACCCGGCCACCGGCGGCCTGCTCGGCACCGTGCCGGCGATGGGCGCGGCGGAAACGCGTCACGCGATCGACGCCGCGAACGCCGCATGGCCGGCGTGGCGCAAGAAGACCGCGAAGGAACGCGCGGTCATCCTGCGCAAGTGGCACGACCTGATGATGGAGAACGCCGATGACCTCGCGCTGATCCTGACGACCGAGCAGGGCAAGTCGCTGGCCGAAGCGAAGGGCGAGATCGGCTACGCGGCGTCGTTCCTCGAGTGGTTCGCGGAAGAAGGCAAGCGCGTGTACGGCGACACGATCCCGACGCCGGCGAGCGACAAGCGCATCGTCGTGACGAAGGAAGCGATCGGCGTGTGCGCGGCGATCACGCCGTGGAATTTCCCGGCGGCGATGATCACCCGCAAGGTCGGCCCGGCGCTCGCGGCAGGCTGCCCGATCGTCGTGAAGCCGGCGGAAGCGACGCCGTTCTCCGCGCTCGCGATGGCCGTGCTGGCCGAGCGCGCGGGCGTGCCGGCCGGCGTGTTCAGCGTCGTCACGGGCGACCCGAAGGCGATCGGCGGCGAGCTGACGTCGAACCCGATCGTGCGCAAGCTGTCGTTCACGGGCTCGACGCCGGTCGGCCGCCTGCTGATGGCGCAATGCGCGGCGACGGTGAAGAAGGTGTCGCTGGAGCTCGGCGGCAACGCGCCGTTCATCGTGTTCGACGACGCCGATCTCGATGCGGCCGTGCAGGGCGCGATCGCGTCCAAGTACCGCAACAGCGGCCAGACGTGCGTGTGCACGAACCGCTTCTACGTGCACGAAGCCGTGTACGACCAGTTCGCGCAGAAGCTCGCGGCGGCGGTCGGCGAGCTGAAGGTCGGCCGCGGCACGGAGCCGGGCGTCACGCAGGGTCCGCTGATCAACGAAGCGGCCGTGCTGAAGGTCGAGGCGCACATCGAGGACGCGCTCGCGAAGGGCGCGACCGTCGTGACGGGCGGCAAGCGCCACGCGCTCGGCCACGGCTTCTTCGAGCCGACCGTGCTGACGGGTGTCACGCCGGCGATGAAGGTCGCGAAGGAAGAGACGTTCGGGCCGCTCGCGCCGCTGTTCAAGTTCGGCAGCGACGACGAGGTGATCCGCCTCGCGAACGACACCGAGTTCGGCCTCGCCGCGTACTTCTACAGCCGCGACATCGGCCGCGTGTGGAAGGTGGCCGAAGCGCTCGAATATGGGATGGTCGGCGTGAACACGGGCCTGATCTCGAACGAAGTCGCGCCGTTCGGCGGGGTCAAGCAGTCGGGCCTCGGCCGCGAAGGCTCGCACTACGGCATCGACGACTACGTCGTGATCAAGTACCTCTGCCTCGCCGTCTGACGGTTCGGGGCCTGCCGCTTCGGCGGCGGGCCCTGGCCGCCCGGCCGGAACCGGGTGGCCCGACGCGGGCCGGCCCCCCTCTCCGTCGCGCCCGCGTCACCTTGATACGCGCGATGTCTCCGCACTCTACGCACGCGATTCGACGCTGTATTCGTCGATACCTCATATCGCGCACGTATTTCGTTCAAGTCTCATTCCCATTTCGCTGCAAGCCACTAGATTGAGCGCTCCGCCTCGATCAGGTTTGCTCGCGCATGAACCCTTCACCCGACGGCCCGGTGTGCATGGAGTCAGCGCACGTTGGCACCATTGCAGCCGGTGGAGCCCCGACACACGTCAGCAGCTACTGTCGTGACGCGTGGGCGGGCGACTTCCTCGCCACACCTGCGTCGACTCTTTATGCGCTCACCGAAACACGCCCAACTCATCCACCAGCCACGTCGCCTGCCGCCTCAGACTGGACCGATGCTGCCACACTCTGCTCGCTCACCCTTCCTTCGGCTTTGCTGATCGTTTCAAAATCCCTATTTAAGTCGGATTACGAAATAAAAATCGTACTCGTTCTATAGACAAAGAAAATATTACCGATCACTGTCTATGGCTCGTCCATACAGAAGATGTCCGACTTCATGAAAGAAGAAGAGCATGCCGATTGCCCCTACTTTCTTCACTCATCGATCCGGCTTTACGCGATGGTGCAGCAGCTACACACGCCACCGACCGATGCGCCCGACTCGATCGATCCGACGTATAGCGGCAACATGAAAATGATTTGCACGCACGATCCGTTCATTTGCACCTACCTCTCCCCACTTGATGCGGTCATAGGCTCGAGAACGCTCGCACGCGAGGATGACCACGTTTGGCCGATCGATTTTCGACAAGTCGATACCCGTCATTTCATGGAACAGCATGGTCGACTACTTGTCGCCTTGAACTATGCGTACGGGGCGACCGGGGGACGTCTGATCGTTTCCGATGCGGGGCATCCCTTGATGGTCTACTTCGCTTCGTCGTTTGATGTGCCAATCGTTCGGCGTGACCATTTCACGATCCGCTTCGCGGATGAAGTGATCGAGCAAATCCAAACAGCTTATCTGCGTGCGGGGTTATCCGCGTTCGGGACGACACTGGACTCGATGCATGCGTGGACCACCGAGCAGATAGCCGATGCAGAGGCCGAAGCATTGGCCCGCATGCCGCCGACCATCGAAGTTGAAGATGCAAATATCGATCAATACGCAATTTATGACCCGGAGTCAGCGAGTTGGGTCTTTACCAACTTCGATTGAGGAGATAGTCATGGGCCGACGAGCAGTCAGGATCGGCGACTCCACAACGACAGGCGGAATCGTCATCAGTGGTTCGTCGAACATGTTTAGCAACGGCAGAACCATTGCCGTCAACGGTGACAAAGCGACGTGTGGAAATTGCGAGGGAACGTTCCCGATAGCTGCCAGCGCGGTACGCGTGATATCGCACGAGCGATGTATGGCTTTAGAGGGCGACGCGGTACTCTGTCCGTGCGGACAAAACCTTCTAATGTCCGGCAGCGATTGCACGGTTTTTTACGAGGACGATGGCAGTCGCAATGCGGCCACCGCATTAACCGCGCTTTCCGCATTCACGCCCGCGCGATATGCCCCCGTATCCCGCATCCATGACGAACAGTACGTGTTGCGCGAGGCAGATAGCGGGCGACCGCTCGCGAATGTCGGCTATCGGATTCGCCTGTCATCCGGAAAGATATTCACCGGCGTGACTGACGCAACAGGCCACACGCAACGCGTCACATCCGCATATGCGGAATCGATCAAGTTCGAGATTACGAGGAACAGAAATGCCGAATCCTGACGACGACTACGTGCTGGTACACGATACGGCCATGACGAACACAAGGCCCGGTTCCAAGGTGTATGTCGATATCAACACGAAGCCGATATGCCCGAACATGAGCAACGAAGAGTTCAGAAAGATCGTGATGCGCGCTCGCGATGAAGCCGTCCGTCTGATTGATGATCGCATTGCAGCGCTAGTACGATGGGACGCGGGCGAACAAGCGCGCGTCACCACCTATTTCGGACGTGCTAACGCGCAGATTCACGACAGGTTGTCGGCTGGTCTTCCACGATTGCGCGCCGCGATGCGAGAGTTAGTGCCAGAGAAAATTGTTCGATGGGACAGCGAGACCAGCAGGAATCTATCTTGCGCAGTCGTACCTGACAGCGGCCAAAACCGCGCCGCCGTTTGCAAGCCCGACTCCCATAAACGAATCATTGCGATCTACTCGTCATTTTGCAGCGACCCGTTTGGCGAGCTGTATCATGAGGCACAGATAAAGGTGTTAATTCACGAATGCACCCATTTCACCGACACATTCGATTCAGACGACGCCATGTATGGAAACAGCGAATCAGGAATGAGAATTTTTGCGATGAACAATCCAACCCTTTCCATTAACAATGCAGACAGCATTACCGGATACATAGCAACCCTTGACAAGACAATCGAATGATCAAAAGAAAATCCATTAAATCCAGCGTTGCAGTCTGCGCACTCACGCTGTTGTCAATGCTACCGGACATAGCGGTGCCATGCACGATAGGCGAGGAAGCGCGGTTGCAACTTCCATTCAACACGACCACACTTTCCAATTCAGACAGAGTGACAATAGCCAATAGCGTTATCGAGGCAAAAAAATGGCCGAATGTCGAAATTCAAGCAATAATAATTGCGGGCGCCTTCGCTTACGAGAATAACATCGAAAAACTGAAAAATATGCGAGGAGAAAACGCAAAAGAATATTTACAACAACTTGGCATCAACCCCGATCACATCCTTATCGAAAAAAAGACATTTACCGATGAAATGATTACACGACGACCAGATGGAACAATAAAAACCAATCAGATAATCGTGGAATTTACGCCGATATGTAAAGGTAGCTGCGCATGGATGTGTGATGACCCTCGCGTGACGCCACACAGCAAGCTCATCAATCGCTGATCACGAAGCGCCCACGTATGCGGTGTTCTCATTCCAAAATGCCAACAGCGTCGCGGGTACGATATCGACAGTGATCAAATTCCTGACCACCGCCGTGCTCGCATTGAGCTGTGCACATGCGGCGTTCGCCTGTGACGGCGCGTCGAACATGCCCGCTCATTACATCGATATTGTTTTCGATGCCGATTCGAGCGCGATTTCTCCGACTGAACTGTCGAGGCTGTCGGCATGGTCGACCGACATGCACAAACGCTTTCCGATCATTGACACGGTATGGTTGATCGGTCTGGCCGAACAAACCGAACGCGACGCGCAACAGCTTGCAACGCAACGAGCGGAAAGCGTGATGGCCATCCTGGATCAGCATTCGATCCGTGGCGAGAAAAGCGCCTTGACGGGGAAAATTTTCAAACCGGACGTGTTCGATCAATCCGGGCGACGCGTCGAAGTGAACGTCAGTCCAGGATGCCCGGACCACTGTTGCCCGAACCTGAATCCCATACCCAAGGTGCGATGACGTAGCAGCCCCTCACGTCGGCCCGCGCAATGCGGGCCGCATTCCGCATCACCCGCTCACCGCGATCAGCGAAACACGTTCACCGCCTCGACCAACCGCGTCGCCTGCTGCTTCAGGCTTTCCGACGCCGCCGTGCTCTGTTCGACCAGCGCCGCGTTCTGCTGCGTAATGTTGTCCAGATGCACGACCGCCTGGTCGACCTGCGTGACGCCCGTGCTCTGCTCGGCCGTCGACGAGCTGATCTCGGCAATGAGATCCGACACACGCTTCACCTGCGTGACGATATCTTCCATCGTCTTCCCCGCACCATCGACGATCCGCGCGCCCGACTCGACCCGTTCGACGCTCGCGCCGATCAGCATCTTGATCTCCTTCGCCGCGTTCGCGCTGCGCTGCGCGAGCGCGCGCACTTCGCCGGCCACCACCGCGAAACCGCGCCCCTGATCGCCCGCGCGCGCCGCCTCGACGGCCGCATTCAGCGCGAGGATGTTGGTCTGGAACGCGATACCGTCGATCACGCCGATGATGTCCGCGATCTTGCGCGAGCTGTCGGTGATGTCGTTCATCGTCGCGACGACTTCGTTCACCGCCTGCCCGCCGCGCCCGGCCGCCTCGCTCGCGGAAACGGACAACTGGTTCGCCTGCAGCGCCGTTTCCGCATTGCTCGACACGGTCGCCGTCATCTCGGCCATCGACGCGGCCGTCTGCTGCACGCTCGTCGACGCCTGCTCGGTGCGCGCGCTCAGGTCGTTGTTGCCTTGCGCGATCTCGTTGCTCGCGCGCTGCACGTTCAGCACCTGTTCGCTGACGTCGTCGACGAGCCAGCGGAACATCAGCCCGAGCTGGTTGAGCGTGCGCAGCGTCATGCCGATCTCGTCGACACGGTTCATCCGCACACCGCTGCGGCTCTCGCCGGTCGCCACGCGCAACGCCTCGTCGCGCAACTGCCGGAGCGGCCGCACGATCTGCGCGTCGAGCCACAGCCCGGCGGCCGCCGTCACGCCGACCGCCGCACCGGCAAACGCCGCGAGCGCCCCGCCGGTCAACCCGCCCGCCCAGCCGGCGCCGACGACCGCCGGCGCCAGCACGCACAGCGTCGACACCAGCCGGGCCCGCACCGACATCGTCTGGAACAGCGATGCGACGCGCATCGCGCCCGTGCGGACGATCAATCCCTTGTGGAACCGGCGGCTGCCGGCCTTGCCTTCGCGGAAATCGCGATATAGCGCCTCGGCGGCCGCGATCTCGTCGCGCGTCGCCTTCGTGCGCACCGACATGTAACCCTTCGGCTGCCCGTTGCGCATCACCGGAATCGCGTTCGCGCGCACCCAGTAGTGATCGCCGTTCTTGCGGCGATTCTTTACGAGTGCGGTCCACGGCTCGCCGCCCTTGAGCGTCGCCCACATGTCGGCGAACGCTTCCTTCGGCATGTCCGGGTGACGCACCACGTTGTGCGGCTGGCCTTCGATCTCCTCGGGCGAAAAGCCGCTGACCTGGATGAATGCCGCGTTCGCGTACGTGATATAGCTGTCGGCATCGGTCGTCGACATCAGCGTCGCATCATCGGCAAATTCGAATTCGCGTTGCGTGACAGGCTGGTTGTTGCGCATGGTGTGGAGCTCCGGGTGACGGATCTTGCGTCCGCTCGTCGATTGATTCGAGACCCCGCGCATGGCGATCGATTCGCATGCGCGTGAGTCGGCTCCTGCGCTTTCGGCAAATTCGCCGAAAACATTATGCCGTATTCGGGTAAATATTCATTAAATATGCATCATCTTGTTTTTGCCGAATAATTTGTTCACGGATAAAACGAAATGCCTTTCCGGGCAACGGTTTGCCGGCGATTCGTCTGACCATTGCGCACCATGATTTCGGTGCGATTTAATGCGCAACGACAAAATCTGGAATACGAATATTTCTCATTCGTCGCCATTCGATTGAACCCGCAAATCTGAATAAGCGCTGTGCGCGACATCCGGCATTCATCGATCGAACCCGCACGTCGCGCACTCTTGCAACCATCACCTGAACACGTTCACCGCATCCACGAGCCGCGTCGCTTGCTGCTTCAGGCTTTCCGATGCCGCCGTGCTCTGTTCGACGAGCGCCGCGTTCTGCTGCGTGATGTTGTCCAGATGCACGACCGCCTGGTCGACCTGCTCGACGCCCGTGCTCTGCTCGGCCGTCGACGAGCTGATCTCGGCAATCAGGTCCGACACGCGCTTCACCTGCGTGACGATGTCCTCCATCGTCTTCCCCGCACCGTCGACGATCCGCGCGCCCGACTCGACCCGCTCGACACTCGCGCCGATCAGCGTCTTGATCTCCTTCGCCGCGTTCGCGCTGCGCTGCGCGAGCGCGCGCACTTCGCCGGCCACCACCGCGAAGCCGCGCCCCTGTTCGCCGGCACGCGCGGCCTCGACCGCCGCATTCAGCGCGAGGATGTTGGTCTGGAACGCGATGCCGTCGATCACGCCGATGATGTCGGCAATCCTGCGCGAGCTGTCGGTGATCTCGCTCATCGTCGTGACGACCTCGCTCACCGCCTGCCCGCCGCGCTCGGCCGCATCGCTCGCGGACACCGACAGCTGATTCGCCTGCAACGCCGTCTCCGCATTGCTCGATACGGTCGCCGTCATTTCCGCCATCGACGCGGCCGTCTGCTGCACGCTCGAGGCGGCCTGTTCGGTGCGCGCGCTCAGGTCGCTGTTGCCCTGCGCGATCTCGTTGCTCGCACGCTGCACGTTGTGCACCTGTTCGCTGACGTCGTCGACGAGCCAGCGGAACATCAGCCCGAGCTGGTTGAGCGTGCGCAGCGTCATGCCGATCTCGTCGACGCGATTCATCCGCACGCCGCTGCGGCTCTCGCCGGTCGCGACGTTCAGCGCCTGTTCATGCAGCCGCTTCAGCGGTTGCACGATCTGCGCATCGAGCCACCAGCCGGCCGCGGCCGCCACGCCAACCGTCACGCCGGCAAACGCGGCGAGCCCGCCGCCGGTGAGCCCGCAAGCCCAGCCCGTGCCGACGACGGCCGGCGCCAGCACGCACAGCGCCGCATGAACGCGCGCACGCACCGACATCGTCTGCGACAGCGATGCGATCCGCAGCAGTCCGGTGCGGATGACGAGCCCTTTGTGGAACCGGCGCTGGCCGGCCTTGCCTTCGCGAAACGCGCGATACAGCGCGTCCGCGGCCTGGCTCTCGTCGTGCGGCGCCTTCGTGCGCACCGACATATAGCCTTGCGGCGCGCCGTTGCGCATCACCGGAATCGCGTTCGCGCGCACCCAGTAGTGATCGCCGTTCTTGCGGCGGTTCTTCACGAGCGCAGTCCACGGCTCGCCGCGCCGCAGCGTCGCCCACATGTCGGCGAACGCCTCCTTCGGCATGTCCGGATGCCGCACCACGTTGTGCGGCTGGCCGACGAGCTCCTCGTTCGAGAAGCCGCTCACCTGCGCGAACGTCGTGTTCGCGTAGGTGATGATGCTGTCGGCATCGGTCGTCGACATCAGCGTGACGTCGTCGGGAAAATCGAATTCCTGTTGGGTAACGGGCTGGTTGTTGCGCATGCAAGGCTCCGAAAGGCGGATCTGTCGTCCGCGCCGCGCTGAAATTGCGCTCAGTAGCCGAAAAACGGTTGATCGCTTTACGACACTCTCGTCCTTACTGTCGGCAATTCACCGGAAAACCTTAATTCCGTTGCGCATGAAATAGGCAATTCGGCCATTACCATGATTTCGATCAAGTAATCCGGCGATAATCGCCGCGCGCGTTTATCTGCCTGTCACGAAGTACCACACGGCATCGACAATGCCCGCAGCCGTTGCGTGCGGCGAAACGATTGGCCTATCCTGATCCATTCCACCTGAATTCGATGAAAAAGGCATTGCATGAACTGAATCGACTGTCCCGGAATACGGCGACGGTCGCGCATGGCAGCCATCAAGGCGATCCGGCCGCGTTTTTCCGCAATGGCGGCGCCACGCGGTTCCCGGAAAAGCGTGAACTGGACGGCCACCGGATGGCGCCGCCCGACGGTATGCCACACCTGCCGTTGATGATCGCGCTCGCTGCACACCGGGTGGCCGCATGACGCGCCGCACCGCCGCCGACCGCGACGCGCTGTCGGCCCGCCCGCTTGCGCGCGACGACGTGCCGCTCGTGTGGACCATCGACCGGCGCGAAATCATCGAACACCTGTACGTGCTGCGCGACGGCGCGCTGCATCTCGTGCCCGAGTTCTACGACGTGGCCGGCTGGCCCGACGGCGAAGCCGATCACTACACGCCGATCCTGCTCGACTGCCACGACCGCGGCGGCTGGTTTCTCGGCAGGTTCGACGGCACACGGCTCGTCGCGGCAGCGATCGTCGACAGCCGGCCGCTCGGCCCGCAACGCGACATGCTGCAGCTGAAGTTCCTGCACGTGAGCCACGACTGGCGCGGCTGTGGGCTCGGCGAACAGCTCTACCGCGCGGCCCGCGCGCAGGCGCGCGCGATGGGCGCCGAGCGCCTGTACGTGTCGGCCACGCCGTCGCAGCGCACGATCGACTTCTACCTGCGGCTCGGCTTCACGGTCAGCACGGCGCCCGATCCGGAGCTTTATGCGCTCGAACCCGAGGACATTCACCTGGAAGGGCCGACGGCCTGACGGCCCGGCACGCGGATAACGACGCGCGCCTCAGGCAACTGTCGCTGGCCGGTTAACGACGATGGGCGGCACGAGACACCTCGTGCCGCCCATCGTGGCGGACACAGCGCAGCGGCAAAGCGGCGCGTATCCGCCGCTTCACCGCATCACGCCGCTCAGACGCGTTCGATCGCGATCGCGATGCCCTGGCCGACGCCGATGCACATCGTGCACAGCGCAAAACGGCCGTTCGTGCGATGCAACTGGTACATCGCGGTCGTCACGAGGCGCGCACCCGATGCGCCGAGCGGGTGGCCGAGCGCGATTGCGCCGCCGTTCGGGTTCACGCGCGGATCGTCGTCGGCGACGCCGAGCATGCGCAGCACCGCGAGGCCCTGAGACGCGAACGCCTCGTTCAGCTCGATCACGTCGAACTGGTCGATCGTCATCCCGAGCCGCGCGAGCAGCTTCTGCGTGGCCGGCGCGGGGCCGATGCCCATTACGCGCGGCGCGACGCCGGCCGTCGCGATCCCGAGCACGCGGGCGCGCGGCGTCAGGCCGAAGCGCTTCGCGGTTTCCTCGTTCGCGAGCAGCAGCGCGGCGGCGCCGTCGTTCACGCCCGACGCGTTGCCGGCCGTCACCGAGCCGTCCGGGCGCACGACGCCCTTCAGCTTCGCGAGCGTTTCGAGCGACGTCTCGCGCGGATGCTCGTCGCGCGACACGACCACCGGATCGCCCTTCTTCTGCGCAATCGTGACCGACACGATTTCTTCGGCCAGCGTACCGTCCTGCTGCGCCCGCGCGGCCTTCTGCTGGCTGCGCAGCGCGAACAGATCCTGATCCGCGCGGCTGACGTTGTAATCGACCGCGACGTTCTCGGCGGTTTCCGGCATCGAATCGACACCGTGCAGCTGTTTCATCAACGGATTGACGAAGCGCCAGCCGATCGTCGTATCGTAGATGTCGGCCTGCCGCGCGAACGCGCTCGCGGCCTTGCCCATCACGAACGGCGCGCGCGTCATGCTCTCGACGCCGCCGGCGACCATCAGCGCGGCTTCGCCCGACTTGATCGCACGCGCGGCCACGCCGACCGCGTCCATCCCGGAACCGCACAGGCGATTGATCGTCGAACCCGGCACGCCTTCCGGCAAACCGGCGAGCAGCGCGGACATGCGCGCGACGTTGCGGTTGTCCTCGCCGGCCTGGTTCGCGCAGCCGTAGATCACGTCGTCGATCGCCGTCCAGTCGACGTCGCGGTTGCGCTCGACGAGCGCCTTGAGCGGCACCGCGCCCAGATCGTCGGCGCGCACGCCGGACAGTGCACCGCCGTAACGCCCGATCGGCGTACGGATCGCATCACACAGAAAAGCTTCGGTCATCAGTGTCTCCGGTCCCGTGAAAGGCTGGGAAATGAACAGGGCGCGCCCCTTGCATTGCCCGCCGGGATGCGCTTAAATGTTCTATATACGAACATAAGATCGTGTATCGAACGTTCAACGCATCATAGGGAGTGCAGGGACGACCTGTCAAGGGCACAGTCCGCCGGGTGGTTGGCGTGTCAGGCCCCATGCGCTATCTTCTCGGCTGCACGACATTCCAGGCGCTCATGACAACCGACGATATTCAGACGAAACCCGGCGACTCCTATGTGCAGTCGTTCGCACGCGGCCTCGCGGTGATCCGCGCGTTCGACGCGGCACGCCCGGAGCAGACGCTCACCGAGGTCGCGTCGGCCACCGGCCTCACGCGCGCGGGCGCGCGCCGGATCCTGCTCACGCTGCAGACGCTCGGCTACGTCGAGGCCGACGGCCGGCTGTTCCGGCTCACGCCGAAGATCCTCGAGCTCGGCTTCGCGTATCTCACATCGATGCCGTTCTGGAATCTCGCCGATCCGGTGATGGAGCAGTTGTCCGCGCAGATCCACGAAAGCTGCTCGGCCGCGGTGCTCGACCGCACCGAGATCGTCTACGTGCTGCGCGTGCCGACCCGCAAGATCATGACGATCAACCTGTCGATCGGCAGCCGGCTGCCCGCGTACTGCACGTCGATGGGCCGCGTGCTGCTGTCCGCGCTCGACGACGCGGCGCTCGACGACACGCTCGCGCAGAGCGGCATCCGCGCGCATACGCCGCGCACGATCACCGACCTCGGCGAGCTGAAGGCGGCGATCGCGCAGGCGCGCCAGCAGGGCTGGGCCGTGGTCGACCAGGAACTCGAAGTGGGGCTGATGTCGCTGTCCGCGCCGATCCGCAACCGGCGCGGGCAGATCATCGCCGCGATGAACATCAGCGGCAACGCGCAGCGGCATACCGCGAAGCAGATGGTGAAGGAGTTCCTCGGGCCGTTGCAGCAGGCTGCGCAGACGGTATCGGAACTGGTGGCGCGGCGCGGTTGAGCGGTTACTTCGCCCGGGGATCGGCACGACGGTCATTTGCGGATAGCGCGGATAAAAAGACGGGCGGCATGCGCCGCCCGCTCAACTCTCTGACTCTGCTTGCAACGTCCTTCTCACGGAACACGGAGCGCGCTCCGCATCACCCAATTTAGGGGCGCGGCAACGCCCGGTCAATTTGACGAGAACGAAATTGCACGGCGCATCTCGGACAGCGTGCGCGCCCGGCGCCGCTCACGCGCCCAGCAGCATCCCCTTTCGCACCGGCACCGTGCCCGTCACGCGGCCGAGCGGCGCGCCGGCCGTCACGAAACGGATCGCGCGGCGCATGTAGAACACGCCATCGGTCGCGCTCGCGATCGTCGTGACCGCATCCGTCAGCGGATCGACGATGTCGAACAGCGGATCGCCCGCCCGGATCGTCGCGCCGATCGCCGCACGGTGCACGAGGATCCCGCTCACCGGCGCGTAAAACTGCTCGCTGCCCGCGAGCGGCGTGGCCGGCGCGGCCAGCGGCGGCAGCGGCGCACGCTCGCCGCGCACTGCGCCGAACCACACGAGATAGTCGACCAGCGCGTCGGCGTCGCGTTGCGCGTACTCGTACGTCACGTCGCGCTGGCCGCGGCACTCGACCGTCACGGCCACGGTGCCGGCCGCCATCGGCGTGCCGTCCGGCAAATGCTCTCGCAACCGCGACCACAGCAGGTGATGCGCATCGTCAAACGCATGCCCGCCGGAATCCTCGGCGAGCAGCGACACCTCCGCACCGAGATAGCGCGCGAGCGGCTCGACGTCCGGCCACGCGGTATCGCTCGTGTACACGTGCATCACCGCTTCGAGCGAGCAATGCAGGTCGATCACGACGTCGGCGTCGTACGACAGCTTCAGCAGCGCAAGCTGCAGCGCATCGAATTCGGTGCGCGGCGCGATGTCGTCGAGCGCCGCGCCGACGCATTCGCGCACGATCACGCGATTGCGTGCGCCGTCGTCGCCCAGCCGGTCGCGCGCACGCGCGGCGATCTCCGCGAGCGGCAGGAAGCCGCGATTGAAGTTGCGGCCGCTCGCGAGATCGAAACGGCCGATGAACTGCCCGAGCAGATGATGATTGAGGCCGATCGGGTTCGACACCGGCACGAGCACGATGTCGGCCGCGAGCCGGCCTGCGGCGTCGAGCTGCGCGAGACGCTGCTTCAGCACGACCGCCGCGAGCATCGCGGGCGTCTCGTCCGCGTGCAGTGCAGCCTGCAGGTAGATCTTGCGGCCGCTGTCGGCCGGCCCGAAATGAAAGCTCGTCAGCGTGCGCTGCGTGCCGATCGACGGCGGCAGGAGCGGCGTGGTGCGAATCTGCATCGATGGTCTCGAACGGAGGAAAACGGGGGAATCGGAGGAATCGGCCGGCACGGCGCTCAGTCGCCGTACGGGTTGAAATCGAAGTACTGTTTCGCGATCCGGTCGTACGTGCCGTCCTTCAGCATCGACGCGATCGCACCGTCGATCGACGCCTTCAGCGCGGTATCCGATTGCCGCATGCCGATGCCGACGCCGCGATCGCCCATGTCGAGC
The DNA here is from genome assembly GCF_902830285.1 of Burkholderia sp. BCC0419. Taxonomy (NCBI): domain Bacteria; kingdom Pseudomonadati; phylum Pseudomonadota; class Betaproteobacteria; order Burkholderiales; family Burkholderiaceae; genus Burkholderia; species Burkholderia sp. BCC0419. The sequence continues at coordinate 95,883 of NZ_CADESR010000010.1, forward strand.
GGCGCGCCGACGAACGCGAAACCCTTGCCGCGCGGCTGGCGCAGGAACCCGTAGTCGGCTTCCACGGTGCCGAGCAGCGCCGCGTCGAGGCGGCCGTTCACGAGATCGGCGAACACGTCGTCCTGGCTCTTGTACGGCACCACGCCGACGCCGGCCGGCGCCCAGTGCGCGAGCGCCCACGATTCGAACTGCGTGCCCGACTGCACGCCGACGCGCTTGCCGGCCAGCGACGCCGCCGTGCCGTCGAGCCCGCTGCCGGGCCGCGCGACGAGACGCGACTTGAAGCGGAACAGCTTCGACGAGAACAGGATCTGCTTCTCGCGCTTCGCGGTGATCGCCATCGACGACAGGATCGCGTCGATCTTGCGCGCCTGCAACGCGGGGATCATCCCGGAGAATTCAAGCTCGACCCACTGGCAGCGCAACTGCGCGCGGCGGCAGATCTCGTTGCCGAGATCGACGTCGAAACCCTTCAGGCTGCCGTCGGGCGCTTTCGCATCCATCGGCGGATAGGTCGGGTCGATGCCGAGCCGCACCACGTGCGCGTCGAGCGCAAACGCGGACCTGGCCGCCAGGCCAATGCACAGGGAAACGAGCGGGATAAGGAAGCGTTTCATGGTCGACGATGGGCAGGAAGCGGGACAAACGGCATGAGCCGGACTGCCTGCGATCGTAGGCGCCGCGGGCTCCCGCCGGAACCATCGGCTGACTTATCATGATCGGTATTTCCGATCACCGGCCTCGCAGCTTCCCATGGCGTTCACGCTGTCCCAGCTCCGCATCTTCCAGGCCGTCGTCGAGCACGGCAGCCTGCGCGCGGCCGCCCGCGCGCTCGATCTCGCGCAAAGCGGCGTCACGCAGCAACTGCAGGGCCTCGAGGCGACGCTCGGCGCGACGCTGTTCACGCGCACCAATCGCGGGATCGTGCCGACGGCCGTCGGCCAGCGGCTGCTCGCGCGCTCCGGTTCGATCCTCGGCGAATGCGAGCAGGTCGAGCGGGAAATCCGTCAGTTGAGCGGCGCCTACGAAGGCACCGTCACGCTCGGCCTCGTGACCGAGCCGCTGATCGACGCGTTCGCGCCCGTGCTGACCGCGTTCCGCGCGCGCTTCGACAAGGTGGACGTGCACCTGCGCACCGGCACGTCGCGGATGATGATCGGCTGGCTGCGCGAGCGCGCGGTCGATTTCGCGATCGCGCTGGTCGCGAAGCAGACCGACACGACCGATCTCGCGGTCACGCCGCTGCGCACGTCGGCGCCGGTGGTCGTCTGCCGCAACGGGCACCCGGCGATGCACGCGCAATCGCTCGCCGAGCTGGCCGACCATGCATGGGTGTCCACGCGCTCGCCGAACCTGAGCGCCGACCCGGTCGTCAACCGGCTGCTCGCGTATTTCGACGCGCACGGCCTGCCGCCGCCTAAGATTCTCGCGACCGTCGAAGGGATGTTCGAGACGCTGCAGATCGTCACGCAGACCGATTCGCTCGCGCTCGAAACCGAAGCGATCACGCGGCACGGGCCGTTCGCCGGCGCGCTTGCGAAGGTGCCCGTGCGCGAGCAGGCCGAAGCGCAGGACGTGTGCCTGCTGCAACGCGCGGCCGTGCCGCTGACGCCGGCCGCGCAGGAACTCGCGACGATGCTCGCGTCGTATCTGAGGGTGGTGCGCGGGCGGTAAGCGCATGGGGCCGCGCCGCCGCCCGCCTCGCGCATCGCGCGCGTCAGTCCAGCGATTCCCGCGCCGTCTCGCGCAGCATCGCGACCGCGATCAGCGACAGCACCACGCACGCGGCCACGTAGCCGGCCGGCGCGAGCTTGCTGCCGGTCGTCTTCACGAGCCAGGTCGCGATCAGTTGCGCGGTGCCGCCGAAGATCGTCACCGCGAGCGCATACGCGATCGAGATGCCCGTCGCACGCACGTGGCGCGGCAGCGACTCGCACATCAGCGCCATTTCCGATGCCGAGCCGAGCGAATAGAACAGCAGCATCAGCGCGGTCAGCGGCAGGATCACCGACAGCGTCGGATGATGGTTCATCAGCCAGAACGCCGGGAACAGCAGCACGACCAGCACGCCGCGGCCGACGAAGATCGGCAGGCGGCGGCTACCGAGCCTGTCCGACAGCCAGCCGAACAGCGGGCACGTGACCAGCATCACGCAGCCCGACGCGACGCCGACGAACATCGACAGCTTCATCGGCAGGCCGAGCGTGTGGATCGCGTAGGTCGGCATGTAGAACGTCAGGATGTAGGTCGACACCGTGCCGCCCATCACCGTGAGCATCAGCAGCAGCACCGTGCGCGTGTGCTTCGAGAACAGCGCGTGCAGCACGCCGCGTTCGATGCCGTGATGGCGGTCGCCGGGCGCGTCGTCCGCGAGCCGGCGGCGCAGGTACATGCCGACCGGCGCGATCAGCACGCCGACGAGGAACGGCAGCCGCCAGCCCCAGCTTTCCAGCGCGTCCTTCGTCATCGTGTTCGACAGCAGCGCCGCGAAGCCCGAGCCCATCAGCGCGGCGCCGCCCTGCGTCGCGAGCTGCCAGCTCGCGCGGAAACCGCGGCGCGACGTGCCGCCCTGTTCGAGCAGCGTCGACGTCGCCGCGCCGAATTCGCCGCCCTGCGAGAAGCCCTGCAACAGCCGCGCGAACACGACCAGCAGCGGCGCGGCCACGCCGGCCTGCGCATAGGTCGGCGCGATCGCGATCAGGCCGGTGCCGAGCGCCATCAGCATGATCGTCAGGTTCAGCGCGGCCTTGCGCCCCTTGCGGTCCGCGTAGACGCCGAGCACGACGCTGCCGAGCGGCCGCGTGAAGAAGCCGGCGGCGAACGTCGCGACCGACAGCAACAGCGACGTGGTCGGGTCGCTCGACGGGAAGAACAACTTGCCGATCAGCACCGCGAAGAAGCCGTACACGGTGAAATCGAAGAATTCCAGCCAGTTGCCAATCACCGCCGCGGCGATCGCGCCGCGCCGCGTGACGGCCGGTGCGCCGCGCGTATCGGTTTCGGCGGCGCCCGTCGATGCAGCGTGCAGCGCGAGATGGTCTTTCTGCATGGTTCGTGTGTCCTCTCAATGCGGTCGGAAGCGCCGGCCGCCGGTCGCCCGCCGCCGCGCTCACTGCCCGAGATAACGCTCCACGAGGCGCGTCCAGAACGCCGCACCGATCGGCAGGTTGCGATCGTTGAAGTCGTATTTCGGGTTGTGCACCATGCAGCCGTCCTCGCCTTCGCCGTTGCCGAGCCGCACGAACGAGCCCGGCCGCTGCTGCAGCATGAACGCGAAATCCTCGCTGCCCATCAGCAGGTCGGTCTGCTCGACCACGTGCGCGTCGCCGACGAGTTCGCGTGCGACCTGCGCGGCGAAATCCGTTTCGGCATCCGTATTGACGACGACCGGATAGCCCTCGATGTACTCGACGTTCGCGGTCGCGCCGTAGCTCGCGGCCTGCGTTTCGGCCAGCTCGGTGATGCGGCGCTTGAGCAGCGCGCGCACGTCCGGGCTGAACGACCGCACGCTGAGTTCGAGGCGCGCGCCGTTCGGAATCACGTTGTTCGCGGTGCCCGCGTGCATCGAGCCGACCGTGACGACCGCCGGCTGCGACGGGTCGACGTTGCGCGCGACGATCGTCTGCAGCGCCATCACGATGCTCGCCGCGACGACGACCGGGTCGACCGTCAGGTGCGGCCGCGCCGCGTGGCCGCCGACACCTTCGATCGTGATGATCGCCTTGTCGCCCGCCGACATGAACGGGCCGCGCCGCGTGAGAAAGACGCCGGGCGCCGCGCCCGGATGGTTGTGCATGCCGAACACGGCGTCGCACGGGAAGCGCTCGAACAGGCCGTCGTCGATCATCTTCTTCGCGCCGCTGTCGACGCCGTGCTCTTCCGCCGGCTGGAAATACAGGTGCACGGTGCCCGAGAAGTTGCGGGTCTTCGCGAGATGCTGCGCGGCGCCGAGCAGCATCGTCGTGTGGCCGTCGTGGCCGCACGCGTGCATCTTGCCGTGCGTGCCGCTCGCATACGGCAGGCCGGTCGCCTCGACGATCGGCAGCGCATCCATGTCCGCGCGAATGCCGATGCTGCGTGCGCCGTCGCCCACCCGCAGCGTGCCGACGACGCCCGTCTTGCCGACCCCGCGCGTCACCTGCCAGCCCCATTGCTCGAGCTTGTCCGCGACGAGCGCGGCCGTGTCGTGCTCTTCGTACGCGAGTTCGGGATGGTGATGGATGTGGTGACGGATCTCGCGCAGCCCGCCGGCGGCGGGCATCAGATCCTCGACTTCGGTGAATCGGGTAGCGGTGGTCATCAAGGGGCTCCTGCCGTTCGTCTGCGTATCGGCCGCACGCGAGCGATGGCGTGCGGGAAAGCGAGCCACTATAGCGAGCCGATATCCGCTCAATAAGATGCGGAATTTTTCACCGTGATAAGTGTTTTTAATCAGGGTTAGTACGGATGCGCTGGTCCGGCTGGTAGCTTTCGATTTGATTGGGTACCCGCCCGTGGCGCGCGTAATTTTCCGGCGGGCTGCCGATGGGGTTGGCGTGGGCCATCCTGTATCCCTCCCATCAGAAACCTTGTGCAAATACGCGAGCGGTCACCCACGACTTGTTCCATCGTGGAATTACACATCGGAGTCCCACTCCAATTTTCAAGAAAAAATAGACGTCGTATCCTCCACGCTGTCATTAACGTCCTTAATCGAAAAACAATACCTGTTATGCGCCAATCTACCGGGCTGGATACCCCGCGCATCACTGAAAATCTGAATACCTGCGCTCTGCTTTGACCGATGAATATGGTGGAAACCACACATTGTTGAAATGTTGCGACGAGGCTTGTTCGATGCGCCGTCTGCCGGTGGCGGCAATATCCCGGCCGCTAGTTGAGGGGATGCATCTCTCACACCATTTTCGAAGATGCAGGGTATGAACGACTTCAGTCCTTGGGAACAGATGATCGCGGAGCTTGCTGCCATTCTCGACGGTGGAACCCGTGTACCGGAGCAGAGGGGCGGCAATGTGGTCACAGCGCGCGAGCCGAACAGAACCGGCGTCCCGGCAAGCAGTATTGGCGAAGTCGCCGAGGCCATCGTCGCCGTCGAGCGACTGAATGCGACGACGGTCCTCGTCTCGTGGAGCGACTCGACACGCTGTCGCTACGATGAGCAGCGCTGGGTCAACGCGAAATCACGGTCTAAGGGGCGCTGTGCACTGAGTGGCGAACTTGTACAATTTGGCGACGATGTCTACAAGCCGCAGTGGCGTGGCTCGAAACGGCCGGGGAATAGCGCCGAGATGATTCTCGCTTCGGCAATGGATTGCATGATCCGCGGCTGCGGTGCAAGATTACTTCTTGATTGCGCTCAACTGCCGATCGAAGTCCGCGGGATCAAAGTAGTCTCGCCAAACCGTGATTCGATCATCGACGATGGTGAGGGTACCCATCACGGGAAGCGTGATTTTTCCTCCTGATTCGTGTTGAAAGACGTCGATCCGCTCGTTGAGGATAACGTTTCCCACTGCGGCGATATGGGTCACCGTCCAGTCGACCTTGAACGTCGTACCGATCCCGAAGTCGCTGTGGAATTTGCGAACATTGTCCCGTCCAACGATGTCAGGGAACGGAACGTTATCGTAGAGGACCTCGTCAGAGAGCATCGACAGTGCGTCGTCGATGCGGTTCTCAGTCCAAAGCGAAAAGAATCGAAACGCCACGGCCAAAACATCGGCAGTCATCTCGGCTCCGTCGGATAGGGGTGACAAGCAGGCGCGGTACATGAAGCACAAGCAGGTGCTCCATGTACCGCCAGTCCTAGCCTTGAACGAATGCCAGCAGTTCCGCGTTCAAGACACCTGCGTTGACGGTCAACATCCCATGGGAGAAGCCCGGGAACGTCTTCAGCTTGCCGTTCTTCAACAGTTTGATTGCCTTGAGCGCCGCGTCTTTGTACGGGACGATCTGGTCATCTTCGCCGTGAAGCACCAACGTCGGCACGTCGATCAACTGGAGATCTTCGGTCTGGTCTGTTTCCGAAAACGCCTTGATACCCTCGTAGTGGGCTTGCGCACTACCCATCATTCCTTGGCGCCACCAGTTCTGAATCACGCCCTGATGAACGATCGCGTCCGGACGGTTGAACCCGTAGAACGGGCCCGCGGGCACGTCTATGAAGAACTGTGCGCGATTTTCAGCGAGCCCCTTGCGTAGCCCGTCGAAGACATCCAGCGGCAGGCCTTCGGGATTCGATTGCGTCTTCAGCATCAGCGGCGTCACGGCGCTCACGAGAATTACCTTTGCGACACGCCCCGCCGGCTCGCCGTGCCTTGCAACATAGCGAGCCACTTCGCCCCCGCCGGTGGAATGGCCGATATGCACTGCATTCCTGAGGTCCAGCGTCTCGACGAGAGCAAACGCATCCGCTGCGTAATGATCCATGTCGTGACCTTCAGCGACCTGCGACGAGCGCCCGTGTCCGCGCCGGTCGTGGGCAATGACGCGATACCCGTTCGACAGGAAGAAGAGCATTTGGGCATCCCAGTCATCCGCGGAGAGCGGCCAGCCGTGATGGAACACGATCGGCTGAGCGTCCTTGGGTCCCCAGTCTTTGTAGAAAATGTCTACGCCGTCTCGCGTTGTAATGAATGACATGATCGTGTTCCTTTCGTACGGTTGCAGGGAAGTAACTTTTGCTGCGGAAGCACTCGTCGCGGCCAAGGCGATCTCGAGTGGTCGAGTGGTTGTCGCCGGAATGCGGCTGGCAGGCGAAAAGAACGTCCGCGGGCGCCGTCTGATCTCGAGCCCGCTTCAGGCAGGCATGGTTACGTCGACGGCGCGAACGGGTAATCGATGTAACCCTCCGCGTCTTGCGTGAACCATGTTGTCGGGTCGTCCGACGCAAGAGGAATCGCTTCAGCCAGACGCCGAGGGAAGTCCGGATTGGAGATGAACGGGCGCCCGAACGTAACAGCGTCGCCAACGCCTGCATCGAGTTCTGCCTGAGCTCGAGTTGCGTCGAAATCCGAGTTGAGCACCAGCGGCCCTTTGAAAGCCGGCCGAATTTTCGCGGCGAGTGGATCGAGGTAGCCAACGCCGAAACTGCCGTTCAGCGGAGGCTCGCGCAGTTCCAGGAACCCGATCCCTACTGCAGATAGCGCCTCGGCGGCCGCGATAAACAACGGCAAGGGATCGCTGTCACGCACGCCCTGGGTTTCGCCGTTGGGAGACAGGCGAACGCTGGTACGGCCGGGACCGACTACATCCGCGACAGCCCGGGTCGCCTCGATGAGAAGCCGGAGCCGATTCGGGATCGATCCGCCATACGCGTCGCTGCGGAAGTTGGAACTGTCTCGCAGGAATTGATCGATCAGATAGCCGTTCGACGCATGCAACTGCGCGCCGTCGAAGCCGGCCTGCAGCGCATGACGTGCTGCGGCGGCGAACTGCTCGATAATCGCGGGAATTTCGTTTGTCTCGAGTGCGCGTGCCTGCGTGTAGGGCTGCTTGCCCGAGTAGGTATGAGCATGGCCGGGCGCCGTAGTCTCGGACGAGGAGACCGGCGGTGCGCCATCCAGAAAGCTCGGATGCACGACTCGCCCCATATGCCAAAGCTGAGCGATGATGCGACCGCCCGCGTTGTGCACGGCATCGGTCACTTTGCGCCAGCCGGCAATTTGCGCAGCTGTCCACAGCCCGGTGGCGTAAGGCCATCCCAGGCCCTGCCGGGAGATACCGATCGCCTCCGAGATAATGAGCCCCGCAGAGGCACGCTGACTGTAATAGTCCGCCATCATCGCGGTCGGTACGTGTTCGCGCGTTCCCCGCGCACGCGTCATCGGCGCCATAAGGATACGGTTGGGCACTTCAATCGCCCCGAGTTGCAACGGATCAAACAGCATAGGCACCAAAACCTCCTTCTCGTTCTTGCCAGCGTGGAAAGGCCGACAACCCTTTACACGACTCAGACAAGGCGGGCGCCGCCGTCGACATGAATCGTCTCGCCGTTCATTGATCCATTGCTCATGAGGAACACCACTGCAGCGCCCACTTCTTCAGCGGTTCCCAAACGATGCAGCGGCAATTTGTCTTTCAATGCGTTGACGTACGCGTCACGACCTTCGCCGAGCGTGCGAGCCAGCAACGGCGTGTCGGTGGTGCCGGGCGAAACGGTGTTGACACGGCGAGGCGCGAGTTCCAGAACCAGTCCCCTGGCCAGCGCCTCCATCGCGGCCGACGCAGAGGCAAGAATGGCCGTGCCATAGGCATTGGGTCGGTCGGCCAACACGCCGGAAATAAACGTGACGGACGCATCGGCCGCCAGGCGATCACCCAACGTGCGCAAAGTATGGACGGCTGCCCATACGCGCTCCTCGAACGCCCGTCGTAGATAGTCGACATCCGCCTCCAGTACCTTGCCTGCCACGAAGGTTCCCGCGAGGAGAACGAGATGGTCGACGTGAGCGATGTCAGCCAGTGCCGAGACGATGGTTTCCGGCTTGGTCACGTCGGCGCTCCGCCAACCCGCGAATCCATTCTCGATCGCGACCTGTTCGGCGCCCTCCGCGTTGAACCCGACAACCGTGACGCTTGCGCCAGCGGCCTTCGCCTGTTTGGCGGCCGAAAGGCCGATTCCGGACGTTCCGCCGAAAATGAGGACGGACTTGCTCTTGAGTGAATGGGAATCGAAATCGGAGTTCATGAAGTAGTCCTGTCAGCCGGCACAACTCAAAACGGCGCCGTGCAGAGCACTCTATACTTGGCAGCGGACATTGATAATCAGCGCCTCATTCGCTTCTATATTTCCGCCATGGAACAAATCAGCCTGGACCGCCTCACCGGTCTCATCGCATTTAGCCGCGCGGCATCGTTAGGAAGCTATTCAGCCGCAGCGCGCGCGCTTGGCGTAACGCCTTCCGCTATAAGCAAAAGTATCCAGCGTCTGGAGCATCACTTCGAGCTCAAACTGTTCAACCGCACTACACGGTCATTGACGCTGACTCAGGAGGGGCGCGACCTGCATGAACGCACGCTGCGCCTGCTGTCGGAAATGGAGGCGATCGAACAGGCTGCTGCCTCGGCGCGATCCGAGCCTGCGGGCATCCTGAAAGTGACCGCGCCGCTCCCCATCGGGGTTCATCTCATCGCACCCGCCCTACCCGCGTTTCGCGAGCGCTTTCCAAAGCTGTCGATCGACCTGCGCCTGGGTGATCATTTCGTCGACCTCGTCGGTGAAGGTATCGATGTGGCTGTTCGCGTTGGGGATCTCGCAGGCTCTCGTTTGGTCTCGCGAGCGCTTTCGCCTCACTACATCGGCGCCTATGCGTCTCCGGACTACCTCGCCAAACGCGGTGTTCCCAGACATCCTGACGACCTCGTGGATCATGATTGCGTAAATTTTCGTTTTCAAAGTTCGGGACAAGTTTTTCGCTGGACCTTTGCCACGAGCGAAGGGCCGCTCAGCCTCATGCCGGATGCGGGCATCGTTGTCGATACCAGCGATGCGGTGGCGGCTGTCATGGCGGCTGGTGGAGGCGTGGGAATTTCACCGACGTATGTCGCTGCATCGTACGTTCGGCGCGGGGAACTCGTGCCGGTCCTCACCGAGTTCGTCGAACCGCGCTCCACTATCACTGCGCTTTGGCCGGAGAGCCGCCGTAGTAGCCCGAACGTCAAAGTATTCTTGGCATACCTGAAAAAGGTGTTTGCTTCGTATGCGGCAGACCATTGACGAGCAGCGGCATCTGATCGAAGCAGACTCGTCGACCGGTTCGACGCCTGACTGCGCACACGTTCGCCCAACGCCACGAACGTGCACACGCGCACGCAGAACGGCGTGGCTTCCTACGCGGAATTTTTCACCGTGGTAAGCGTTTTTAATCCGGGTGAGTACGGGTCGGGCCGGCACGCACGCAACCCGCTTCTTCGCCCGCATGACGCAGGCAGCATTCCTTACGCATGCGTCGAGCGCGGCCGGTCGTTCGTCCGCACAACCGCATGGCCGGCGGACATCGACTGTGAGTCGATGTCCTCACCGCGCGATTCGCGCGACGCGATCACCGCGACGAACGCGGGAAGCGCCATCAGCATCGCGTAACCCGCGACGAAGATCGCCGAGCCCGTGTAGCTGACGAGCAGCGTGCCGACGATCGGGGCGATCGATCCGCCGAGCACCGATGCGAGCTGATAGCTGGTCGACAGTGCGGTAAAGCGCACACGCGTCGGAAACAGTTCGGCCATGTACGCGGCCATCGGTCCGAGAATGATGCCGTGGCAGGCCAGGCACGCGATCAACGCGAGTTGCAGATGCGCATAATCGCTGCCCGGCGACAACGTGAACAACGAACAACCGGCGACCGCCGCGCCGAGCAAGCCGGCGATCAGCACCGGGCGCCGTCCGACCCGGTCCGACACGTGCGCGGCAATCAGGATGACGACGACCTCGATCGCCGACGCCCACATCAGCGCGGACAGCGCCTGCGGCCGGCTGAAGTGCAGATAGCCGGTCGCGAGTCCGAGCGCGAACGTCGAGAACAGATACAGGAACGTGTTTTCCGCGGCCTTCACGAAGAACGCACGCGCCATCTGCCGCCAGTTGCCCGCACACGTTTCGCGCAGCGACGCGCGCTCGACCGTCCGATGCGCGGCGGCCAGCTCGGCGAATGCCGCCGATTCCTCGACGCGCCGGCGCGTCCAGAAACCGACGATCACGAGCAGCGCGGACACGAAGAACGGGATCCGCCACGCCCAGTCGACGAATGCGGTATCGCCGTAGAACCGCTGCACCAGCCCGATCACGAACGCGGTCAGCACATTCGCGAGCGGACCGGCGAACATCGTGAAGCTGGTCCAGAAGCCGCGCTGCGCGGCGGGCATCGATTCGGCGATCATCAGGATCGCCCCGGTCGCTTCGCCGCCGACCGCGATCCCCTGCACGATCCGCAGTAGCACGAGCAGCAGCGGCGCCGCGATGCCGATCGACGCATAGGTCGGCAGCAGGCCGACGCAGAACGTGCTGATGCCCATCATCAGCAGACTGACGACGAGCGTCTTGCGGCGGCCGATGCGGTCGCCGATCATCCCGAACACGATGCCGCCGAGCGGCCGCGCGACGAAGCCGACCGCGAACGTCGCGAGCGCGAGCAGCGTGGCCGCGAGCGGATTGCCGACGACGAAGAACTGCTTGTCGAACACGAGCACCGCACACGCGGCGAACGCGAAGAAGTCGTACCACTCGAGCGTGGTGCCGACAGTGCAGGCGAACATCAGGTTGGCACGCTTTTTCATCGCGCATGTCTCCGGTCTTTTTTGTGGTTTATAGGGGGCGAGCGGCGCGGCGGCGCCACCGCGCATTCAGAGTTCGAGAACGAGCCGCTCGCCGCCGCACGCGCGCGAACAGCAGGTCATCATGCGGTCGTGCGCGTCGCGCTCCGCGCGCGTGAGCACGCTGTCGCGATGATCGACTCGACCGGCCAGCACGCGGACTTCGCACGATCCGCACAGCCCTTCGCGGCAGTCGCTCTGCACGTCGATGTTCGCGTGCTGCAACGCGTCGAGCACGGTCTGGTTCGCCGAGACCGTCAGCGTGATGCCCGAATCCTTCAGTTCGACTTCGAACGGCCGCTCCTTCGACGGATCGAGCGCCGCCTTCGTCGACACGAAATGCTCGACCCGCAGCGCATCGCGCGGCCAGTGCGCGCAACTCGCTTCGAGCGCATCGAGCATCCGCGCGGGGCCGCACGCGTAGACGTGCGTGTCGTCGGCCGGCTGTGCGAACAGCGCACGAAAGTCGTTACGCGAACCTTCTTCCGACACGTACACGTGCAGACGCTCCCCATGCAGCGCGGCGAGCGTGTCGAGCATCGCCATCGACGCGCGTCGCGAGCCGCTGTAGTGGATGGCGTAATCGATGCCACGCGCCTTCGCTTCGCGCGCCATCGCACTGATCGACGTAATGCCGATGCCGCCCGCGACGAAGATGGCCTTGTGGGTGTCGGCTGCGAAGCGGAAATGATTGCGCGCGCCGCGGATCTTGAGCACATCGCCGGCGCGCACATTCGCATGCACCCACGCCGATCCGCCGCGGCTCTGCGCGTCGTGCAATACCGCGATCTCGTACGCGTCGCGCTCGGCCGGGTCGCCGCACAGCGAGTACTGGCGCGTGATGCCGGTATCGCCGCAGATCACGTCGATATGCGAGCCCGGCGTCCAGCGCGGCAGCGGGCGGCCGTCGGCGGACACGAGCCGGATGTGGGCGACGCGATCCGCGCACATCGACACGCGTTCGACCGTGACCGCGCGGCTCACCGCGTGCGACGACGGCTCGCCGATGCGCACCGCCGCGCGCGGGCGCAGCACCGACGGGTCGCGGCGCTCGGGATTCAGCGCCGGATCCCATTCGACGTACAGGTGTTCGGGGCCGCGGAACGACGTGTTCGGCACATACGTGAAGCGCTGCTCGGCAAGCTTCATGTGCGGCAGACGGCGCGTGAATTCGTCGAGGAAGACCTGCATCTCCATGCGTGCGAGATTCTTGCCCATGCACTGATGCGATCCATAGCCGAACGTCAGCTGATCGTTCGCGTTCTCGCGGCGGATGTCGAACAAGTCGGCGTCCGCGAAGCGCGCTTCGTCGTGATTCGCGGACGACGTGACGATCAGCAGCTTCGAGCCCGCCGGAATGTCGATGCCGCCGATCGTCACGTCCTTCGTCGCGAGCCGTCGCCATGCGGCGACCGAGCCGTTGTGGCGCAGGCACTCCTCGACCGCGTTCGGGATCAGCGACGGATCCTCGCAGATGTCGCGCCACGCGTCGGGATGCTGCAGCAGCAGCTTCATCGCGTTGGCCGTCGCGTTCGCGGTCGTCTCGTGCGCGGCGACGATGCCCGCCATCATCATCGAATGCAGATACGAATCGGTGATCACGTCCGGCAGTTCCTTCTGCTTGCGGATCCCGTACTGCATCCAGCCGGGCCCGGACGGATTCTCGCGCATCTTGTCGAGCACCTTGCCCGCGAACTGCCAGAACTTGCCGACCGCATGCGCGACCGCGACCTGCTCCTCCGGTTTCGGGCGGCCCCACGTGTTGATCGTGTGCGCGATCGAGTATTCGCGCAGCGTGTCCATGTCCTCCTCGGGCACGCCGAGAAAGTGCAGCGCGACGGTGAGCGGCACTTCCCACAGCATCTGGTCGACCAGATCCGCTCGACCGTCGTCGATGAAGCGGTCCACGTATTCGCGCGCGAGCCGGCGCACCATCGGTTCGTGATGCTTCAGCGCGTCGGGCGTGAACGGGTCGAGCAGCGCGCGGCGGCGCGGCATGTGCGCGGGCTCGTCCTCGTTGACGAGCGTGCGGTTCAGCGCAAAGCCGTACGACGCGAGCACCGCGTTCGCCTCGGGGCCGGTGGGCGTGATCTTCTCCAATGCGATCGACGGGCTGAACGTGATGTTGTCGCGAAAGATCGCCTTGATGTCGTCGTAGCGCGTGACGACCCAGTAGCCGAGTTGGGGGCTGTAGAACACGGGCTCCTGCTCGCGTGCCCAGCGCACGTACTCGGGCGGATCCTGCTGGTAGCCGTCGTCGAACGGATCGAACGCGGCTGCGGCGGCGCTGACCGGACAGCCGTTCGGCGCGGTCGCGACGGCCGGCGCAGGATGAAACGGACACTTCGACGATGACGCGTGGCGCTCCGTGACGGACATGATTCACTCCCGTGCTATGATTTTGCGTAAATCTAATACGCAATGCGTAATCAAACGACTGGGGTAAACCTTGGCGGCCGGGCGCCGTCGGTCGTCCGGCTAGAATCCGGCTTATGGAAAAAATCGCCAGAACGAAGAAGACCGCGCCGCCCGAGCGCGACCGCCGGCAACGCGTCCAGTCCGCCTCGACCGGCCTGCTCGTGCTGAAGGAACTCGCCGCGTGCGGCGGCCGCGCCACGCTGACCGCGCTCGCGGCGCGGCTCGACGAGAATCCCGCGAAGGTTCACCGCTATCTGGCGAGCCTGATGGAGGAATCGTTCGTCACGCAGGAGCGCGCCACCCAGCAGTACGTGCTCGGGCCCCAGTGCATCTCGATCGGGCTCGCGGCGATCCGGATGGCCGACCCGATACGGCTCGCCGAACCGTCGCTCGTGCGCGTGCGCGAGCGCCTGGAGGTGACGTGCTTCGTCGCGATCATGGGCAACCGCGGGCCGACGATCATGCGCTTCGAAGAGCCCGGCTTGCCGGTCACGGTCAACGTTCGCGCCGGCTCGGTGATGTCGTTGCTATGGTCCGCAACCGGGCGGCTGTTCCTCGCGCTGCTCGACGAGCCGCGTGTGCGACAGCTTGCGGAAGACGAGCTCGCGTCGGCGCCGGCCGAGTTGCGCGCCCAGCTCGATCGACGCGATCCGGTTGGCACATTGCAGCGCGAGATCCGCGCGTCCGGCCTCGCGACCGTCTGCGACACGAACCTGAAGGGCATCAGCGCCGTGTCGGCACCGCTATTCGATGCGAACGGACATATGTGTGCGGCGATCACCGCGCTGGGCGCGACCGGCGGCTTCGACGCGTCGATCGACGGGCCGGTCGCGACGGCGCTGCGCCACGAGGCCGGGCTGATCAGCGGCGAGCTCGGGTACAGGGCCGCTCCCGACGGCCGGTAGTACGTCCGCGTGTCGACGCAGACACCGGCTTCCTGTCTGCAATACATGCGCGGCGAATTGCGCAGTGACGCGAGAATTGATGCCGTTCAGTCGAGCGACTGAACGGCATGGGACGCGCCGCCCGCGACGACGGCCACCCTTACTCGACCGCCTTCAACGCCTCCAGCCCGTCCGGCAGCTTCGCGTCCGGAAACTGCGTGGACAGCGTGGCGTCCCGCCACCGCGCCGCCTCTTCCGCGCGCTGCCGTTCCGCCTGCTCGCAGACGAACAGCGCATCGCCGCCGAGCAGCAGGCGCATCGGCACGTCGTCGCGGCGCGACAGGTCGACGATCAGCGCCGCGATCCGCGCGGGATCGCCGATCTCGTGGCCGCCATACGCACCGAGCAACTCGAGAATCTTGCCGACCGACGGCTGATAGTCGGGCAGCAGATCGTCGACGTCGCGCTTCGCCTGCGCGGCCCATTCGGTGCGCATCCCGCCCGGTTCGAGCGTGCACACGCGCACGCCGAACGGCGCGACTTCCTTCGCGAGCACGTCGCTGAATCCGCCGACCGCCCACTTCGCGGCCTGATACGCGGACAACCCCGGCGTCGACGTCCGCCCGCCGACCGACGACACCTGGAAGATGTGCCCCGCGCGCTGTGCGCGCATCGTCGGCAGCACCGCGCGCGTCAGATTGATCACGCCGAACAGGTTCGTTTCGATCTGGTCGCGGAACACCTCGGCGCCCGTCTGCTCGAACGGCGCCGTATGGCCGTAACCCGCGTTGTTCACCAGCACGTCGATGCGACCGAACGCGGCGCGTGCCGCCGCGACGGCCTGCTCCGCCGCCGCTTCGTCGGTGACGTCGAGCGCGACCGGCAGCAACCGGTCGCCATACCGTTCGGCCAGATCGGCCAGTCGCGCCGGGTCGCGTGCGCCGGCCACCAGTCGGTCGCCCGCAGCCAGCACGGCTTCCGAAATCGCTCGCCCGAGGCCGCGTGCGGCCCCCGTTACCAACCAGACTTTCGACATTTTCCACTCCTTGATCGTGGTGAAACGATGAAAATGAATGATCACTCACTCATTAATGTGGACGATGAATCGATCGTTCCTGATCTGCATCGCCCTGCCTGAAACTCCCTGCCCGTCGTCGCGGCACGCGCCGCCCGACGGCCATGCCTGACTCACACCGTGTGCAACACGGCCCACAACGCGCGAAAGCCGGCTTCCCGATATGCATCGGCCCGCGCGGGATCGCGTGCGATCGATTCCATCGCGGTGTCCGCAATCGACGTAAACAACGCCGAGCAGAACGCATGCGCTTCGTCGCGGTTCAGCGCGCCCGACGCGGCGACCTGTTCGCGCAGCAGCGCGCGGATCGCGCCGAAGCCCTCGGTGCCGGCCGCGCGATGCGCGTCGTCGATGCGCCCGCTCACGCCGAGCTGCTGCAGCGCACGCCGGCCGTCCGGATTCGCGACGCCCCACGACACATAGCCGTTCCACGCATGCCGCACGGCCTGCTCGGCCGGCGCATGTTCCGGAAACCCGGTCATCATCGCCTCGCGCAGCTCGGCCTTCAGGCTCAGGTACAGCGCGTTCAGCAACGCATCCTTGGTCTCGAAGTACGTGAACACCGTGCCCTCCGCCACGCCGGCGAGCCTCGCGATGCGCGCGGTCGTCGCGGTCGCACCGTCCTCGGCGAGCGCGCGCGCGGCCGCGGCGAGGATGGCTTCGTGCTTGTCGGGACTGCGCGGTCGGGCCACGTTCGATTCCTTTAATGAGTGAGCGCTCAATCATAATCACCCGTCATCGGGAATGCAAGCCCTGTTACATCCGGGGGGAACGCATACGCAATCCATCAAAACGGTGCACTATTGCGTTTTGCCGTACCGGCGCCGGCGATCCGGCGCTCCATGCCCTCGACGTTCGTTTCACGTTCACCGTTTCAAACCGCGAACCTCCCATGACGAATCAGCCTTCCCAAACCGCGGCCGCCCGGCCCGTCGACATGATCATTTTCGGCGGCGGCGGCGACCTGGCCGCCCGCAAGCTGTTGCCCGCGCTGTACATGGCGCACCTGCACTGCAATCTTCCGCCCGAGACGCGCATCATCGCCGTCGGCCGCCGCGACTGGGGCGTCGACGGCTATCGCAAGTTCATGGACGAGCAGTCGCGCCCGTTCATCGACGAGAAGGCGTTCGACGCCGACGCGTGGAGCCGCTTCCTCGACCTGTTCAAGTACGTGCTGATCGACGTGAACGCGCCGGACGACTACCTGCGGCTGGCCGAAGCGGCGCGCGGCGACGCGGTCCGCGTGTTCTACCTGTCGACGTCGCCGGAGCTGTTCACGACGATCTGCGACAACCTGTCGGCCGCGCACCTCGTCGACGCGCACTCGCGCGTCGTCCTCGAAAAGCCGCTGGGCCACGATCTCGCGTCCGCGCAGGCGATCAACAACGCGGTCGGCAAGCACTTCGGGGAATCGCAGATCTACCGGATCGACCACTATCTCGGCAAGGAAACCGTGCAGAACCTGATGGTGCTGCGCTTCGGCAACCCGATCTTCGGGCCGCTGTGGCAGGCGCCGAACATCCGCAGCGTGCAGATCACGGTCGCGGAAACGGTCGGCGTCGGCAGCCGTGCGGGCTTCTACGACCATACCGGCGCGCTGCGCGACATGGTGCAGAACCACCTGCTGCAACTGCTGTGCATCGTCGCGATGGAGCCGCCCGTATCGCTCGACCCGGACGCGGTGCGCGACGAGAAGCTGAAGGTGCTGCGCTCGCTGCGGCCGATGTCGCTGTCGGACGTCGCGCGCGACACGGTGCGCGGCCAGTACACGGCCGGCGCGGTCGACGGCCAGCCGGTAAAGGGCTATCTCGAGGAAGACAACGTGCCGGCGGACAGCCGCGCGGAGACCTTCGTCGCGCTGCGCGCGCACATCAACAACTGGCGCTGGGCGAACGTGCCGTTCTTCCTGCGCACCGGCAAGCGGCTGCAACGCCGCCAGTCGGAAATCGTGATCGAGTTCGCGGACATGCCGTTCTCGATCATCCCGACCGGCCCGCGCAATTACGGCAACCGCCTCGTGATCCAGCTTCAGCCGGAAGAATCGATCCAGCTGCAGATGCTCGCGAAGGAGCCGGGCAGCGGGATGAACATGGTGCCGGTGAGCCTGAACCTCGACCTGCAGCAGGCGATTCCGGAGCGGCGCGCGGAAGCGTACGAACGGCTGCTGATCGACGTGATCCGCGGCCGCCTCACGCACTTCATGCGCCGCGACGAGCTCGAAGCCGCCTGGTCGTGGGTCGAGCCGATCCTCGACGGCTGGAAGCAGCTCGGCGACCGGCCGCGCCTGTACACGGCCGGTACGTTCGGGCCCGCGGCTTCGTCGGCGCTGCTCGCGCGCGACGGGATGTCGTGGGCCGAAGAGGCGTAATCGCAGCACGACGGCGTGCCGCCGCTCGGCACGCCCGCTCCCGAAGGGCAGCGCCGCCGGCGCTGCGTCGCTACTGCGACCTCAGCCACGCGGCCTTGCGCCGCCCCGGCGCATCGCTGCCGCTTCCGCCGCCGAGCACCTCGATCATGTAATCGACGAACGACGCGATCCGCGACGAGATCGCGGTGTTCCGGTAATACACCGCGTTGATCGGCTGCTCGACATCGAGCGTCTGCCGCGCGAGCACCTGCACGAGCCGCCCGGCCTCGCGATCCTGCGCGGTCACGAAATCCGACAGGCACACGATACCCGTGCCCTCCAGCGCGAGCTGCCGCAGTGTCTCGCCGCTCGACGACCAGACGCCGGGCTCGATGCGGTAGGGCTCGCCATCCGTGCCGAGGATCGGCCATACGTTCAGCGATTCGGGCTGCGTGAAGCCGAGCAGCGTGTGCTTCGGCAGATCCTCGACCTTGCGCGGCTGGCCGTGCGCTTCGATGTAGTCGGGGCTTGCGAGGATACGCACCCGGCTGTTGCCGATCCGCCGGCTGTGCAGCGTCGAATCCTTCAGCCGGCCGATCCGGATCGCGACGTCGGTGCGCCGCTCCAGCAGGTCGATGATGCCCTCGTTGCTGTTCAGCTCCAGGTCGACCTTCGGGAAGCGCTCGCGATAGCCGCGCACGAGCGGCACGATCACGTGCAGCATGAACGGCGTCGCGGCGTCGACGCGCAGGCGCCCCGACGGCATCTCGCGCCGCGCGACCATCTGCTCTTCCGCGTTCTCGACCGATTCGATGATCGCGCGCGCATCCTGCAGGAACGCGCGCCCTTCCTCGGTCAGCTCGAGCCGGCGCGTGGTCCGGCGCAGCAGCGTGGTCTTCAGCTTCTCCTCGAGCCGCGCGAGCGTGCGGCTCGTCGCCGACACGGTGAGGTCGAGTTGCTGGGCGGCGGCCGTGATCGAACCGGTGTCGACCACGGCGGTAAAGGCCTGGAGTTCGTCGAGGGTGATCTTCATTGTTGACTTGAAATCAAAACAATTTGGTTTATAGACCAGTTTTTCAGCAAAAGTAAAGCCGGCACACTGCGATCCATTCTGACTGAAACCCGGATCCCGTCATGCCACTCGCGTTGCTTGCGCTGACCATCAGCGCCTTTGCCATCGGCACCACCGAATTCGTGATCGTCGGGCTGATCCCGACGATCGGTGCCGACCTCGGCGTCAGCCTGCCGTCCGCCGGCCTGCTCGTCAGCCTGTACGCGCTGAGCGTCGCCATCGGCGCGCCGCTCCTCACCGCGCTCACCGGCCGCGTGCCGCGCAAGGCGCTGCTCGCCGGGCTGATGGCGCTCTTCACCGTCGGCAACCTCGTCGCGTGGCAGGCGCCGGGCTACGAATCGCTGATCGTCGCACGCGTCCTCACCGGCCTCGCGCACGGCGTGTTCTTCTCGGTCGGCTCGATCATCGCGACCACGCTCGTGCCGAAGGACAAGGCCGCGAGCGCGATCGCGACGATGTTCAGCGGCATGACCGTCGCGTTCGTCGCCGGCATTCCGCTCGGCACCTTCATCGGCCAGCACTTCGGCTGGCGCGCGACGTTCCTGGTCGTCGCGCTGTTCGGCCTCGTCGCGTTCCTCGGCGCGGTCGCCTTCGTGCCGCGCGGGCTGCCGCAAACGCCGCCGGCGCCGCTCGCCCGCCAGCTGCGCGTGCTGGCCCAGCCGCGCCTGCTGCTCGTCTATGCGATGACGGCCGTCGGCTACGGCGGCTCGCTGATCGCGTTCACGTACATGGCGCCGCTGCTCGAACAGATCGCCGGCTTCACGCCGTCGCAGGTCAGCCTCGTGCTCGTCGGCTACGGCGTGTCGGTCGCGGTCGGCAACGTGTGGGGCGGCAAGCTCGCGGACGCCGTCGGCCCCGTGAAGGCGCTCAAGCGGATCTTCCTGCTGCTCGCGATCGTGCTGCTCGCGCTGACCTTCACGATCCACGTGAAATGGCTCGCGGTGCTGACGATGCTCGCGTGGGGCGCCGTGGCGTTCGGCAACGTGCCAGGGCTGCAGGTGTACGTCGTCAAGCAGGCGCGCCACTTCGCGCCGGACGCCACCGACGTCGCATCGGGCTTCAACATCGCCGCCTTCAACCTCGGCGTGGCCGGCGGGTCGTCGCTTGGCGGCCTGATCGTCGCGAACGTCGGCCTCGGCCACACGCCGTGGATCGCCGCCGTCGTCACGCTCGGCGCATTTGCGCTCACCGCGCTGAGCGGCCGTCTCGACCGTCGCCACGGGTTGCCCGAACGCACGGCCGAACCCGTCGAACTCGCCCATTGAACGTCACCTTTTTGCAGGAGCTACCCAGCATGAACGCACCGACCCAACGTCCGCCGTTCGCCGGCAAGACTTTCGAAGTCCGTTACGACGGCCTCACCGCGCTCAACGCGTACGACGAAGACGGCCGCCACATGCGCTACGAGATCACCGAAGGCCCGTACGCGGGCGCGAAGGGCGAAGTCGAATACACGTGGCAGCCCATTGCCGGCGACACCTACGCGATCTCGTGGCAGGAAGCCGATCGCGCAACCGTCGTGCATATCGACGATTTCGCCGCCGGCACGTCGCGCTCGTTCTTCACCGCGCCGTCGCTCGATTTCTACCGGCTCGACGGCAGCCTGCGCGCCGTCTGAACGGAGCCCGACCATGCCCACTTCACTCGACACGCTCGCCGACGGCGGCTTCAGCATCGGCATCGAACTGCCGCTCGACAACGACTGGACTCCGTCCGGCAACGCGAAACGCCGGCATGACGGCCGCCACCCCGGCGTGCCCGACCTGGAAATCCACGCGGAACTCGCGCAACTGGCCGACACGCTCGGCTTCCGCGCGCTCTGGGTGCGCGACGTGCCGGTGTACGACCCGTCGTTCGGCGACGCCGCGCAGGTGTTCGAAACGTTCTCGTATCTCGGCTACCTCGCCGGGATCACGCGCGACATCCTGCTAGGCACCGCGGCCGTCGTGCTGCCGCTGCGCGAACCGCTGCTCACGCTGAAATCGGCCGCGACGATCCAGGAACTGAGCGGCGGTCGCCTGCTGCTCGGCGTCGCGAGCGGCGACCGGCCGGTCGAATATCCGCTGTTCGGCCGCGACTTCGCCACGCGCGGCGAGAACTTCCGCGACCAGATCGCGCTGCTGCGCGACGGCGCGCGCGGGCACTTGCCGCCCGGCCTGGAAGTGCTGCCCGCCGCCCGTTCGCCGGTGCCGCTGCTCGTCGCGGGTCTCGCGCAGCAGACGCCCGCGTGGATCGGCGAGCACATGGACGGTTGCCTCGCGTATCCGGGGACGCCGGCCGATCACCTGCAGCGCGCCGCGAACTGGCACGCGGTGGCCGGCGACAAGCCTTACGTGAGCTTCATCCACCTCGACCTCGCGGAAGATCCGCACGAACCGCTGCAGCGGCACCGCTTCGGCGCCCGCGCGGGGCGCATCGCGCTGACGGAAGAACTCGCGGCGATGCGCGACGCGGGCGTGCAGCACATCGGCCTGCATTTCCGCCGCAACCGGCGGCCGCTCGACGAGACGATGGCCGAGATCGCGGCGGACGTGCTGCCCGTGTTCCATCCGAAAACGCATCCGCAGACGCGCGCCGCATAAGGCCGGCCACGGCCCGCATGCGCCCGCGGCACGATCAATATTTGACTTTAAATCAAATATTTTTGAATTATGAAGGCGTTTATCTCATCAGTATCAAGCGCCAGAATGACTTCCATACCGCAATCGCCCCCTTTCAGGAGCACATGATGAGCAAGATTCCCGCATTCGGCCTCGGTACGTTCCGCCTGCAAGGCCAGGTCGTCATCGACTCGGTCCGCAACGGCCTCGAAGTCGGCTACCGCGCGATCGACACCGCGCAGATCTACGGCAACGAAGCCGAAGTCGGCGAAGCAATCGCCGCGTCGGGCGTGCGCCGCGAAGACCTGTTCCTCACGACCAAGATCTGGGTCGACAACTACGCACCGGACAAGCTGGCGGCCAGCCTCGAGGAAAGCCTGCGCAAGCTGCGCACCGACGTCGTCGACCTGACGCTGATCCACTGGCCGGCGCCGGACAACGGCGTGTCGATCGACGCGTTCATGACCGCGCTGGCGGATGCGAAGGCGAAGGGCCTCACGCGCCAGATCGGCATCTCGAACTTCAACATCGCACTGACGAAGGAAGCAATCGCGGCCGTCGGCAAGGACGCGATCGCGACCAATCAGATCGAACTGAGCCCGTACCTGCAGAACCGCAAGCTGGTCGAGTTCCTGAACGCCGAAGGCATCCACGTGACGTCGTACATGACGCTCGCGTACGGCAAGGTGCTCGGCGACCCGGTGATCGGCGCGATCGCGCGGCGTCACGACGCGACGCCGGCGCAAGTCGCACTCGCATGGGCGCTGCAGCTCGGCTACTCGGTGATTCCGTCGTCGACCAAGCGCGAGAACCTCGCGAGCAACCTGCTCGCGCAGACGCTGCGCCTGACCGACGAAGACATGGCGCAGATCGCCGCGCTCGAACGCAATGGCCGCGAAGTCGACCCGGCCGGCCTCGCGCCGAAGTGGGACTAAGCGCGCCTCTCTCAATCGACCCGTCCGCGGCCCGCCGGCCGCGACACAACCGACCGGACACCATCATGACCCAGGACCCGCTTTTCCAACCGCTGCAACTCGGCGCGCTGACGCTGCCGAACCGCATCGTGATGCCGCCGATGACGCGCTCGCGCGCGAGCCAGCCCGGCGACGAAGCCAACGAACTGATGGCCGCGTATTACGCGCAGCGCGCGAGTGCGGGCCTGATCGTCAGCGAAGGCACCTACATCGCGCCGCTCGGCAAGGGCTACGCGTGGACGCCCGGCATTTACACGCCGTCGCAAGTCGCCGGCTGGCGCAAGGTGACGGACGCCGTGCATGCCGCGCACGGCCGCATCTTCGCGCAGCTGTGGCACGTCGGCCGGCTGAGCCACACGAGCCTGCTCGGCGGCGCACAACCGGTGTCGTCGTCGCCGCTCCAGGCGAAGGGCGTGAACGTGTTCATCGCCGGCGAAGACGGCAGCACGCCGGGCTTCGTGCAGGCGTCCGAGCCGCGCGCGCTGTCGATCGACGAGATCCGCGAGATCGTCGATCAATACCGCACCGCCGCGCGCCACGCGATCGAAGCCGGCTTCGACGGCGTCGAACTGCACGGCGCGAACGGCTACCTCGTGAACCAGTTCATCGATTCGAACGCGAATACGCGCACCGACGCGTATGGCGGCTCGCTGGAGAACCGGCTGCGCTTCCTGCGCGAAGTCACGCAGGCGCTGATCGAAGGCACCGGCGACGCGTCACGCGTCGGCATCCGCCTCGCACCGCTGACCACGCTGAACGGCTGCGTCGACGACGATCCGGAAACGACCTACCTCGCCGCCGCGAAGTTGCTCGGCGAACTCGGCGTCGGCTACCTGCACATCGCGGAAGCCGACTGGGACGACGCGCCGCTGATGCCGGTCGCCTTCAAGCAGCAACTGCGCGCCGTGTACCCGGGCGTGCTGATCTATGCCGGCGCGTACACCGCCGAGCGCGCCCGCGAAGCGATCGCCGCCGGCTGGGCCGACCTCGTCGCATTCGGCCGCCCGTTCGTCGCGAATCCCGACCTGCCCGAGCGGCTGCGCACCGGCGCCGCGCTCGCGCCGCACGATCGCAACACGCTGTTCGGCGGTGGCGCCCGCGGCCTGACCGACTACCCGACGCTCGCGCAAGCCGCGGCGTAATCGAACCGAAGGAATCCGGAATGAAGACAACGCTCGCCGCGAGCCTGCCGTTCGCGGCAGCCCGGGCAGCGCACGCCGCACCGGCCGCCCCCGCGGCCGACTGGTATCCGTCCGTGCACGGTGCGAACGACGAGATCGGCTCGGCAACCTGCTGACAGCCTGCGTCATCGAGCAGGCCGTCGGCCTCGTGCAGACCGGTCGCGATCCGCTGATCGCGCGTCCGCCCTTTCGGCAATCGCGGCGACTATCGCCGCGATTGTCATTTCCGCATTGCAGCCTGTGCGATCGGCGTCTAACGTTGACGAGATCGACGCCGTACGACCGTCACCCGACCTGAAAGGACGCCCCGTCATGCCCAGCCGCTCCCCGACACGCGACATGCTGCTGGCCCTTGCGGCCGGTCTTTCCCTGGCGGCTGTTACCGCGCCCGCACATGCCGACGAGGCCGCCGGCCTCACGCCGCCAGCGCCGGCCACGCCGGTGCTGGCGACCACCGCGACCGGCGTCCAGATCTATTCGTGCGAATACGATGCCGAACACCGGCTCGCGTGGGCCTTCCAGCGGCCGGAGGCGATGTTGTTCGATGAAAGCGGCACGCTCGTCGTGCGGCACGGCGCGGGGCCGTCGTGGGAAGCGCTCGACGGTAGCCGCGTCACCGGCAAGAAGCTCGCGGAAGTGCCGAGCGCAAGCGCGGCCAGCGTTCCGCAACTGCTGCTCGCGGCGACGCCGGCCGCAACCGGCACGCTCGCCGGCGTGCGCTTCGTGCAGCGGCTCGATACGTCGGGCGGCATGCCGCCGGCGACGACGTGCGCGACCGAGCATGCGGTCGGCCGCTTCCCGTACTTCGCGCGCTACGTGTTCCTGAAGTGACGCGCACAGCTTCGCAAGCATCAGGCGATCGTCACGCTTCCACTTATTCAGCTTTCCTATCTTTCAGGCACGGAAACGTGAAACCGCCGATACGCTCGTTCAGGCCGCTCGGACTATCCGCATCGACAATTCGACGTCGCCGCCGAACGGCACCGACAGATAGCCGTTTTCCGGCGCACGCACGTAAGCAAGATAGTCGGGGCTGTATTCGGCGTTGTCGGCCACGACGAACGCCCCCGCCCTGAGTCGCGGCTCGACCCGCGCGAGAATCTCCGGATACAGCGCCTTCGCGCCGTCGAGCAGCAGCAGGTCCACCGAATCCGGAAGATCGGCGGCCAGCGTGCGCAGCGCATCGCCTTCGCGAATTTCCACGAGATCGGCCAATCCGGCCGCCGCCAGGTTCGCGTGCGCGCGCACGACCTTCGACGGCTCGAACTCGCTCGTGATCAGCCGCCCGCCGCCGTTGTCGCGCAGCGCGGCCGCGAGATGCAGCGTCGAAATGCCGAACGACGTGCCGAATTCGACGATTGCCTTGGCGCCGCCGCTGCGCGCGAGCATGTACAGCAGCGTGCCCGTCTCGCGCGACACGGCGAGCGGATAGTCCTTCAGGCGCGCATACAGATCGGCGTAGTCCGTCTTGCTGCGCATCAGCCGCGCTTGCTCGTCGCGCGACACGTTGGCGAAGTCCGGGCTCGTCGCGGGCGACGACGCGTCGGCTTCGTCGAACAGGCGTGCGAGCAGCGATGCCAACGGGTCGTGAATCAGGGTGGTCATGCGAATCTCCGGTGTCAGGTTGAATGCGTCAGTGCGCCCGACTAGAATATGACGAACTATTCAGGTTTTACTATTCGCATTCGCAGACCCGTCATGACCGCCCGTCGCCACGTCCCGATCGCCTCGCGTAAACAGCCTCGGCAGGCCCGCTCGACCCGGCTCGTCGACGACGTGCTGCAGGCCGCTATTCAGGTTTTGGCCACCGAAGGCGCGCAGCGCTTCACGATGGCGCGCGTCGCCGAGCGCGCCGGCGTGAGCGTCGGCTCGCTGTACCAGTACTTCCCGAACAAGGCCGCGCTGCTGTTCCGGCTCCAGCACGACGAATGGCGGCAGACGTCCGAGATGCTGTGCAGGATGCTGGAAGATCAGCAGAAGACGCCGCCCGAGCGGTTGCGAACGGTCGTCCATGCGTTCGTCCGGTCGGAATGCGACGAAGCGCGGATGCGCATCGCGCTCGACGATGCCGCGCCGCTTTATCGCGACGCGCCCGAGGCGCAGGAGGCGAGGGCGGCCGGCAATCAAATCTTCAGCGCCTTCATGCGGGAGGCGCTGCCCGACGTGCCGGACGGCCCGCGCGCGCTCGTCTCCGAGCTGATCATGACCACGCTCACCAGCGCCGGCAAGACGTTTTCGGAAACCGAACGCACGCCGGAGGAAATCCACGCGTACTCGAGTGCGATGGCCGACATGTTTTGCGCGTACCTCGCGCAACTCGCGCTCGCTTGACGCGCGAACGGGCGCGAGCGCAGCCTCCGCGCGGCACCGGTATCATCCGGATGCAAGTTGTACATGGCGGCAAATCGCGTCACACGCGGCCGTTTCCCCGCGCCTGCGCAGCGCCGCCGAAAGACCTTCGTAAGATTCGATGCGCTGCCCGCCCCCCGCCCTGCCTGCCGCCCCGCGTTCAAATAATCGACTTAACGGATTCCAACTAGGCGTATACACGCGTTCCGCGCCAACGAAGCCCTGTTGCACGCCGATATAAGCGCTGCGACATGCGCTGCATGCTCTTCCCCCAATGGGACGTGATGGGCCGTTCGCCTAACCTTCGCTACGGCAAAGCACACGCGACGGGCGTCGACCACGCTACGCGTCATGCGTCACGCGTCACGCGTCACGCGTCTCCACGACGTTGCCGATTATTTCAACCAGATACGAGACACCCTGACGACGGTCCGCTACCGGCCGTTTCAGCATGCTGATAAAGGAGCAAGCTCATGAGTGATACCCCGGTGCAGCCGACGGTCGGCGTCGGCGCGGAAGAAACTGACTTTGGCACCACGGGAGTCATCGACCGGTACTTCGGCATTTCGGCGCGCGGCAGCACGCAGCGTCGCGAGATCATTGCCGGCGTGACCACCTTCCTCGCGATGGTCTATTCCGTGTTCGTCGTGCCCGGCATGTTCGGCAAGGCCGGCTTCGACACGAGCGCCGTGTTCGTCGCGGTGTGTCTCACCACCGCATTCGGCTCGCTGCTGATGGGCCTGTGGGCGAAGCTGCCGATCGCGATCGGCTGCGCGATCTCGCTGACCGCGTTCACCGCGTTCGGCCTCGTGCTCGGCAAGGGGCTGCCCCCGACGGTCGCGCTCGGCGCCGTGTTCCTGATGGGCCTGGTGTTCACCGGCATCTCGGTGACTGGCGTGCGTTCGTGGATCCTGCGCAACCTGCCCGCGGGCGTCGCGCACGGCACCGGGATCGGCATCGGCCTGTTCCTGCTGCTGATCGCGTCGAACGACGTCGGCCTCGTGATCAAGAATCCGGGCGCCGGCCTGCCCGTCTCGCTCGGCCAGATCACCGCGTTCCCGGTCATCATGTCGGTCGTCGGCCTCGCCGCGATCTTCGGTCTCGAGAAGCGGCGCGTGCCGGGCGGCATCCTGCTCGTCGTGATCGCGATCTCGGTGTTCGGCCTGATCTTCGATCCGGGCGTGAAATACCGCGGCATCTTCGCGCTGCCGTCGCTGAGCGCACCGGGCCACGCATCGCTGATCGGCGCGATGGACATCAAGGGCGCGCTGTCGATGGCCGTGCTGCCGAGCGTGCTGGCGCTCGTGATGACCGCCGTGTTCGACGCGACCGGCACGATCCGCGCGGTCGCAGGCCAGGCGGGCCAGCTCGACGAGAACGGCCGCATCATCAACGGCGGCCGTGCGCTGACCGCCGATTCGGTCAGTTCGATCTTCTCCGGCTTTCTCGGCGGTGCGCCAGCCGCGGCCTACATCGAGTCGAGCGTCGGCGTGGCCGCCGGCGCGAAGACGGGGCTCGCTGCCGCCGTGGTCGGCCTGCTGTTCCTCGTCGTGATGTTCTTCTCGCCGCTCGCGGGCCTCGTGCCGTCGTACGCCACTGCGCCGGCGCTGATGTACGTCGGCCTGTTGATGCTCGGCAGCGTGAGCAAGCTGCACATGGACGACATGGTCGACGCGATGTCGGGCCTCGTGTGCGCGGTGTTCATCGTGCTGACCGCGAACATCGTGACGGGCATCATGCTCGGCTTCTCGACGCTCGTGATCGGCCGCCTCGCCAGCGGCGAATTCCGCAAGCTCAACGTCGGCACCGTGCTCATCGCGGCCGTGCTCGTCACGTTCTATCTCGGCGGCTGGGCGATCTGACCGCGAGACAAGCGCGACGTCGCCGGCAGAAGGGCGGCGCGCATCGGGACGAGATCGTCTCCTCCACCATCGTCGTTGATGGTCTCCAGGCCTGGGAACGCGAGTTTCCAGGCTTTTTTTGTCCGCGCGGCGTCGCGTGACGCGCTTCGCGAAAACGGCGCGACACGCGCCCCGTCAGAACGGCTTGATCACGGCCAGCCCGACGACGATCGCCATCGCGACGATCACCGCGCCCGCCGCCTGCCCGAGCCACGGCGCCGGCGCGACGACGAGATCGTCGCGCTCCATGCGCCGCAGCGTGCCGGCCAGGATCCCGTGCAGCACCGACAGCGCGACGACGAGCGCAAGCTTCACCGACAGCCACGCGGCGCCGAACCAGTGACCGCTCAGCGCGAGCGCGATGCCGGCGATCCAGACGATCGCGAGCGCGGGCGCCGTCACCGTGCGGTCCCAGCGCCGCACCGCGCGATGCACGGCGAGGTTTGCAATCCGGACCCCGACGGACGACAACAACAACCCGCCGACGAACGTGACGACGGCGACCAGATGCACGGCCTTCAGCGCCAGGTAGATCATCGCGCGTGCCGCCTGCGCGCGATCCAGCCGGCGCTCGCCAGCCCCGCGAACGGCACGACGGCCGACAGCACGAGCCGCGCGACGTCGCCCTTGCTCCACAGCCCGCTCGACGCGGTGCCGACCACTGCCCAGACGTACATCACGAACGCGATGCCGTGAACCGGGCCCATGATCGATACCGCGACCGGATACCCGGCCAGATGCTTGAGCGGCACGGCCACGCACACCAGCACGACGAGCGTGGTCGCCTCCAGCAGCGACAGGTATTGCAGGTTCCGCAACGCGTTGCGATCGTCTTGTTTCATCGGCAGGGCTCCAGGTAGGTCCGCCGCGATTGTCGCGTGTGGTGCGGGTTCGAGCCATTGGCTAGAATGACATCTTTCAACGGATTCTGGCCACAGCCGCACACGCCATGCACACGGTCGCCGTTCTTGCTTTGCCCGATGTCGTCCCGTTCGACCTGGGCGTCGCCTGCGACACGTTCGCACGCGTGCGGGCGCCCAATATCGAGCAGGCGTACCGTGTACGCGTGTGCAGCGAGCAGCCGCGCGTCGGCGGCGACCTGTTCGAGCTGCGCCCGCCGTTTCGCCTCGATGCGCTGGCCGACGCCGATACGATCATGGTCCCCGGCACGTCGGTACCGCTCGCGCCCACGTCGCGCCGCGTGCTCGACGCGCTGCGCGCGGCGACCGCGCGCGGGCGCCGGATCGCGTCGATCTGCAGCGGCGCGTTCGTGCTCGCGGAAGCCGGGCTGCTCGACCGCCTGCGCGCGACGACGCACTGGCTCGCGGCCGCCGAACTCGCGCGCCGCTACCCGAACGTCGACGTCGACCCGAACGTGCTGTTCGTCGACAACGGTCAGATCCTGACCTCGGCCGGCGCGGCGGCCGGCCTCGATCTGTGCCTGCACATGATCCAGGCCGACTATGGCGCGGCGGTCGCGGTCGACGCCGCCCGCAGTGCAGTGGCGCCGCGCGTGCGCGAAGGCGGGCAGGCGCAGTTCATCGCGCCCGAATGGCCGGCCGGCGGCGACGGGCTGCAGGACCTGATGGACTGGCTGCAGGCCAACCTGCGCAAGCCGCTGACGCTCGACGCGATCGCGCGCAAGGCGTCGACGAGTGTGCGCACGCTGACGCGGCGCTTCCAGGAGCAGACGGGCACGTCGCCCGGGCAATGGCTGCAGACCGCGCGCGTCAGGCATGCGCAGCAGTTGCTGGAGGTGACCGAGCTGTCGATCGAACACGTGGCGACGGAAGCCGGGTTCGGTTCGGTTACCGCGTTTCGCGAGCGGTTCGCGCGTATCGTCGGTACATCGCCGCAGCGCTATCGCCAGGCGTTCCGCGCGCGCGCCGATGCGTGACGTGCATCGGGATCGCCACCTGAAGCATGAACCCGCCGCCCCCTTTTGCGCCAACCGGACCCGACCGATGACCCGCATCCGCAATCCCCTGAACATCGCGCAGCTCCAGGCGTTCGTCTCCGCCGCGCACCTCAAGAGCCTGCGCGCCGCCGCGCGCGAGCTCGGCGTCACGCAGCCGGCGATCACGCATACGATCCGCGAGCTCGAAACGGCGCTCAACGCGGAGCTGCTCGTGCGCAGCGTGCGCGGCGTCGAGCTGACCGCCTGCGGCGAGGCGCTGCTGCCGCGCGCCGAGCAGTTGCTCGGCGACATCCGCCGCACGGTCGAAACCGTCGAGCAGGTGAAAGGCGAGATGTCGGGCCGCGTCGCGGTCGGCACGATGCCGTCGATCGCGCTGACCGCGTTGCCGCACGCGGTGACGGCGTTCCGCGGGGCGATGCCGAACGTCAGCTTGCATCTGGAGGAAGTGACGGTGCCCGATGCGCTCGCGCAGTTGCGCAACGGTACGCTCGACATCGCTGCGATGCACCATGTGCCCGCGCTCGACCGCGATCTCACGCAATTGCTGCTGCTGTCGACCGAATTCACGATCGTGATGCGCGACGGTCATCCGCTCGCGCACGCGCGCCGGTTAGAGGAACTGCTCGACGCCGAGTGGATCGTCACCGTCGGCGCCGAGCAGTTTCCGCACAGCGTGATGGTCGGGATGTTCGAGGCGCACGGGCTGCCGCTGCCGAAACGTCTGCTGCGCTCGCCGATGTCGTTCGCGGTGACGCTGGGGCTCGTCGCGCGCTCGGACGTGATCGGCTGCTTCACGCGCCCGCTCGCCGCGATGGTCGCGCCGCTCGGCATCCGCACGGCCGAACTCGACGAAAGCATGCCGCGCTTCGACCTGTCGATCATCGCGCGGCGCGACCTGCTGCCCACGCCAGCCGTGTCGCACTTCGTCACGTGCCTGCAGCGCGCGGTCAACGAAACGCTCGGCTGAATCGTTCCTGTGTATGAAACGGCAGCGCACCCGACGCGCCGCCGCCGGGCCCGGTATCGGGGCTTGTCCTAGGCGCCCTGCCGGTATTTTGTCTTGATAATCTTCCGCACGTCGCGCGCCCCCATCGGGCGGGCGAAACGGACTGTCCGACGCGAAGCCGCGGCGGGCCGAAGGCTTACGGCGCGGCACAACCGCGCACCCATCGAACAAAACGAGGAGTCACCGAGTGAAAAAGATTCTTGCGGCTGTGACCGTGGCCCTGCTCGCCGTATCGGCCGGCAGCGCGTACGCGAAGGACTGGACGACCGTGCGGTTCGGCGTCGACGCAAGCTACCCGCCTTTCGAATCGAAAGGCGCCGACGGCAAGGTGGTCGGCTTCGACGTCGATCTCGGCAACGAGATCTGCCGCCGCATCAACGCGAAGTGCGTGTGGATCGAAAACGACTTCGACGGGATGATCCCGGCGCTGAAGGCCCGCAAGTTCGACGGCGTGCTGTCGTCGATGTCGATGACGCCGGCGCGCGCCGAACAGATCGCGTTCTCGGCGAAGCTGTTCAACACGCCGACGCGTCTCGTCACGAAGAAGGGCGCGAACCTGCAGCCGACGGCCGAATCGCTGAAGGGCAAGTCGGTCGGCGTCGAGCAGGGCACGATCCAGGAGACCTACGCGAAGACGTACTGGGCCTCGAAGGGCGTGAAGGTCGTGCCTTACCAGAACCAGGACCAGGTCTACGCCGACCTGATCTCCGGCCGTCTGGACGGCGCGCTGCAGGACGCGGTGCAAGCCGAGATCGGCTTCCTGAAGACGCCGCGCGGCGCGAACTTCGACTTCGCCGGCAAGGATCTCGACGACCCGAAGACGCTCGGCAACGGCGCCGGTATCGGCCTGCGCAAGGAAGACACCGACCTGAAGACGAAGATCGACGGCGCGATCGCCGGCATGCGCAAGGACGGCACATACGACAAGATCGCGAAGAAGTACTTCGATTTCGACGTCTACGGCAAGTAATACGGCCGACAGACGCGCGGTTCGGCGCGAAGGGAACGGGCTCCGCAAAGGAGCCCGTTTTTTTTGCACGCGGCGCGGGCGACGTTATTTTTTTCGCGCCAACCTGATGATTCGAAACGGAAAACTGCGCGCTCCGGCGCCGGTTTGATGGCGGCGAGAAAGGCAACGTACAATCGATCTCCCACGCACACGGATCATTCGCGGCTGCGCCGCACTCCCTCATCATGCAAACGCAGACCCATCCGCTGATTTCCCCCGCCGTCGGCACCGAACGCCAGATCACCAGCTTCCACTACGGCCCGCGCGGCGGCAAGAAGGTCTACATCCAGTCGTCGCTGCACGCGGACGAGCTGCCCGGCATGCTGGTCGCCACGCTGCTGCGCCGCAAGATCGCCGCGCTCGAGACGGCCGGCAAGCTGCGCGGCGAAGTCGTCATCGTGCCCGTGCCCAACCCGATCGGCCTCTCGCAACACGTGTTCGGCGATCATCTCGGCCGCTTCGAGCTCGGCTCGATGCAGAACTTCAACCGCAATTTCTACGATCTCGCGGCGCTCGTGCTGCCGCGTGTCGAAACCCGCCTCACGAACGACGCGCAGCGCAATCTCGCCGTCGTGCGCACCGCGATGCGCGAAGCGCTCGACGAACAGAAGCCGCGCACCGAACTCGACTCGCAGCGCCTCGCGCTGCAGAAGCTGTCGTTCGACGCCGATATCGTGCTCGACCTGCACTGCGACAGCGATGCGGTGATGCACCTGTACACGAATCCCGATCTGTGGCCGGACGTCGAGCCGCTGGCGCGCTATCTCGATGCAAAAGCGTCGCTGCTCGCGCTGAATTCGGTCGGCAACCCGTTCGACGAAATCCACAGCTTCTGCTGGTCGGATCTGCGCAGCCGCTTCGGCGACCGCTTCCCGATCCCGAACGGCGCGATTTCAGTCACGGTGGAACTGCGCAGCGAACGCGACGTGTCGTACGAGTTCGCCGAAAAGGATGCGCAGGCGATCGTCGACTACCTGACCGAGCGCGGCCTCGTCGAAGGCACGCCGGCGCCGCTGCCGCCGCTCGCGCATCCGGCCACGCCGCTCGCGGGCACCGATCCGCTCGTCGCGCCCGTGTCGGGCGTGATCGTGTTCCGCACGCCGGTCGGCGTGATGATCGAGGCCGGCCAGGCCGTGGCCGACATCGTCGATCCGCTGACCGATCGCGTCGTCACGCTGAAGAGCAGCGTGTCGGGCATGCTGTACGCGCGCCAGATCGTGCGCTTCGCGACGGCCGGCATGGAAGTCGCGCGCATCGCCGGCGCGACCGCGATCCGCACCGGTTCGCTGCTGTCCGCCTGAGCCTGGGCGCGCGGCCCGCGCACCGGGCCATGGCGCACAGCGCATGCAATCGCATGCACCAACGAAATCGCCCGCTTGCGCGGGCGATTTGCTTTGCGGAGTGCGCGTCGGCAGCCGGCGATCCGCCGCCGGCCGCTGCGCACGAAGACCGTTCAGAACGCCGGCACGATCGCGCCGCCGAACTTCTGGTCGATGAACTTGCGCACGTCGTCCGATTCATAGGCCGCGACGAGCTTCTTCACCCACGGCTTGTCCTTGTCCTGCGCGCGCACCGCGATCAGGTTCGCGTACGGCCCGCGCAGATCCTCGATCGCGATCGCATCCTTCACCGGCGTGAGCCCGGCCTTGACCGCGTAGTCGGTGTTGATCGACGCGGCATCGACGTCAGGCAGCGCGCGCGGCAGTTGCGCGGCGTCGAGTTCGACGATCTTGATCTTCTTCGGGTTCTCGGCGACGTCGAGCGGCGTCGCGTTTACGCCGTTCGTGCCGGCGCCGGCCTTCAGCTTGATCACCCCGTACTTCTGCAGCAGCAACAGCGCGCGGTTGCCGTTCGACGGATCGTTCTGGATCCCGACCTTCGCGCCGACCGGCAAATCCTTCAGCGACTTGAGCTTCTTCGAATAGAAGCCCATCGGCGCGGTGTAGGTGAGCCCGACGTTGACGATCTTGTAGCCGCGCTGCTTGATCTGGCTGTCGAGGAACGGCTGGTGCTGGAAGCCGTTCGCGTCGAGGTCGCCCGCATCGAGCGCCGCGTTCGGCTGCACGTAGTCGTTGAACTCGATGACCTTGATCGCGAGGCCTTCGCGCGCGGCGACCTTCGTCACTTCGGTCCAGATCTGCGCGTCGGGGCCGCTCATCGTGCCGATCTTCAGCGTTTGGGAGTCGGCGTGCGCGCCGGGCGCGGCGAATGCCAGCGCGGCGGCGAGTGCGCCGAGGCCGGTCAGAATCGAACGTCGCATGTGCTGTCCTCTTGTCCCATGTCGTTTGTTGGAGCACGGATCGTGGCACGGGGCCTGAACGCCATCAACCAAGCTTATTTCATGTGCATATTCCTGATCGGGATCGAATCTCAGCCGAAATCGGTATAACTCCCCGCTATACAACCGGGCAAAATCCAGTGTCGCATCGGCACCACACATTCTTCATATGACAGTCACTGTCATATTCATTACGTGGCCCGCCGATAAAGTTGCGCCGGTCCGTGAAAGCGCCCGTAGAGAGCGCCGGAACCGCAACTGGACACGCCATTCATTCGCTCGGAGAATCCTTTGAACAAGAAACTGTTGACCATCGCCGCCCTGGCCGCAACGGCCGGCACGGCGCACGCACAAAGCAGCGTGACCCTGTACGGCGTCATCGATGCCGGTATCAGCTACGTGAACCACAGCAAGACCGCCAGCGGCAGCAGCAAGCTGTTCAAGTACGACGACGGCGTGGCCCAGGGCAGCCGTTGGGGCCTGCGCGGCACCGAAGACCTCGGTGGCGGCCTGAAGGCGATCTTCGTGCTCGAAAACGGCTTCAACAGCGGCAACGGCACGATCGGCCAAGGTGGCGCGATCTTCGGCCGCCAGGCTTACGTCGGCCTGAGCCAGGCGCAATACGGCACGGTCACGTTCGGCCGCCAGTACTCGTTCTCGACCGACATCCTCGGCTCGAACTACTCGACGGGCGGCAACACGGTCGCGGGTAACTACGCTTACCACGTGAACGACATCGACCAGCTGACGTCGAGCCGCATCAACAACGCGGTGAAGTTCCAGAGCGCGAACTACGCCGGCTTCACGTTCGGCGCGTTGTACGGCTTCTCGAACTCGACCGACTTCGCCGGCGCACAGGGCACGGGCGCCAACAACACCGGCGGCTCGTCGCGCGCATACAGCTTCGGCCTGAACTACGCGAACGGCCCGTTCTCGCTCGGCGCCGCGTACACGGACATCCGCTTCCCGAGCCAGTCGACGCCGGCATTCTCGACGTCGATCGCGAACATCGCGCTGACGAACATCCGCGACCTGCGCACGTATGGCGTCGGCGGCCGCTATGTCTTCGGCCCGGCAACGGCGTGGCTGCTGTGGACGCGCACGCAGTTCACCCCGATCGCGGCAGGCGCATCAGGCACGTTCTACAACGCATACGAAGCAGGCGTGAAGTACGCGTTCACGCCGGCGCTGTCGGCGGCAGCGGGCTACACGTACACGAACGCGACGCAAAGCGGCAGCTCGGCGCACTGGAACCAGGGCAACGTCGGCCTCGACTACGCGCTCAGCAAGCGTACGGACGTGTACGGCCTGGTCGTCTACCAGAAGGCATCGGGCAACAACGTGCAGGCGCAGATCGGTTCGAGCACGAGCTACTTCAACACGTCGGGCACCGGTTCGTCGAACCAGCTGGCTGCTCGCGTCGGTATCCGTCACAAGTTCTAAAGCATCCGCTTAACTGTCCGCGTCACTCGCGGATCACGACGGCAGCAGCGCCCCGCTCCACGCGGGGCGCTTTTTTATGGGCTTTTAAGTTTCGCTTAATTCTGGGCTGAGAGGATGTTCTCACCCCCCCTGTTGGCCGCCTGAGCATCGGCGGCTTTTTTTTTGAGACACCCCTACGGCACCGCCATCAACTGCCCACAAGACAGGATCGGAGGCCACGATGATCGAAGATACCGTTTTCAGCCATCTGCACGCGATTCTCACGTGCCAACACTCGCTGCCGGTCCAGAGTTGCCGCGTCTCGGTGGAAATGCAGCGCCCCTGGGGCCGTCCGTATCGCCTCGTCGAATGGACGATGCATCTCGACGCGCCCGCGCGGCGCCAGATCGTGCCGGCCGAATCGACCGACGAAGAGATCGCCGAGGTCGTCGCGTCGCACGTGCCGGGCCGGCTTTACGGCGACGGCCGGCTGCAGTTCTGAACGCGTTTCCGTTCCACCCGCTTCCCGTCTGTCGGCCGCGCCGCACGCATCGTGCGGCAGTCGGTCTCGTTTGACGCGGCAACGAAACCTGCTACGCTGCGCGTTTTCGTCCACGCAACACACGATGGAAAACGCATTCAACGAACGTGGCGTCATGGTCACGCGCAACGGCCTGTCGGCCGCCGGGCAGGTATTCGCACTGCGTGACATCCGCCACGTCGACGTCGTCAAGATTCCGAAGAACCGTCTCGTGCCGTCGCTGATCTCGCTGATCGGCGCGGCCATCGCCATCGGCGGCGGCATCGGCGCATCGAGCGCCGCGCTGGTGGTCGGCGTGATGCTCGCCGTCGTCGGCTATCTCACCTGGGTCACGCAGGACATCACGTATCGCCTGATGGTCGAGATGCCCGACGGCAAGCGCGAAGCGCTGTCGAGCGTCGACGCCGAGTTCGTCGAACGCGTCGCGCAGGTCGTGCGCGATGCGCAGGCCGCCGTCACGGCCGGCTGATTCCGTTCGCATCCGTTCACATCCGTGCCCGCGCCGGTTCGCGCGGCCCGCACGCACGCGGCGAAGGTCGGATCGCACGACGTTCGCGTCGCATCGCGTGCCGCTCGCCGTCACGCACGCACCTCGCCTCCGTTGCGGACGCCGACCGCCTAGTATGGAAAGAGCGGCCCGCCGCCGCATCGTCCGAGGAGGCCAGCATGAACCCCCAATCGCTGTCCGGCATGCTTCGCGCGCAGGAACTGCTGATCGTGTCGATGATCCGCGCGCTTCCGCCTGACACACGCCGTGCGCTCGTCGAGCTCTACACCGAACAGATCGCGTTCGCCGAACAGGCCGGCATCGAAAGCCACAGCGATCGCGCGACGCACGATGCGTTCATCGCGCATGCGCGCAATCTGCTGATTCGCATCGAAGCGCTGGCTTAGGGCCGGTTTCTCCTAAATTTCCGCCCCGGCTCGGGCGAGCCGTGCATGCGAGCGCTCACTCGCACGGGTCGCTTTGCGTCCTTGTATTGATAATGATTCTCATTTACACTGGTAAAGTTGTCAGTTGCCTTTCACATCGCCGTTTGCCGCATGTCGCGCGCAAACGGGCCAGCCAGGTGAACGCGTCACCCAGCCAGCCTTCGGGCTTGTTATCGTCAATGGGAGACCACCTGTGCATTGCTATACGCTGGCGCGGCGGCCGATCTGTGCCGCGCTGTTCGGCGCGTTCGGCCTGTCCGCCGCCACGGCTCACGCCGATTCGTCGCCGCAAGGCGCCACCCCGCCTGCCGCCGTCCTGACCGCCGCCGCGTCCGCGCGCGGCAATGCGGCGCTGCTCGACCCCGTCACCGTCACGGCCACCCGCACCGCCACCGCGGCGAGCCGCACGGCGGCGTCCGTGTCGGTGATCACCGACGAGGATCTCGAAGAACGGCAGGCCACCAACATCAAGGACGCGCTGCGCTACGAGCCGGGCGTCACGGTGCGCCGCACTGCGTACCGGCCCGGCAACGCCGCGCTCGGGGGCGGCCGCGACGGCGATTCGAGCATCAACATCCGCGGCCTCGAAGGCAATCGCGTGCTGCTGATGGAAGACGGCATCCGCCTGCCGAACGCGTTCTCGTTCGGGCCGCTCGAAGCGGGCCGCGGCGACTACGCCGATCTCGACACGCTCAAGCGCATCGAGATCCTGCGCGGGCCGGCGTCGGCGCTCTACGGCAGCGACGGCCTGACGGGCGCGGTGAACTTCATCACGAAGGACCCGCGCGACCTGCTGTCGGTGTACCACAAGCCTTACTACTTCTCGTTCCGGCCGAGCTACGACTCGACCGATCGCAGCATCGGCGCGACCGTGTCGGCCGCCGGCGGCAACGATCGCATCCAGGGGATGATCATCGCCGACGGCCGGCGCGGCCACGAGGTCGACACGCGCGGCGGCAACAACTCGGCGAGCACGCTGCGCACGACGTCGAACCCGCAGGACGTGTACTCGGAATCGCTGCTCGGCAAGCTCGTGCTGACGCCCACCACGCGCGACACGATCAAGTTCACCGCCGAAACGGTGCAGCGGCGCGTGAGCACCGACGTGCTGTCGGCGATCAGTGCGCCGGCGACGCTCGGCCTCACGACCCACGACCGGCTCGAGCGCAACCGCTTCAGCGTCGATTACGACTTTCGCGACGACGCATTCCGCTGGTTCCAGACCGCGCACGTGCAGTTCTACTACCAGGACGCGAAGCAGGACCAGTACGCGTTCGAGACGCGCGGCAGGCAGCCTTCGCGTTCGCGCGACAACCAGTACAAGGAACGCACGTTCGGCGGCGCCGCGTTCGCCGAAAGCGGCTTCTCGACCGGCCCGCTCGCGCACAAGCTGCTCTATGGCGTCGACGGCAGCCTGTCGCGCGTGACGAATAGGCGCGACGGCACGGTGCCGGGCGTCGGCGAAGCGTTCCCGAACAAGGCGTTCCCCGACACCGACTACACGCTGTTCGGCGCGTTCGTGCAGGACCAGATCGGCTTCGGCCGCCTGCTCGTCACGCCGGGCCTGCGCTTCGACACGTACCGGCTGAGCCCGACCGAAAACGATCCGCTGTTCACCGGCAAGGCCGTGTCGACCAGCGCGAACGAACTGTCGCCGCGCGTCGCCGTGCTCTACGAGATCACGCCCGCCGTCATTCCGTACGTGCAGTACGCGCACGGCTTTCGCGCGCCGACGCCCGACCAGGTGAACAGCAGCTTCTCGAACCCGGTGTACGGCTACACGTCGATCGGCAATCCGAACCTGAAGCCCGAAACCAGCGACACGTTCGAAGCCGGCCTGCGCGGCAAGGCCGGCACCGGCTACGGCGTCGTGCGCTACAGCGCGGCCGCGTTCACCGGCCGCTACCGCAACTTCATCTCGCGCACGACGATCGCCGGCAGCGGCCGCCCGGTCGACCCGTTCGTGTTCCAGTACGTGAACTTCGCCGACGCGCGCATCCACGGCCTCGAAGGCCGCGCCGAATGGGTGATGCCGAACGGCATCACGCTGAAGACGGCGATGGCGTTCACCAAGGGTTCGACGCAGAACGACGGCGCGGCGAGCCAGCCGCTCGACACGATCACCCCGTTCTCGGCCGTGTTCGGCGTGCGCTACGAGCCGAGCGAGCGCTGGTTCGTGCAGAGCGACCTGCTGTTCCAGGCCGCGAAACGCGACAAGGACATCCCCGCGAGCGCGTGCCCGGGGACTAGAACGTCGTGCTTCGCGCCGCCGTCGTCATTCGTCGTCGACCTGCGCGGCGGCTATCGCTTCAACAAGCACGTGAGCGCCACCATCGGCATCCGCAACCTGTTCGACCGCAAGTACTGGAACTGGTCGGACGTGCGCGGCCTCGCGGCCGATTCGCAGGTGCTCGACGCGTATTCGTCGCCCGGCCGCACGGTCGCCGTCAGCATGAAAGTGGATTTCTGATGCGCGTTGCCCGCGCTGCCACCCCAACCGTTACTTGAAGGAGTCCGACATGATGCAATCCGCCCTTCCCGGTCAATCGGCCACGCCGGCCCGCGCGGCCGCCGCCTTGCGCGACGCGTTCGTCAAGCTCAAGACCGAGCGCCAGTTGCGCAACCGCGACGTCGCGCAGGCGCTCGGCGTCAGCGAAGCCGAGGCGCTCGCCGCGTTCGTCGGCGAGCACGTCGTGCGGCTCGACGCGCGCTTTCCGGCGATGTTCGAGGAAATACCGCGCCTCGGTCGCGTGATGGCGCTGACGCGCAACGACACGGCCGTCCACGAAAAGGACGGCGAATACGCGCAGATGAGCCACGACGGCCCTGTCGGCCTCGCGCTCGGCGACATCGACCTGCGCATCTTCTATCGTCACTGGGTGTCGGCGTTCGCGGTGCGCGACGAGACCGCGCACGGCCCGCTGAAGAGCCTGCAGTTCTTCGATGCGCAAGGCCATGCGATCCACAAGGTCTACCTGCGCGCGCACAGCGATCACGCCGCATACGACGCGTTCGTCGAACGCTGGCGCGCGCCGTCGCAGGAGCCGGGCCTCGAGGTCGCGCCCGCCGCGCCGAAAATGCCCGAGCGCGCGGACACCGAAATCGACGTCGCGGGCTTTCGCGCCGCGTGGGACGCGATGACCGACACGCACCAGTTCTTCGGCATCACGCAGCGCTTCGGCGTGAGCCGCATGCAGGCGCTGCGCCTCGCCGATCCGCACTACGCGTATCCGGTCGAAACCGCGCATGCGTTGCGCCACGTGCTCGAACACGCAGCGAAAAGCGGCCAGCCGATCATGGTGTTCGTCGGCAACGCGGGGATGATCCAGATCCATACGGGCCCCGTCGCGAACGTGCGTGAAGTCGGCGCGTGGATCAACGTCCTCGATCCGGGCTTCAACCTGCATGTACGCGAAGACCTGATCGCCGCCGCATGGGTCGTGAAGAAGCCGACGAGCGACGGCATCGTCACGTCGCTCGAGCTGTTCGACCGGCAGGGCGACCACGTCGCGCTGCTGTTCGGCGAGCGCAAGCCCGGCAAGGTCGAGCGCGACGACTGGCGCGCGCTCGTCGCGACGCTGCCGGCGACCGCACGCGGGGGTGCGCGGTGAGCGCGCGGCCGTTCGATCCGCGCCGCCGTACGCTGCTGGCCGGCGCGCTGGCGGGCGCGCTGCCCGGCGGCGTGCTCGCCCAGGCCGCGCCGGCCGCCCCGAAGCGCGTGATCGTGATCGGCGGCGCGCTCGCGGAGACCGCCTTCGCGCTCGGCGGCGCCGAGACGCCGCGTTACCGGCTCGTCGGCGCCGACACGACCTGCACGTATCCCGACGCCGCGAAGCGCCTGCCGAAGGTCGGCTACCAGCGCGCGCTGTCGGCCGAAGGGCTGCTGTCGCTGCGGCCCGATCTCGTGCTGACCTCGGCGGAAGCCGGCCCGCCGACGGCGCTCGCGCAGGTGAAAGGCGCCGGCGTCACGGTGACGACGTTCGACGAGCGCCACGACGTCGAATCGGTGCGCGCGAAGATCACCGGCGTCGCGCAGGCGCTCGACGTGCGCGACGCCGGCACCGCGCTGCTGCAGCGTTTCGATCGCGACTGGCAGGCCGCGCGCGCCGCGGTCGCCGCGCGCGTGCCCGGCGGCGCGCAGCCGCCGCGCGTGCTGTTCGTGCTGAACCATACCGGCACCCAGGCGCTCGTCGCCGGCCAGCGCACGGCCGCCGACGCGATGATCCGCTATGCAGGCGCGCGCAACGCGATGCAGGGCTTCGATCACTACAAGCCGCTGACGACCGAGGCGCTCGCGGCGGCCGCGC
Source organism: Burkholderia sp. BCC0419 (assembly GCF_902830285.1). Taxonomy (NCBI): domain Bacteria; kingdom Pseudomonadati; phylum Pseudomonadota; class Betaproteobacteria; order Burkholderiales; family Burkholderiaceae; genus Burkholderia; species Burkholderia sp. BCC0419. The sequence continues at coordinate 137,408 of NZ_CADESR010000010.1, forward strand.
CCGACGTCGTGCTGATCTCCGACGAAGGGCTGGCGGCCGTCGGCGGTCACGCCGCGCTGCTCGCGACACCCGGCTTCAGCATGACGCCGGCCGGCCGCGCACGGCGCGTCGTATCGCTCGACGCGCTGTTCCTGCTCGGCTTCGGCCCGCGCCTGCCGCTCGCCGTCACGACCCTGCATCGACGCCTGTCGGATGCGCTCGCCTGATTCCGGACCGACCCGATGCCCGCTCACGCTTCGCCCTTCAACGCGCCGTCGCCCACCTCGCGCGCCGGCGCCGCGCGCCTCGGCACGTCGCGCCGCTTCGCGCCATTCGTCCTGGCCGCGCTCGCCGTTCTGGTGGGCGCGATGTCCGTCGTCGCGCTGTGCGTCGGCGCGTACCGCATTCCGCTGGCGGAAGCCTGGGCCGCGTTGAGCGGCGACGCGGCCGCGCAACAGGCGCGCGCGGTGCTGTTCGACATCCGCGCGCCGCGCGTCGTGCTCGCGCTGCTGGTCGGCGGCGGCTTCGGCGCGACCGGCGCCGCGATGCAGGCGCTGTTCCGCAATCCGCTCGCCGATCCGGGGCTCGTCGGCGTGTCGAGCGGCGCCGCGCTCGGCGCGACCACGCTGATCGTGCTCGGTCCCGCGCTCTTTGCCGCGCACGCGAGCGCGGCCGCGCTGCCGGTGGCCGCGTTCGCGGGCGGCCTCGCGGTCGCGGCGCTCGTCTACCGCCTGGCCGCGTCGCGCGGACGGCTCGCGCTGCCGCTGCTGCTGCTCGCCGGCATCGCGATCAATGCGCTGGCCGGCGCGGCGATCGGGCTGCTCACGTTCGTCGCCGACGACGCGCAGCTGCGTTCGCTGACCTTCTGGAGCCTCGGCAGCCTCGGCGGCGCGCAATGGTCGACGCTGGCGGCCGTCGCGCCGTGCGTCGCGATCGGCTGCGTGCTGCTCGTGCGCGAACGCGATGCGCTGAACGCGCTGCAGCTCGGCGAAACCGAAGCGCTGCATCTCGGCGTGCCCGTGCAGCAACTGAAGCGGCGCGTGCTCGTCGCGGTCGCGCTCACGGTCGGCGCGCTCGTGTCGTGCGCGGGCATCATCGGCTTTATCGGGCTCGTCGCGCCGCATTGCGTGCGCCTCGCGTGCGGCCCCGACCAGCGCATCGTGCTGCCCGGCGCCGCGTTGCTCGGCGCGTTGCTGACGCTCGCGGCCGATCTTGCCGCGCGCACCGTCGCCGCGCCCGCCGACATTCCGCTCGGCGTGCTGACCGCGCTGCTCGGCGCGCCGTTCTTCCTCGCGCTGCTGTGGAAGAACCGCGGCGCGCTCGGCGGGTAATCCCTTCTTCACGACGACCATGCTGACTGCCCACCACCTCGACGTCGCTCGCCGGCACGACACGATCCTGCGCGACCTGTCGCTGTCGATCGAACCCGGCCGCGTGACCGCACTGCTCGGCCGCAACGGCGCGGGCAAGAGCACGCTGCTGAAGACCTTCGCCGGCGAGCTGACCGGCAGCGTCGCGCCGAACGGCGTGCGCGTGACGGGCGACGTCACGCTGAACGGCGAACCGCTCGCGCGCATCGACGCGCCGCGGCTCGCGTGCCTGCGCGCGGTGCTGCCGCAGGCCGCGCAGCCGGCGTTCCCGTTCAGCGTCGATGAAATCGTGCTGCTCGGCCGCTATCCGCATGCGCGGCGCAGTGGTGCCACGTCGCACCGCGATCGCGACATCGCGTGGCGCGCGCTCGAACGTGCGGGCGCCGATGCGCTCGTCGGCCGCGACGTCACGACGCTGTCGGGCGGCGAACTCGCGCGCGTGCAGTTCGCCCGCGTCCTCGCGCAGCTGTGGCCGGACCACGACGCAACGGAAGCCGGCCCGCGTTATCTGCTGCTCGACGAGCCAACCGCCGCGCTCGACCTCGCGCACCAGCACCGGCTGCTCGATACCGTGCGCGCCGTCGCACGCGAATGGCAGCTCGGCGTGCTCGCGATCGTCCACGATCCGAATCTCGCCGCGCGGCATGCGGATGCGATCGCGATGCTCGCAGACGGCACGATCGTCGCGCACGGCGCACCGCGCGACGTGATGACGCCCGCCCATATCGCGCAGTGCTATGGCTTCGCGGTGAGGATGGTGGAAACCGGCGACGGGACACCGCCGGTGATGGTGCCCGCGTAGCGTGGGCGTGTATCGCAAGATCGTTGCGTCGCTCGATGTCGCGTGCTGCCGTCGTCGGCGGCCTTCGCTCGAGATCGTTCGTCTCTCCCCTTCGAGGAAAACTCCGTGCCACTTCCGATGACCCGCATCATCCTGTACGTCCGCGACGTCGCGTTGCTGAAGGCGTTCTATCAACGGCATTTCGCACTGCCCGTCATCGAGGAAATCGACGGCGAATGGACCGTGCTCGACGCAGGCGCGATCGAACTCGCGCTGCATCGGGCCGGCCCGGCGTTCCGTCATGCAGCCGCATCCGCAAGCACGAACGCGCACGCAGCCACCAGCAACGTGAAGCTCGTATTCAGAATCGACGCCGATATCGACGCGCATCGCGACCGGCTCGCCCGGGATGGCGTGACCGTGCGCGATCTCAAGCGCTACGACGGCTTCCCGTACCGGATGGTCGACGGCATCGATCCGGAAGGGAACGTCTTTCAGGTCATGCAGCCGGACTGAGTGCCGGCGCGGCAGGCATCGGCGCGAGCGCTCAACGCTCGACGTCCGCCGCGCCGAAGCTGCGCATCTTCCAGCCGAGCCGCACGGCGAGCATCCGCATCGAGAAGCCGGCCGCGAGCGCGACGAGCGTCGCGAACCCCGCATCGATGCCGAGATGCTGCATCCCGACATACAGCGAACCCGTGACGAACGCGACGCTCGCATACAGTTCCTCGCGCAGGATCAGCGGCATCTCGTTGCAGAGTAAATCGCGCAGCATCCCGCCGCACACGCCCGTGATCGCGCCGGCCAGCACGACGATGATCGGTGCCGTGCCGGTCGACGCGCCGACGTCGCAGCCGATGATCGTGAACGCCGCGAGGCCGATCGCATCGACGGTGACGAACAGCGTCTTCATCCGCGAGACGTGCCGTGCCGCCCACGACGCGACGGTCGCCGCGACGAGCGTGATCACCAGGTATTCGGGATGCGCGATCCAGCCGAGCGGATAGTGGCCGAGCAGCACGTCGCGCACGGTGCCGCCGCCGAGCGCCGTCACCGCGCCGACGAGCGCGAGCCCGAAGCGGTCCATCCCGCGGCGCATGCCCATCAGCGCCCCCGACATCGCTTCAGCGACGATCGCAATCAGATAAAGCGTATGCATCGCGCGCGTCAGTCGTCGGTCCGGAACAGGTCGAGCACGCGTTCGCGCTCGGCCGCATCGACGGCGGCAGGCATCGGTTCGTCGCGCTTGCCGTTGCCGGCCGGTGCGTTCGGTGCATCCGGCGCATCGACGGCCGCCGCGCCGCCGCATGCAAAGCGGCTGCGGATATACGCCGGCACGTCGGCCGTGCATGTGCCGCGCGTGTATTCGGCGTACACGAAATCGCCGTCGACGAGCGCGACGTCCTGCGGCGGCGTCGCATCGAGCGGCGTACGCCCGTCGACGGCCGTCTTCATGTAGTCGAGCCAGACGGGCAACGCCAGCGTCGCGCCGGTCGCGCGCCCCATCGGGCGCGGCGTGTCGTAGCCGAGCCACGCGACCGCGACGATGCCCGACGAATAGCCGGCGAACCATACGTCCTTCGACCCGTTCGACGTGCCCGTCTTGCCTGCCGCATCGTCACGCCGCAGCGCGAGCGCGCCGCGCGCGGTGCCGGCCCGCACGACGTCGCGCAGCATGCTGTCCATCACGAACGCATTGCGCGCCGACACGACCCGCTCGCCCGCTGGCACGGTCGCCTCGTACATCGCGCCGCCGTGACGCTGCTTCACCGACAGGATCAGGCGCGGCTCCATCCGCGTCCCGCCGTTCGCGAACACGCTGTAGGCGCTCGCGAGTTCGAGCGGCGTTACGGCGCCCGCGCCGAGCGCAAGTGGCAGCGACGCCGGATTGCGCTGCGCGTCGAAGCCGAAGTGCACCGCGTGCTGCTGCACGTAGCGCGCGTCGGTGGCCTGCATCAGGCTGACCGCGACCAGGTTCTTCGAGCGCACGAGCCCGCGCCGCACCGGGATGAAGCCTTCGTAGCGATTGCCGAAATTACGCGGACGCCACGGCCGTGCGCCGGTTTCCGCGTGCGTGAGCGTGCGCTGCGTATCGTCGACGAGCACGCCGGGGAAGTAGCCCTTCTCCAGCGCCGCCGAATAGACGAACGGCTTGAAGCTCGACCCCGGCTGGCGATACGCCTGCAGCGCATGATCGAACACGTTGCGGTTGAAATCCGCGCCGCCGACCAGCGCGAGCATGTCGCCGGTGGCCGCATCGAGCGACACGAGCGCGCCTTCGAGCCCGGTGCGCGCCTCGCGCTTCGCGCGCGGCTGGCGGCTCAGCGTGCGCTCGAGCGCGGCTTCGGCCGCGCGCTGGTCGCGCATCGAGATGGTGGTCGTCACGTCGAGGCCGAGCGTGTACGCGTCGTCATGAAACCGCTCGACCATCATCCGGCGCGCCCGCTCGGCGACGTACGGCGCCGCGATGATGCCGGGCGGCGGCGTGGTCGCCAGCGCGATCGGCGCGTCGACGGCCGCGCGATACGTCACCTCGTCGAGCTGGCCGAGCGCATGCATCCGGCCGAGCACGTAGTTGCGCCGCGCGGTCGCGCGCGCCGGGTTGACGACCGGGTTGAACGCGGACGGCGCCTTCGGCAGCCCGGCGAGCACCGCCGCCTCGCCCGCGCTCAGCGCGTCGAGCGGCTTGCCGAAGTACACGTGCGCGGCGGCCGCAAAGCCGTACGCGCGCTCGCCCAGATAGATCTCGTTCATGTACAGCTCGAGCAGCTTGTCCTTGCTGTATTCGCGTTCGAGCTTGGCCGCCATCAGGATCTCGGCGAGCTTGCGGCTCAGCACCTTGTCGCGCGTCAGGTAGAAGTTGCGCGCGACCTGCATCGTGATCGTGCTGCCGCCCTGCCCCGGCTGCCCCGTCACCACGTTCGCGAACGTCGCGCGCGCGAGGCCGCCGACATCGACCGGGCCGTGCTCGTAGAACTTCGCGTCCTCGGCCGCGAGCAGCGCATGCCGCATCAGCGGCGGGATGCGTTCGAGCGGCACGAACTCGCGCCGCTCGATACCATATTCGGCCAGTAGGTCGCCGTCGCGCGAGAAGATCCGCAGCGGTAGCGCGGGACGATAGACGGCCAGGTGTTCGACGGACGGCAATTGCGTCCAGATGCGATCGATCGTCCATGCGCCGATGCCCGCGCACGCGAGCGTCAGGCCGAGCAGCGCGCCCGCGAGCGTACGCCCTACGCGGCGGCGGCGCGGCGGTGCGGATGGCGGCGCGGGCGGTGGCGGCGGGTTGGCGGTGGGGTCGGTCATGTCGGGCTCCTTCTTCAGTGCCGCGACGGCCGGCGCGCGACACGCGCCGATCGGTCACGAAAGGCGCGCATTGTCGAAGGGATGGCGCGAAACCGGAACATTCTTTAGCCAAAGTTTGGCTGGCTAAATTTTATTTAGGGAAGCGCTTCGGAGCCCGCTCGCGCCGCGTATGCCGGTCCGCGGCATGTCGTCGCGGCCAAGCGCGCCGGGCACGCGAGCCGGTTCGCTTGTACCATCGTCGGATGTTCGATCGATACCTCGACCTGTGGGGCCTCGTCCCAGACGGCGGCCCGATCCTGACCGCGAGCGGCGGCCTGTTGCCGGTCGTCTGGCACGCGCGGCCGGCGATGCTGAAAGTCGCCACTTGCGACGAAGAGCGGCGCGGCAATGCGCTGATGGCCTGGTGGAATGGGCAAGGCGCCGCGCAGGTGTGGCAGCACGACGGCGACGCGATCCTGCTCGAACGCGCGCAGCCAGCGCCGTCGCTGGCCGCGTTGTCGGCTGCGGGCCACGACGACGATGCGATGCGCATCGCCTGCGACGTCGTCGCGCGACTGCACGCGCATCGTGCACCGCAGTTACCTCCGGTCGTGCCGCTGCACGACTGGTTCTACGCGCTGCTGTCGAACGACGCCGACAACGACGCACTGCGCCGCTCGGCAACGATCGCCCGCCAGTTGCTGGCCGAGCCCTCCGGCGACGAAGTCGTGCTGGACGGCGACATTCACCACGACAACATCCTTCATTTCGGCGATCGCGGCTGGCGCGCGATCGACCCGAAAGGGCTGCGCGGCGAGCGCACGTTCGATTACGCGAACCTGTTCTGCAATCCCGCGCATGACAGCGCGGTCGATCCCGTGCGTTTCGAGCGGCGTGTCGCGGTCGTGGCAGATGCCGCGCAGCTCGACCGGCGGCGGTTGCTGCAATGGATACTCGCGTGGGCTGGGCTGTCGGCCGTGTGGTTGATGGAAGACGAGTTGCCGGCCGATACGCGGCTGGAGGTTGCGATGCTTGCGGCGGGGGCACTCGGGCTGTAGCGATACGTATCGCCGATGGAACAGATTCACCACGAGTTGCCGGGGAGTGCGGGGAGGATGGGCACCTTTCGGCTGCGGATTCAACCCGTCGATGCAACGAATTGATGAAATCGCTACCCGAAGCGTCGCCAACGGTGACTGTGTACGGCGTCCACTAGTGACACGTCGGCCCCTGGAGACGGGCATCTAAACGGCGAGAAAAATGTTGAGGTAGCATCATCGATGCTCAACAGGGGGAAGACGGTGATTCGGGAAATCAAGGCTCGCGTAAACTCGATCGACGTCCCTCTTGCCAGTCTGCTTCTCAGCGACCTGATGAGGATCCTGGCAGAAATGGTTGGCTATATCACGCTCCCTTGGTGGATCGTTCACCGGGGCGGCGCTCATGACTTGGCGATCTACAGCGTCAGCATCGCCATCACCACGATTTTTGCGATGCCACTGCTTGCGCCACTCGGGGATCGCTACGCAAAGAGACAGCAGATGGCATGGGGTATATGCGCCTTGATGATCGTCGCCTTCACCCTCGCGACGCTCGCCTCGCTGTCCGACTACCGACTCATGCTCATCATCTGCATAGGCGTGGTCACCGTTATAGCGAAAGCTTTCGTTGATCCGGCCAGTTCCACCATTTCGGCTGAACTTGTTCCGGCGAATCGTCTGGGCGAAGCGCTTCGTCTTCGTAAATCGACGCAGGCAGTTGGCCGTGCCTTAGGGCCAGCATTGGCTGGTGCGACACTGACCTTGGGCGGCATAGCTGCAACATTCTGGATGAACGGCATACTGCTCGGCGTCGCTGCTTACGTGACTTTGCATCTTCCACCCCAATCTCAGCATCGCGAACACCATCGTGGTCTAGCCCGTTGGTGGGAAGACCTGCGCGCAGGACTGCATGCTAAATGGTTCGTCCCGTTGGAGCGCGGCTGGACACTCGTAAACTTCCTCGTCTGGATATTCCAGGGCCCCGCAGTCGGCATGCTGATCCCACTCAAAGTTCAATCACTCGGGCTGTCGGGTCTGTGGCTAGGTGTTTGCGAAGCGGCCTTATCCATAGGTTTACTACTCGGAAGCTTTCGTGGTTCTGATGCACTGGTCAGTCGTTTCGGCCGATTCAACGTCCGGGTGGGGGCCGCGATGTGCGAAGGGCTGGCACTTGCTGCTTCGGGCTGGGCCCACTCACCCGCCGTTCTCGTATTGACGCTTACATGTGTGGGGTTCGCCAATGCATCGATGGGGCTCGTTGGTGCGACTCACCGCTCATTGGCTATCCCGCAGAATTTCCGCGTGCGCATTCTCGCTGCGAGCATGATGACCACGCAGATTGCGGGCATTCTTGGCCCGATGGTCGCCGGCGCGGCGCTCACGCATTGGGCAGTCGGCAAGGTCTATACGTGCTTCGGTCTCGCCACCTGTCTGCTCGCTTTTGGTTTTGTCTTGATACCACGATCGCGCGAATTCTTTGCGCTCAGCCACGAGCAGGTGAAAGATTGGTTTCGTAACGAATATCCCCATGCATTCGCATCACCCACGGTGCCCGAATCGAGACAGACCACGTAGATCACGGCACGGCAACGGTCAGGAAATACCACGCCGCTCAGGGTCGCGTGTTGTCGATCGCCGTGGCTGGATTTCGCGATGTATGCCATTCGCATGAGACAGCAGCCGGCCAGGAATAGGCGGTCGACATCGTGGTCTAGTTCGTTGACAATCCCCGTGGAATTGAACGATCCAGAGCCAAGCGTACTGCCAAGAATTGAACAACCGGGTCACACACGAATGACATCCCAGGCAGAAATCTATTTGAAAGATTTTCACCGGCGTCGCGCAGGAGCAACGAGCCGGGCCTATGGCAACCGTCCTGCGCGTTCTACGGAAGCGGAATACCCGTCTTCCTATCATGCACTGGCTCGACGTGTGCCGAATGACGAGATGTCGCGCACTGTGGTCGATCTGGCATGTGGTGATGGGCCGCTGCTGCAAATTCTGAGCGACAGGGGCCACGCAGGTACGAAGTTGATCGGTATCGACATGAGCGACGGCGAGCTGAGTGCGGCCCGGGCGGTATTGCCAAAGGATGTGCGGTTGATCAATGAGCGCGCACAAGAGCTGTCGCTCTATACCGGATCGGTGGACTATGTGCTGTCCCACATGGCCCTGATGCTAATGGACGACATAGAGCGGGTAATTCGTGAAATCCATCGGATATTGCGTAAAGGCGGTAGCTTTTCCGCCGTCGTCGGGCGTGCCTTTCTGACCGGGAAAGTCGGCGAAGTGTTTTTACAAATATTCAGACCGATTGCGAAGGCGAATCTGGCTCACTTACCACTCGGTGATGCTCGCACACGCAGCGAAGCTGGGTGGAGCGAACTGCTCCAGCGTGATTTTGTTGATGTCGTCTTTGAAGACCTCGAAATTGATTGGAACCCTACGCCCGAGCAGTTATGGTTGGATATGCTGGACACTTACGATACTGACAGGATGTCGGAAGCAGCGCGCGCGCAGTTCAAGAGCGAACTATTGTCGGCGTTTGCCCCTATGCAGCGCGAAGACAGTACGTTGAAGACGGGATGGGGGCTGCGTCTTATTCAGGCCACTGCCGCGTAGCGCGCCAGCGTGCTTCGAAACACTCGCATGTATTCGAAAATCTCATGCTCACAGTGCCAAACTGAAGGCGTTGAATGTCCGCTTTGGGGTGGCTCGGCTGTCCCATATGGGTCGTGTTACGCCTGTTGCATCGCGCGGCCGCCCGGCGATGTTCGTCGCGCTCATGCGTCGGGCGCGAGGCGGCCAGAAGCGGTCAGTCAGCGAGGTAGCATGAATTCGCGAAAGTTTTGATCCGAAGTATTCTTGCAGTGCGCTTCTCCATCATCCTTACCTCCCCCTATGTCTCCTTCTGTTGATGAACTTCTTGCACTTGATGTACTGACGTTACGTGAGCACACTGAGCGAGCTGGCGACACCTTCGACGTAGACGAGCACCGGGCGAAATTGTGCAAATCCCTGGAGATTAATGAGGTGTGCTACGTACGACGGGACGGCAAACTCGTGGCTTATGCAATGCTTCGGCCGGAAGCAGGAGCGTACTGGTTCGTAGGTGCGTTTGGTACTCATCCCTTGCATCGGACGTACACCGTAGTAAATGAACTGTTCGCGAAGATTGCAACACTGGCGAGCGAACGACGGATCGGTGAGCTACGAAGCCATGTCTACAAGACCAACCGGTTGTCTATCGCGTTCCATCGCAAGCTTGGGTTTGTGGTGACGCGTGAGAACGAAAAGGGCTTCGAATTCTCCACCACACTGGATGAACTCACCACGAAACCGGCGGTGCGGCGTGCTACCGCCAGGGTGACATCCCGTTCGGACTAGCGCTCAGAGCCGGGCGTATTCACAGTCGCAACTACAAGCGAGTGCCCCGAGTATCCGAACAACTTCCGCTAAGCTTCGGGCATCAGGATGCGGACGTTGCCACCTTCATGAGGGGGCCGCTTTCGGACCATGTGACTGTCTCGTGTGGGTCGGCGGCAGCCCACCGCGTCGGGTTGAATCCGCACCCAACACCGGACATTGGATCGGCGGGACTGAATCGGCGACAATTTATTGAAACCAAGTGAAACATCGACACAGGGGGCGCTGGTGTCCATCAATCGGGGCGAAACGGAAGGCACGTTCCCAACGCTGACAACTTCCCGGCTGTCATTGCGGGAGCTTTTGCCCAGCGACGCACCGTCGCTGTTCGCGGTGCATGGCGACGCTGAGGGTATGCGCTGGTTCGGTACCGATCCGATGACCGATATAGGCGAGGCTGACAAGTTGATTCAGGTATTTGCCGACTGGCGGCGCAGTGGCTCTGGCGTCCGTTGGGCCGTCGAGAGACTTTCGGACGGCCATTTACTTGGTACGTGCGGCCTCTTCCGATGGAATCGAAATTGGCGAAGCTGCGCCGTTGGCTATGAGCTAGCTACGTTTGCGCGTGGCAAGGGATACATGAACGAAGCGCTTTCTGCCGCGATCGATTACGGTTTCGACACGATGCAGATAAACCGTATCGAAGCCCAGGTTCACCCTCAGAACGCATCCTCTATACAGGTGCTGGAGACGCTGGGCTTTGTCCGCGAAGGGTATCAGCGTCAAGCCGGGTACTGGCGTGGCGCCTATCATGATCTCCTGCAGTTTTCGTTGTTACGTTCTGATTGCCTACGTCGTGGCTAACGAGCTGGTCAAAGCCCTCAGCTTCGCCACATGAGGACCGCTTCCGAGCGAACCGGCTGACCGCTCCGGGTCGGCACCGGACATCCAAGGAACCCCACGAAGAGCCCGAAAAAAAACCGCCGGCAAACACCGGCGGGCTTTCATGTCCGACTTGCGCGGCGCTTCAGCGCGCCGGGTTCAGCGTCAGGTTCATGTGACGGTTCACATCCTTGTACAGCAGATAACGGAAGCGCCCAGGCCCGCCCGAATAGCACGCCTGCGGGCAGAACGCGCGCAGCCACATGAAGTCGCCGGCTTCCACCTCGACCCAGTCCTGGTTCAGGCGATAAACGGCCTTGCCTTCCAGCACGTACAGGCCGTGCTCCATCACGTGCGTTTCGGCGAACGGAATCACGCCGCCCGGCTCGAACGTCACGATGTTCACGTGCATGTCGTGACGCATGTCGCTCATGTCGACGAAGCGCGTCGTCACCCATGCGCCGTTGGTGCCCGGCATCGGGATCGGCTCGACGTCCTGCTCGTTCGTCACGAACGCTTCCGGCAGCGGAATGCCGTCGACCGCCTGATAGTGCTTGCGCACCCAGTGGAAACGCACCGCGGCATCGCTGACGTTGTGCAGCGTCCAGTCCGCGCCCGGCGGAATGAACGCGTAGCCGCCCGGCTTCAGCGTGTGCTGCTTGCCTTGCAGCGTCAGCTCGGCTTCGCCTTCGACGACGAACAGCACGGCTTCGGCGTTCTTGTCCTGCTCGGGCTTGTCGCTGCCGCCGCCCGGATTCACTTCGACGATGTACTGCGAGAAGGTTTCCGCGAAACCCGACAGCGGGCGGGCGATCACCCACAGGCGCGTGTTCGTCCAGAACGGCAGCCAGCTCGTGACGATGTCGCGCATCACACCCTTCGGGATCACCGCGTACGCCTCGGTGAACATCGCGCGATCGGTCAGCAGATCCGTCTGCGGCGGGTGGCCGCCATGCGGCGCGTAATACGTTGTCTTAGACATAGTGCATCCAGGCAATGGGTTGGTCCGGCCCCGGACGCAAACGGCATCGGGCGGTTCGCATGCGCGTGGGGCACGCATGCGGCGGCGGGACATCGTTGCCGGGGTGGCTTGAAAGCGCATGCGCCTTCGGTCGGTCGGCCAGGCTTCGCGTCGGGTCAGTCCGGTTCAGCGGACGCGGCGGCCCGGGTTGTCGGGCCGGGGCCGGGCCGCGGCGCTCGCGATCATGCGGCGAGGCGCGGACGGCGGCACGGTTCGACTCCGTACGCGAGCATCGCCGACGATAGCGAAGTCGATCCCGATCGACCAATTAAATGTTGCGATGACATCCATTCGATTTCCCACTACTCGCCGGCGCCCGCGATGCGCGGTGGGGAGGCGTTGCGGGGGGCGCCGACTATCAGGGAAATCCTGACGGTTGCGATGTTCTCGCGATGCGTCCGCGCACGGCAACGCGGCGTGCAAGTGCCGATCTCGATACATCGCGTTACGCGGATCGAAGGCGATCGATACGTGCGCGACAGCGGATCGCTGCGGCAGGGTCGCGGGATACGGTCAGGTCAGATTGGAACGAGCCGACATGTCCAAGGAAAAGCAGATGTGATGCGGCCAATCCTGTCCGGGCGCATTCGGACGCGGCAGGCGATGTCGTCGAGAAACGGAGAAAACAGCGGGGGGGATAGCCGGCCCGTCGATCGGGCACATGGCAGCGGCTGATGCAGCCGGAGGAGGATCGCCGGTCTGGCCGGCGAAGCGGCCCGGCAGGGCGCCGGGCTGAAGCTCGCGTCGGGATGCCGACGCCGTCGGCGCGCCGGTGCGCGGGTCGCGCACCGTGCCGCGCCAGCAGCGATCAGTCCCAGTCGCGGTGGTGACGATGCTTGCGGTGACGGTAGCCGCGGTCGCCGTGATCGCGATCGTACGAGCTGCGCGACATGTTGCCGCCGAGTGCCGCGCCGGCGCCGCCGCCGACCGCCGCGCCCAGCAGGCCGCCCGTGCGGCCGCCCATCGCGTTGCCTGCCGCGGTACCTGCGCCGCCGCCGAGGGCGCCGCCGATGATCGCGCCGGTGCGCTCGCGACGGTTCGACGTCACCGCGCCGCCGGCGCCGCCGCCGATCGCGCCGCCGATGACGGAGCCGGTGCTGCCACCGACCGCGCCGCCGACCGCTGCGCCGGCAACCCCGCCGAGCGCGCCGCCGAGCGCGTTGTTCAAGTCACCGGCCACGGCCGGCAGTGCAGTCGCGCCGGTCAGCACGGCGACGACGAGAGCGGGGGCGATTTTCTTCCACATTCCCGTATTCTTCCTTGTTCGCAATTCTGGTTATCGAGGTCCGCTCGTTACGACGATCTGAATCGATCGACATCGGGCCAGGCATTGTGCCGAACCGCGGACCAATTCATTTCAATGAGCTTGCGGCGAAGAATAGCACCGGTCCCGCATTCCTGCCGTGGACATTCTCGTAACAAGTTGTTTACGAATCACGCCCGTCGAACGGGTCCGCCGAATCCGGCTGAAACCCTTGCCGGTATTGGTTCTTGCAAGGGTCCGGCCCCGCCTTCAGTCAGACGCGTTCATGCACGCGCTCGCACGTTTGAGACACACGTGGCAACACATCTGCACACGGCGTAAGCGGGCGTCCGAACGACGGTCAGGGGAAAGATGACGGGGTCAGTACACGCCGGGCAGCAACCGCCACGTCCGCGCGCAATACGCGTCGTATTCGGCGCCGAATTGCGAACGCAGCAATGCCTCCTCCGAGCGGATGCGCGCGACGAGCGGCACCAGCGTCAACACGACCAGCAGCACGCCGACGCCCGAGCGGAACACCAGCGCCCAGCCGAGCGAATTGACGACCAGGCCGAGATAACTCGGATTGCGGATGTGGCTGTAGATGCCGCCGGTCACGAGCGTATGGCCCGGCTGGATCGCGACGAGCCCGCTGAAGCGCTTGCCGAGCACGAACACGGGCCAGATGCGCAGCACACCACCCACGAGGTACAGCACGACGCCGATCCAGCGCACCGTCTCGCCGCCGAAGGTCCAGACGTCGAGCCGGTCGGTCAGCGCGGGCAGGTACGCGAGCAGGAAGCCGCTCACCGCGAACGCCGCGAGCACCCAGCGGTTGTCGCGGCTCTCGCGCTCGCCGCTGCTCAGGTTGCCTTCGGTGAACAGCGCGGCGATGGCCATCGCGAGTGTCGCGATCGCGACGACGGTCAGCTGCGGATGCGAGAAGAACGCAGCGAACCCGCCGCTGCCGAGCACGGCGAGCCCGAGATAGACGAGCGTGGATACGCCCGACAGGACGACGACCTTGCGGGTGGCTGTCATGACGGCCTCACAGGAATGCGCTTTCCTGTGAAGTATAGGAACAGCGCACACCGGGCGCCGTGCAGCACCGTCATGCGGCGCGCGAACTCGCGTGCATCGTCCAGCCAACGCAGCCGACCGGGCCGGTATGGCCGGGGCCGGCGCGCTACGACGGGTCAGCGGATGTGGAAGTGGCCGCCGATGCCGACGGTGACGGGCGGCGCGTAATACGCAGGCGCATAGCCGTAGTAGGCCGGCGCGGGCGCGTAGCCGTACGGCGGCGCGACGTAGCAGCCGGACAGGCCGCCGATCAGGGCAAGCGTGATGAGAAGTCTGGACATGGCTCGGTTCCCGGCGCGAAAGACGAATGGCACCGCGCGAAGGCCGTGCCGCCGCGACAGGCGGCGGCCGGCACGAAGGGGCGATCCGCCCTTCCTGTCGCTCGGTGAAACAATGCGCGGAGTCTAGCGCCGGGCCTGGCCGGCCGAGTTTCCCGGGCGGTTACACGTGTTACCTCGCGTGACCGCTGAAACAGGCTTAGGCGGGGCAGCAGCCAGCCGGTGGGCGGGCCGCTGCACCCAGTGCGGTCGGGCTGTTACACGAAGCGGGCACGAATGCGCTGCGCGAGCGCTTCGAGCGTCGCCGCGTCGGCGATGTCGCGCGCATGCATCCGCAACTCCGCGCCTTCCCAGCGCGGAATCACGTGGAAGTGCACGTGCGGGACCGTCTGGCCGGCTGCCGCGCCGTTGAACTGGCCGATGAACACGCCGTCCGGCTCGAGCGCCGCGCGCACCGCCGCCGCGACGCGCTGCGTCATGCGGATGCCGGCCGCGGCCGCATCGCCGGACAGCTCGAAGATCTGCGCGGCCGGCTCCTTCGGAATCACGAGCACGTGACCGTCGGCCTGCGGCATCAGGTCCATGATCGCGAGCGTCGCGTCGTCTTCGGCGACCTTCACGCACGGCAGTTCGCCGCGCAGGATTTTGGCGAACGGGTTGTTGTTGTCGTAGGACATGGCGTTTTCCGATCTCGGTTGGACAGTGGGACTGGGAGAGCAATGCCGGACGATTATCGGCCGACGGCCGGCCCGACATCAACTCGCGCGACGCGTGCCGAACCGTCGAGCGCGCGGCAGCGCGCATGCATGCGGCCGTCATCACGCGTCACGCGGCCGCGATTGCACCGCATCGCCTGAACCTGCGACACTGCCGGATCGTTGCCGGCCGGCACGCCACCGAGGACGCTCGCGCATGACGATCCCCCTCAAGAAGCTGATTCTGCGCGGTGTCGCGCTCGCGCTCGTTGCCGCGATCGGCTACACAGGCTACATGCTGTCCCGGCTCGCGCCGATCGCGACCGGCTATGCGGCCAAGGCGCTGTGTTCCGGCGTGTTCGTGTCGGGCCGCCCGGCCGCGTCCGTGATCGACGTCGACATCATGGCCGGCGTCCATCCGCTGCTGAAACTGGTGCGCCCGTCGATCGACCCCGACCATCATCGCGCGGTGGCGACCTTCGCCGGCTTCGCCGAACGCGAAGCCGACTTCCGGCCGGGACTCGGCTGCACGCTCGCACTGGGGTCGCCGACCGGTGCAGCGGCGGCCACCTTGCCCGCCGCGTTGCCGCCCCTCCCCGATCCGCCGCCCGCGCCACCCGCCCCATCCACACCGGCCACGCCGCCCGCCGGCATCGACGCACACAAGCTGCAGACCGCGCTCGACCGCGCGTTCGACGAACCCGATCCGACGCGGCCGCGGCGTACGCGCGCGGTGGTCGTGATGTGGCGCGGCCAGGTGATCGCCGAACGCTATGCGCCCGGCTTCACGGCCGACACGCCGCTGCCCGGCTGGTCGATGACGAAAACCGTCACGGCCGCACTGGTCGGCACGCTGGTCGCGCAGCACAAGCTGTCGCCGGACGCGTCGGCGCTGCTGCCCGAATGGCGCGGCAGCGGCGATCCGCGCGCGGCCATCACGCTCGACGAACTGCTGCGGATGACGAGCGGCCTGCAGTTCAACGAGGACTACGACGACCCGCTGTCCGACGTCGCGGTGATGCTGTTCACGCAGCCCGATACCGCGCGGTTCGCGTCGGCGAAGCCGCTTGCCGCGACGCCCGGCGCGCAGTGGTCGTACTCGAGCGGCACGAGCGCGATCGTCGCGCGCGTGATGCGCGAAGCGCTGGGCGGCAGCGACGACGACTACCTCGCGTTTCCGCGCCGCGCGCTGTTCGCGCCGCTCGGGATGCGCAGCGCGGTGTTCGAGCCCGATGCGTCCGGCACGCTCGTCAGCGCGTCGTACATGTATGCGAGCGCACGCGACTGGGCGCGCTTCGGGCAGCTTCTGCTGCAGGACGGCATGTGGAACGGGCAGCGGCTGCTGCCGGAAGGCTGGGTGCGTTACCTGACGCGCGCGACGCCGCAGTCGTCGCGGCAAGAGTTCGGCGCGCAGCTGTGGGTCAAGGTGCCGGAGCCGTTCAACGATCGCGATCCGCACGCGCGGGCGATGCCGGCCGACGCGTTTCATGCGGTCGGCCATGAAGGCCAGTTCGTGAGCGTGGTGCCGAGCCGTCAATTGGTGGTCGTGCGGCTCGGGCTGTCGCGGCCGGAAGCCGCGTGGAATCACGAAGCGTTTCTCGCGCGCGTGCTCGCCGCGGTGCCGGCGCCCGGTGCGTGACGACGGGCGGTTGCCCGCCGGACGCGATACGGCGGCAGTTGTGGCGACGCCGCCGCTTCACGCACTACCCGCGCTGCATTACGGATTCGCGCTGCCCGCGTACTGCTTGAAACCCTCACGCGTCGCGAGACGTTCGATATAGCGCGACACCGCCGGCAGGTCCGGCCGCTCGAACGGCGTGCCGAACCAGCGGTTCACCGACAGGCCGATCGGAATGTCCGCGAGCGTGAACGTGTTGCCGGCCACGTACGCGCCGGTCTTTTCGAGTTGCGCATTCAGCACGTGCATGTGCTTCGTCCAGCCCGCGATCGACTGCGCGATGCCGTCCGGATCCTGGTGGTCGGGCGACTTGCGCACGAGGCCGAGGAATGCGCCGACCCACGCGCGGTTCAGGTCCGAGCCCTGCCAGTCGATCCACTGGTCGACCCGCGCACGCGCCTGCGGCTCGGCCGGATACAGCGCATCGCCGCCGTAGCGGTTCGCGAGGTAGCGGATGATCGTGTTCGATTCCCAGAGCACGAAATCGTCATCCTTGATGACGGGTACGAGCGCGTTCGGATTCAGCGCGAGATAGGCCGGATCGTGGGTCGTGCGAAAGCCCGCGCCCCAGTCTTCCTGTTCGAACGGCAGGTTCAGTTCGGTGCACAGCCACAGCACCTTGCGGACGTTGATGGACGGAATCTTGCCGAGGATGTGCAGCATGCAGTCTCCTTGTGGGGTCGGGGGCAGAGCGTTCGGGGCGCACGTCACGCGCCGAACGCGTTCACGCCGAATTTATACACGACCTCGCGGGAAACGGCAGGCCGCGGGCGCGAAATCGGTGTGCGGCCGATTCGTCAGGTCGCGCAGCGCGTGCTCGGCCGTCGGGAAGCGGAACATGAATCCGTCCTGATGCAGCCGTGCCGGCATCACGCGCTGCCCGTCCAGCAGCAGCTCGGCCATCTCGCCCATCGCGGCGCGCAGCGGCGCGGCCGGTACGTGCAGAAACGCGGGGCGGCGCAGCACCTTCGTCACGACCTGCACGAACGCGCGCTGGGTCAGCGGCACCGGTGCGACCGCGTTGTAGACGCCGCGCATGCCCGCATTCGACATCGCGCGCGCGACGATCCGCAGCACGTCGTCGCGGTGAATCCAGCTCATCACCTGTGCGCCGTCGCCGAATCGCCCGCCCAGTCCGAAGTAGTGCGGCAGCAGCATCGGGCGCAACGCCCCGCCGGGACCGAACACGAGGCCCAGCCGCAGCACCACCGCGCGCACGCCGTGCTGCTCGAGCGGCTGCGCGGCCGCTTCCCACTGTCGGCACAGATCCGACATGAAGCCCGTGCCCGCGCGGCTGCCTTCGTCGAGCCGCTCATCGGCCGGCCGCACGCCGTAGTAGCCGATCGCGGACGCCTGGATCCACGTGCGCGGCTTGACCTCGGCAGTCTCGACCCAGCGCATCAGCGCCTGCGTGACGCCGACGCGGCTGGCGAGCAGCAGCGCCTGCCGGCGCGTGCTCCAGCGTGCGCCCAGCACCGGCGCTCCGGCGAGATTGACGACCGTGTCGAAGCGCTCGTGCGGCTGCAACTGGTCGGCGGACGTCACGCTGCGCACGCGGCCTTGAAACAGGTAGGCCGCGCGCAGCGGATCGCGCACCAGCAACGTGACCGTATGTCCCGCATCGAGCAACTGGTTCACGAGCGTTTCGCCGATGAAGCCGGTGCCGCCGGTGACGAGCACGTTGCCTGGCCGCTGCCCCGCGAACGGGTTGGCGGCCGGCGCACGCTGCGCGATGCGGCACGCGGCGATCCCGTCGCGCACGCCCGACACCGTCACGCCCACGGCGAACAGGCTGAGCAGCCAGCCGCGCCAGCCGAGGTCGATTGCGTGCAGCGCGGTCGGCTCGTGCGCCCACACGGCGAGTTGCATCGCGATCATCCCGAACAGCGCGCCGCCGTTGACGGCCAGCAGCGTGTGCAGCACGCGCTCGGTCGCCGGCAGCTTGCGGCTTTGGTCCTCGACGACGAAATCCCACAACGTCAGCACCACCTCGACGAGCACGACCGTCGCGACGGCCGCGACCCATGCGCCGTGAAACGCGACGTTCGCGATCGATGCGAACACGAGACCGTACAGCACGGATCGCACCGCATGAATCGCCAGTTCGAGCCGCGCGCGCGGGCTGTGCGGCAGGTCTTGCGTGAGTTCGTGGTGGTAAAGCGTATCGAATGCGCCCATCGCGCCCTGCACGATCAGCAGGTTGAGCGCCCAGTCGAAAGCAGGCAACGTGTTCATGCGGTATCCCTCCTCCATAACCAGACCAGCGGCGGCGCCATCGCGACCAGTGCAGCGACGTCGATCGCCACGTGGCCCCACACCTGCGCCTGCCACGACAACAGCATGTCCTGCGGCGCCCAGATCAACAGGCCGGCCAGCAGCCAGCCCCACACCTCCCGTTTCCGCAACCGGTTGCCGAGATGGACGAGCGCGAGCATCCAGACCGCTGCGCACTGCACCGTCGCGGCGATCAGCGACATCCACCAGACCTGCTGGGCGCGCGCGGCTTCGGGTGCGGTTCCCGTCCAGAAATGCCACTCGATGTCGCGGTGATACGCGTCGAGCCAGGATGCGCCGGCAATCCACGGAATCACTACGCCGACGAGCAGGTGCGCGATCGCCGCTGCGTACATCCAGCGCACGACGATGCGGCGCGGAGTGTCGTGCGCCGGGCGATTCGCTGCCGCATTTTCGGCGTTCGTGCCGATGCCGCACGCACCGCCTTCACAGCAGGCTTCCGCGCGATACCCGAGCCAGTGCGATACGGCATGCCGATTGCGTGCCAGGCGGCGATACAGCGGCGCGAACACGGCACGCATCGCCGGCACGCGAAGCAGCCGGACGACCCAGCGGCGCCCGACCAGCGTATAGGCAGCCTGAATGCTGTCGATACCGGTCAGCATGCGTCCGTCGGGCAGTCGCGCATGCAGTTCGCGATTCAGCGCGGGCAAGTCGACGCCCAGCGGCGCCGGATCGAAACCCGGCTCGGCGATATCGACGAAAGCCAGCCGGTGTCGTGCGTCGCGGGCGCCGAGACGCCGGATTTCCGCGACGCATAACGGACATCGCCCGTCGAAGTAGAGAACCAATTCACTTGAGTCCATGCTTTGCACTCCTTCTTGTTATCGCAAGCATCATGAATCGATCGATTGACTGCTTTCCCGCGTACGCCGCCGCTCCCGCGCGACGGCGCGGACTTACATCGGCTTGACCACCATCAGGAAGTAGACGCTCAGCATCGCGAAGAACGCCGGATATCCGAGCAGTTCCCAGCGCTTCGCATAGCGCCAGTAGCGCTCCGGCAACGCGGCGTCGCCGTTCGCGTGCGCGAGCTTCGCCATCGATGCAAGTTCGAGCTGCAGCCACACGACCGGCAGCCAGCACGCACCGGCGACCGCGTACAGCACGATCGACGCGAGCAGCCACGGCGTATGCCACGGCCAGCCGGCCGTGTGCGCGAGCCACAACCCGGACGCCGGCTGGAAGAGCACGGCCGGCGTCGTGAACCACCAGTCCGCGCGCACCACGAGCCGCGACACGGCCGCGATCGCGGGCACCGACCGCGTGCGGTTCGCGAAGAACAGGTAGAACGCGGTGCCGAACCCCGTGCCGACCAGCAGCACCGAGGAGAGGATGTGAAGCGCCTTGATGACGAGATAGGTATTCATGCGTGTTCTTCTTCTGAAAACAGGATCAACAGGATGGCGAGAATCGGCACGTTCTTGAGCACGGGGCCGAACGGTTCGGCCAGCAGGCCCGGCATCGTGACCGCGATGACCGCCGAATACGCGACGATCAGCGCCGCTTGCGCAGCCCACAGGCGCCGCGACGGCGCAACGACGGTCGCGATGCCGAACGCGAAATCCAGCGCGCTGGCCGCGTAAAGCGCGATCAGCGCGGGCAGGCCCGTCAGGTGTGCTGGCGCAAGCAGCGCGAGGCTCGCGTGCAGCGGATGGATGAATGCGCTGGCGATCGCCGTCCAGATCCATACGATCGCGAGCGCGCCCCGCAGCAACGGGCGCCGCCACATCGCGAGCGCGTCGCGGCGCAGCGCGGCGGCGTCCGCGCCGATGAAGCTGCCGATACCGCGCGGCGGCCGGCCGAGCACGGCCGCGGTGGCCGCCGGATCGCCGGTGTTCCCGCCGCGCAGCATCGTCCACGTGTCGCGCGTCAGCATCGCCCCCGGCAACACGCCGAGCAGTGTGGCCGCCGCGCCGACCAGCGGGCCGGGCAGCGTCACGCGGGCCGCCGGCGAAAATCCGAGCGCGGCGCGGTAGCCGGCCAGCATCTCGCGGTATTCGACTTCGTCGCGGCCGACCACGTCGATCACGCGGCTGCCCGCCGCCTGCGAATCGCCCGCTGGCACGACGAGCCGCGCAACGACTTCGGCGAGATCGTCGACATGCACCGGGCGCAGCCGCTGATGGCCGCCCGCCGGCAGCACCTGCACGGGCAGGCTCGCGAGCATCCGGAAAAACCGCGCGGACGCGCCGGCCGCCCCGTAGACGAGCGCGGGGCGCACGATGCGGAAATCGATCGGCAGCGTCTGCAGGAAACGGTCGGCCGCCAGCTTGCTCGCGAAGTACCGCGTATCGCCGCGCTCGACCCCGAGCGCCGAGATCTGGATCACGCGCCGCACGCCGGCACGGCAGCACGCGGTAAAGAGCGCGCACGGCGCGGCGCGATGCACGGCGTCGAGCGTCGCGCCGCGTCGGTCGGCCAGCATGCCGACCGCGTTGATCACGACGTCGACGCCCTTCAGCCGCGCCAGCCACACGTGCGGATCGACGTCCTGCGCGAAGTCGATCGCGACGTCGTGCGGGCCGGCTGCATGACGCACGCCGCGCAGCACGCGATGCCCGCCGGCTTCGAGCTGCGCGCACAGCGCCCGCCCGATGAAGCCGTTCGCGCCGCACACGAGCACGGTCATGCCGCGTGCGCCGGTGCGCTCGGGCGGGCAGGTCGACGGCAAGGCTGCGTTCATTTTCATCCTATATTTACAGTTATTTCTGTACAGACAGAAATAACAACCCCGAAAAAAGCGGGCTGCCTGCCCGCACGTCCATCACCGCTTACTTCGACGGCTTGCGCCTGACCGTCTGGCTGATCTTCGCGCCGATGCCCAGCGCCTTCATCAGCGTATCGGGCTTGAGCCGCAACATCTCGTCCGACCAGGTAGTAAGCGTCTCGACGAACTGCAGCGTGTCGCGAATGCGCTGTTCGGTCTCGCGGCTCTCATTCGCGATCTCCGGATTCGTCAGGCAATCGCGCAGCACCGTGAGCGTCGGCTCGATCTCGCGCTGCCGCCGCCCTTCGACGATCAGCTTGAACAACTCCCAGATGTCGGTCGACGTCTCGAAGTGGTCGCGGCGATCGCCCAGCACGTGCACGACCTTCGCGAGCCGCCATGCCTGCAGCTCCTTCAGGCTCGTGCTGACGTTGGAGCGCGCGACGTTGAGCGTCTCGGCGATCTCGTCCGCAGCTACCGGCCGGCCGGCCAGGTAGAGCAGCGCGTGAATCTGCGAGACGGTGCGGTTGACGCCCCACCGCGAGCCCATTTCGCCCCAGTGGAGAATGAATCGTTCGGCAATCGGTGTGAGTTCCATGTCCGGAAATTTATTCATTTCAGTTATTTCTGTCAAGAGAGAAATAACCTGGCGATCCGGCACCTTCCGGCCGCGCCCGCCCGCGATCGGCCGCTTCCTTTACAATGCGCGGGATTTTTCCGATTTCAGGCCGTCCCCGCCTTTCTGATAGACAGAGGTTTCCATGATCATCAAACCGCGCGTGCGTGGCTTCATCTGCGTGACGACTCATCCCGTCGGCTGCGAAGCCAACGTCAAGGAACAGATCGACTACGTGACTTCGCACGGCCCGATCGCCAATGGCCCGAAAAAGGTGCTCGTGATCGGCGCGTCGACCGGCTACGGCCTCGCCGCCCGGATCTCGGCCGCATTCGGCTCGGGCGCGGACACGCTCGGCGTGTTCTTCGAGCGCGCCGGCAGCGAAACGAAGCCGGGCACGGCCGGCTGGTACAACAGCGCCGCGTTCGAGAAATTCGCCGCCGAAAAGGGCCTGTATGCGCGCAGCATCAACGGCGACGCATTCTCCGACAAGATCAAACAGGTCACGATCGACACCATCAAGCAGGATCTCGGCAAGGTCGACCTGGTCGTCTACAGCCTCGCGGCGCCGCGCCGCACGCACCCGAAGACGGGCGAAACCATCAGCTCGACGCTCAAGCCGATCGGCAAGGCCGTCACGTTCCGCGGCCTCGACACCGACAAGGAAGTGATCCGCGAAGTGTCGCTCGAACCGGCGACGCAGGAAGAGATCGACGGCACCGTCGCGGTGATGGGCGGCGAGGACTGGCAGATGTGGATCGACGCGCTGGATGAAGCCGGCGTGCTGGCCGACGGCGCGAAGACCACCGCGTTCACGTACCTCGGCGAGCAGATCACGCACGACATCTACTGGAACGGCTCGATCGGCGAAGCGAAGAAGGATCTCGACAAGAAGGTGCTGTCGATCCGCGACAAGCTGGCCGCGCACGGCGGCGATGCGCGCGTGTCGGTGCTGAAGGCCGTCGTCACGCAGGCCAGCTCGGCGATCCCGATGATGCCGCTCTACCTGTCGCTGCTGTTCAAGGTGATGAAGGAAACCGGCACGCACGAAGGCTGCATCGAGCAGGTGTACGGGCTCCTGAAGGACAGCCTGTACGGCGCGACGCCGCACGTCGACGATGAAGGCCGTCTGCGCGCGGACTACAAGGAACTCGATCCGCAGGTGCAGGCGAAGGTCGTCGCGATGTGGGACAAGGTGACGAACGAAAACCTGTACGAGATGACCGACTTCGCCGGCTACAAGACCGAGTTCCTGCGTCTGTTCGGCTTCGAGATCGCCGGCGTCGACTACGACGCGGACGTGAACCCGGACGTGAAGATCCCGGGCATCATCGACACGACGGTCTGACGGCACGACCCGCCGCCACGCTTGCGGCGGGTTCGCATTGCCGGCGGCGTCAACGCGGCGCCGGTTCTTCCAGATAGACGCCCGACGACAGCGTGGCCTTCACCTGCCGCGTGAACTCGTCGGTCGACACTTCCTCCGCCCCCGCTTCGATGGCGTCGTACGCCTGGCGCACGACGTCGGCCGGCGTGGCCTTCGGCACGTCGAGGCCGGCCGTCAGGTCGGTATCGATGAAGCCGGCATGCAGCCCGACCACCTGCGTGCGCTGCTCGCGCAGCGAATGGCGCAGCCCGTTGGTCAGCGCCCATGCGGCCGATTTCGACACGCCGTAGCCCGACAGGATCGGCCGGTTCACCCAGCTCGCGACCGACAGGATGTTCAGGATCGCGCCGCCGCCGTGGGCCGCGAGGGTTCCCGCAAACGCCCGCGACATCGCCAGCATCCCGAACACGTTTGTCTCCAGGTGAGCGCGCAATGCGTCGACCGCGCCGTCGTCGGTCAGGCTGCCGAGCCGCGCGATGCCGGCGTTGTTGATCAGCAGCGTGACGTCGCGCGCCGCGGCGACCGCCGCCGGATCGGTCACGTCGAGCTTCACGGGCACGACGCCCGGCAGCGTCACGCTGGCCGGATCGCGCGCCGCCGCGTAGACCTTGCGCGCCCCTCTGGCGAGCGCCTGCTTCGCAAACTCGAGGCCAAGCCCGCGGTTCGCGCCCGTGACGAAAACGACTGCACCTTCGATCTTCATGACCCATCCTTTCGGAGATTCGATCCCGTGCGCGCCGGTTCGCCGCACGCTCGGGATCCGGTGAAAAACCACGCTGCCATCGCGTACCGAACCGTTGCACCGCCGGTGCCGAAAGCCAGGCCGTCCCGCCGCCCGCGCCTCGCCGCACCCTAGACCCTGACCAACGTCGATCCGTGCCGCGCCGGTCGCTTCGCTTCGTCCGCGAAGTCGGCTACACTCGAATCTCAATGTCGATCACCATCGTCTTTGCGATGCATGGTGCCAGCGTGATTCCGGCACGTCAATGGTGATCGCCATTGTGTTTTTCAATCGACGCAATTGCCGGAACGAGGGAGGGATCGATGGGCGTCTCGAGACAACAGGCGGCGGAAAACCGCAACGCGATCGTCGCGGCCGCCGAACGGCTGTTCCGCGCGCGCGGCGTCGACGCCGTGGGATTGACGGAGCTGATGAAGGAGGCAGGCTTCACGCAGGGCGGCTTCTACAACCACTTCAAGTCGAAAGACGCGCTGGTCGCCGAAGTGATGGAAAAGGCGATGCACGACCGCGCGGATTCGCCGAACGCCGGCAGTCTCGGCGCGCAGGTGGCGGCGTATCTGTCGCCCGCGCATCGCGACAACGTCGAGGGCGGGTGCCCGCTGTCCGGCTTCGCGGGCGATGCGCCGCGACTGACCGATACGGCGCGCGCATGCTACGCGCACGGGCTCGCCGCGTATCTCGATCGACTGGAACGGATGGTGGCGACCGACGGCGCCACGCCGGATCAGACGCGTCGCGACGCGCTTGCGGTCTTCAGCCAGATGGTCGGTGCGCTCGTGCTGTCCCGCGCAATCGCCGGCAGCGATCCCGCGCTGGCCGACGAGATTCTGGACGCGGGGCGGGACGCGCTGACCGGCCGACGCGGCGATTCGGTCACGTCGGCGTAACGGCGCGCCCTTCGACGCAGCGCCCACGTCCTTGTCGCGCTATTCGATTGCCCGCGCGGCATCCCACAGCGGCTGCGTGCCGCGCGCCGCATTCCACGCGGCAAACTGCGTGCGCCACGATTCGAACGGCTCCTTCAGCGGATGACGCGGATCGTCGCTGAGCGCATACGCCATCCCTTCGATCAGCCAGCGCGGCTTGGTCAAGACGGCGAGGTTGCCGAGCACCTCCGCCTGACGGTGATGGATCAGCTCGTGCGCGAGAAAATAGGTCTGCCAGCCGCGCGGCGCGATCACCACGCCGAAATCGCCGAGCGTCAGCGCCGCGCGCGTGCCGAGGCCGAATGCATCGGCGCACGTGCGCGTCGAGCAGAACACGACGCGCGGTGCGTCGCGGAACGCGCCGACGGCCACCGCCGCGCGCGCGTAGCCATCGCGATAGAGTTGCTGCGCGTCGCCGAGCTTCGCGGCATCGTCCATGCAGATGTCGGCGCTCGGGCACGACACGCCGGGAACCAGCGCGGGCGCGACGACGCGCAGCGGCTTGACGAGTGCATACGCGGCAATCGGCAGCGCGACGAGCAGGCCCGTGAGGGCGAAAGCGACATGGGAGCGTTTCATCGAGGCGGCGGATTCGTGGCGTGTCGTTGGCGTCTTTCTGCGTGAACGTGAATATATCGGACCGGGGCGCCCGGTTCTGCTTTTCTTTCTGGCGGGTTTCCGTTCGCGAGGCGGCTGCCGGCACGCTCGGGGCCCCGCCGCATGCGACTGACACGTGCCAAGCCCGTCACACGACGTGCCCCGTACGCGTATCGCCAGCGCCTGCTCCCCGTCGGCTCCAGCGCACCCCCAACCACAGCAACGCAACGCTACCCACGAACAAAAGCACCTCGACCAGCACGGTATCGACGTGCCAGTAGCGCGTCAGCAGCACCGCGGCGAGATCGAACACGAAATGGAGGGCGATCGCATACACGAGCCAGCGTTTCGCGCCGCGCACGAACGCCTGCAGCACGATCAGCGACAGCCCGACATGCGCGGCCATCGCACTCACGCGCTCGAACAGCGCGAGAAACGGCGACGCGAGCGTCATCCCCGCGAACTGCGATCCGATCAGCGACTGCGCGCCTTCAGGCACGACGACGCCCGCATGCGCGAGCAGGTAGCCGGCGCCGAGCACGACAAACCCGGCACCAACCAGCAACATCGCCTCCAGCCCGCCGTGCCCGAGCCCGAGCATCACCGCCGTCTGCGCGTCGTGCCGCTTCGGCAGCAGATACCGGAACGCGACCCAGCGCCCGCATTCCTCGAAGAGCCCGGCCGTCAACGCCGCGAACACGAGCATCGGCAGATGCCAGCGCGGCTCGGTCCCGAGCCAGTGGAACAGCGGCGCCTGCCACGACAGGCGCAATACCGGCTGGAACACGAAGAAGATCAGCATCCCGTAGCAAAACACGCGCAACGGCACCTGCGTGCGGCGACGCCACACGACAGCAAGCCACGCCGGTGCGATCAATGCAACGACACCGGCCGCCAGCGTGGCGAACAGCAGCGCCGGCCCGATCGGATGCATCGCGGATTCCGTTACGCGAGCTGCTTGTGGAAAAACGTCGTCGCGCACAGCGCGCCGTCGGGCATCAGCGCATAGTTCGGCACGATGCCGACGCGCTGCCAGCCTGCCCGTTCATACAGCCGCTCGGCGTCGCCGCCCGTCACCGTGTCGAGCACCAGCACGGTCTTGCCGGCGTCGCGCGCGGCCGCGTCGGCCGCCGCCATCAGCCGCGCGGCGATGCCCTGCCGGCGCGCATGCCGCGACACGAGCATCTTCGAGATGTCCGCGCGATGCGGCTGGTTCTCGGGCTGCGCGGTCACGACCTGCACGGTGCCGGCGATCCGGCCGGACGCATCCTCGGCGACGAGCAAAATGCGCTCGTCGTTCGCGACGCCCTCGGCCACACGCGTCCAGAACGCGACGGCGGTGTGCCGCTCGATCGGCAACATGAAGCTGACGGACGCGCCGCCTTCGACGCAATCGATCAGTACGTCGGCCAGCGCATCGACGCAGGCCATCGCTTCGCTCGCGCCAACGCGGCGGACGGTAACAGGTTCGGTCATGCCATCTCCGGTAATCAGGTGGGCCGCACGCGCGGGTTCGGCATGGGCTGGAATCGGTACGAACGCCGGCCGGGCATCGAGGCTCGCGCGACGACGGCGGGCGTCCGGCAACGCGGCGCCCGGTCGGCGCGTGTTACCGCCCCATCATCGTACGCGACGGAAATTTTCGCTGCATCGGTTTCGACATCGCCTACACTTAGCCAAATGGATAACATTCAACCCGGCCTCAGCGACGTGTTCCATGCCCTCGCCGACCCGACGCGCTGCGCGATCGTCAGCGCGCTCGGCCAGGGCGAGCGGACCGTCTCCGCGCTGGCAGCGCCGTTCGACATGGCGCTGCCGTCGTTCATGAAACATGTCGCCGTGCTCGAGCGCAGCGGCCTCGTGGCAACCCGGAAAACCGGCCGTTCGCGCACCTGCGTACTGGTCGGCAGCCGGCTGACCGAGGCCGAGGCATGGCTCGCCGCGCAGCGCGCGCAGTGGGAAGCGCGATCCGATCGTCTCGTCGAATTCGTCGAACGCCGTCACCAGGAGGAGCAAGATGTCAGCCAGCCACGTCGAACCCGCTGAAGCCCACGATCTCGTCATCACGCGTACGCTGCGCGCGCCGCGCCGCGCGCTGTGGCACGCATGGACCGACCCCGAACTGCTGAAGGAATGGTGGTGCCCGAAGCCGTGGACCACCGAGGTGCGCGCGTTCGACCTGCGGCCGGGCGGCGCTTTCCATACGTTCATGCGCGGCCCCGACGGCGGCACGAGCGACAACCCCGGCTGCTTCCTCGAAATCGTGCCGGAATCGCGCATCGCGTTCACGTCGATGCTCGCGGGCGGCTGGCGGCCGCAGACGCCGTGGCTGGGCTTCACGGCGATCGTCACGATGGCCGACGACGACGCGGGCAGCCGCTACGAGGCGCGCGTGATGCATCCCGACGCCGCGACGCGCGAGCGCCACGAAGCGCTCGGTTTTTTCGAGGGCTGGAACACCTGCATCACGCAGCTCGACGCCTTCGCCGCCACCCTGCGCTGAACGTCGCTTCGCGTGCGGTCATTGCATGCCGCCGCGCCCGCGTCTAGGATTCCTGAAGAAGGCATGACGACACGCCGGACGCCGGCGTGCACCGTCGCGCGCGCTTCGCGGGAGGCAACATGTTGCACACGCACACGCATTCGACCCGGGTCAGCCGGCACCTGAACGCCCCGCGCGGGCGCGTCTACCGCGCACTGCTCGACCCGCACGCGGTCGAGCAATGGAAAGTGCCCGACGGCATGACCTGCCGCGTGCACGCATACGACACGCGCGAAGGCGGCGCGCTGCGCGTGTCGCTGAGCTACGACGCGCCGTCGGCCGACACCGGCAAGACCACCGCGCACACCGACACCTATCACGGCCGCTTCGTCACGCTCGTGCCGGACCAGCAGATCGTCGAGATCGATGTATTCGAAACCGACGACCCGATGCTGCGCGGCGCGATGACGATCACGATCACGCTGTCCGACGAAGCGGGCGGCACGCGCGTGGACGCCGTGCACGACGGCGTCCCGCCCGGCGTGCCGGCCGCCGACAACGAGACCGGCTGGCAGATGGCGCTGGCGCGGCTCGCGGCGCTGGTGGAGGCCGCCTAGCGCCGTTCGCGCCGGCGACGGAAAACGGTGCGGCAGCGCGAAACGCCGCCGCGTGCGACACTGACCCGCACCCGCCCCACCCGGATCCGCCCGAGGAGACACCCGCGATGAACGCCGCGCGCACCGCCAGCTGGTATTTCGATTTCGTTTCGCCGTTCGCCTACCTGCAACAGGAACAGTTCGACCGGTTGCCGCCCGCCGCCGCGTTCGAGCCGCGGCCGATCGTGCTCGGCGCGCTGCTCGCGCACTGGGGCCAGAAAGCGCCGGCGGAGATCGCGGCCAAGCGCGTGTTCACCTATCGGCATGCGCAATACCGCGCGGACAAGCTCGGCATTGCGTTCCGGATGCCGCCCGCGCACCCGTTCAATCCGATCAAGCCGCTGCGCCTCGCGATCGCGATGGGCAGCTCGCGCGACGCGATCCGGCGGATCTTCCGGCATATCTGGCGCGACGGCCAGGACGTCTCGACGCCGGAAGGCTTCGCCGCACTATGCGAAGCCGTCGGCTTTCCGGAGGGCGTGACGGCCGTCGAGGCCCAGTCGGTCAAGGACGCGCTGCGCGCGAACACCGATCGCGCGATCGCCGACGGCGTGTTCGGCGTGCCGACCTTCGCACTCGACGGCGACCTGTTCTGGGGCGAGGACGCGACCGACATGTTCGTCGACTGCGCGACGTCGCGCGCGTGGCTCGACTCGCCCGAAGTGCGCCGCATCAGCACGCTGCCCGAAGGAATCCGGCGCGGCTGACGGCGAACCGCCACGCGGCGCCGCCCGCTTCAGCCGTCGCGCCCTTCGACGAGCGCCGGCACGGCGTCGCGCATCATCGCGGCGAACCGCACGAGCCGCGACGGATAGAACTGCGCATGCGGATAAGTCAGGTAGACGGGCAGCGGCGGGGCCTGCCATTCGGGCGCGAGGTGCACGAGATCGCCGCGCGCGAGATCGTCGGCCAGCATCCATGACGATCCGACGCATGCGCCGACGCCCAGCAGCGCCGCGCTGCGCAGCGCATACAGGTTCGCGGTCGTGATGCGCGGGCGGATCGCGATGCGCCGCGTGTCGCCGGTGGCGGCATGCGTCAGCGCGAGTTCGGTGCGGTAGTACGTGCGCAACGCGAGCCACGGCAGCGCGGCAAGCGCGTCCGGATCGGCCGGCACGTCGGCGCCGTTCAGCACGGACGGCGCGGCGACCACGAAGCGCGGCACCTTCGTCAGCCGGATCGCGACCACGCCCGGATCGGTCGGCTCGCCGACCTGGATCGCGCAATCGATGCCGCTGCCGACGAAATCGCGCACCTCGTCCTGCAGCAGCCACTCGACCGACACCCGCGGATAGTCGTGCAGGAACTGCGCGAGCGGCGCGACGAAACGCTGCTGCCCGAACGCGTGCGGCACCGCGACGCGCAGCAGCCCGTCCGGCTCCTCCTGCGCGCCGCGCAAATCGGCCTCGAACGCCGCCCAGCTCGCCAGCAGCTCCTTCGCCCGCTTGAAGCACCGCTCGCCGTCGACGGTCAGCCGCATCGTATGGGTCGTGCGTTGCAGCAGCCGCATGCCGAGCGAACTTTCCAGCGCCTGCAGCCGCCGGCTGACGGTCGGCTGCGTCGTATGCAGCTGGACGGCGGCCGCCGACAGGCTGCCGGCCTCGACTATGCGCACGAAGGTTTCCATCAACTCGAAACGATAGCCGGCGCCGTCCACCGGCACCGTCTGAATGCGCCGAGAACCGCCAGCAGCGGGGGAGGAGGGAGTTTTTCCGGTCATTCGTGTAGCGTATAACAAATCTGCGCAAGGCGGCACTACCGTCGCCGGCCACGTACCGCCACACTCGCGTCCATCCCATTCTTCAACCGAGGATGTACGCGATGTCCACCCCGACCCGTCTCGACACAGCGCCCCGCGTGGCGCACGCCCCGGCCCATCCGGCCGCCCATTCGATGCCCGATCGCCGGCTCGTGCTGCTGCTCGCGGCCGCCGCCGGCCTCGGCGTCGCCCCGCTCTACTACGCGCAGCCGATGCTCGGCGCGCTCGCGCCCGATCTCGGCGCGTCGGCGCGGGCGATCGGCTTCGTGCCGACGCTCACGCAACTCGGCTATGCGCTCGGCATCCTGCTGCTCGCGCCGCTCGGCGACCGCTTCGACCGGCGCCGCGTGATCGTGACCAAGGCCGCCGCGCTGGTCGTCGCGCTGCTGCTGGCCGCCGTCGCGCCGTCGCTCGGGCTGCTGCTCGCGGCGAGCTTCGCGATCGGCCTCGCCGCGACGATGGCGCAGGACGTCGTGCCGGCCGCCGCGACGCTCGCACACGACGCGCATCGCGGCCGCATCGTCGGCACGGTGATGACGGGGCTGCTGCTCGGCATCCTGCTGTCGCGCGTCGTGGCCGGCTTCGTCGCCGAGACGGCCGGCTGGCGCGCGATGTTCGCGCTCGCGGCCGTCAGCGTCGCCGCGATCGGCGCCGTGGCCGCACGCGGGTTGCCGCGCTTCGAGCCGACCACGCGGCTGCCGTATCGCGCGCTGATCGGCTCGCTCGGGGCGCTGTGGCGCGACCATTCGGCACTGCGCCGCGCCGCCCTCGCGCAGGGGCTGCTCGCCGTCGGTTTCAGCGCGTTCTGGTCGACGCTCGCGGTGATGCTGCACGGCGCGCCGTTCCACCTCGGCAGCGCGGCGGCCGGCGCCTTCGGCCTCGCGGGCGCCGCCGGCGCGCTGGCCGCGCCGATTGCCGGGCGCCTCGCCGACCATCACGGCCCCGAGCGCGTCACGCGGATCGGGATCGGCATCGCAACGGTGTCGTTCGCGTCGATGGCCGCTGCGCCGCTGATGTCGCCGCATGCGCAGCTCGTCCTGCTCGCGGTCGCGACGATCGGCTTCGATCTCGGCGTGCAGGCCACGCTGATCGCGCACCAGTCGATCGTCTACCGGATCGATCCCGCGTCGCGCAGCCGCCTCAACGCGGTGCTGTTCGTCGGCATGTTCATCGGGATGGCGGCCGGCGCCGCGATCGGCAGTTTGTTGCTCGCGCAACTGGGCTGGAATGCGGTGACCGCGCTGGCCGTCGCGACGTCGCTGGCCGCGCTCGTCGTGCGGGTGTGGCGCAACTGAAGTCGGGCATCGCGTCACGCTGGCGGGCAAGCCTACGAGGCTTGTCCGCATTTTTTTATTTTTGATCGGCGCGCGCATGACGCTGCGCCGCCCGGCAGATTTACGCCGCTCCGGCACGGCAATCATTCATCCGGCGCAAGGTCCGCACCGACCTGCCGAATTGTCCAGTTCACCCAAATATTTTTCCGGCATCCGTGTACGCCCGCACGCAAACGTCGGACGATTCGACCCTGCCGCACCGCACGGCGCTTCCCCATCCGGCCCCACCACACGGCCCGGTTTATCAGGGGATTCCCGGTATTTTTTCGCATTTTCTTCGAAATAACGGGTGACATACTTGCCCCCCGTTGCGCTCCGTGCGAGCGCGCTTTCCGATCCAGCCGGCCGCCTGTCATGCGCTGCGCGTCCGCCCGGGTCGCACAGGACATGAACAATTTCGACACCCCGATCCAGATCTTCCTCACCCACGTGACGTTCGGCCCGTTGATGACTCACGCGATCCGCGTGGTCGCGGGCCTCTACACGTTCAAGGGCTTCGTGCTCATTCCGGTGCTGTGCTGGTTGTGGTTCCAGCCCGGCCCGAACCGCGAGCGGCAACGCGAGCTGGTCGTCGCCACCGTCGCGAGCGGGCTCATCGCGCTCGCCGTCGGCCGCGTGCTCGCGCAGGTGCTGCCGTTCCGCGTGCGGCCGATCTACAACCCCGACCTGCACCTGCACTTTCCGTCGGCCGGATTGCGTGCGGCGACGCTGCAGACATGGAGTTCGTTTCCGAGCGATCACGCGATGCTGTGGATGGCGATCGCGACCGGCATCTTCATCATCGCGCGCCGCGTCGGCGTGCTTGCGCTGCTTTATGCGGTCGTGTTCATCTGCGTGCCGCGCGCGTATCTCGGCTTTCACTACCCGACCGACCTGATCGCCGGCGCGGCGATCGGCATCGCGCTCGCATGGCTGCTGACGCGCGACGCCATTCGATCGCGCTTCGCGCCGCAGGTGCTGGACGCGATCCGACGCTTCCCCGCGCCGGCCTATACGCTCGCGTTCCTGCTGTGCTTCGAGCTGATCACGCAGTTCGACGAACTACTGACGCTCGCGCAGTCGGTCACGCACACGACGATGTAACGGGACGAAACCGCGATGCATCCGCTGCTGTCGTCCCGACGTCCGGGCACCCGCTGCCGGCCCTGCGCGGCGGCATCGCGCCGCGCGCAGGTCGCGCCCCGCACCATCGCCGCGAGAGCGGCCGCCACCGCGCCCGTCAGTCGCGATCGGGCGCGCCGAGCGGAAAGAACGAACGATACGGCCGCGCCTCGTCGACCGCACGCGCGAACGACGGCCGCGCCAGCAGCCGCTTGCGATACGCGATCACGTTCGCGAACGACGGATCGATCCGGTGCGTCCAGTCCGCGTAGAACAGGAATGGCGCCGCGCCGCAGTCGGCGAGGCTGAAACGGTCGCCGGCCGCCCATTCGCGATCGGCCATCGTCTTGTCGAGCCACGCGTACGACGTTTCGAGCATCGCGCGCGCATCGGCCACCCCACGCGCATCGCGTTCGGCTTCCGGCCGCAGCGCATCGAACACGACCTTCTGCTGCGGCGTCGCCACGTAGTTGTCGAAGAAGCGGTCCATCGTCCGCACCTCGAGCGCGGCGCGCGGATCGTCGGGCAGCAGGCGCACGGGGCCCGGATGGGTCAGGCCGAGATACTCGATGATGATCGACGCCTCGATCACCGTGCGGCCCGCGTCGACGAGCACCGGGAAGCGCTTCAGCGGCCACAGCGCGGTCAGTTCCTGCATCGGCTTCGGATCGTCGTGCGCGAGCACGCGATACTCGAACGGCGTGCCGTTCTCGTACAGCGCCGTGAGCACTTTCTGGCAGTAGGACGAAAAGGGATGGGCGTAAAGCGTCGGCATCATGACGTGGTCTCTCAGGGTTTCGGCGCCGCGTCATGCGGCGCCACATGATCGGATACCTTGACGACGGGCGGCGCCCGGCCGTTTCGACATCGATCCGGAATTTTTTTTCGGGAGACTGCCTGGGCCCGCTACGACCGGCCGTCCATCACGACGCGCCCTTCGGCGCGCCAGCGCAGCATCCCGCCGCCGAGATTCGCGACCGCGTCGAAGCCGGCCTTCTTCAGGATCACCGTCGCCTGCGCGGAGCGGCCGCCGGCCCGGCACACGGTCACGACCGGCCGGTCGCGCGCGATCTCGCCGGTGCGCGCGGCGAGTTCGCCGAGCGGGATCGGCGTCGCGCCGGGCAGATGGCCGAGCGGGCCCGCGAATTCGTCCGGCTCGCGCACGTCGACGATCTGCACGGCCGGCAGATGATCCTCGAGCCATTGCGGATCGATTTCCCAGAAACCGGCGAACGTATAGACGAGCGGCGCCCAGTCGGCGGCCGCCTGCGCATCGGGCGCGTTCGCGGCGACGCCGCACTGCAGGTTCGCCGGCACCGCGACGTCGATCTGGCGCGGATGCGCGAGCCCGAGGTTGCGCATGTAGCCGGCGAAATCGTCTTCGCTGAGATCGCCGCCGAGGCGCGGGTTGAAGCGCCGCTCCTCGCCGACGCTCGTCACCGTGAGCCCGCGATAGTCGTGCGCCGGATACAGGAGGCACGCGGCCGGCAGCGTGAAAAGCCGGCCGTGCACCGCGCGATATAGCGCGCGCGGGTCGCCCTGCTGGAAGTCGGTGCGGCCGGTGCCGCGGATCAGCAGGCAATCGCCGGTGAACGCCATCGATTCGTCGTCGAGCACGAGGCTGATGCAGCCGCTCGTGTGGCCGGGCGTCGCGCGCACGGTCAGGTAGCGCGCGCCGAACGCGCAGCGGTCGCCGTCGTTCAGGTAGCGGTCGGCGCCCTGCGCGCCGCTCGCGGCCGAGATCGCGATCGCGCTGCCCGTGTGCTGCTTCAGGAGCCACGCGCCCGTCACGTGATCGGCATGCACGTGCGTGTCGACGGTCGCGACGAGCCGCAGCCCGAGCTCGTCGAGCAGCGCCGCGTCGCGGCGCACCTGCTCGAACACGGGATCGATCAGCAGCGCTTCACGCGAGGCGCTGTCGGCGAGCAGATACGTGTACGTCGACGATTGCGGGTCGAAAAGTTGCCGGAAGATCATTGCTCGGTTGCTCCGTCGCTTGTTCTTCAGTGGGGTGTAGTCGGATCGGCATACAGCATATCGTCGTCGGGCGTCGGGCGTCGGGCGTCGGGCGTCGGGCGTCGGGCGTCGGGCGTCGGGCGTCGGGCGTCGGGCGTCGGCATGATGACATCGCCAGCGCGCGAGCAGCATTGCGGCCGCCGCGTTTCGCACATTCATACAGCGTAGATCAAAATGCCCGCGCCGCAGCGCATCCCATACGCGGCAACCGATTCCGACGACGAATCGCGCGCGGCGGGACGATGCGCCGCGCCGGGACGGCAGCGCACGCTGCCTTACACTACCGCCTGTTCTCGTCTCCGATCACAGGAATGCCCCCGACATGTCGATGACGATCGATCCGAAGCAGGCCGCCGCGCTGCTGGCCGTCGCCGACACCGGCAGCTTCGAGCAGGCGGCCGTGCGCCTGCACGTGACCGCGTCCGCCGTCACGCAGCGGGTCCGCGCGCTGGAAGCGAGCCTCGGCACGCCGCTCGTGCTGCGCACGCGGCCGTGCCGCCCGACGGTGGCCGGGCAGCGGGTGCTGCAGCATCTGCGCCGCGTCGCGCTGCTGCAGGCCGACCTGCAGAGCACGCTCGCGACCGAGCGCGAATCGCCGATCTCGGTGACGATCGCGCTGAACGCCGACAGTCTCGGCACATGGTTCCTGCCCGCGCTGACGTCCGTGCTCGCGGGCGAGCGGATCCTGTTCGAACTGATCGTCGAGGATCAGGATCACACGTTCGCGCTGCTCGAAAGCGGGATGGCGGTCGGCTGCGTGACGACCGAGCCGAAGCCGATGCGCGGCTGCATCGCGACGCCGCTCGGCACGATGCGCTACCGGCTGCTCGCGGCGGCCGCGTTCGCGGTGCGCTGGTTTCCGCGCGGGCTGAACCGCACGAGCGCGCGCCACGCGCCCGTCGTCGCGTATTCGCGGCGCGACACGCTGCAATCGTCGTTCCTGAAGGAGAAGTTCGGGCTGCCGGACGGCGCGTACCCGTGCCACTACGTGCCGGGCACTCATTCGCACTTCGCGGCGGTGCGGCACGGGCTCGGCTACGCGATGGTGCCGGAGCCGCTGATCGGCACCGCGCCGCTCGATACGCAGGGGCTGGTCGATCTCGCGCCCGCGCATCCGACCGACGTCACGCTGTACTGGCACGCGTGGACCGTGCAGTCGCCGACGATGGCGTCGCTGTCCGCACGGGTGGTCGAGGCGGCGCGCCGGCTGCTCGCGCCGCTGCCGTAACGCGCAGGCTGGCGAGCGGGTGATCGACACTGCCGGCGCGCTACGCACCGCGACGAGAAAGTCGGCCGCGCCGCCTATACTTTTTCCATCGGCCTCGCGAACGCGCCGCGCGGCCGATCATCCAGGTCCGGCCGTTCCCTTTCATGTGAGGAGAACATCATGTCCCGCCGCTATATCGATTGCCGCGAGTTTCCCAGTGCGATGCATTGCTCGGTCGCAATTTCCGCCGACTCCGACAACGAACTGCTGGAGGCCGCCGTGCAACACGCGGTCTCGGTGCACCAGCACACCGACAGCGCCGAACTGCGCACGCAGCTTAAATCGCTGTTCCGCGACGGCGCGCCCCCCGTCGACACGCCGCGGCAAGCGTAATCCGCCGGCACGGCAAAGGTCGACCGGCAACGCGCCGCGTCACCCCTCCGTGTGTTGCGTCATGCTGCGTCGCGCCGGCCCGTCGCCGGCCGGCGCCTTCCGCTTCACGCGCGACGCTGCGCGAAATACGCGCCGACCGCGCCGAGAAACGTGTCGATGTCCGCGCGCGACACGTCGCAATGCGTGACGAAGCGCGACGCATACAGCATCTGCGTGAGGATCCCACGTTCCTTGAGCCACGCCTCGAGCGGCGCGCAATCGGCTTCGGGGAATTGCGCGAACACCATGTTCGTCGCCTGCGACAGTACCTTCACCGAATCGATGCGCGCGAGGCCGGCCGCGAGATGCGCGGCATTCGCGTGATCGTCCGCGAGCCGCTCGACGTTGTGATCGAGCGCATACAGGCACGCCGCCGCGAGAATGCCCGACTGCCGCATCCCGCCGCCCAACACCTTGCGCCAGCGCTGCGCGCGCTCGATCAGCGCATGGCTGCCGACCAGCACCGAGCCGACCGGCGCACCGAGCCCTTTCGAGAAGCAGATCGACACGGTGTCGAACGGCGCGCACAGCGCGGCGATCGGGCGACCCGACGCGACGGCCGCGTTGCAGACGCGCGCGCCGTCGAGGTGCGTGGACAGCCCGCGGCTGCGCGCGAACGCGACGGCTTCCTGCACATAACCTTCCGGCAAGACCTGGCCGCCGATCGTGTTTTCGAGCGCGAGCAGGCGCGTGCGGGCAAAGTGATTGTCGAGCGGCTTGATCGCCGCGGCGATCTTCGCGAGCGGCAGCGTGCCGTCCGGCGCGTTCTCGATCGGTTGCGGCTGGATGCTGCCGAGCACGGCCGCGCCGCCGCCTTCGTACTTGTAGGTGTGCGCGAGCTGGCCGACGATATATTCATCGCCGCGCTCGCAATGCGACATCAGCGCGGCCAGGTTGCTCTGCGTGCCGCTCGGGAAGAACAGGCCGGCTTCCTTGCCGGCCCGCTCGGCCGTCACCGCCTGCAGGCGCAGGACGGTCGGGTCGTCGCCCCAGACGTCGTCGCCGGTCTCGGCGGCAATCATTGCAGCCAGCATCGCCTGGCTCGGACGTGTCACGGTATCGCTGCGTAAATCGATCATCGCTGTGCCCTGAGTAAACGCGAGCCGGAACCGATGCGCCCGGCCCTGCCGAAACGAGACTGAGAGTGTACGCAATTCGCGCGGCGGCTGCCGGCCGCCGCCGCGCCTCCGATTCCGCACGCGCGACGTCGTTCCGATGACGCGACGCGCCATATTGACGCACGTGCGTCAGACCGCCACGCCGCGGCCACGCGCGCCGCGAACGGCCTTCTTGATACGAATCAACGATTTATCCCGAAATGGCGTGCGACAGGCTGGACATCTGCGACGAGTTGGCGCATTTCGCGGTGCAACATCGCGATCCATACTCCAGCCAACCCCGATGCCTGTCGGCCGGGGGCCGCCGGCACCCGCCGGCGGGTATCGTCAGCCTCGGTCAACTGGTATGGACACCGCATTTTCGGCCCTCGATCTGGCCCGCCTGCAATTCGCGTTCACCGTCTCCTTTCACATCGTCTTCCCGGCGCTGAGCATCGGCCTCGCCAGCTTCATCGCCGTGCTCGAATATCGCTGGCTGAAGACCGGCAAGCAGTACTACAAGACGCTCTGCCTGTTCTGGTCGAAGATCTTCGCGGTCGCGTTCGGGATGGGCGTCGTCTCCGGCGTCGTGATGAGCTATCAGTTCGGCACCAACTGGTCCGGCTTCTCGAGCTTCGCCGGCGCCGTCACCGGCCCGCTGCTGATGTACGAGGTCATGACTGCGTTCTTCCTCGAAGCCGGCTTCCTCGGCATCATGCTGTTCGGCTGGAATCGCGTGAGCCCGCGCGCGCACTTCGGCGCGACGCTGATGGTCGCGATCGGCACGCTGATCTCGACGTTCTGGATCCTCGCGTCGAACAGCTGGATGCAGACGCCGCAGGGCTTCGAGATCGTCGACGGCCGCGTGGTGCCGACCGACTGGTTCGCGATCATCTTCAACCCGTCGTTCCCGTACCGCCTGTTCCACATGGCGATCGCCGCGTTCATCGTCGCCGCGCTGGTGGTGGCCGCGACGGGCGCGTGGCACCTGCTGAAGGGCCGCCGCGACAAGGGCGTGAAGAAGATGTTCTCGATGGCGCTGTGGCTGCTGCTGGTGCTCGCGCCGCTGCAGGCCGTGATCGGCGACCAGCACGGCATCAACACGCTGAAGCACCAGCCCGCGAAGATCGCCGCGATCGAAGGGCTGTGGGAAACCGAAAAGGGCGGCACCGCGCTCAACCTGTTCGGCATCCCGGACATGAAGGCGGAGACGACCCGCTACGCGGTGAAGGTGCCGCACCTCGGCAGCCTGATCCTCACGCACAGCTGGGACGGCGAGATCCGCGGGCTGAAGGACTTCCCGCCGCAAGACCGCCCGAATTCGACGGTCGTGTTCTGGAGCTTCCGGATCATGGTCGGCCTCGGCTTCGCGATGATCGGCCTCGCCGCGCTCGCATGGCTGCTGCGCCGCCGCGGCCGCCTGTATGAATCGAAGTGGTTCCAGCGCTTCGCGCTGGCGATGGGCCCGACCGGTTTCGTGTCGCTGCTCGCGGGCTGGGTGACGACCGAAGCCGGCCGCCAGCCGTGGGTCGTGTATGGCGTGATGCGCACCGCGCAGGCCGTGTCGCCGCTGTCGGTGCAGCAGGTCAGCCTGTCGATGATGACGTTCGTGATCGTGTACTTCCTCGTGTTCGGCACCGGCGTGTACTACATGCTGAAGCTGATGAAGGCCGGCCCCGCGCTGCCCGACGTCAAGCACGACGACAAGCCCGACACGCGCCCCGATCACACCGCGCGCCGCCCGATGTCGGCCGTCGACGAGCTGATCGAGACCGTCTGAGCCCACTCCTTTCGCATACGAGAAAACCTATGGACGTCACCGTAATCTGGGCCGCGATCATCGCATTGGGGCTCTTCATGTACGTCGTGCTCGACGGCTTCGACCTCGGCATCGGCATCGTCTTCCCGTTCTTCCCGGACGAGAAGGAACGCGACCTGATGATGAACACGGTCGCGCCCGTGTGGGACGGCAACGAGACGTGGCTCGTGCTCGGCGGCGCCGGGCTGTTCGCCGTATTTCCGATCGTCTATTCGACCGTGCTGTCGGCGCTGTACCTGCCGCTGATCTTCATGCTGGTGTGCCTGATCTTCCGCGGCGTGTCGTTCGAGATCCGCGCGAAGGCGCGCCGCACGAAGCAGCTGTGGGATCTCGCGTTCATCGGCGGCTCGGCCGGCGCGACGCTGTTCCAGGGCATCGCGCTCGGCGCGTTCCTGCAGGGTATCGACGTGAAGAACGGCGTGTACGCCGGCGGCGCCTTCGACTGGCTCACGCCGTTCAGCCTGCTGACGGGCCTCGGCCTGATCGTCACGTACGCGCTGCTCGGCTGCTGCTGGCTCGTCGCGAAGACCGAAGGCGACCTGCAGCGGCGCCTGCATCGCGTCGTGTG
This sequence comes from Burkholderia sp. BCC0419, assembly GCF_902830285.1. NCBI lineage: Bacteria > Pseudomonadati > Pseudomonadota > Betaproteobacteria > Burkholderiales > Burkholderiaceae > Burkholderia > Burkholderia sp. BCC0419. Next base: position 177,850 of record NZ_CADESR010000010.1, read on the forward strand.
GCCGCTGACCGTCGTGCTGCTGGGCTTCATCGCGATCGTCAGCCTGTGGACGCCGCTGCAGGATCCAGCCATCGCGCAGCGCTGGTTCGATTCGGGCCTGTTCTGGCGCCTGCTCCCGGTGCCGTTCCTGGTGGCCGCGTGCGCGGTATGGATGCGCCGCGCCGTGCGCAACCGGCACGACATGACGCCGTTCGTGCTCGCGCTGGCGCTGGTGCTGCTCGGCTACGTCGGCCTGCTCGTCACGCTGTTCCCGTATGCGATTCCTCAGACGATGACGATCTGGGAAGCGGCGGCGCCGCGTTCGAGCCAGACCTTCACGCTGGTCGGCGCAGCGGTTATCCTCCCGATCATCATCGCCTACACGACGATGGGTTATTGGGTATTCCGAGGCAAGGTGCGCCATGAAGACCAGCATTACTACCACCACTGATTCCGCCGACCGCCCGCCCGAGGCGCCGCGGCCGCGGATGCGCGGCTGGATGTGGTTCGTCGTACTGTGGGCGGGCGGCGTGATCGGCGCCGTCACGCTCGGCTATGCGTTCAAGATCTTCATGAACCTGACGCTGTTTGCGGTGAAATAGGCGGAGCGGCCGCCCGGGGGGAACGACGGCCCGGGCGGCCGTTTTGTCGTTGGGCTGCGGCTTCGGCTGGCTGCATCCAGGCCGCAATAACGAGGAACCCGCGGACGACACATCCCGCCCGGCTACGAGCTCTGTCGCACCACACCCAATTTAAGCCCCAGCATGCCGAAGACGCGATTCATCGTCTGTACCGTCCCGTCGCTGCGACCCTGCTCGATATCCTGAATCGTCTTGGTCGATACGCCGGCCAGCTTGGCCATTTCGGCACTCGTCAACCGCATCGTCTTCTTCAGATGACGCACCGATTCGCGCAGCGTCCATTCAGGGTGCGCAAGAACCTCCTCGACCGCTTGCCGCCGCAGTGCGAGCTGCTCGGGAAGCGGCATCGTGTTATAGCGTTTGTCCATGGTGCCATCCCCGTTTAGCGCAGCGCATTCAGTTCGCGCGCAAGCCGCTCCAGGCCCGGTTTAAGAAACGCATGCACATCGGCCTCCAGCCCAAGATCCGCCCCTTGATCGGCGATCTCCTGCAAGCGCGGTGCCATTGCACGCAGCCGCGCCTGCAATGCATCACGATCGAGCACCGGTTGCTCGCTCCCCGCCCAGGATTCGCTCGGCCGGACCACCGTGTCAAGCACTCTCGCCCAGTCCGGCCGGCCACCGTCATTTCCCTCCCAGCGAATGCGTCGGGCAATGCCATCCGGATGCAGATACGTCGGCGCAAAGTCGAAAAGCGGCGTCAACGCGATGCGCCCTTGGAAATCGCGTTGCAACGCGGTGTTTCGCGCATGATTATCCTTATTGCCCAACGCAAGATTGGCGACGTCGCGACACAAGTATTCCGCAACCTCGGCTTGGGGATCCGTACATTGCCGTACGAGATGCGCGCATACCTCGTCGTGACTCGGCACGACGCCGAAGCCGGCTTTGCCCGTCAACGAAGCAATGCTTTCCTGGGCGAACCGGACAACGCCGTCACCCACTCGCGCGCGATCGAACCGCGGAATGAACAGCGCCCGATCACGCAGCGTCAGCGGTGCATGCACGCGCAGACCAAGACGCCGGGCCAACGCCATGTAGGGCGCTTCGTGGCGCAGGATCTGTGCAAGACGCTCGTTGCTGCCACGTCCGAACTTGACGATGTAGTGTGCAACCGCACGCTCGTCGGGCAGCGTGTGATCGAGGTAGAGCAGCCCATCGTCGGCGCGGGTCAGCAATAGCTTCGGCCATTCACCCTGCACACCCGAGGAGCCTGCAACGAAGAATCCGTGTTCGGCGAGATATTCGCTGAATGCGTCTCCGCGCATGGCGACGTCGTCGTCCGTGAAACCTTGCTGCGGCCCCTGTCGCTCGGCAAGCCACTGCGCGGCTTCCTTGATCCGCAGATTACCGATCGAATTGCCGGCTCCCGTCAGCAGTAATGACCAATCGGCACGCTCCTCAGCCGTTTCCGGCAAATCGAGGCGGCGCAACAGTTCTTGGCGACCGAAACCCTGGGGCAACAAATCGATCAGGAAAACCGGCCAATGGGATGTCACCAGCGGCTCGAGTTCGACGGGAAAGGTGCACGACATCGCATGCGCATCGCGCGCAGTCTGATGACGGACGATCCATTCAACGCCGTAGCCCGAGTAGGCGCGAGCGCGCCATCCTTCATCAGGCTCGCCGAACAAGGTGACGCTGCCGATGTCGTGCCAGTGACCGGCGGCGTGAAGCTGAATGGTGCAGGAATTCATCATTTCGGCAAAAATCTATACAGATCATATCTCTCGATATGAATAAAATATATAAATTTCTACCGAAATGCAAACTACTCAGCCGAACTACCGGCAAGGGTTCTGCTGCGCTCATTGCGCCTCATCCCCGCTCGCGCAACGCCGCTTCGATCTTCCGATCGGTCTTGTACTGGCTCAGCGCATACACCGACCAGATCGCGGCCGGCAGCCAGCCGATGATCGTGAGTTGCAGGAGCAGACAGATGATTCCGGCGATCGGGCGGCCGATCGTGAAGAACTGGAACCACGGGAGCAGCAGGGCAAGCAGAAGGCGCATGAGCGATCCTGTCGGCACGTCGTTGAACGGGTGATATCCGTCCAATATGGCGGGTTGCGCGCGCCGTTTCAAGCCCGGGCACGACGCGCGCCGGGCGATGCCCCCTGCCGATACCCCGCTCTACGCCGAATCGGCCAGCCACTGCGCGACGCGCGCGACGAGCCGGTCCGCTTCGTCGAAGCACTCGACGCCCGCGACCTGCGGCGCGCCGCAAATCGTGAACACCGGCTTACCCCACTGCAACCCGAGCGCGATTTCGGACAGCGTGCCGAGCCCGCCGCCGACCGCGATCAGGCACACCGACGCACGCGCGACCAGTGCATTGCGCGTAATGCCGAGCCCGGTCGGCAGCGCCACGCTCAGGTACGGATTCGCCAGCGTGGCATCGTCTTCGGGCAACAGCCCGATCGCGCAGCCGCCGGCCGCGTGCGCACCGCGCGCGGCGGCCTCCATCACGCCCTGCTTGCCGCCGCCGAGGAGCGCGATACCTGTGGCCGCCACCGCGTGCGCGATCCGTTCCGCAACCCGCATCTGTTCATCCGTCGCGTCGCGCGGGCCGATCACGCCGACCGGCATCCGGTGCCGGTGCGTGCCGCGTTGCCGTTGCGCCAGTCGCGCGAGCGCGTCGCGTGCCGGTTCCGGCCACGCACTGTCAATGACGCCGTTGCCGAACAAGGCCTTCTCCCAGTGCGAGAACGCAGGTACAGATCGCCGTCAGCACGATCGACAGCACGGCCGCCTGCGAGAAATCGGTTTGCCCGTCCGACAGCTTCAAATACATCAGCAGCGGCAGGATGTTGATCTGCGTGCCGGCCAGCGCGAGCGCCGTGCCGTACGTGCCGAGCGCGATCGCGGTTACGAGGCACCATGCGGACGCGACCGACGGCCACAGCTCGCGCCACGCAACGTCGAGCCACGCGCGCCACGGCCGCGCGCCGAGCGTCAGCGCCGCCTCGAGCGGCCGCCGGTCGAGATTCGCGAGCGTCGGGTAGATCATCAGCGCGACGCGCGGGATCAGGTAGTACGCATAGGCGACCGCGAGCCCCGGCATCGTGTAGATCGCGCCGCCGGTCACGGACGGATCGGCGCCCAGCGCGGCCAGCAACATGGTCACGAAGCCCGCGCGGCCGAACGCGAGGATGAAGCCGTACGCGATCACCAGCCCGGAAAACGCGAGCGGCACACCGAGCAGCGCGAGCGACCAGTGGCGGCGGGCCTGCGACTGTCCGGCCAGCGCGAACGCGACCGGCACGCCGACGGCGACCGACAGCGTGCCGGCGCCAATAGCCAGCGCCAGCGAGCGCGCGATCGCATCGGCGACGAGCGGATCGCGCCACACCGCCGCGAACGCGCGGCCACCGTCCGCGCATGCGGCATCGACCAGCGCGGCCAGCGGCAGCACGAAGCACACCGCAAGCAATGCCGCCGCGGGAAGCGCGCCGAAGCGGCGCAGCACGCCGCGCTCCGGTAAGGAAGCCTGCATGCCGCGCCCCTTACTTGCCGAGCGTGGCCTGCGACCAGAGCTGGTCGACTTCGGCCTTGCGCGCCGCCGCCTTCGCGACATCGAGCGGGCGCACCTGCGGCGCGTTCGGCAGCTTCGCCTCGACTTCCGGCGCGACCGGCGTGCCAGGCACCGCCGGGCGCACATAGCCTTGCGCGAACAGCGCCTGCCCGACGTCGCTCATCACGAGGTTGAGCCAGAGCTGCGCGGCGGACGGGTTGGGGCCGTTCTTCACGAGACTCATCGCATAGGGCGCCGACACACTGCCGTCCTGCGGAATCACGACGTCGGCCGCATCGCCCATGCCGTCCGCGTACTTCGCCTTGAGGCCGTCGTTCTCATAGCCGATCAAGATCGGAATCTCGCCCTTCACGAACTTCGCGTACGGCGTCGTGCCCTCGACGCGCAGCACGTTGCCGGCATTCTTCAGCTTGCCGAAGAAGTCGGCGCCCGGCTTCGGATTCTCGACGCTGCCGCCGTTCGCATAGGCGGCCGCGAACACCGCGACCTGGCCCTGCCCGGTCGAGCGCGGGTCGAGATAGACCACCGCGTTGCGGTACTCGGGCTTCAGCAGGTCGGACCAGCGCTGCGGCACGTTCTTGACGAGCTTCCGGTTGACGAGGAACGCGATGTTCAGCGAATGCACGGCGAACCAGCGGGCGTCGGTCGCGCGGAACACGCCCGGCAGCTTGTCGAAGTTGATCGGCTTGAACGGCGCGACGACGTCCTTGCCCGCCGCGTCGAGCGCCGACGCCGCGAAGTAGTACGCGGTATCGGCCTGCGGACGGCGGCGCGACTTGTCGAGCGCGACGACGGTCGCCGCCGAGCCGATGTCGTTGTACGTGATCTCGACCTTCGGGTAGCGCTTGCGGAATTCGGCGAACAGCGCCTTCCAGTTCGCCCATTCGGGGCCGGTATCGAACGACACGACGAGCCCTTCGTCGGCCGCCTTCGCATACAGCGCGTCTTCGCCCGGATACAGCGGCGCGGCCTGGGCCGCCGCGCAGGAAAGCGCCGCGAGCGCGCACAGCGCCAGCACGCGGGCGCGCATGGCCTTCACAAGAGGGGAGCCTGCAAGCATCGTGAATCTCCGTTGAACGAAATAAATCATGGCGCGTCCGGCGACGCCGGCAGCACGAGCAGATGGTGCGGTTCGATCGCGATGCTGCGCGCGGCGGGCTCGCGCCCTTCGCACAGCAGCACGTCGGCCGAGCCGTCCGGAATGAAGTCGTAGCGCTGCGTTGCGCCGAAATAGCGCACGTCCCCGCGGCGGCCTTCGATGCGGTTGGCGCTGTGTTCCGGCGGATCGGCCTGCACGTGTTCGGGTCGCACCAGCACCTCGACCTCCGCGCCCGGCCGATGCGCGCCCGTTTCCGCGCGCAGCGTCGCGAAACGCGCGTCGATTTCGCCGTGCGCGATCACGCGCCCGCGCAGCAGCGTCGAATGCCCGACGAAGCGCGCGACCTGGGCGGTCGCGGGACGCTCGTACAGGTCGCGCGGCGTGCCGGCCTGGAGCACGCGCCCGCCGTCGACGATCGCGACGCGGTCGGCCATGCTCAACGCTTCGTCCTGGTCGTGCGTGACGAACAGCGTCGTCGCGCCGCATGCGCGCTGCAGCGCACGGATCTCGTCGCGCAACTGATGGCGGATGCCGGCATCGAGCGCCGCCAGCGGCTCGTCGAGCAGCAGCAGCTTCGGTTCGATCACGAGCGCCCGCGCAAGCGCGACGCGTTGCTGCTGTCCGCCAGACAGCATCGCGATGCCGCGCGTCGCATGCGCCGACAACCCGACCCGCTCGAGCATGTCCAGCGCGCGCCGGCGCCGGACGTCGGCCGCGACGCCGCGCATCCGCAGCCCGTACGCGACGTTGTCGACGACCGACAGGTTCGGGAACAGCGCGTAATGCTGGAACACCATCCCGACTTCGCGCCGCCACACGGGCACGCCGGCCACGTCGTCGCCGCCGATCGCGATGCGGCCGCGCCAGCCGTCGAGCAGCCCGGCCGCGAGCCTCAGCAGCGTGGATTTGCCCGACCCGCTGCGCCCCATCACCGCGAGCAGTTCGCCCTGCGCGGCAGACAGCGTGACGTCGTCGACGCCATGGCGGGCGCCCGGATACTGGAAGCTGACGTGTTCGAATTCGAGGCTCATGGATGACTCACTTCAGACGTTGCACGGTGCCGACGGACACGAGCGTCGCGAGCACGGCGAGTACGAGCAGCACGACGGTGGCGGCGCACGCCATCCCCGTCGCGCCGTAGAACGCCTGCAGCAGCACGATCGGATAGTTCCGGTAGCGGAAGCCGGCGATCAGGTTCGAGATCTGGAATTCGCCGATCGACAGCGCGGCCACCATCACGAGGCCGGAAAACAGGCTGTGCCGCAGGTTCGGCAACACGATCGTGACGAACTGGCGCAGCGGCGTCGCACCGAGCGTCGCCGCGCAGGCCTCGAGCCGCGCGAGGCCGAGGTGGCGCAGGTCGCCGAGCAGCGTCTGCAGCAGATACGGCAGCGTCAGCACCGCGTGCGCCGCGATCATCAGCGGCAGCGTGCCGAGCCACGGCAACGTGTCGCCGCTGAAGATCGCGATGTAGCCGAAGCCGAGCGTCAGCGCCGGCACCGCGACCGGCATCAGCATCACGACGCGCGTCGCGAACCCGCCGCCGGCCTGCGCACGATGATGCAGCGCATACGCGAGCGGCAGGCCGATCACGGCGTTGAGCGCACAGCACGCGAGCGCGACGAGGAAGCTCACGCCGAACGCGCGCGTGAAGCTCCGGTTCGCGGCCAGGTCGGTGAACCAGTGCCCGGTGACGCCGGTGGGCAGCAACGTGTTCGTCCACGTTTCGCCCACCGCGCCGATCAGCAGCAAGGCGATCGGCAACAGCAGGTAAAGCCCGAACACCGCGAGCAGCGCCTGCAGCAGCAGGCGCCCGACGGTCGGCCGGGCCGGTTTGTTACGACGAATCGGAATACCGTCGGCCATGGCCGGGGCGGTTGACGGAGGCATGAACACACTCGCTGACGATCGGGAAAAGCCTCGCGCGACGCCCGCCGGACGGGGCCCGCATGCGTTGTCGAAGCCGGCGCAGTGTGCGGTTTCGACATGGCATCGTCATGAAAAAAACGTAAAAAGCGCGCATCGACTTGTGCAAGGACGGAACAGCCCGCCATGAAGCACCTGTATCCGAACGTGGCGGAGCTGCATGCATTCGCCACGTCCGCGAAGACCCTGAACTTCTCCTACGCGGCCCGCGAACTGGGCCTGACGCCGAGCGCGGTCAGCCGGCAGATCGCGAACCTCGAAGCGCTGTTCGGCGTGAAACTGTTCGTGCGCGAGGGGCGCGGCCTCGCGCTCACCCGCGCCGGCCAGGTGTATCACGCGCGCGTCGTCGGGCCGTTGCGCGAAATCGGCAACGCGTCGATCGAACTGCTGAGCGCCCGCGAGAACAGCGACCTGCTGACGATCGCGAGCGTGCCGACGTTCACGACCAAGTGGCTGTTGCCGCGGCTCACGCGCTTTCTCGCGGCCGCGCCGGGCGTCACGCTGAGCTTTCGCCGTCATCTCGCGCCCGGCGACGTGTTTCCGTTCGGGCTCGACGCGGCGATCCGCTACGGCGACGGGGGATGGGAAGGCGTGCGAAGCGACTATCTCGGCGGGCGGACCTTCGTGCCGGTCTGCTCGCGCGAATTCGCCGACCGGCATGCATTGCACGTGCCCGCCGACGCGGCGGCGGCACCGCGCCTCGTGCACGAGCAGGCGGAGATCGCGTGGTCCGCGTGGGCGGAACGTCATCGCGCATCGCAGATGAACGCGCTGGCCGGGCCGCGCTTCGAGCAGTATTCGGTGCTGATCCAGGCGGCCCAGGCCGGGCTCGGGCTCGCCCTCGTGCCGCGCTTCCTGATTCTCGACAATCTCGCGGCGGGCACGCTGGTCGAACCGTTCGACGCACCGGTCGACGTGGACGCGCAGGGACACTACCTGTGCTACGCGCCGGAGCGCCTCGACACGAGCGATGCGTTGAGGCGGTTCAGGGAGTGGATGCTGGACGAATCCGGGCGCGTGTAAGGCGGCACGACGTCGCCCCGGAGACGAACGGCGCGCACCGCCGCGCGACGGCACGCGCCCGTTGCCGGACGCCGCCCGACGGCGGCATCCGGCATGCAACGTCAGCGACCGATACCCAGCCCCGGCAGCACGCGCGTGTTCTCGGCCACGACCGCCTGCAGCAGGCGCGGATCCGCGCCGAGCAGCCCGAGGATCGTCGGCGCGACCTGCTTCGTGCCGACGAGGTCGGTCACGGTGCGCGCGCGATGGAGGCCCGGATACGACACGAGCAGGCCGAGGTGGCTGTCGTCCGGCGCGTTGCCGCCGTGCTCCTCGTCCTTCTTCGTGCTCGACGTGTAGATCACGCCCGGATTCGGCTGGACGACGATGTCCGGCGTGCGGCCGTTGGCCGGATCGCCGAAGCGGTCGGCCAGCGCCGCGCCGTACAGCACGTACGCCTGCGGGCCGTCCGCGCAGATCCCCGGCGCGTTGCAGCCGAGGTTCGCCTTCAGCGTCTGCACGACGGCCGTGCGCTGGCTGCGGTCGCGCAGCCAGATCAGCCCGACGTCGTCGGTCTGCACGAAGCCCGTGCCGACCAGGCCCGACCCGTCGTTCAGGTTGCCCGTCGTCGTGTTGTTCTGGCCGAAGTTGCCGTTCGGATCGATGAAGTTGTTCGCTTCGAGCAGCTTCGTCAGCGTGTCGCCGTTCTTCACGAGCTTCGTGTGATCGCTCGGCGACTGGCCGTGCTTCGCCGTGACGATCACGGCCGTCGACGAATACAGGTTGGCCTGCTTCAGCGCCGCGACGACATGGCCGATCGCGTTGTCGACATACGTGATCGCGTTCGCGACCTGCCCGTTCGGCGTGAAGTCGGCGTCGAGATAGCCGCCGCCCTTCGCGACCGGCGCCTTTTGCGCGACGCTCAGCGTCTGGAAGTTCGCGCCGAACAGCGTCGGCACCGGCGCGTTCTTCGTGCCGGTCGAATCGCGGCCTTCGATCTGGTTGATCAGTGCCTGCACGTGCAGGTTGTCGAAGCGCGCGGTGTGCGAATAGACGTCGGTGTAGGCCGTGTTCGTCGCCGGGTCGATCGAATTGATCTCGGTGCGCATCAGGTCATCGACGCCGGTGCCCGACGGGCCGTTCAGCCAGTCGTAGCCCCACGCGTGCTTGTCGGCCCACGCGGTGTGCGCATTCGGCACGCCGGCCTTCACGGCCTCGAACACCGTGTTGGTCTTGATGTAGTTGTGCGGGTAGACCGGCACGCACTGGCCGTTCACCTTCGCATGCGGGATCGCCTGCGGATTGAACGCGCCGCCGCCGTCGAGGTGCACGAGCGCGCCGCCGTTCTGCGCGTCGATGCCGGTCGTCTCGTCGAACACGACGTTCCAGCCCTGCTTGCCCGAGCACGTCGTGTCGCTCGGCGCGTACAGGTTGCGGTCGTACGACACGTCGTAGAACAGGCCGGCCGTCTTCGGCGAGCCGCCCGTCACCAGTGCGGCGAGGCCCGGAAACGAATCCGACAGCCCCGGCGTGTACGCATTCGCGTACGTCACGCCGCTCTTCGCGAGCACCGCGATGTTCGGGCACGTATTCGCACCGATGCAGCGCGCGAGATCCTGTTCGTGCAGGCCATCGATACTCAGCAGCAGCACGTGCTTCACGACGCGGCGCGCATTGGCACCGTTTTCGCCCTGGCTGTTGCCGTCCTGCTGCGCCGCGTACGCGCCCACGCTGGCGAGCGCCAGCGCACCCGCCACCATCACCGCCATTTTCCGTTGCTTGACGAACCTGGAAATCATCACCCCACCTCATCGATTGATGTTGAACCGCGTGACCTGCCATCAGGCGCGCAAAATATCGCCGGATCGTGGGGCGGTCGGATGAAGCAAAGCTTTCTGTTCTCTATCAAACGTAACCAAACGCAAGTGACACGAAGCGGTCGCAATACGCGGCCATCGCGTGCGCCGGCCCGTGCGGCCGGATTTTTTTTCGGGTTGGCCTGCGACTATTGGCGTGGCATAAAGGGTTTTCCCTGACCCGGAGCACGACTATGTCGACCCTGGAAGCTCTCCGGTTCGTGCTGGACGATGCACGTACCCCCGAAATCATTCGCCATCACGTCGTCGACGCGCTGCAGTACGCGTTGCGCAACTACGGACAGGTGTTTACCGCGAAGGAAGTCGAATGGCTGACGCAGTGGGACGACGCGCGTCTCCCGCTGGCCGCGAGAAAGGAGCTGGAGAAGCGCGAACCGGCGGTCGCCGGGCGCTGAAAAAAGCCGCCGCGCCCGGCGGGTACGGGCACGGCGGCGGATGGCGCTGACGCTTACTGCAGCCCGAAGTCGACGCGGGTCGTCGCACCCTTGTCCGAGATGCCCTTCGCGTCGAGCTTCGGCGCGACGACGAACATGCGGCTCGAATCGATCTTGCCGTCGAGATACTGGCGCACGGCCTGCGCGCGCTGCTGCGCGAGCGCACGCAGCGCGTTGTCGTCGGCCGGCGCGTGATCGGCGAGCGCCTGCTTCATGTCCGCATCGGGCAGCGTCTTCTGCAGGCCGACGAGGTTGCGCGGCTTCTTGAAGTCGGCGGCCTTGTACGCGCGCGTCAGGTACTTCGAGTATTCGGCCTTGTCGACCTTCACCGACATCGGATCGACGCTCTCGCCCTGGCCGACCACGTCCTTCAGCTTCTGCTGGCGCACCAGCCGCTCGACGTACGCATCGCGCAGCCCCGGCGTGTCCTGCGCCGGATCGACGCGGCCGATCAGGTCGAGGCGGATCGACGGCTTCTCGGTCAGCATCTTCACGACGGTGTCGAGCTTCTGCTGCTGCGCATCGGTCAACGCGTACGAACCCGGCGCGAACTCGACGTAGCCGAGATCCTCGCCGCCGCCCCCGCCGAACGCATTCGCGAGCAGCGTGAACGGCGACGTGACGGCCTTCGCGATCAGGTTCAGCACCGCGTGCCAGATCAGGCCGCCGACGCTGAACTCCGGATTCGACAGCGAGCCCGACACCGGCAGGTTCACGTCGATCTGGCCGCGCGTGTTCTTCAGCAGCGAGATCGCGAGCTTCACCGGCAGCTTCGTCGCCGTGTCGTTCTCGACGTGATCGCCGAACGTGAGCTGGTCGATGAAGATGTGGTTGTTCGCCGACAGCTGGTCGTTCGCGAGCTGATAGTGCAGATCGACGTTGAGCTTGCCCTTCGTGATCGGGTAGCCGGCGTACTTCGCCGAATACGGCGTCAGGTTGGTCAGCTCGATGTCGTGCGCGGTCGCCGTGAGGTCGAGCGCCGGCTTGTCGATCAGCGGGTTCACCGAGCCCTTGATCGAGATCGGCCCGTTGCCCGCGAGGTTCGCGGCGACGTCGACCGGCGCGGACGTCGTCGAATCCGTGCCGAACGCGCCGACCGTGCCCTTGATCGCGACGAGGTTCGCCGTGTAGTTCGGCTTGATGAAGTTGTCCGTGTACGTGACGCGGCCGTTCTGCAGCAGCAGTTCGCCGAAGTGCATCCGCACCGGGTTCTGCGGCTGCGGCGCGGCCTTCACGACCACCGTCGCCGACGCGGCGGCCGGCACGGACGCCTGCTGCGCAGCCGCGGCCGACGCAGCCTGCGCGGTGGCCGGCGGCGTCACGCCCGGCGACAGCGGCACCGGCTCGCCCTTGCTCGCATCGCGCGTGAGCGACTGCGCGGGGCCCGACTCCTTCGCGACCACGTCCTTCAGGTTCAGCCGCCCCTGCGCGTCGAGCAGCACGCGGCCGTAGAAGTTCGAGAACGTCACGCGCGCCGCGTCGACGTCGGTGCCCTTCTCGTCGTAGTTCGCCTTCAGGTTCGACAGCGCGAGCGAACGCCAGCCGGCGAACGGGTCGGAGGTCGCCTTGTCGAGCATCCGCACGTCGACCAGCGCGACGTCGCCGCGATAGGTCGCGCGCGGCGTGTCCTTCACCTGCGCGAACGTCAGGTTGCCTTGCGCGTTGAGCAGCGCGCTGGCGATCGTCGCGTTCAGCGCGCTGCCGAAGTACGGCTCGAACGCGGCCGCATCGAGGCGGTTGCCGTTGATCTTCAGGCCGAGCTTCAGCGGCTGCGCGGTCACGTCGCCCGCCACGTTCAGCGAGCCCTTGCGGTTCAGCGTCGCCTTCAGTTGCACGGGCAGCGGCTTCGTCAGGTCGTCGCTGATCTTCTGCACCGACAGGTCGAGCGGCTTGATCGCCAGCTTCACCGGGCGCGGCGTCGACAGGTCGGTGAAGTTCGCGGACGCCTCCTTCACGTTCAGCGCGTCGATCCGGTAGTGCCACGACGGCGCGGCGGCCTGGGCCTTGCGCGCGACCGTGCGCTGCGGCACCGCCGCCTGCGCGGGTTCGGCCAGCGCCGCGAGGTCGATCTTGCCGTCCTTCAGGCGCTTCACGTCGAGCGCGAGCCCGCTCGCGTCGACGCTCGCGATCTCCGCGGTGCGCGCGGCGACGTCGACCTTCGCGATCTTCGCGCTCGCGTCGGGCAGCACGATCGCGGCCGCCTTGTTGTCCGGCGCGGCGATCTTCAGCGACTTCAGGCTGATCGTGCTGTCGGCAACTTCCGCGGCGAGCGGCGTCTTGCCCCAGTCGGTCTTCGCGTTGACGGTCGCGCCGAGCGTGCCGTCGAGCACGCGCGCGCGCGTCGCCTCGCCGAGGTACGGCTGCAGCGCCGGCAGCGCGAGCGCGGCGACCGTCAGCTTCGTGTCGGCCTGCTTCGCGGCGAGATTGAACGCACCTTCGGCGTTCACGTCGCCGCCGCGCGACAGCGACGTCGACAGCGTGTATTTCGCGGGCGTCTTGCCCTGCAGCGAGAAGCCGTCGAGCGTCGCGGCGAGCTTCGTCAGCGACATCGCGGTCGGCGTCGCCGGCACGCGGTCGTCGACGTTGATCGTGCCGCCGTCGATCGCAAAATGACGGATCGTCAGGTCGAGCGGCGGCGCTGCCTTCGCGGCGGCGCTGGCTTCGGCCTTCGCGCCGCTGGCGGCGGCGGTGGCTCCGGACACGGCGGACGCTCCGGAAGCGGCGACGGCCGACGCGGCCGGCTGGCCGGCTTCGGCCTTCGGCGCGGCGGCCGGTTGCGCGACGAGCTTCTCGACGTTCAGCACGCCCTGCTTGTCACGCGACAGGTCGACCACCGGCTGGTCGATCCGGATCTCGTCGAAGTGCATCGCGTTGCGCAGCGGTTCCAGGCCGGCCGCCGCGACGTGCACGCCGCGCGCGGCGAACAGCGGCGCCGACGCGCGGTCGGTCACCTTCGCGTCGTTCAGGTCGACGGTGCCCGACACGCGCAGCGCGGGCGTCTCGCCGCTCATCACGAAATTGACCGTGAGGTTGCTGCTCAGCAGGCCGCTCGTCACGGCCACCGGCAGCTTCGCCGGCACGTACGAAATCAGCTTCGGCACGTCGAGGCGGTCGAACTTCAGCGCGATCTCCGATTCGCGCGACTGCGCGAACGGCTTGGTCTTGCCGTCGATCGAGATCGGGCTGCCGTCGAAGCGCGCACGCAGCTTCGGCTCGACGAAGATGTCGGTCTTCGAGGCCAGCGTCGCGATGTACGGAATGCCGAGCGTCCAGTTGTCGACGACGTGCTTTTCGTTCAGCAGGCGATCGTCGAAGTCGATCCGGCCGTCGTTGACCTGGATGTTCGACACCGAGAACTGCGTCGGCTTGCTGTCGGGTTTCGGCGACGGCGACGAGAACTTCTCGATCAGGTCGGTGAAGTTGAAACGCTGCGCGTCGTAGCGGACGATGTGGAAGCGCGGCGCGTCGAGCCGGATTTCGTTGACGATCGGCGCGCCGCGGAACAGCGACGACCACGACGGCCTCACGACGAGCTTGCCGATGTCGATGAAGTCGCCCTGGCCGCCGCGCTCGCCGAGATGGATGTCCTCGGCTTCGAGGTTCAGCGTGTACGGGTTCAATGCGATGCGCTGGATCGTGGCCGGCCGGTCGAGCTGCTTGCTCAACTGCTGTTCGGCGACATGGCGGATCAGCGGCGGCGCCGCGAAGAAGCCGAGCAGTCCGAACAAAACGAGGAAGATCAGCACGCCGATGCCGATACGCCGGGTCCGGCGCGAGCGTGCAACGCCACCGAGGGCATGGAGGGTCGAGGGTACGGTTTCTTTGTCTGCGCTTGCCATGCTTGAATGCCTCGGGAATGGATGCCGGGCCGCACCGGAGAACCGGGCGGCCGCGCACGCTATCCCGAAAGTATAGGCTCAGGAGGTGACGGTACGGAGGTCGGGCGCCGCCGCCGCGCCCGCCGGTCGGACAACGGCGGCGGTCAACCGTTCATTTCCGGACTACGACGGGCGGCATCCACGACCCGTCGCTCGCCTGCGGCTTCGGCGCATACAGGCGCAATGCGAGCGCGAAATCGGTACGCGGCGCCGGCAGCCAGTTGGCCGCATGCGTGCCGCCCGGCGACGCCGACACGACGACGTCGATCGAGCCGTCGCGGTTGCGGCGCAGCCGGTCGCGATCGCCGAGCGAGCGGCGCGCCGACCCAACGTCGGGCAGCGCGCCGTTGGTCGTGTACGGCGTGAGCGTCCAGAATGCGCGCACCGGCGGCAGCGCGCCCGGCGCGAAATGCAGCACGTAGCGGTTCGCGCCGTTCAGCGGATGGCCGTCGCCGTCGACGCGAGTGATCGCGAGCGTCTCGTCGTCGCGCGTCGCGGTGCCGAACTGCGTGTAGGCCGCGTACGCGCGCAGCGCATAGTCCTGGCCGTACTTGCCGGCCGTGTCGCCGATCCAGGTCCAGCCGTTCGCGTTCAGCAGGTTCGACGGCGGCGTCGCAAGCCGCGCGCGCGCCTCGGCAACGCCGGCCGTCGCGGCCGTGAGACGGTCGCCCGTCCACAGCACCGGGTAGCCGGCCGTCACGCCGATGTCGCCGAGCGACTCTTGCGCGTGCGCGTCGTCGGCCGGCGCCGGATTGTCCTGCAGCGCCCGCGCGAAGCGCGTGAAGAACGCCTTCGGGTCGAGCGCGGCCACCTGCTCGGCCGGCGTGCCGCCGCCCACCGCTTCGGACGGCGCGCTGCCCGCATGGACCGCCACCGACGCGCCGCGCTCGGCGCCGGTGTAGACCGACAGCGGCACCACGCGGATCGCGCGCTGCAGTTTCTTCACGTTCGTCAGGTCGCGCCCGCCGCTCGTCTGCAGCCGCACTTCGAGCCACGCATTGGCGGACGGCACGTCGACGCGCAGCACGCCCTTCGGCAGCGTGCCCTGCCAGTCCTTCGCGGCGAAGGCAATCGTTTGCGATCGGCCGGCACCGCGGGGGCCGCGTGCCGCGACGCTCGACGACGACCACAGCACGTTCGTCCACATGTCGAGCGCGCGCGCGTCCCAGTAGCGGCCGCGCGTGTCGGGCAGCGTGACGATCACGGGTTCGGCGGCGACGTCGAGCCAGCCGGTCGAGTCGAGCGTGTCGACGCCCGGCAGCGGCGGATTGACCGCGCCGACGGGCGGCAGCGCCTGCGCATGGCGCAGCGTGTTGAGCGGGGCCTGCCCCGGTTGCGCGCCGTCGCCGCCCGTCGCCGCTTCCTTCGCGACGTCCATCAGCACGAGCGGATACGCATAGATATAGGAGTCGGCGACTTCCGCACGCATCCAGCCGGTTTTCCGCTGGATCGCGTCCGGTTGCGACGCGCATCCTGCAAGCAACGCCGCAATGGCCAGCGACGCGCACGCGCGTCGCAGAGAAACTGATTCTCGCTGGTTTTCAATCATCGATTACTGGCCGAATATCGTTCTTTTCAGTCAACGCCCTGTTCGTCTCGTGAACGGCGAAAACAAGGCACCCCAGCGTGCCCGGATGACCGTTTCGCTACGTTTCGTAACGGTGGGCGCTGATGTCAGGCCGGTATCATAGCGCCTAAGGGCATCCCCCAATATGCCGAATAACGGGTAAAACGCTAGCCGAACCGTCAAAAAATCTGAAATATTTCACGGGATTCGGCAAAAATCTGAAACAGCGCCAACGCACCGGAAGGATGGTCAGACGGAGGATTGCTGGCGAGGATTGACAGATGGTGTCACTATTGACACCATTGGCCATGGCAAGCGAATGGAAGATCCTCGACCGAATGAGGCGCGAGCCCGCGAATGTGCGCTTCAACGATCTGTTCAAGGTCGGCGACGCACACTTCGGCGCGGCCCGCCAATCCGGTTCCAGCCATGCCGCTACAAGACACCGTGGCAAGGCGATCCTCGAGTGAATATCCAGAATGATCGCGGGAAAGCAAAGGCTTATCAGGTGCGGCAGGTTCTCGACGCGATCGACCGACTGAAGGACAGAAATCATGACCCAAGACCACTTTACGTACCGCGTAACGTGGTCCCCGGAGGACGGGGAGCACGTCGGCCTCTGCGCGGAGTTCCCGTCTCTTTCGTGGCTCGATGCAACACCCGAGGGCGCGCTGGCCGGCATTCGCCGGCTCGTCGCCGACGTCGTGCGCGAGCTGACGGCGAATGGCGAGACGGTGCCCGAACCGATCGCCGACCGAACCTACAGCGGCGAATTCAAGGTCCGCATCCCGCCGCAGGCGCACCGTGCGCTGGTTATCCAGGCCGCCGAGCAGGGCGTCAGCCTCAACCGCCTCGCGAGCGCCAAGCTCTGCGCCTGAGCGCGCAC
The DNA here is from genome assembly GCF_902830285.1 of Burkholderia sp. BCC0419. NCBI lineage: Bacteria > Pseudomonadati > Pseudomonadota > Betaproteobacteria > Burkholderiales > Burkholderiaceae > Burkholderia > Burkholderia sp. BCC0419. The sequence continues at coordinate 194,673 of NZ_CADESR010000010.1, forward strand.
GCGCACACCCCGGCACGATCGCCCGGCTGTCCGTCTGGAAGCCGGGCGATCGCTTTTTCCGTGTTGTGACAACCTGTGCGCATCGACATGCGTCGCATCGTCGCCGACGCTTGACCTTACCATCATGGGAATGTTGATACTGGAACCATTCGCGGCACGAACCGCGCTTTTGGGGAATCCGACATGACTGAACCACTTGCCTCCGCGGCGCTGCAAACGATCGAACTGAGCGTCGACGGCATGCATTGCGGCGGCTGCACCGGCCGCGTGCAGCGCGCGCTGGCCGCCGTGCCGGGCGTCGTCGACGCGGCGGTCGATCTCGATGCACATGCGGCGACCGTCACCGCGCAGGAGACGGTCGAGCCCGGCCGGCTCGTCGACGCGATCCGTGACGCCGGCTACCGCGCAGCGGTGCGCGAAGCGGCGGTCGAAGCCGTCGCGGCCGCGCATGCGGCGCACGCGCCACGCGCGGCAACGCCGACTGCGCCGGCCGCCGCCGCGACGATCGAACTCGATATCGACGGGATGACCTGCGCGTCGTGCGTGTCGCGCGTCGAGAAGGCGCTCGCGAAGGTGCCGGGCGTCACGCGCGCATCGGTCAACCTCGCGACCGAGCGCGCAACGGTCGACGCGTCGGCAGGCGTTTCCGCCACGCAATTGGCGGATGCCGTGAAGCAGGCCGGCTACGGCGCAACGCCGACGGCGTCGGACACCGTCGTCCCGGCCGCTGCCACTGCCTTGCCCGCCGCACCCGCAAGCATCGAACTCGATATCGACGGGATGACCTGCGCGTCGTGCGTGTCGCGCGTCGAAAAGGCGCTCGCGAAGGTGCCGGGCGTCACGCGCGCATCGGTCAACCTCGCGACCGAGCGTGCAACGGTCGATGCGTCGAACGACGTATCCGCCGCGCAGCTTGCCGAAGCGGTGAAACAGGTCGGCTACGGCGCGACGCCGGCTGCCTTCGCCACGCCTGGCGTCACCCCCGCTGCCGCCGACCTCGAGCTCGACATCGGCGGCATGACCTGCGCGTCCTGCGCCGGCCGCGTCGAAAAAGCGCTGGCCGCCGTGCCGGGCGTCGCGCGCGCGACGGTCAATCTCGCGACCGAACGCGCGTCGGTGCACGGCGCCGGCGCACTCGATACCGCCACGCTGATCGCGGCGGTCACCACAGCCGGCTACCGTGCGTCGCTTCCCGCCGCCTCACCCGCCGATGCAACCGCCGGCGCCGACCTACAACCGGCCAGCCCCGCGCAGGACCCCGACGCACGCAAGCGCCGCGAAGCGATCCGCGAACGCAACCTCGTGATCGCAGCCGCCGTGCTGAGCGCGCCGCTCGTCGCGCCGATGCTCGTCGCGCCGTTCGGCGTCGACCTGATGCTGCCCGGCTGGCTCCAGCTCGTGCTCGCGTCGATCGTGCAGTTCGGCTTCGGCGCGCGCTTCTACCGCGCAGCCTGGCATGCGGTGAAGGCGCGCACCGGCAACATGGACCTGCTCGTCGCGCTCGGCACGTCGGCCGCGTACGGGCTGAGCCTGTGGATGCTGCTGCGCGATCCCGCGCATCCCGGCCATCTGTATTTCGAAGCGTCGGCCGTCATCGTCACGCTCGTGCGCTTCGGCAAGTGGCTCGAATCGCGCGCGAAGCGCCAGACCACCGAGGCGATCCGCGCGCTGAACGCGCTGCGCCCCGACCGTGCGCGCGTCGTCGAGCACGGCGTCGAACGCGACGTACCGCTGTCGCAGGTGCGCGTCGGCACGCACGTCGGCATCCGGCCGGGCGAGCGCGTGCCGGTCGACGGGCGGATCGTGTCGGGCCGCTCGCACATCGACGAATCGCTGATCACCGGCGAAAGCCTGCCCGTGCCGAAGGACGACGGCGACGCCGTCACGGCCGGCTCGATCAACGGCGAAGGCGCGCTCGTCGTCGAAACCACCGCGATCGGCGCGGAGACGACGCTCGCGCGCATCATCCGCCTCGTCGAATCCGCGCAGGCCGAGAAGGCGCCGATCCAGCGGCTCGTCGATCGCGTCAGCGAGGTGTTCGTGCCGGCGATCCTCGGCATCGCCGCGCTGACGCTGGTCGGCTGGCTGATCGCCGGCGCCGGGATGGAAACCGCGATCCTCAACGCGGTCGCGGTGCTCGTGATCGCGTGCCCGTGCGCGCTCGGTCTCGCGACGCCCGCCGCGATCATGGCCGGCACGGGCGTCGCGGCCCGGCACGGCGTGCTGATCAAGGACGCGCAGGCGCTCGAACTCGCGCAGCGCACGACCGTGATCGCGTTCGACAAGACCGGCACGCTGACCGAAGGCAAACCGTCCGTGACGGCGTTCGACGCCGTCGGCGTACCGCGCGACGAAGCGCTCGCGCTCGCGGCGGCTGTGCAGCGCCAGAGCGATCATCCGCTCGCCCGTGCGGTGGTCGCCGCGCATGACGCGGACGTGGCCGCACAGGGCGGCGCCGCTGAACCGGTCGTCGCGACCGATGCGCGCGCGGTGGCCGGGCGCGGCGTGGAAGCGCACGTCGGCGGACAGCGGCTCGCACTCGGCAGCACGCGCTGGCGCGACGAACTCGGCATCGCGGTACCGCCGACGCTCGACGCCCGCGCGGCGGAACTCGAGCGCGCCGGCAACACGATCTCGTGGCTGATGCGTGCCGATGCGCCGCGCGCGGTGCTCGCGCTGATCGCATTCGGCGACACCGTGAAGCCGGGCGCCCGCGGCGCGATCGCGGCGCTGTCGGCGCGCGGCGTCGCGAGCGCACTCGTGACGGGCGACAACCGCGGCAGCGCGGCGGCCGTCGCGGCGGCGCTCGGCATCGGCGAAGTGCACGCGCAGGTGCTGCCGGACGACAAGGCGCGCGTCGTCGCCGAGCTGAAGCGCACGCACGGCGGGATCGTCGCGATGGTCGGCGACGGGATCAACGACGCCCCCGCGCTCGCCGCGGCGGACGTCGGCATCGCGATGGCGACCGGCACGGACGTCGCGATGCACACGGCCGGCATCACGCTGATGCGCGGCGACCCGGCGCTCGTCGCCGATGCGATCGACATCTCCAGACGCACGTACCGCAAGATCCAGCAGAACCTGTTCTGGGCGTTCGTGTACAACCTGGTCGGCGTGCCGCTCGCGGCGCTCGGCTTGCTGAACCCGGTGATCGCGGGCGCGGCGATGGCGTTTTCCAGCGTCAGCGTCGTGACCAACGCGTTGCTGCTGCGGAGATGGAAAGGCCGCGCGCGTTGATGCGGCAGGCGGTGAATGCCGAACGGGCCGAAAGGGCCGTTCGGCGTTCGGCGTTCGACGCTCGACCAACAGGAAGGATCGGGAAGCGTGCCGATGTTGGCCGGCTACGCGGCGTGCCGAACCGGCAGCACGTCACGACGCATCGCGGGCCGGCGGATTCAGCCCGACACGACCGGTTTGATCAACGTCGTGGTGATCGGCGCGAAGCCGCACGCGCGATACAGCGCACGCGCCGCCGCGTTGTGATTGAACACCGACAGCCCGATCTCGGTGACGCCGTACCGGCGCGCCTCGGCATCGAGCGCATCGAGCGCGCGCGTGGCCCAGCCCTGGCGACGCCGGGACGGGACGATGTCGAGGTCGTAGATGAACAGTGTGCGGTTCGGCCCTTCGGGGACGATCGCGTACCAGAGGTCGCCCACCGTGTCGCCGCTGGCGCCGTCGATGAGCGTGACGAGGGTCTGGCCGGCGGTCAGCAGGCCGTCCGGCAGCAGCGTGTCGAAACAGGCGCGCGCACGCTCGGCCGCGTCTTCGACAGCATTTTGCCCGGAGGAAACGAGATCGCGCGCGTAGCCGTCGATGGCTCGCGTGCGGTACGCGTGGAATTCGCCGGCCGTCATCGGTCGCATCTGCAGCATGGCCCGGTCGCCGTGAACGGAATCGGACTTCCAGTGTAGCGGGACAGTCGCACCGGCGCGCGATGCGGCGGTGGAAAACGGGCAGGCAGGTGCGGCGGACGCCGCGCCGAATCAGCGAATCAGCGAATCAGCGAATCAGCGAATCAGCGAATCAGCGAATCAGCGAATCAGCGAATCAGCGACGGTACAGGACGATCGGCACGAGGTGCGCACGGCGGACGCGCTCGGCTTCGGCGTGACGTGCGGCGTACGAGTAGTCGGCGTCGAGCGGCAGGTGCGGGGACACGAACAGGTCGTCGATTTTTTGCAGCAGGGCGAAGATGAAGCTCATGTGAGACTCCTGACAGATAGATCTAGGGTTTTCCCTTAGACAGCCGCTATTCTAAGGGTTTCCCCTGAACTCCGCCAGTGAGCTGCATCGGTTTGCCGCACGCGCGCGACAGCCGATCGCCGGTGTGAAACGGCGATCCTTGCTCCGTCAGGCTTCCAGGATAGGGTCGAAACGATTAGCGCGTGCGACGAGCCCGCTTCGCGACGGCCGCCTCGCGGTTCGCGTTGCGCTGAAGCCGGTCGACTTGCGACAGGAGCGCTTCGTGATGCTCCTCGAGCGTCATCAGCGTGGCCTGCTGCGTCGACAGATCGGCCGCGAGGCGATCGATCCGCTGCTGCTTGGCAGCCACGTCCTGCTTCAGGTGCGCGATCTGCCGCGTTTGCAGCACCAGCGCGACGAGCCCCGCCAGCACGACGACGGCCAGCGCGAGCAACAGACGGTTGACGCGGCGCATCTCGCGGTCGGCCGCGCGCGCCAGGCCGTCCACGTCGGACTGCAGCGCGGCGAGCCGGTCGGTCAGCGGGCGCAGGTGCGTGTCAGGATCGAAGGCCGGCGCGGCCGGTTGCGTACGCTCCGACGACGGCTTGGTCACGAACGATGCGGCGGATGCCACCGGCTGCGCAACCGGCGACGGCGAAGCGTCGGGCTGCTGGGCCGTATCGCGGGGCTTCGCGGAATGCGGGGCGATCGCCGGTTCGAGCGGCTGTGCTGGCCGTGCTGGCTGTGCTGGCTGTACCGGCGTCTGCGGCTCGACCGGCGCGGCGGCGATCGGCGGCGGGTTCGATTCAACCGCTTTCGGCTTCGAGTCGACGCTCGTCGCAACCGGTACGGTTTGCGTCGCCGCCGCTTCGTTGGCCCCGGCAGCCGCCCGGCGCTTGCCGCCCGACGACGCGCGGCGCTCCTTCACGGCATCACCCGAAGGTTTCCCTTCGCGGGATTTGACGGCCGCTACCTCGACCGCAGGCTTCACAACTTCGGCGTCTGCTGCTTGCGATTCGGCCATCTGCGCGGCGGCGCCACCCAATGCTTGCCGCTTCGTCTCCGCGTTCGCGGCACCGTCGACCACGGGCACATCGATCTGCATTACGCCGCCATCGCCCGCAGGCAAATCGGCTGCCTTCGTAGCAAGACCCTCTGCGAATGCGCCGTCGACGTTCGTGGCCATCCCGCCTTCAGGCGTCGAAACGGCCTCGATCTCCCCATCCGGCGCCGCCGTACCTTCAGCTTCCGCGTGCGTTGCCGCAGCAGCCGCATCCGCCGGCGGGACAAACCCGTCGAGCGTGGCCTGTCGCCCGTCGTCGGCACCGGCCGCCGCATCGGCTTCCACGATCGCTTCATCGCGCGCCGCCACCGGCATGCGCTCGCCCGGCTCCAGCACCGGATCGCCGAACAGGTCGAGCGTCCGTTCGTCGCGCGGCGCGTCGCCGGCCGGTGCGCTGCCGGATCGTGCCGTCGCCCTTGCGGACGTGCTGCCTGCGGCAGCGGCCGAGCGCTGGCGGGAACGGGTCGACGAACGGGTGGAACGGGAGCGGGAGCGAGGCGTGGAAACGGATTCGGTCATTTCTGGCAAATTATTGTCCAATAACATCCATCGGAATCCGATTATCTTTCAGCAAATCAAGAGCTTGCATCGTCAATCCGGCCATTTTACTCTGACACCATCCAGCCCTGTCCGGTGATGCTCGACGGGCTATGTGATGGGTCAAAAACCGATGCTAACCGACAAACAAGCCAAAGCGCTCAAACCCATCGACAAACCCGTCTTCGACGGCAAAGTGACCGGACTGCTGCTTACCCCAACGATGTCGGGCAGCAAGTGGACCCTACGCATCACCCGTCCCGTGACCGGCAAGTGACGTGACGCCGGGTTGGGCACCTGCCTCGACGTCTCCCTCTCTGAAGCACGCGAAAAAGCGCTTACGATGCGCGAGCTCATCGACAACGGCCAAGATCCAATTGACGAGCGCAATCAGGATCGCTTGCCACCCTGCGCTTCATGAGTCGGGAACGATGGATCGGTCGTGTCGCGCATGTCTGAGTGGCAATCCAGCGCCTCCCGATAGAACGCCGACCGCGCGGCGCTTCAGCGTGATGGGCTGGGGAACGCACCGCGTACGTCGGCCGGCATCAGCACGCGGGCCAGATGCGTCACGATTGCCGCGACGGAGCGGCCGGTCGTGTCAACCGTGAGATCGGCACAGGCCTCGTAGAGCGCGTGCCGTTGCTGCAGCAGGCCTTGCAGCGTAGCGACCGGATCGTCGGTCTGCAGAAGCGGGCGGGATCGGTCGTGCCGCGTTCTGGCGTGGATTTCGTCGACGGTGGCCGTCAGGTGCACGACCGTGAAGCGGCGCTTCAGCGTCGAACGCGTGCGTTCGCAAAGCACGGCACCGCCGCCTGTCGACAGCACGACATCGGGCCAGCCCGCGATTTCGTCGATCACGTCCGACTCCCGGGCGCGGAAGGCCCGTTCACCGTCGCGCGCGAAGCATTCCCGGATCGGGTAGCCCAGCCGCGCTTCGAGCAGGGCGTCGGCATCGACGAAGCTGATCGACAGGCGCTCTGCCAGATGCCGTCCCACCGTCGTCTTGCCGGTGCCCATCAGGCCGACGAGACAGAACCGGCGGCCGCTTTCGCGGTCCGTCCCGGGCGCACCAGGGTGGTTCGGCGCCGCCGCGTTCTCGGCGGCCAGGCCGTCGTGCGGCCGGGGAGCGTGAGCCATGTTCAGGCCTTGTCGGTAATGCGGCCCGATCCCGAAACGCTGCTTCAGCGACCGAGATCGAGCCGGCGTGGCACGACAGCCGATCGTCTGGAGGGCGCACACTGGCGTACCGACAGACAGGTCGGCCGAATCGACGGCTGCGATTACAGGCTGCCCTGATAGGCGAGCACGCCCGCCTTCAGGTCGTCCGGCAGCGGGATCGATACGTTGTTTCCGTAATCGAACGTGACGTGGGTCGACAGGCCGCGTGCGACCAGATGCTCATCGTTGTCCCGGCGCGCCAGCAGATACTCGATGTCGAAACTCCGCGTGCCGAACCGGACGACGCTTGCGCGCAGATTCAGCACCTCGCCGAGCCGCACCTGATCGACGTACTCGCATACCGTCTTTACAGTGATCTGCGAGATGCGTTCGCTGAACGGTGCGTCAAGCAACCCGTACATGAACTTCACGTACGCGTCCTGCAGGTACTGGTAATAGACCGCATTGCTGACGTGCCCCATGTAATCGATGTCCGAATAGCGGACGACGATCTGCTGAGTGAAATGGCGTTTCGTCATGATGTTCGACCTGCTCCTCATGAAAGTGAAATGGCACGTGCGTCACGCATGCCGGAACACGGGCGCTCGCTTCGCGAGAAACGCGGCCATGCCTTCTCGCCTGTCCTCGAACGCGAAGGTCGAGTAGAACAAGCGTTTTTCGAAATCGAGGCCGGCCGACAAGGGCATCTCGGCCGTGCGGTTGATCGCTTCCTTCAACAGGATCAGCGCCGGAAGCGAGTAGGCCGCCACCTCCTGGGCGTACGCGATCGCGTGCGGAACGACGTTCTCGTCGGCGACCACCTGCGTGACGAGGCCGGCGTCGTGCGCTTCCCGTGCCGTGACGACGCGGGCGCGCAGGCACCAATCCAGCGCACGCATTCTGCCGATCCAGCGCGGCAGGCGTTGCGTGCCGCCGAGCCCGGGAATCGTGCCGAGCGCCAGTTCCGGCTGTCCGAAGCGGGCCGACTCGCCCGCGATGATGGCGTCGCAGGCCTGGACGAGTTCGCACCCGCCTCCCGTCGCATAGCCTGTCACCGCGGCGATGACCGGTTTGCGCACGCGCCCGACGCATTCCCACGCGCCGGTGAGAAAGCGTTCGCGAACCACATCCGCGGCGTCGAGTTCGACCATCGCGGCGACGTCCGCGCCGGCGGCGAAGAACTTCGGATGCCCCGAGATGACGATCACGCTGATTTCATCATCGCCATCGAGGTGCGCCAGGTGGGCAGACAGGGCCGCCATCAGTTCCGCGTTGAGCACGTTCGCCTTCGTCGGCCGGTTGAGTTGCAGATGGGCAACCCGACCGATCCGTTCCGCGACGACGAGCAGTTCCTGCATGGGGTGCATGTTGATCTCCAGTCGGGATGGATCGAGGCGCTCAGTTCGCGAATGCGCTCAGGCCGGTGATCGCCTTGCCCAGCACAAGCGCGTGGATGTCATGCGTGCCCTCGTACGTATTCACGACTTCGAGATTGAGCAAGTGACGGATCACGCAGTACTCGTCCGAGATGCCGTTGCCGCCGAGCATGTCGCGCGCGACGCGGGCAATGTCCAGCGCCTTGCCGCACGAGTTGCGCTTCAGGATCGACGTCAGTTCGACGCTCGCGATGCCGTCGTCGGTCATTCGGCCGAAGCGAAGGCAGCCGAGCATCCCGAGCGAGATTTCGGTCAGCATGTCGGCGAACTTCTTCTGGATCAGTTGGTTGGCGGCGAGCGGCCTGCCGAACTGGCTGCGGGCGAGCGTGTAATCGCGCGCGGTTTCGTAGCAGGCAGCCGCGGCGCCGAGCGCGCCCCATGAGATCCCGTAGCGTGCGGAATTCAGGCAACTGAAGAGATCGGACAAACGCTTCACGCCGGGCAGCACCTGCGCATCGGGGATCATCACGTCGTCGAGCACGATTTTCCCTGTCGTCGACGCGCGCAGGGCCATCTTGCCTTCGATGACGGGCGTCGACAGCCCGACGGCATTTCGTTCGACGATAAAGCCGAGCACGCTGCCGTCCTCCGCCTTCGCCCAGACGACCAGCACATCCGCGATCGGCGCGTTCGTGATCCAGTTCTTCTCGCCGCTCAGGCGATAGCCACCCGGCACCTTGACCGCGCGCGTCTGCATCGCACCGGGATCGGAACCGAGGTTCGCCTCGGTCATCCCGAAGCAGCCCACCCATTCGCCGGACACGAGTTTCGGCAGATACCGTTCCCGCTGGGCGTCGGAACCGAAATGCAGGATCGGGAAGATGACGAGCGATGCCTGGATCGTCAGCAGCGACCGGTAGCCCGAATCCACGCGTTCGATTTCGTGCGAGGCAATGCCGTAGCAGACGGCGCTGCGCGCTTCGCCGCCGTACTGCTCGGGCACCATGCAGCCAAACAGGCCATACGCGCCCATTTCGCGGAAGATCGCGCGGTCCTCGTGCTCGTGCCGGAACGCGCTGCGCACGCGCGGCATAAGGACACCGGTCGCGAACGCGCGCACCCGTTCACGATACGTGTTTTCGTCGTCCGACAGTTCGCGGGTGAGCAGCAGCGGATCGAGCGGATCGAATTTCACCCTTGCCTTGGTCGTCGTCATGTTGTCGAATCCTTGATAGAGACGTGAATCGAGAGGTGAAAGGGAGCGGCAGCGGGATCGTCGGTGTCCGCCTGTCCGCCTCCGGGGACTACAGGCGCCGCCATAGCGATCGGCTTGCGCGTGTGTAGGTCGCGATGCGGCAATGCGTAACGACGTTCGCCAGTTCGTCGAGCAGCGCCTTGGTGGTGTCGAGATCGACGCACGCGTCGCGTGATGGCGGCGCGGGCGGCATGCGCAGGTCGACCAGTTCGCGCAGATCGAGCACCGCGCCGCCCAGCAGGTCACGATGCAAGCCGATCGATTCGGCCGCCTGCCGGGTATGCCGGAGCATGCGCAGGCCGCTTGCGCCGGGTGCGCGCAGGTCGAGCAGCACGCGCCGGCCGCCGGCCGGCAGCGCACCGTCGTCGAGCACGGTCAGGCGTTCCGTCAGGCACTCGCCCTCGGCGAGCGGCAGTGCCCAGCCGAGTTCCGGCAGGGGCACGGCCGGACAGAGCGTCGCGACGAGCGGCGCATCGGACGGGATTCGCAGCGGCGCGCGGCCGTCCCACAGCCACCACGCGGACGGCAAGCCGGACCCGCGCAGGGCGGCGTGCTCGACGGCCAGCGAGAAGCCGGTGCGGCGCACCCGGCGGCCGAGCGTTCGTTCGACGGCCTCCGGCAACGTGTGCTGGCAACTCGCCGCGAGAAACGGCACGATTTCCAGCTCGTCCTCGTACGCGGAGCGCAGCGTGTTCAGGCACTTCATCATGTCGCGACGCGCGAGCGCGTGCGGCGTGCAGCGAAGCAGCACGATCAGGCGATCGTCCTGCGATGCAAAGATCCGCTTGATGCGGTGCGTTGCATGGTCAGCGGGCCGGTTCATTGCGCGCGCTCCTTGCCGGCAGGGTCGGTCGGGAGCGGTACGGCGGGCGCCGCGCACGCGGTCGAGCGCGCATACGAGCCGAGCACCGCAAACGCCGACGCCCGTTGCGTCATCTCCGCCAGCGCCGCCGCGACCGGCGCCTCGTGCGGAAAGCCCGCAAGCTCGAGATAGAAGCAATACGTCCATACGCCGTTGCCGAGCGGGCGTGTTTCGAGGAATTCGATCGAGACGCCGTGGGCTTGCAGGGGGGCAAGCAAGCAGGCGAGACTGCCGGCGTGATGCTCGATCTCGGCCCGTATCAGCGTTTTGCCGTTGCTCGCCGCGACACGCGGCGCGTCGCCGACGATCAGGAATCGTGTGCGATTCGACGGCTGGTCCTGAATGGCGCGATGCAGCACCGCAACGCCGTATAGTTGCCCGGCGCGCTCGCCGGCGAGCGCTGCGTGGGTGGCGCTTTCGCTGGCCGCCTTCACCGCCGCGGCGTTGCTCGAGACAGCGCGTCGCTCGACGCCGGGCAAGTGGCGATCGAGCCAGTGCCTGCATTGCGCAAGCGCCTGCGCATGCCCGAGCACGCAGTCGACCGCGCTCAGATCCCGCGCATGCGACAGGAGACAATGCACGATCGGCAGGACGACTTCCCCGCTGGCGGGCAGGCCGGTGCAGGCGAGCAGATCGAGCGTGTCCGCGATGCAACCGTGCGCGGAATTCTCGAACGGCACGACCGCGCTGGGTGCGGCACCCGACGCAACCGCGTCGAATGCGTCATCGAGCGTCGCGCAACCGATGCGCAAGGCCGCGTCGCCGAAAAACCGGATCACCGCCTCTTCGCTATACGTGCCGCTGGGCCCGAGGAAGGCAATCGGTGCGGCCTGCTGCAGGCTCCTCGATGCGGAGAAGATCTCCTCCCAGATCTGTTCGACCTGCGCTGGCCGCAGCGGCCCCGGGTTGAGCTGCTTGAGTTCGTCGAGAATCCGTTGCTCTCGCGACGGCTGCAGGATCGCGAGCCCCGCGCGCAGCTTCGACAGGCCGATCTGCTGCGCATGCTCGCTGCGGCGATTGAGCAACCGGAGCAATTCCTGGTCGATCGCGCTGATCGACCGGCGGTGCCGGTCGACCTCGCGTTCATGGGCCGCGTGCGTGAGGTTGTCCATGGAGCGAAAAGAGAGTGTGTCGGGTTTCGCCGCACCGGGGCGCGTACTCGGCCTGGCGGTCGAGCGACGCGACGGGCGGTGGCCATCGGTCATGCGATCGAAGAGAGCGGCGCCAGATCGGCGCGGGCGCCGGCGGACGGGCGCCGGCGCGCACGGATCGCGGCGGCCAGCCGCTCGAGCGCCGTGACCGTGTCGTTCCAGCCGATGCAGGCATCGGTGACACTCTGGCCGTAGACGAGCCCGGCGCCGAGCGACTGGTTGCCGGCGACGAGGTTCGACTCGATCATCACGCCGGCGACACAGGCATCGCCGGCCGCGACGCGCGCGGCAATCGATTCGCACACGGGCAACTGGTTCTCGTGCTGCTTGCCGCTGTTGCCGTGGCTCGCGTCTATGACGACGCGGGGCGCAAGCCCGTGCGTCGCAAGCAGTTCGCAGGCGGCGCCCACGCTCTGCGCGTCGTAGTTGGGCACCTTGCCGCCGCGCAGCACCAGATGGCCGTGGTCATTTCCGCCCGTCGACTGCCTGACGAACCGGCCATCGCCATCGACGCCGAGAAAGCGATGGCGGCTGCGTGCCGAGCGGATCGCGTCGATCGCAACCTTCAGGCCGCCGTCGGTGCCGTTCTTGAATCCGATCGGGCAGCCTAGCCCGGACGCCATTTCACGGTGGATCTGCGATTCGGTCGTGCGAGCGCCGATCGCGCCCCACGATACGAGGTCCGCGAGATAGTGCTGGCTCAGGACGTCGAGGAACTCGGTGGCAACCGGCAAACGCAGCGACGTGACATCCAGCATCAACTGGCGCGCGATCCGCAGCCCGGCATCGATGTCATGCGATTCGTCCAGATGCGGATCGTTGATCAGGCCTTTCCAGCCGAGACAGGTTCTCGGCTTCTCGAAATAGACGCGCATCACGATTTCCAGGTCGCGATGCAGCGTGCGCCGAACCTCGGACAGGCGCGCCGCATAATCCAACGCAGCGGTGCGCTCGTGCACCGAGCAGGGGCCGACGATCACGAGAAGCCGGTCGTCGTCTCCGTCCAGAATGCGCCGGATCGCATCCCGCGATTCGGCGACGAAGCGCTCCTCGTCGCGCTCGGCCGGCAGTTCGCACCGCAGGCGTGCAGGAGAGGAGACGAACACGGGGGGATCGCGTTGCTCGTTCATGGCTTCCTCGCTAATCATTGGTATTGCAAATTGATGAATAGGCTATCGAACCGACGTAGGCAGATTGCGTTACGTCACATTCTCAAAAATGCGGCAATGCACTCCGGCGGGCTTATTGGCCGATTAAATCCATCCGATGCGTAATTGGGTGACATTCCGGCCGCACCAATCCATCTCCATGAATATTCGATGGAGTGGCAAGCGCAATCCGAAAGCTTTTTGAATGCAATTCGTCAAAAACGAGTGTAATCAAAAAGCGCACCCCGCCGTCCCGGCAAATTGCCGGAGCAGCGTGAATCACGCGATCCCGATTGCTGGATCCCGGAAGGCAGATCGGTCTGCGCCATATCGCCGGACCGGCTTCGTCATAGCTGTCGGCGCGCGCATGGCACGCCCGGCGCAAACCTGCGCCGGCGGCTTACCCGGTGCGAAAGAGGCCGGATTGCGATAAAACCGGTCGGTTGGCGGCGCAGATGGCGTTATTCATGGGGTCCTCTCAATAATATTCGTTCTGAATCGCTATCACTCGTGGCGAGTTGACAGAATTATGGAGTTCCCTGAGTATGTGTTGAATATCGAAATAATTATTTCAATCACAACAAATCTGGATGATTGGCCATGGCTACACTCGACGTCGATGCCGTTCGCGTATTTCTGCTGGTTGCCGAATTGGAAAGCTTTACAAAAGCGGCAGATTTTCTCGATACGACACAGGGCGTGGTCAGCGTGAAATTGAAACGCCTCGAGGGGCGCCTGGGATACCGGTTGCTCGATCGCACGCCGCGCAGCGTGAGACTGTCGCGGGAAGGGAATGCATTCGTCGAGTCCGCGCGCGAATTCGTCGCCGCGCATGACCGCGCGCTGCGTGGGCCGGCGCTACCTCCCGCGCGTCTGATGCTCGGCGTGAGCCACAATCTCGTCGGCACGGAATTGACGGCCTTGCTGTCGATGCTTCATGTGTTCGATCCCGGGCTGACGATCGAAGTGCGCGTCGACAATTCCCGCCGGCTGCTCGCCGAACTCGATGGCCGCAATCTCGACGCCGCGATCGTCCGGCACGTCGACGGACGCGACGACGGCTGCGTGATCGCCAACGAACAGATCGGCTGGTACGCCGCGCCGAGCTTGCATTACGAGCCGGGAACGCCGCTCCGTATTGCTTCGTTGCCCGCCACGTGCAGGGTGCGCGCGATGGCGTCGCGGGCGCTCGACGACGCGGGCATTCCCTGGCTGGAGGTCTTCGTGGGTGGGGGCGTGAATACGGTCGCGGCCGCCGTATCCGCGGGCCTGGCCGTCGCGGCGCTGGCCCGGCCCGCCGCGCCGGCCGGATCCGTCGAGGTCGGCACCCGGTTCGGATTGCCGCCGCTGCCGGGTTCCGATGTCATGTTGCACAGCGGCTCGCTGGACGAGCGCGCCAAACAGGCGCTGCGCGTCATCGCCGCTTCGTATCGCGGCAAGGATCGCGTCGCGGTCACGGCGTGAGCGCCCCGCGCCGCACGCGGGCACGTCCGCGCCGCGACCTCGCGCGCCGGGTCAGATGCCGCGCACGGCACGCGTCGTCCGATCGCGACGCTGCACCATCCAGATGCTGACCAGGAACCCCGCGACGAGCGGCACGAGCATCCATTCGAGGCCGATGCGCATCGCGTGCGCGTGCGCTGCTGCGCCGCCGCCCTCGCCGAGCGCGCCGAAGAACGCACCGCCGATGCAGGCGGCCGCGAACGCGGCGCCGATATAGAGCATCGCGACGATCGCACCGGCAGTCATGCCGGCATGGCGCGCGTCGACGTCCGCAAGCACGATCCGCTGCAGCGACGGCAGCGCCAGCCCTTGCCCGGTCCCGGCAATCAGGAGACCGATATAAAACGGCAGTTCCGGTGCGCCATGGCCCAGTTGCGACGCGCAGAGCCCGAAGCCGCCGGCGAGGCAACCGAACCCGAGCGGCATCAGGCCCTCGCCGATGCGGCGGGCAAGCCATGGCGTCGCGAGCGGCCCGAGCAGATAGCCGGCACCGTAGGGAGCGAGGCCGAGGCCCGATTGCAGCGGGGTCCAGCCGAGCCCCTCCTGCAGGTAGATGCCATAGGTGAGAAAGAACGCGGCGATGCTGTAGAAGAGGAACGCGAGCAGCAAGCCGATTGCCACGACCGGCTGGCTCAACACCGCCACATCGACGAGCGGATCGCGCCCCTGCCGCGCAATCCGGCGTTCGATCCGGATGAACGCGACGAACGCCGGCATGCACAGGCCGAGACTCCAGAACGTCCATGCGGGCCAGTGCAGTTCGCGGCCGACGGTCAGCGGATAGATCAGCAGCATCAGCGCAATCGTCAGCGCGACCATGCCCGGGACGTCGATGCGCGCGCCGCGCGCCGCGCGGCTCTCGGGCAGATACCGCCAGGTTCCCGCCAGCGCGAGCATGCCGATCGGCACGTTCACGAGAAATACCACGCGCCAGTCGAGTCCCCAGGGATGCAGGTCGATCAGCGCGCCGCCGCCGACTTGCCCTGCCACCGACGCGAGCCCGAACACGAACCCATAGAGGCCCATGAGGCGCGCCTGCATCTGCACCGGAAAGACGGTGCGGATCGACGCGAGGACCTGCGGCGTGATCAGCGCCGCGCTGATGCCCTGCACGACGCGGCTCGCGACCAGCACCTCGCCGCTCATCGCCATGCCGCACAGCGCCGATGCAACGACGAAGGCTGCCATGCCGATCATGAAGATCCGCCGGCGTCCGTACAGATCGCCGAGGCGCCCGCCGGTGATCAGGACGACGGCATAGGCGAGCGCGTATGCGGAGACCGTGAGCTGGATCTGCGCGTCGCTGGCTTTCAGGCCGACGTGAATCGCAGGCAGCGCCAGATTGACGATGAAGTAATCCAGCGGCGGCAGGAATACGCCTGTATAGAGCGACGCAAGCGCGAGGCCGCGGCGCAGGGAAGACGCTTCGATAGTCATGCGCGTAATCGGGAAAGGAGTGATATGGTCTGCACGATAGCAACAGGTGGCACGATTATCTAAGCCCACTTTCGAAAACTGGATCAATCCACTTTCAGGCCATGAGCAAACGCGCCACACCGCCCGTCTGGGGCGCTTTCGCCGTCGATCCCGCCGCGGCGCTGCCGTTTCAGGAGCAGATCGCCCGGCACCTGCGCGAGGCGGTGCTGCGCGGCCACCTGCGTCCCGGCGCGCGCCTGCCATCGACGCGATCGTTCGCGGCCGAACTGGGCGTGTCGAGGCAGACCGTCGTGCTGGCGTACGACAGGCTCGTCGCGGAGGGCTATGCGCGCGGGCAGCGCGGCTCCGGCATCTACGTGCCGGACGTGTTGCCGGAGGATCTGGCGCCGCCCGCCGCCGCGGCGCCGCTGTCCGTTACCGCAGCGCGCGGCGAAGCGTACCCGGCGCTGTCCGAGCGGGGCCGCCGCCTGGCCGGGCTGCCGGTTACGCCGGTGCCGCGCGGGCCGGGCCTGCTCGCGCCCGGCACGCCCGCGTTCGATGCGTTTCCGTACGACACGTGGACTCGCCTGTCCGCCCGTTTCTGGCGCAGCCGGCCGACCGCCGACCAGCTCGGCTACGCCGATCCGGCCGGATACCGCCCGCTGCGCGAGACGATCGCCGAACATCTGGGCGTGACGCGCGGCCTGGCGTGCGATGCCGACGACGTCGTGATCACGTCCGGCTCGCAGCACGCGATCGAGCTGGCCGCGCGCCTGCTGATCGACGCGGGCGATACGGTATGGATCGAGAACCCGGGATTCGTCGCGGGACACAGCGCGGTCGAAAGCGCGGGCGCACGTGTCGTACCGGTGCCGGTCGACGCGGAGGGCCTCGACGTCGAGGCCGGTGCACGGCTGGCCGCGGACGCGCGCCTCGCGGTGGTTACACCGTCGCATCAGTACCCGCTCGGCGTGACGATGAGCCTGCGGCGCCGGCTCGCGCTGCTGGACTGGGCCGAGCGTGCGGACGCCTGGATCATCGAGGACGATTGCGACGGCGACTACCGCTACGCCGGGCGGCCGCTGCACCCGCTACGCGCGCTCGGCCGGCAATCGGCCGCGAATCGCGTGATCTACGTCGGCACGTTCGCGAAGGTCCTGGCGCCCGGATTGAGGATCGGCTTCCTGATCGCGCCGCCGGGGCTCGCCGGGGCGTTTGCGCACGCCCGCGCGCTGGTTGACCGGCAATCGCCGACGCCGTTGCAGGTCACGCTCGCGGAATTCATCGGCGAAGGGCATTTCGCGACGCATCTGCGCCGCATGCGGATGCTTTATGCAGAGCGTCGGGATGCGCTGCTGGCCGCGCTCGAATGCCACTGCGCGGACGTACTCGATTGGGGAGACGCGCCCGATGCCGGCCTGCATCTCGTCGCGAAGCTGCGTGGCGCGACTGCACCGGACGCGGATCTCGCGGTATGGGAAGCCGCTGCGGCGCTCGGGCTGCAGACGCCGCCGCTGTCGCCGCATTACCGCGGCGGCGGCGAGGCCGGGCTGGTGATCGGTTTTGGCGCGACGCTGCCGGGCAACATGCGGGACGCCGCGCTGCGGCTGCGGCGCGCCATCGTGGCCTGACGGCGCGACGCCGGGCAGACGGCGCGAACATCCTGATGCCCGGCGACGCGCGGCAGCTCGGCCTCGTGCCGGTGTCGCTCGCCGCGACGATGCGTACGATCGAACTGAACGACGTCGCGGTGCCGATGAACACGCTCGCGCGCTCGATCGGCCGGATGGCGGCGGGCGGCGCGGCGGGCCTCGACGCGTTGTGGAACGCACGTCGCACGGTGGCCGTGCACGCCGCCTGGGGTCAGGCTATCGGAGTCGCGCCGACCCGGTTCGCGGCGCGAGCGCGCGTACCGTGGCGCGCGGAGACCGCCTCGATGCCGCGCCCGACGATCCGCGCGGTGGCGTCGCCCATCTTGCGCGGCGCCGCGTGAAATGCGCATAGACGCGCGTGCCCCACCAGCAGCGCCTGAAGAAAATAGGCGTCGATTTCGGTTTCGCCCGCCGACGCTTTCGCGCCGTTTTCGCCGGCGTCGCCGGGTTTGTTCAGGATCGCGACGAGCGTCTCGTGCATCTCCTGAAACAGGTCGATCGCGAGGTGCGCCGTCAACGGCTCGGCGAGGAAAATCTCGTCGTACGGCAGCAGCTTGCCGCCGGGCCGGCAGATCGCCTTCGCTTCCGCGCGGCGCGCGCCGCCCGACAATAGCAGGCGGCAGAACGCCTTGATGCTCCCGCGCCGGCTGCCGCGCCGCACCAGTGCCAGTAACTGGTCGCGAAACGACTCCCGCACACGGACAAAGAGCGCCAGTAGCAAATCGCCCTTGTCCTTGAAGTGCCAATACACCGCGCCGCGCGTGACACCGGCCGCCTCGGCAATGTCCTCGAGCGACGCGGCGCCATAGCCGCATGCATCGAAAAGGCGCTCGCTCGCGTCGAGAATGGCTTCCCGGGTCAACAGCGCCGCTTCCTTGGTCTTGCGAGCCATTTTTTCGTCATGCCCGCGGTCAGTTCGCCCGCGCTGCCATGACCGATGCGAACGGTACGGCCACCTTGCCGTCGTCCACCGGCTGGTCGGCCGGGCGCGGCGTCTCGCCGGCCCGCTGGATCCAGCCGCCGCCCAATGCGCGGTACAGGTCGACGAGGTTGGTCCACCGTGCCAGCCGTGCGTTGGTCAGCGACTGCTGCGCCGCATACAGGTCGGTCTGCGCGGTCAGCACCGACAGGTAGCTGTCCACGCCGTTCTTGTAGCGCAGGTCCGACAGGTCGAAGCGACGCTGCTGCGCGCGCTCGTTGCGCTCCAGCGCGGCGATCTGCTGGTCGTACGTGCCGCGTGCGGCAAGCCCGTCCGACACTTCGCGGAACGCCGACTGGATCGCCTTCTCGTAGTTCGCGATCTCGATGCGCTTCTGCACGTTCGCGAGATCGAGGTTCGCGATGTTCGCGCCGCCCTCGAAGATCGGCAGCGCGATGTTCGGCGCGAACGACCACGCCGCCGTGCCGGCCTTGAACAGGCCGCCCAGCGTCGGGCTCGCGGTGCCGAACGCACTCGTCAACGAGATGCGCGGGAAGAACGCCGCACGCGCCGCGCCGATGTTCGCGTTGGCCGCGAGCAGGTTCTGCTCCGCTTCCATGATGTCCGGACGACGCGTCAGCAGGTCCGACGGCAACCCGGCCGGCACGTCCGTCAGCAGGTTCTGCGCGTCGAGCGGCAGGCCCGCCGGCAGATCGTCCGGCAGCGGCTCGCCGATCAGCAGCACCAGCGCGTTCACCGCCTGCGCGCGGGCGCGCGCCTGCGCCTGCTGGTTCGCGAGCGCCGTCTCGACGATCGTCTGCGCCTGGCGCAGGTCGAGCTCGGAGCCCGTGCCGTTATCGAACTGCAGCTTGGTCAGGTCGTACGACGCCTGCGCGGATTTCAGCGTGTTCTCCGTGACCTGCAGCAGGTCATCGGTCGACAGCAGCGTCAGGTATTGATCGGCCACCTGCGACACCAGCGAGATCTCCGACGCCTTGCGGGCCTGCGCGGTCGCGAGGTATTGCGCGAGCGCCTGGTCCTTCAGGCTCTGGATCCGGCCGAACAGGTCGAGCTCCCACGACGCCGACAGTCCGACGTTGTAAGTGCGCGATATGTAGGCCTGATTGGTCGGCGAGACACCTTGCGGATAGCGCTGGATATTGCCCGTGCCCGTACCGTCGAGCGTCGGGAACAGCCCCGCGCGCGTGATCTGGTACTGCGCACGCGCCGCCTCGATGTTCAGCACCGACACGCGCAGGTCGCGGTTGTTCTTCAGCGCGATCTCGATCAGCCGTTGCAGGCGAGGATCGACGAAGAACTCGCGCCAGCCGATGCCGGCCGCCGCCTGGCCGTTCGCGCTGCGCGCGCCGGCCTTCGCCGCCGGCTGCGTCGCGTACACGCCGCCGGACGGAAACGCCTGTGCGACGGGCGCATCCGGCCGCTTGTAATGCGGCGCCATCGTGCAGCCCGTGGCGAAGAGCGCGGCGGCGAGTGCGATCGCGCTTGCAGTCAAAGCGTGTTTTTGCATCATCACTGTCCGTTGTTGCCGGCGTCTTCGTCGTTGTGCGGTCGATCTTCGTGACGCGAATGCGCCTGCGCGAGACGCAGTGCGAGATCGGCATCTTCCTGCTCGCCGCTGAAGATCTGGCGTACCTTCACGAAGAACATCGGGATCATGAAAATCGCGAGGAACGTCGCGGTGATCATCCCGCCGATCACACCGGTGCCGATCGCGTGCTGGCTCGCCGAGCCCGCGCCGTTGCTGATCGCGAGCGGCAGCACGCCGAGAATGAATGCGAGCGACGTCATCATGATCGGCCTCAGCCGCAGGCGCGCCGCTTCCAGCGCAGCCTCGATCGGCCCCATCTTCTCCGTTACCTGCAGCTCCCGCGCGAACTCGACGATCAGGATCGCGTTCTTCGCGGACAAGCCCACGGTCGTCAGCAGGCCGACCTGGAAAAACACGTCGTTCTCGAGGCCGCGCAGCGTCGTCGCGAGCAGTGCGCCAATCACGCCGAGCGGCACGACCATGATCACCGAGAACGGGATCGACCAGCTTTCATACAGCGCAGCGAGACACAAAAACACGACGAGGATCGAGATCGCGTACAGGATCGGCGCCTGCGAGCCCGACTGGATTTCCTGGAACGACAGCCCCGTCCACGAATA
This sequence comes from Burkholderia sp. BCC0419, assembly GCF_902830285.1. Lineage (NCBI taxonomy): Bacteria > Pseudomonadati > Pseudomonadota > Betaproteobacteria > Burkholderiales > Burkholderiaceae > Burkholderia > Burkholderia sp. BCC0419. Next base: position 215,070 of record NZ_CADESR010000010.1, read on the forward strand.
GCCGACGCCTTCCGGCAGCTTCTTCGCGAGTGCTTCCATCGCGGCCATCGCCTGGCCGGTCGACTTGCCCGGCGACGCCTGCCCCAGAATCTCGAACGACGACACGCCGTTGTAGCGCTCCAGCTTCGGCGAACCGTAGGTCCAGTGGCCGGTCGCGAACGCGCTGAACGGTACCATCCCGCCCGACCCGTTGCGCACGTACCAGACGTTCAGGTCGTCCGGCGTCGTCCGGAACGGCGCGTCGGCCTGCACGTACACCTTCTTGATCCGGCTGTCGGTGTCGAGGAAGTTGTTCACGTACTTCGACGCCCACGCGATCGAGAACGTCTGGTCGATCGCATCCGGCATCACGCCGAGCGCATCCGCCTTTTCGCGGTCGATGTCCACCTTGTACTGCGGCGTGTCGTTCAGGCCGTTCGGGCGCACCAGCGCGAGCAGGGGATCCTTCGACGCCATCTCGACCAGCTGGTTGCGCGCGGCAATCAGCGCGTCGTGGCCGAGACCGGCGTTGTCCGTCAGCTCGAAGTCGAAGCCGGACGCGTTGCCGAGTTCCCGAATCGACGGCGGGTTGAACGGAATCACCATCGCATCCTTGTACTTCGCGTAATGCGCGGCGGTCCTTCGCAGCAGCGCCTGTACCTTCTGATCCGAACGCTGGCGCGCCGAGAAGCCCTTCAGCTTCACGAACACGAGACCCGAGTTCTGGCCGCGGCCCGCGAAGCTGAAGCCGTTGATCGTGAACACCGAGTCGACCACGTCCTTCTCGGCGGTAGTCAGGTACGTGTTGATGTTGTCGAGCGTCTTGCCGGTCGTTTCCTGTGTCGAGCCGGACGGCGTCTGCACGATCACGAACATGTAGCCCTGGTCTTCGTCCGGCAGGAACGACTTCGGCAGGCGCGCGAACAACAGGCCGACCGCGACGAGCACGGCCAGGTAGATGACGAGCCAGCGACCCGAGCGCTTGATCACGTGGTGCACGCCGACGTGGTACTGATCGCGGCTCTTGTCGAAGGTCCGGTTGAACCAGCCGAAGAAACCTTTCTTCTCTTCGTGATGCCCCTTCTCGATCGGCTTGAGGATCGTCGCGCACAGTGCCGGCGTCAGAATCAACGCGACCAGCACCGACAGCACCATCGCCGATACGATCGTCAGCGAGAACTGACGATAGATCGCGCCGACCGAGCCGCCGGAGAATGCCACCGGCACGAACACCGCCGACAGCACGAGCGCCACGCCGACGAGTGCGCCGGTGATCTGGCCCATCGCCTTGCGGGTCGCCTCCTTCGGCGACAAGCCCTCCTCGACCATCACCCGCTCGACGTTCTCCACCACCACGATCGCGTCGTCGACCAACAGGCCGATCGCGAGCACGAGGCCGAACATCGACAGCGTGTTGATCGAAAAGCCGACCGCCGCCATGATCGCGAACGTGCCGAGCAACACGACCGGCACCGCGATCGTCGGGATGATCGTCGCCCGCAGGTTCTGCAGGAACAGGTACATCACGAGGAACACCAGCACGATGCCTTCGAGCAGCGTCTTGACCACTTCCTCGATCGACAGGCGCACGAACGGCGTCGTATCGAACGGATAGTGGACGACCAGCCCGTGCGGGAAGTATCGCGACAGCTCAGCCACCTTCGCCTGGATCGCGCTCACGGTCGCCAGCGCGTTGGCGCCGGTCGCGAGCTGGATGCCGAGCCCGGCCGTGGGTTGCCCCATGTACTTCGTGTCGAAGTTGTAGTTTTCCGTCCCCAGGGACACCCTGGCGACGTCCTTGACGCGCACCTGCGAGCCGTCCTGGTTGACCTTCAGCAGGATGTTGCCGAACTGCTCGGGTGTGCGCAGCAGCGTCGCCTCGGTGATGGTCGCCTGCAGCACGGTGCCGGGCTTCGCCGGCGTGCCGCCGATCTGGCCGCCCGCGACCTGCACGTTCTGCTGCGTGATCGCGGCCGTCACGTCGGATGGCGTGAGGCCGTAGTTCGTCAGCTTCGTCGCATCGAGCCACACGCGCATCGCATATTGCGAACCGAGCAGCAGTGTCTGGCCGACGCCGTTGATGCGGCTGATCGGATCGAGGACGTGCGACGCGACGTAGTTCGTCAAGTCGTCCTTCGACATGCTGCCGTCGTCGGAGTTGAACGCAATCCACAGCAGGAAGCTGCTGCTCGACTTCGTCACCGACATGCCGAGCTGCTGCACGACCTGCGGCAGGTTCGGCGTCGCGAGCGACAGCTTGTTCTGCACCTGGACCTGCGCGATGTCCGGGTTCGTGCCCGGCGCGAACGTGATCGTGATGGTCGCGTTGCCCGAGTCGTCGCTCGTCGACGACATGTACAGGAAGTGGTCGAGACCGCTCATCTGCTGCTCGATCACCTGCGTCACCGTGTCTTCCACCGTCTTCGCGGAAGCGCCCGGGTAGTTCGCGGTGATCTGCACGGCCGGCGGCGCGATCGTCGGATACTGCGCGATCGGCAGCGTGAAGATCGACGCGACGCCGGCCAGCATCAGCACGATGGCGATCACCCATGCAAAGATCGGGCGATCGATAAAAAACTTGGCCATGAAGCAGGCTCCCTGTTAGTGAGCGCTCGATGCGGCGGCAGCGCTCGCCGGTGCGGCGCCCGACGCTGCAGCCGGCGAGGCGGCCGGCGACGCCGCGGCAGGCGACGAACCCGACGACGGCGTGACGGCCGCCGCTGCAGCCCCTGCGGCGGCGCCCTGCGCCTGCGCAAGCTGGGCCGCAACGGTCTTCACGGTCGCGCCCGGGCGCACCTTGTCGACGCCTTGCACGATCACGTGATCGCCCGCCTGCAGACCGCCTTCGACGACCCAGTTCTG